>CAWHPM010000011.1:0-140000 GCA_963831215.1 uncultured Alphaproteobacteria bacterium | reverse complement strand
GAGCCCCGCGATTCCGGCGTTGACGTGGACCACGGTGCCCCCGGCGAAGTCGATCGCGCCGAGCCTGAACAGCAAGCCGTCGCTCGCCCACACCATGTGCGCGAGCGGCGCGTAGACGACCGTCAGCCAAAGCGTCGCGAACAGCATGATCGCGCCGAAGCGCACCCGTTCGACCAGCGCGCCGATGACCAGCGCGCCGGTGATCGCCGCGAAGCTCATCTGGAACGCCGCGAAGACGAGCTCCGGAATCGCCTTTCCCTCGTTTCCGACCGCCCACGCACTATCGCCGCCGATCCCCGCGAACCCCGCCTTGCCGAACCCGCCGATCACCGCATTGCCGTCGTGAAAGGCGAGACTGTAGTCCCACAGCACCCAGGTCAGGATCGCGACCGCGGTGATTCCCAGCACCTGGCTCATCACGCTGAGGAGGTTCTTGGCGCGGACCAGCCCGCCGTAGAAGAGCGCGAGCCCCGGAAGCAGCATCACCATCACGAAGGCCGTCGACACCAGCATCCACGCCGTGTCGCCGCTGTCGATCGTTAACTGCTGACCCGCCATGCGCACGCCCCCGCCTGCTGCAGCGCACAAGCTAATGCGGCTGCCGCGGCGGGCTATGTGAAAGCTTCACCTATTGCGTCGGCGGCTCCGGATGCGCGGCCTTCCACTCCATCGCGGTCCGAACGCGCCGCTCGACCGAGGGATGGTCGTAGAAGAGGAACTCCTCGACCGGATTGGGCCGCGGATAGCGATATTCCGCGGTCTTCACGAGCGCCGTCGACAGCGCGTCAGGACGGTTCTCGGTCCGCAGCGAATACATGTCCGCCTGGCTCTCGAGCGTCCGGCCGAAGGTATTCAGCACCGGAAGCCCGATGAGGCTGAAGAAGGAGATCAGGAAGAACAGCACCGGGATCCCGCGCGGGTCGCTGATCGGCGCGTCGGTGCCGAAGGCGCGGGCGAAACGCGGGTAGAGCTTCTCCGCGAGCCAGAACAGGATGATCGCGGTGATCGAGAAGAACAGCACGCCCCACCAACTGTGCTTCAGGACATAATGACCGATCTCGTGACCGGTGACCGCGCGCACTTCGTCGAGTGACGCATTCTTGAGCGCGACGTCCGAGATCGCCACGCGCGCCGTGCTTCCGACCCCGCCGGCGTTGGCGGTGAAATTGTTCGACTGGCGCGAGCCGTTGTACATATAGACCTTGTTCGGCGGGATCCCGGCGCGCTGCGCCATTTCGACCACCGCGTCGCGGACCTGTCCCGGAGGCACGGGCTCATATTTGTTGAACAGGGGCTCGATCAGGATCGGCGACAATAGCAGGACGAAGGCGAGGACGGCCGCGGTGAGCGCGCCCGACCATAGCCACCAGCGCTTTCCGGTTCGGCGCATCAGCCAATAGACGCCGATCATGAACAACGCCGTGAGCAATGACGAGATCGCCAGCGCGAGCGCGTTCTGGCCGAACCAGTCGGCGAACGGCTGGCTGGTTCGGCCGTAGCCCTTCTCGCGCCACCAGCCGGCATAGATGGTCCACGGCAGCGTCAGCACTGCCGAGACGATGAGGAAGACGAGGCTGATGACGAATGCGCGCAGGTTGCGCCGCCGCTCGGCGATCCGCTGCTCGAGCTTGTCGAGAATCCCCCAGCGCACGATCAGCCAGGTGACCGCCGCGGCGACGACCAGGCCCCACAGCAGCATCCATTCCTTGCCGACGGTATAATCATGCGCCTTCTGCAGCGCCGCCGGCCCCAGGCTGTCGATATACCGCGCGGTCGCGGCGTTCGGATCGAATTTCATTCCGTCCTCCCCAATCAGACCGGCAGCGTAACAGGCGGGCCACCGCGCGCAACGGGAACGACTGCAACGCCCATGCGATTGTCTGCGCATGGCGAAGGTTACGCCGGTCCCGGCGCCGATGGAGGCGCTGCTCGCCGCCGAGCTGCCGGATGGCGACGGCTGGCAGTATGAGCCCAAGTGGGACGGCTTTCGCTGCCTCGCCCGCCGCGTCGGCGATGAGGTGACGCTGACATCCAAGTCGGGAAAGCCGCTCGGCCGGTATTTCCCCGACGTCGTCGAGCTGCTCGCGGGCGTGAAGGACGGCGATTTCCTGCTCGATGGCGAGCTCATCATTCCGGTTGGCGATGCGCTGTCGTTCGAGGCGCTCCAGTTGCGATTGCATCCGGCCGAGAGTCGGGTTCGCAAGCTCGCCGCCGAGCATCCCGCCGAGCTGATGCTGTTCGATGCTGCTAGAACTTCACGGCAAGGATTTGACCGACCAGCCGCTCGCGAAGCGCCGCGTCGAGTTGGAGCAATTCTTCACGAAGTCGAAAGCGCCCGGACTTCACCTGTCGCCGGTCACTCGCGATCGCGGTATCGCGCTGCGCTGGCTCGAACGGAGCGGCGGCGCGCTCGATGGGGTGATCGCCAAGCGCACGCGACCTTGAATATCGCTCGGGCGAGCGCGCGATGATCAAGGTCAAGCAGCAGCGGACCGCCGACTGTGTCGTCGGCGGGTTCCGCTACGCGGAGAAAAAGAAGGTCGTGGGCTCTCTCCTGCTCGGCCTTTACGATCAGGAGGGCCGCCTCAACCATGTCGGCTTCACCTCTGCCATCCCCGCGAAAGAACGGGCCGCGCTCACCAAGGAGCTCGAGGAGTTGATCGAACCGCCGGGCTTCACCGGCAACGCGCCCGGCGGGCCGAGCCGCTGGAACACCGAGCGATCGATGGCGTGGGAGCCGCTCAGGCCAGTTCTGGTGGTGGAAGTCCGCTACGACCAGGTCACCGGCGGCCGCTTCCGTCATGGCACGTCGATCGTCCGCTGGCGGCCCGACAAGGCTCCGAATCAGTGCACGTACCAGCAGCTCGCGCCGGAGCTCAGGCCGTCCGAGCTCGAGGAACTGTTCGCGACATGAGCCTGCTGTTCGACGCGCCGCTCATCGCCGGCCTCGACTATCGCTGGAGGCTCATCGGCGAGGCTGAGGAGCGAATGCTCGTCGAGCGGCTGGACACGATGGATCTCGCGCCCTTCCGCTTCCACGGTTGGCTCGGCAATCGAAAAACCAAGAGCTTCGGCTGGCGCTACGACTTCGACGACGCGAGCTTTTCGCCCGCGGAGCCGATCCCCGATGGCTGCTCCCGCTCCGTGACAAGGCTGCGGACTTCGCTCGGCTGGAACCGGCCGAATTCGTCCATGTCCTGTTGGCCCGCTACGACCCGGACGCGGGCATTGGCTGGCATCGGGATCGCGACGTTTTCGACCAGGTCGTCGGCATTTCGCTCGCGATCACCCGCCGATGCTGCGCTTCAGGCAGCGGACGACCAGACGGCTTCAGACGCGCGAGCCTCGATGTCGCGCCGCGTTCCGGCTACCTGTTGTCAGGTGAAGCACGCTGGGAATGGGAGCACCGGATCGCTCCCGGCGACCGGCTGCGTTTCTCAATCACCTTCAGGGCCTTGTCGCATCTTGGACGAATGAGGAGCGCGCGGATTCGTGAAGCTGAGGGCCGCATCGACGGCAATGCGATTTAGCGGCCCTCGAACCCGGCGACGCACTCCGCGACCCAGCGCGCCGCGGTCAAGGCGCTGAGGTCGGTCGAATCGAGCGACGGGTCCCATTCGGTCAGATCGATCACCCGCACCCGGTGATGCGTCGCGATCCGCCGCACCGCCCAGAAGAAATCGCTGACGTGCATCCCGCCCGGCCGAGCGCCGGGGGCGGCCGGGCATTTGCGCTCGGTCGATCACGTCGATGTCGCAGTCGAGCACGATCGCGTCGGCGCCGCTCAGATGCTCGATCGCGAGCTCGACCGCCCGGCGGATTCCGTCGCGCCGGACCTCTTCGATGCTGATCACGAGATTGCCGGCGGCGAGCGCGTCGCGGTGCATCTTCTCGGTGTTGGCGAAGCTCGCGAGTCCGATCTGCGCGATATTCTTTCCCGGCAGCCCGTCCTCCATCAGCGCCCGCACCGGATTGCCGTTGCTCAGACCCTCGTCGAGCTCGCGCATGTCGAAGTGCGCGTCGAGCGTGATCAGGCCGACCTTGGCCAGCGGCATGCCGAGCGCGAGCACGGCCGGGCGGGTGACCGCATTGTTGCCGCCGGCGAGCAGCGTCAGCGAATGGTCCTCGAGGCTGGCGGAAACGGCGTCGCGGATCGGCGCCGTCGCCTGCTCGATCGTGAGGCCGTCGAGGCCGACGTCGCCGCGATCGCGGATCGGGGTGAAGATCGAGCGGCCGATCTCGACGTCGTAGCGGCCGATGCGCTTCAGCGTCTTGCGAAGAAGCTCGGGCGCCTTGTCGCACGCGCCGGGAGTCACCGATCCGGCGGCGAGCGGCGCCCCGACCAGCCCGATCGGGCACCTTTGCGCCGTCATGGTTCAAAAGCTCGCGACATTGGGCCAGGCGCGTCATGGCTTTGCCGTAGCAAGGCGTCCCGCTAAGGCCAAATCATGTGGGACCGGCTGCTCGTCGACTGCAACATCGCGACGCTCGAGGAGCGGCCGGGCAATCCGCTCGGGATCGTCGAGCATGGCGCGATCGGGATCGCCGACGGCAAGATTGTCCGCGTCGGCAAGCGGACCGAAATGGCGGGCTTCCGGGCACGGCAGGTCGATGCGCTCGGCGGCGCGTGGGTGACTCCCGGCCTCATCGATTGCCACACGCATCTCGTGTTCGGCGGCACTCGCGCGGATGAGCATGCGATGCGCCGCGCGGGCGCGAGCTACGAGGAGATCGCGAAGACCGGCGGCGGCATTGCCTCGACGGTCAAGCGAACCGCTGCCGCGTCCGACGAGGAGCTGCTGGATCAAAGCCGGCGCCGCCTCCACGCGCTGATCCGCGGCGGCTGCACGACGGTCGAGATCAAGTCCGGCTACGGCCTCGACCCCAAGAGCGAGCTGCGGCTGGTGAAGATCGCCAGCGAGCTTGGCGAGGGCGCGGCGGTGCGCATCGTTCCGACGTTGCTCGCGCTCCACGCGCTTCCCGCCGACAGCAAGGACCGCCGCGCGCATTATGTCGGCGAGATCGTCGACAAGCTGATTCCCGCTGCCGCGAAGCAGGGGCTGGCAACCAGCGTCGACGCCTTTTGCGAAACCATCGCTTTCACGCCCGAAGAGATCGAGCGCCTGTTCAAGGCCGCGGCGCATCACGGGCTTCGAGTGCGCCTCCACGCCGAGCAATTGTCGAACAGCCACGGCGCGGCGCTTGGCGGCGCAATATCGCGCGCTGTCGGCCGACCATCTCGAGCATCTCGACGAGGCGGGCGCGAAGGCGATGGCGGCGGCCGGCACCGTCGCGGTGCTCCTGCCCGGCGCTTATTATGCGCTCCAGGAAAAGAAGAAGCCGCCGGTCGCGCTGCTGCGCAAGCACAAGGTGCCGATGGCGGTCGCCACCGACTGCAACCCCGGCACCTCGCCTTTGCTGTCGCCGACGCTGGCGATGAACATGGCGTGCACCCTGTTCGGACTGACGCCCGAGGAGGCGCTCGCCGGGATGACGACCAACGCCGCGCGCGCGCTCGGCCTCGCGCACAGCATCGGGAGCATTGCTCCCGGCAAGCAGGCGGACCTCTGTGCATGGCGCATCGAATCCCTGGCCGAGCTCGGCTATTGGGTTGGCTTGCCGGGGCCCGAACGCAGAATCTTCGCGGGTGCCGATGCCTAGGGCCGCGGCCGCGCTCGTCGCCATCGCCTGCTGGGCCGGGCTGGCGGTGCAATTCTCCGCAACCTACGCCGAGCAGCACGACGCCGCTCAGGCGCTCTGGATCCTGGCCCGCTACTTCACCATCCTCACCAACCTCATCGTCGCGGTGGTGATGACCGCGGTCGCGATCGGCCGGCGAGTCTCGCCGCTTCTGCTTGGCGGGATCACCCTCGCGATCCTGCTCGTCGGGATCGTCTACGCATTCCTCCTTCCAGCACCTCTATACGATGAACGGCGCGGCGAAGATCGCGGACGTGATGTTGCACAAGGTGACGCCGCTGCTGATGCTTTTGTGGTGGCTGCTGTTCGCGCCGCGCGCCAAGTTGCGCTGGAATGCCCCTTTGTGGTGGGTGGTCTATCCGCTCGCTTATTTCATCTATGCGGTCGCGCGCGGCCGGGCGGATGACAAATATCCCTATCCGTTCCTCGACGTCGGCCATCTCGGCTGGCTGCAAACCGCGATCAACGCCGCCGGCATCGCGGCGGCCTTCGTCCTCGCCGGCTTTCTGCTCGTCTGGATCGACGGCTGGCGTCCCCTTGGGTCGCGCCGCTCCAGCCGCTAAGGGCGCGTTCGTGAACATCGACAGACGCGACAACAGCCGCCACATCCGCGCGCGGCGCGGACAGCGAGATCAAGGCCAAAGCTGGGCCACCGAAGCCGCGGTGCGGATGCTGATGAACAACCTCGACGATGAGGTCGCCGAGGACCCGCAGAGCCTCGTCGTCTATGGCGGCATCGGCCGCGCCGCGCGCAACTGGCAATGCTTCGACAAGATTGTCGAGACGCTGGAGCGGCTCGAGGAGGACCAGACCTTGCTCGTCCAGTCGGGCAAGCCCGTCGGCGTCTTCCGCACCCACAAGGACGCGCCGCGAGTGCTCATCGCCAACTCGAACCTCGTGCCCAAATGGGCGAACTGGGAGGTGTTCAACGAGCTCGATCGCAAGGGGCTCATGATGTACGGCCAGATGACCGCCGGCAGCTGGATCTACATCGGCACGCCAGGGGATCGTCCAGGGCACCTACGAGACCTTCGTCGAGATGGGCCGCCAGCATTACGGCGGCGACCTCACGGGCAAGTGGATCCTCACCGCCGGCCTCGGCGGGATGGGCGGGGCGCAGCCGCTGGCGGCGGTGATGGCCGGCGCGCACTGCATCGCGATCGAGGTGCAGGAGAGCCGCATCGAGAAAAGGCTCGAAACGCGCTACCTCGACCGCCGTGCGTCGAGCATCGACGAAGCGCTCGAAATCATCCGCACGGCCGAAGAGCCGACCAGCGTCGGCCTGCTCGGCAACGCGGCCGAGATCCTCCCCGAGATGCTGACGCGCGGCATCCGACCCGATGCGCTCACCGACCAGACCTCGCGCGCACGATCCCGCCAACGGCTATTGCCCCGCGGGCTGGAGCGTCGCCAAATGGCAGGAGATGCGCGAGCGCGATCCCGCCGCGGTGGCCGAAGCGGCGAGGCAGTCGATGGCGCGCCACGTCGAGGCGATGCTCGCCTATAAGGACATGGGCGTGCCGACCTTCGATTACGGCAACAACATCCGCCAGGAAGCCTATGACGAGGGCGTCACCCACGCCTTCGACTTCCCCGGCTTCGTTCCCGCCTACGTCCGCCCGCTGTTCTGCCGCGGCATCGGTCCGTTCCGCTGGGTCGGCGCTGAGCGGCGACCCCGAGGACATCTATCGCACCGACCAGCGGGTGAAGGAGCTGATCCCCGACGATCCGCACCTCCACCGCTGGCTCGACATGGCGCGCGAGCGGATCGCCTTCCAGGGGCTTCCGGCGCGAATCTGCTGGGTCGGCCTCGGCCAGCGCCACCGCCTCGGCCTCGCCTTCAACGAGATGGTTCGGAGCGGCGAAGTCTCGGCGCCGATCGTCATCGGCCGCGACCATCTCGACAGCGGCAGCGTCGCCTCGCCCAACCGCGAGACCGAAAGCATGAAGGACGGCAGCGACGCGGTGTCGCGACTGGCCGCTGCTCAACGCGCTGCTCAACACCGCCTCGGGCGCGACCTGGGTCTCGCTCCATCACGGCGGCGGGGTCGGCATGGGCTATTCGCAGCACGCCGGGATGGTGATCGTCGCCGACGGCACCGACGATGCCGCGCGGCGGCTCGAGCGCGTGCTGTGGAATGACCCCGGCACCGGCGTCATGCGCCACGCCGACGCGGGCTATGACATCGCCATCGACTGCGCGCGCGAGCAGGGGCTGGATTTGCCGATGATCACCTGACCTGCTCCCCGGCGAAGGCCGGGGCCCAGGCGGCGCTTTCGCGCCGTTCTTTTGTGGGCTGGACCCCGGCCTTCGCCGGGGTACAGGAGGGCGAAATGCTCAAGCTCAATCCCGAAGCCATCTCGCTCGCTCAACTCCGCCAGCTTTGGGCTGGGGCGCAGGCTCGCCTCGACGACGCGTCGATGCAACGCATTGCCGCCTCCGCCGCGTCGGTCGAGCGCATCGTCGCGTCCGGCGACACCGTTTACGGAGTCAACACCGGCTTCGGCTTGCTCGCCAACAAGCGCATCCCCAACGACCGTCTCGCCGAGCTTCAGACCAACCTCATCCTGTCGCACAGCGCCGGCCTCGGCGACCCGCTGCCGCGTCACGTCACGCGGCTCATGATCGTGCTGAAGCTGCTCGGCCTCGGCCGCGGCTATTCGGGCGTTCGCCCCATGGTGATCGATGCGCTCCAACGCCTGCTCGACGCGGATGCGATGCCGGTCATTCCCTCGCAGGGAAGCGTCGGCGCCAGCGGCGACCTTGCGCCGCTCGCACACCTCATTTCCGCGCTCATGGGTTACGGGCGGATCGATGTCGCTGGCGAGACCATGCCCGCGCGCGATGCGCTGCAACGCATCGCGCTGGAGGAGCTTCAGCTCGGCCCCAAGGAAGGTCTGGCGCTCATCAACGGGACGCAAGCGAGCACCGCGCTCGCGCTCGATGCCCTGTTCGCGGGCGAGCGCGTGTTCGCCGCGGCCATTGCGGCGGGCGCGCTGTCGGTCGATGCGTTGAAGGGCAGCGCCAAGCCGTTCGACCCGCGCCTCTCGGCGCTGCGCGGGCAGCCCGGCCAGATCCGCGTCGCCGGCGCGATCCACGATTTGCTCCAGGGCAGCGAAATCCTCGTCAGCCACGTCCAATGCGACCGGGTGCAGGACCCGTACAGCTTCCGCTGCCAGCCGCAGGTGATGGGCGCCGCGCTCGATTTGCTTCAGAATGCGGCGCGGACGCTGACGATCGAGGCCGGAGCGGTGACCGACAATCCGATCGTCTTCGGCCCGGAGGAGAACAATGGCTCGGACACCGCCATCTCCGGGGGCAATTTCCACGCCCAGCCGGTGGCGTTCGCGGCGGACACGATCGCGATGGCGCTGTGCGAGGTCGGCTCGATCTCCGAGCGCCGGGTCAGCGTCCTCGTCGATCCGAAGATGAGCGGCTTGCCGGCCTTCCTCACGCCGGATTCGGGCGTCAACTCGGGCCTGATGATCCCGCAGGTCACCGCCGCCGCGCTGGTCAGCGAGAACAAGAGCCTCGCCTTCCCGGCGAGCGTCGATTCGATCCCGACTTCGGCCGGGCAGGAAGACCATGTGTCGATGGCGCCGATCGCGGCGCGCAAGGCCGGCCAGATCGCGCGCAACGCCGCCGGCGTGATCGCCGTCGAGCTGATGGCGGCGGCGGAGGGCATCGACTATCACGCGCCGCTCAAGACCTCGCCGAAGCTGCGGAAATCGTGCACGCCGCGGTGCGCGCGCTGTCGCCGCACTTTATCGCCGATCGCTATTGGGCCGACGAAATGAGCGCGCTTCAGGCGGCCGTCCTGAACGGTGATTTCGCTGCCGAGGGGGTCTCGCTCAGCTGATTCGGGTCCAGCGCTGTTCCTTGCAGAACAGACCGATGATGGCGCAGCCCTTGACGACCATCACGTTGGGGCCGACCTGGCGGATGGTTGCCGAGCCGCTGATGTCGCGCTTGGGCTCGAACGCGCGGCCCTTGTAGATGCCGTCGCCCGCGGGCCGAAGATCGCTCAGCACGCGTGTGCCGGGCGTCGTGCCCTTTTCGCGATTCTTCGCGGTCGCCCAGCTGACGGTCCCGCAATAAGCATCGCCGCAGCGGCTGACGTTGACGATCACGCTGCGCTTGGGGTTCGCCCAGCGGCCCTCGAGCGACTGGCCCATAGCCATCGCCGGCGCCGCGATAGCCAGGAGGGCCATCGCGGCCTTGGTCAAAATCCGTTTCATCATCATCGCCTTAGGAGGATTTTGTGGCGGAAATGGCACGCCCAGCTTGCGCTCGCATGAACCGCGATCAGTGGAAATCGCGGCTTTTCGGGATGATCTCGACGTTGCGCGGATGACGGTTCGGCGGCCGCCCCCAGCTTCCCTGGGAGTCCGCTTTCTCGAGCCGGGCGGGGAGCAGCGAATCGTCGCTGAGCCGGCTGAGCAGGGGGGTATGGTCCTCGAGCCGGGCGGCGACGACGTGGATCACGTCGCTGTCGGGATCCTTCTGAACCACGCCATGCACCGCCATCAGCCGCGCGCCCATCACGATCTTGCGCTGTTTCTCGAACACTTTCGGCCAGACGACGAGATTGGCGATTCCCGTCTCGTCCTCGATGGTGATGAACACGACGCCCTTCGACGTGCCGGGCCGCTGGCGGATCAGCACCACGCCCGCCAGCGACAGCCGCCTTCCGTCGCGAAGGCCGTTCAGCTGCTCGGCGGTGACGTATTTCAGCGCGGCATAATGCGCGCGCAGGAACTCCATCGGGTGCGCTTTCAAACTGAGGCGGATGGTCTGATAGTCGCTGATGACATGCTCGGCGAGCGGCATCGCCGGAAGCTCTGCCGGCACTTCCTCGCCGCCTTCGTCGAGCGCTTCGGCATAAGCGAACAAAGGCAGGTCCGGTGCCTGGCGGAGCGCGCGTGAGTCCCACAGCGCCGCTCGTCGGTCGAGCCCGATCGAACGAAACGCGTCGGCCGCCGCGAGCCGCTGGATGGCGTGGACGGGGACACGCGCCGCGCGACTGTAGCTCTTCAACAGACCTGTAGGGACGCCGCGCCGTCACCCGCTCCGCCGCTTCGCGCTGCAGCCCATCGACCTGGCGCAGGCCGAGGCGGAGCGCAGGCTCCCTCCCCCCTTCAGGGGGAGAGGGCTGGGGAGAGGGGGGCCGTCGAGCCCCTCTCCCTTCGCCGCTTCGCAGCTCTTCCCTCCCCCTGAAGGGGGGAGGGGATTCAAGCTGCAATCCCAATCGCTCATATTCACATCCACCTCGCGCACCTCGACGCCATGCTCGCGCGCGTCGCGGACGATCTGCGCCGGCGCGTAGAAACCCATCGGCTGTGAATTGAGGAGCGCGCAGGCGAACGCCGCCGGGTAACGCCACCGCAGCCAGCTCGACACGTATACGAGATGCGCGAAGCTCGCGGCGTGGCTCTCGGGGAAGCCATATTCGCCGAAGCCCTTGATCTGGTCGAAGCAGCGCTGCGCGAACTCGGGGTCGTAGCCTCTGCTGACCATCCGCCCGACCATCTTCTCCTGCAACAGCTCGATATTTCCTTTCGAACGGAAGGTCGCCATCGCCTTCCTCAGCTGGTTCGCCTCGGCCGAATTGAACCGCGCCGCATCGAGCGCGATCTTCATCGCCTGCTCCTGGAAGATCGGGACTCCGAGCGTTCGCTTGAGGATCTTCTCGAGCTCATCCGGAGGCCCGTGCTCGGGATCGGGGCAGGGGAAGGTCACCGGCTCCTTGCCGCCGCGGCGCTTCAGGTACGGGTGGACCATGTCGCCCTGGATCGGGCCCGGACGGACGATCGCGACCTCGATCACGAGGTCGTAGAAGCAACGCGGCTTCAACCTCGGGAGCATGTTCATCTGCGCCCTGCTCTCGACCTGGAACACGCCGAGCGAAGTCCCCACGACACAGCATGTCGTAGACTTGGCTCACCTCCTGCGGGACCGTCGCCAGCTCCCACTTCTCCCCGTGATGCTGCTCGACCAGGTCGAAGCATTTGCGGATGCAGGTCAGCATTCCCAATGCGAGCACGTCGATCTTGAGGATGCCGAGCTCGTCGATGTCGTCCTTGTCCCATTCGATGAAGGTGCGGTCGTCCATCGCGCCGTTGCCGATCGGCACCGTCTCGGTCAGCGGCCGTTCGGTGAGGATGAACCCGCCGACATGCTGCGAGAGATGGCGCGGCATCCCGACCAGCTGCTCGGCGAGCTTCACCGTGCGCTTGAAGTGTGGGTCGCTAAGGTCGAGGCCCGCGTCCTTGGCGCGCGTGCCCCCGTCGAGCTCGGCCTCCATGCTCCCCCAGATGGTCGAGGCGAGCGCGCCGCAGACATCTTCGCTCAGCCCCATCACCTTGCCGACCTCGCGGATCGCCGAGCGTGGGCGATAATGGATCACGGTCGCGGCGATCCCGGCGCGGTCGCGGCCGTATTTGTCGTAGATGTGCTGGATCACCTCCTCGCGCCGCTCATGCTCGAAATCGACGTCGATGTCGGGCGGCTCGCGCGCGTTCCTCGGAGATGAAGCGCTCGAACAGAAGGTCGCTGGTCGAGGGATCGACGGCGGTGATGCCGAGGCAATAGCAGACCGCGCTGTTTGCCGCGCTCCCGCGTCCCTGGCACAGGATCGGCGGGTCGAGCCCTCGCGCGAACGTCGACGATGTCGTGGACGGTCAGGAAGTAGCGCGCGAAGTCGAGCCGCTCGATCAGCGGCAGCTCATAATTGAGTTGCTTCAGCACTTTTTCCGGGATTCCGTCGGGCCACCAGCGCTTCGCTCCTTCCCAGGTCAGATGTTCCAGATGCTCCTGGGGCGAACGCCCATCGGGCACCGTCTCCCTGGGATATTCGTACCTGAGCTCGTCGAGGCTGAAATGCAGCGAATCCGCGAACTCGCGAGTCGCCGAAATCGCATGCGGCCAGCGCTCAAACAGCCGCATCATCTCCGCCGGGGATTTTAAATGCCGCTCGGCGTTGGGGTTCAGCAGATAGCCGGCGTTGGCGATCGTCGTCTTCTCGCGGATGCAGGTGACGACGTCCTGCAGCGGCCGGCGCTCGGGCGCGTGATAATGGACGTCGTTGGTCGCGAGGATGGTGCAGCCGTGGCGTTTCGGCGAGGCGGTCGAGTCGCTCGATCCGCGCATTGTCGGCGCCGCGATAGAGCCAGCTCGCCGCGACATGGCGAAGTGACGTCAGTGAATCGCACAGCCGCGGCAATTCCCGTTCGAAAACATCAAGATCGTCGCTCGGCCAGGCGATGAAGGCGATCCCTTCCTGATGCGCGTCGACGTCGTCCAGCGACAGCTCGCACGCGCCTTTCTCCGCGCGCATCTTGCCGAGGCTGAGCAGGCGCGACAGCCGGCCGTAGCCGTCGCGGTCGATCGGATAGGCGAGCAGGCTCGGAGCATCGGTGAGATCGAGCCGGCACCCGATCAGCGGGCGAATTCCCGCGCCGATGCAGGCGCTGTGCATTCGCACCACGCCGGCAAGCGTGTTGCGGTCGGCGATGCCGATGGCGTCGTAGCCGAGCGGCGAGCGCCGCCAGCACCAGCTCGATCGCGTCCGACGCCCCGCGCAGGAACGAAAAAGGCGAGGCGACGCCAAGCTCGA
The DNA here is from genome assembly GCA_963831215.1 of uncultured Alphaproteobacteria bacterium. Taxonomy (GTDB): domain Bacteria; phylum Pseudomonadota; class Alphaproteobacteria; order Sphingomonadales; family Sphingomonadaceae; genus Sphingomicrobium. The sequence continues at coordinate 126,684 of CAWHPM010000011.1, read as the reverse complement.
CATAAGGCGCAGGCGCTGCCGGCGGCGGGGGCATGCCCTCGCGCGGCACGAGCTTGAGACGGGAAAGCCGACCTTTTCAGGCACTGATTGTACCCCGGCGAAGGCCGGGGCCCAGGCCGCTGCGATGAGCAGCGGTTCCCGCTGCCCTGGACCCCGGCTTGCGCCGGGGCACTGGCGATACAGCATCACCCGAACAGCCCGTGGATGAACCAGCCCGGCAGCCCGCCGCGGCCGTCGCCGATCACGCCTTCGCGATAGATCCAGTAGCGCCGCCCGCTCACGTCCTCGACCCGGTAATAATCGCGCAGCCGGCTGGTCGACGGTTGCCGCCACCATTCGGGCGCGATTCGTTCGGGCCCGTCGGCGCGCGCGATGTCATGCACCGCCCGCCGCCACACGAACCGCCGCGGCATGCCTTCGGGCGTCGCATAGATGACGTCGATCGCTTCGGGCCGGTCGAGCAGGCGCTGGGGGCGGTGAAGCCCCTCTCCCCTCGCGGGAGAGGGGTTGGGGAGAGGGGGCTGGCCGCGGAGTGCCCCCTCACCCTTCCGCCGCTTCGCGGCTCCTTCCCTCCCCCGCGGCGGGGGGAGGGAGCTGTTCGCGACAGCCGCCACCCACCCGCTCGCCCGCTCGGGCAAATGGCTCTCCTCCGCCTCCGGCCGCCGCACCGCGCGCGTCCCGAGCTTCATCGTCAGCCGGTCGACCAGCCGCGCGACTTCCTGTTCGCCGCTCGGTTCCTCGACCAGACTCTCCTGAGCGGAGTCGAGGCTCTCGGTCCAATCCGCCATTAGCGCGAAGGCGTCGAAGCCGAACTCGGGATCGAGCGCGGCGGCCCCACTCTGATGACTCCGGCGAGCAGCCGCTCGAGATGCTTCGGTTCGCGGCTGGGAATCGTCGTCGTCACCGACGCCACGGCGACGCTGCCGTCGACGCGGAACCCGGTCAGCGACAACCGCCGCGCTCCGAGATGCCGTTCCTGCAGCTGCCGAACGAGCTCGGGGATCAGCCGCTCGAGCGCCTGGCCGGCGGCTTCGGGATGGGTCGCCGGTTCCTCCAGCCGCAGGTCCGCCCGGGGCGGCGGATCGGCGGCGATGGCGGTAAGCGGCTCCGGCTTGCGGCCGAGTGCCCGGTCGAGCGTCTCGACGACATCCTCGGCTCCTCGAAACCGCCGCGCCAGCGCCAGCCGAGGCAAGCCGAGAAGCGCCCCGATCGTCTTGAGGCCGAGCCGCTCGAGCGTCCGCACCGTGTCGGCGTCGAGGCCGAGGGCGGAGACGTGGAGTGGCGCGAGCTGTTCAATTAAGTCCCTCTCCCCCTTGCGGGAGAGGGGTTGGGGAGAGGGGGCCGGCAGCGCGGTGCCCCCTCTCCCTTCCGCCGCTTCGCGGCTCCCTCCCTCCCCCGCGAGGGGAGAGGGGCCAAAGCGCGCCAACGCCCACGCAGCCGCTGCGGTCGGAGCGATCGCCACTCGCGCGGTCAGCCCAAGCGACGCAAACCGCCGCTGCACATCGTCGACCAGCCCGCCTTCCCCGCCGAACAGATGCGCGACTCCGCTGACGTCGAGCCGCAGCCCGTCGCCATCCACCTCGACCAGCGGCGACCAGCGCCCGGCCCAGCGCGCGAGGCGCCGAACCAGCGCCGCATCGCCTTCGGGATCGGCCGGCGCCGCGATCAACGCCGGATCGAGCGCGCGCGCGTCGGTCAGTCGCGCGCCGGCCCTCGCGCCGCGTTCGGCGGCGGCCTTGGTGACGGCATGGACGACCGGCCCGTGCGTGCCTTCGACGGTGAGGACGACCGGAGCTTCAGGCGCTGAAGTCGGCGGTTTTCGCCCAGCGCTCGATCGCCAAATGCGGCAACCAGATGGAAAGCCTCCGTCTCATGCGCGACGGTCCAGCGGCCGGGCGGCATCCCGCGCGCCCGGAACAGCTCGGCATCCCACGCCGGCGTTCCCGATGCCCGCGGATCGAGGTCGTTGGCGAGCGACGGCGCGCTCGCGATCCGCCAGCGCATCCGCGCCCCGCTCAAATTGGCGTGGCCGCCCAGCCGAATCAAAAAGGCGGCCACGCCAGACCGCTCCGAGGCGACGGCAAGCCGCCGAGTCGCGGTGAAATCGAGCGCTCGTGGGTCGCCCCAGATCTCGCCGATGACGGCAAAGAGCGCGGAACATCTTAGCCCCTCCTCCATCGCCCACAGCGCATCACGCGAATCGCGCGCCTCGACATGGATGAGGTTTTGCGAGGGAAGTCCCGGCGGATGCACGCGCCCGCTCTCGAGGATCGCCATTCGCTCCTGCACCCACAGCAGCGGTTTCTCCGTCCCGAGCTGCGCCAGCAAGAACCCCGCCCAGCCGCCATCGCGGGGGTGCGCGGCGAACAGTTCGCAAAGGGTGGGGCTGGGCGGCGCGGGCAGCTGCCAGCGCTCGCCCAGCCCGCTGGGGCGCGGAGGGAAGTCGACCATCCGGGGGATGGTCGATCCCGTCCGCGGGATTTCGGCCGCACGGTTTCCACCGCCGGAGACCAGGGACAAGCCTCTTGCCACACGACTCACAACGCTATTGTTCTTCTTTTGTTCTTTTTCTCGCGAGTCGGGGTCGAGAGTCAATCCTGCAACTCGGCGGGCCTTTGCTTGATCGGCGGGCGGCCCTCCGCGTTCGCCACGAATGCCTCGATGTCGCGAACGATGCGGGCGAGCGCGGGCCGCCACAGCACCGCGCCGACATGATAGGTGTCGATCTCGACCGCGCGGTCGATCTCATGGTCGAGCCCGCGCGCGGCGCTCGGCGCGACGATCCCGTCCCTGCGCGACCAGAACGCCAGGGTCGGCACCGGCGGCTTGCCGTCGTGACGCGCGAACGGCGGCTCGTCGACGTCATGGCCGGCGATCCGCTCGTACAGCTCGCAGACGTTGGTGTTGGTCTTGAAGTTGCCGGAGAAGGGCGAGCACAAGGTGACGACCGCGCGCACCTTGTCGGGATGGCGATGCGCGAGCTCGCGGGCGAACATGCCGCCGAGGCTCCAGCCGATCAGAAGCACCCGCCGCCCGTCGTAGATCTCGTCGAGACGACGGCCGAGAAGCTCGATCGTGTCCGGCTTGGCGCCGAGATTGATCCCCAGCCCCCACGGATGAACCCGCCAGCCCGACCGGGCAAGCGCGCGCCGAACCTCCATCGTCGTCCGGTCACCGGCGAGGAAACCCGGAAGGACGAGCGCCGGCGGCCCGTCCTCCGGACCTCGAGGGCCGACGGGACCAAGCCCCGCCAGGATCCGTGGAAAATGCCAGGCCATTTCGCGAAAGCGGTGCCAGCCCGGAGGCGCAAGGTCGTCCGGGTGAACCGTGCCGGCCGTGCCGGCAGACCGCGGTCCGCGCCCATTTCACGCGTCCAAGATGATATCTTTCCGTTACCGAAACAATAAGGAATCGAAAATTAATCGCGCGCTTTCAGGAACCTGCCGATTTCCTCGACCGCGCCGCCGGGTGGCGGTCGTCGAAACCCCGAACGCCATGTGGCTGCAGCCGATCTCGACCTCGGCGTCGCGCTCCCCGTCCAGGCCGCGCGCGGCGCGCGGCGCGATGATCCCGTCCCTGCGCGACCAGATCGCCAGCGTCGGCACCGGCGGCTTGTCCGGGAAATGCGGCACCGGCGGATCGTCGACCTTGTGCCCCGCGATCCACTCGTACAGCCGCCAGATGTTGTTCATGTGCGGATCGCCCGAGAAAGGGGAGCCCAGCGTCACCACCGCCCGGACCAGCTCCGGCACTTGCCGTGCGACCTCGCGCGCAAAAACCCCGCCGAGGCTCCAGCCGACGAGCAGGATCGGCCGGCCGTCGTGGATCACTTCGAGGCGCTGGCGGATGTGCCGAAGCGTGTCCGCCTGCGCCCCGCGATTGAGCCCGAGGTCCCACGGGAACGTCCGCCAGCCGGCGTCGGCCAGCGCGAGCCGAAGCTCGCTGCACGTGCGGTCCGAGGCGAAGAAGCCGGGGATGACATAGGCCGGTGGGCCGTCCGCCGGGCCCGCGACTGCGACGTCCCTGAACCCGCGCAGCAGGCGCGGAAGCAGCCACGCGCCCTCGGCGACCCGCCGCCATCCGGGCGGTGGCCGGTCATCGCCCGTGAAGCGGTGGCTCAGAGGAATTCGCTCCCCATCAGCTCCTGCATCGCCGCGGGCAATTTCACGCGGCCGTCCGCGGTCTGATGGTTCTCGAGCAGCGGCACCAGGATGCGCGGGGAGGCCAGCGCGGTATTGTTCAGCGTATGCGCGAACCGGACTTTCCCGTCGGCGCCGCGGTAGCGGATGTTCGCCCGCCGCGCCTGCCAGTCGTGGAGCGTCGAGCAGCTGTGCGTCTCGCGATACTTGCCGAGGCTCGGCACCCAGCTCTCGATGTCGTTCATCCGATACTTGCCAAGCCCCATGTCGCCGGTCGACGTCTCGATCACCTGATAGGGGATTTCGAGCGCCGCGAGCATCTCTTCGGCGAGGCGCAGCAGGGTCGCGTGCCATTCGGCCGATTGCGCCTCGTCGGCCTCGCACACGACATATTGCTCGACCTTGACGAATTGGTGGACTCGCAGCAGCCCGCGAACGTCCTTCCCCGCGCTGCCGGCCTCGCGGCGGAAGCAGGGCGAGAAGCCGGCGTAGAGGATCGGCAGCTTGTCGGCCTCGATGATCTCGCCCGCGTGGAGCGAGGTCAGCACCACCTCGGCCGTGCCCGCGAGCCACAAATCGTCGTTCGGAAGCTCGTATGTCTCCTCGCGGTGGCCCGGGAACTGGCCCTGGTTGAGGAACGCCTGGTCGCGCGCGATCGCGGGCACGGTGATCGGCGTGAAACCCGCCGCGGCGATCCGCGAAAGCGCCCAGCCCATCAGCTTGGTCTCGAGCAGCGCCAGCGCGCCCTTCAGGCAATAGGTGCGGCTGCCCGACACCTGCGTCACGCGGCTGAGATCGCCCCAATCGTTCTTCTCGATCAGAGCGACATGGTCGAGCGGCTGGAAATCGAATTCCGGCGGCGCGCCGACGGTGCGGATGACGACGTTATAGCTCTCGTCGGGCCCGACCGGCGCCCCTTCGTACGGAATGCCGGGAAGCTTCAGCATCAATGCCTTCAGCTCGGCTTCCTTGCCCGAAAGCTCGCTTTCCAGCGCCGAGGCCCGCGCCCCCGCTTCCTTCGCCTGTCGCCCGAGCTCCGCTTTCTCCTCGGGCGTCGAGTCCTTGAACCGGGCGCTTACCGCATTGCGCTCGGCGCGCAGGCGGTCGATTTCGGTCTTGGCGGAGCGCACCTCGCCGTCGAGCGCGAGGAGCGCGTCGAGATCGAGCTCGACGCCCTTGTCGCGGATCGCGCGCTCGACCGCCGCGCGGTTCGCCTTGATGAAGTCCAATGCCAGCATCGCGCGAGTGCCTAGCCGAACCGCGGCGAGAGGCAAGTTGCGCGCGCCCCGCCGTTCGGCCAAGGCGCGGCGATGCCTTCCGGCCTCATCGCCCTGCTCGACGACGTCGCGACGATCGCCAAGCTCGCCGCGGCCTCGCTCGACGATGTGGCGGGCGCCGCGGGCAAGGCGGGCACCAAGGCGGCGGGCGTGGTGATCGACGACACCGCCGTAACCCCGCGTTACGTCACCGGCCTCGCGCCCGAGCGCGAGCTCCCGATCATCGGCAAGATCGCCTGGGGCAGCCTCAGGAACAAGGTGCTGTTCCTGCTTCCGCTGGCGCTCCTGCTCACCGCGTTCGCGCCCTTCCTGACGACGCCGCTGCTGATGGTCGGCGGCGCCTATCTCGCGTTCGAGGCGACCGAGAAGATCGTCGAGAAACTGTTCCACGAACATGAGCATGAGGAGCAGCTGGTCGACGCCATGGCCGACCCCGTCGAACTCGAGAAACTGCAGGTCAAGGGCGCGATCCGCACCGACTTCATCCTGTCGGCCGAGATCATGGCGATCGCGCTCGCCAGCCTCGAGCATCTGACGCTCGCGACCACGGCGCTGGCGCTGATCGTCGTCGCGCTGGCGATCACCGCCGGCGTCTACGGCGCGGTCGCGCTGATCGTGAAGCTCGACGACATCGGCCTCCACCTGGCGCAGCGCCGGGCCCGGACCACACGCGCGATCGGCGACGCGCTCGTCCGAATCGTTCCCAAAATGCTGACGGCGCTGGCCGCGATCGGGACTGCGGCGATGCTGTGGGTCGGCGGCGGTATCCTTCTCCATGGGCTCGAGGAACTGCACCTGGCCGGTCCTGTCCCGCACTTCATCCATGAGGTGGCCCGGCAAGCCGGCGAGGCGTCAGGCCGGTTCGGCGGGATCGTCAGCTGGCTCGTTACCGCGCTCGCCGGCGCGGCGGTCGGCCTCGTCATCGGCGGGATCATTGTCGCGGTGGTGCGCCGCTTCACCCGGCATCCCGAGGACCTGATCGTCGATTAATCGAAGTGGAGCCGGCGGTAGCTTCCACGGAAGTACAGCAGCGGGTCGAGCCCCGCGTCGAAGCTCGCCTTCACCACCTGGCCGACGAGGATATGGTGGTCGCCGCCGTCGTAAACGGCATAGCGCTCGCACTCGAATACGCAGAGCGATTCGGCGAGGATCGGCGCGCCCGCCTCGCCGCGCGACCAGGGCGTGCAGCCGAACCGGTCCTCGACCCGCGTCGAGAAGGTGATGGACGCGGGCTGCTGCCCCGTCTGCAGCACGTTGATCGCGAAATGGGAGGCGCCGACGAGCGCGCCGGCGCTGGCGGCCTCCTTGTGCAGGCAGACGAGCAGCAGTGGCGGGTCGAGCGAGACCGAGGTGAAGCTGTTGACGGTCAGGCCCGCCGGTCGCTCCTCCTCGTCGAGGCCGGTGACGACGGTCACCCCCGTTGCGAAGCAGCCGAGCGCGTCGCGCAGGGTCCGCGGGTCGTGCCCGCTTCGATATTCGCCACTGGTCGGCTGCTCGGCCATGTCCGGGCTATAGCGGCTGGCGCGTAATCCTCTAGCGCGCATCGGGCGATGGTCCATAACGGCCGTTCGTCGAAATTGAGCTTGCAAACGCGTTTGACCGCTGCTCAACGCGCACCCGAACTTGGGAGGGTATCCATGAATAAGTCTATACTTGTGCTCGCTTTTCTGCCGCTCGTCGCGGCTTGTGCCGGAACCACTGCGCCGGGCGTGAAGACGGCCCAGGAATGCCGGATCGTCGCCAACGACGATTCGGGCAGCCACATCAAGACCACGAAGCAATGCAGCCCGTCGACGCGGGGCAGCTCGGTCGAGACCGGCCATCAGTCGGAAACGGTACCGGCCCCTCAATGATGGTGCGTTGCGCGCCGTGGGCATGGGTGATCGGGTTCGCGGCGATCGCGGCCCCGGCCGCTTCACCGGCCGCGCCTGCCGACCCGAACCTCTATCTCGAGCAGGTCGACGGCCCTCGCGCGCTCGCCACGGTGAAGGGCTGGAACGCGGCGACGAGCAGGGCGCTCGAGAAGCAGCCGGGCTTCGCCGATTACCGCGCCCGGGCGCTGGCGCTCCTTTCGACCGACAAGAAGATTGCCGAGCCCGACCAGATCCTCGGCGATAAGGTCCTCAACTACTGGCAGGACGAGCAGCATCCGCGCGGCATCTGGCGGATCTCGCCGCTCGCGGCGTTCGCGTCCGGCCGGCCGCAGTGGCGAACGCTCCTCGACATCGACGCGATGAGCAAGGCCGACCACAAGAATTGGGTGTTCAAGGGCGCCACCTGCCTGTCGCCCGCTTATGTCGATTGCATGGTCAGCCTGTCGAACGGCGGCGGCGACGCGGTCGAAATCCGTGAGTTCGACCTCGACAAGGCCGCCTTCATCCCGCGCGGCTTCACGCTTCCGACCGCCAAGACCGACGTCGCCTGGGCCGGCCCGGATGCGCTGTATGTCGACACCGACTTCGGCCCCGGGACCGTCACCGACTCCGGTTATGGGCGGATCGTCAAATTGTGGCGCCGCGGCACTCCCCTGGCGGCGGCGGCAAAGATCGCGGAAGGCGTGAAGTCCGACGTCTCGGTCCGCCCACGCGTTTTCGTCGACGGCGAGCGCACCTGGCCGGTCGTCGATCGCGCGATCGATTTCTACCATTCGAAGATCAGCCACCTCGCGCCGGACGGCCGCCTGATCCCGACGCCGCTGCCGAGCGACGCGACGATCGACGACGTGCTCGATGGCCGCGTCATCGCATCGCTCAAGACCGCGTGGAATGGCCATCCGGCGGGCGCGCTGGTCGCTTATTCGATCCCGGACCTTCTCGCCGGCAAGAGTCCCGCGATCGAGACCGTCTTTGTTCCCAACGAGCATCAGGCGGTCGAGGATGTCTCGGCCAGCCGCTCGAAACTGTGGGTCAAATATCTCGAAGACGTTTCGGGCCGGCTGACCGCGCTGACGCGAGCGCCGGACGGAACGTGGAGCAGCGCGCCCGTCGCGCTACCCGACAAGTCGACCATCCACCTCAACGCCACCGCGGCGACCGCCGACCTCGCCTTCGCGACGGTCGAGGGGATGCTCAACCCGCCGACGTTGTTCCGCGCCGAGCCGGGCGCGCCGCCCGCGGCGATCCAGGCGCTGCCGCCCCAGTTCGACTCCTCGAACATGGTCGTCGAGCAGCATTTCGCGACTTCGACCGACGGCACGAAAATCCCCTATTTTCTTGTCCACCGGAAGGACGTCGCCGGCCCGGTCCCGGTCCTGATTCACGCTTATGGCGGGTTCGAGCTCGCGCAGACGCCGAGCTATCTCGTCCACGAGCCCTATCGCTCGGGCCCGCTCGCCCTGTTCTGGGTGCAGCAGGGCAATGCCTATGTCCTCGCCAACATTCGCGGCGGCGGCGAATATGGCCCCAAATGGCATAATGCCGTGCTCCGCGAGAACCGGCAGAAGGCCTTTGACGACCTCTACGCGGTTGCGGACGACCTCGTCGCGCGCGGCGTCACGCAAAAAGGCCGTCTCGCGGTCTCGGGACGCTCGAACGGCGGGCTTCTCGCTTCGGTCGCGATCGAGCAGCGGCCCGACTTGTGGGGCGCGGCGATCATCGGCTCGCCGCTGGTCGACATGAAGCGCTATTCGCACCTCCTCGCCGGCGCGTCGTGGATGGGTGAATATGGCAATCCCGACGTGCCCGGGGACTGGGCGTTCATCAGCAAATATTCGCCGTACCAGAACCTTGAATGCGGCGTGAAATATCCGGTGCCGTTCATCTACACCTCGACCCGCGATGACCGCGTCCACCCCGGCCACGCGCGCAAGCTCGCGGCTCGGCTCGGACAATGCCGCGACAAGTTCTTCTATGACGAAGCGATCGAAGGCGGGCACGCGGCGGGGATCGTCCCGGAGGAAGATGCGCAGCGCGTCGCGCTCGAGGCGGTCTATCTGAACATGATGCTTGGAACCCAGGGCGGAGAACGCCCCGGCGAGCGCGGCTTCTAGCCGCTAAAGATCCATCAGGTCCCGCGGACTGAGCGCGAGCACTTCGGCGATCGTTTTCTCGAGCGATTCCGAGACCAGGTAGAGCGGCTGGAAGGCATCGTGCTTGTATGGCGTGTTGATCGCCCGCCGAACCGAGAAGGCAAGCCGCGCGACCTCGTCGCTCTCCAGGCTGAAATGCGATTCGCCGAAGCTGGAGGCGAGCCCGGCGCCGAGGATCTTGATCTCGCCACGCTCCTTCGCGAGCCCGAACTCGACGCTGTGCCAGTAGAGCCGCGCGGCGCGATGCCCCTCGTCCGGCGGCGATCGCCGCGGCCCCCAGCTCGCCGATGTGCCGCGCCATTTCGGCGAACTCGTGATGCGCGAGCATCGGGATATGCCCGAACATGTCGTGGAAACAGTCCGGCGCCTCGAGATAATCGAGCTGGTCGCGCGTGCGGATGAAATTGCCGACCGGAAACACGCGTTCGCTGAGCATCGCGAAGAAGACGTCGTCGGGCACCAGCCCGGGCACCGCCACCGTCCGCCAGCCGGTCCGAGGCTGGAGGATCGCGTTCAGTTCGGCGAGGTCGGGAACTCCCGGATGCGCCAGCTTCAGAAGGTCGATTCCGTCCATGAATGCCGAGACGACGCGCGTGCCGAGCAACTCGACCTGGCGCGCGAACAGCAGATCCCAGACGGCGTGATCCTCCTCGGTAAACGCCTCCCAGTGTTGCGGGACGACGTAGCTCTCCCAATCCTTCCCGAGCTTGCTTGGGGAGGGGGACTGCCCGGAGGGCGGTGGAGGGGTCGTGCTTGGATCGTCGAGCACTTCTGTCTTCCTTTCGAGTGCAACAAAAAACCCGCCGAGCTGGCGCTGGCGGGTCCGGAGGCTGGTGATCTGTCGCTAGGCGCGCGTCAGCTCGTTCCAGCCTCCCGCGTATAATAATAGCTCGCCGGCGCGGCCGAAGGGGCGCGAACAAGGTCAGCCAAGGCAGGCGCGGACGTCATTTCGATGCTCTTATCTCACTTGGCGCCTGAACGATCAATGGCCGCCGAAGGATGGTTAATTCGCAAGGGCGTTGATCGCCTCGGCAAGCCGCACATCGCGTTCGGTCACTCCGCCGGCGTCGTGGCTGGTCAGCCGGAAGTCGACGCGGTTCCACACGCTGGTGAACTCGGGGTGGTGATCGACCTTCTCGGCGTGGAGGGCGACCCGCGCCAGGAACCCGAACGCCTCGCTGAAGTCCTTGAACTTGAGGGTGCGGACCAGCGCCTTGCCGTCGTCCTCGAACGACCAGCCCTCGGGAGCGTCCATGCCGATTCTCCTGTCCTACAGCGATCCTGTCGGAGTAGCGTCCGCCCATGCGCCTGCCGCGCCCGCGCCGCAATTCGCCGATCGGATCGGTGAGGGCGCTTAAGGTCACGACAAAGGCGCCGCTGTCCGTGACCTTTGTGACCTTACGCACACTTGAAATGGCCGTTTGGGGGGCGCAGTTGGGCCGCGAAGGAGATTCCCTGATGGCCACGACCGTGGAGGAGAAGACCGTCACCGGGTTCGACAATCCGATGGGCACCGACGGGTTCGAGTTCGTCGAATATACCGCGCCGGATATCGAGCTTCTGCGCTCGCTGTTCACCAGGATGGGCTTCCCCGAGATCGCCCGGCACAAGAGCAAGAACGTCACGCTGCACAAGCAGGGCGACTGCAACTTCATCATCAATGCCGAGCCGGGCAGCTACGCCGAGCATTATGCGGAGGCCCACGGGCCGAGCGCTTGCGCCATGGCCTTCCGGGTCAAGGACGCGAAGGCGGCGCATGAGCGGGCGATCAAGCTCGGCGCAACGAGCGTCGAGGTCAGCAAAGGCGATGGCGAGCTCGACATCCCGGCAATCGAGGGCATCGGCGGCTCGCGCCTGTTCTTCGTCGACCGCTACGGCGAGGGCAAAGGCACGGCGGGATCGATCTACGAGGTCGATTTCGACTTCCATCCCGACTGGCGTCAGCGGATGGCCGAGGCGGATTCGAAGCTCACCTATATCGACCACCTGACGCATAACGTGAACCGCGGCCGGATGAGCGTCTGGGCCGACTTCTACGAGCGGCTCTTCAACTTCCGCGAGATTCGCTACTTCGACATCGAGGGCAAGCAGACCGGCCTCTTTTCGAAGGCGATGACCTCACCCTGCGGCAAAATCCGCATTCCCCTGAACGAGAGCCAGGACGACAAGAGCCAGATCGAGGAGTTCCTGCGCGAGTATAAGGGCGAGGGCATCCAGCACATCGCGCTCGGCACCTCGAACATCTACGACAGCGTTGACATCATCCGCGCTCGCGGCATCCCCTTCCAGGAGACGCCCGACACTTATTACGAGATGCTGCCCGAACGCATTCAAGGCCATGAGGAGAGCATCCCCGAGCTCGAGAAGCGGGGCATTTTGATGGACGGCGCCCCGACCGAGGGGCAGGGGCTGCTGCTGCAGATCTTCACCCAGAATGTGATCGGCCCGATCTTTTTCGAGATCATCCAGCGCAAGGGCAACGAGGGCTTCGGCGAAGGCAATTTCAAGGCGCTGTTCGAGAGCATCGAGCTCGACCAGATGCGGCGGGGTGTTCTCTGACCGACGCTTTCATCTGCGATTATGTCCGAACGCCGATCGGCCGCTACGGCGGCGCGTTGGCGCATGTCCGAGCCGACGATCTTGCGGCAATCCCGATCAAGGCGCTGATCGACCGCAACCCGGACGTCGATTGGGCCGAGCTCGACGACGTCATCCTCGGCTGCGCCAACCAGGCCGGCGAGGACAACCGCAACCTCGCCCGCATGGCGGGACTTCTGGCGGGGCTTCCTGACAGCTCCGGCGGCGTCACGCTCAACCGGCTGTGCGGATCGGGCCTCGACGCGGTCGCGATGGCGGCGCGGGCGATCCGTGGCGGCGAATCCGCGCTGATGATCGCGGGCGGCAGCGAAAGCATGAGCCGCGCGCCGTTCGTCATGGCCAAGGCGACGTCCGCCTTCGACCGCAATGCCGAGATGTACGACACCACCATCGGCTGGCGCTTCGTCAATCCGAAGATGAAGTCCGCGTACGGCGACGACACCATGCCGAGCACCGGCGAAAATGTCGCGCAGGAGTTCCAGGTCAGCCGCGAGGATCAGGACGCCTTCGCTTTGCGGAGTCAGGAGAAGGCTGCGGCTGCTCAGGCCAACGGCCGGCTTGCCGCCGAGATTGTCGCGGTCGAAATCCCGCAGCGGAAGGGCGATCCGATCGTCGTCGACAAGGACGAGCATCCGCGAGCGACCAGCATCGAGGCGCTCGCCAGACTGAGGCCGATCGTTCGACCCGATGGCACCGTCACCGCCGGCAATGCCTCGGGCGTCAATGACGGCGCAGCGGCATTGATCATCGCCTCGGAAGAAGCCGCGAAACGCAACGGCCTGACGCCAAAGGCGAGGGTACTCGGTGCGGCCGTGGCCGGCGTCCCCCCGCGGATCATGGGCATTGGGCCCGCGCCCGCGAGCGAAAAGCTGATGAAGCGCCTCGGCCTCAAGATCGGGGATTTCGACGTCATCGAATTGAACGAAGCCTTCGCCGCGCAAGGCCTTGCCGTGCTTCGTCAGCTCGGCCTCGCCGACGATGCGCCCCAAGTGAACCCCAACGGCGGCGCGATCGCGCTCGGTCACCCGCTCGGCATGTCGGGCGCCCGCCTCGCGCTCACCGCCACCGAGCAGTTGCAGCGGACCGGCGGCAAGCTCGCGCTCGCCACGATGTGCATCGGCGTCGGCCAGGGAATCGCGCTCGCGCTCGAACGGGTGTAAATTGCCGCGCATGGAGACCGCGGCGAAAGAGATCGACAAAGTGGCGATCATGGCCGTGCTCGAACGGGTGCCGGACCCCGAGATCCCGGTGCTGACGATCACCGACCTCGGCATCGTCCGCGGCATTGCCGAGAATCCGCCGCGGGTGCTGATCAGCCCGACCTACACCGGCTGCCCGGCGACCGTCGCGATCGAGATGCTGATCCGCGAAGCCCTCGACGAGGCCGGATTCGACGACGTTCACATCGAACGCGTGCTGTTCCCGCCGTGGACCACCGACTGGATCAGCGAGCGCGGCCGCGAGCGGCTCCACGCCTACGGCATCGCGCCGCCCAGCACGTCAGCCACCGCCGAATGCCCGCAATGCGGATCGACCGACACCGTCGAGATCAGCCGCTTCGGCTCGACCCCGTGCAAGGCGCAGTGGCGTTGCAACTCCTGCCTCGAGCCCTTCGACCGCTTCAAGTGCCACTAGCGCGCTAAGCGTCACCACTCGGCGAAGCTGCCGTCCTTCGTCCGGAAGATCGGGTTGCGCCAGCGGTGGCGGTCCTTGTCGGCCTCACGCACGGCGGCCTCGTCGATGTCGACGCCGAGACCGGGGCCTTCGGGCACCGGGAGGTAGCCGTCGATGGGCGTCAGCGCTTCCTTGTTGATGCAGAAATTGAGGAGGTCGTGCCCGCCGGTATTGTAGTGGATTCCAAGGCTGATTTCCTGGATCGCGTGATTGGGGGTGCAGGCCGCGATCTGCAGGCAGGCGCCGAGCGCCAGCGGCCCGAGCGGGCAGTGCGGGGCGACCGCGACGTCATAGGCCTCGGCCATCGCCGCGATCTTCCGCACTTCGAGGATTCCGCCGGCATGGCTGAGGTCGGGCTGGATGATGTCGACCGCGCCCTGCTCGAAGAACGGCTTGAACTCCCACCGGCTGTAGAGCCGCTCGCCGAGCGCGATGGGAGTCGATGTATGGGCGGCAATGTCCGCCATTCCGTCGGGGTTTTCCGACAGCAGCGGCTCCTCGATGAACAACAGCCCGAGCGGCTCGAGCGCCTTGGCGAGTTGCTTGGCGAGCGGCCGGTGGACTCTTCCGTGGAAGTCGAGGCCGACGTCCATGCCGAGGGCCTGCGCTGCTTCGACGCGCTTCACGACCTCGTCGAACAGTCTCGGCGTTCCGATCCAGTCGAGCTCGGCCGTGGCGTTCATCTTGACCGCGGTGAAGCCCTGGTTCTTTCGAACCTCGGCGGCGGCGGCGACCTCGTTCGGCCGGTCGCCCCCGATCCAGGCATAGGAGCGGACCTTGTTGCGCACCTTGCCGCCGAGCATCTGCCAGGCGGGAAGGCCGAGCGCGCGGCCCTTCAGATCCCACAGCGCCTGCTCGAGGCCCGACAGCGCCGACATCAGGACCGCACCACCGCGGTAGAAGCCGCCGCGGTAGCCGACCTGCCAGATGTCCTCGATGGCGAACGGGTCGGCGCCGATGAAGCGGTCGCGATAGGCTTCGAACACGCCCTCGACCGCCTCCGCCCAGCCCTCGAGGCTGGCTTCGCCCCAGCCGAATGCCCCGTCGTCCGCTTCAACCCGCACGAACAGCCAGCGCGGAGGCACGAGGAACGTCTCGATTCGGGCGATCTTGCGGCCGGTCACCCCTTTTCCGCCTTGCTCGCCTGAGTTCCGCTGCCGCTCATCTTTCGGCCCGCGGCATCGTCATCCTCGTCGCCATGCCCGCTGATCTTCTTGATCGGGACGACGAGGCACACGCTGGAGGCCGGAAGCACGTTGCGCCAGTCGGCGATCAGCTGCTTGTAGGCTCGGCCGACGTTGCGGATCTTGCGGTCGAGGTCGAACAGCCCGAGCGGATTGACGTTGCCGTTCTGCTCGCGGAGCGCGGTGTCCCAGTCGACCTGGTCGGTCAGGCTGTACCAGGTGAAGCCGACGGTCGGGATGCCGACGTTGCGCAGGCGCAGCACGTTGGCCCATTCCTTCCACAGCCACTTGACCGCTTCGTCGCCGTGCGGGCCCTCCCACAGGTTGGTCTCCGTGTGCATCACCGGAAGCCGATAGCGGTTGTAATATTGGCGGGTGATCTCGGCGTAGCCGAACGTCTCGCCGGCGGCGACGGTGTGGCCGTCGGCGAACACACGATGCTCGTTGAGCTGGTAATAGTCGTTGCCGAAGATGCAGTGCTGCTTCAGCCGGTGCTCGAGGAACCACTCATATTCCTCGCGGGTCATGCCGTTGTCGAGCAGGTACTGGTACATCCCGCTGTCGACCCGGCGCCCGTAATTGAGGTCGAGCGACAGGAAGCGCATCTGGTTCAGCACTTCCGCGCGGCCGATCGCTCCCGGCGAATCCGCGTGATAATATTCCGACGATTCGGACTGGATGAAGATTGCGTCGTGGCGCCGCTTGAGGATTTCGATCATCCCCATGACGTTGGCCTTCACGATGTGCTTGAGCGCGGTGATGAAGCATTTGTCGCTCTTTTCCTGCTCGTTCCACCAGCCGTATTTCGCGGAGAAGACCGAGCAGATGAACATCTCGTTGATCGGGGTGTAGAGCTGCACCCAGGGAAAGCGCTCGGCGAACTCGCCGGCATAGGCCGCGAACAGCCGCGGGAAGTCGGGGTTCTGGAAATTGCCGATCCAGTCGGGGACGCCGAAGTGGCAGAGATCGACGATCGGCGTGATTTCGCGGCGCTTGAGCTCGGCAAACGTGAGGTCGGCGAAATCCCAGTCGAACTTGTTGGGTCCGAGGTACGTCTTGTGGATCGGCGGCCCGTAGCGGAGGTAGTTGATCCCGATTTCCTGGACGCAGTCGAAATCCTCGCGCCACCGTTCATAGTGGCCGCAGACCTCCATCTCGTCGATGCGGATCTTGCCGTGGTTGATCGTGGGATAGCTGTTTTCGATCCCCGTCGCGAACATGAAGTTGGCGATCGTTCAATCTCCCTGCCTCATCACTTACCGGGGCCGAGCCTCGGAATTGGGCGTGTGAAGCGATAGCCCCGCCGCCAAAAAAGAAAACCTCGGAAGCGAAATCGCCTTCGCGAGTTCTTCCGTCATGGGATCAAAAAGCATGCGCTGGGCAGATGGTTTCATCGCGGTCGACTGGGGCAGCACGAACCGTCGTGCCTATCTGATCGACGGCAAGGGCAAGCAAATCGACGAGTTCGAGGATGGCAAGGGAGCGCTGTCGGTCGCGCCAGGCGGCTTTCCCGCTGCGATCGCCGAAATCCGCGAGCGGCTCGGCGACAAGCCGTTGCTGCTCGCCGGAATGGTCGGCTCGAACCTCGGCTGGAAGCCAGCGCCCTACGTGCCCTGTCCCGCCGGGATCGACGATCTCGCGGGCAAGCTGGTCTGGGCCGGCGATCGTGAGGCGATCGTCCCCGGCGTCTCCTATATCGGCAAGGGCCGCGCCGACGTCATGCGGGGCGAGGAGGTGCAGCTGCTCGGCGCTGTCGCCGCCGGCCTGGTCGATTTGAACGGACTGGTCTGCCACCCCGGGACGCACAACAAATGGACCTCGCTTCACCAGGGGAAGATCCAGAGCTTCCAGACCGTGATGACCGGCGAGCTGTTCAACCTTTTGAAGGAACACAGCATCCTCGCGGATCTCTTGAAGGGGCCGGTTGCCGACAACCCGGTATTCCGTGACGCCGCCCGCCACGCGATCTTCAACGAATTGCTGCCCGCCGAGCTCTTCTCGGTGCGAGCGAGCGTCCTCCTCGACCAGATGAAGAAGGAAGATGCCGCGTCCTACGCGAGCGGGCTGTTGATCGGGACTGACGTCCGCATCGGACTTGAGGTGCCGACCGGCGCGCAGGTCATGGTCATGGGTCGACCGGAGCTCACGAGGCTCTATGTCGCCGCGCTCGAAGAAGCGAAGCGCGAGACGCTCGAGCTCGACGGTGAACAATGCTTCCTCGCCGGCATTCAAGAAATCGCGAGGAGGATCTGACGTGAGCGCGAAAGAACTGCTGCATCGCTATCTCGACGAATGCCCGCTGATTGCGATCGTGCGCGGAGTGACGCCCGACGATGCGGAAGCAATCGGCGAGGCAATCCATGAAGCCGGGATTCGGATCATCGAAGTGCCGCTGAACTCTCCCGACCCGTTGAAGAGCATCGGATTGCTCGCGCGGCGCTTCGGCGATCGCGCGCTGATCGGGGCGGGGACGGTTCTCGAGCCGAGCCAGGTGGAACAGGTGAAAGGGGCGGGCGGCAGAATCATTGTTTCACCCGACACCAACAAGGATGTCATTGCCGCTGCGGTGGCGGCGGGCCTCGTCTCCTCGCCCGGTTATTTCACGCCGTCGGAAGCCTTGGCCGCGATCGGCGCGGGAGCGCACGTGCTGAAGCTGTTCCCGGCCGAGGGCGCGAGCCCATCGACTCTCAAGGCGCAGCTCGCCGTCCTGCCGCGCGACGTGCCGGTCCTCGCGGTCGGCGGCGTGAAGCCCGCCAACATGCGACCGTGGCTCGACGCCGGGGCAACCGGTTTCGGGCTCGGCTCGGGCCTGTACAAGCCCGGCCAGTCGGGCGCCGAAACCCTCGACAAGGCTCGAGCCTATGTCGCCGGGCTGCGGCGCATGAGGCCGATCCGCATCGCCATCATCGGCTTCGGGAAGATCGCCCAGGACCAGCATCTTCCGGCGATCACCGCCAGCCCGCGGTTCGAGCTGGTCGCGACGTCCAGCCGGTCGGGCCAGGGTGCCGGCGCGAAATTCACGAACTGGCGCGAGCTGATTTGCAGCGTCGACGGGCTCGAAGCGGTCGCGATCACGACGCCGCCCGAGCCGCGCTATACGATCGCCCGCGAGTGCATCGAAGCGGGGCTCCACTGCCTGCTCGAAAAGCCGCCGACGACGGGTCTCGCCGAGATCGCGGACCTCGATTGCCTCGCGCAGGCGAGAGGCGTGACCCTGTTCACCACCTGGCACGCGCAGCACCACTCGACCGTCGAGGCGGCGGCGAAGGCGCTCGCCGGTCAGCGCATCAAGTCGATGCAGATCCACTGGCACGAGGACGTCCATAAATGGCATCCGGGCCAGCGCTGGATCTGGGAGCCGGGCGGCTTCGGCGTGTTCGATCCGGGGATCAACGCCTTCTCGATCGCAACCCGGATCTTTCCGGGTAGCCTGTTCGTGCAAAAGGCGGTGCTTAGTTACCCCGAGAATGCGCAAACCCCCATCGCCGCCGACATCACTTTCTACAGTCCCGAGGCGGATGGGCCGCTGGCGGCAAGCCTCGACTGGCGCCGGACGGAAGGCGAGGAATGGACGATCGCCATCGAAACGAGCGACGGGACCCGCGTGCGCCTCGAAGCGGGAGGGGCGCGCCTGATCCTCAATGGCGAAGCCAGCGCCGACAGTGGCATTGGCGAATATCCCGATATCTATCGCACTTTCGTCGATCTGATCGACGGGCGGCGAAGCCTCGTCGACGTCGCTCCGCTGCGCCTGGTCGCCGACAGTCTGCTCGTTGGCGGACGCGAAGTCGTCGAAGCCGTCCAAGGCTGATGGAGCAACTTTGGCCGAAAGGCATTATTCCCCCATCGCGCCGCTTTCGTAACGACGAGTGGGCGCCCTTCAGGAAATCATGGTGACAGAAATTACGACGGACGAACTCACTCGGGTTGACCAGGCATTTGCCGGCAACCGACTCCTTTCCACTTTCTCGCGCGAGGCGCGCGCGCTGATCGAGCCGTTCGGTGCGATGGTCGAGCTCGACCCCGGCGAGATGGTGCTGAAGCGCGGCGAGCAGGTGCGATCGAGCCTCTTCCCGGTGGATTCGACCTTGATCACGCTGGTCGTCGACTTGAGCGGCGGGCGCTCGATCGAGGTCGCCTCGATCGGAAGCCGCGGCGCAGTCGGCGGGATCGTGAGCTGCGGGCACGCACCCGCCTTCTCGCGGGCGGAAGTGCTGGTCGGGGGTCCGGCGTTCAAGGTGCCCATGACCGCGCTCGAGGACGCCAAGAAGCGCTCACCGTTCATCGGCAATCTGTTCTGCCGCTATTCCGATTATCTGCTGTCGGCGGTGATGCAGTCGGTTGCGTGCAACGCCTTCCATTCTATTACCGAACGCGCGGCGCGCTGGCTGCTTCACGCCCAGTCACGCTCCGGCGACCGGATCGAGCTCACCCAGGAAGCGCTCGCCGGACTGCTCGGTGTCCAGCGCACCACGGTGAACGCGGTGATTTAGGATCTCTCGTCCGAAGGACTGATTGCGACCAGCCGCGGGATCGTGCGGGTGATCGACGCGGCGGGGCTGAGGCGGCGGGCGTGCGAATGTTACGGACGGCTCGAAGACCATTATGCCGCCGTGATCGGCCCCGGCGGCAGCGGCGCGGCCGGCGGCGACTAATCAGTCGACCATCCGCCAGCCGAGCTTCTGGCCCGCGTGGAACGGGATCAGCTCGATTCCATGCGCGTCGAGGCGTTCGGGAACCTCGACTTCGGCCCGCTCCAGCGTGACCATCCCCCCGTTCAGCGGCAGGCCGTAGAAGCGCGCGCCGTTCTCCGACGCGAACGCCTCGAACTTGTCGAGCGCTCCCTCAGCGTCGAATACGCTCGCGTAGGATTCGAGCGCGAATGGCGCGTTGAAGATTCCAGCACATCCGCAGCCCGACTCCTTCGCGTGCCGGGCATGCGGCGCGCTGTCGGTGCCGAGGAAGATATTCGGCGCCCCCGAGGTCGCGGCCCTGCGAATCGCGAGCCGGTGTCGTTCGCGCTTCGCCACCGGCAGGCAATAAGCGTGCGGTCTCAGTCCGCCGGCGAAAAGCGCATTGCGGTTGATGATGAGGTGCTGCGGGGTGACGGTCGCACCGACGTTGGGGCCGCCGCCGAGCACGAAATCGGCGGCCTCCTCGGTGGTGATGTGCTCGAGCACCACCTTGAGGCCGGGGAAATCCGCGATGAGCCGCGACAGCACGCGGTCGATGAACACTGCTTCGCGGTCAAAGACGTCCACCTCCGGATCGGTGACTTCGCCGTGGACGCAGAGGACCATGCCGATCGTCTGCATTCGCTCGAGGACCGGATAAATGCTCCGGACGTCGGTCACGCCGCTCGCGCTGTTGGTGGTCGCGCCCGCCGGATAAAGCTTGGCGGCAAGCCAGGCGCCCTCTTCGAACCCGCGCGCGACCTCGTCGGGCCTGGTTTCCTCGGTCAGGTAGCAGGTCATCAGCGGCGAGAAACCTGCGCCCGCCGCTTCGATGATCCGCCCGCGATAGGCCATGGCCTCCTCGGGCGTCGTCACTGGAGGGATGAGATTCGGCATCACGATCGCTCGCGCGAACTGCCGCGCGGTCCATGGTGCGACGCGCTTGCAGCATGTCGCCGTCGCGCAGATGCAGGTGCCAGTCGTCGGGCCGGCGTATGGTCAGCGTTTGCGAAGCCACGGGCCGTTCCCTAACTGAGACCCATGGCCGCTACCACCCTCACGGACCGAGCCGTCGTCCGCCTTTCCGGCGAGGACGTGTCAGGGTTCCTTCAGGGGCTCGTCACAAGCGATGTCACCGGCGCGCTGCCGGTCTGGGCGGGCTTGCTGACCCCGCAGGGCAAGTGCCTGTTCGACTTCATCGTCTGGCCAAGTGACCAAGACTCTGGCGACGATTTGCTGCTCGACTGCGAAGCCGCCGCCGCCGACGATCTGATGAAGCGCCTGGCGATCTACCGCCTGCGCCGGCCGATTCTGATCGAGCGCGACCCTTCCCTCGCGGTGCATTGGTCGAAGGAATTCGGCCGCGACGCCGATCCGCGGCTCCCGTCGCTCGGCCGGCGCTGGCTCGCGCCGGAGGCCGAGCCGGCAATCGGCTGGCTCGAGCACCGCCTCCGCCTCGGGGTCTGTGAAGGCCGCGCCGAGCTTGGCGACCTGCTCTGGCTCGAATGCAACGCGGCGGAGCTCAATGGGGTCAGCTTCAGCAAGGGGTGCTTCGTCGGCCAGGAAAACACCGCGCGCATGAATTGGCGGCAGAAGGTCAATCGTCGCCTGTTCGTCGTCGAGGGAGGCGGTGGCGAACGCGCGCGCATCGGATATCCCGACCTTGGACTCTCCGTGGCCCACGCGCGCGTCGATGCCGTGCCCGCGAACGCGATCATCCCCGACTGGCTCGAATCCGCGCTCGCTCAGTCGAGCACGGCGTAAGCCCGAACCGGGAACGTCCCCATGCCGCGCACCTTCGGCGGCACCGCGGAGAAGCGGAAACCCTCGTCCGGCAGCTGGCCGAGGCCGGTCATATGCTCGCAGATCGGGATGTCGGCGCCGAGCAGCCTGGTGTGGACGGGCCGCGCCCGATGCCGCGTATCGTCGATGTTGTTGCTGTCGATCCCGACCAGCGCGGCGCCATGCCCGATCAGCCAATCCGCCGCGTCGGCGGTGAGGAAGGAGTGGTTCTCGCCATAGCGCTCGCTGCGCCAGTGGCGGTCCCAGCCGGTATGAACCAGCACCGCCTTCCCGGTCACGTCCAGTCCTTCGAACGCCGCCGCGTCGACCGCGATGTCATTCTCCCACGGTCGCCGAACGACAATTCCGGGCAGCTCCGCTAGGGCGCGCAGCTGCAGGTCGGCCAGATCCTTGCCCTCCGCAAAGCGGTGGAAGGGCGAATCCAGATAGGTGCCGGTGTTCGCGACCATGTCGATCCGGCCGATCTGAAATCTCGATCCGTCGTCATAGTTGGCGGCCGAGCCCTCGCGCGTCCAGAAATCGCAGATGTGCGGGCCGGGGAGCCCAGGCAGGGTGGTCATGCCATGCTCGATCACATGGCTGAGGTCGACGATCCTCTTTTCCTGATGATGCGCCATGACGCGATCGCTCCGATGAGCAGCCATAGCACGTTGAGCGAGGCGGAGGGGATGGCGCGGTGCCACCAGCCATTGACCACGAATCCGGCGGCGCCGACGACGTTCATCGCCTGATAGATCAATGATTGTCCTGTCAGCCGGCCTGCCGACAGGAGCAGATAGGCAAGCAGGATGAGGGCCGCTCCGGCCCAGCCGACGACCTCGACGGCGATCTCAAGCGGAGTCACGCCGCCGCGAGCTTCCTCAGCACATAGTGAAGGATGCCGCCCGCCTTGAAATATTCGAGCTCGTTGTAGGTATCGATCCGGCAGCGGGCGGTGAAGGTGAACTCGGCGCCCTCGTCGGGAGTCACCGTGACCACGATATCCTGACGCGGCTTGAGCTCGGCCATGCCCTTGATCGTATATTTCTCCCGACCGATCAGGCCGAGGCTCGCCGCGCATTCACCCTCTTTGAACTGGAGCGGAAGGACGCCCATACCGACGAGGTTCGAGCGATGGATGCGCTCGAAGCTCTCGGCGATCACGGCGCGGACTCCGAGCAGCACCGTTCCCTTGGCCGCCCAGTCGCGCGAGCTTCCGGTGCCATATTCCTTGCCGGCGATGACCACGAGCGGACGATTGTCCTGCCTGTAGAGCATCGCCGCGTCGTAGATCGGCAGGCACTCGCCGGTCGGCGCATAGCGGGTGAAGCCGCCCTCGACATTGTCGAGCATCCGGTTGCGGATCCGGATGTTGGCGAAGGTGCCGCGCATCATGACTTCATGATTGCCGCGGCGCGAGCCGTAGCTGTTGAACTCGCCGCGGCTCACTTGGCGTTCCAGCAGATAACGGCCGGCGGGGCTGTCGGGCTTGATCGCGCCGGCGGGTGAGATGTGGTCGGTGGTGATCGAATCGCCGAAGATCGCGAGCGGCCGCGCACGCTCGATGTCGGCGGGCTCCGCCGCCTGCATCGTCATTCCGGTGAAGTAGGGCGGGTTCTGGATATAGGTCGAAGCGGCCGGCCAGCCGTAGGTCTCGCCGCCCTTGATCTCGATCTTCCGCCAGCGCTCGTCGCCGCGATAGACGTCGGCGTAGCGGCGGCGGAACATCTCCGAATGAACGTGCGCGTCGACGAGCGCGCGGATCTCGTCGTTCGACGGCCAGATGTCCTTGAGATAGACGGGCTCGCCGTTGGTGGCGGTGCCGATCGGCTCCTTGACCATGTCCGCGCGAACGGTGCCCTTCAGCGCATAAGCGACCACCAGCGGCGGTGACGCGAGGTAATTGGCGCGGCAGTCCGGCGACACCCGGCCTTCGAAATTGCGATTGCCCGAAAGCACGCTGACCGCGACCAGATCATTGTCGTTGATCGCCTTCGAGATCGGCTCGGCGAGAGGCCCTGAATTGCCGATGCAGGTCGTGCAGCCATAGCCGACGAGGTCGAAGCCGAGCGCGTTGAGGTCCTCGCTGAGGCCGCTTTCGTTGAGATAATCCGTGACGACCTGGCTGCCCGGAGCGAGGCTGGTCTTGACCCATGGCTTGGCGGTGAGGCCTTTCTCGCGCGCCTTGCGGGCGACGAGCCCGGCGGCGACCAGGACCGACGGGTTCGAGGTGTTGGTGCAGCTGGTGATCGCGGCGATCGCCACGTCGCCGTTGCCGAAGTCGAACAACTCTCCTTCAACCGCGACACGGGGGTCGTTGGCTTTCTTGTAGGTGCCGTCGAGCTCCGCGTTGAACTGCTCGTCCACCTCGCTGAGCAGGATCCGGTCCTGCGGTCGCTTGGGCCCGGCGAGCGACGGTTCGATCGAATCCATGTCGAGCTCGAGCGTGTCGGTGAAGAGCGGCTCGGCCGAGCTCGCATCGCGCCACAGCCCCTGCGCCTGCGCATAGGCGCGCACCAGCGCAATCTGCGTCTCGTCGCGGCCGGTCAGCCGAAGATAATCGATCGTGCGCTCGTCGATCGGGAAGAAGCCGCAGGTCGCGCCATATTCCGGCGCCATGTTGGCGATCGTCGCGCGGTCGGCGAGTGGCAAATTGTCGAGGCCTGGTCCGTAGAATTCGACGAAGCGGCCGACGACGCCTTTCTGACGGAGCATCTGCGTGACTGTCAGCACGAGGTCCGTCGCAGTGATGCCCTCGCGCAGCTGGCCCGAGAGGCGGAATCCGACGACCTCGGGGATCAGCATGCTGACCGGCTGGCCGAGCATCGCCGCTTCGGCCTCGATCCCGCCGACGCCCCAGCCGAGCACGCCGAGGCCGTTGACCATCGTCGTATGGCTGTCGGTTCCGACCAAAGTATCGGGATAGGCGAGCGTTTCGCCGTTCGCGTCATGGTCGGTCCAGACGCATTGCGCGATATGCTCGAGGTTGACCTGGTGGCAGATGCCGGTGCCCGGCGGGACCACCTTGAAATTGTCGAACGCCTTGCTGCCCCATTTGAGGAACTCGTAGCGCTCGCCGTTGCGGTCATATTCGAACTCGACGTTCTTCTCGAAGGCCTTGGGAGTGCCGAACTCGTCGACCATCACGCTGTGGTCGATGACGAGGTGCACCGGCACCAGCGGATTGATCTTTTGCGGGTCGCCGCCGAGCGCAAGCATCGCGTCGCGCATCGCCGCCAGGTCGACTACGGCCGGGACACCGGTGAAGTCCTGCATCAGCACGCGCGCGGGACGGTATTGGATCTCGCGGTTGATGCGCCGCTCCTTCAGCCAGTCGGCCATCGCCTGAAGGTCTTCGCGGGTGACGGTCTCGCCGTCCTCGAAGCGGAGCAGATTCTCCAGCAGCACCTTCATCGAGAAGGGCAGGCGTTCGACATCGCCGAGCGCCTCGCCCGCCTTGTTCAGCGAATAATATGCGTAGGGCTTGCCCGCGACCTCGAGAGTCGAGCGGGTGCGGAGGCTGTCCTGGCCGGTGGGGATCATCGCTGTCCTTCGATTCGGTGGTCAAGCTCACGCGTCGGGCTTGCCGGAAACGGGAAGTCGGGCTCTTAGCAACCCGCTCGTGCACCCGCAAACCGCCGCTTGATGCGGCGGATTGAAGGGCGGTTGCGGCGGACCGTCCGTTTCTGTCTCGAAACTGTCGTCTAGCGCCCCTAAATCTCAAGTTGATGGAACGAGACAGCGACTATTTCCGCGCGCGCGCCGCCGAAGCGCGCGCAATCGCCAGCGCCAAGGGCCGGGCCGACGAAGCCGCGGTCTCTGGTGAGCTGGCGCTCGCCTATGCGGCGCTTGCCCGCCGTCGCGCCGCGGCCGATGCCGAAATGATCGAGACGGCGATTCCTGCGGCCGAACTCGCCTAAATCCAGCCGCGCCTCTTGAAATAGAGGTACGGCCCGATCGCCGTCGCCAGCATCACCGCGAGCGAGATCGGGTAGCCGTAATGCCAGTTGAGCTCCGGCATGTAGTGGAAGTTCATGCCGAAGATTCCGGCGACCAGCGTCGGCGGAAGAAAGATCACCGCAGCCCAGGAAAACAGCTTCATCGCCGCATTCTGCTCAATGCTGATGAGGCCGAGCGACGCGTCGAGCAGGAATGTGAGATTGTCCGACAGAAAGCTCGAATGCTCGCTGAGCGAGGTGACGTCGGTCGTCAGGCTCGCGACGTGATGCCGCAGCTCGGTGTGATTTTCATCATGCACGAAGTTGGACCCGCTGAGGAAGCTCAGCATGCGTAAAGTGCTCACGGCCGAATAGCGGATCTTGGTCAGCAGCGTCTGGCTTCGTCCAATTCGGGTCAGCAGTGCGGTCAGCTTGGCCGCCGGGATCCGCCGCTCGTCGTGCTGTTCCTGAAAAATTTCCTGCGAGAGCTGCTCCATGCGTTCGCTGACGGCCTCAATCTCATCCGCAAGGCGATCGATGAGCGCGTCGAGCAGGCGGACGAGTGCCGTCGGTCCGTCGCGCACCAGGTCGGGATCGCGGCGCGCGTGGTTCTCGAACGTGCGCACCGGCTTGGGCGTCGCATAGCGGATGGTGACGAGCCGGTTGCCGGCGAGAACGAAGCCGATCGGCGTGGTCGTAGGGTGCGCCTCGTCGACTCCGCGGAGCGTGCTCGCGGTCATGTAGAGCGCGCCGTTCTTTTCATAGAGCCGGCTGGACGGCTCGATTTCGGCCATTTCATCCTGGGTCGGGACGTTCGACTCCGATGCAGCGCTCGACGAGCCGCTCTTCCTCGTTGGTCGGCTCCTCGAGATCGATCCAGGTCGCCTCGTCCGGAATCTTCTCGGCTTCCGGATTGAGGGTGCGCCCGTCGCAGCCCGGGCCATAGGCTCTCAGCATGGTCGCTGTGTCCAATGAACGGCACCGCTTTGCAAGCGGCATCACTCTGCTTAATCCTGTGCGCGAATGACCGTCCGCAACGCCGCGCTCGCGGCCCTCCTCATCCTCGCCGCTGCGGCCGCCGTCGAGCTGGCGATGGGCCGCCATGTGATTTGCACCTGCGGGGCGATCGATTTGTGGGTAGGCCTTCGCGACAGCCCGCGAACCAGCCAGATGCTGATGGACTGGTACAGCCTTAGCCATGTCGTGCACGGACTGCTTTTCTATGCGCTGCTGTGGCTGCTGTTTCGCAGGTGGCCGGCCGAGTGGCGCTTCCTTGCCGCACTGCTGATCGAGGCCGGTTGGGAAGTCATCGAGAACACGCCCTTCGTGATCGACCGCTATCGGCAGACCACGGCGGCGCTCGGCTATAACGGCGACAGCATTCTCAACTCGATGTCCGATATCGTGGCGATGGGCATCGGGTTCCTCGCGGCCCGGCGGCTTCCTGTCTGGGGCTCGGTCCTGCTGCTGCTCGCATTCGAGCTGATCCCGTTGCTCGTCATTCGCGACAATCTGACCCTGAACATCTGGAACCTCGTCGCGCCGAATCCCCACGTCGCCGCCTGGCAGGCCGGGCGCTGAAGGCACGATTTAAATTCCCAAGCATTGTTAGGCCGTTCCCCATTTGGAGAAGCGCCGGTGAAATCCGCGATATCCCTGTTGCCTGTCTTGCTGGTGGCCGCCGCGCCCGCCCACGCGGGTGAAGTTTTCGGCGGAATTCTACGCGCACGACGTCAAGCTCCCGACCGACAAGAGCGGCATTGAAAGCGGCGCCGACATCCAGATCGGTTACCGAGGAGGAAGGATCGCGCGCACGCCGATCCAGCCCTATGTCTTCGGCGCACTGAATACCGCGGGGAACACGAGCTATGCGGCGGTCGGCCTGTCCGCGAAATTCGGCAGCACCGTCTACATCCGCCCCGGCCTCGGCCTCGCCATCCACAATGGCTCGGCCTCGAACTTCTTTCGCACCGACAAGATCGCCTTCGGCAGCCGGCTGCTGTTCGAGCCCGAGCTCGCCGTCGGCACGCAGGTGAACGGCCGCCTCAGCGTCGAGGCGAGCTGGGTCCACATGAGCCACGCCCAGCTTTTCGGACGCGAGAATCCGGGGATCGACAATCTCGGGGTTCGGCTGAACCTCGCGCTTTAGCGCCCGATCATTGTTTCGGGTTTTACCACGCGGTCGAACGTCTCTTCGTCGACCAGATCGAGATCGATCCCGGCTTCCTTTAGCGTCAGCCCTTTCTTGTGGGCGTGCTTCGCGATCGCCGCGGCATTGTCGTAGCCGATCTCGGGCGCGAGCGCGGTGACCAGCATCAGCGAGCGGTTTAGCAGCTCGTTGATCCGGTCGGTGTTGGGCTCGGCCGCATCGAGCATGCGCGTCGTGAAGCTCTCCATTCCGGTGGAGAGGAGGTTGATCGAGCGGATGACGTTGGCGCCGATGAGCGGCTTGAAGACGTTGAGCTCGAGATGGCCCTGAAGCCCGCCGATGGTGACGGCGAGGTGATTGCCCATCACCTGCGCGGCGATCATCGTCAGCATCTCGGCCTGAGTTGGGTTCACCTTGCCCGGCATGATCGAGCTTCCCGGCTCATTCTCCGGCAGCTTCAGTTCGCCAAGGCCGCAGCGCGGGCCTGATCCGAGCAATCGGATGTCGTTCGCGATCTTGGTCAGTGCGACCGCGATCACGTTGAGCACGCCGGAAAGCTCGACCAGCGTATCGTGCGCGGCGAGCTCGGCGAATTTGTTCTCCGCCGAGGTGAATGGCAGGCGCGTCAACTTCGCGATCTCGACCGCGAACTCCTCGGCGAAGCCGCTCGGCGCGTTCAGCCCGGTCCCGACCGCGGTCCCGCCCTGGGCAAGACGAAGCACGCGCGGCATCACGCTCTCGACGCGCTCGATGCACGCGCTGATCTGCGCGGCATAGCCCGAGAATTCCTGGCCGAGCGTCAGCGGGGTCGCGTCCTGAAGGTGGGTTCGGCCGATCTTGACGATCTCGTCCCACCGGCTTGCCTGGTCGGCGAGACGGGCGTGCATCGTGCGAAGCGCCGGGAGAAGCCGTTGCTCGACCGCGACCGCCGCCGCGATGTGCATCGCGGTCGGGAAGCTGTCGTTGGACGACTGGCTCTTGTTCACCTGGTCATTGGGGTGGACCGGCGCCTTGCCGCCGCGTTTCCCGGTCAGGATTTCGTTCGCGCGGCCGGCGACTACCTCGTTGACGTTCATGTTCGACTGGGTGCCCGACCCGGTCTGCCAGATGACCAGCGGGAACTGGCTGTCGAGATCGCCGCGCGCGACCTCTCCCGCCGCCTGCTGGATGACTTCCGCGATCTTGGGGTCGAGCCCGCCAAGGCGCGCATTGACCCGCGCCGCGGCCTGCTTGACGAGCCCGAGCGCGTGGACGATCTCGAGGGGCATCTGCTCGCGCGGCCCGAACGGGAAATTCTCGATCGAGCGCTCCGTCTGCGCGCCCCAATAGGCGTCGGCGGGAACCTCGATCGGTCCGAAGCTGTCGGTTTCGGTGCGCGTCGCGGTGCTGGGCATCTTCTTTCCTCGTCATCCCGGCCTTGAGCCGGGACCTGCCTCTTGTTTGGCCGTCAGTAGAAAGGCGGACCCCGGGTCAAGCCCGGGGTGACGAGCTAATGCCTCGTCATTTCTTGCGGGTGAAGTCGACGTTGACGACGTTCGATCCGTCGTCGGCCTTCTCGTCCTTCTCCGCCGCCGGCGCGTCGTTCTCCGCCTGCTCATGCTCCTCGGGCGGCTCTTCCGCAGCGTCGGCCTGGAAGGTGAGCGCGAACTCGACCGCGGGATCGTGGAACTGGGTAACCGCGGCGAACGGGACGTGGAGCGTTGCCGGAACGCCACCGAACGACAGGCCGACCGAGAAGGCATCGTCCTCGACCTTCAAATCCCAGAAGCGGTGCTGGATCACGATCGTCATCTCGTCCGGAAAACGCTCCATCAGATGCTTGGGAATGGAAACGTCCGGCGCGCCGGGTCTTGAAGGTGATGTAGAAATGATGCTCGCCCGGAAGGCCCCCAGTCGCCTCGACCTCGCCGAGCACCCGGCCGACGACGGCGCGCAGCGCGTCCTGCACGATCTCGTCGTACGGAATGAGGCTCTCTGGGGTCTCGTCGCTCATCGCCTCCGGTGGTAGCGAGCGGACGTGCCCGGTCAAGCGGAGTGCGCCATGCCCATCGACGCCACCCAGCCCTATGACGACAGCAACATCTTCGCTCGATCCTTCGCGGGGAGCTGCCGTGCCGCAAGGTCTATGAAGACGGGCATGTGCTCGCCTTCCACGACATCAACCCGCTCAGTCCCGACGCATATTCTCGTGATTCCCAAGGGGCCATACGTCTCGTGGGACGATTTCTCGGCGAAGGCATCGGACGAGGAAATCGCCGCGCTCGTTCGGGCAGTCGGCAAGATTGCGCGCGAGGCGGGACTGGTCGAGGACGGCTATCGCCTGCTTGCCAACACCGGCCGCGAGGCTGGCCAGGA
Organism: uncultured Alphaproteobacteria bacterium; assembly: GCA_963831215.1. GTDB lineage: Bacteria > Pseudomonadota > Alphaproteobacteria > Sphingomonadales > Sphingomonadaceae > Sphingomicrobium. Next base: position 96,888 of record CAWHPM010000011.1, on the reverse strand, counting down.
AGTGCCACATCTCCACGTTCACATCTTCGCCGGTCGTCCGCTCGGGCCGATGCTCGCTCGATGAGCTTGCAGCCGTGAACCTCATCGAACGCCTATTGCCCTGACGCCGTGAGCCGCTAGGCTCTGCGCCGACATCTTTCCAAGAGGGGAACGACATGGCGACCATAGCACCGCGGGGCACAAGCCGCGGCCGGATCAAGCCGCTCGACGAAATCCTCGCGACTGCCGAGAAGAAATCGCTGAAGCGCTCGCTCGGTGCCTTCCAGCTGACGCTTCTCGGGATCGGCGCGGTCATCGGCACCGGAATCTTCGTGCTCACCGCCACCGCCGCGCAGAAGGCGGGGCCGGGCATGATGGTCAGCTTCATCGTCGCCGGCACCGTCTGTGCGCTCGCCGCGCTCTGCTATTCGGAGCTCGCCTCGATGGTCCCGGTCGCGGGCTCCGCCTACACCTATTCCTACGCCGTCATGGGCGAGATCATGGCGTGGATGGTCGGCTGGGCGCTGATCCTCGAATATGCGCTCGGCGCCAGCGCCGTCGCGGTCGGCTGGTCGGGCTTCATGAGCGGCCTTCTCGATTCCATCGGGATACACATACCGCACGCCTTGAAGGTCGGGCCGCCGATCCAATGGGGCTTCCTCCAGGGCGGCGAAATCGGCGGGATGGTCAACCTGCCGGCGGTCCTCGTGGTCGCCTTCGTCACCACGCTGCTGGTGATCGGAACCAAGGAAAGCGCGCACGTTCAATGCAGTGCTGGTGGTTATCAAGGTGACCGCCCTGACCCTGTTCCTGATCATCACCTTGCCGATGGTCAGCGGGCATGCGAGCAATTTCGAGCCGTTCGCGCCGCGCGGCTGGGGCAATCCGTTAAGCTCCTCCGGAACCGGGATACTCGGCGCCGCGGCCTCGATCTTCTTCGCTTATGTCGGCTTCGACGCCGTGTCGACGGCGGCCGAGGAGACCAAGAACCCGCAGCGCAACGTTCCGATCGGGCTGATCGGCAGCCTTCTCATCTGCACGGTCTTCTATCTGCTCGTCGCCGCCGGCGTGGTCGGCGCCTACGGCGCTCAGCCGCTCATCGACCCCGCGACGGGCCTCGCGTTCAAGGAAGGTTCGCCCGAACTCTATGCCTCGGCCGCCTGCCAGGTCGCCAACGCGCCTACCGTCTGCTCGAAGGAAGCGCTCGCGCACATCCTGCGGCAGGTGTCGAACCCGCTGTTCGGCAATCTCGTCGGCCTCGCGGCGGCGCTGGCATTGCCATCGGTGGTCCTGCTGATGATGTACGGCCAGACCCGCATCTTCTTCGTCATGGCTCGCGACGGGCTGCTGCCCGAGGGCCTGTCGAAGGTCCACCGAGCGATTCCGCACGCCGTACATCGTCACCATCGTCACCGGCGTCGTCGTCGCCATCGCGGCGGCATTCCTGCCGGTCGGCACCCTCGCCGATTATTCGAACGCCGGCACCTTGTTCGCCTTCGCAGCGGTCTCGCTCGGGGTGATGATCCTGCGCAAGAGGGATCCGGGCCGGGCACGTCCGTTCCGCACGCCCGCGCTCTACGTCGTCGCGCCATTGTCCATCGCCGGCTGCGCGCTTCTTTTCCTCAACCTCAATGTGGAATCGAAGTTGCTGTTCGTCACCTGGACGGTGATCGGCCTCGTCGTCTATTTCCTCTACGGCTATCGCCACAGCAGTCTGGCGCGCGGAGTAGTCGAAGTACCGGAGCTGGCGGCGGACGCTCCAGGGTCGATCGGCGTCGCGCCGATGCCGGGCGCGCCGGTACCGCCCCAGGATCGCGACTAGGCGAGAACTGTATCGGCAAGCGCCCTGAGGTCCGCTTCGGGGCGCGCGCCATAATGCTGGATCACCTCGGCGGCGGCGATCGCCCCGAGCTTCAGCGAGCGTTCGAGCCCGAGCCCGCGCGCCTCGCCCAATAGGAAGCCCGCAGCGAACAGGTCGCCCGCGCCGGTCGTGTCGACCAGCTTGTCGATCGGCTCGGCGGGAACGTCGGCGCGCTCGCCTCCACGCGTCGCCAGTGCGCCGTCCTCGCTCCGGGTGACGACGAGGGTTTCAACACGTTCCGTCACTGCCGCGACCGCGTCTTCGAGGTGCGGCACGCCCGCGAGCGCCTCAACCTCGGCCTGGTTGGCGAAGAGGATATCGATGCGGCGCGCGTCGAGCAGCTCATTGAAGCCGTCGCGGTGCCGGTCGACGCAGAACATGTCCGACAAGGTGAAGCCGACCTTGCGTCCGGCCTCGTGCGCGACCTCGATCGCGCGGACCATCGCCTGGCGCGGCGTTTCCGGGATCCCACAGATAGCCTTCGAGATAGAGGATGGCTGCGCCGCCGGATCTGTTCCTCGTCGAGCGCGCTTGCGGGCAGATGCTGAGCCGCGCCGAGGAAGGTGTTCATCGTTCGATGGCCGTCCGGCGTCACCAGGATCATCGATCGCGCCGTCGGCGCTCCGACGTCGGCCGACGGGGTGGTGAACTCGACCCCGGCCGCGGTCAGGTTGTGGCGGTAGAATGTGCCCAGCTGGTCGGGCGCGACCTGGCCGATGAAGCCTGCACGTCCGCCGAGCGCCGCGACGCCTGCCGCCGTATTCCCCGCCGAGCCGCCGCTCACCTGGTGCGCCGGTCCCATATGCGAATAGAGCCGCTCCGCCTCCTCCGCGTCGATCAGTCGCATCGTTCCCTTGGTCAGGCCCTCGGCGTGCAGGAATGCGTCGCTCGCATCGGCGATCACGTCGACGATGGCGTTGCCGATGCACAGCACGTCGAGGCGAGGGTCGGTCATGGTTGCTCCGGGCGATGTCGGGAAGTGGCGCGCCTAGCGGGGCATTGGACGACGGGCAACCTTGCCTCAACGCGGTCGCGCGGGCATCGTCGCGCGATGCGCCATCTCGCCTTCCTTTCCGTGCTGTTCCTCGCCGGCTGCGCAACGCGGCCCGCAGCAGCCACCGTCGACCCCGCAACAGCCTGTGCAAACGACGCCGGCGCCGCGCGTCCCAACCCAGCTCGCCGGGCTCACCGCGCACGAGGTGGTCCAGCATTTCGGCCGGCCGGCACTGCAGATTCAGGAAGGGACCAGCGTGAAGCTCCAGTTCCGCAACAGCTACTGCGTGCTCGACGCCTATCTCTATCCCTCGACCGGCGGGCAGCTTCGGGTCACCCATGTCGACACGCGCACGCCGTCCGGGTCGGGCGTCAGTCAGGCCAGCTGCATTTCGGCGCTCGAGCTCGCGAGCTGATCGAGCGCCCATTGCGCGGCTTCGGCGATCACCGGGTCGGGATCGCCGAGGTGTCGCTCGACCGAAGCGGCAAGCGCCGAGTCCCCGCTGTTCCCTGCGGCGATCAGGCAGTTGCGGATCATCCGCTTGACCCCGATGCGCTTGATCGGAGACCCGGCGAACATCTCCCGAAACGACGGGTCGTCGAGCGCCAGCAGATCGGCGAGGCGAGGGGCAGCGAGCTCCGCGCGCGGAAGGAAGGCGCGGTTCGCGGCCGCCGCATCGGCGAAGCGGTTCCACGGGCACACCGCGAGGCAGTCGTCGCAGCCGTAGATGCGGTTTCCCATCGCGGTTCGAAACTCATGCGGGATCGGACCGTCATGTTCGATCGTCAAATAGGAGATGCAGCGCCGCGCATCGATCCGGTGCGGTCCGATGAACGCGCGCGTCGGGCAGGCATCGAGGCAGCGCGTGCAGCTCCCGCAATGCTGGCCGTGATCCGCGGGCGCATCCGGCGCCAGCTCGAGGCTGGTCAGGATCACGCCGAGGAACATCCAGCTGCCATGTTCGCGGCTGACGACATTGGTATGCTTGCCCTGCCAGCCGATGCCGGCGGCCTGGGCGAGCGGCTTTTCCATCACCGGGGCGGTGTCGACGAACACCTTGAGCTCGGAAGGAGCCTGCTCGACGATGAAGCGTGCCAGCGCCTTCAGCGCCTTCTTGACCGTCTTGTGATAGTCGCCGCCCTGCGCATAGACCGAGATCCGCCCAAGTTCGGGCTGGCCGGCGAGCGCCAGCGGATCCGATGCCGGCGCATAGCTCATCCCGAGCGCGATCGCCGATCTGGCTTCCGGCCAGAGGGCGCAGCGGAGACACGCGGTGGTGCGCGCGGCTCTCCATCCAGCCCATCGTCCCATGATGACCGGCCTCGATCCAGCGCTTGAGGTCCACACCCGCCGCGTCGGCAGCGTCGGCCCGTGCGAAGCCACACGCCGCAAAGCCCAGCTCGGCCGCCTCGGCCTTTATTGCTTCCTCAAGGCTTTGCCCTCTATGCACGCGAGGCCTGTACATCGGCGCGCGCAATTTTCGTAGGAATTTCAGTGCTCCAGCAGGTTTCGCAAACCGCAGCGTCCGATGCGATCGCCGTCGAGGCGGTCGATCTCGTCAAGGACTTCGGAGAGACCCGCGCCGTCGACGGCGTCAGTCTCGCCGTTCCGACCGGCTCGATCTACGGCCTTCTCGGCCCCAATGGCGCGGGCAAGACGACCACGCTGCGGATGCTGATCGGGATCATCGACCCCTCGAGCGGAACGCGCCTCGTGCTCGGCCGCCGGCGACCGCTCGAGGCGGCGCCGGAGGTCGGCTATCTTCCCGAGGAACGCGGGCTCTATCCCGCGATGCACGCGCGCGAGGCGATCGCCTTCATGGGCGCGCTGAGGGGCCTGCCGCTGGCCGAGGGCCGCCGCCGCGCCGACGCGCTGCTCAAGGAGCACAACCTCACCGAATGGGCGAAGAAGCCGATCCGCTCGCTGTCGAAGGGCATGGCGCAGACGGTCCAGCTGCTCGGCACCATCGTCCACCGGCCGCGCCTGATCGTGCTCGACGAGCCGTTCGCGGGTCTCGACGCCTTCAACCAGGGCCGCCTCGAGGACCTCATCCGACGCGAGACCCGCGCCGGCGCCACGGTCATCTTCTCGACCCACGTCATCGCCCATGCCGAGCGGCTGTGCGAGCGAGTCGCGATCATCGCCAAGGGGCGGATCGCCTTCGACGGCCGGGTCGACGAGGCGCGCGCCCGGCTCCGTCCGATCGTCCGCCTCCGCACGCGGGCGAGCGACGGCGCGTGGCGCTCCGCCATCCCGGCGGACGCCCGCCGTGAAGGCGACGAATATGTGTTCGAGCTTCCCGAAGGCGGTCCCGAGCCCCTGCTCAAGGCGCTCATCGACGGGGACGCCGGGATCGAGACGCTGGCGATCGAGCGCCCCGGCCTCCACGACGCCTTCGTCGCCATCGCCGGCAGCGCCGCCGCCGAGGCGATGGGCCAGGAGAAGGCGCGATGAGGCGCTTTCTTCGCTCGGCCTTCGTCATCGCGCGCCGCGACTTTGCCGCGACGGTGCTGTCCAAGACCTTCATCTTCTTCCTGCTCGGGCCGCTGTTCCCGCTGCTTCTCGGCGGGGTGTTCGGCGGCATCGGCGCGCGCGTCGCGACGCAGACCCAGCGTCCCGTCGTCGCGGTCGTCTCCACCGACAGCGACTTCGAACGCCTGTCGCAAGCCCGCGCTCACCTCGCCGACGCGCTCAGCGACGATGCCGTCGTCGCCCTCGTCCATTACACACCGCAGGCGGACCTCGCCGCCCAGCGGAAGCGGCTGCTCGCCGCCGGCGCTCCTCCCGTTCGCGCGGTGCTGAGCGGCGGCCTCGACCATCCGCATCTTGCCGGCAGCATTTCCGACGACCCCGCAACCCTCGGCCAGCTTCGCCTGATGATTGCCGACGCCCGCTCGCCGGAGCAGGCCCGGCCGGCCCTGATCCCGGTGACCAGCGTCAAGGCCTCCTCGGGCTCGCTCGCGAAGGACCGTCAGGCGACGGCGCTCTACGGCCAGATGCTGCTGTTCTTCCTGACGCTCCTGCTCTCGGGAATGGTGCTGTCCCAGCTGATCGAAGAGAAATCGAACAAGATCATCGAGGTGATCGCCGCCGCCGTGCCGATCGACGCGATGTTCGTCGGCAAGCTGTTCGCCATGCTGGCGGCATCGGTCGTCGGGATCGTCGTGTGGATCAGCGCCGGGGCGCTCATCATCCAGTTCGTGAAGCACGGCGGCATCCAGACGCTGCCGCCGCCGGCGGTCGGCTGGACCGGTTTCCTTGCCCTCGCCATCGTCTATTTCGGGATGAACTATCTGCTGCTCGGCGCCGCGTTCCTGACCATTGGCGCGCAGGCCTCGACCGCGCGCGAGGTGCAGACCATGTCGATGCCGGTCACTTTCTCGCAGGTCATCTTCTTCGGCTTCGCCTCGACCGCGATCGGAGCGCCGAACTCGCCTCTCGCCCTGGCCGCGGCCGTCTTCCCGCTGTCGTCGCCGATGACCATGCTCGCCCGCGCCGCGCAGGAGCCGCAATGGTGGCCGCATCTGGTCGCGATCGCCTGGCAGGCGCTATGGGTCGCGCTGATCCTGCGCATGGGCGCGAAGCTCTTCCGCAAGACGGTTTTGAAGTCGGGCCCGCGCGTGAAATGGTGGCGCTTGCGCCGGGCTTAGCCGATCGCCTCGCGGGCCATTTCGGTCAGCTTCGCCATCAAGGCGCGGTGCGGGAAGGGGCCGTGGCTGATCCGCGCGACTCCGGCTTCGGCCCACAGTTTCTTGTCCGGCGCACCGGGGAAGGCGATGACGTTCAAGGGAAGCGGCACGTCGCGGACGATGCGCTCGATCTGTCTCGGGTCCGACAGGCGCGGGACGAAAAAGCCGCTGGCGCCGGCGTCGGCGAACGCCTTGCCGCGCTCGACGACCTCATCGACCAACGCATCGTCGTAAGTCTGCGTCTTCAGGAACAGGTCGGTGCGCGCGTTGATGAAGAAGGCGTCGCCGACCAGGCGCCGGATCGCGGCGATCCGCCGCACCTGAAGATCGAGCGGATGCAAACCCTCGCCGCCGACGACCTGATCCTCGAAATTGCACCCGACCGCGCCGGTCTCGGCGAGCCGCGCGACATTCGCCCCGCCTTCATCGGGATCGGTTGAATAGGCGCCTTCGAAGTCGACCGTGAGCGGGATCTCGACTGCGTCCACGATCCTTCGGGCATTGGCGAAAACATAGTCGAGGGGCACTTGCTGCGCGTCGCCGAAGCCGGAGGCGTCGCCCACCGGGTGGCTCCCGGTCGCGAGCGCCTTCGCGCCCGCCGCGACCACGGCCTTAGCGCTCCCGGGATCCCAGATATTGTAGAGGATGACGGGGTCGCCCGGCACGTGCAGCGCGGCGAAGGTCTCGAACTTGCTGGCCATGCGACGCCCGCTAGTCCTGCGCGGCGGCGGGCGCAATCGCTGGCGCTCGATTGGGCCAGGCCCTATTTGCGCGCTGCATGACCGAGCTGACCATTGCTTCGTCCGCGCTTCTCGAAGGCCTCAGCGAAGCCGCGCTGGTCGCCGCCAAGGGCCGCATCCTCGCCGCGAACAGGGCCGCGCGCGAGTTGCTTGGAGACGGGACGGAAGGCGAGGCGCTGGACCGGGTGATCGCGCATCCTGCCGCCCTCGAGGCGCTCGAACGGTCGGACACCGACGCGGCCGACGGAGTCGAGCTGACCGGACTCGGCGGATCGCGGAGGCACTGGCTGATGCGGAGCGCCGCCCTTTCCGACGGAACGTCGCTGATCCGCTTCGTCGATCGCAGCGAGGTGGCTGCCGCGGAGCAGATGCGAGTCGATTTCGTCGCCAATGCCAGCCACGAGCTTCGCACGCCGCTTTCGACGCTCATCGGCTACACCGAGACCCTGCGCGAGCAGGCCGACGACATCGATCCCGAGACCCGCGAACGGTTCCTGTCCGTGGTCCATGACGAGGCGCGGCGGATGCAGCGCGTCGTCGAGGACCTGATCTCGCTGTCGCGGATCGAGGCCGAAAAGTTCATTGCCCCGACCGACGCGGTCGCGCTTCGGCCTTTGGTCGCAAATGCACTGGAAAGCGCGCGCCGGATGGCTGACGAGCGTGGGTCGCCCTTGACCAGCGACGTTGCCGATGGCCTCCCCGAAATCGCCGCGGACCGCGGTCAGGTCCTGCAGCTGCTCGACAATCTCGTGACCAACGCGCTGCGCTACGGCGAGCCGGGAACGTCCGTGAAGGTGACGGCACATCGCGAAGGGTCGATGGTCCACCTTTCCGTCGCGGACGAGGGCGAGGGGATCGCGCCCGAGCATATCGCTCGCGTGACCGAGCGCTTCTACCGGGTCGACACCGGGCGCAGCCGATCGCTCGGCGGGACCGGGCTCGGCCTCGCCATCGTCAAGCATATCGTCGAGCGCCACCGCGGCCGCCTCAACATCGAGAGCGAGCTCGGCAAGGGGACGACCGTCCACGTCCTCCTGCCGGTCGCGGTTTCATAAAAGTGTCACGAGCCCTGGCTAGGACGGTCATGCCGTGACCAAGCCGACGCTCCTGCTGGTCGAAGACGACCGCGCGCTTGCCGACCTCCTCATCTGGCATTTCGACCGCGAGGGTTACGAGGTTGCCCGCACCGCCGACGGAGACGAAGCGCTCGTCCTCGCGGAAGAGCGGACTCCGGACCTCGTCATCCTCGACTGGATGATCGAGGGCGTCAGCGGGATCGAGGTTTGCCGGCGGCTGCGGCGTCGCGCATCGACCGCGCACGTTCCGATCATCATGCTGACCGCGCGCGGCGAGGAGAGCGACCGCATTCGCGGCCTCGAGACGGGCGCCGACGATTACGTGACCAAGCCGTTCAGCCCGCGCGAGCTTCTGGCGCGGGTCGGCGCCGTCCTCCGTCGCATGCGGCCCGCGCTCGCCGGCGAGCAGCTCTCCTACGCCGATATCGAGATGGACGTCGAAGCCCACCGAGTCCGCCGCGACGGGAGGCCGGTGCAGCTCGGGCCCGACGGAGTTTCGATTGCTGCGCCACTTCATGGAGCATCCCGGCCGGGTCTTCTCGCGCGAGCGGCTGCTCGACGCGGTCTGGGGACACGATCCGGACATCGATGCCCGCACCGTCGACGTTCACATCCGGCGGCTTCGCAAAGCGCTCAACGAAGACGGCTCCGCCGACATGATCCGCACTGTTCGCTCGGCCGGCTACTCGCTCGACGCCGAAGGCTGAACGCTGTCACAAAAGTGAAATCCGAGCTGTCACGCGGCGGCCCCGCGGCGGTCCTAACACGCATTTCGACACCACTGGAGGAATGCGTGAAACCAACCATTTTGGCCATCGCGGCGGCCGCGCTGCTGACCGCCGCCTGCGGGACCAACAGCGGCAACGAATCGGGACAGGCCTCGGCCGCATCGCAGCAGATCACCGGCGCCGGCTCGACCTTCGTCTATCCGGTGCTGTCGGCCTGGGCGGCGGATTACCAGAAGCAGTCGGGCGCCAGGATCAATTATCAGTCGATCGGCTCGGGCGGCGGCATTTCGCAGGTCAAGGCCGGCACCGTCGACTTCGGAGCGACCGACCAGCCGCTTGCCAGCGATGAGCTTGCGAAGGCGAACCTCGCCCAGTTCCCGATCGTGATCGGCGGCATCGTGGCCGTGGTGAACCTTCCCGGATTCAAGCCGGGACAGCTGAAGCTCACCGGCCCGTTGCTCGCCGACATCTACGCCGGCAAGGTCAAGAGCTGGTCCGACCCGGTCATCGCCGAGCTCAACCCGGGCGTGAAGCTGCCGAGCGCGAACATCGCCGTCGTTCACCGTTCCGACGGATCGGGGACGACGTTCAATTTCACGCACTACCTCAGCCAGGTCAGCCCGGTCTGGAAGAGCGGTCCCGGCGAGGGAAAGACCGTCTCCTGGCCGACCGGCGTCGGCGGCAAGGGCAATGAAGGCGTCGCCAATTACGTCAAGCAGATCCCCAACTCGATCGGCTATGTCGAATATGCCTATGTCGTCCAGAGCGGCATGGCTTACGCCCAGCTTCAGAATGCGGCGGGCACGTTCGTCAGCCCGAGCGCCGAGACCTTCTCCGGCTGCCGCGCAATCCGCGGACTGGGCGAAGGCCAGCGACTTCAACCTGGTGATGACCAACGCGCCGGGCGCGAACGCTTATCCGATCACCGCGACGACCTTCATCCTGATGCCGAAGCAGCCGAAGGACAAAGCAAAGTCCGACGCGGCGCTGAGCTTCTTCCGATATGCGCTGGAGAAGGGGCAGGGCGCAGGCGAACAAGCTCGACTATGTCCCGCTTCCCGAAGCGCTCGTGAAGCAGATCGAAAGCTACATCGGCGCCAGCATCAAGTGAGTCCTCCCCCTCCAGCGGCGCCGAGGAGCGGCGCCGGCGCTGACCGGCTGTTCCGGCTGGTCACTGCCGGCGCCGCCTGGCTCGTCCTGCTTCTGCTCGGCGGCGCCGCCGCATCCATGGCCTGGGGAGGGCGGCTGGCCTTCGAGACCTTCGGCTGGAGCTTCATCACCAGCCGCGACTGGGATGCGGTATCGGGCAAGTTCGGCGCGCTGGTCCCGATCTATGGAACGCTGGCGACCTCGATCATCGCGCTTCTGATCGCGGTTCCGGTCAGCATCGGCATTGCCCTGTTCCTGACCGACATCGCGCCGCGTTGGCTGCGCGCGCCGATCGGCACTGCCGTCGAGCTGCTCGCCGCGATCCCCAGCATCATCTACGGCATGTGGGGCCTGTTCGTGTTCGCGCCGTTCATGGCGGCGCATGTCGAGCCGTGGCTCAACGACAGGCTCGGCCCGCTCCCCGTCGTCGGCGCGCTGTTCACCGGCCCGCCGATCGGAATCGGCCTGCTCACCGCGTCGATCGTGCTCGGGATCATGATCATCCCGTTCATCACGGCGGTTGCCCGCGACGTGTTCAACGCCGTGCCCGTCCTCGCTCAGGGAAGCGGCGGTCGCGCTCGGCTCGACACGCTGGGAGATCCTCAGCCGGGTCACGCTTCCCTACACGCGCTCGGCGATCATCGGCGCGATCTTCCTCGGCCTCGGCCGCGCGCTCGGCGAGACGATGGCGGTGACCTTCGTGCTCGGCAATGCGCACGATCTCTCGGCCTCGCTGCTGATGCCGAGCAACTCGATCGCCGCCGCGATCGCCAACGAATTCACCGAAGCCGACAGCGACCTCTATCGCTCGTCGCTGATCGCGCTCGCCTTCCTTCTGTTCGTCGTCACCTTCCTCGTCCTCACCGCCGCCAAGCTGATGCTGATGCGCATCGGCCGCACGCACGGAAGAACGCACTGATGCTGCTCAGGCGCAAGCTGGCGGATATCGCCGCGTCGTTTTTCGCCCTTGCCGCGACGCTGTTCGGCCTGACCTGGCTGGTGTGGATTTTGTGGACGACGCTCGCCGAGGGCGCTGCGGCGATTTCGCCGGCGCTGTTCACCGAAATGACTCCGCCGCCGGGATCGAGCGGCGGGTTGCTCAACGCCTTCTACGGCAGCGCGGTCATGGTTCTGCTCGCGCTCGCCATCGGCACCCCCCTTGGGATCGCCGCCGGCACCTATCTCGCGGAGCACGGCCGCCACTCGCGCCTTGCGGCCACGGTCAGCTTCCTCAACGACATCCTGCTGAGCGCGCCGTCGATCGTCATCGGGCTGTTCGTCTATGAGCTGGCGGTGCGCCCCGCCGGACATTTCTCCGGATTTGCCGGCGCGCTGGCGCTGGCGATAATCCTGCTGCCGATCGTCGTCAGGACCACCGACGAGGCCTTGCGGCTGGTTCCGAACCAGATGCGCGAGGCGGCCTTCGCGCTCGGCATGCCGGCGTGGCGGGTCACCTCGCGGATCATCTACAAGTCGGCGCTCAGCGGGATCGTCACCGGCGTCCTGCTCGGCCTCGCCCGCATCGCCGGGGAGACGGCGCCGCTCCTGTTCACCGCGCTCAACAACCAATTCTGGAGCGCGAGCATGGCCCAGCCGCTGGCCAACGTGCCGGTCGTCATCTTCCAATATGCGATGAGCCCCTATGACGAGTGGCACGCGCTCGCCTGGGCCGGCGCACTCGTCCTTACCGTCTTCGTCCTCGGACTGAACCTCATGGTGCGCTTCTTCGCCCGCAGGGGGAGCAAATGATCGAACTTCTCGACCGCCGCGCCGACGAAGCGGCAAGTGCTGCCTCGCCGCCCAAGCTCGAGGTGCGGGGTCTCGACTTCTTCTACGGCAAGACGCGCGCGCTCAAGGCGGTCGACCTTGCGGTTCCGGCCAACGCGGTGACCGCGATCATCGGCCCCTCGGGATGCGGCAAGTCGACCCTCCTGCGCACCATCAACCGCATCTACGAGCTTTATCCCGACCAGCGCGCCGAGGGCGAGATCGTCATCGACGGGCGCAACGTCCTCGATCCCCGCTTTGCGCTGGCCGCTTTGCGGCGCTCGGTCGGGATGGTGTTCCAGAAGCCGACTCCGTTCGCCACCAGCATCCGCAAGAACGTCGCCTTCGCTCTTTCCTATTACGAGCGTCTGGCGAAAGCGGAGCTTGCCGGCCGGATCGAGGACGCGCTTCGCCAAGCTGCCCTGTGGGACGAGGTCAAGGACAAGCTCGACGCGAGCGCCCTGTCGCTCTCGGGCGGACAGCAGCAGCGCCTGTGCATCGCGCGCACGCTCGCGGTCCGGCCCGAGGTCATTCTGCTCGACGAGCCGACCTCCGCGCTCGACCCGATCTCGACCGCGAAGATCGAGGAGCTGATCCACGAGCTTCGCCGCCGCTTCACGATCGTGATCGTCACCCACAACATGCAGCAGGCGGCGCGCGTCTCGCAGCGCACGGCCTTCTTCCATCTCGGCGAGCTGATCGAGGTCGGCGACACCTCGCAGATCTTCACCAATCCCCACGTCCCGCGAACGCAGGACTATATCACCGGCCGATACGGCTGAGCGGAGCGCACCCATGCCCCAGACCCACGGACATACGCTGAAAGCCTTCGACCGGGACATGGCGGAGCTGCGCGGCCTCATCACCGACATGGGCGCGTTCGCCGAAGCGGCGATCGAGGAGGCGATGCGCTGCCTCGTCGAGCGCGATCTCGCCGCGGCCCACGAGCTCGTCGAAGCCGACGTCCAGCTCGACGAGCTGGAAGCCGAGGCCGAACGTCGCGTGGTTGAGCTGATCGCGCTTCGGGCGCCGATGGCCGACGACCTGCGCGATGCCATCGCCGCGCTCAAGATCGCCGGCGTGGTCGAGCGGATCGGCGATTATGCCAAGAACATCGCGCGGCGCGTCCGGCGGCTTCCGGCGAAGGGCGAGATCGAGCCGCTGTCGCTTCTGCCGGAGATGGCCAAGATCGCCTCGGCCATGGTGCACGACGTGCTCGCCGCCTTCCTCGACCGCGATCCCGACAAGGCGATAGCCGTGTGTCGCCGCGATGACGCGCTCGACGACTTTTACGAGAGCATCTTCCGGACCTTGCTCACCTACATGATGGAAGATCCGCAGAACATCGGACCGTCGACGACCTTGCTGTTCGTCGCCAAGAACCTCGAGCGGATCGGCGACCACGCCACCAACATCGCGGAGATGGTCTTCTACGCGGCGACCGGCGAGCGGCTCGTGGATGGCGGCGATGTGACCTCCGTCACAAAAATGCAGCGCGTCCGCAACAATCGCGTCGCGCCGAAGCGCTTAGTGCCGATCCTATCGGCGACACAGCGAAATTGAAGAGGTCTGACGAGCCGATGAGGAAATGCACTTCGATCGCTGTGGCGATGATCATGACTGCCGCGATGTCCACGCCGGCGCTTGCCACCTCCGATTCCCAGATTTGGGCGAACGGGTCGGTGACGGTGAAGCTCAGCAACCATTGGCGTCTCCAGCGCGAGCTTGTTCTTCTTCGCGTAGGCGTATTCTACGTAGCCGATCGAACCCTTGATCTGCTTGACGTACCGGCGAACGCCCTCATTGCCCTTGCCGCCCACACCGGTCGGCCATGGACACGGTCGTTTTTTGCCGAACTTCGACTTCAGCCACGGGCTCACCTTGGAACAGGTAGTTGGTGAAGTTGAAGGTCGTGCCCGAGCCGTCCGAGCGATGCACCACGGTGATCTTGCGCGCGGGCAGGAGGCCGGCGTTGAGCGCGGCGATCTCGCGGGTCGTTCCAGTTCTTGATCTGCCCTGGAAGATGTCGCCCAGCGTCGCGCCGCTCCAGCTTGATCTGGTCCGACGCGCGCCCGCGATGTTCACCACCGGCACGATGCCACCGACCACCATCGGAAACTGGCGCAGCCCGCACTTCGGCAGCTCCTCCGCCTTCATCGGCGCGTCGGAGCGCCAAGTCGATGGTGGCGCCTCCGCTTCGTCGAGAACACGCTGATCGACCGGACAAAGTTCGGCACTCGTCCAACTGGGCATCCACGTCGGCGACGCTCGCCAAGGACTCGTCAGCTACGCGGCTCGGCGATTGACGGTGCCGGCTACAAGACTCTGTCGCGCAGTCCAACACGATCGACCTCGAAGGGCGGATCAGCGTCAATCCGATCAAGGAGGTGACGCTTGCAGTCGACGCTATACCGGGAAGCTCGGCAAGAGCAACGACACGGTCAACGTCAATCATCGCGCCACGCGCGTCAACGCCTTGCAGCATACACCAACAAGCGGGTGCGCTTCGGCGTTGAACTCTCGGCAAAGAACTGGAACAACGTCACCACGGCGACGGAGCCCGCACCGGCCCCGGCGACCCGAACGACAGCGCTCACGGCTGGTCGACGTTCGGATCCTTTGCGTTCACTCCCAAGATCTCGGTCTTCGGGCGCTACGATTGGGTCAAGCCGACGGATACGGGAAGAAGGCACCATCCGCTTCAGCGACAACCGCAACGGGCTTTACGAGATCGAATCCAACACGCTGCTCGGCTACCGCCTTAGCAAGTCCGTCACCGTCTGGGCCGGCTACACCCATAACCCGCAATATTCCGCCGGCGACTTCACGGTGATGGAGCACCGCGCGCGCGAGCAGGTCACCTTCGACGGCTTCGCCAAACTCGGAAAGGGCAAGCTGAACGGTCGCCTGCGGCTCGAGCAACGGTGGCGCAACGGTGTCGACGGCACCGGGTGGCGTGTTCGTCCGTACCTCAAATATTCGCTGCCGATCGCCGGCAAGACCGCGCTCAATCTCAGCACGGAGCCCTTCTTCAACCTCAACACCACCCCCTTCCAGCGCAAGCCGGGCCTCGACCGGGTACGCAACCTGGTCACGGTCTCAACTCCGCTGACGAAGACCCTCACCGGCGAGGCCGGGTACATGAACCAGCACGGCTTCGTTCGCGGCGGACCCGATACCAGCGACAATATCGCCTACTTCGGCCTGAGCCTCAGCATTTGAGCGCCATTATCTCGGTTAAATTCGCACTGAAACAATCTCGCGGCTCGACGCGTTAGCGGCACGAAACAGAGGGACCGTGCCATGCGTAACACCACCGCCTGCGCAGCCGTAGTCGCGCTGCTTTCCTTGCCCGCCTGCAAGACCGCTTCCTCCGCGATGGACGGCGTGAAGAGCGCCGGGAGCGCGGTTGCCGACGGAGTTCTCCAGCGTCCCGTCGCTGGTCAACGTCAATCTGTCGAACGTCCTCAACAATCTCGCGCTCGACCTCAAGATCGACAAGGCGAACATCCCGATCAACGCGCAGATCCCGATCAACATCGCGGCCAACGTCTGCGGCGTGTCGATCAACGTGCTGTCGATCGGCGCCGGCGGCGGGTCGAGCAAAGGCTGCACCGCTAACTCCATCTCGCCCGAGCTGAAGCAATATATCCAGGAGCAGCTCGCCGCGAACGGCAATGTCGGCGGCGGCGCCCAGACGACCACCGGCACGACCACGACGACGCCGACCACCACGACCCCGACGCCGACCACTCCGACAACGACGGAGCCGCAGCCGACGGAGCCGCAACCCACCACTCCCCAGTCCTAAATTCCAGGAGGTTCGAATGACCGCACGTTCAGCAATCTGGGCGACCGTCGCCATTGCCGCGCTCGGCGTCGGCGCATGCAAAACTCAGGATAATGCTCCGGCTGCGGCTGGCGAGGTGAGCGCCGGGACGCCGACTCCTGCTCCAAGTGGTGGCGGAAGCACCGGCGGCGGCTCGAGCATCCCGACTCTGGTCAGCGTCAACCTCCAGAATGTGCTCAACGACCTCTCCGTCTCGCTCAATGTCAACCGCGACAACATCCCGGTCACCGCGCAGGTGCCGATCGCCGTGGCGGCAAGCGTCTGCGGCGTCTCGGTCGACGTCATCGCGGCATCGGCCGCGAACGGTCATGCGAGCTGCAATGCGACGACGACGTCGCCGCAGCTGACCCAGGCGGTGCAACAGCAGATCGCATCGGGCGGATCGGTCACGGGCGGCGACCAGACGATGGGCGGCTCGACCACCAACAATATGATGTAGGCTAGCCGAAGCAGGCGTCGAGCGCCCGCTCGACCTCGTCGATCGTATAGGGTTTCTGAAGCCGCGGGCGGTCATGCCATTCGTCCGGCATGTGCCAGTCGGCATAACCGCTGGTGAGGACGAACGGGATGCGCCGCGCGGCAAGAGCGTCGCACAGCGGGAACACCCGCTCGCCGCGGATATGGACGTCCATCAGCGCCGCATCGAACTCGGCCGCGTCGACCAGCAGGCGCGCGGCCGCCATGGTCGGTGCGGGCCCGACGACCTCGCAGCCGAGATCGGTGAGAATATCCGCCGTGAACGGACCGACTACCGGCGAATCCTCGACCAGGAGGATCCGCCGCCCGGCAAGGCCGGGGCCCGGGCTTCCCTCCTCAATGGACGAATCTTGCAACGACATCGCGGTAGGAACGCGAGACCTTCACCTGGGCTCCGGAATCGAGCACGAGGAAGCATTCGCCGTTGGTGTGCGGCTTGACTTGTCGCACGAGGTCGAGGTTGACGATCGTCGAGCGGTGGACTCGCTGGAACCGGCGCGGGTCCAGCCTCTTTTCCAGATCCTTCATCGTCTCGCGAAGGATCAGCGTGTTGTCGCCGGTCTGGATGCACATGTAATCGCCCGCCGCGTCGATCCGCTCGATCGTGTCGACGTCGACCCGGAAAATCTGCCCCTGATCCTTGATGTTGATCATCTTCTCGAAGCGGTTGGTGGCATGCGCGTCGGGCGTTGCCTCGGCGAGCTCCTCGGCCGCTTCGGGAGCATGTTCGGCCAGCGCTTCCTTGAGCCGGCCTGCCTCTTCCGCGCCGCGCTTCTCGGCGAGCCGCTGGCGGACCCGGTCCATCGTCGCAGCGAGGCGGTCCTCGTCGACCGGCTTCATCAGATAGTCGACTGCCTGCGCGTCGAAGGCGCGAAGCGCATGGTCGCCAAAAGCGGTGACGAAGACAAACAGGGGCGGTTCGACGTCCATCAGCCCCTGGATCACCGAAAAGCCGTCGAAGCCCGGCATCTGGATGTCGAGGAAGACGAGGTCGGGCTTATTCGTCTTGATCTGGCGGATCGCCTCGCGACCGTTCGCCGCCGTCGCCACGATTTCGACGTCCTCGAAGGCCTGCAGCCGAAGCTGCAGCCCCTGCGTCGCAAGCGGCTCGTCGTCGACCAGGATGGTCCGGATGGTCATCAGGCAGTCTCTCCGGTTTCAAAGGGAATCTCGATGATAACGCTGAAGCCCCCGCGCTCGTTCTGTCTCGTCTCGAACCGGTGGGCCGCGCCATAGGCCTGCGACAGTCGGTCCCTTATGTTCGCCAGGCCGACGCCGGTCGACGGGCTGGCGGCAAAGTCCGCGCCCTCGCCGCTGCCGTTGTCGGCCACTTCGATTCGCACCGCCTGGCCCTCGCGCGAGGCGGTGATCCAGATATCGCCGCCGTTTTCCGCGGGGGTGACCGCATATTTGATTGCATTCTCGATGAGCGGCTGAAGCAGCAGCGAGGGCAACCGAGCGCCGATCGTCTCGGATTCGATCCTGAAGTGGGGCCTCAGGCGGTCCTCGAACCGCATTTTCTCGATCTCGAGGTAGAGTTTCAAAGTCTCGACCTCCTGCGCGAGCGTCACCTTTGCGGTCGGCTCATTAACGAGCGTGTAACGAAGGAAGGACGAAAGCCGCGCAAGCATCGCGTTTGCACGCTCGGTCTGCTTCAAAAGCACAAGGGTCGAGATCGAATTCAGCGTGTTGAACAGGAAGTGCGGGTTGAGCTGATAGCGGAGCATCGCGAGCTGCGCCGTTGAAGCCTGGCTTTCGAGCCGCTCGCGCAACCGAATCTGGTCTTCCAGCAACAGGAAGTAGTTGATCCCGTAATAGAGCGAGGTCCACGCCGCGAGCAGCGCGAAGTTCAAGAGCAGCGCGCCGAGATAGGCGACGCCCTCGGGCTTGAACTGGGGTTTGATGAACGTCGCGACGCTCCACGTCTCGATGACCGAGAAGATGCCGGCGGCGATGACGACGGCCGCGAGCGACAGCACAAGCGTCCACACGGGTTTGATCTGAATCAGCCGCCGGAACAGCGAGGCCATCAATAGCGTGATGGAATAACCGGTCGCCGTCAGGAGCAGCGTGTGGACGAGGAGCATCCATCCAAGGTTGTTGGCGATGCCCGACAGCGTGCGAAGGAAGAAATAGCCGCTCCAGCCGATCGACTGGAGGATCCAGAAGGCGCGGTTCTTGTCCTCGAAGAATGGCTGGTTGAGTCCCATGCCGCGAACGATCGGGTCCGCGGGCGACTGGATTTTGGGGCCGTCGGACGTCCGCCTGGGGGCCGTCACCCGCCGATCGAGGGTCGCGCTGTCGGTCGCCATCCCCGTCATATAAAGGCGCTTCCGCGCCATTGCCATGAGGCCGCGCCAAAGCCGCCGCCGTTAACCTAAGCTAGTATAACATTTTGAATTCGGCACCCGCACTTAACAGTGCTTCAACTCTATTTGGATAATTCGTCGGGTTCACGTGGACAAAGTCGGCGGATGTACGAAGCTCCAGATCGCTATAAGCGCTTGATTTCAGCGCGACTTCCCGGCGGTGAGTTGGCCGGCCTCGTCGCCAGCGGGGCCGAATTCGGGGACATCGCCGCTTCGCGACGTCCAGCTCATCTCGCGCGCCCATCTCGCGCCCTTCTTCGCGGCGGCCAACCTCGTCGCCGCGCTGATGATGGCCGCGAACCTGTGGTCGTCGATCGGAGCGACGTGGCTGGTGCCGTGGGTCGCGGCGGTCGGAGCGGTCAATTTCGCCGCGATGCAGCTCGCCCGGACGCAATCGGTCACCTGCGTTGGCCGTTCCGGGCGGCGCGTTCCGATGTCGATGATGGTCGGCGAGGTCGCGGTCCGCGCGCTCGTCTGGCTGAGCGTGCCGTTGTACCTGTTTCCGTCGCTCGACCCGGGGAGCCAGGTCATCGCCGCATCGGTCATGGCCGGCCTTGGAATCGGGGCGCTCGGCCTGGTTGTCATTCCGCCCTGCGCGACGACGTGGATGATCTCATTCACCGCGGGAGTTGGCGGCGCGCTTCTGCTCGGACGCCACACGGTGCCCTTCCAGCACATGCTGTCGATCGTCTTTACGCTCGGCGTGTCGATCTTTGGCGTCCTGACCGTGGCGCGATGGGCCTTCCACCAGATCAAGACCAACGCCGACGTCGGCAGCCAGAGCGAGAGTGCGAGCCTGCTTCTCCAGGAATATGAGCAGCGCGGCGTCGGCTGGCTGTGGCAGGTCGATTCGGAAAACCGCGTCAGCTACATCAGCTCGCGCATGAGCGCGCTGCTCGGCAAGCCCGCCGGCCAGGTGCTCGGGCATTCGCTTCCGGCGCTTCTTGGCGGCCACGCCGAGCTCGGCCGACTGCTGCTCGAGAAAAAGCCCTTCAACGCGCTCGAGATGGAGCTCAAGACGCCGCGCGGCGGCCGCTGGGTGTCGATCGCGGGAGACCCGATCGTCGATACCGCGGGCCGCTTCGAAGGCTTCCGCGGGGTCGGTTCGGACATCACCGAGATCCGCCAGACGCAGGAACGGCTGACTCACCTCGCCAACGTCGACGTCCTCTCGGGCCTCCCGAACCGTGGCCGGGTCCGCCAGCTGCTTGGCGAGGCGTTGCGCGCCGCGACCACCGGCAATGTGCCGTGCGCGATCATGTTCCTCGACCTCGACGGCTTCAAGCCGGTCAACGATACCTTTGGTCACCCGAAGGGCGACGCGGTGCTTCGCGCGGTCGCCAAGCGGCTCGTCGATGAAGTCGGCAGCGAAGGCGAAGTCGGCCGAATGGGCGGCGACGAGTTCGCGATCGTGCTGCCCGACGCGCAAAGCCGGCGCCAGGTCGAAACGCTTGCCGACCGGATCATCATCGCGATCAAGGAACCGTACCTGGTCGACCAGATCGAAATCCAGATCGGGGTCTCGATCGGCTGCGCATTCGGGCCGATCGACGGCGCGACGGTCGACGATCTGATCCTCAAGGCCGATCTCGCGCTCTACCAGGCGAAGGATGCCGGCCGCGGCGTCGCGCGCTATTTCTCGTCCGAGCTTCAGTCCGAGCAGGAAGACCGTGTCCGGCTCGAATTGGACCTGCGTACCGCGATCGCCTCGAAGCAGTTCCATCTCGTCTTTCAGCCGCTGATCAACGCCAAGACCCAGAAGCTGCTCGGTTTCGAAGCGCTGATCCGGTGGAACCACCCCAAGCGCGGATTGGTGCCGCCCAACGTGTTCATCCCCGTCGCCGAAGAGACCGGGCTCATGCCGGTGATCGGCGAGTGGGTGATCGACGAGGCATGCCGCGCCGCCGCGAGCTGGCCCGAGCCGATTTCGGTCGCACTCAACATCAGTCCCAAGCAGATCGTGTCGCCGGCGCTTCCCAACATCGTCAGCGAATGCCTCGCCCGCTACAAACTTGCGGGCAACCGGATCGAGCTCGAGGTCACCGAGGGCGTGTTCCTCGGCGACAACGGCTCGACGCTCGACGTCCTCAAGCGGCTGCGCGCGCTCGGCGTCGGGATCGCCCTCGACGATTTCGGCACCGGCTATTCGTCGATCGGCTATCTGAACAAGGCCGTTTTCCACAAATTGAAGATCGACGGCAGCTTTGTGCGCGAAGCCGGCTCACGGCCGGAAAACGTCGCCATCATCCAGTCGATCGTCCAGCTCGCCAAGAGTTTCCGGATGTCGGTGACTGCGGAGGGCGTCGAGACCGCGGAAGATTTCGAGCGTATGCGCGAGCTCGGCTGCGACACGATCCAGGGCTATCTGTTCGGTAAGCCGCTGCCCTATGAACGGGCCAACCAGATGGTCGTCGGGCTCAGCACCAAGCGGATGGCGAGTTAGCCGCATTGCAGCGGCGGCTTCCCCTCGCCGCGACTTAAGTCTAAGCTCGGCCACGCCTTTTTTCGGGGGGCTCGCGCTGAACTTGGGGACGTTTCAGGGCACCTTCAGGTACCAAAGCGGCCGGGTGATCGCGCTCGGACGGGCGATGCTGTCGCTGCTCTTCCTGCTGTCGATCTGGCTCGACCGGACCCAGCCGGCGCAGGCGCCCGAACGCACTTACGCGCTGCTCTTCGTCTACGTCCTGTTCGCGTTCGGGATCGCCGCGGTGACATGGCGAAACTGGTGGCTCGATGCGCGCATGGCGGTGCCCGCGCACTTCTTCGACATGGCGGTGTTCACCGGGATCATCTTTTCCACCAACGGCTACACCAGCCCCTTCTTCCTGTTCTTCATCCTGCCGCTGCTGTCGGCGGCGCTTCGCTGGGGATGGCGCGAGACCGCGCTCACTGCCGCCGCACTCGTCCTGTTCTACATCACGGCGGGGCTGCTGGTCGCCGGAACCCACGTGTTCGAGCTTCAGCGCTTCATCGTGCGCAGCGGCCATTTGCTGATCCTCTCCGCGGTCCTGATCTGGTTCGGGATGCATCAGCAGTTCACCCGGCTATTCCTCAGCGTCGACGAGCTCGACCGGGGACTTGGCCGCGCCGAGGATGCGATCCGCCAAGCGCTGAGGCTGGCGATGGATTCGGCCAGGGCGCGCTCGGGCGCGCTGCTGCTCGGCTCCGCGGGCGAGGGGCGTTTTGCCGGACTGAGCGTGATCGGGGACGCCGCGCGGCCGGTGGCGGCCGACCTCCCGCTCATGACCCCGCGCGTTCCGGTGATCCTGTTCGATGTCGCGAGGAATCGGTCGCTGACCCGGCAGGGCAACGGCCAATACCGCTTCGTCGCGGGTTCGCAGTTGCTCAACGCCGAGGCCTTGCGCGAACTGGGCGCGGGCGAAGGCTTTGTCGCCGGCGTTCGCACCAGCACCCAGCACGGCTGGCTCGTGCTTTGGGATCTCCCCGATCTGTCGATCGATTTCCTCGACCTGGGTCAGGAGATCGCCCGGGTCGCGCGGCGCGGTGCTCGACCGCAACGCACTCCTTTCGGCGATCGAGGAAGGGGCGGCGGCGCGAACTCGGCTGTCGCTAGCGCGCGACGTCCATGATAGTGTCGTGCAATTCCTGGCGGGGGCAGCGTTCCGGGTTGAAGCGATCATTCGCGGCTCGCGCGCCGGCGGGCTGGTCGAGACGGACCTGCAGGAGCTCAAGCGCTTGTTGATCGAGGAGCAGGGGGAGATCAGGAGCTTCGTCTCGGCGCTTCGCCGCGACCGCGAGCTCGAGCTCACCGAGGCTGTCGAGGAACTGCGGTCCCTCGCCCGCCGTCTCGGCCGCCAATGGTCGATCGACTGCCGGGTCGACGCGGCAACGACGGGCCCTCGATTCCGATCCGGCTGCAACTCGACGTCGAGCAGCTGCTTCGCGAGGCGGTGGCCAACGCCGTCCGTCACGGCGGTGCGAACCGGATCGACATCGAGGTTGGCGTCGACGACGACCAGCTTCGACTGCAGGTGAAGGACAATGGCTCCGGCTTCCTGCCGAAGAACGGCCGCTCGGCGGTCGAGCCTTGGTCGCTCAAGGAACGCGTCGACCGCGCCCGCGGTTCGCTCTCGCTGCGCTCGGAGCCGGGCTGCACAAACGTCCAGATCACCTTGCCTTTGGCGGGAGCTGCCGCATGACCCGAGTTCTGCTTGCCGACGACCATCCGATGATCGGCGCCGCGCTCGACGTGCTCCTGCGCGGGACCGACTATGAGCTCATTGGCCGCGCGCGTAGCGGGACCGACGCGCTCGCTCAGGTCCAGCGGCTGAAGCCGGACCTGCTTCTCCTCGATGTCAACATGCCTGACGGATCGGGCCTCGATGTCCTTCGCAAGCTCCGGGAAGGACGCCGCGCCCCGACCGTCGTGCTCCTGACGGCGGGCATGGACGACACGCAGCTGCTCGCAGCCGATCGGCTGGCCGCCGAAGGCATGGTGCTCAAGACGTCCGACCCGGCGCTGCTGATCGATTGCATGGAAACCGTGCGCAAGGGCGAACGATGGGTCGATCCGGAGATCGCCGAGCGGATGAGCCATGCCAAGGAGCGTGCGGCGCGCGCGCCCTCGCTGACGCCGCGCGAGCGCGAGCTCGTCGACCTCGTCCGGCAGGGCCTTCGCAACCGCGACATCGGCGCTCGGCTCGGGGTCACCGAGGGAACGGTGAAGGTCTATCTGCACGCCATCTTCGACAAGCTCGGAGTCGACAACCGAACCGAGCTCGCAATGCGCGCCGCCGACCTGCTCGGCTAGGCTCGCCGTTCATCCGCCGCTCGTCGAACATGAACAACAATTCGTCTAAAGCACAGCTTGCGATAATATATCATGGCGTTAAGCGGCGACTGAACTGACCTCGAGGTTCGAGTCCCCGTGAAAATCGACGTGATTCCGCTGGCCGCGGCAGCTGCGGCCATCCCGCTCACCCCGGCGGCGGCGCAGGTTGCGCCCAACGACACGGCGTCGACCGCGGCCATTGGTGAGGGTGCCGCTTCGACGGCGGGTGCAACTGAAGCGCCGCCCGTTCCCGGCGATGCCAAGGCAGCCCATCCCGACAAGGACCAGGCGATCGTGATCACCGGCGTCCGCCGCCCGGCCGGCGACATCCTCGGCGGAGTCTCGGTCGTCGACACGCAGGAGCTTCAGCGCGCCGCTCGGCCCAGCATCGGGGAAACCCTGGCGAGCCAGCCGGGGGTCACCGCCTCGAGCTTCGGGCCGACGGCTTCGCGCCCGATTCTCCGCGGCCTGTCGGGCGAGCGCGTGCGCATCCTCGTCGACGGGATCGGAACGCTCGACCTGTCCTCGTCCGACCCGACCACCAGGTGACGATCAACCCGCTGACCGCGGAGCGAATTGAAGTCTTGCGCGGCCCGTCGGCCCTGTTGTTCGGCTCCTCGGCGATCGGCGGCGTCGTCAACGTGATCGACACGCGCATCCCGCGCAGCGTGCCGACCGGGCCCGTCCGCATCAACGCGCTCGCGGAATATGGCAGCGCCGCCAACGAACGCTCCGGCAATGTTTCCCTCGACGTGCCGCTCGGCGGCCATTTCGTCGCCCACGCCGACGGCGCCTATTCGAAGTTCGATGATCTCGGCATCGGCGGCTTCGTGCTTGTCCAGGCCGCTTCGCGAGCAAGCGCTGCGCGAGCCCGACCCGGACATCCGCGCCCTCGCCGACCTCAAGGGCACGCTGCCGAACACCGCCGGGACCATCGGAGATATCGCCGCCGGCGTCGCTTATGCGGATGGCGACACCAATATCGGGCCTCTCGGTCAGCCATCATACCTTCCGCTACGGAGTTCCGATCCGCTTCTCGCTCGATCCCGACGAGGCGGCCGAGCAGCCGACCATCGACGGCCGCCAGACCGAGCCGACTTCGCGCCAATTTGGCGCTCGAGCGGCCCGTTCAAAGCGATCGAATTCCGCGGCGGCATTTCGAAATACCACCATGACGAGCTCGACCCCGAGGGCGACGTCGGCTCGAGCTTCTTCACCCACGGCGGCGAGATCGCGCGCCGACCTCGTCCAAAACGACGGGGCGGCTGGGGCGGGACGACCGGCGTCCAGTATCTCGACATGAACGTCCATTTGAGCGGCGATGAGAAATATCTTCCGGACAGCACGAACCGGCAGCTTGGCTTCGTTCACGCTTCAGTCGCTCGTCCGCGGCCCCGTTCGGTTTGAAGGAGGCTTGAGGGTCGATCCGCCCATCTCCACGCCGATGACGACCCGCAAATCGCGGCGAATGGCGGGATCGTCGGAGCGATGCCGATCTCCGTCAGCTTCACGCCGGTGTCCGCATCGGTCGGCGCCAATTACGAGTTCCTGAGCGGCTGGAGAGCGGGCGTGTCGCTCTCGCACAGCGAGCGGCGCGCCGGCGATCGACGAGCTGTTCGCCAATGGCCCGCACGGCGGAAGCGAGACGTTCGAGGTCGGCGACCCGGAGCTCGCCAAGGAAGCGAGCAATTCGGCTGAACTCAGCGTCCATCGCACGACGGGACCAGTGCACATTCAGGGCAGCCTCTATTACAGCCGCTTTTCGAACTTCATTTACCAGGCGCCGACGGGCGAGGTTCGCGACGGCCTGCCGGTCTTTTCGTATCGCGAGGGGAAAGCGAATTATTACGGCTTCGAGTTGCAGGGCGACGCCCGCTTCGGGAAGGCGCTTGGAATCGACTGGGGCGGCGAGCTCGTCACCGATGCGGTGCGTGCGACGATCAAGGGCTTCGGCCCGGCCCCGCTGATCCCGCCGCTGCGCGTCATCGGCGCGGTCACCGGCTCGCGCGGGCAGATCGACGGCCGGCTCGAGGTCGAGCGCGATTTCGCGCACAACCGGACCGCGCCGATCGAAACGTCGACGCCCGGCTTCACGCTCGTGAATGCATCGCTCGACTGGCACCCGTTCGCCGCCAACCCCGAGCTGACGCTGTCGCTTCAGGGCGACAATCTGTTCGACGTCGACGCTCGGCGCAGCACCAGCATCCTCAAGGACTACGCGCCGCTAGCCGGTCGTGACATCCGTCTCAGCGCGCGAATGAGCTTCTAACCCGCCGTCGCTCCTTCAGGATGCCTGCCCGGTCGCTGCGGCAGGATCAGGATCAGCCCCACGATCACAATCGCGAGCACCGCCGACGCAAGCGGCCGGCTCCACTCCAGCCCGCCCTTGGCCAGCGGCTTGTCGAGGAAATCGCCGACGGTCGCGCCGAGCGGGCGCGTCAGGATGAACGCTGCCCAGAACAAGGCGACATGGCTGAGGCGCGTCGTGAAATAGCAGACGGCGAGGATTGCCAGCCCCGCGCCGAACACCGCGGCGCCGCCCGAATAGCCGAGCCCGGCATCGGCGATCCAGTCGCCTAGCGCCGTCCCGAGCGTCTGCGAAAAGGTGATGGTGACCCAGTAGAAGGTCTCTTCACGCGGGCCGGTGATGCGGTTGACGTCGACCGTTCCGAGCGTCCGGTGCCAGGTGAACAGCGACAGCAGCACACAGGCGAAGAGCAGCAGCGATCCGCCCGGATAGCCGATCCCGAGGGAGCGGTCGGCAAAATCCGCAAGGGTCGTTCCGCAGGTCGTCGAGGCGACGATCGTCGCCCAGTAGAGCCACGGGTTGAAATCGCGCGCGCGGATCTGCGCCCACACCAGCAGGACCAGAAGTGCGCCGAAGATCGCGGTCCCGATCAGATAGCCGTTCGGCACCGGGTTGGCAGTGGTCTCGCCGAGCCAGGTCATGGTCACGGTATCGCCGCCGGTCTCGCCGAGCGTCGTCGCGAGGATTTTGACGACCCAGAAGCCCAGCGTCACCGCGGGCACCTTGCTCAACGCTTCGTCAATTGCCGGACGATTCATTCGGATCTCGTAGCAGACATCGGACCCGACCGGTCTCAACTTTCCTTCATGTCCGCACGATGGCATTCCTCGCTTGACCGCTCCCGACCTGGCGAGGCGATGGAAGGCTACCCGCGCCTTATCGCTGCGGTGCAAGGGCGCCCTGCACCGCCTTGTGCAGTGCTTGCGCTCGGAACGGCTTGGCGAGCAGCGGCGCGTCGGGGGCGGTGCGCTTGACGGCGTCGGTCTCGCTATAGCCGGAGACGAACAGGATCGGCTGGTCGGGCGCCTTGGCCCTGATCCTTCTTGCGACTTCGGCGCCCGAGAGGCCCGGCATGATGAAGTCGATGATGACGAGGTCCGCTTTCTCGCGCTGCATTTCGGCGAGGCCTTCGCGTCCGTCGCCGGCTTCGCGCACGCGATAGCCGCTCTCTTCCAGAGCGGCGGCGATGAAGCCGCGGACGTCGGGATCGTCGTCGATGACGAGCACCGATGCCGATTGCCGCTCGGCTTTCGAGGGTTTCTGTTCGGCACCGCCGCCGACCGCTTCGCTGACCGCGACCGTCTCCGCTCCGCGGAACAGCAGCTTCACCGCAGTGCCTTCGCCGAGGCGGCTTTCGATCCGTGCCGCGCCGCCCGACTGGCGGGCCATGCCGTACACCATCGACAGGCCGAGGCCGGTGCCCTTGCCCACTTCCTTGGTGGTGAAGAAAGGCTCGAAGGCGCGCTCGACAACTTCGGGCGGCATGCCGGTGCCAGTGTCGCTGATCGTCAGCTCGATGTAATCGCCGCTCTCGAGGTCGGGGTCCTTTCCGATCCTCACCGGCCGGGTGGCGAAGGTCAGAACGCCGCCGTCGGGCATCGCGTCGCGCGCGTTGATCGCAAGGTTGAGAATCGCGACCTCGAGCTGGGTCGGGTCGGCCATGACCGGAATCGCCGCTTCGTCGAGGTCGAACTTCTTGGTGATTCCGGGACCGAGGACGTTGCGCAACAGCGGACGGATGTTCTGGATCAGCGGCGCGACGTAGGTCGGCCGCACCTCGAGCCGCTGGACTCGGCTGAACGCGAGGAGCTGGGCGGTGAGGCGCGCTCCGCGCTCGGCCGCGGCGAGCGCGTTCTCCGCGTAGCGCTTGAGCTTTTCCTCCGCGGCGCGCTTCGCGATGATGTCGAGCCCGCCGACCACGACGGTCAACAGATTGTTGAAATCGTGCGCGATGCCGCCGGTGAGCTGGCCCAGCGCCTCCATCTTCTGGCTCTGGCGAAGCTGCTCCTGCGCGAGCTTCAAGTCGGTGATGTCACGCGCCTCGAAGAGCAGATAGACGACCTTGCCGTCGGCATCGCGGACGGGCTGCACGGAGACGTCGAGGTAGGCGGTCGGCGCGCCGTCGCGTTCCATCCTCACTTCTTCCTCGAACAGCTTGCCGGCGGCCGCCTGCTTCACCGCGCGCTTCATCAGATCGACGTGCTCGCGGTAGATCATCAGCGTCGGTGCGTCCCAGATCTTGCGTCCGACCGCCGCTCGCGCGTTCTTTGCCCGCCACGGCGCTTCCTTGCGATTCAGTTCGACGACCGTGCCGTCCGGCTCCATCAGCACCAACACCTCGAGGACAGTGTCGAACACCGCGCGGAAGCGGGCTTCGCTCAAACCCAGCTCGCGAGTCTGCTCGTCAACCATCCGCCGAAGCTCGAGCTCCGCTTCCTTCGCGAGGGTGATGTCGCTCGCCACTCCGATGAAGCCGACGATCTCTCCATCGGGTCCGAAGCGCGGTTGCGAGACCGAACGCAACCAGCGCCATTCGCCGTCCCAGCGCCGGTAGCGCCCCTCCAGCGTGAACGCTTTCCCGGTCGCTTCGCCGGCAATACTCTCGGCGACGATCCGGTCGATGTCTTGCGGGTGGATCCGGGTTCGCCAGTCGATCGTCCGGACTGCCTCGCGGTCGCCGTCGGGTCCGCCGACGAACTCGACATAGGCGTCGTTGACGAAATCGCGCGTGCGGTCGAGCCGTGTCACCCACATGAGCGCCGGCGCCTGGTTGGCGATCCGCCTGAATCGCGCCTCGCTCTCCTTCAGCGCCCGTTCCGCCGAGCGCTGCTCGGTGATGTCGTTGAGGATGACGCATATGCCGTTCGGCCGGCTCGCGCCCGGCGGCAGCCACGGCACATAATCGACGTTAAGCGCCAGCGGCCCGCGCTCAGGATGCTCGAAGGTCGCCGCGAAGAAGGTCCGCTCGCCCGCCATCGCCGCCCTGATCATCGGCCTCCGCTGCGCGTAATTGTCCTCGCCCAGTACCTCGCGGAGGGTCTTGCCGAGGATGTCCCTGCGCGCCATTCCGAGCCAATCGGCATAGGGCTTGTTGACGAATCGGAACCGCTCGTCGCGGTCGACGAAGGCGGTGAGCACCGGAAGCAGATCGGCGAGCGCGACGAGGCCCGGCCCGGTGAACATCTCCGGCGGCATGTGCTCGGGCAGCGGCGTGCCGAGCATGTCCTCGGCCGTCAGCTCGAGCGTGGGCGTCAGCTCGAGCGTTGGCGGCGGCGCCTCAGCCGCTTTTGTCCGCCCCTTCGCGCCCCGGTCCGCCATGCCTCCCATCATTCAGGCAAAATCCGCAAGAGTCGATGCGCTTCAGCACTCGGTCACGACTTGGCGGGCGGGCCTGGCCTTCGCATCGGGACCAGCCGCATGATGCGTTGCTGCGGGCCGCTCCTGCGGTCGACGAACTTCGGGGTCGCCTTCATTTCCTGCGCGATTTTCAGCGCCCGGGCGGCAACGATCGGCTTGTCGGGGTAGGCGTCGAGAACGATTCCCGGGATCAGCCGCTGCGCGAGGTCCGAATAAGTGAATCCAGGCTGGCCGTCGCGCTCTCCGGTGGCGGCGACGATCGCGTCGATCTCGGCCTTGTCGAAGCCCAGCTCGCCGAGCTTGGGCGCGAGCAGCATCGCGCCTTTTGTCCGCATCGGGGCGACCGAAGACCAGGATCTCGGCCGCGCGCCTGGTCACCGCAGGGTCGAGCGCATCGTAGCGGTTGGTGCACATGATGACCGCCGCGGGCAGCCGACTGCTCGACAATCGGTCGATTCCGCGGATGAAGGCATTGACCCCGCTGATCTCCTCATGGTGCAAATCGACGCTCTCGCGCGAATGGGCGAGCGCGTCGGCCTCGTCGACGAGCAGGATCACGGCGCCCTTCGCGCCTTCGCGGTTCTTCTCGATCCCGGCGGCTTCCTTGATCGTAAAGTCGAACGCGGCGGAGATGAGCTGGGTCATCTCACCGACCTTGCCGTGCCCGCGCGCCGACAGGCTCAAGGGCAGAAGCTCGATCTCGATCTCCTCCTGCCGGCCGACGGCGTCGGCGATGGTCTCGGCAAGCTCGGTCTTGCCCGAGCCGATATCGCCGGCGAGAATCACCAGCGGCGAGCGCGACAGCACCGAATTGATGAGGAGCTTCGCGTGCGGATGGTGCTGCTCACCCCAGCGGATCAGCCCGCCGGGGTGGACGAGCAGGGCCAGCACCTTGGTCAGCCGCGCGATATGGTCGTCCAGGCCGACAAGGCGCGCGAGCCGGTCGCGCGCCTCCGGGTGCGGATAGCTCATCCGCCGCTCGAACAAGCTCATCATGTCGATAGCCATCGCGTGCCCCCCATCGCAGCCGGAGCCGCATCATGCCTTAAAGTCGCTTGGACTTCCAATGTTGCGATTGACTTGCGCCACGCTGGAACATGCGCCGTTCTCAGCGGAGTTGCGGAGGCTTGGTGAGGACGAGCACCGGCCATTCGCCGGAGCCGCGGTCGTGGACAGTCAGTCCAAACCGCTCGTAAGCGCTCGTCACGGCCCCCGCCTGCGTGTCGAGAAGGCCCGCGAGGACCAATCGTCCCGCCGGGCGCGAGCGCCGTTGAGAAATCGTCTGCAAGCTCGATCAGCGGCCCGGCGAGGATATTCGCGATGATCAGGTCGAACGGCGCACGGGCGGAGAGCAGCGGCAAGTCCATGCCGTCGGCTTGGCGAGCAGCAGCTCGCCCGCGCCGTGGCCCAGCCTAATGCCATTGATCGCCGCATTGTCGCGGGCGACGTCGACCGCGACGGCGTCGATGTCGGTCGCGATGCACTTGGCCTCGGGCCATATCGCAAGCGCGGCGAAGGCGAGCAGCCCGGTACCGGTGCCGATGTCGGCGATGTTGGCGAACCGCCCTCCCTCGCACTCGAGCTTGTCGAGCGCTTCGAGGCAGCCCACGGTCGTCGCGTGCTGCCCGGTGCCGAACGCCAGGCTCGCGTCGATTTCGAACGCGACAGTCCCCGCGGAGACTGTTCCCGAATACATCGGTGTGTGGACGTAGAAACGACCCGCGCGGATCGGCTTCAGTCCCGCCCTGGCTCATCGTCACCCAGTCCGCCTCGCCCAGCTCCTCGATGCGCGGCTCACCCATTTCCGAGGCGACGAAGCGCGGTGCAATTCCTCGGCTCTCGGCGCATGCTCGAAATAAGCATAAATCAGCCACTCGTCGGGCTTGCTCGAGTCCGGCTCGTCGGCGACCAGCACGGGCGGATCGTCCGAGCCCTCGGACAACTCGCCGGATCCCGCGATCGCTTCTCCTTGCGCTCGCGAGCAGGAAAGCGTGACGCGGTAGCTCACTTGCCCTCATTTTCCTTCGCGAGGCGCTCGTCGAGCTGCCTGGTCAGCCCGGCAGCATAGTCGCGGCAGGAATTTGGGTTCTCCGGAGTTTTTCCAAGCGCGAGACGGTCGATCATGTGGCTCGCCGAGGGATGCGGGGTGAGCAGAATGTCGCAATCGAGCGCGGCGACCTTGGCGATGCTCGCGCGGTAGGCGGCGAGCCAGGCCGGGTGGTCGCTGAAGCGATAGCTCGGCGCGCTGACCGGGGTCAGGCTGTCGGCATAGACGATCTGACGGCATACCCCGCCTTGGCAGCTTCCCCAGCGCCAGGTCAGCGCGCCGGCGGTATGGCCGGGGGTCGCGGTGGCGGTCAGCACGTTGTTGCCAAGGCGGACCATTTCGCCGTCCTGCACCACGCGATCGACATGCGCCGCCGGGAATGGCTTCAGGATTCCCGCCTGCGGATCGTCCTTCGCCGGAGTCCCGCTGTTGAGGACCGCCGCGGCGGCCGGAGAGGCGATGAGCTGCGCTCCGGTCAGCCGCTGCAGCTTCGCGATTCCGCCGACGTGATCGTAATGCTCGTGGCTGTGCAGAATGTATCTGATGTCGGTCGGCTGGAAGCCGAGCTTGCGGACATTGGCAACGATGAGGTCGGCGGCCTCTTCCGGCCCGCCGTCGATCAAGATGTCGCCCGCCGGGTCGGTGATCAGGATCGAGGTGATGCCACAGGTGCCGACGATGTAGGTGTTGCCGAAGATGCGGACCGGCGGGGCAGGCTTGGCGTAATCGTCGCTGTCCGTGCACTGCGACGCGAAGAGCGGACCGGACGTTTCGATCGGCGCGCGTGGCTTTTCGAGCGGCTGCGGCTTGCCGAACGGGATGACGATGGGGAGGATCTGCGCCGCGGCGGCGAGGAACAGGCTAACGAACATGACTTGCCCCGTTCGCGTCGATGACGCTGCCCGTCGCCGAGGCCGGCGCGTCGACCGATAGCCAGCGGATCACCTCGGCGATTTCGTCGGTGCTTGCGACACGTCCGAGCGGGATGTCGGCGACGATCCGCGCCCCGCCGCGCCCCTCGAGATAGTCGGCGTCATCTCCGACACGGTGAAGCCCGGCGCGACCGCGAAACAGAGGATCCCTTCGGCCGCATAGCCGCGTGCAATGGTCCTCGTCATCCCGACCAGCGCCGCCTTCGACGCCGCATAATGCCAGTGCTGCGGCGAGTCGCCGCGAAACGCCGCCCGGCTCGCGACATTGACGATCCGCCCCGTGATTCCGTCCTTGGCTCCGCCCCGGTCGAGGAAATGCGACACGGCGAGGCGCGACAGATCCGCCGCCGACTGCAGGTTGATCGTCATCGTCCGGTGCCAGGCGGCGTGCCATTCCTCATCGGAGACATTGTCGGCGACGCCCTCGTAGATGCCGGCATTGTTGACGAGCACGTCGATCTCGCCGCCCAATTCGTCGAGCGCGGTGTCCCAGATGTCGCGCGGCGCGGCCGGGTCCATGAGGTCGCCCGCGATCAGCGTGTCGCTTCCGCGCGTCGAATGACCGACGACCTTGTGCCCGGTCTTCTTGAGTAGCGCATATGCCGCCGCGCCGATGCCGCGGCTGGCGCCGGTGATGAGGATGTTCATGGGGCTCGGAATTAGCGCAGTGCGCCCTACCTCGTCATCCCCGCGCAAGCGGGGACCCAGCGAAAAACAACAAACTAGGTTCCCGCTTTCGCGGGAATGACGGAACTTGGCGGTTAAGCAGCGATTCCGTTCACGAACTCTTTCGCGGTCAGATTGAAGTTCGCGATCTCTTCGGAGAAGCGGCCGAAGCCCTGCTCGACCTGGTCGATGTCCTTGGCGACATTCTCGGTGTCGGAGCGGATCGCGGCGATCGTCGAGCTCATCGAGTCGGCGGCGAGCGCGGTCTCGTCCACCGCCGCGGTGATCATCGTCACCGTCTGCGCCTGGAGCTCCATCGCCTCGCGGATCCGGTCGGCCGAACTCTGCACTTCCTCGACCGTGCCCTGGATCGAGCCGTTGGCCTCGACCGTCTGGCGCGTCGCCTGCTGGATCGCGGTGATCTTCGCGGTGATATCGTCGGTTGCGCGTGCGGTCTGCGAGGCGAGGCTCTTCACTTCCTGGGCGACGACCGCGAAGCCGCGGCCGGCGTCGCCCGCGCGCGCCGCTTCGATCGTGGCGTTCAAGGCGAGGAGGTTGGTCTGGCCGGCAATGTCGCGGATCAGGCTGAGGATCGATTCGATCGCTTCGACGTGCGCCGACAGGGCCTGGCTGACCTTCACCGCCTGGCTCGCCTGGTCGCCGGCGCGGGTTGCAACGCCCGCGGCGACTTCGACCTCGGAACGGGCGTCTTCGATCGCGCGGATGAGGCCTGCCGCGGTCTGGGCGGCTTCGCGCATGGCGACGGCGGACTGTTCGGCGGCGGCGGCGACCTCGCTGGTCTTGCCGAGCATGCCGCGCGCTGAAGCCGCAGTCGAACGGGTGCGCTCGGTCAGCGACCTGGATTGCTCGGTGCTGGCGCGCACGAGGTTGCCGACGTGGCGCTCGAACTGCTCGCTCTCTCGGCCGCGCATGTCGGCGGCCTGAATCGCCTCGAGCAGCGAGACCTGCGCGAGAATGATGTCCGTCTCGATGACGTCCAGGCGATAATAAGCGGAAATGCAGTTCGCGAGCTGCCGGGCATCGCCGTGGTAGTGCTCGGTCAAGCGCCGCGAAGACGCGGTTGGCGATCTGGATCCGATCAGCGATGTAGGCGGGTACGGACGTGTGATCGCGGAAGATTTGACGGCCATATTCGGCAATCGACTGGACCCATGCCGCGTTCACCTTGCCGGAGTAGATGTCGCCGTAGCGTTCGGCGCGCTCGGGTCCGAACTGGGCGCGTACTTCGGCGATCACGAAACTCAGGACGCTTGCCTTGAACAGCTCGATGTCGCGTTCGAGCGAGCCGCTGCCGTTGTAAGCAGCAATCCGCTCGTCGACCTGCTGGTCGGTCAGCCGCTGCAGCTGTCCAGTCTCCCCGCTCATCCGTCCACTCTCCGTCATTCGCCTGGCTTTGAAGTTGCAACCGGTCTTGCGGCACGAATGGTTAAGACCGGGTTAGGCGCCTTTGGCGAAACTTGCGCCCCGCAGGGCCGCGCCTTAAGCGGCGGGGCCATGGCAGCAACCAGACCTCGCCCGCTTTCCCCACACCTGACGATCTGGCGCTGGGGACCCCACATGCTCGTTTCGATCCTTCATCGCGCGACCGGTGCCGCGCTCTCCATCGCGGGCCTCGCGATCCTCGCCTGGTGGCTGATGGCGCTTGCGCTGGGGCCGGAGGCTTACGCGACCTTCGCCAAGGCCGCGCAGAGCCCGCTCGGGCATCGTTCGTCCTGATCGGCCTCACCTGGAGCTTTTTCCAGCATTTGCTCTCGGGCATCCGCCACCTGGTGATGGACAGCGGCGCGGGGTTCGAGCTCCAAGTCAACAAGACCCTGCGCGATCCTGACCATCGTCGGCTCGATCCTGCTCACCGCCTTGCTCTGGGCGTGGCTGCTGGGATTGCGGCCATGAGCATCGGCGACAGCTCCACTCCGCTTGGGCGTGCGCCGCGGCCTCGGCTCGGCGCGCGAGGGCGGCGAGCATTGGCTGACCGAGCGCGTCACCAGCATCGCGCTTCTCCTGCTCGGCAGCTGGTTCATCGCCTCGCTCCTGCTTCTCCCCGGGCTTGATCCGCAAACCGTCGTCGAGTGGCTGAAGTCGCCGACCGCGGCGATCCCGATGGCGTTGCTGGTCATCGTCGGGTTCAGGCATGCGCTCGACGGAATGAAGGTGTTCGTCGACGATTACGTCCACGAGCCGGGAAGCAATTTCGTGATCAACACCTTGCTTCTGTTCGCGGCGATCGGCGGCGCGGCGATCGCGCTCTACGCACTTGCCATTCTCTCCGTTCGGGACCGCGGCGTGAGCGCATACCAGATCGTCGATCACACCTATGACGTCGTCGTCGTCGGAGCCGGCGGCTCCGGCCTTCGCGCGACGATGGGCGCGGCCGAGCACGGCCTCAAGACCGCCTGCGTCACCAAGGTCTTCCCGACGCGCAGCCACACCGTCGCCGCGCAGGGCGGGATCGCCGCCAGCCTCGGCAACATGGGCCCCGACCACTGGCACTGGCACATGTACGACACCGTCAAGGGCTCCGACTGGCTCGGCGACCAGGACGCGATCGAATATCTGACCGCGAGGCGCCGGCCGCGGTCGTCGAGCTCGAGCATATGGGCCTGCCCTTCAGCCGCACCGCCGAGGGCAAGATCTACCAGCGCGCGTTCGGCGGAATGACCCAGAACATGGGCGAGGGCCCTGCCGCCCAGCGCACCTGCGCCGCCGCCGACCGCACCGGCCACGCGATGCTCCACACGCTCTATTCGCAGAGCCTCAAGCACGACGCCGACTTCTTCATCGAATATTTCGCGATCGACCTCATCATGCAGGACGGCGTCTGCCGCGGCGTCGTCGCGCTCAACCTCGACGACGGCTCGATCCACCGCTTCCGCACGTCAGGCGGTGGTGCTCGCGACCGGCGGCTACGGCCGCGTCTATTACACCGCGACCAGCGCGCACACCTGCACCGGCGACGGCAATGCGATGGTGCTCCGCGCCGGCCTGCCGCTGCAGGACATGGAATTCGTCCAGTTCCACCCGACCGGCATCTACGGCGCCGGCGTGCTGATCACCGAGGGCGCGCGCGGCGAGGGCGGCTATCTCACCAATGCGAGCGGCGAGCGCTTCATGGAGCGCTATGCGCCGTCGCGCGAAGGACCTCGCCAGCCGCGACGTCGTGTCACGCTCCGAAGCGATGGAGATCCGCGAAGGCCGCGGCGTCGGCGAGCACAAGGACCACATCTTCCTTCACCTCGACCATATCGACCCCAAGATCCTGCACGAGCGGCTGCCCGGGATCACCGAGACCGCCAGGACCTTCGCGGGCGTCGATCTGACGCGCGAGCCGATCCCGGTCGCGCCGACGGTCCACTATACGATGGGCGGCATCCCGACGAATTATCACGGCGAGGTCGTCACGCTGAAGGACGGCAATCCCGGACACCGTCGTGCCGGGCCTGTTCGCGGTCGGCGAGGCGGCCTGCGTCAGCGTCCATGGCGCCAACCGCCTGGGCTCCAACAGCCTCATCGACCTGGTCGTCTTCGGCCGCGCCGCCGGCACTCGATTCGACCGAAGTCGTGAAGAAGGACGCGCTTCCCGAGCCGCTTCCGGAAAACGCCGGCCGAGCTCGCGCTCACCCGCCTCGACAAGTTCCGCCACGCCGAGGGCGGAAGCCCGACCGCCGAGATCCGGCTCGAGATGCAGCGCGTGATGCAGGCCGACTGCGCCGTCTTCCGCACCGACCGCACCCTCGCCGAAGGCGTCGCCAAGATCGACAAGGTCTATGCGCCGCATGGCCGACGTCCACGTCACCGACCGAAGCCTGATCTGGAACAGCGACCTCGTCGAGACGCTCGAGCTCGACAACCTCCTCGCCCAGGCGGTCGTCACCATGCACTGCGCCGACAACCGCAAGGAAAGCCGCGGCGCGCACATGCAGGAAGATTATCCCGAGCGCGACGACAAGAACTGGATGAAGCACACCATCGCCTGGTTCGACGGCTGGGGCGGCCAGTGGCCGTCAGGCGGTGTCAGGATCGACTACCGCCCGGTCCACGAGTTCACGCTCACCGACGACATCGGCTACATCAAGCCGAAGAAGCGGGTCTACTAGGAGACGCCGAGCGCAGGTGAGCGATTGCGCCAGCAATCGGGAGCCAGCGCGAAGAGCCGTCGACTAGCGGACGGCCTGCGCCCGTAGAGGCGACAGGTCCGACGGCGCGGATTTACTCCGCGCCGCTGCTTTAGGTGCTTCATTCGCGGTTCGGCGTTAGTAGGACCGATGATGAAGGGTTCACCGGCAATCGAACGCGCATTCGAACTGGCCAAATCCGGCCAATACCGAAGCGTCTCGGAAATCCTCCGCCGCCTGCCGGCCGAGGACAGGCCGGCCGTCGAAGCCCACCTGCTCCGAGCCCAACGCGAGACGAGAGCTGATCCTCGTCTGCAGCGAAGCCTGGCTCGCAACCCAGTAGCGATTTCGCTTCGCTTGCCGTTCGTCCGCTCGTCGATTGGCACTGAGCGACTGACGATCTCGTCCTCACTGACGCCATCACTCCGCGGTAGTCATCTCCGCAACGGGGAGATCATCGATGCGGCTGCTCGCTGCTTGCGTTCTTGCTGCACTGGCGCGTCCGCGGCGGCCGAGCCCTATCACCTCATCCCCGGCGCAGTCCCGCTCGACAGCGGCCCCGACGGCAACACCATCGTCCTCGACGCGCCGCAGGGGCTCATCGTCTTCGACACCGGCCGCCACCCCGAGCATGCGCAGGCGATCCTCGATTATGCGAAGGCGCGGCGCCGGCCGATCGCGGCGGTCGTCAACTCGCACTGGCACCTCGACCATACGACCGGCAACTGGGACATCCGCCGCGCCTATCCGCGCGTCCAGATTTACGCGAGCAACGCGCTCGAAGGCGCGCTCGCGACCTTCCTCAAGAAGAGCCGCGCCGACACCGGCAAGATGCTCGCCGATCCCGAAAACGCCGCCCGCGGTGCGCGACCAGCTCGAGCGCGGGATTGCGGTGATCGACCACCCCGAGCGAATCCGCCCCAACCGCATCGTCTTCAGGTCCGGCCGAATGACCATCGCCGGTCGACCGCTCGACGTCCACCTCGCGCGCTTCGCGGCGACTGAGGGCGATGTCTGGCTCTACGACCGCAAAAGCCGCACCGCGATCGTCGGCGACCTCGTCGTCGGCCTCGTGCCCTTCATGGACACCGCCTGCGCCGACGGCTGGAGCAAGGCGCTCCGCGAGATCACGGCGACGCCTTTCACGACATTGATCCCCGGCCACGGCGCGGTCATGTCTCGCGCGGATTTCCGGCAGTGGCGCATTGCCTACAACAATTTCATCAAGTGCGGCCGCTCGTCCGCGCCGGAGAAGCAGTGCGTCGCCGGATGGCAGCAGGACGCCGCGAAATTCATCGCGCCGGACCACAAAACTTATGTCGATGGCGCCGCGGCCTATTACATCGAAACCCGCCTGCGCTCGTCGCCCGCGGAACAGCAGCGTTACTGCAAGCCGCTCAGAGGGTCCTGAGCTCCGCGGCGTAGCGCGCCGCCTTTTCGGCATAATGCTTCGCCGACTCCCGAAGCAGCGCCTGTTCCTCCTCGGTGACATGGCGAACCACCCGCGCCGGCGAACCGACGATCAGGCTTCCGCGCTCGAACCGCTTTCCTTCCGTCACCAGCGCACCCGCCCCGACGATGCACTCCGCCTCGATCACCGCGCCGTTCAGAATCCGCGCGCCCATGCCGATCAGGCAGTCGTCCGCGACCGTGCAGCCGTGGAGGATCGCCTGGTGCCCGACCGTCACTCGAGCGCCGATGGTCAGCGGGAAGTCGGCGTCGCTATGGCCGACCGCGCCGTCTTGGAAGTTCGTGTCCTCGCCGAGGATTAGCGGCGTATTGTCGCCGCTGAGCACCGCCCCGAACCACACGCTCGCCCGAGCGTCCAGCCGGACATCGCCGATGAGGTCGGCCGAAGGCGCGGCCCAGGCCCCGGGAGCAAGTCGCGGCTCCAGGCCGCCTATCCGGTAAAGCGTCATTCCACCTCGGCCCGCGAATGGTCGTTGATCCGGTCTTCCTCCGCCGCGCCGGACTGCGCCTCGGCAGCGGCGCCGGTACGCTGCCGGTCGGCCGACGGCGTCGGGCGAACGAACACCCGGAACAGGTCGGGATGCTCCTTTCGTAGGTCATGCTCCAGCCGGCCGATCAGCTGCTCGACCTCCGGCACGCGCAACCGGTCGTCGAACTCGACGCTGAGGGTCGCGATCACCTGGTCGGGGGACAGTTGGGTCGTCAGCACGCTTTCGACGCCGCGCACCCCGGGCTGCTGAAGCGCGATCCTGCGGATCGATGCGCTGAGCCTCGGCGACGCCCCCTCGCCGATGAGCAGCGCCTTGCTTTCGCGCGCGAGCAGAACGGCGACGGCGGCGAGCACGAGCCCGATCAGGACCGACCCGGCGCCATCGATCCACGGCGCCTCGAACCGAAGGCTGAGCGCCGTCGCCGCGGCGGCGATGGCCAGCCCGATCAGCGCGGCGCTGTCCTCGAACAGGACCATGAAGGTCGGCGGGTCCTTGCTCGCCTCGACCGCCGCCAGGATCGAGCGGTCGCCGCGCACACGCTGGAAGGTCTTCCAGCCGAACCACCAGCTCACGCCTTCGAACAAAGCCGACGCGGCATAGACCGCGTAGTTGAGGAGCGGGTCGCGCATCGGCTCGGGGTGCTGGATATGGATGACTTCCCTCGTAGATCGACACGCCGGCGCCGAGCGCGAAGATGAGCAGCGCAACGACGAACGACCAGAAATAGATTTCGCGGCCGTAGCCGAGCGGATGCGTCTTGTCCGGTGGCTTGCCGGCGCGATGCTGGCCATAGAGCAGCAGCACTTCGTTGCCGCTGTCGACGACCGAATGGACCGATTCGCTCAGCATCGCGGAGCTTCCGGAAATGGCGGCCGCGATGCCCTTGGTGACCGCGATCAGCAGGTTGCCGACGAGGGCGGCGATGATCGCGGTGCGGGACGTATGCTCGGCCATCGACCCGAAGAACCGCCGCGCCGGGCGAATTGTTGCGCGTCTCATCCCCATCCCTGTCAAGGAAGGGACAGGGTGCGGTGGTGCCCAGGAGAGGACTATGGCACCACTCCCCTAACCCCTTGAAACATTAGGTACGCCCAACCGTGGGTGTATCAGTTGGGTCAGTTAGATGTAACACTTGGTCCTCACCAAGCAAGGGCCCTTAGCCAGAGCCTTCAGAGACGCCCTCGTTGTTAGCTGTGCTGCTTGCGCTTCTTCGATACGAGCGGAACAGCCCGTTTTTTCGTAAAGCTCAAACAGGAACTCTACACGCTCGCGTTCTGATGCAAACGCCTTGCGGCGATAGAGCTTACACTGGTTATGGCCAAGCTCGACAGGCTCAGCCGTAACCTAAGTACTGTCGAAGTCGCCGACCTCTGCGAGCTTGCGCCAATCGCCGATGTGGATCGAGCGAGCGCTCAGCCTTGTGATTAGGCCCTCTCGCTCCAGTGTCTTGATAGTGCGGTTAACGTGCACGGGTGTAAGGCCGGTCGCGTCACCTAGTTGCTCTTGCGTCATCGGCAACTCGTAGCCTGCACGCTGCCCGAGACCGGCCAGCTTGAGCCGCAGGGCGAACTCGCAAAATAGGTGAGCGAGACGGGTCCTTGCGTCCCTCCTCCCAACGTTCATGACCCATTCGCGAAAGATGGCCGCGTCTACCAAGGTGTCGATCCACATTGCTCGGCCAACATCAGAACGCTCAGCGGCGATCCGTTCGATCTGCTCGCGCGAGATTACCGCGATGCTCCCCTTGGTCAGCATCTGGACATCATGATCAGCGACGCCGAGCAGCGAGTTCTGGAGGTCAACGACCTCACCCTTCATCTGGATAGCGAGGATCTGCCGTTGGCCCTGCGCGCCGATTTTGCTGCGCACTGCAAAACCGGCCAACAACACGCAGGAATGCTGCGGCGTATCCCCCTGACGGGCGATGTAATCATGCGGCTTTAAGTGCTTTGTCGTGTGGGGCAGCGCCAGCACCGCCGCCCGATCTTCAGCGCTTAACTTCTGCCGGTATTCGAGTTTGCGAAGCAGAGGCTCCAAGGTGGGTGTCGATGGCTTGTCTTGCATGGTCATCAAGAACTGCCGTCATCGCCCACCAGGAAGATAGCTTCGAACAAAAGTCTGGCGCTCAGGACAGGTTGGCGCTCATCGCGAACTTCCACCGCCAAGCTCCGCTTAAGGCTTCCGGGCAGCACATCCCGCGCAAGTTCTGCGAGAGCCAGAGCTGCCTGGTCCTTCACCGCATCAAGGCTCGGAAGCTCCAGTCCAATGTCGTCCTCGATGAAGTCGTCATTGTCGCGGGTGTCGAAAAAGTAGAGTGCCATCCAGACCGAACAGCGAGCGCGGGGCGATGTTCCGGTTTTGGCGTGATGTCCGCCTTCTACCCCTTCCTGGCATTAGCCGCGCGACTTGCTGCATTCAGAGCTACAGCGCCGCCGCACTCCGCAACCTAGAAACGCCTTCGCGTTGGGAACGCCCTTGCTTGGGCGCTGCCTTTGTACCAAGCGCCTGTCCGCTTGATACGACAGAAGGGACATCAGGTGAGTGACGCGTACGAGGACGACATGGCCGCCGAGCAGGCGATCTTCCGATCAGATCGCTCGGCGCGGAGGCCATGGAAAAGGAGCAGCCGCAGGAAGCCCAGAATAAAGGCGGCAGGCCATCAAAGGTGGACCCGATCAAGCTGGTTGCATGGCGGCAGGGGCGAAAGGCTACCATCGCGGAGACAGCCAAGCGACTGGAACGTGAGCGAGGCGACCGTGAAGCGGCTGAGCCGCGAATACGGCAAGGCGGCCGAGGCAGAGCGCCAGCGGTTCCAGATGGAGCGGCTGGATAAGGAGCTTGAGGCGCACGCGCATGATCTGAGGATGATGTACCTGCGGCAGAGGAGCCGAGCATTTATCCTGGGTTTCGTTTCGATGGTTCGGCGCGGAGGAAGCCGCAAAAGGCACGCCGAAGGAGGAAGCTGTCATGGCCGCCAAAGAGGCGGCACTGGACGAGGCTGATCGGCAGTTCCGCGAGGAATGGGAACAGCGAATGGGGCCGGTTCCTGGGCTTTCTCGGACCGCCGCGAGTACGGCCGCCAATCACATAAGATTACAGTGGCTCAAAACCCCTGTTTTCCACAGGGTAACTCATTGAAGTTACGGAACTTTGATTTGGTACCGTATGATGAATGAAAGAAACGCACAACGTGCGCATCGTTCAAGGGAGCGATCGGCCTCGGCTGGTTAGCTCTATGACGCTTGGGAGAGGCCGCTTAGCGGTTTAGCGTCACCGGCTGCTCACAGACCGCTCAGCGACCCGACGGCTCATGACTTCCGGCAACTCCCCCTGCATCTATTTCCGTGGTATCCCATGGGATAACCCCATTGTGCCAATGGATAGATCATGGGGGAGAGCCGGCTAACTCCATCCCGCTAGGACCCTCTGGCTCATATTAGTAGTATGACCCAATAGTATCTAGTTACGTCAGCTCAGTCAGTGCTGAACCGAGGTAGCTTCGCAATCTCCGCAGCAAGAGTGGAAAGATCGTGGCTACCGTATGCACGGCTATCATTAGCGGGAGCATGTCCCTGAATATAATCAGCAGCGCCCTCGGGTATCCCCACGGTCCTGCTTAGGGTCTTGAATGTGTGTCGCCATGAATGGTTCGGCTGCGGCACCTCAGTTACCCCTAGCTCCCTGACCCATTCAGCGAGCTTGTTGGCAGCCAGCTTGTAGGGTGCGCGGGCATCAGGCTTCGCTTCCAACCTGGGCTGATAGAACATGGGACCATCGCATGAAGCTACAAAGTCCAAGAACCCTTGTTCGATCAGATGATCGTGCAGCGGTACGACCCTGGCCTTGTTGGTCTTAACGGCTCCCGCTTCCGGTGTGATCTTTAGCGTCCACACCCCATCAATATTGGCGACATCCTCCGACCGGGCTTGGGTAATCTCGCTAACGCGCGCGCCGGTGTAAGCGCATAGCCAAGGGACCCATCGGCGGGCGGCTGCCTTATGCCGGCTTAGCTTAGCTGGGGTCGCTGCTAACGTCCCGCGCAGGATGGTGGCCTGCTCGTCCTTCGTCAGGTTTCGCTCGCGGAGAACCGCCTCCCTGGCGGGGCGCAAGGGCTTCACTCCGGTCGCCACGTTCTCGGCTAATATGTCCCGGTCCAGCGCCCAACCGAGCATGGCCCGCACTGGTGCGAGGTAGCTGTCATTGATCGTCTTCGCCTTGCGAGGCTGCCCGCGAGGGCCGTCCTCGATAGCCAAGTGATCGCGCCACCTCCGGAGGTCCGGCGCTTTCAGCCGCAAAGCGTTGTCATGTCCTAGGAAGGCGATCAGATGGTCGATCACCGCTCGCCACTGCTGCTTAGTCGCGACAGCCAAGCGGGATACCGTCGCGTAGTCTTCAAACAGCGTGGCCAGAGCAACTGCCCGGTGTCGCTGCTCCTTGGTGAAGAACTCCGCGTCTGAGTTTCGGTCAAGTCGCTGCCTCTGCTCCATCCACTGATCGAAGGGCAGTTCGTTATCCTCGTCGTGGCCATAGTGTTGAGTGAAGAAGTCGTCGGCCTCGCGGCTGTACTCCTCCATGGCCTCGGCGATGGCGGGCTGGCGGGCGTTCTCATTTGCGGGGGCCATCTGTCTCATATTCGCCAGCTTCTCACGCTCCGCGCGCACCCACTCGTCAAAGCGGACGCTCTCTATGTGGAGCCGACGCTTGGCTTCTCCGAAGTCGCTGGTCTTCAGCGACCGGCAGACTTCACGGCGACCCAAGCTGGCCTGCAGAGTCCGATCGGGAGCACACGACGAAAATAGTAGACGGCTTCGCGCCGCTTCATGTGTTCGGGCATGTTACACGCACCCTCCGATGTAACACCCATCCGGGATATAACCCTTAGTCTTTCAGCGGTTTGCTAAGCCGACAAGGGCTTAGCTACGGATGGTGCCCAGGAGAGGACTCGAACCTCCACGCCCTTGCGAGCGCCAGCACCTGAAGCTGGTGCGTCTACCAATTCCGCCACCTGGGCACATGCAAGCTGTTGGCAGGCGGCGGCGCTTAGGAAAGGCGAGCCCGCCTTGTCAATCTAGGAAGCAGAAGGCTATCGCGCCATCGCGATGATCGAGCGGAACGAACAGCTTGTGACGGTTTTCGGCGGCGGCGGGTTCATCGGCCGCTACGTCTGCGAGCGCTTGTTCAAGGCCGGAGTCCGGGTCCGAATCGCACAGCGCGACCCGCGTCAGGCCTACAGCATCCAGCCGCTCGCGCAGGTCGGGCAGTTCGGTCTCGAAGTCGCCGACATCATGAACGCCCGCAGCGTCGAAAACGCGGTCAAGAGCGCGACCGCCGTCGTCAACCTGTGCGGCGTCTTCGGCCGCGCGATGCACAGGACCCACGTCGAGGGTGCGCGCAACGTCGCCGAGGCGGCGCG
The DNA here is from genome assembly GCA_963831215.1 of uncultured Alphaproteobacteria bacterium. Lineage (GTDB taxonomy): Bacteria > Pseudomonadota > Alphaproteobacteria > Sphingomonadales > Sphingomonadaceae > Sphingomicrobium. The sequence goes on along the minus strand of CAWHPM010000011.1, from coordinate 52,600 downwards.
CGAGGCAGGCGCGGGCGCGCTCGTCCACATCTCGGCGATCGCCGCCGACCCAGACGCCCAGTCCAGCTACGGCCGCACCAAGGGCGAGGGCGAGGCGGCGCTTCGCGAGGCCTTCCCGGCCGCGACGATCATCCGGCCCTCGCTCGTGTTCGGCCCCGAGGATGACCTCACCAACCGCTTCGCTGCGATGGCGCGCCTGCCCGTCCTCCCGGTGATCGCGGCGAACCGCAATTTCCAGCCCGTCTATGTGCGCGATCTCGCCAAAGCGATCGCGCTTGCCGCGCTCGAGCCCGACCGCTTCGGCGGCAAGACCTTCGAGATCGGCGGCCCGCAGGTGATGAGCATGGTCGAGCTTCACCGCGCGATCCTCGACGCTCACGGGCCAGGATCCCGAGATCGTCCACATGCCCGACTGGATGACCGGACTCATCGCGAAACTCGGTTTCCTGCCCGGCGCGCCGCTCACCCGCGACCAGTGGCTGATGCTCCAGCGCGACAATGTTGCGGCGAAAGGCGCACCCGGGCTGAAGGAGTTCGGGATCGAGCCGACCCCGCTCGCGGCGGTCGGCTACGAATGGCTCGGCCGCTTCCGGCACGGCGGCCGGTTCACCGGCAGCCGAATCCATTTGACCGGCACCGTCTGAGCCGCTGCAACCCCGCCCATGCCCATCCTTCTTCTCGCCATCATCCTCGGCATCGTCGAGGGCGTCACCGAATTCCTTCCTGTCTCCTCGACCGGCCACCTGATCCTCGCCACCGAGCTGATGGGTTTCGACTCGGCCAAGTGGGATTCCTTCAACGTCATCATCCAGCTGGGCGCGATCCTTGCCATCGTCGTTCTCTACTGGCGCACCTTCTGGGCGGTCCTCGAGGGGCTGATTGAGCGCAACGCGATGTCGTGGCGCTTCGTCCGCAACGTCGCGGTCGGCTTCCTGCCCTCCGCCATTCTCGGCGTTCTGCTGATCAATCAGATCGAGGCGCTGCTCGGCGCCCCCAAGGTCGTCGCGGTGATGTTCATCCTGGGCGGGATCGCGATCCTGGTGATCGAGCGGCTGGTGAAGAACACGCCGATCGTCGGAGTCGCCGAGATGCCGCTGAAGACGGTCGTCGGGGTCGGCCTCGTCCAGTGCCTGTCGATGGTCCCGGGCGTGAGCCGCTCGGGCGCGACGATCATGGGCGGGCTCAGCCTCGGCGTCGAACGCCGCACCGCCGCCGAATTCAGCTTCTTCCTCGCCATCCCGACGATGCTCGGCGCGACCACGCTCGAGCTTGTGAAGCACCATGACGAGATGCTCGCCGGCGCCCACGGAGTTGGCTTCGGCGCGGTCGCGGTCGGCTTCGTCGTCAGCTTCGTCGTCGCCATCGTCGTGGTGAAGGCGTTCGTCCATTACATCTCGCGTCACGGCTTCGCGCCATTCGCCTGGTACCGGATCGTCGCCGGCGCATTTGCGCTGGCCTGGCTGTTCGCCCGCTGAATTCTTCGGCTAGACTGTTCGCGCCTGAAATCAGGAGCTTAGTATGCGCGTCGGCTTGGCCCTCCTCCCGATCTCGATGTTCGCGTCGACCGCGCTCGCGCAGCCGATGCCGCAGCAGCTCGCCGACCCGGCGGCGCTGGCGCGTGTCACCGACGCGATGCAGTCGCTCTCCAAGGCGCTGCTCGACATGAAGATCGGCGGCGTCCAGGCCGCGCTCGAAGGCCGCAAAGCCACGGCGGCCGAACGGAACCTCACCGTCGGCGACCTCGCTCGCCGCGACGATCCAGAGATCGACCGCCATCTGAATGAGCAAATCGCCGCCGCCAAGCCGAAGATCGAGCAAGGCGTCAGGGCGATGAACCAGGCGATGCCGGAAATCACCGCTGACCTGCAACGCGCGCACAAGGCGCTCGAGCGGGCCATCGCGAATATGCCCGATCCCAACTATCCGCGTCGCTAACCGTCATCCGGACGAAAGGTGCGCTAGACGCCGACGCAAGCTGCGCTAAAGCTGCCCCGCCATGTGGCAGCTCTTCCAATTCCCGCTCTGCCCCTTTTCGCGCAAGGTCAGGCTCGTCCTCGCCGAGAAGACGATCGGCCATGAGCTGGTGCGCGAGAACCCGTGGGAGAAGCGCGACGAGTTCATCGACCTCAATCCCGCGGGCGAAACCCCGGTGCTGGTCGAGCCCGACCAGGGCGTCGTCCTGATCGGCTCGCAGCCGATCGTCGAATATCTCGACGAGACGGTCGACCGGATGCCGATGATCCACGGCAACGCGCCCCTGCGCGCCGAGATCCGGCGGATGACCGAATGGTTCGACATCAAGCTTTTTCGCGAGGTGGTCGAGCCGCTGATGAACGAGCGAATGAGGAAGCGCCTGGTCAGCAAGGAAAGCCCGGACACGCGAGTGTTACGCGAAGCGATGCGCACCGCCAGCGATCATATGGATTATCTCGATTATCTGCTCGATCACCGCCGCTGGCTCGCCGGCCCGGGCCTCAGTCTCGCCGACTTCACCGCCGCGGCGCACCTCAGCGTCATCGATTATCTCGGTGCGCTCGACTGGCGCGGGCACAAGCAGACCAAGGACTGGTACGCGGTGATGAAGTCGAGGCCCTGCTTCCGACCCTTGCTCGGCGAGCGGATGGAGGTGATCGTGCCCCCGGCGCATTACGACAAGGTGGATTTCTAGCTCCTCCCTCCCGCGAAGCGACGGGAGGAGCGATCAAGCGGCCATCAGCGCGCCGCGCAACACCTTGTCTTCGAGCGTTTGCCCAGCCCCGAGCGCGACGCAGCTCATCGGGTCGTCGGCGATCCGCACCAGCAGCCCGGTCGAAATCCTGGAGCACGGTATCGATGCCGCGCAGGAGCGACCCGCCGCCCGTCATGGTGATACCCTGGTCGATCACGTCGGCCGCGAGCTCCGGCTGCGTATGCTCCAGCGCGGCGCGAACGACTTCGACGATCTGGTTGACCGGCTCGGCCAGCGCGTCCGCGACCTGCGCCTGGCAGAGGATGATCTCGGCCGGCATGCCGCGGCTGACGTCGCGTCCGCGAACGCGCGCGATCGGCCCATCCCCGTCGCCCGGCCGAACCGCCGAGCCGATCTCCAGCTTGACGCGTTCGGCGGTGCCTTCGCCGATGAGCAGGTTGAAGTTGCGCCGAACATAAGAGGCGATCGCCTCGTCCATGCGGTCACCGCCGACGCGCGAGGAACGGCAGAAGGCGAGCCCCTGGAGCGAGATCACGCCGACCTCGGTCGTCCCGCCGCCGATGTCGACGACCATCGATCCGAACGGCTCCGCGACGGGCAGGCCGGCGCCGATTGCCGCGGCCATCGGTTCCTCGATCAGCGAGACGCGGTCGGCGCCCGCGTTGGTCACCGCGTCGCGGATCGCGCGGCGCTCGACCGACGTCGCGCCCGAGGGAACACAGATCACGACCTCCGGCCCGCGCGAAAAGCAACTCGGCCCGCCGTGCGCCTTGCGGATGAAATGCTTGATCATCTCCTCGGCAACTTCGAGGTCGGCGATCACGCCGGCGCGGAGCGGACGAATGGTCTTCAAATTGTCGGGGGTCTTGCCGAGCATCAGCTTGGCGTCGTCGCCGACGGCACGAACTTTCCGGACGCCGTTGATCGTCTCCATCGCAACCACGGATGGCTCGCTGGCGACGATCCCGACCCCCGAGACGTACACGACCGTATTGGCGGTCCCGAGATCGATCGCGACCCCGCGCGACGAGAAACTGAACGGCGAACGCATCTTTGGGCCGACCCCCCGGTCACGTAAATTGCTGAAAGCGAAGGGTTACGTTACCGGCCGCGAGAGGATAGTGCCGTTAACCGGATTAAACGCGGGGCGTGGAGCCGCTGCGGCGAATGGAGAAAGCGTTAACGTCCGCCGCGCACCTGAACAAATCCGGCGGTTCGTCGATCGCTCGCGCATTTCGTCGGGTTACCGCCGGCTTGGTCTTCCAAACCCGTCGCAAACGGTTTAATTCGTACCAAATGCTGATCGCTGCATGAGGAGTTTGCGATGGGCCGCTCTGCCTTCATGTTCGTGTCAATTGCGTTTCTCGCGTCCACGGCTATTGCCGCGCCCCAGCCGGCAAATCCGGGGGCGCCCGACAGCCGCGATCCAAACCAGCGAATTTGCGAGAAGATCACAGTGACCGGCAGCCGCCTGGCGACGCGGACCGTCTGCGCGACGCGCTCGGAATGGGACCAGCGCCGCCTCGAGGAACGGCAGCTCCTCGAACGCTCTCAGTCGAGCGCCTGCGTCGAAACGAGCGTCAGCGGCGGGAAGGCACAGTGCCACACGTGAGGATTGCCCGGGAAGCGTAAGCGTTCAGGCCGCCACGGCCGCGACCAGATAGTTCAGCCGCACATCATCGCTGAGATGCAGGCCACGGGCAGGCGACCAGGCGATCCCTTCGACGTCGATGCACCTCAGCCCGGCGTCGGCGAGCAGCATTTTCATTCGCTCGGGCGCGATGAACTGGTCGAAGTCGTGAGTGCCGCGAGGAATCCGGCGGAGTCCCTCTCCGAGCGTGATCATCAGAAGCTTGGACCATCCCGTCGCATTGGGGGTGGACATGACCAGCAGCCCGCCGGGAGCGAGCCGCTGCGCCAGCGCCATCACGAACCTCGCCGGTTCGGCGACGTGCTCGATGACCTCCATCGCGGTGATCAGATCGAACTGGCCCTCCAACTCGTGAACGTCGCCAGCGCGGTAGTCCAGCGACAGTCCCTCCACGAGCAAGCGCCCCTCGGCGTGAGCGCGGGCCGCGGCGATCACCTCGGGCGACGCATCGATCCCCGTCACCTTTGCTCCGAGGCGGGCCAACGGCTCAGCCAGCAACCCCGCCCCGCAACCGACATCGAGCGCCGTCATGCCTTCGAGCGGAGTGCGGCTGCATTCATCGACTTGCCAATGCTGGTCGATCTGGTCGCGGATGTACTTCAGCCGCACCGGGTTGAGCTTGTGCAGCATCGCGGAGCGGCCGTCCGGGTCCCACCAGTCGCTCGCGAGCCTCCCGAACCGCGCGGCTTCCTCGGGCAGGATGCTTGTCTGCACCATCCCCGCCTCCTAACAGTCCGCGACCCTCGACCCAAGGAGCATGAGTGCCGCGCATCGTCATGAAATTCGGCGGCACGTCGATGGCGGGGATCGAGCGCATCCGCAGCGTCGCCGAGCGCGTCCGGCGGGAGGCCGAAAACGGCCACCAGGTGCTCGTCGTCGTTTCCGCCATGGCCGGCGAAACGGACCGCCTCGTCCAGCTGTGCCGCGAGGCGGCCGCGCTCCATGACAGCCAGGAATATGACGTCGTGGTCGCGAGTGGCGAGCAGGTCACCTCGGGGCTGCTCGCCATGACGCTTCAGAACATGGGCCTGAAGGCGCGCAGCTTCATGGGCTGGCAGCTGATCCGCGCCTCGGGCGTGCACGGGAACGCGCGCGTCGAATCGATCGAAGCGGCATTGCTCGACGAGGCGTTGTCGGGCGGGACCGTCGCAGTGATCCCCGGTTTCCAGGGCGTCTCCGCGGACGGCCGCGTCGCGACGCTTGGCCGCGGTGGTTCCGACACCTCGGCAGTCGCGATCGCCGCGGGCGTCAAGGCCGACCGCTGCGACATCTACACTGACGTCGACGGCGTCTACACCACCGACCCGCGCATCGTCCCGAACGCCCGCAAGCTGACCGAGGTGACCTTCGAGGAGATGCTCGAGCTTGCGGGCGTCGGGGCCAAGGTGCTCCAAGTCCGCTCGGTCGGGCTTGCGATGCGCGAGAATTTGCCCTTGCGCGTGCTTTCGGCGTTTGAGGACGAGCCGGGCACCGACATCGTCGCCGAGCTTTCGGGAGTCGAAATGGAAAGAAATCTCATCGCCGGCATCGCCGCCGACCGCAACGAGGCGCGGATCACGCTGACCGGCGTTCCCGACAAGCCGGGCACGGTCGCGCGAGGTCATTGCGCCGCTAGCGGAAGCCGGCATTGCCCTCGACATGATCGTCCACGCGGCCACTCCCGACAGCGGCGCCTCCGACCTCACCTTCACCGTTCCGCGCCCCAGCCTCGCTCAGGCGATGTCGGCGATCGAGCAGCGACGCGGTGAGATCGGCTACGAGCGCCTGATCACCGACGATGCGGTCGCCAAGGTCAGCATCGTCGGGGTCGGCATCCGCTCGAACCCGCAACTTGCCGCAACGATGTTCGAAGTGCTCGCCGAGCGGCAGATCAACCTGCTCGCGGTCTCGACGAGCGAGATCAAGGTGAGCGCGCTGATCGCGGAAGCCGAGCTCGATCTCGCTGTCCGCGTACTCCACACCGCTTTCGGTCTCGACGCGCAGTCCGACCGGGGGCGGGCCGCATGAGCGGCGAGGGACTGATCGCCGAGCCGCGCGCGGTTCACCCCACCGAGGGCCACGCCCGTCTTGCCGAGCTGATGCACCGCGGCACCGAGTTTCTCGGCTGCGATGTCGCGATCATGGGCGGCGCGATGAGCTGGGTTTCCGAGCGCAACCTCGTCTCCGCCATCTCCAACGCCGGTGGGTTCGGGGTGATCGCCTGCGGGGCGATGGGTCCCGAGCTGCTCGACACCGAGATCGCCGAGACCAAAGCCCGCACCCGCCGTCCGTTCGGCGTCAACCTCATCACCATGCACCCGCAGCTTTCTCAATTGATTGACACGTGCGCGAGGCATGACGTCGGCCATGTCGTGCTCGCCGGCGGGCTTCCCCCGGGCGGCGCGATCGACCGGATCAAGGCGAGCGGCGCCAAGCTCGTCTGCTTCGCCCCGGCGCTGGCGCTGGCGAAGAAGCTGATGCGCTCGGGCGCCGACGCGCTGGTCATCGAGGGCATGGAGGCGGGCGGCCACATCGGCCCGGTCTCGACCTCGGTGCTTGCGCAGGAGATCCTGCCCAACGTCAGCAAGGACATCCCGGTGTTCGTCGCCGGCGGGATCGGCCGCGGCGAGGCGATCGCGGCTTACCTGGAGATGGGGGCGGTCGGGGTCCAGCTCGGCACCCGTTTCGTCTGCGCCCACGAAAGCATCGCTCACGCCAACTTCAAGAAAGCCTTCATCCGCGCCTCGGCGCGTGACGCGATCCCCAGCGTGCAGATCGACCCGCGCCTTCCAGTCATCCCCGTGCGCGCGTTGAAGAATCGCGAGATGGAGAATTTCGCCGCCAAGCAGCGCGAGGTCGCCGGGAAGCTCGATGATGGCGCGATCGAGATGGCCGAGGCGCAGCTCCAGATCGAGCATTATTGGGCGGGCGCGCTCCGCCGGGCGGTGATTGACGGCGACGTCGAGAGCGGTTCGGTGATGGCCGGCCAGTCCGTCGGCATGGTCAATCGCGAGGAGCCGGTCGCGGCCATCATTCAGGAACTGGTCGACGAAGCCGCCGCGGCGCTCGAGAGCCGGGGTTAATAAGGAAGAAGATATGGCAACGGCAGCAGCGGCCGTCGCGGTGGCGATGCGCAAGGTCACCTCGTACCTGATGAGCAACAATGCCGTGAGCGCCGGCAGTGCGGTCTACTATATCCCCGAGCGCCGGCTCAGCCGCCGGGTGCTGGCCCGCCTCGTCAGGCGCGGCGTGATCATCGAATCCGCGCCCGACACTTACTATCTCGATGTCCGCGCCTACGACGAATGGCGACGCGTCAGGCGCCGGCGAGTCGCGTTCGCGATGGGCGGCGTCGCGGCCATCGCCGCCATCGCCGCGCTTCTCGCCTAATGCGGGATCGCACCTAGAATATCCCCGATTCCGATCCCGCGGCGCTTCTTCGGCTGTTGTTGCGGCGGCTGGTCGCGGTCGACGGCTTCGTCCGCATTGCCCATCATCGCGCCCATTCCTCGCATCAGCGACGCGGTGGTCTTGTATCGCACCTTGGTGGTCCAGGTCGGAAGCTTGGGCCGGTCCGCAAAGTCCGCCTCCGGTCCATAGCCGATCATCATCACCATGCCCTGCGGCGAGGCGGATGCGACTTCGGCGGGAAGCACGCACTGGTTCGTCGAGGGTGCGAGCACCGCGCCCGCCGCGACCAGCCGCTTGACCTCGCCCGGCGCCAGATAGTCCATCGCCGGCATTTGCGCGGACTTGGCCGAACTCCACATGACGACGTCGCCGCTTCCGGTCGATCCGAACATCGTCAGCGCATAGCCGGTCGCGCCGGCCGCCGGCTGCCACTCGAGCCGCGACGCGCCCGACGGCAGCGCGCCCGCCTCGCGAAGGCCGAGAGCCGGCATGAAGTCCTGGCCCGCACCCAGGCTGAACGCGATCGCCGGCGCGTAATTCGCCTGCACCTTGTGGGCGCCGATCAGCGAGCCCGAAACCGGCACCGGCCGCCGGTCGCGCTCGTTCGGCCAGCGGCCGAAGCCCGGCGCGCTGGATGGCCCCGATTGCACGTGCGCCATGTTCGCCATCGCCGCCAACCCCGGGGGAACCTTGCCCGGCGTCATTTTCGAAAAGTCGATGATCGTCGGCTGTCCCGCGCTCGTATGTTCGCCGCAGCCCCAGTAGATGAGCATGCGGCCCTTGGGCTGTTGCCACTGCGCCGGCATTCCCGGCTTCGACGGCGCCGCTTCCTCGCGCGCCGGGGTCAGCAAAGGCAGGCTCGCGCCCATCTGAAGGCTAGCCGGAATCAAATGATCGGCTTGTGGCGCGGGATTTTTCTCCTTCGAAGCAAGCCGGAGGTCGAGCGTATGTACCGCGCCGCCCCGGCCGCTCATCATGGCCATGATCTGCGACGGGTCCGGACGTCCGCCGCCCGTCATGCCTGCGCCCATGCCGCTCTGCGTCGCGACGTCCATCCAGTAGCTTGCGACCGGCGCAGGCGGCTTGGCCGGCGCCGCCGCATAGACTCCGGCCCCGATGAGGGCCGCACCCATGCCTGCGGCGAGCAAATGAAGACTGCTCATGAATTCCCCCCTGTCGCGACCCAGCGAGACTCTCGCCGGCCACCACGAAATAAACCGCCTTCGGCAAGCCCGGTCAAACGAAACCCGGCCCGTCGACTTCCGGCTCGAGGATTTGGCCTCGACTCTGGCGGCCGCTTAACCGACACTTGGCCTTGCTGAGTTGCGTCGCCGACATTGGTTCGGATGGCGCGCCTTCGTTGTGAGCGTGATGTCAGCGGCAAGCCATGGGGGCGAATGTCCGGAACTGATATCTTCCTTTCCTACGCCCGGCAGGACCGGGTGACGGCGCGCATCTTCGCGGAGTGCCTGATCGAGGAGGGTTTCACCGTCTGGTGGGATGCTTCGCTCCACTCGGGCGAGACCTTCGACGAAGTGATCGAGCGCAGCCTGCGCGATGCCAAGGCGGTCGTTGTCCTGTGGTCGCCGCGGTCGGTCGCCTCGCGCTGGGTGCGGGCCGAAGCGACGCTCGCCGACCGCCGCAACAAGCTCGTTCCCGCCATTATCGAGCCGTGCGACCGACCGATCGTGTTCGAGCTGACCCACACGGCCGAGCTCGCCGAATGGCGGGGCGATCGCTCCGATCCCCACTGGCGCACCTTCGTCGAGGATCTCGGCAGGCTCGTTCACGCCGTCGACGTCGGTGACGAACCGGCACCCGTCGCGCCGGCGCTTCAAGGCCGCGCGTCCGGGCGAGACGCACCGGGCGTGACCCGCCAGCCGCTGAAACCGGGGAGCGATCAAATCATCTCTGCCGGTCATGTCCACCGCGAGCCGGAACCGACGTCAGCCGAGCCGCCGACCGCCGATGTCCACGTCCTCGAGATCATCGAGGGTGAGCTTCCGGGACGGCTGATCGTGGTCGAGGCGTCCAGCGTGAAGGTCGGACGCACTGCGCCCGCCGAGATCGTCGTTCCCCACCGCAGCATCTCGCGCGAACATTGCGTTGTCGGGCTCGCCAACGATGAGCTTCTGGTCACCGACCTTAATTCGACCAACGGCACGTACATCGATGACGTGCGCATCAGCCGGGCGACAATTCTTCCGGTCGGCTCGGTTCTTCGGCTTGGCCAGATCACCTTGCATCACGTCGTCCAGCCGGCGGCCGAAGCGGAGCGGAGGAGCGCAGACGTCCAGGCGGAGCGCGTCGCCGCCGCTTCCTGACGCGGGCATCGACGTGACCACTCGCCAATCTCCCAGGCCGATCGTTCTCAACGTCGGAATCACCGGCCACCGCGCGGGTGCGCTGACGGCGCCCCTCGTACGCTCGCTTCGGCCGACGGTCTTCACCGTGTTCCGTGAGTTGCGCGAAGCCACTCTGAGGCTGCGCGAATCCGAAGCGGCCTTCTGCAGCGACAGCGAAGCGAGCCTTCGCCTTCACACCCCGCTCGCAAGCGGCGCGGACCAGATGGCGGCGATCTGCGCGCGCTCGAGCGGCTATTTCGTGAAAGCCCTGCTGCCGTTCGAGCCGCACGAATATCGGGGCGACTTCGCGCCCGGCGAGGAGCTCGACGGGTTCGAAGCGGCGCTTGCCGCCGCCGACGAGATCGTCGCCCTTCCGGGCGATCGCGCCGACCTCGAATCCGCTTATGTCCAGGTCGGCGAATCCGTGGTCGGCAGCGCCGACCTGCTGATCGCAATCTGGGACGGCGAGCTGGCGCGGGGGCGGGGCGGAACCGGCGAGGTCGTCGAGCTCGCGTTGCGCACCGGCGTTCCGGTCATCCACATCGAGGTAAGCAGGAGCGGGACGAGGATCCGCCTGCGCGCGCTAATGGACGATGATACGTGGAGACCGAAGGCAGCATCGCCTCACGATCCCGAGCTTTACGACCACGTCCTGCGCGGCGCGTTCAAGCTCGGACCGGTGCGAGGCGCGATGGCGAGTTGAATGCGGACATACGGCCGCGTGGCCCTGTTCTTCAGCGTGGAACACGCGCGAGGTCCATTCTAACGCAGGCGCTTCGGAACGTTGCAGCAACGTTTTCGTTGGCGGACCGGAGACGCGCGAAATGGAGGATGGGAAATGAGACGAATTGCGCTTCTAATCACCGCGACCGCCGTGCTCTCGGCTTGTGCGACCACTCCACCGGCGATGCAGACCTGCGCCGATGGATCGCAGGTTGCGGCCGGGGAGCCGTGCCCGGCGCCGCCACCGCCGCCACCACCGCCTCCGACCGCCTGCCCGGATGGGACCACGGTTCCCGCGGGAACGGCTTGTCCGCCGCCGCCCCCGCCGCCGCCAGTGACTCCGCCGCCGACGACCACGGTCGGCGAACACGGCTGAGGGTGATGAGGCCGCCTGCGCTACTCCGCAGGCGGCACTCGGGCAGCGGAGCCTAATGCGACGGCGGCTGCCGTTGCAGGAACACGATATAGGCGCGGGTCTGGCTGGCCTGTTTCAGGAGCTTTTGCGCGTCGCGCTCGCTTTGCACGCCACGCACTGAAGCCTTGAGCGTCTTCAGGTAGGAATTGTAATTCCGTGCGAGCTGCACGTTCTGGCCGCTGCCCGACCGCATCACCTGCTTCGCCATCGAGCGGGCTTCGTCGATCGTCGAGTTGATCTGCGACACCGTGCCCGCCGATGCCCCCGCGTCCGCGGCAACCGCCGCTTCCGCCGCGGTCGTCGAATTGGTTTTCGAACCCTTGCGCGTCGCGGCGGGGGTCGGGACCGAGGGTGTGGCTGCGGCGGCCTTCGCCGTCGCTTTCTTCAAGGCTGCGAGCTGCGCCTGAGCCGCGGCGGCCTTGGCCTTCTCCGCCTCGAGCGCCTGCGAGGCCTTCGCCTGCTGGCTCGCCTCGCCGGTGGTGTCCGGCACGGCCGCGTTCTGGACCACAGTGTCGGCGATCGTTTGATCGGCTGGCTGAGCTTCCGTCGACGCAACCGGTGTGGAACCGGGGCTGTCGATCGCCTTGGTTGGCGCAGGCGTCAGTTCCGGGTCGGTGCCGCCGCGCATCGTCACCGCCCCGACCGCAACGATTGCGAGCACTGCCGCCGCGGCGCCGCCGACCAGGGCCATGTTCGGCTTCTTCCGCGAATTGGCCGGCACCGGCGGCTGGCTCGTCTTGCCCTTGGGCCCGCCGACTGCCGCAGCCGGCGCCGCGGTCGCGACCGGCGTGTCGCTCGACTCCTTCGCGGCGACCTTCGCGGCTTGCTCTTCCGAAGTGAACTTCTTCGACGCGGTGGTTTCCCTTCCCGCGCGTTTGAAACTCGCCGCCTTCGGGTCGGCCGGAACCGCCGTCTCGAGCTTCGCCTTGGGGTCGGCGTTGGGCGTCGGCTGCACCGGCACGATCTCATCCGTCTCGACCTGCTTGGCGAAGAAGCGGGTCGCCTCGTCGTCGCCCTCGCCGGCCGAAGCCGTCGGCTTGCCGAACATGGCGAGCCACGCGCTCAGCGTTTGCGGGCGCTCGTCGGGCTTGACGGTCATCGCCGTATCGATCGCCGCGAGGAAACGCTTGCTGTAGCCGGGCCACTTCCCCGCCGCGAGCGGCTTGCCGAGCCCCGCGTGAAGCCGTTCGAGCACCTCGGGCGGCTTGTCGCCGGTGATGCATTCGAACATCACCACGCCGAGCGCGTAGATGTCGGTCCACGGCCCCTGCGGGTAAGTCTTCACATATTGCTCGATCGCGGCGTAGGGCGGCGTGTGGAACGTCACCTTGGTGCTCGTCGCCTCGGCGGTGTCGAACCGGGCCGAGCCGAAGTCGATCAGCACCGGGCGGTTATCCTCGTTGATGAGGATGTTGGGCGGCTTGATGTCGCGATGGAGCACACCGACGCGGTGCGCGCGCTCGAGCCCTTCCGCGATCGGCTGGAGGATGTTCCACAGGCTGCGCTCGTTGAAACGGCGGCCCTGCTTCAGCATCTTCGACAGGGAAACCCCGTCCTCGAAGTCCATGACCATGTAGGCGGTGCCGTGGATCTCGAAGAGGCTTCGGACGCTGACGATGTTGGGGTGACGGCTCGGCGTGGACAGGTTCCACAAGAGCTTGGCCTCCTCGACGAACTTCTTGAGGCCGAGCGCGTGCACCTCCTCCGCCTCGGAATTGATGGGCACCACCGTGTCTTCGGAATCGCGCTCACTGATTGAGCTCGGGAAATATTCCTTGATGGCGACGAGCTCGTTGAAATAGACGCCGCGCGCCTTGTAGACGATCCCGAAACCGCCGACGCCGAGCACCTCCTCGATGCGCCACTCGCGCAGCACCGTGCCCATCGGCAGCGCCTTGTTGCTGTAGGCCTTGGTCATCGTCGAGCGCCCCTTCTCGACCGCGTAAGCGAAAAGTAAATCGCAGAAAGCCGAGTCGAATGCTAGTGAGGGGCTTGCACGGGCGTCGGGGGCTCATCATGCGCGTCGAATGGGTCAGCCGGACTCACGTCGGGCTGAAGCGGAAGATCAACGAAGATTCGCTCCTTGCCGACAGCGACCGCGGCTTGTGGGCCGTCGCCGACGGCATGGGTGGCCATGACGCGGGCGAGATCGCGAGCAACATGGTCACCGACGCGCTTCGCTGCCTTCCGGAAGTCGGCGATCTTGACGGCCTCGCCGGGCTCGCGGTCGAAGCGCTGCGCCAGGTCAACGCCGAACTGATCCAGCTCGCGCGCTCGGGCGACGGGGGCAGACGATCGGAACGACCGTGGTCGGACTCGCGGTCGCGGACGGTTCGTACCGATGCTTCTGGATGGGCGACAGCCGAGCCTATCTGCTGCGCGGCGGAAAGATCGTCCGCCTGTCGCACGACCATAGCCTCGTCCAGAACCTGGTCGACGCCGGGATGATCAAGCCCGAGGAAGCGGAAACCCACGCCAACGCGAACCTCATCACCCGCGCCGTCGGAGTAGCCGAGACCGTCGAGGTCGATGTGGTCGACGGCGAAGCGAGGTCCGGAGACCTGTTCCTGCTCGCCAGCGACGGGCTCACCCGCGTCGTGCTCGACGACGAGCTTGCCGCCGATCTGGTCGGCACGGCGATCGACGAGGCCGCCGATTCACTCATCGACAAGGTCCTCGCCCGCGGCGCCCCCGACAATGTTTCGCTGATCATCGTCCGCATCGACTGATCGCCAACGCGGGCGTTCGACGTGCGCCTTGCCGAACTGTGCATTTTCGGAACCATCCTTGACTTAGGTCAAGTTATCGCTTGTCATTTACCGAAAGTAAGTTAACTTCTGTTTAACCGAGTCGCCACGGGGGGCGCGCTTGGGTTTGGGGGGCCGTCCAAGGCCATATGACGTTGCGCACGCGAGTGTCGTCGCGGGCTTATGCCTGCGTGTTGTCCGCGCTCCTGGCCATGGCCGGAGCGGCGGTGCCGGCGCGTGCGGACGTACTAACGGTGACCGCATCCGGCACAATCGGCAGCAGCTGCGGGCTCACCAGCGCATCACCGGTGGGTTCGCCGAACCTTTCCGCAAGCGGCAGCGTCGGCGCCACGGTCACTGTCAATTGCAACACCGGCTTCAGGCTGAATGCGCTGTCGGCGCAGGGAGCAATAAAGAGCGCTACGAGCGCCGCCGGCCAATTTCAGCAACAACGCTGCCCTACAACCTCACCGTTTCCGTCCCGCTCGAAACCGGCGGTCCGGCCAGCGCGACCTGCGCGTCGAGCACGCTCGCCACGGGTCAATCGAGCTGCGCGCTTTCGCCCGGGAACACGACAGGCCTTTCGTCGAGCGGCAAGGCGTCCCTCAACAAGACGGCGTCGCTCACGTTCGCCTATACGGTGCCGGCGCTTCCCACGCGGCTCATCGCGGGCACGTACTCCGATACCGTCACGCTTACGATCACGGTGGCGCCATGAGCCGCCGGATCTTCACCGAACAGCCAGCCTTCCACTGGGGGCAGACTGTCCCGGCCACCGCCGGGTCTCTCCATCATCGTGGTGATGATGGGAATTGGAAGGAAGGAAGTGTCATGAAGAAACTATTGATGGCGGCGGTGGCGCTCACCGCCATGTCGGCAACGCCGGCGTTCGCGCAGTCAGCCAACTTCACCGTTTCAGGGACCGTGAACGCCGTGTGCAGCTTCACCGGCGGTGCGATTTCGTTCCCGACGATCACGACCAATGCGGACGGCACAATCGCGGCGAGTCAGTCGGCGTCGTCCTCGGCCCAGGCGGGCTTTTACTGTAACGGCGCTGGCACCACGCTGACTCTGGCCCATAGCGCTCTCACCAATGCCGCGACGCCAGGCTCGGGCTTCACCAGCACGATCGACTATACGCCGGCCGCTGTCGTCGGTGGCGTCGACAAGCAGGTCGGCGACGGCACTAATGCGACCTTCGGAGCGCAGGCGGGAAGCCTCGTCGTCGACGCTCGCAACCTGTCGGCGACCGGCAAGCTGATGGCCGGCAGCTACAGCGGTGCGATCACGCTTACGCTGACACCGGCGAGCTGATCGCGAGTGTTGGAAGGGGCATGACTCGGATGATCCGGAAGGTTTCGATCGGCCTGATCGCCGCAGCGGCATGGGCGGGCGTTGTGTCGCCCGCCCATGCAGCCCCGACTCCCAAGACGTTCACTGTCACCGGCCATGTCAATTCGATCCTGCTCGCTCGGCACGTCGACAGGGTCGCTGCTCATCAGCACGACGGTTCCGTCGAACGGCAAGCTCGACGCGGCGCTTAACGGGAAGACGTTCAACCTGACCGGCCTGTTTTGCGATGCTCCCTCGACGATCAAGCTTTCGGCGACGGAGCTTACGGCGCAGCCCGCCCGAATGACAAGGTTCCGAACGGGCAGTCCCAAGCGGCGAACTACACGGCTACCGCGTCCGGGCTGGTCGACCACTCCCGCGACGGTCACGACGGCCGAAACTTCACCGATTCGGCTCCACCGACGGTCTTCATCGGCGACCCCGCGCAGCTCAACCCAGCGCGAAAATCGGCAATTTAACCGTTACGGTGAACAATTTCACAACGGTCGTTGGTCCAAACGGGAACGGCCAGAAACTGATCGATGGCCCCTATTCGGCGACCATCACGGTTTCGCTGACACCCGGAAGCTGACGATGATGAAACTCCTACGGATTCTCATGGCCATGTGCCTGGCCTTCACCGCCATCGCCCCGGCGGACCAGGCGCTCGCGACGACCGTGTCGCCGGTCATGGTCGACCTCCAGTCCAACGGGCGCGGAGTGGTCGCCAACGTTTCCGTGAACAACACCGGCGCAGCCGCGCTGCCGATCGAGATCCAGGTTATCCCGCTGACGCCCAACGCGACGGGCCTGCAGCCCGGCAAGCCGGACAGCGACGAAGACTTGCTCGTCACGCCGCCGAGCGTGCTGATCCCCGCCGGCAAGACGCAGACCTTCCGCGTGCAGTGGATCGGTGACCCGGAGCTCAACGCCAGCAAGCATTATTACGTCAGCATCAACCAGTTGCCCGTGAAGCTCCCGGAAGGCCAGAGCGCGGTCCAGGTCGTTTATAACTTCCAGGTGCTGGTCAGCGTGTCGTCGCCGGACAAGAAGCCGCAGCTGACGATCACGTCGGTCGCCGCTGCAACGGTCAACGGCAAGCCGGCGGTCGCGATCACCGTGCAGAATGGTGGTGAAGCGCACGGCTACATCAGCCAGCACCGGCTCAAGATCACCGCGACGAACGCCTCGGGCGCGGAGCTTTTTACGGAGACGATCAGCGGCGCGGAATTTCAGCAGCTGGTCGGCTACGGCCTCGTCGCGACCGGGCAAAGCCGCGTCGTGGACGTGCCGGTGGACAAGCTCCCGGCGTCCGCGAAGCTCTCGGCAGAATTGATGGATGAGCGCGCCCAGTGACCTTCTCCTTCGCACGAACGCGCGGCGCGGCGACGCGCCGGCGGCACCGTCGCCTGTAGCGGCGATCGAGGGGGGCGATGAGGTGCTGGGTCCGGTATCCACGATCGCGCTAGCGGCCGCACTGCAGTCTCCCGCATTGTCGGACCATGGGCAAACCGTGGCCCAGGCCGATCCGGCGCCTGTCAAGATCAACCCGACCAGGCGCACGCTGCAGGTTCATCGTGCCGGTGACCGACGGGCCGACATACCTTGGCGACGTGACGCTTGCGGTTGCGCCCGACGATAGCCTGTCGGTTCAGGCGGACCGGCTCCTGCAGATGCTCGAGCCGATCCTGAAGCCGGAGATTTTCGCGCGCCTGAAGGCGGCTGCGGGCACGCGTGCCGAGATCAGCGCGGCTGCTCTGGCCGGGGAACAGATCAGGCTCGCCTACGACAGCGACAAGCTGGCGCTCGCGATTGGCATCCCTGTCGCGGCGCGCCGCAACGAATCGATGAGCCTGCGCAGCGCATCGCTGGTCGGGCAGGATAGTCTGGAGCCCGCCAGCGTCAGCGGATTCCTGAACTTCCGCTCCGCGATGGACCTGGTCGAACGTGGCGCGGATCGCGGGATCCTCGCGCCGGTGTCGGTGGTCGACGGGGCAATCCGCGCCGCCGGCGTCGTTGCGCGAAGGGGAAGGCTATTTGTCCTTCCGGCCCGGTGAGCCGCGGTTCCGGCGCACTGGCTCGCGCTTCGTCTACGACGACCTCAAGGACGTGATCCGCTTCACTCTGGGCGACGTCCAGCCATTCGCGCGCGGCTTTCAAAGCACGCCCACGGTCGCCGGCATTTCGGCGCAGCGCTTCTACAACGTGCTCGAGCCCTGGCGCGAGTTCCGCTCGACCGGCTCGCAGAGCTTCACGCTCTTTGCGCCGAGCATGGTCGAGACGATCGTCAACGGCCGCAGCGTCGAGCGCAAGCTGCTGCAGCCCGGCAATTACACGCTGCAGGACTTCCCGCTCGCCGAAGGCGCGAACAATGTCCGCCTCCTGATCCAGGACGAAGCCGGCAAGCAGCGTACGATCGACTTCGACCTCTATTCCAACCAGCAGCTGCTCGAGCCGGGCGCCACCGAGTTTTCCGCCTTCGCCGGGGTTTACTCGACTCCGACCGACAGCGGCATCGACTATTCGGGCAATTGGTCGGCGTTCGGCTTCGTCCGAAAGGGAATCAGCCAGCAATTCACCGCCGGCGTGAACATGCAGGCCGACGCCAGGACGCAGCAGGTCGGCGGCGAGGTGCTGTTCGGAAGCGACTTCGGCCTCATGGGCGTCGAGCTCGCCGCCAGTCGCCGCGCTGCGGGCGGTTACGGCTATGCGGGCATCGCGTCGTTCGAGAAGGTGATTCAGAGCTTCAGCGGCCAGCGCTCGATGGCCGTGCGCGCCGCCGTCGAAATGCGCAGCCCGCGCTTCGCCACGCCGGGCGCACTGCTCGATCGTGAACCTTTGGCGGTTCGGGCCTCTGGCGGGTTCGCGCTGACCCTCGGCCGGGACACGTTCGTCGCCGCCGACGCGCAATATGCCCGCTATCGTGTGCCGAGGAGCGAAATCTACAGCCTGCGCATGTCCGGCGGCATTTCGATCACCGACACCATGGCGTTCATCGGAAACCTCGAATGGAACAAGTCTCGCGATGGGCGCGACAAGATCGTCCGAATCGGTATCCGCAAGCGCCTCGGCTTCCGCGGCCAGGTACAGGCGGACGTCGACAATCACGGCGCGGTGCACACCAGCGTGCAGGCGAGCGACGGCGTCGGCATCGGCTCGTGGTCCGCGAGCGCGGACCTCGATCGCACGAGAGACGGGGCGAACCTCAACGCACAGGGCACGCTGCTGACCAACCGGGCCGAGCTGGGGTCAGCCAGTTCGGCGGCTATCAGACCGACGGTCACGAGGTCTCGGACATGCGGACGACGATCCGCGCCGGCACGTCACTCGCCTTCGCCGACGGCGCGTTCGCGGTCGGCCGGCCTATTCAGCAGGCGTTCCTCATCGCCTCGCCCCACCGCAGCCTCAACGGCAAGAACGTCCTCGTGGATCCGCAGCAGAAGAGCGAAATGGCGCGATCCGGTGGGCTTGGCGGCGCGGTCGATGGCGACCTTAGCGCCTACTCGCCGCGCACCTTGATCTACGACGTCCCGGATGCGCCGGCGGGCTACGACCTCGGCGCCGGCAACGTGCAGATCGTCCCGCCGTACAAAGCCGGCTACCATCTCGAAGTCGGTTCGGATTATCACCTGCTGGTCATCGGTCGGCTGCTCGACCGCAATGGGGAGCCGGTCTCGCTGCTCGCCGGCAAGGCGATCGACCTCAAGGCGCCGAAGCGCCCGGCGGTCACCATGTTCACCTCGCGCGGCGGCAAGTTCGGCGCGCAGGGCCTGAGGCCCGGCAAATGGCGGATCGAAATGCCGACCGAGGGCGGAGCGACGATCTACGAAATCGACGTCAAGGATGACCCAAGCGGAACCGTTCGCCTCGGCGACGTCCGTCCACTGGGCACAGGGGGTGTGCAATGAGGAAGTGGATCATCGCCACGGGCGCGATTGCGTCTGCGTTGCTCGCGAGCGGACGCGCGGAAGCGGCGAACTGCGCGACGGTGACGTTCTCGGCGCCGACGATCAGCGGCTGGAACCCGCTCATCCGGCGCCAACGGGACAGCGCTCGTTCTCGGCGACAGCAACGCGGATCACGACCGGACCGAGCTATTCGCAGCGCCAGAATCATCTTTCTCGACAACGACACGGGTGTGCACGATAAATCGGAACGGCCGGTCCTCAATATCGATGATCAGGATATCGGCGGCAACAATGTTGCTTCCGCGCAGTCCGGAACGGCTGTGACAACGTCCAACTCGATAACGCAATTCTCCTGGGGCAACGGCGGTTCGAACCGAGCAGTCCTACGACGTTCACAGTTCCGCGTAATACCGACATCGAATAGGATTTCGTCGGCGGGGACGACTTACTCCGAAGCGCTGAAATATTCGATCCAGTGTTTAACGGTGCGGCATGCCGCTTCGCCGCCGCTAGGTTCCGATACGAAGTCGCGGCGCACCAACACTATCGTCTGACGGTGCCCAAGCCTGCTCAGCATCACGACCGCCGGACCCTACAACGATCAATTTCGGATCGTTCACGACGACGACTTCAAACGCTAACATTGGTCTGAAGAGCACGAGCTCGGTGAACGTCGCCGTGACTACGACCAACGGAAGCCAGATGGTCCTGGCGGGTGCCGTCTCGCCCTTTCCGACCAACTCCGTAATCCCCTACACGATGACGCTGAACGGAACAGCTATCGCGACCGGCCCTCAAGCCAATCTGACACGCGCCGGCGTCGCGGGGGCGAGTCTGGCCGCTCGTTCTTGCACCTTCGGCAGCCTTGCCGACCGGTAAGCTCGCAGGCGGCTACAGCGACACGATCACGCTGACGCTCACCCCCGGCGTCTGAACTCCCGCACGCTGGCGACCCCGCGAGTGATCGCGTCGGCGCTGACATATAACTGGCCACTGTCCGCGATTCATCTCGGCTTTTGAGCAACCGAAATCGGTTTCAGCCGATTGTACGTCTCATGAGCGATGATGGACTGACCGAACGTTGGTGGACGGTGACCCGCGGCCCGGGGCCGGTGCTGGCCACCGCGATCCACGACGGTCACGAGCTGCGGCCCGCCGTCGCTGCGGCGATGAGCCTGTCCGAGGCCGAACGTTTGCGCGAGGAGGACCCATTCACCGGGCAGGCGGTGGCGGGCGTCCCTACGCACATCATCGCTCATCGTTCGCGCTTCGAATTCGATCTCAACCGGGCGACTGATTCCGCGGTCTATTGCACGCCGGAGCAGAGCTGGGGCCTGCGCGTCTGGCGAAGCGAGCCCGACAAGGCGCTCGTCGCGGCCTCGCTGGCGATCCATTCGGCTTATTACCGCATGCTCGGCGCGTTGCTGGACGGCGTGGTCGAGGAGAACGGGCGGTTCGTCCTCATCGACGTGCATAGCTATAATCACCGGCGCGACGGTCCGGACGGCGATTCCATGCCGCAGGAGGAAGCGCCCGACATCAACATCGGCACCTTCTCGATGCCGCGCGCCGACTGGGCCTTCCTCCTCGACCCCTTGATCGAGGAGATGAGGCGCTTCGACTTCAATGGCCGCAAGCTGGACGTTCGGGAGAATGTGGCTTTCCAGGGCAAGGGCGAGCAGACGCGCTTCGTCCACGAGCGATATCCCGGCAAGGGCTGTGCGATCGCGCTGGAGTTCAAGAAGTTCTTCATGGACGAGTGGACCGGCGAGCCCGATCCGAGCGAGCTTAGCGCGATGCGCGACTTCATCACTTATTCGGCGCGGGTCGCGACCGACCTGCTACGGCGCTGATGGCCAGGTTGCAGCCCGCACCCGATCCGCTTCACGACCATCGCGGCGCAAGGAGGCTCAAGGTTGGAGAGAGCGGCCGCCTGCACCTCGATCGCAACCTGCCATTTCTCGTCCTTCACCGTCGCCGCATGGATGACGAACCCTCGGCCAGCATCGCGCGCCGGGTCGCGTTGAACAGCCCCGCCTATCTCGTCTGGGACGAGGGTCGGGACGACGCCGCTGCGCTCGAACTGCTCGTGCAGTTGACCGAAGAGCTGGGCGAGCCCGGAATGCCGTTGCTGGTCATGGCGCTCGACGACCTCATTCAGCCGCCGGAAGGCGAAGCCAGCCCCGCGCTTACACCTTTCGTCGCGACCGTCGCCGGCGGCAAGTCGGCCCGCGAGCATCGCGCCCGCGACGTCCTCATTCGCTCGCTCGAAGGGATCGAGATCGACCTTCGCCATCCGACCGTGATCTCCCGATCGCTGCGCGGCGATCATTGGCTGGTCTCCGCGCTCGAAGGCCTCGGCGATCAGAGCGATCCCATGCTGATCAGCCTTCCCCAGATTCATCGTCGCGACGGCGGAGGCGTCTATCCGCAGATCGCGCATGAGCTCGCGGTGGCATGCGGCGATGCCTTGCTTCGCACCGCCTGCGCCTATCTCGACGACAGCCATGGCCGCGCGCCCGACCATTATCGCTCGCTCGGACGAAGCGCCTTCCTCAAGGCGGCGCTCAACGCCGATGAGAAGCTCGGGCGAATCGCCGCGAGCTTCGACTTCCTGCTCTCGGTGTCGCCGATCAACACCACCACCGCTCTCGAGAAGTTCATCGCCGATGGGGAAAAGGTGGCGCCGGTCTTCAACTATCGGCCGCTGACCGTGGATCCCGATGCGATCAAGCGCCGCCTCTACCGGCTGGACTTTGCCCGGCTCGAAGACCCGCTCCTCGAGCGCCTGTTCACCGACAAGCGACACGAGATCGACGCGCAACTGACCATGCTGGCGACGCGCAATACGCCGTCCTTTCGCCCGGCGAGCATGTTCCTTTACGGCGCGGTCTCGGCCGAGTTGCTCGAGGATGCGCGCCGGATCCTGCAGTTGCGCCGGCCTTCCATCATTCGGGGAAAGCGGGTCACGGCGTCTGAAATCGCAAGAGCGGCGCGCGACCTCATCGGTTCCTACAACCGCAAGGATGCCATCTTCGATGCGGCCGTCGAGGTCCGTGACGACGTCAGCGGGCTGATGGTCAGCGCCGACCGGCTGCTCGTCGGCTCGGCCACCGCGATGCCCGCTGCGCGGCTCGACGCCTTGCTTGCGCACGAAGTTTCCACGCACCTCCTGACGTTCGTCAACGGCGCCGCCCAAGGCCTGTCGATCTTCCGCTCCGGTCTCGCGAAATATGAAGGCATCCAGGAGGGCCTGGGAGTCTTCGCCGAATGGGCGGTCGGCGGGCTCAGCATGACCCGAATGCGGCTGATTGCCGCCCGGGTCGTCGCGGTCGATGCGATGCAGCGAGGCGCGACGTTCATGGAGACCTATCGCCTCCTCCGCCACGACCTCGGCTTCTCGATCGCGGGAGCGTTCGGGATCGCGGCCAGGGTGCATCGTTCAGGAGGCCTGGCGAAGGATGCCATTTACCTTGAGGGCTTTCGCGCGATCGTCGGCCACCTCGCTTCGGGCGGGTCGTTGGCGCCCTTCTGGCTCGGCAAGATCGCTCTGACCGACGTTCCGGCGATCGAGGAACTGTTGCAGCGTGGTCTCGTTCACGCGCCGACCTTCCTGCCGTCCTATTTGGACCGACCCGATGCGAAGAGCCGGATAGCTGGGCTCAAATCGGACATCGGCCTGGACCGCTTGCTTGAAATGGAGCCGGCTTGATGCGGATCGCTTTCTTCGTGAACGACATCGCGGGCGAATTTTCGGGTTACACCACTACTGTCCTCGCCCATCAGGCGGCGAAGCGCGGGCACGAGGTGATGTACATCACCCCGTCCGACTTCATGATGAGCACCGATGACAAGCTGCGCGCGCACGTCCGCCGGATGCCGTCCAGGAAATGGGCCAGCCGCGAGAGCTTCTTCAAGGCACTTCAGGAATCGCTCACCGAAGCCGAGGCCGTCTCCTTCGACGAGGTCGACGTGCTCTGGCTGCGATCGGACCCGTCGCTCGATGCCAGCACCGCTCCATGGCGGGCGGAGGCGGGAATCCTGTTCGGGCGGGAGGCCGCCAGGCGCGGAACCCTCGTCCTCAATGACCCCACCGGTCTCGGGCAGGCGACCAACAAGCTCTATTTCCAGGGCTTCCCCGAGGAAGCCCGCGCGGAGACCATCATCACGCGCGACGAGCGCGACATCAAGGCGTTCGCGAAACAGCACAAGAACAACATCATCCTGAAGCCATTGCAGGGCTCGGGCGGGTCGGGCGTCTTCAAGCTCGACAAGGAGAGTGCCGGGAACCTCAACCAGATGACCGAGGCGATCTGCCGGGACGGCTACATCATCTGCCAGGCCTATATTCCCGCCGCGCAGAAGGGGGATATCCGGCTGTTCCTGATGAACGGCAGTCCGCTCGAGGTCGACGGCAAATATGCCGCGCTTCGCCGCGTCGCCGCCAAGGACGACATTCGCTCCAACATTCACGCCGGCGGGAAGGCGGAAGCCGTCGAGATCGGCAAGACCGAGCTTCGCGTCGCCGAGATCATCCGCCCCAAGCTGATCGCCGACGGGATGTTCCTCGTCGGCATCGACATCGTCGGTGACAAGATTCTCGAGGTGAACGTCTTTTCGCCCGGCAATCTCAAGAGCTGCTCGACGCTCGCCGGCGTCGATTTTTCCGAGGCGATCCTCGATTGCGTCGAGCGGAAGGTCGAGATCCGCCAAGACTATGGCGGCGTGTTCGATAACCGGCACCTCGCAATGCTGTGACCGGAGACTCGCGCCGCTGGCGAGCCCCCACCGCCTCTGCTAGCGGCCCGGCCAATGCAGAAAATCGATCGCATCCGGAATTTTTCGATCATTGCGCACATTGATCATGGGAAAAGCACGCTCGCTGACCGCCTGATCCAGGCTTGCGGCGGCCTCACCGCGCGCGAGATGACCGCGCAGGTGCTCGACAACATGGATATCGAGCGCGAGCGCGGGATCACCATCAAAGCGCAGACCGTGCGGCTCGAGTGGAAGGGCTATGAGCTCAACCTCATGGACACGCCGGGGCACGTCGATTTCGCCTATGAGGTGTCGCGAAGCCTGGCGGCATGCGAGGGCGCGCTTCTCGTGGTGGACGCGGCGCAGGGGGTTGAGGCGCAGACTCTCGCCAACGTTTACCAGTCGATCGAGCACGACCATGAGATCGTGCCGGTCATCAACAAGATCGACCTCCCCGCCGCGGACCCGGAGGGGGTGCGGCAGGAAATCGAGGAGATCATCGGGCTCGACGCGAGCGGGGCCGTCCTCGCCTCGGCCAAGACCGGCATCGGCATCGAGGAGGTCCTGGACGCCATCGTCGCCAACATCCCATCCCCGAAAGGCGATCCGGACGCTCCCTTGAAGGCGATGCTCGTCGACAGCTGGTACGACCCTTATCTCGGCGTCGTCATCCTCGTCCGGGTCATCGACGGCACTCTGAAGAAGGGTGCGCAAGTCAAGTTCATGGCGGCCGGCAGTACCCACCTCGTCGACCGCGTCGGCTGCATGCGCCCGAAAATCGAGCAGCTGAGCGAGCTCGGCGCCGGCGAGATCGGCTTCATCACCGCACAGATCAAGGAAGTCGCGGAAACGCGCGTCGGCGATACGATCACCGACGCAAAAAGGCCCACCGCGGCCCCGCTCCCGGGGTTCAAGGAAGTCCAGCCGGTTGTCTTCTGCGGCCTGTTTCCGGTCGACGCCAACGACTTCGAGAAGTTGCGCGACTCCTTGTACAAGCTGCGTCTCAACGACGCGAGCTTCAGCTTCGAGATGGAGACGTCGGCGGCGCTCGGCTTCGGCTTCCGCTGCGGCTTTTTGGGCCTCCTCCACCTCGAGATCATCCAGGAGCGCCTGACCCGCGAATATGACCTCGACCTCATCACCACCGCGCCGAGCGTGGTCTACGAGGTCCATCTGCGCGATGGCGCGGTTCAGGAAATCCACAACCCCGCCGACTGGCCCGACGCCAATGCGATCGAGGCCGTCGAGGAGCCGTGGATCGAAGCGACGGTCTATGTCCCCGACGAATATCTCGGCGCCATCCTCAAGCTCTGCCAGGACCGCCGCGGAATCCAGAAGGACCTGACCTATGTCGGCACCGGAAGCCACGCGCGAGCGATGCTCCGCTACGAGCTTCCGCTGAACGAGGTGGTGTTCGACTTCTACGATCGGCTGAAATCGATTTCGCGAGGCTATGCGAGCTTCGACTATCACCAGGTCGGCCACCGCGAGGGCGACCTCGTCAAGATGAGCATCCTCGTCAACAACGAGCCGGTCGACGCGCTCAGCATGATCGTTCACCGCGCCAATGCGGAGGCGAGGGGCCGCGGCATGTGCGAGCGCCTGAAGGACCTGATCCCGAGGCACCTGTTCAAGATCCCGATCCAGGCCGCGATCGGCGGCAAGATCATCGCGCGCGAGACCATCGCGGCGCTGAGGAAGGACGTCACGGCGAAATGCTATGGCGGCGATGCGACGCGCAAGCGCAAGCTGCTGGAGAAGCAGAAGGAGGGCAAGAAGCGCATGCGTGAATATGGGAGCGTCAGCATCCCGCAGGAGGCGTTCATTGCCGCCTTGCGGATGGGCGACGAGGGGTGAGGCGGGACGGCATGCGGCAGAAGACCAGCCAGGTAATGAAATCGCCGATCCTGCTCGCGGCAGCGGTTCTGATCGGGACGGCCGCCGCGTCCGCGCCCGTCGCGCACCATTCGAAGACGCACGCGAAACACCCGCCGAGAACCGAGGCTTCGGCGAAGAAAGCGCGACGCGAAGCAGGCGCCGAGGGAGTTTTTCAAACCGAGCGAAGTCCGGTCGACGGGAACGGTCACCGTCGGCGGCCAGCCGATCGCCTATGACGCCGTCGCGGGCACGCTCGTCGTCCACGCCAAGGATTGGGAAGATACCGATGCGGTCGAGGCTGAGGCGAGCGCTTCCCCAGACAAGGACAAGGCCGGGCCCAAGCCCGAAGCGTCGATGTTCTACACGGCTTATTTCAAGCAGGGGGCGCCTGCGGCTTCGCGCCCGATCACCTTCCTGTTCAACGGCGGCCCGGGCTCCTCGACGGTTTGGCTGCGGATGGGCGCGTTCGGGCCGGTGCGGGTGCTGACGCCTGACACCAGGCATTCGCCGCCGGCGCCTTACTCCACCGTCGACAACGACCAGAGCCTGCTCGACGCATCGGACCTCGTCTTCATCGACGCGCCGGGCACGGGCTTCAGCCGCATCGCCGGCAAGGACAAGGAAAAGGCCTTTTATGGTGTCGACCAGGACATCGACGCCTTCACCAAGTTCATCACCCAGTTCCTCACCAAATACGGGCGCTGGAACTCGCCCAAATATGTGTTCGGCGAAAGCTACGGGACGATGCGCGGCGCGGGGCTCGCGCTGTCGCTGCAGAATGCGGACGTCGATTTGAACGGGGTCATCCTGCTGTCGGATATCCTCAACTGGGACTTCATGCCCGACGATCCGCAACTCAATCCCGGCATCGACATGCCGTATGTCGTCGCGCTTCCGACCTATGCGGCGACGGCCTGGTATTTCGACAAGGTGCCGAACCGGCCGGCGGACCTGCGGGCGTTCCTCGCGCAGGTCGAGCAGTTCGCGACGACCGATTATGCGCAGGCGCTGCTCAAAGGGAACGAGCTGCCGGACGCCGAGCGGCAGCGGATCGCGCAGCGGCTTTCGGCTTATACGGGCCTGTCGGTCGCGTACTTGCTCAAGACCAACCTGCGCATCGAATATGGCGCGTTCCAGAAGGAGCTGTTCGGCGACAAAGCGCTGACGACGGGCACGCTCGACACGCGCTTCGTCGGCGCGACGCTCGACCCATTGAGCAAGGTCGCCGAATATGACCCGCAGGGCTCGGCGATCGGCGCGGCCTATGTCGCCGCGTGGCACAGCTACGTCCGCGACCGGCTCCATTACACGCCCGACATCCCGTACAAGTCGGGCATCCCGATCTATTCCAAGTGGGACTACAAGCATCAGCCGCCCGGCGCCGACAAGCCGCTGATCATGCTGCCCAACGTGCTGCCCGACCTCGCCGTCGCGATGAAGCAGAACCCGACGATGAAGGTGATGGTCAACGGCGGCTATTACGACGTGTCGACGCCCTATTTCGAAGGCGTGATGGAGATGCGGCACCTGCCGGTCCCGCAGGCGCTGCGGAGCAACATCGAATATCATTATTACCAGTCCGGCCACATGGTCTACGTCCACCCGCCGACTTTGGTCGAGCTGCACGACAATGTCGCCGACTTCATCAGGCGGACGAGCGGGGGGCGCTAGCGACTAATCCGTCACTCCCGCGAAGCGGGAGTCCCGCTCGAGTTCAACGCAAGTAGCAGATTCCCGCTTCGCGGGAATGACGATTAAGCCTCCGCCACGATCTTCGCCCATTCCGCTTCGTTGACGACGCGGATGCCGAGCTCCTCGGCTTTCTTGAGCTTGGAGCCGGCGCCGGGGCCGGCGACGACGAGGTCGGTCTTGGCGCTGACCGAGCCGGCGGCGCGGGCGCCGAGGCGTTCGGCCTGGGCCTTGGCTTCGTCGCGGCTCATCGTCTCGAGGCTGCCGGTGAAGACGATCGTCTTGCCGCTCCACTCGGTCTGCTTCGCGTCGCTGACGAAGGGTTGCGGCGCGACTTCGGAGAGGAGGTCGTCGAGCGCCTCGCGGTTGTGCGGCTCGTGGAAGAAATCGACGAGCGCCTCGGCAACGACGGGGCCGACGCCCTGGACCGACGACAGCTCGTGCCTCGCCGCCCTCGGACGATCGCGCGCGCGCGAAGCTCCTCGATCGTGCCGAAGCATTTGAGCAGGTCGCGCGCGGTGACGATGCCGACGTGGCGGATGCCGAGGCCGAACAGGAAGCGCGGGCCGTCGGGCCGCCGCTTGGCCTCGATCGCCGCGAGGAGGTTGTCGACCGACTTCTCCTTCCATCCTTCGCGGCCGAGCAGCTCGGCGCGGTGATTGCGAAGGCGGAAGATGTCGGCGGGCGAGTTCAGCCAGCCGAGTTCGATGAACTCGGCAATGCTCTTTTCGCCGAGGCCCTCGATGTCGAGCGCGCCGCGACTGACGAAATGCCGCAGGCGCTCGAAGCGCTGGGCGGGGCAGATCAGGCCGCCCGTGCAGCGGACGTCGACCTCGCCTTCCTCGGCGACCGCTTCGGAATCGCACATCGGGCAGCGCGTCGGGAATTCGTAGGCTGGGCGCGGCTCGTCGCGCGTCAGATTCTCGACCACCTGCGGGATCACGTCGCCGGCGCGCTGGATTCGGACGCGGTCGCCGATGCGCAGGCCCAGGCGCGCGATCTCGTCGCGGTTGTGGAGGGTGACGTTGGCGACGATCACGCCGCCGACGCCGACCGGCGTCAGCGCCCGACGGGAGTCAGCTTGCCGGTGCGGCCGACCTGGATGTCGATCGCTTCGAGCGTGGTCTCGGCCTTCTCGGCGGGGAATTTGTGCGCGAGGCCCCAGCGCGGGGCGCGGGCGACGAAGCCGAGCCGCTCCTGCAGATCGAGCCGGTCGACCTTGTAGACGACGCCGTCGATGTCGAACGGCAGGTCGGCGCGCGCCTTCTCGATCGCGCGATAATGGGCGAGCATTTCCGCGGGGGAATTGCAGCGGACGAGCAGGTCGGTGACGGGGATTCCGAAGCTCTCGATGCGCTTCATCGCCTCGTACTGCGTGTCGGCGAGCGGCTGCGCGAGCTCGCCCCAGCCGTGGGCGAGGAAACGCAGCGGCCGCGCGGCGGTGATGCTCGGGTCCTTCTGGCGGAGCGAGCCGGCGGCGGCGTTGCGCGGATTGGCGAAGATCTTTCCGCCCGCCGCTTCCTGCCGCTCGTTCAGCGCCTCGAAGTCGGCCTTCGACATGTACACTTCGCCGCGGATTTCGATTACCTGCGGGTCGCCAGGGCGATGCGAGCGTGCCTTGCGGGCACTGTCCCGGCGATACGTCTGCGGCACATTCGCGCAGGTCACATCCTCGCCGACCGTCCCGTCGCCGCGCGTCGCCGCAAGGACCAGCTCGCCGCTTCTCGTAACGCAGCGAGCAGCTCAATCCGTCGATCTTGGGCTCCGCCGTCATCGCCACGAACGCGTCCGCCGGAAGCGCGAGGAAGCGCTTCACTCTCGCGACGAATTCCTCGACATCCTCCGCTGCGAAAGCGTTCTCGAGGCTGAGCATCGGCCGCGCGTGGGCGACCTTGGCGAGAGCGCTGGTCGGCGCCGCGCCGAGCCGCTTCGACGGCGAATCCCCCCGCACCAGCTGCGGGAAGCGCTCCTCCAGCGCGCGGTTCTCGCGGACGAGAGCGTCATAGTCGGCGTCGGAAATCTCCGGCGCGTCGGCGTCGTGGTAGAGCTTGTCGTGCCGCGCGATCTCCTTCGCCAGCCGCATCAGCCGGTTGGCGGCCTCGGCTTCGCTCGGGGGCTTAGCCAAACAATTCCTCGAGCAGGCTGATGAAGCTCGTCCAGCTGCGCTCGGCGGCGAGGGCGTTGTAGGCGACGCCTTCGATCTGGAGCTCGCTCGCGTGCGGGTTGGTGAAGCCGTGGCCGACATGGCCGTAGGCGTGGATCTGCCAGTCCGCGCCGGCCTCGGTCAGCTCCTGACCGAGCGCGACGACCTTGTCGGGCGGGACCATCGGGTCGTCCCAGCCGTGGTAGGCGACGACCTTGGCGCTGATCCTCTGCGGCGGCAGGCCGGGCGGGTCGAACAGGCCGTGGAAGCTGACCGCCGCGGCGATGTCCGCGCCGCTCCGCGCGAGGTCGAGCGCGCACTGGCCGCCGAAGCAATAGCCGGCGACGACAACCTCTTCGCTGCGCACCTCGTGCTGCTGGCGAGCGACCTCGAGCACGTGCTGGAGCCGGCGGCGAAGCGCCGCGCGGTCGGCCCTCAGGCGAGTCATCTCGGCGAACATCGTGTCGCGCGGCGCGCCGCGGAAGTCCCTGCCGAACAGGTCGGCGACGAAGGCATTGTAGCCGAGCTCGACGAGCTGCCGTCCGAACCCCTTCTCGAGGTCGGAAACGCCCATCACCGTCGGGACCAGGATCACCGTCGGCCGCGGTTCGCCGTCGCGGCGGCCGATGAAAGCACTCTCGAGGCTCTCGCCCTCGAACTCGTGGGTAACGGGGCATTCCTTGCTCATCACAACTCCCTTGCAAGCTCGGCCAGCTTCGCGACCGTATTCATGTTGCGCGCGGTGCCGAGCGTCTTTGCTCCCAGCTTGAGCTTCGAGCGACCCTGCCCGTTCGGAAAATGGACATAGATTTCGCGCTTGCCGCGCGCCAGCCGTTCGTCGGCGACATTTTTCGCCGACGTGATCGCTTCGTCGGCGGGCGCCTCGTCGAAGAAGATCGCGACAACTCGGTCGCCCGGCTCCTTGGCGAACGGGTTGGCGGACGCGGCCTCAACCAATTCCTCGGCGCTGCGGATCATGACATCCACCGGCTTGCCCATGTGCGCGCCGAGCGCATCCTCGAGCTCACGCTTGACCGCCGCCTCGCGCTTCTTGCTGCGAAAAAGCAGGTTGCCGCTGGCGATGAAGGTTCGCGGCGATTCGAGGCCAATCTCTGAAGCTATGCGCTTGAGATCGTGCATTTTGAGCTGACGGCCCCCGACATTCACCGCACGCAGCAGCGCGACAAAGGCGGTCATGCCGCGTCCAGCAGCCGCGACGCCTGGGCGCGCGCTTCGTCGGTGATCGAAGCGCCAGAGAGCATGCGCGCGATCTCCTCGCGCCGCTCCTCGTCCGAGAGCTTGCGGACGCTGGTGCGGGTGCCGTGCTCGCCGTGCGTCTTCTCGATCCGGTAGTGGTGCGACGCGCGGGCGGCGACCTGGGGTGAGTGAGTGACGACGAGGACCTGCGATTGCTCGGCCAAGCGCGCAAGGCGCTCGCCGATCGCGCTTGCGACCGCGCCGCCGACGCCGCGATCGACCTCGTCGAAGATCATCGTCGCAGCCGTACCGGCCTCGGCCAGCGCGACCTTTAGGGCGAGGATGAAGCGCGACAGCTCGCCGCCCGACGCGATCCGGGTCAGCGGCCCGAACGGCGCACCGGGGTTGGTCGAGACTTCGAACTCGACCCGATCGGTCCCGGATGGTCCCGCCTCCGCGGGGGCGATGGCGGTGCGAAAGCTGGCCGCGTCGAGCTTCAGCGGCGCAAGCTCGGCCGCGACGGCAGCGTCGAGCCGCTCGGCCGAGTCGCGCCGAGATTTACTGAGCCGCGCCGCAGCGGACGCGTAGCGCTGCCGAGCGGCTAGCAGCTCACCGTCGAGCGCGTCGATATGCTCGCTGCCCGCGTCGATCGCGGCGAGCTGCGCGCGCATCTGTTCGCCGAGCGCGGCCAGAGCGTCCGGCTCGACACGGTGCTTTCGCGCCAGTCCGCGGATGTCGAACAGCCGCGCCTCGACCTGCTCCAGCCGATCGGGGTCGAGACGCCAGCGCGTCGGCGGCGCGGGCGATCCGATCCTCCGCTTCGCTGGCTTCGATCAGCGCCCGGTCGAGGGAGGCGAGCGCTTCGGCCAACAGGGGGTGGTCTGCCGCCCCGCGCTCGATCCGCCGAGCCGCCTGTCGAAGCAGCGACAGGGCGCCATCCGAACCGCCGAGCAGTTCGTCGAGCCCCGAGAGCGATTCGCCCGCCTTGATCCCGGCCTGCATCGCGGCGCGTTGCTCAGCGAGCTTCGTCTCCTCGCCCTCCTCGGGCGCCACCGCTTCGATTTCCGCAGAGGCATGAGCGAGATATTCGCGATCGCGCTCGGCCGCTGCCAGTTCCGAGCGGGCCTGGGCGAGGTCGGATTCAATCCGCGTGACCTCGCTCCAGGCCCGCTCGACCTCGGACCGATCGAGCCGGCCGAAGCTATCGAGAAGCGCGCGATGGCCCCTCGGATCGAGCAGGCCGCGGTCGTCATGCTGGCCGTGGATTTCGACCGCGAGCGCGCCGACGTCGCGGAGCAGTCCGGCGGGGACCCCCGAGCCGAGGAAGGCGCGGCTGCCGCCATCGCTCTTGACGACGCGGCGCAAAATCAGCGGCTCGCCCGGGCCCATGCCGAGGCCGTGTTCGTCGAGCATCGAACGCGCGACATGATCTGCGGGCAGGTCGATCTCGGCGGAGACCGACGCCGACTCCTCGCCGAAGCGAACGAGCCCCGCGTCGGCCCGGGCGCCAAGCGCGAGCCCGAGCGCGTCGAGCAGGATCGACTTGCCGGCGCCGGTCTCTCCAGTGAGCACGCCGAGCCCGGGCTCGAACTCGAGCTCGAGCGCCTCGACCAGGACGATGTTGCGGATCGAAAGCTGTCTCAGCATGCGCGAACCCGTGGCGGAGCTGGCTCAGCCGACCCGCTTCGTCCGCGCATGCCGGAGATCACTCTCCCCGGGGCTTTTGCCCCTGCGGGTAGCTGCTGGCCTTGGGCCGCTCCGGTGAGGGCTTCGCCGGCTCCGATGCGACCGCGCCGGGCTTGGGCGCCGAAGCGGTCCAGGTTCCCGTCCGGTTCTGCTCGGTGTGCAACAGCCGCAGGGACTGCCGATACCAATAGGTTTCCGGATAATTACGGCCGAGGACCGCGCTGGCCTTCCACGCCTCGTCCGGAATCCCCAATGCGAGATAGCATTCGACCAGCCGCTCGAGCGCTTCGGGGGTGTGACTGCTGGTCTGGAAATTGTCGACCACGTTGCGGAAGCGGTAGGTGGCCGCGAGCCATTGACCGGAGCGCTGGTAGAAGCGGCCGACTTCCATGTCCTTGCCGGCGAGGTGATCCTTGAGGAGGTCGAGCTTCACCCTGGCATCGGCGGCGTAGCGACTTTCGGGATAGCGGCGGATGAGCTCGCTGAAGGCGTCGTTCGCCTGCTGCGAGACCGTCTGGTCGCGGGTCACGTCCGCGATCTGCTCGTAATAGCTCATCGCCACGATGTACTGCGCGTAGGGCGCCTCGTCGCTCCCCGGGTGGATCGTCAGGAAGCGCTGGCCCGAGCTGATCGCATCATTGTACTTTTCCGCCAGGTAATAATTGAACGCGCCCATGACCTGGGCGTGGCGGGCCCAGATCGAATAAGGATGCTGCCGCTCGACCTCGTCGAACAGCTTGGCGGCGCGTTCGTAATCGCCCTGCTGCATCGTGCGCTGCGCGGCGCCGTAGAGCGAGCTCACATCCCTTGCGACATAAGCGGTGTCCGACTTGCTTCCCCCGTGGGCGCAGCCGGCGAGCGGCAGCGCGCAGACGCAGGCAAGAAGCAAGGCGGGGACGTGTGAAACTTTCAGCATGGAAACCTCATTAGCGTCGGCTCGGGGGGAGGCCAAGCACGGCATTGGCCTTGCGAAGCTTGGCGTCAGCTGAACGGCGTCAGGCCGTTTCCGCCCCTGCCGGCTCTTTCTCGTCACTCTTCAGGAAGCTGTCGGGCTTGACCCCGAGCCATACGAGGACCGGAGCCGAGATGTAGATCGACGAATAGGTGCCGATCAGCACCCCGAGGAAGATCGCGATCGCGAGGCCGAAGATCACTTCGGGGCCGATCACCATCAGCACGCCGAGCGCGATCAGAACCGTCAGCGACGTGACGACGGTGCGCGCCAGCGTCTCGTTCAGCGACAGGTTGATGAGCGGCAGGATCGCCATCTTGCGATACTTGCGCAGGTCCTCGCGGATCCGGTCGTAGATGACCACGGTGTCGTTCAGGGAATAGCCGACGATGGTCAGGAAGGCCGCGACGACATTGAGGTCGACCTGAAGGCGCGTGAAAGCGAAGAAGCCGAAAGTCATCGCGATGTCGTGCGCCAGCGTCAGGAGCGCTCCAACTCCGAACTGCCACTCAAAGCGGAACCAGATGTAGACGGCGATCCCGAGCATCGCGAGCGCGATCGCGATGGCGCTGTTGTCGGCGAGCTCGGCGCTGACCTTGCCCGAGACGGTGTCGACCGATTCGATCTTCGCACCCGGATAGTCCTTCTCCACTTCCGCCTGGACGCGGGTGGCGACGCTGTTCGCGGCAGCAGCGTCCCCGGGCGGCTTGGGAAGGCGGATCTGGAAGGTCTTGGGCCCGCCGAACTCCGAGATGCTGGCCTCGCCGACGTGGAGCGAATCGACCTTGGCGCGCAGCTGCTCGACGTCGACCGGCTGGGTGAAGCTCACCCGGATCAGCTGTCCGCCGACGAAATCGACGCCGAGGTTGAGACCGCGATACATGGTGAAGGCGAGCGAGACGACCGTCGCGATCAGCGACAGGATCAGCGCGACGTTGCGCCAGCGCATGAAGTCGAGATTGGTGTTCTCGGGAACGAGCTTGAGGAGCTTCATCGGGCTGGGGCCTCAGATATGCAGCGCGCGCGGGCGGGCGCGGCGGAGGTAGAGCGCGACCAGCATGCGGGTGAAATAGACCGCGGTGAACACCGAGGTGACGACACCGATCAGCAGCACGACCGCGAAGCCGCGGACCGGTCCGGACCCAAAGTAGGCCATGATCGAGGCCGAGATGACGTGAGTCACATTGGCGTCGAAGATGGCGCGCATCGCTTCCTTGTAGCCGGTGTCGACCGCGTCGAGAATTCGTCGGCCGCGGCGCAATTCCTCGCGTATTCGCTCGTTGATCAGGACGTTCGCGTCGACAGCGGCGCCGATCGTCAGGATGAAGCCGGCGATCCCCGGAAGCGTCAGGGTGGCGTTGAACATCGCCATGATCCCGAGGATCAGGAAAGCGTTCACCACCAGCGCGATGTTCGCATAGACCCCGAACCGGCCGTAGGTGACCAGCATGAAGATGATGACGGCGGCGACGCCGACGACGCTGGCGATCGCGCCCTTGTGGATCGAATCCTTCCCGAGGTCGGGGCCGATGCTCCGCTCCTCGATCACGTTCAGCTTCACGGGCAGTTTGCCCGAGGACAGGCTGACCGCGAGGTCGTGCGCGCTCTGAACGGTGAAACTGCCCGAAATTTGCGCGCGGCCGCCGAGGATCGGCTCGTTGATGTTGGGCGCCGACAGGACCTTGTCGTCGAGGATGATCGCGAACGGCTTGCCGACATTCTCCTGCGTCGTGCGCGCGAAGCGGCGCGCCCCGGCGGTGTTGAAGGTGATGTCGATGTCGGGCCGACCGTCCTGGTCGAAGCTCTGCTTGGCGTCGGTCAGCTGATCGCCCGACACCATCACTCGGCGCTTGACCGCGATCGCCCCGCTGCCGTCGGCCATCGGCAGCACCTGGCTTCCGGGCGGCGCGTGCCCTTGCTGGACGTCCTGCGGGTTGGCCGACAGGTCGACGAGCTTGAACTCGAGCCGGGCCGTCTGGCCGATCAGCTTCTTCAGCTCCTCGGGATTATCGGTCCCGGGCACCTCGACGAGGATCCGGTTGTTGCCCTCGGTGACGACGGTGATCTCCCTGGTTCCTCCGGGATCGATCCGGCGGCGGACCACGTCGCGGGCGACGCCCATCGCGTCCTTCAACGCCTGCACCGTGCCGCTCTGCGTGGCGTGAGCACGACGCGGGTCGAGTCGACCACCTGCACGTCCCAATCGCGGTTGCCGGTGAGCCCGAGCGGCTGGGAGAGCTTCCGCAAGCGCTCGACCGCGGCGTCGACCTGGGTCGGATCGCGGACCAGAAAGGATAGCCGGCCGCCGGCAGTGGAAATGTCGCCAATGTCGATGCGGGGATCGCGCCGAAGCTCGGTCGCAACCTCATCCTCCTTGGCCTGGAGGCGCTGCTTTTCCATGTCGCCGGCATCCGCCTCGAGCAGCAGGTGACTGCCGCCGGCAAGGTCGAGCCCGAGGTTGATCTTGTACTGCGGCAGCCACGCGGGCCATTTGCCGGCGAGCGGCGTGCTGGCGATGAGGCTCGGAATCGACAGGAGGACGCCGATCGCGACGACCAGCCAAAGCAGCGTGACCTTCCAGCGCGGAAATTCCAGCATCAGTCGTTGGCCGGCTTCGCTTTGGCGGTCAGCACCGCGCTGATAGTGGATTTGACGACTCGGACCTTGACGCCCTGCGCGATCTCGATCTCGGCCTCATCGTCGGCGACCTTGGTGACCCGCCCGCGAATCCCGCCCCCGGTCAGCACTTCGTCGCCCTTCTTGATCGCGGCGATCGCGGCCTGATGCTCCTTCACTCGCCGCTGCTGGGGGCGAATCATCAGGAAATAGAAGATGACGAAGATGAGGATGAACGGCGCAAACTGGAGCACCGCGGCGGAGGCGCCGCCGGGTCCCGCGGCGGGCGCTGCCTGAACCATGCTCATCAGGATTGGCGTGCTGGACATTGAAGGATGCTGACTTTCCGAATGATGGTCGGGGCGACTGGATTCGAACCAGCGACCTCCACACCCCCAGTGTGATGCGCTACCAGGCTGCGCTACGCCCCGACTTGGCCCGCGCATCTAGGCAGCCATAAGAAACTAGGCAAGGTGCGAACGGGAGCGCGGATGGCGAGGCGGCGACGAAAAGGCAAAGCGGGCAAGTGGGTTGGGCGTGTCCTGACCGTCCTGCTGGCGGTCCCGGCGATCTATCTGGTCGCCGCCCTCATCGGATCGCTCGTGCCGGTGAACCGCGGATGGTCGGAGCCCGCGCGGGGCACGACGGTCTACATCGCAGACAACGGCATCCACGCCGACATCATCATGCCGGTGAGCGCGCAAGGCCTCGACTGGAGGCCATTGATCCCGAGGAGCGACTTTGCCGCCCCCGACGCGGACGCGCGATGGATCGCGTTCGGCTCGGGCGAGCGGCGGGTCTATCTCAACACGCCGACCTGGCGGGACATCACGCCGGCGACGATCTGGTCCGCGCTCGCCGGCGGCAGGCGCTTGATGCACGTCGAATATGTCGCCAGCCCCTATTATGCAGCGCGCCAGATCAGGCTTAGGCCCGAGGAATACCGCCGGTTATGGGCGGCGATCCGCGCGGATTTTGCGCTCGACGCCGGCGGCCGACCGCAGCGGATCGATCATCCGGGCTACGGACGATCGGACGCATTCTACGAGGCCACGGGGAAGGCGAATGCTGTGCGGACCTGCAACGCTGTGGCGGCGCGCTGGCTGGGCCTCGCCGGGGTGAAGGTCAGCTTGTGGCCGCCCTTCGTCCCCGGCTTCACATGGCGCTATCGAAGGGTGAGCTAGCCCTTCTTCTTGGCGGCCGCTTCGATCTCGGCCTTGGTCATTCCGACCACGAGGCCTTTGGGGCTCTTGGCAAAGCTCGAAATCGGGATGGAGACCTTCACGTTGCCGGTGCTGACGACGGCGTTCTTGCCGCTCACCGAATTCGACCTTGCCGCAACCGACGCGCCGCTCTGGTCGTAGATCGCGACGCCCTTCTTGACGTCGGCGGCGGTGGCGGGGCCGCTTGGGGCCGTCGAGTCCGCAGTGGTCGTCGACGTGGTGGTCGTGGTAGCCGATGGCCCGACCGGCTCGCCGGTGGCGCTGTCGGTCGGCGTTGTCGTCGTCGTACTCTCGGTGGTCGTCGTCTGGGTCTGGTTCGGCGTCTGTTGGGTCGTCGTCTGCTGGGCGGCGGCAGCAGCGGGCAAGAGAATTGCCGCGGTGACGAGAAGCGTGGTTCGCATGGGTTCCTCCGATTGATTGGATGAGGAACCAACGGCCATTTGAGCCACCGGACGCACCGCGAGCGACAAGCCGTTCGCGTCCAGGGGCAGGGCGCCGCGGATTAATCTATTTATTTAAAGTACATAGCGGCTGAGGTCGGCGTTCTTCGCGATTCCGCTGAGCTGCTGCTCGACGAAGGCGGCGTCGACGACGAGCGAGTTCGCCGCGGCGGTCCTCGGCCTCGAAGCTGACGTCCTCGAGCAGCTTCTCCATCACCGTTTGCAGGCGGCGGGCGCCGATGTTCTCGACCGCCTCGTTGACCTCGGCGGCGATTTGCGCGAGCGCCTCGATCCCGCTGTCGGCGAAGGTGATCGTGACCCCCTCAGTGCCGAGCAGCGCCTGATATTGCTCGGTCAGGCTGGCCCGGGTGGCCGACAGGATTCGCACGAAATCTTCCTGCGTCAGGGCTTTCAGCTCGACGCGAATCGGAAGGCGGCCCTGGAGCTCGGG
This sequence comes from uncultured Alphaproteobacteria bacterium, assembly GCA_963831215.1. Lineage (GTDB taxonomy): Bacteria > Pseudomonadota > Alphaproteobacteria > Sphingomonadales > Sphingomonadaceae > Sphingomicrobium. The sequence goes on along the minus strand of CAWHPM010000011.1, from coordinate 14,367 downwards.
CAGCAGGTCCGCGGGCTTGGCGAGGTGAAACGCACCCGAGGCGATGAACAGGATGTGGTCGGTCTTGAGCGGGCCATATTTGGTTGCGACCGTGGTCCCTTCGATGAGCGGGAGTAGGTCACGCTGCACGCCCTCCCGGCTGATCGAGCCGCCTCGAACGTCGCTGACCGCAATCTTGTCGATTTCGTCGAGGAACACGATTTCGTTGGCCTCCGCGTCGGCGAGCGCGACGCGGTTGATGTCGTCGGGGTCGAGGCGCTTGTCGGCTTCCTCCTCGGTCAGCCGCGCGAAGGCGTCGGGAACCTTGAGCTTGCGCCGCTTCCTGGCGCCGCCGCCCATCGCCTTGCCCATGATCGATTTCAAGTCGAACACCTGCGCGCCCATACCGGGAATCTCGAACGGCATGCCGCTCGTATCGTCGACGTCGATCTCGACCTCGGCCTGGTCGAGGCTCTTGTCGGCAAAGCGCTCGCGAAAGCTTTGCCGCGTCGCCTCGCTCGAACCTTTGCCGGTGAGCGCGTCGAGCAGCTTGTCCATTGCCGCTTCCTCGGCGGCGGCGCGAACCTTGCCGCGGCGGCGCTCGCGTTCGAGCCGCACCGCTTCCTCGACGAGGTCGCGCGCGATCTGCTCGACGTCGCGACCGACATAGCCGACCTCGGTGAACTTGGTCGCCTCGACCTTGACGAAGGGCGCGTCGGCGAGCCGGGCCAGCCGCCGGCTGATCTCGGTCTTGCCGCAGCCCGTAGGGCCGATCATCAGGATGTTCTTGGGCGTTACCTCGTCGCGCAGCTCGGGCGAGAGCTGCTGGCGCCGCCAGCGGTTGCGCAGCGCGACGGCGACCGCCTTCTTGGCGTCGTGCTGACCGACGATATGCTCGTTCAACGCGGCGACGATCGCCTTGGGCGTAAGCTTGTCCTTCAGCGCCTCGGACGAGTCCGCGCCGCCTGGAATGGATGCCTGATAGTTCATTTCCCCACGAATGTCGGGTGCGCCGGGAAGCACTTCAAGCGGGGCAGCGCAGGGTGGCGTTGAACGCTTTGTGTCGGGCGATGATCCTGGCGATGGTCGCCGGATTCGGAGCCGCGTCCCATTCGTCGACCTCGAAAGTTCCGCCGAGGATGATCCCGTCGGGCCGAGGGAACATGTAGCCGGGACCGCCGGTGAAGGCGTAGCGGACCTCCGGCTGCGGTTCGAGGATTGCGAGCTGGCCACGCGCCGGGCGCAGGTCCGGATCGTGGAACAGTTCGCGGCTGCCGAGGCCGGTGCAGTTGAAGACTAGCGCTTCGGGGAGTGCGGCGATGTCGGCCGGCGTCGCGAAGCGGCGGACGTCGATCCGGCCACCGGCGACCTGCACGTCGCGGATCATCTGGCGGAGGTAACGGCCGGTCTCGATGTACATCGTGTCGTAGCGGAGCGTGCCGTTCCACGGGAAGGGGTTCTCGGCGGCGGTCAGCATCCGGTTCACCGGCGGAAAGGTCTCGAGCAACTTCGCGTCAGGGCTGCCGGTTTCGACATAGGTCGGGAGCCAGCGGATGCCGTAGTCGTCGCCGACCATGATCTGGAAGCGCCGCCAGCTATAGTCGAGCGCGCGGGTGAACTGGGCCATGAACTCGGTTGGCTGATAACCTTCGCGGAAGACGGCGAAGGGGTGGAATTGACCGCCGGCGATGTTGGAGGTCGTGTCGGGCGGGAGCGCCGCGGCATAGATCGTGACCGGGAAGCCCGCTTCCTGCACCAGACGCGCGGTCGACAGTCCCATGACGCCGGATCCAAGTACCGCGACGGGCCCCGTATGGCCTTGCAGGCCGAGCTCGATCGCCAGCTTCGATGAGCCCCAGCTGAGCGTGATCCCGCCGCCGCCGTGGCCGTAATTGTGGACCAGTCGCTTCTCGCCCAGCGGCTCGGCGCGGACGACGAAGCCTGAACGGCGGTAGGGCCGAAGGCCGGCGACGGTGCGGATGACCAGGCTCTCGTCGACCTTGACCGGCACGAGCGGAGTGCAGTCGGCGAAGCTTCGGGTGCCGACCGTTGCGCAGCCCGAAAGCAGGGCGGCGGACCCGGCGGCGAAACTTCGGCGGTCAAGAAACATCCCGCCAGCCTAATCGCTTCCCGTCAGCCTTCAATGACCTCGACAGTCAGCTGGTCGTTCGTGAAGACGCAGACTTCCGACGCGATCTTCATCGCACGGCGCGCAAGCAATTCGGGATCCTGTTCATAGTCGGTCAGCGCGCGCGCCGCCGACAGCGCGTAATTGCCCCCGGACCCGATCGCCGCGATTCCGCCCTCGGGTTCGAGCACGTCGCCGTTGCCGGTGAGGATCAGCATCTGCTCGGCGTCGGCGACGATCATCAGCGCCTCGAGGTTGCGAAGATACTTGTCGGTCCGCCAGTCCTTGGCGAGCTCGACCGCGGCGCGCAGCAGCTGTCCGTTATATTGTTCGAGCTTCTTCTCGAGCCGCTCGAACAAAGTGAAGGCGTCGGCGGTCGCGCCGGCGAAGCCGCCGATGACCTTGCCGTCCGCGCCGATCCGCCGGACCTTCTTCGCATTGGGCTTCATCACCGTGTTGCCCATCGTCACCTGGCCGTCGCCGGCGATGACGGTCCTGCCGCCCTTCTTGACGCCGAGGATCGTCGTTCCATGCCATTGTTCCATGGCCGTCATGTGGGTGAGCGGGCTAGCGGCTGCAACTAGACGCGGCGCTCGAACCGGCGGTCGGGTATCAGCCAGAGGAACGCGACGGCGACGTAGATACCGATCGAAATGAACGGCGAGACGAAGGCGAGGGGTACTGCCGCGACATAGCCGCAGAAGCTGGCCCATTCCTTCACTCCGCCGCCGAGCGCACTCTTCACATTCGAAGCATCGCCTTCGGCACGGATCAGGGCGCGTTCGAGCAGGACGTAGCAAATGGACGCCGCGACCAGCACCAGGCCGAACGATGCGACCGGAAGCGACGTCGGGCCCGCTTCGTCGATCCAGCGAATCATCAGCGGGAACAGGGTCAGGCAAAAGAGCAGCGAATGGTTGGCCCACAGCACCGCGCCGGTGACCTTGCTCGCCGACTGCATCATGTGATGGTGGTTGTTCCAGTAGATGGCGACATAGATGAAGGCGAGGAGGTAGGCGGCGAGCAGCGGCAGCACCTTGAGGACCGCCCCGAGCGTCGGCTCTTCGGGAAACTTCAGCTCCAGGACCATGATGGTGAGGACGATCGCGACGACTCCGTCGGTCAGCGCATTGAGACGGTCGGGCTTCATGTCAGTCCCCGATCAGCCGTTCGAAGCGCTTGTCGGGAATGATCCAGATCAGCGCCACGCCGACGTAGATCGCGACCGATAGCCACGGCCACAGCAGCGCCAGCGGGATCGCGAGCACGTAGGCGATCAGGGTCGCAATGCCTTTCCAGCTCTTCCCCGACGCTTTGACGATCGGCGCGTTCGCATCATTGGCATCGCACAACGCCTCGCGAAGAAGTGCACACGACAGGAAACACAGGAGCATGATCACTCCGAACGCCATGACGGTGTCGCGGGTGATCCCGGCCTCGCCGATCCAGCGCACCACGAACGGGACTAGGCTCAGCCAGAACAGGAAGAAGAGATTGGCGAGGAGGACTCCGCCGCTCACCTTTCGCGCCGCAAGCAGCATGTTGTGGTGCTGCGACCAGTAAATGCCGACCTTGACGAACGACAGCGCGTAGGCGGCGAACAAAACCGTCAGCGGTTTCAGCGCGACCATTCCGGGTGCTTCGGGCACCGGCAGCTCGAGAACCATGATCGTGATGATGATCGCGATCACGCCATCGGTGAAACTGTTCAGCCGGCTCGTGGTCATACGGCGCCCCCGTTGCCGTCACGCCGCAAGCCTAGGCGAGCTGCAGGTCAAGAGGAAGATCGGTTCGCACGAAGACGCGAAGAAGGAAGCAAGGCACGAAGGAATTCGATGCCCGCCCTTTCTTGTTTCTCTTCTTCGTGTCTTCGAGTGGATCATTTTTCCTTTCCGTTCGGATCCACAGCCGCTTGCCTCCGAGTCCATTTGATCAGCTCGTCGAGCTGGATGGCCTGCTCGGTGGCGGTGAGGGCGTCGTCGGCAGGAAGTCCGTTTTCGCGGGCGGCTTCAGCAATTCGGTCGGCGGGAGAGGGTAGGCCGGGCACAGCCGCTGTTCCGCCACGGCCGGGATCGGTCGCGGCGCTTGCACTTTGCCCGCGCAAGCGCCGAGCAAGAGAACGAGCGGCGGCAAGGCGCGCTTCATAGTCATTCGATGTCCTTTCGTTGATCGCGCGCTGCTCGTCGGCGACGCGCGCAAGGTTCGCCCGGTCGGCGGCACGCGCGGAATCCGCGGCGGCGCGGTAGTTGGCGATCGTGCCGGCGAGCGCGGCCTGCTCCTGCGCGTAGAGCTGCTCGAGCCGGCCGCTCTCCTTCTTCCAGTGGCGAGTCTCGCTTTTCTGAATGACCAGCAGCACGGCGAGCGCGAGGCCGACGGCGATCCCGGCGATGCCCTGGACATTGAAGAAGCGGAGCAAGGTCATGCCTTGCCTTCCGCCTCGAACGAAGCGCCGTTACGGGTCGCTTCCATCTTGAAGCGACCGACGGGCCCGCCCGCGAGCAGCCCGACAATGACCACCACCATCGCCGCGATGAAACCGGCGAGCGACAAGCCGAAAATCGTGACGATCGAATGCTCCTCGGCGCGGCTCCAGCCGCCCCACATCAGGAGCGCGATCATGGCGAGCGCGCAAAAGCCGCAAAAAACGCCCGCGGCGGCGGCGAGCAGCCCATAGATGTACCGCTGACCCTCGGCGAAAGTCTGCGGCGACGGAAGTGACTTCATTGGCATTCGTCCTAGAATGTTCGCGAATGTTCGCCGTGACGAAACATGTTCAGCGCTCACCAATCCGGTTCGCGAGCCACCCGTAAAGAAAGGCCTCATTGGCGGGTCGGCGGCAATTATATACTTGACAAAGCAGACGAGTTCGTGCTAATGTAAACCGAAACAGACCAGCTACTTTACCGAAGAGGTTATTAACCGCGCGATAATCCTTCGCGCAGCGGAAGCAATTCGCGAATTTAGCGCCTTAGCTCAGCCAGAGATCGATTTTGCTGCTCTTGCCGAGCTAGTTCTGCGTAAAAGTCTTTTTCCCCGCCTATACTGTAATAAAGGCTCCAAAGCTAGTTCCAAGCCTTCGCAAATTGCCGTCGAATTAGATCAATATCTCTAACGCAAAGCGATCCAAGCGGCGCGACCGAGGTTTTTGATTTGCGCGTGGAAGCTTTAGCGAAGGTTGAAACTATCGCGCACCGGCGACCAACCGAGCCAGAATAGTTCGTGACCCGGCCATGCGCGATTGCATTCCGCTTTTCTATAGAGCGCTAACTGAGTCCCGTATCGCCGCCCATTCCGTTCCGAACTGCTTGGCAAATGCCCTTGTGCCGAAAGCGCGATCAACAAAGACGAGCTTCTACCTGAAGTTTTCTATTGCGTAAAAGCCGCTGATTAGCTCGCCGCTATCGCGGCCAAACGCCCTAACAGCGATTTGATATAAGTGCGTATTCTACGTTCGCCCATTGCGTGACTGCTAGCCCGATTTCGAAGTAGAAGGCGGCTTGCTCCTCGCCGAGATACATAACAGAATGCGCCATGACAGAAGCCGATCAAAAGCGAGAGAATGACGTGTTGCGGCGGATGCTGAGCACCAAACCGACCCCGCACAAGCCGTTGAGGGCGAGCACCAAGCGCCCGAAGAGAGAGTCTACAAAGCGGCGTTAACCTTTTCTAAGAAGGTTGTTGACTTATATAGCAACACTTTTAGAGCTTGCCACGCAAGGAATTGTGGTGCCGTTCGTCCCGAGTTCTCGAGCCGAGCCAGATGTTGGAGCGACTGTTATATCTGCACCCGAGAGCCGTAACATAGATGAACACCACGCTGCCCTACCTTCAGTCATTCTTCTGATTAGAGATATCGCCGATAGAAGAACTGTATGCCTTTCTTCGCGTCTACTGCTCGGCGAGCCACTGACGTTCGAGCGCCAGTTCTGGCCACTTCACCACATCGACAAGCGCATTTGGGAGCTCTAAAACGCGGCACTTGCCGCTCTTTCGCTAGTTCCACAAGAAAGACTGCTTTGCTCTGCAGCGCCGTGGCCGACGCTACCGCCGCGAAGAGGCCGCCCAGCCTTTACGCGCTATCGCGACCAAGCGTGCACTACCGCGACAGCATATATTTGTACTAACCAAAGTTTGTGGCAGAGAACAACCCCAATGACGTCGTTTCAGCTTTCCGTCCCCCCCCAGCGTAAGGTCGCCGCACGTTTCGTTGAGAACGTTCTACGCCTACTGCAGCGTGCCTACGCTGAGGCTCCGAGATAAAGCAGACTGATATAGCGAGAGAGATTCGCGTCCATCGTTCAGTCATCAATCGCCAGCTTCGAGCTACCAGGATATCAGTTTGTCTCGCGTGGCTGTAGTTGTCTTGGTCGCTCTGATATGAGCCTGTGTTCTATTTAATCCCGATCTGCGCGAATGCGAGAAATTCTCGCGAGGACATTCCGAAATTTTTGGAGGCCAAGAAGCCCGCTGTTCAGGTGTTCATTGACACCACGCAGAGCCAAAAGCGTCTCAATGACCGCGCTCTTACAGATACAACGTCCGCATGATCTCCGCGAACAGTGTCTTCTGTGAGTACATTCTGCCTGAGATCCGCGCTCAGTAACCATCGTCCGCGTTTTGCCTTACAACATTGGCATTCCTTCCGCGAGCGTGGCGTCCCAAAGATCGGGATATACACACTCATCGTCGTTCCAGTTGATGACACCCCTCTGCAATGCTCGTAGCACTTCGTAAGCCGTACCGCGGAGAGGCACGTCCTGAGAGGAGTTTGCCGAAGACTTTGTGCGCGTATTCTCGGTGCCAAAGCCCGAAAGCGAGGAACGCGATAGCTCGTTTGCGCTCAAGCACTGCTATTATTAGCCCTATTTCCCGTGTGCTGAATTTCGTCTGTTCTATAGCATCCTAAGCGTGAGATCATCCTACGAGATCATCACTGGAAGTATAAACTTTGAGCTGGCAACTGTAGCCTGCCTAATCCGCTAGCCGCGTGTAGTCCAGCGCTTGCGGCGCTCACCAATCCAAGGCGGTGCCTGAAAGTAGTTAGGCTGCGAGCTTAGTCAGTCCGCCGATAGGTCAGGCTGCTTTCCTAACACGCCCTTGAGCGCTTATGTCGGCACGTTCGCCGTCTGTCATATCCTTGGTCGAATAGCGTATATCGAACTCAGCAAGGTAGCGGTGCATGTGAGCTGCGCTCCCAGTGGTGATAGGTGCCGATCACACCGCGCTTCAGGATGGAAAAGAAGTTTTCGGCTGTGTTGCTAATGGTCGCCGTCACCTTTGGCTAACTCTTTGTTCGCTGTGAAGCATCGGTGCCATGCTTCGCGAACTCGCGCCCGATATCCAGTATAGAAACGAGCATCGTCCGTCATGAGAGTTTACTTGCGATGCGATGTTCGTGACCATAGCGCCGCGAATCTTGCCGTGTCGATATTCGCGACATGAACGAACGGGCGCGACCGTCGCGCTCGACTAGCGTAACGACCTTTTTCATCGGCGCGGTTTTGCCGGACAGGCGCTTCTTCTTCGAGCCGCCAACGAACGCTTCATCGCTCTCATAATTTTGCCAGCGCCGCCTAGCGGCTAGCCGGTCGTTTGCATCGTCCATCGCTTCGCGGATGCGGTGCCTGATGAACCACGCGGTTTTGTAGTCACGCCTAGCATACGCTCTATCTGCTGCGCGCTCATGCCCTTCTTGCCGCGGCTCATGCAGGTGCTTGCAGAGCAACCATTTGTTGAGCGCAATTTTTTAACGCTCCATCATCGTCCCATCGTAACTGTGAATTGCTCGCGACAATCGTCCGTTGCACTGGAGCAGCCCGTCGCGGTGCTTCTTGCCCTCCATGCGCGTTTCACATCGGCATAGCCGCAATGCCGCACTCCGCGAATGTCACACCCAGCGCAGAGCCTCTATGTGCTTGCTCGCTTCAACTTCGTCTATGAAGCGAGGGCAAGAATGTCGTCCATGTGCACTGTCACTCTACGACCCGCGATCTTGCTTTGTCAAGTATATAATTGCCGCCGGCGCTCGGCGAGGCGGAGGTAGCGTTCTCCCTGGAGCGCCTCGAGCGAGCGCAGCAGCACCGTCTCGCCGCTGGTCTTGCCACGCACGGCGAGGAACGCGTCCAGCGCGGCGAGCGTCTGCGCGCCGACGCGACCATCCGGCACCAGGTCCGGATAGTCCTTGCCGTTGCGGTTGAGCGCGGTGAGCGCGCGCTGAAGGAAGGTGGCGGCGACCGCCGGCCCCATGTTGACCCCGGTGTCGAACAGCTCGGCGGCCAGGCGCGCGCTGCGCGTCGCGACCTCCGCGAAGTTTGGCCGAAGCCAGTATAGCCTTTTATAGATCGCCGCCGCATCCTCGCGCGTCAGCTGGCGCATCGTTCCTCGATAGCCGTTGGCCCGAGCAACCGCTTCGGTGATTCCAAAGCAGGTCGGCCCGCCCGCGTCGGCCTGATTGTCGACATATCCACCCTCGCGGTCGATCAAGGCTTCGACCAGCGCATCCACATCCATGATCCCATCCACGCGCAAACTCCTTTTCGAGTCGCGCAATATAACCAAATAGGTACTTAATAGGAAAGCATGAAGAACCGACTTTGCTCGACACCGGTCGTCCACCTGGCGGTCGTTGTTATCTTTCGTTAAGGGGTGGCCGTGCTATTGAGGGACCGGGACTCGTGGCTCGCGAGGCTTCGTGTCCCCGGCTCGGCGCCCGGTTGCCCCTGGGCGCCGAGCCGTACGTCAGTTCGAGCGCGACCGCCCCGCGCCGCCTTCCAATGCACATAATCCGGCATTGACAGGTTCGTCCTTTTGCGCGCGTCATGGCAGCGCCGCGCTTCGGAGCGCGGCGTGGTGGGGGAACAGACATGCAGCAAGCCGTTGCGGCGCGGGCGCCCGCGCACCTGTGGATCGTCGGGATCCTGTCGCTCCTTTGGAACTGCTTCGGCGCGTACGACTATACGATGACCCGAACGCACAACATGGAATATCTGAAGACCGCAATGCCGGGCGTGGATCCCGAAGCCGGCCTGGCCTGGATCGAAGGCATGCCGATGTACGCGCAATTCGGCTGGGGCCTCGGCGTCTGGCTCGCCTTGCTCGGCTCCGTCCTCTTGCTCGTCCGAAGCCGCTGGGCGGTGTGGTCGTTCGGCCTATCGCTGCTGGGAGCGGTGCTCAGCCTCGGCTACCAGCTCCTGCTCGCGCCGCCGATGCCCGGGGCGACGGAGAGCCCGATGATGAAGGTCATGCCGGTCGTCATCATCGTCATTGGCGATCGCGCTGTTCCTCTACGCCCGAGCGATGGAGAAGAAGGGCGTGCTTCGCTAGCGGCACAGGGCCGTGGGCGCGCCGTAAGTCCGCTCACTGCTGTTGCGCGACTGCCGCAGTCGAGCGACGAACCACGCGGGCGGGCAGCCGTCGCGCTTGCACCCTTGTCAATAATCGCCACCATGGCTCCGGGGCTCGGTCGAACGGATCGGGAAGGGGAGAGATGGCCATGGTTCGCAAACATTTCCGCCACGCGTTCGCGTGCGCTTCGCTCGGCGCGATCGCGGCGATGTCGACGCCCGTCTCCGCGCAGCAGATCGACCGCATCGTCGCGGTCGGCGACAGCTATGCCGATACCGGCAATGCCTTCGCGCTCGGCTATGCCAACCCGCAGGCGCTGGCGATCTATCCCGACCGGGAGGTTCTCGGGCGGCACCAATTACATCGATACGCTCGCGGCGCTGCTTCACGTTCCGGTCGAGGATTTCGCCATCGGCGGCGCGTTCGGCGGCTCGAACAACGGCACCTTGTGCTTCGATCCTTTTTATGCGCCGGGAACCTCTCCGCTGTGCGGGAAGGGCCTGCAATATGAGGTCGACCAGTTCCTCAACGTCGGCGCCCAGTCGGGCGTATTCCCGGACGGGTCGACGACGCTCACGCGAAGCGATCTCCTCGCGGTGTCGATCGGCGGCAATGACGCGCGCTTCTATCAGCAGGCCGGCGGAACGCTCGCCGCCGCTCCCGCCGCCGGAACCGCGGCGGCCGCGGGCACGGCGGTCCAGCTCGACCGCCTCGTCGCGCAGGGCAATCCGACGATCAGCTTCCTCGCGCTCAACGGCGCGGTCGCGCCCGAAGTCGCCAACGACCCTTCGGCGCAGGCGATCCGCGGCGCATTCTCCAACGCTTATTTCACGTCGCTCCAATCGACGCTCGCCGGCTATGCCGCGAACGGCTCGATCGTCCATTACCTCGACGGCCAGCTGCTGCTTCAGAACGTGGCCGCGAACCCGCAGGCCTACGGAATCACCAACGGTCTCGTCTGCCCGATCTTCCCCGACCCGACCTGCCTCGTCGAGCTCCAACGGCTACCTCTTCTACGGCGATGCGCTTCACCTGACGTCGCAGGGGTTCGCGATCGTCGCGCAATATATCGCTGCGGCAGCTTGACGCACCGCTGACGCTGCAGGCGCCATCGGACCTCGGGCTGGAGACCGCTCGACAGTTCGGCCGCACCCTGTCGACCCGGTCGGACCTGTACGGCCGAGGCGGCGTGCAGCAGCGGCCTCAAGCTCTACGCGATCGGCGACTATTTCTCGCGCAGCGTCGCGGCGAGCGACGAGAACGCCGCGTTCGACATCACCGGGCGGCGGAGGCACGATCGGGGCCGAATACGGAATGCCGATGGGCGCGATCGGGATCGCCGCGAACTATAGCCGCCCGCGCGTGCGCTTCGGCAATGACTCGTCGCGTACCAATGCGCCGCAGTTGGCAAATCGGCGCGTACGGAAGCGTCGACTGCCGGCCCGTTGTTCGGCCAGGCCTATGCCGGTTACGGGCGCGACCGGAACCGGATCACGCGCATCGGCGTGATCGACGACATGAGCCGCGCCCAACGGCAACCATGTGACGGCGGGCGCCAAGGGCGGCTATCTGGTGCCGCTCGGCGCGGCGCGCATCGGTCCCGTGGCCGCGCTCGACTATGCGCATGCCAAGGTCGACGGCTATACCGAGAGCGGCGATCCGGTGCTGACGCTCAAGGTCAGCGGCCAGAGCGTCAAGTCGCTGACCGGCCAGCTCGGGCTCGAAGTCCGCGCCGACCTGCCCGGCATCCGGCCCTATGCGGCGCTAACCGCCGAGCATGAATTTTCGGGCGATCAGCCGGGCGATCCGTTTCGCCCAGACCGACGCCCCGATCATCGTCAACAGCTGGGACGTCAGCCGCGACAAGGAGACCTATGCGCGCGTGTCGGTCGGCGCCGCCGCGACCCTGCTCGGAGCGACGAGCGTCGATGCGGCGGTGACGAGCACCTTCGGCCGCGACGGAGGCCAGGAGGTCGGCGGCCACGTCGGGCTGAGGGCGAGCTTCTAGCGAAGGTCAGGCGGCGCGCGCGAATGAAGCGATCAGATCGCGTCACCGGGCTTGCTAGCGGCGAACTTGGCTTCGAGATCGTAATTCCGTCCTCGCAGGCCGAGTGAAGAAGCCTTCGGAACACTCCAAAGTAGCGACCGAGTTCTTAGATCGCCTTCGGAGCGGTCACTGCCATGCGGCACTCGACGCAACGCCGCGAAGGTCGCCGACATCGCGATCCCGGATCGCGACGCTAACCTCCTCGATCGGAAGTAGTTCGCTGCCGATCAAGCAGTCCTCACGCAGCAGGTCGCCCGGATGGATATTGTCGCAGCCGATCCTCGTCTTCAGGCAATGGTAGTCCTCGATGCGGACATCGTGCGCGTCTCCGTCGACCCAACGTGAAGGTGATGCCGCCATGGTCGTTGATCCGGAGAGCGATATGTTCCTTTGCGGTCGCCCTTCAACTGTTCGAGCTTGTTGCCGCGCGCAGCCGCGAGATCGGCGAGCCGCTCTGCGACGGTTCAGCGAGCGCAGTTGAGCCGCGCGGTCTGCTGCATTTCAGCAGCGCAACTTGCGGCTGTGCTGCAGCCTTCCAGCACTCGGGCGGTTTCCTTGTCGGCGAAGTCACGGATCATCGCGCTGCAGGTGCTTTAACAGCGCATGGTATAGCTGCATCGTTCCGCAATGTGACTTAGTCGGATGTCACAAACAATGTAGACTACCTCGCCGTCCCGCCGAACCTTGTCCGCTGCTGCTTCCCGAAGCGCCCCTTGCGCGTGCCGGGCTTGCCTTCGCTCGAATTGCCGAGCGGGCGCGGGGCGACGCGGTCGAAGTCGGGGATTCCGAGATCGTCTTCCTCGAGCCGGCGGATTTCGTCGCGCAGCCGCGCGGCTTCCTCGAACTCGAGGTCGGCGGCGGCTTTGCGCATCCGCTCCTCGAGGTCGGCGAGATAGGCCTTGAGGTTGTGGCCGACGAGGTGCGGGCGCTCCTCGTCGCCGGTGTCGACGAGCACGCCGTCGCGCTGGGTGACGTCCGCCAGCAGGTCGTGGATGTCGCGCTTGATGCTCTCGGGCGTGATGCCGTGCTCTTCATTGTAGGCGAGCTGCTTCTCGCGGCGGCGGCCGGTCTCGGCGAGCGCGCGCTCCATCGAGCCGGTGACACGGTCGGCGTAGAGGATCACGCGGCCGTCGACGTTGCGCGCGGCGCGGCCGATGGTCTGGATCAGTGACGTCTCCGAGCGGAGGAAGCCTTCCTTGTCGGCGTCGAGGATCGCGACCAGCCCGCATTCGGGAATGTCGAGCCCCTCGCGAAGCAGGTTGATTCCGACCAGCACGTCGTAGACGCCGAGCCGCAGCTCGCGGATCAGCTCGATGCGCTCCAAAGTCTCGACGTCGCTGTGCATGTAGCGGACCTTGCAGGCCCGCCTCGTGCAGATACTCGGTCAGGTCCTCCGCCATGCGCTTGGTCAGCGTGGTGACCAGCGTCCGATAGCCCTTCTTCGCGGTCATCTTCGCTTCGTTGACGAGGTCGTCGACCTGGTCCTCGACCGGCTTGATCTCGACCGGCGGGTCGATGAGGCCGGTCGGGCGGATCACCTGCTCGGAGAAGACGCCGCCGGTCTCGTTCATCTCCCACGGGCCCGGCGTCGCCGAGACGAAGGTCGTCTGCGGGCGCATCGCGTCCCATTCGTTGAAGCGCAGCGGGCGGTTGTCGATGCAGCTCGGCAGGCGGAAGCCATATTCGGCGAGCGTGATCTTCCGCCGATGGTCGCCGCGCGCCATCGCGCCGATCTGCGGCACGGTCTGGTGGCTCTCGTCGATGAACAGAAGCGCGTTGTCGGGCAGATATTCGAACAGGGTCGGCGGCGGTTCGCCGGGAAGGCGGCCGGTGAGGAAGCGCGAGTAATTCTCGATCCCCGCGCACGAGCCGGTCGCCGCGATCATCTCGAGGTCGAAGTTGGTGCGCTGCTCGAGCCGCTGCAGCTTCGAGCAGCCGCCCTTCGGCCTGCAATTCCTTCAGCCGCTCGGCGAGCTCGTGGCGGATCGCCTCCATCGCCTGCTTCAGCGTCGGCCCCGGAGTCACATAGTGCGAGTTCGCATAGACCTTGATGCTGTCGAGGCTGGCGACCGTCTTGCCGGTCAGCGGATCGAACTCGGTGATCTCCTCGATCTCGTCGCCGAAGAAGCTGACACTCGCCAGGCCGTGTCCTCATAGTGCGACGGGAAGATTTCGAGGCTGTCGCCGCGCACCCGGAAATTGCCGCGCGCGAAGGCCTGGTCGTTGCGCCGGTACTGCAGCGCGACGAGCTTGCGGATGACCTCGCGCTGGTCCTCCGACGAGCCCTTCTTCAGGCTGAAGGTCATCGCCGAATAGGTCTCGACCGAGCCGATGCCGTAGAGGCAGGAAACCGAAGCGACGATGATCACGTCGTCGCGCTCGAGCAGCGACCGCGTCGCCGAGTGGCGCATCCGGTCGATCGCCTCGTTCACGCTCGACTCCTTCTCGATGTAGGTGTCGGTGCGCGGGACGTAGGCCTCGGGCTGGTAGTAATCGTAGTAGCTGACGAAATATTCGACGGCATTGTCGGGGAAGAAGCTCTTGAACTCGCCGTAGAGCTGGGCGGCGAGGATCTTGTTCGGCGCGATCACCAGCGCCGGCCGCTGCAGCGTCTCGATCACCTTGGCCATGGTGAAGGTCTTGCCCGAGCCGGTGACTCCGAGCAGCACCTGGCTCGTCTCGCCATTCTCGCCGATCCCCTCGACCAGCTCGCGGATCGCGGTCGGCTGGTCGCCGGCGGGCTCGTAATCCGCGACCAGCTTGAACGCCTTGCCGCCCTCGGCCTTGTCGGGACGCGCGGGGCGGTGCGGAACGTAGGTTTCGCCGGTCTCGGGCTCGGCCAGCGAGGTGCGGATTTAAATCGCCATCG
>CAWHPM010000010.1:0-397345 GCA_963831215.1 uncultured Alphaproteobacteria bacterium | reverse complement strand
GTCGCTGTCCTTCTCGCGCTTCACGGTGCGATCGATCTGGGTGACACGCGGCCCGCGACGCCCCTGCGACGCGGCGAGCGATCACGGCGACTACGACCACGGCGAGGATGATCAGCATCGATGGTGCTCATTCCGCCGCCTCCAGCATGTCCGCGCCGGAGGTTCGACGATGCGGCGCTCGAGCTCGGGGCGGAAGTGGCGGATCAGGCCCTGGATCGGCCACGCGGCGGCGTCTCCCAGCGCGCAGATGGTGTGGCCCTCGACCTGCTTGGTGACGTCGAGCAACTTGTCGATCTCGTCGACCTCGGCATCGCCCTCGCGCAGCCGCTCCATCATCCGCCACATCCAGCCCGTGCCCTCGCGGCACGGCGTGCACTGGCCGCAGCTCTCGTGCTTGTAGAAATAGCTGATGCGGCTGATCGCGCGGACGATATCGGTCGATTTGTCCATGACGATCACCGCCGCGGTGCCGAGGCCGGAGCCCAGCGCCTTCAGGCCGTCGAAATCCATCGGCGCATCCATGATCTCGTGCGCCGGGACCAGCGGCACCGAAGACCCGCCCGGGATGACCGCCAGCAAATTGTCCCAGCCGCCGCGGATTCCGCCGCCATGCCGGTCGATCAGCTCGCGGAAGCCGATCGCCCATCGATTCCTCGACCGACGCAGGGCGTGTTGACGTGGCCCGACAGCTGGAACAGCTTGGTGCCCTCGTTCTTCTCGCGGCCGATGCTCGCGAACCATTGCGCGCCGCGGCGGAGGATCGTCGGCACGACCGCGATGCTCTCGACATTGTTGACCGTCGTCGGGCAGCCGTAGAGGCCGGCGCCCGCCGGGAACGGCGGCTTGAGGCGCGGCTTGCCCCGCTTGCCCTCGAGGCTTTCGAGCATCGCCGTCTCTTCGCCGCAGATGTAGGCGCCCGCGCCGCGATGGACGAACAGGTCGAAGTCGTAGCCGGAGCCCGCCGCATTCTTGCCGAACAGGCCGGCTTCATAACCTTCGGCAACAGCCTTGCGTAACACCTCGGTTTCGCGAATGAATTCGCCGCGAATGTAAATGTAGGCCGCCCGCGCCCGCATCGCGAAGCCGGCGATCAGCGCGCCCTCGAGCAGCTTGTGCGGATCGTGGCGGATGATCTCGCGGTCCTTGCACGATCCCGGCTCGGATTTGTCGGCGTTGATGACCAGGAAATTGGGTTTGCCGGGCTTGGGCTCCTTGGGCATGAAGCCCCACTTCATCCCGGTCGGGAAGCCCGCGCCGCCGCGGCCGCGAAGGCCCGACGCCTTCACCGCATCGATGATCGCGTCCTGGCCGATGGCCATCAGCCCCTTGGTATTGTCCCAGTCGCCGCGCTGCTGCGCCGCCTTCAAGTAGGGCGACTGGAAGCCGTACAGGTTGGTGAAGATGCGGTCCTTGTCCGCGAGGGGTCCGGTATAGCCCATCAGCGAATCCGCTTATTTCCGAGCTTGTTCTGCGCGAACATGACGATCGCCGACGCAGATCGCGAGGATGATCGCGACCTTGAGCAGCTTGAGCCAGCCCGATCAGGAGGATGGCGATGATGACGCCGATGATGAGGCCGATCATGCGCGAACGTCTCTCAATCGTCATTCCCGCGAAAGCGGGAACCCATTTGTTCTTGTTTCGCTGGGTCCCCGCTTTCGCGGGGATGACGAATTCGGATGAGGCCGATCACTGCGCCCCTCCCGCGCCGGACCCGCTGTCGGCGTCCACAGCGGGCGATAGTCGTAGTTGCGCTCGGCCATCTTCTTGAGCGTGGTCGGGCCACCCTCGGGGCAGCTGGTCTGGCGATCGACCTGCGGGCCGGGCTTGGGCGTCTTGCCGGCCGCGAGCGCGTCGAGGATCGCGGTCATGCTCTCCTCGGTCAGGTCCTCGTAATTGTCGTCGTTGATCTGGACCATCGGCGCGTTGGCGCAGGCGCCGAGGCATTCGACCTCGGTCAGCGTGAACAGCCCGTCCTCGGTCGTGTGGCCCTTCTTCAGCCCGCGCTTGTAGCAGGCTTCGAACACGTCGTCGGACCCGCGCAGCATGCACGGCGTGGTCCCGCACACCTGGACGTGGAAGCGGCCGACCGGCTCGAGGTTGAACATCGTGTAGAAGGTCGCGACCTCGAGGATGCGGATGTAGGAGGTGTCGAGCTCCTTGGCGACGAACTCCATCACCGGGATCGGCAGCCACCCTTGCGTGTTCGTCTCCGCCCCGACCTGCCGCTGGGCGAGGTCGAGCAGCGGGATCGACGCCGACAGCTGCCGCCCTTCGGGATAGCGCGCGATGATCTCCTTCGCGGACTTCGCGTTCGCGTCGGTCCACTGGAAGCCTTCCCAGCGGGCGCGCTGCTCGGGGCTGTCGAGGATTCCTGCCTGGCCGGCCATCAGTTCCTCCGTTCCCCGGCGAAGGCCGGGGCCCAGGGCAGCGCGGGAGCGCTGCTGCGCAGCGCCCTGGATCCGCGGCCTTCGCCGGGAAACTGCACGTGCATGCTCACCGGTCCACCTCCCCGAACACGACGTCGATCGCGCTCAGCACCGCGGTCGTGTCCGCGAGCATGTGACCTTTCATCATGAAGTCCATCGCCTGGAGGTGGCTGAACCCCGTTGGCCGGATCTTGCATCGATAGGGCCGGTTGGTGCCGTCAGCGATGAGATAGACGCCGAACTCGCCCTTGGGGCTCTCGGTCGCGACGTACACCTCGCCCGCAGGCACGTGATAGCCCTCGGTGTAGAGCTTGAAGTGGTGGATCAGCGCCTCCATCGAGGTCTTCATCTCGGCGCGGCTGGGCGGGAACACCTTGCTGTCGGCGCCGATCGGGCCGGGCGGCATGTCATTGAGGCACTGGCGCGCGATCTTCCAGCTCTGCCGGACCTCCTCGACCCGCACCATGAAGCGGTCGTAGCAATCGCCGTTGGTGCCGACCGGGATCTCGAAGTCCATCCGGTCATAGACTTCGTAGGGCTGCGACTTGCGGATGTCCCACGGGACGCCCGAAGCGCGGATCATCGGCCCCGAGAAGCCCCAGGCGATCGCGTCGTCCTTGTGGACGATCCCGATGTCGACATTGCGCTGCTTGAAGATGCGGTTGTCAGCGACGAGACTGATCGAATCTTCGAACAACTGCATCCGGTTATCGAGGAATTCTCCGATCTTGTCCAAGACCGCCGGGGGAATGTCCTCGCGTACTCCGCCGGGCCGGAAATAATTGGCGTGCATGCGCGCGCCCGACACATGCTCGTAGATCTGCATCAGGTCTTCGCGGATCTCGAACAGCCACAGGTTGGGCGTCATCGCGCCCACGTCCATGATGTGGCTGCCAAGGTTCAGCATGTGGTTCTTGATGCGGGTCAGCTCCGCCATCATCGTCCGGATGTATTGGGCGCGAAGCGGAATCTCGAGGCCCATCAGCTTCTCGATCGCCAGCACGAAGCTGTGCTCCATGCACATGGGCGAGCAATAATCGAGCCGGTCGAAGTAAGGCAGCGCCTGGGTGTAGGTCTTGTACTCGATCAGTTTCTCGGTGCCGCGGTGGAGCAGGCCGACGTGCGGGTCGACACGCTCGACGATCTCGCCGTCGAGCTCCATGATCAGGCGAAGGACGCCATGCGCGGCGGGATGCTGCGGGCCGAAGTTGATCGTGTAATTGCTGATCGCCTCGTCGCCCGGAGTGTCGGGATGGCCGAGCTCTGCCCGCTCGCCGCCCGCGCCGATGCTGACTTCGACGCGGCGCTTCGAGCGTGCTTCGGTTCGCACGTCGCTCATGCGTCACCCTTGCTGTTTCCCGGCGAAGGCCGGGATCCAGGAGCGCCGCGAGGCGCTGCGGGCTTCGCCTCCTGGGCCCCGGCCTTCGCCGGGGACCTTGCAGACTTCGCTTTCGGCCTTCGTCGAACGCGGCTTGCGAGCCTGCTTCGTGGCTTCGGCGTCGGCGGGCTTTCCGGCACCGGTTTGCGCTGGTGTGTCCGTGGTTTTCGGCGTCTCGGCGGAAGTTTTCACGTTCTGCGGCGTCGGCCCACCCGGCGCCGGAGCCGGGGTCGGCGCGCCGGGCGCCTCGCCCCTCGCCTTCTCGTCGCCGGGAAGGACATATTCCGGGCCTTCCCAAGGCATCAGGAAGTCGAAGGTTCGGAAATCCTGCGGCAATGAGACCGGCTCATAGACCACGCGTTTCTCGGCCTCGGAATAGCGCATCTCGACATGGCCGGTCAGCGGGAAGTCCTTGCGCTGCGGGAAGCCCTCGAACCCATAGTCGGTGAGGATGCGCCGAAGGTCCGGATTGCCCGCGAACCCGACGCCGTACATGTCGAACACCTCGCGCTCGAGCCAGCCTGCGACCGGCCACAGCCCGGTGACGCTAGGCACGGGCGTCGCCTCGTCGGTCATCACCTTGACGACGATCCGCCGGTTTTTTGTTAGCGAGAGCAGGCAATAATTGATCTCAAACCGCTCGGAACGCGCGGGATAATCGACGCCTGCGATTTCCATCAGCTGCTGATATTCAAGCCCCGGCGTGTCGCGCAATGCCCGGCAGACCGCGACGATGCTCTCGCGCCGCACGGTCAGGATGATCTCCCCGACCTGCTCCGTCACTTCGACCAGCGCGTCGCCGAGCGCCGCGCGCACTGCATCGACGACGCCCGCGTTCGATGCCATGCGTGGCACGTGGGAAGCGAGCCGGGTCGCCATCAGCGTTCGATCGTCCCTTCGCGGCGGATTTTGCGCTGCAGTTGCAGGATCCCGTAGAGCAGCGCCTCGGCCGTCGGCGGGCAGCCGGGAACATAGATATCGACCGGCACGATTCGGTCGCAGCCGCGGACGACGCTGTAGCTGTAGTGGTAATAGCCGCCGCCGTTGGCGCAGCTGCCCATCGAGATGACGTAGCGCGGCTCGCTCATCTGGTCGTAGACCCGGCGAAGCGCCGGCGCCATCTTGTTGCAGAGGGTGCCGGCGACGATCATCACGTCCGATTGGCGCGGGCTCGCGCGCGGCGCAGCGCCAAACCTTTCAAGGTCATAGCGCGGCATGTTCACATGGATCATCTCGACCGCGCAGCAGGCGAGACCGAACGTCATCCACCACAGCGAGCCGGTGCGAGCCCAGGTGAACAGGTCCTCGGCCGAGGCGACCATGAAGCCCTTCTCGTTCAGCGACTGCCGGAGCACTTCGAGCTGCTTGCGGTCGACCTCACCGGGCACGAGACCGGAGATGCGCGCGAGCTCTTCCTCGCTCGGCATGCGGTCTTCCGGGCCGCGGAGCATCACTCCCACTCGAGCGCTCCCTTCTTCCACGCGTAGGCGAGCCCGAGGCCGAGCTCGACGAGGAAGATCATCATCGCCGCCCAGCCGGTCCATTTGGTGAAGTTGAGGCTAACCGCCCAGGGGAACAGGAACGCCGCTTCGAGGTCGAACACGATGAACAGGATGGCCACGAGGTAGAAGCGGACGTCGAACTCGGCGCGCGCGTCTTCGAAGGCCGGGAAGCCGCACTCATATTCGCTGAGCTTGGCCGGGTCGGGCCGATCAGTCCCCGTGAAGCGGGAGACGATCATCGGCAGCACGACGAACGCCGTGCTGAAGTCCCAGCGCGACGATCAGGAACAAGAGGATCGGCAGATAGCCTGCGGCAACGCTGGCCAAGGGGGATACTCCAGGGGTTCGAAAACTTGGCGGCGCTTTAGGACAGGCAGTTGTGCGCCGCAACCATCTGGGACGCTATCTGAGTGCTCCCGCGACAAGCTTTTGCAGCTTGGAGTGGATCGCGGCCGACCCCGCGACATACTCCCGCCGCTCGAACGAGCGATCGGAGCCGCGATAGTCGGTCACAAACCCGCCCGCTTCCTTCACGAGGAGAACGCCCGCCGCGGTGTCCCAGATGTCGAGATCGTCTTCCCAGAAGCCGTCCATTCGACCGGCGGCGACCCAGGCCAGATCGAGCGCAGCCGAACCGAACCTCCGGACGCCCGAGACTTGCGGGCCAACCGCCGCGTAGATCTTCGCCCAGCGCGCCGGATCGCCACGTCCGCAATGGGGCATTCCGGTCCCGATCAGGGTCTCGTTGAGATCACGCCGCGCCGACACGCGAAGCCGCGCGTCCTGAAGCCACGCGCCCCGGCCTTTCTCGGCCCAGAAACCTTCGTCGGTGAGCGGCTGGTAGACCAGCGCCTGCGTGATCTCGGTGCCGCCGCCGGGCTTCTTCTCCTCGACCGCGATCGAGATCGAAAAATGAGGCACGCCGTGGAGGAAGTTGGTGGTTCCATCCAGCGGATCGACGATCCACCGCGGCTTTGCTGGATTGCCCGCGATCTCGCCGCCTTCCTCGAGCAGCATGCCCCAGTCGGGCCGCGCGGTGCGGAGCTCCTCGACGATCGTCTGCTCGGCACGCTTGTCGGCCATCGACACGAAGTCGGCCGGCCCCTTGCGGCTGACCTGCAGCTGCTCGACCTCGCCGAAGTCACGCCGAAGCCGCGGCGCCGCCTTGCGCGCGGCGCGGGTCATGACGGTGATCAGGCCGGAATGGGCGACCATTGCTCCTACCCTCCCGCACGCGGGAGAGGGGTCGCGAAGCGGGGGAGGGTGAGGGTTGTGGCGCCAGTGCACAACCCTCCCCCAGCCCTCTCCCGCTCGCGGGAAGGGAGCATCAGTCCGCCCGCCTCACATATTCCCGGTTGTAGACGTCGACCACGATCTTCGTCCCCGCCGTGATGTGCGGCGGGACGAGCACCTTCACGCCATTGTCGAGCACCGCCGGCTTGTAGGACGAGCTCGCCGTCTGGCCCTTCACCACCGCGTCGGCCTCGACGATCGTGGCCTCGACCTGATCGGGCAGCTGAACGCTGATCGGCTTCTCATTGTAGAGCTCCATGACAACGTCCATCCCATCCTGCAGGAAGTCGCCGGCGTCGCCGAGGAGGTCTGCAGGAAGGCTGATCTGCTCGTAATTCTCCTTGTCCATGAAGGTCAGCATGTCGCCGTCGTGAAACAGGAACTGGAAGTCCTTGGTATCGAGGCGAACGCGCTCGACCGTCTCCGCCGAGCGAAAGCGGACGTTGGTCTTCCGGCCGTCGATGAGGTTCTTCATCTCGACCTGCATGTAGGCGCCGCCCTTGCCCGGCTGGGTGTGCTGGATCTTCACGG
Organism: uncultured Alphaproteobacteria bacterium; assembly: GCA_963831215.1. Lineage (GTDB taxonomy): Bacteria > Pseudomonadota > Alphaproteobacteria > Sphingomonadales > Sphingomonadaceae > Sphingomicrobium. The sequence goes on along the minus strand of CAWHPM010000010.1, from coordinate 390,212 downwards.
CGCGCCAGATGCCGCCCTCATATTCGATGATGTTGCCGGGACGGATGTCCACGCCGCTGATCTTCATGTCTTCTCTCGGAGAAAGTGTTGGGAAAGAGCCGCCGCGCTGTTAGCCGCCAGCCCTCTTTCCGGCAAGCAGCGGGTACGGATTGATCGGCGTGCCCTGCCACCAGCGCTCGCCGGGGACCATCGAGTTGATCGCGAAGTGGAGATGCGGTCCCGACGCGCTGGCATCGCCGGTATGCCCGACGCGGCCGATGACCTGCCCGCGCTTGACTTGCTGACCCTCCGCGAGCCCGGGAGCATAGGCCGAAAGGTGCGCGTAATAATATTGCCATCTGCCGTCGGGCGAGCGTTCGTAGATGGTGATCCCGCCGCCGCCCCTGCTGAAGAAGAGCTTCTCGATCGTTCCGTCGGCCGCGGCGATCACCGGCGTCCCCTCGGGGGCCATGATATCGTTGGCGTCATGACGCCGGCCGCTGCCGCGCGCCGCGTCGTAGGTGTCGACCAGATCGCTCGCCTTGACCCCCACGACCGGGATCGCAAGCCCCGCCGGTCCGACCACCACCTGCTGAGCGATCTCGACCGGCGCTCCCTTGTCGGGCTTCACCGCGACGATGCTGCCGCGGCGCTCGACCTCGGGCTTGGAGCCTGGCACGACACTGTAGAACCAGATCCAGAAGGCGCTCACGACCACCGCGGTGAAAACAGCCGAGAACAAAGCGGTCGCCGCGTACTTCAGCGCAACTCTCCTCTGAAAGCGTTGTTGAGGTGCAACGATGGAGGACAGAATCGTTTCCAACCCCGGCGAGATCCGCGTCGGCTGCTCGGGCTGGGTCTACAAGCACTGGCGCGGCCTGTTCTACCCCGACGGCCTGCCGCAGACCCGCTGGTTCGCCCGCTACGCCGAGGAATTCGACACGGTCGAGATCAACGCGAGCTTCTACCGGCTTCCGCTCGCTTCGACCTTTGATGGCTGGCGTGAGAAGGCGCCTCCGGGCTTTCGCTATGCCGTCAAGGCCAACCGCTTCATCACGCACATGAAGAAGCTGCTCGATTGCGAGGAGCCCGCGGACCAGTTCATCGCGCTCGCTCGGCGGCTGGAGGACAAGCTCGGGCCCGTCCTCTACCAGCTCCCGCCAAGCCTGCATAAGAACCTTGAACGGCTCGGGGCGTTCCTGGCGCGGCTGCCAAGGGACATCGAGCAGGTCGTCGAGTTTCGGCACGTCAGCTGGTATGAAGAAGAGGTGCTTGCACTTCTCGACCGGCATGGCATCGGCTTCGTCGCTCACGACCTCAAGGGCCTCAACTCTCCGCGCTGGGCGAGTGGTCGGACCGCCTATGTCCGCTTTCATGGTTCCGGCGGCAGATACTCGGGCCGCTATTCGGACGAGACATTGCTCTCCTGGACCGACTGGCTGACGGATCAGTCGAGGCAAGGTCGCTCGTGCTGGTGCTATTTCAACAATGACATCCAGGGTCACGCCATCGCGGACGCGCGAACCTTGAAATCCATGGTGCGGCAAATGAGCCGCTGATAAGTCCCCTCCGATGAGGCATTTCCTCAACGCTGAAATGCTGGCGATCAACGCGAAGACGATCCCGGTCGACCCTGACATCGTGGCCGAATTCGGCGAGCCCGCGCGGCTGCCCGGCCGTCTCGTCAGCGTGGTGGCCGGTCCCGGCAAGTGGAAAAGCGACATCGAATGGATCTCGGCGGACGACGAGAAGTCGTTCGAAGCGTTCGAATCGGCGTTCCACCGGCTCGGTATTCCCGATCAAGCCGCGCCTTATCTCGACATCGACAAAGAGGCCCGGCTTTTCGCCGGCTTTCTGGTCGTCCGGAGCCGATGCACCGACACCTACTTCCACACCGACTGGAGGAAGCTGAACAACGAGGCGTTCACGGTCCTGACTCCAGTCACGGCCAATGCGGGCGAATTCGGGCTGCTCTACAAGAAGGCGACGGGCGAGGTCGGCGAATATGCCTACCGCTCAGGGGAGGCGATTTTCGGCGATAATTTCGCGCACTCGACCAAGCCCGGCCAATCCGAGGAGCCGGTGGTGCTCCTCTGCTTTCAATTCGGAACCGACAAGATGAAGCATTGGCCCGCGATCAACGCACAGCTGAACACCCAGGCTACCCTGTTGCGCCTTCCCGATGGCAGGCTTGTCCGCACCGGCGCGGAACCCGACAGGGTGGTCAGCGGATCGCGAGGACATCGGTAAAGGCGCTGACCGCCGCACCTGGATCGGCGCTGCCCCACACCGCCTGACAAACGGCAAGGAAGTCGGCGCCGGCGTCGACCAGCGGCCTCGCATTGGCGGGCGTGATTCCACCGATCGCGACGCAAGGGATTTCGAAGACCGTCGACCACCAGGACAGGATCGGCGGTTGAGGCCGATAGTTCGACGGCTTGGTGGTCGTGGGTAGAACGCGCCAAACGCCACATAGTCGGCGCCGGCCTCTCCGGCTTCCATCGCCAGGTGGCGGCTATCATGACAGGTCTTGCCGATCTGCGCCGATGGGCCGAGCAGCCCCCGCGCCTCGCGCACATCGCCGTCGCTCTGGCCGAGGTGGACACCGTCAGCGCCCAGACGCCTGGCGAGCGTCATGCTGTCATTGACGATGAAGGCGACGCCGGCGTCAGCGCAAATGCGCTGCAGCGGCTCGGCGAGGCGCGCGAGCTCATGCTCATCGACGTCCTTCACCCGAAGCTGGAAGGCGGGGGCAATCCCTGGCTCGAGCGCTGCCCTCAGCCGGTTCGGAAATGTTCCGCCGACGTCCTGCGGGCTGATCAAATAGAGCTTCGCCGGTTCGGTGCGCTCGGGCGGCGGGAAATCGAACGGGTCGAACTCATCCATTCTTCGTCACCCCCACGAAAGCGGCGGTCCCGCTTCCTTCAGCAGCATGGAAAAGAAAAGCGGGATTCCCGCGTTCGCGGGAATGACGAAGAGAATTACGCGAGCACCTTCGAGGTCGAAGCGCTGTAAATCTCGTCGATCGCGGACCCGAGCGTCCGGTCGAACTCGTCGTCACTCTGCTGCGCGCGCAGGTCCGACAGGAGCGCGCGGCTGAAGCTCGCGATCATTCCGGGGTTCTTGGCGAGTTCGCGGCACGCCTCCTCGCGGCTGAAGCCGCCCGACAGCGCGACCACCCGCAGCACTTTGGGATGGTCGATCAGCGGCTGGAACAACCCCGGCTTGGCCGGGATCGACAGCTTCAGCATTACCTTCTCCTCGTCGGAAATCTCCTCCAGCTCCTCGAGGATCGCAGTCAGGAGGAGGTCGTCGCTCTCCGGCCGATCGGCACTCCTGATGTTCACCTCGGGCTCGATGATCGGAACCATGCCGGCGTCGAGCACGTGCCTGGCGATCTCGAACTGCTGCGCGACCACGACGGCGATCCCGGCGGGATCGGCCGCATTGATCACCGATCGTTCCTTGGTCCCGAATACGCCCAGCGACTTTGCCCGCTGAAGCAGCGCATCGAGATCGGGGATCGGCTTCATCAGCTGGACGCCGTTGTCCTCGGCCTCCAGTCCCTTGTCGATCTTGATGAAGGGCACGACGCCCTGGTCGATCAATGCCTGCGGCGTCGGCTTGCCGGCAACCTGGCCGTCCATCGTCCGCTCGAACAGGATGGCCCCGATCACCTTGCCGCCGCCGAAGCACGGCGATGTGATGATCCGCGAGCGCATCTGGTGGATGAGGTTGAACATCTCCTCGTCGTTGCCCCAGGCGCCGTCCTCGATCCCGTACCCCTTGAGCGCCTTGGGGGTGGACCCGCCCGATTGGTCGAGCGCCGCGATGAAACCGTCGCCCCGCTCGATCTTCGCCGTCATTTCCGACTGGTTCATGGTCATCCCTGCCTGTTCCTTCGCCGCGCTGTTTAGCGCGGTCCTTGGTCGCACGAGTTCACAGGCCCGCGAGCGATTCACGACAGCGCGGAGGTCCCGTTGTTTGGTCAGCCATGGCGGATGTCCCGGATCCGCGCCGGGCAGCCGGCGCTGATACTCGTCGACTGCCGCCTGCAGCGCCTCGCGCAATGCTGCGATCCGATCGTCGCGCCGGTCGAGCAAGCGCCCGCGGTTCTGGGTACCGCCACGAACGCTCTGGCCGACGGTTGGCTGACGATCCTCGAGCGTGACCCAGCATATCGCTCCAGTTCGTCGGGCAAGTTCAGCGAGATCGCGTGCGCCGGCCATCGATTTCGGCTAAGGCTGACGCTCCAGCGCCGCGACGCCGGGCAAAGTCCGGCCTTCCATCCATTCGAGGAACGCGCCGCCGGCGGTCGAGACGAAGCTGAAATCCTGCGCAACGCCGGCGTGGTTGAGCGCCGCGACCGTGTCGCCGCCGCCGGCCACCGAGACGAGCGAGCCTTCCTCGGTCAGCGCGGCCGCCGTCTTCGCAAGCGCCACCGTCGCTTCGTCGAACGGCGGCGTTTCAAAGGCTCCGAGCGGACCATTCCATACCAGGGTCCGGCAGGTCTTGAGAACGTCGGCCAGCGCCTCGACCGCCGCCGGGCCGATGTCGAGGATCATCTCGTCCGGCTGGACCTCGTGAACGTTGCAGATCCGAAGGCTCGGCGGGTTGGGTGCGAATTCCTTCGCGACGACCACATCGTAGGGCAGATGGATCGTGCAGCCCGCCTCTTCCGCGCGCCCGAATATCGCATTCGCCTCGCCCGCCAGCTCATGCTCGCACAGCGACTTGCCGACGTTGATCCCGCGCGCCGCAAGGAAGGTGTTCGCCATTCCGCCGCCGATGATCAGATGATCGACTTTGCCCACAAGATGACCCAGCACCGCGAGCTTGGTCGACACCTTGGCGCCCCCGACGACCGCCGCGACCGGCCGTTCGGGGTTGCCGAGCGCGCGCTCGAGCGCATTCAGTTCCGCCTCCATCGCGCGGCCGGCGAAGCTCGGCAGGAAATGCGTGATCCCCTCGGTCGAGGCATGCGCCCGGTGCGCGGTCGAGAAGGAGTCGTCGACATAATAATCGCCAAGCGCGGCCATGGCTTGGGCGAACTCGGGATCGTTCTTTGCCTCGCCGGCGTGGAACCGCGTATTCTCGAGCACTCCGATATTGCCGGGGAGCATCGTCGTCACCGCTCGCTCGGCTTCGGGCCCCTGGCAATCCTCGATGAACCGAACGGAGCGACCCGCCAGCCGGTGGATCGGAAGCACCAGCTGCGCTGTCGACATGTCCGGCCTCGTTTCGCCCTTGGGCCGACCGAAATGCGAGAGCAAAAGCACGATCGCCCCGCGATCGCTGAGCTCCAGCACCGTCGGAAGCATAGCCCGCAGCCGTGTGTCGTCGGTGACCTTCGCGCCTTCCATCGGCACGTTGAGATCGACCCGCACCAGCACCTTCTTGCCGGTCAGCTTCTCAGGAAGGTCATCCAGGGTCCTGAAGCGGCTTCACCTCGGCTAAAGCTTGCCCATCGCCGCCGCGGTGTCGACCATGCGGTTCGAGAAGCCCCATTCGTTGTCGTACCAGCTGACGACGCGCACCAGCGTCCCGTCGAGCACCGCGGTCTCGAGGCTGTCGATGGTCGAGCTCGCCGGCGTGTGGACGATGTCGGCCGAAACCAGCGGGTCCTCGCTGTAGACGAGGACGCCCTCGAGGCGCTTGCTTTCGCTCGCGGCCTTGAGGATCTGGTTCACCTCGTCGCGGCTGGTCGCCCGCCCGGGGACGAAGGTCAGGTCGATGATGCTTCCGTCGGGCACCGGCACGCGGATGGCGGAACCGTCGAGCTTGCCCTTCAATTCGGGAAGCACCTCGCCGACCGCGCGCGCTGCGCCGGTCGTGGTCGGAATCATCGACATGGCTGCCGCCCGCGCCCGCCGCAAGTCGGGATGGATCTGATCGAGGATCTTCTGGTCGTTGGTGTAGGCGTGGACGGTCGTCATCAGCCCGCGCTCGATGCCGAGCGCGTCGTTCAGCACCTTGGCGACCGGTGCAAGGCAATTGGTGGTGCACGAGGCGTTGGAGACGATCTTGTCGGCGGCGGTCAGCTGATCGTCGTTGACTCCGTAGACCACGGTGCGGTCGACGCCCTTCGCCGGCGCCGAGATCAGCACCTTCTTCGCGCCCGCTTCGATATGCTTCTCGGCGCTCGCGCGGTCGGTGAAGAAACCGGTGCATTCGAGTGCGATGTCAATGCCGTTCGCTCTGTGCGGGAGCTTCGCGGGATCACGCTCCGCCGTCACGTGGATGCGCTTGCCGTCGACGATGATGTCGTTACCGTCGGTCGTCACCTCCCCGGGGAACTTGCCGTGGACGCTGTCATGCTTGAACAGCCAGGCGTTCGCCGTTGCGTCGGCAAGGTCATTGACGCTGACCAGCTCCAGCCCGCAGTCCGGCCGCTCGAGGATGGCCCGCGCCACCAGGCGGCCGATGCGGCCGAAGCCGTTGATTGCAACTCTCGTCATTGGATTCCTCTTGTCTTCATGAAGTCGATCACGCGTTCCGCCACCCGGTCGGGCGTGAGGCCGAAATAGCGGTAAGCGTCCGGCGCTGGCGCCGACACCCCGAACCGGTCGATACCGATACGCAGTCCGTGAAGCCCGGTGTAGCGCTCCCAGCCGAAGGTCGTCCCCGCTTCGATGGAGACGCGCAGGATTTCGCGGTTGCTGACATCGGGCAGGATGTCCTCGCGATAGTCGCGCGGCTGCGCATCGAACCGCTCGGTGCAGGGCATGGAGACAACGTCGGCGCCGACCCCCTGCGCTTCAAGCCGCGCCGCCGCGTCGAGCGCGATTTCGACCTCCGAGCCGGTCGCGATGAAAATCACTTTTCGCGCGTTTTCAGCGTCTTTCAGCCGATAGGCGCCGCGCGCTGACAAGTTGTCGGGAGAAGCTTTTGTCCTCACCGGCCGCAAGTTCTGCCGGGTCAGCGCGAGGATCGACGGCTCCTCGCTCTGAAGCGCGAGCGCCCAGCATTCCGCGGTTTCGACGGCGTCGGCCGGCCGATAGACGTCGAGCTGCGGAATCGCGCGCAGGCTTTGCAGGTGCTCGATCGGCTGGTGGGTCGGTCCGTCCTCGCCGAGCCCGATGCTGTCGTGAGTCATGACGTAGACGACCCGGGCCCGCTGCAGCGCCGACAGGCGGATCGCCGGCCGCGCATAATCGGTGAACACCAGGAACGTGCCGCCGTAGGGGATCACGCCGCCGTGCAGCGCCATGCCGTTCATCGCCGCCGCCATGCCGAACTCGCGGATGCCGTAATAGATGTAGCGCCCCGCATAATTCTCCGCGGTCAGCGGCTCCAGCGCCCTGGTTCGGGTGTTGTTCGAACCAGTGAGGTCCGCCGATCCCCCGACCGTCGCCGGGATCGCCGCGTTGATCGCTTCCAGCGCCATCTCCGACGCCTTGCGCGTCGCGACCGGCTTCAGCTCCTTCAAAAGCTTGTCGAGATAGGGACGGAGCCAGGCATCGCCGACCTTGCCGTTCAGGCGCGCCAGAAAATCGTCCTTGCGGTCGCTCGTCTCGAGGCGCTCCTTCCACAGCGCATGCTCGATTCCGCCGCGCTTGCCCGCGGAGCGCCAGGCGGTAAGCACGTCGTCGGGCACCGCGAATGCCTCGTCCGTCAGCCCGAGCTCCTTGCGCGCCGCCTCGACCTCGTCCTTTCCCAGCGCTGCGCCGTGAGTCGCGGCGGTGCCCTGCTTATTCGGGGCGCCGTAGCCGATGATCGTCCGGCAGCGGATCAGGCTCGGCCGCGGGTCGGCCAGCGCCTCGCTGATCGCCCGGTCGACCTCGTCCGCGTCGAGCCCGTCGCATTCGCACGTATGCCACTGCGCGGCCCGGTGCCGAGCGACGACATCCTCGTTGCGCGAAAGCTCGGTCGAGCCGTCGATCGTGATGTTGTTGTCGTCCCAAAGCACGATCAGCCGACCGAGCTTCAGGTTGCCCGGCAAGCCCGGCCGCCTCGTGATTGACGCCCTCCATGAGGTCGCCGTCGCCGGCGATGACGAAGGTGCGGTGGTCGACCAGCTCGCTTCCGTAAACGGCGTTCAAGTGCCGCTCGGCGATCGCCATCCCGACCGCCATGGCCACGCCCTGCCCCAGCGGCCCGGTGGTGACCTCGACGCCGGCAAGCTCGAAGTTCTCGGGGTGCCCGGCGGTCGGCGAGCCGAGTTGCCGGAAGTGCTTGATATCGTCCAGCGTCGGCCGCTCGTATCCCGTCAGGTAAAGCAGCGCGTAGATCAGCATCGAGCCGTGCCCTGCCGACAGGATGAAGCGGTCGCGGTCGGGCCAGCGCGGATCCGTCGCATCGAACTTCAGGTGTCGCGTGAACAAGGCGGTCGCGGCGTCGGCCATGCCCATCGGCATCCCGGGATGCCCGCTGTTGGCGGCCTCCACCGCATCCATCGCGAGGGCGCGAATGGCGTTGGCGAGGCGGCGGTCGGACGGCTGCATGAGACTCCGTGAAGCGATTTTGGCTCGGCCGGAGGACTCAGGCCGATGGCACGCGTGCTTTGGAAGGTGAGCCGTTCAGCGTCAATGCTTGCCCGGAATCACTAAAGTGCTTAGCGGAATGCCAATGGACGACGGTGGACTCGCAGCCGCACTTGACCGCGCCGATCAGGCGCTCGCCCGAATCCAGCGCGCGCTTTCGGCGTCAAAGCCGGCCGTCACGGGCCGCGACGACGAGCTTCGCGCCAAGGTGCGTGAAGTGGTGGAAGAGCTCGACGAGTTGATCCGGCAGGCGGCCGCGTGATGTCGACGCTGATCGATCTCAACATCGCCGGCCGCACCTATCAGGTCGCGTGCCGCGAAGGCGAAGAAGAGAACCTCCGCGCCGCGGCGAGCCTGGTCGATACCAAGAGTTGCGAGGCGCTGGCCGGGCTCGGCACCTTGTCCGAAGCACGGCAGTTCCTGTTCGCCTCGCTGCTGCTTGCCGACCAGCTGATCGACAAGAGCCCCGAGGCCGTCGCGGCGATGGCCGCGCCCTCTCCTCCCGACCCCGCGCTCGTCGAGCGCGCCGAAGCGCTCGCCAACCGCCTCGAAATGTTCGCGGCCGAGCTTGAGGGTGACGCCGTAAATCCCTAGATTGGTCGCGACGGGCACTACCCGGTGCGAGCCTTCGGAAAATCCCTGAGGCGATTCAATCCACTTGGGAGCTGACCCTGCATCAGGCCATGCGGGATTCCGTGGGGCTTGGAGCAATTGGCGCCCACCTGACGTTTTGGCGTCAGAGGATTTTAGGGCAAACGGCCATGGTGGTCCCGTCAACCCCTTTCGGCCCTCCTGAGCCGCGGCCTGAAATGGAGCCGCTGTCGAAGGAGTTGCTGCGCCGCGCCGCACTCGATGCGCGCAAGGCCTTCGTGCGCACCTTGTCCGACGCCCGCCGCGCCCAGCTCGAGCAGAAGCTCGCCCAACACCTGACCTCGCTCTTCGCAGGGGTGTCCGTGGTCGGCGGCTATCACCCGCTCGGGTCGGAGATCAGCCCCCTTCCCGCGATGGAGGAAGCGCGCGCGGTCGGCGCGATCGTCGCTTTCCCCTGCTTCACCAATCCCGCCAAGCCGTTTCGCTTCGTTGCCGGCGACCCGCTCGAGCCGGGGCCGTTTGGGCTGATGCAGCCGGCCAGGCGTCACCCGCGGGTTGAGCCCGACCTCGTCCTCGTCCCTCTGGTTGCGATCGACGGCGCCGGCACGCGCCTCGGCCGCGGCAAGGGTCACTACGACCGCGCCCTGCTCAGCCTCAAGAAGAACGGCGCGCGCCTGATCGGTCTCGGCTGGCCAATGCAGCGCTTGACCGAGGCGATTCCCAGCGACGCCTGGGACGTTCCGCTCGACGGCTTTGGCTCCCCCGACGGGCTGGAGCTGTTCGGCCCGGCCTGAAGAACGCGCTAGTGGCGCGAAAGCCACAGGCGTTAACTTTCATCGAAAAGACGCGCCGGAGCCATCGAAACCGTCGGAAAGTCTTATTCTTTACCCAATACTTGAATGATAGCGTAGACTCACGCGGTCGGCGGTTCGGCCGCGGAAAATGGGGCTCGAGAATGCGGGTAAAAGTGACAGCATTTGCGGTGGTCGCTGTGGCCAGCATCGCGCTGTTCGCCGCAATTCACCGGGAAAGCCGCGCCGACGCCGCCGCCGGCGATTGCTATGCCGCGGATCAGGGCCCCGCCAAACCGACGATCTGCCAGTAGTCCTAGCTGCCGTTCCTCGCGACAGCCGCGCGGATCAGCGCCTTGAACGCCGCCTCATCGACCTCGTCGCCCTCACGGAAATCGATCGCGCGGCGGGTACCGCCGTCCAGGCTCGAATTGAACAGCCGCGACGGGTCCGCCAGCGACGCACCGTAGGCGAAGGTCAGCTTGACCTTGTCCTTGTAGGTCTCGCCGGTGCAGATGATGCCGCCATGTTCCCACACCGGAACTCCGTGCGGGTTCGACGGCTTGCGCCATTTCACCGCTTCCTCGATCCGTGGATCGGCGTCGCGGATCAGCCGTCGCAGCCTGGCGAGCATGGCGCCGCGCCAGTCGCCGAGCGAGCGCAGCTTCTCGTCGATTTCCGCCGATGCGTCCTGATCCACCTAAGCCGCCTTCCGGCGCTTCGTCCGATGAGCGCGCCTTCTTGCTCGTCACCACCACGGTCGTCGAGCCGAAATCGGTCAGCTTGTACAGCTTCTTCGCGAAGGAGCGCGGCAGGCGGATGCAGCCGTGCGACGCGGGATAACCCGGCACATGCCCGGCATGCATCGCCACGCCGCCCCAGGTGAGTCGCTGCATGTAGGGCATCGGCGCGTTGTCGTACGTCCGCGAGCGATGGTGCACCTGCTTCTCCAGAATGGTGTAGCGCCCGACGGGGGTTCGCTTGCCGCGTTTTCCGGTCGACACGGCAGAGGTTCCCCACAGCTCGCCGTCCTTGAATACGAACGCTTTCTGGGACGCGAGACTGACGACGATGAGCACACCCTCGCCCGCCGGCGCCTCGGCTGTCGGCTCGAGCGTCTTTTCGGGCGCGAGCACGTCGGTGCTCCCCAATGCCAGTTGGGGCTCGGGCGAGGGCGTTGCTGCTACTGGGCTGCGAGACGCCAGGCCCGCCACCGGCGCGACTGGCTCGAGGGGCTTCGGGGCCGGATGCGCGCCGAGCCGATCCGGAGAAGGCGAAGGCAGGCGAGGGAGAGCGGCGGCGGCGCGCGCGACCGGCTTCAACACCGGCACCTCGGCGCGAGGCACTCGAGCTGGGCTTCGGTCCGCAGGCGCCGTGGCAGCAAGCGATGGCGGGGGCGCCGAAGTGTCGGAGCCGGGCGAGCGCGGGCTGCCGAGCCACCAGCCCGCGACGCCGCTCGCCACCCACAGGGGTGAAGCAAGAAAAAGGACCGCAACAACGCGCTTCATCGATGCTCACCCCTCAAGCGAAGCAACGTAGGAAGTCACTTATCCGCAATACGTCCCAACTCCGCAATGGCTGGACGACGATAGGCCCGCCCTCGAGACGAGAGCGGGCCTGAGTGTCAGGACAGCCGATCGTCCCGCACTTGCCGGCCCACAGGGGAGCGAGCCGGCGATCGTTGACTGGTGAGACCCGGCGGGAGCGCTGGGGCTCCCGCCCTTGTGATATTACTGGCCGCGCTCGCCGCGTTCGACCGGCGCCGGAGGCGGCGGGGGCGGCGGGGGCGGAGGCGGCGGAGCCGGCTCCTCGACCACCGGAGGCGGCGGCGGCGGAGGCGGCGGCGGCGGAGGCGGCGGAGCCGCGTGACCGCCGATCGGAAGCACCAGCTTGAAGTTGCCGCTGTGGCTCCGGATGTCGCCGTTGAACTCGCCCTCGTAACCGACCCTGACGTCGACCGGACCAAGCTTCCCGCCGATGCTCAAGCCCGCCAGGAACGTGCCGCTCTTCTGCGCCGCCGAGATGACGTCGAAGTCGCAGTCGGTGTCGCCGTTGAAGAACGCGCCGATGGTCGAGCGCTTGTTGCCGAACCGGTGACGGTAGCCAAGGTTCACTTCCGGAACCACGCCGCCGATCTGGGTCGCCCACTTGACCCCGCCGGTGAGGAAGCTGTGCTTCGACCGGCTGCCCTCGACCGTCAGGCCGGCGCCGCCGCCATTGTCCTCGATGAACCCGTCGAGCTTGGCGTTCACATAATCATAGTTGAGGTACGGCGTGAACACCGAGGTCGCGCCCATCGGCAGCCGGGCGCCGCCGTGCAGCCCGAACGTCCACATCTTGACGTCGGGGTCGCCGGTCGGACGCGACGCGAACGTCGCCCCCGGGGCCAGGCCGGTGAAGTCGATGTTGCGCCGCGAGTTGCCGTTGAGCGAGCTGTAGGTCGCCAGCGCCTTCACGTAGAACGCCCCCGGATCGTAGACCCCGTAGACGCCGCCGGTCCAGCCGTTGCCCTCGGCATGGTCGCCGAACTGGTGATCGCGGAAGTGGTTCGACAGATAGCCGATGTCGCCGCCGATGATCGCCGCATTGCCGACGCTCGCGTCGATGCCGAGAAGACCGGTGAACCGCTTCGACCGGCTGTCGCCCGCCTCGACGTCGCCGTCCGCCTTGCGCGTCTGATAGTCGAGCTGACCCCAGACATGGATCGGCGAGACACGGCATTCGAGCACCGAGCCGGCCAGCGCCGGGATCTCGCAGTTCGTCGCATGGTCGACCAGGTCGTTCTGGTGCACGCCCAGCGACGGGAACGAGTTCAGGTAATTGGCGTAGACCGACCCCGACAGCTGGTTGAGCGCGATGTTGAAGTTGGCCTGGTCGGTGAACAGGAACAGATCGCCGAGCATGCTCGCCACCCCGCCGGTCAGACCGACGTCGTAGATGCACTCGAGCCCGGTGCCGACCGCGATGCCGTTGCGGTTCAATCCCGGAACCGCGTTGAACGCGGTCCTGGTCAGCGTCAGGTCGACGTTGGTCGCATCGTACGAGCAGCCGAAGTCGAGCAGCAGCGAGCCGGCATAGGCGCCGTCGAGCACGCACTGGTCGAACGTCCCGTTGAGCGGCGCCGTCGCGTCGATCACATTCTCCCACGTGTAGCTGTCCGCGAACAGCCCGCCCGCCGGGGTCACATCCGCCACCAGGGTCCCCGCGAGGTTCGCGGTGTTGGTGAAGATCTGCGGATAGGTCCCGACCGGCTGGGTCCCGCCCGCCGCCGGCTGAAGCTCGTAGGTGAGCGTGCCGTCAGCATCCACCGTCAGCGTGTCGACGAACGCATAGGCCGGGCCGTCGTACATCGTCGGGTCGCCGGTGATGCGCGGGTCGGCGAGGATCAGATTGCCGCCGCCCGAGATCGTCAGCGTGCCCTCGCCGGCAAGCCCCGAAGTCGAGGTCCGCCTCGGTCACCCCACCCGCCGGCAGGAACTCCGGATTGATGATGCCGTCGAAGTAGGTCGTCCCGGTGGTGACGTTGATGTCGTCGCCGGCATTGTTGTCGATGTTGCCGTAGATGTTCCCGCCGAGCAGGTTGATCACCGTCGGCTCGCCCGCCGAGGCGACGTCGATCGCCATCCCCCGGGTCCACGTCGCGCCGCCGTCGATCGACTGGCGGACGATGATGTCGCCCGAGTTGTTGATGGTCAGGACGTCGGTCGCCGCCGGGGTGAACGCGCCGTTCGCCTCGACGAAGATGCCGCGCGCGGTCGACACGCCGTTGTTGGCGGTGATCGCATCGACGTTGAGCGAACCCGAGTTCGAGATCGTCATCGTGTTCGCGCCGCCGGCGACATGAATGCCCGTCGCCGTCGCCGAGCTGCGGCCGAGCGTCGTCGTGCCGCCGCCCGCGGTCGGGGTCGTGAACGTCCCTCCCGCCGCATTGGCGACCACGTTGATCGTGCCCGCATTGGTGATCGTCCCCGACACCGGATTACCGGCCGTCGTGAACCCGCCACCGCCGGTCGGAGTGACCGTCGGAGTATTCGTCACGTTGATCCCGACCGCATGAGCGAACGCCCCCGCCAGCGGAGTCGTCCCCGCCGGCGCAACCGCGCTCGCCACCACGTTCATCGAACCGCTGTTCGAGACGGCGAAGGCACCCGCGCCGGTCGCATTGGCGGCATGCTGTATGAGCCCGGTGGCGACCGCCGAAGCATTCGCCGCCGTGCCATTCGCCGACGCGTTGGCGAGGACCGAGAAGGTGCCCGAATTGACGAAGGAAACCCCGGCAACGCCGGCCGCGCCGGTCGCGCTCGCGATCTGCGAGGCCCCGAAGGCGGTTGCCGCCGCCACCGCGGGACCCGAAGTCGCCGAAGCGACTGCGGTGGCGCTCACCGAGAACGCGCCCGAATTGACGATGTTCGCCTGCGCCGAGGAGGTCGCGATCATGGCCTGCGCAATTCCGCCCGCGACCGCGCGGGCGTCCGCGCCGGTTACGCCGGTGGCCGCTGCGTCGGCGCCGACGTGCATCGTCCCGCCATTGGTGATGTTTCCGATCGCCGTCGTGGCTGAGCCGATCGCAGTATGTCCGGCGAACTGGACGATACCGGCCGACGGAGCGCCGGTGCCGGTCGGATCGGAGCCGAGCGTCAGGCCCGCGAACGCGTGCGCCGCGCCGGCGGTCGCATTCGCCGCGGCGTGTGCCGAAATGTCGATCGTCCCTTCATTGGTGAGCGTGTCGGCGCTGACGTCGCCGAACGCCGCCTGCTGGAAAATGCCGACCTGGATGTGCCCGTTCGCATTCGCCGTCGCGCCGCTTGCATTGGCGCTCGCGAGCATCGTGAGGCTGGCGCCGGTCTCGTTGGTGATGACGTTGTTGACCGAGGTCGCCGGCCCGACCGCAGACTGGTCGAGGCCCACGAAGCCGATATTGGCCGTCGCATTGGCGATGCCGGCCGCGGTCGCTCCCGCGATCGCGGCGATCCCGAGGTGACCGGCATTGTCGATTTCATTCGTCAGCGCGCCGGTGCCGACCGCGATCTGATAGACTCCGACCGTCGAGATCGAGGCAAAGGCCGTTGCATTGCCAAGCGTGTTGGTCGCCGTCGCAATCGCCTGGACGTTAACGTCGCCTGCGGTGCCGTTGACGATCGCGTTGTCGACGTCGCCGGGCAGCGGTGCGCCCGAAACACTCTGACGGATCGCGCCAGTCGCGCAGTCGGAAACGACCGCGTTCGCGGGATTCGTGTCATTGGCGTTGGTGACGCCGGTATCGCCCAGGAGCGTGATGTCGAGCGTTTGCGAGACCGGAGCACCTGGCGCGGCGGCCGCGTCCGACTGGCATACGCCCGCGACAACGACTTGCGCGTGGCCCGGAGCAGCATAACCGATGACGGCAACCGATGCGCCGGCGAGAAGGGCGATCCGACGGTTCGTAATCCTCATAGATACAATTCCCCTTTGGCCGCGAAGACGGCTCTTGAATAATGATCGAGGGCTGACCGCCCTTCGCTCGCACGGCTAAAGGGCGGGTTGATTGTCGCGCAACCGATTAACGGGATTAACTTTAGTTAAATTAAATAAATGCCATCTATTGCCTCTAGTTGTGCCTTTTGCGTCACAAATTATGTCGCGGAGACGACATTTACTCGCAATCGGGCGTTGGATCTGTGAGCGATTTCCTAGTCTGATGCTAAACATTGGGAAAACCCAACTTTGTCGACGCGGCGCATCGCGAGAAAGTCATCGCGCCTGACTTGAGGGCGGCGTGGGGCATTCGATGCATGGAGAGGAACCGGCCCGCTAAAGCCGTCGAACGGCGTTCGGACGGCGGCGGCGATCCAGCGCCCCAGGGTGGTCAAACGACGATCGTGCCGCCCAAGACCGCCAAGATGAGGCAGGACAATATCGACCTGCTGCGCGCGGTCGCCATCATCTCCGTCCTGTTCTACCACTATACGACCCGCTACCCACCGAGCTTCTACGAAGCGACGGCCATGCCCTTCACCTTCCCCTTGGGGCACCACGGGGTCGATCTTTTCTTCGCGGTTAGCGGCTTCTGCATCTTCATGACGCTGGACAGCTCGAGCTGCCTCGAGAATTTCTGGGCCCGGCGGTTCGCGCGCATCCAGCCCGCCTATGTCGTCGCGATCGTCATCACGACGACGACGCTGATGATTGTCGACCTGCCCGGCAACAAGCCGTCATGGCCGATCGCTCTTTCCAACATGATCTGGCTCAATGCGATCCCGCACTGGCCCCAGGTCGACGGCGCCTATTGGTCGCTCGTCGTCGAACTCAAATTCTACTTCCTCATCGGCCTCATTTATTATGCGATGCGCGGGCGGAACATTTCGCATGCATGGCTCGCCCTCACGGCGGTCGGCGCGGCCGGGAGGCTGACGGGCTATTATTCGCAGTTCATCGACAATCTGCTCATTACCGATTTTGCGCCGTCGTTCCTGACCGGCATCCTCGCGTGGGAATGGAAACGGCTGGAAAAGCCTCACGCGCTGATGATCGCCGCGCTCACGGCGATGTTTCTTTTCATTGATCCCCGCTTCAGCGATGGCCCCCTGTTCGGGGTGCTGCTCGCGGCCGGCGGCTTTGCCGTATTGAGGATGGGCCGGCTCAAGGTCCCAAGGCCGATCACGTTCGTCGGCCTGATCAGCTACTCGCTCTACCTTCTTCACCAGAACCTCGGCTATGTCCTGATCCGGGCGCTTCCGTTCGGAATCACATTCCGACTGATTGCCAGCTGCCTGATCGTCATCGCGCTCGGGGCAATATCCTATTTCGCGGTCGAGCGGCGCTGGGAGCGGATCGTCCAGCGCCATAGCCAGCTGCTGATCGGAGCCTGCCGGCGAGGTTTGCGCCTGCCGCACCGACCGATTCTCAAGCCCTCGCTCAGCAACGAGATGCGAGCCTGGTGAGGTCGGGATGCAGCGTCGTCTGACTCGCCATTCGGCAACTCCCGAAGAGCCCAATTCCTGGAGACGGAAATGGGGTGAAACGGAAGTTGACCTCCATCGTTCAGCGGTGGCTATGCCAGTGGATTTCACTGCGTACGATTACGACCGGGACGCCTGCTTGCTGGTGCTGGTCGAACGAGGCCCCTGGCCCGATGCACTGGAAGACCATCTCAAAAGCCTCGAGGATCGGCTCTACGAATGCCTCGACGCGGCTCTCGACGGCCAGCTTGCTCAGCGCTTCCCGGAAGCCGCGAACAAGAAAGTCATCGTCCGCGTCGACTGTCACCGGGTGCCGCGGCACGCCATTTACGCCTTCATGGAGCGATTTTCGGAGCATGTGCAGGAGCTGCCCGACTATTCCCCGGAATCATCTCCCTGGGTTCGCTCGTTCGATTTCGAGGTTGTGTACAACGAGGCGGGCTAGGTCCTTTTTGAGGACGGGCGAACAATGACGAACGCTCATCCCTCGGCCCGCAAGCTCGTCGGGGTCGCGATCATTCTCGCGATCATCCTCCTTTGGGCGGCGTTCGTCGCAAGCCTGGCCCCCTTCGTCGGCAAATGGCCTGTGCTCGTTCAGGCTCCTTATTATCTCGTGGTGGGCATGGTGTGGATCATCCCGTTAAAACCGTTGGTGCGGTGGATCCAGACCGGGTCGTTCCGGGCGCGCAGCTAGGCGCGTATAAGGTTGAGTTTGAAACCACTGTATTAGGCTACTATATCAGTCATCATGGCAGTTACGCTGACTCTCCCCCGGCCGCTCGACGGCCTCAAGAAGGCCTGCCTTCGCTGGCGCGAGCGCGGGCGGGCGCTCGTCCGCACGTATCCGCGGGAGGCGGTCGGAGTGGGAGTCCTCGGTTTCGTGGGCTTCGTCGCGATCGGGACCCTGGCGATTCCGAACGCCGCGACCGGGCCCGCAGCCCACGCAGCACCCCCTGCCCCGCCGCCGCTGATCCTGCAGCCGGTCGCGCCGCAGCAGGCGCTCAAGGTCAATTCGGAGATCCCGCTCGCCAACGGACCCAACCCCGCCGCCGCGGCTTTCATATTCAACGGGAATTCGACCGCCCGGGCCCAGGCGCTCCAATGTCTCGCCAGCGCGGTCTATTACGAGGCCGGCAATCAGGACGAGGACGGCGCCCGCGCGGTCGCGCAAGTCGTCCTCAACCGGGTCCGCCACCCGGCCTTCCCGAATACCGTCTGCGGGGTCGTCTATGAAGGCTCGACCCGGTCCACCGGATGCCAGTTCACCTTCACCTGCGACGGATCGCTCACGCGCGAGCCCGACGCCGCAGGCTGGCGCCGGGCGCGGACGATCGCCGAGGACGCGCTCTCCGGCGCGGTCTACGCGCCGGTCGGCTGGGCGACCCATTATCACGCCGACTATGTGCTTCCGACCTGGGCGTCGAGCATGGCCAAGAACGCGGTTGTCGGCGATCACCTTTTTTACCGCTGGAGCGGCAGCTGGGGCCAGTCGGCGGCCTTCACCAGCCGTTACACAGGCCATGAGCCCAATGCTGCGGCGCTCCGCACCGCCGCGCTTTCCGTGCCACATGTGACTCCGGTCTACGGCAAGGAGGGCGAGCTCGCGAAGGCGCTCGACGAAATCCCCGGAGCGCAGGCGATCAAGCTCGCTCCCTCGATGCGCGGCGACAAGCGCGTCTCAGTGCGCTTCAACCTCGTCGCGCGCGAGGCGTCGAAGGACGTCGCGACCCCCGATTATACGAAGAAGTTCGAACTCCTCGGCCAACCTCAAATACGCGCTCTCGCCGGAGACCGTGGCCGCGAACCAGCAACCGCTCGGAAGTCACTCGGCTCCCTCGAGCGGCGGTGGCGGCAGCTCCTCGCAGGCACCCCCCGAACACTGATCGCCGTTGCTGTCCATCACGGGCGGAGCGATCGGCGGCAGTTGCGGAGCGAGGGCCAACTCAACCCGCAGCCGGATGCGGTCGAGCCGTCCGTCGATCGCGAGACTGTCGCCCGACAGGACGGCCGCCGCGGTCCACTGCCGCCCTGTCACCGCCAACGGCGCGAACGGTCCGGTATCGCGCAGCGGGTCGCGATTTTGCAGGCCCACCACGGCATCGTCGAAGGCGGCACAGCGGTCGAGCATCGGCATGCCGGGGTCGTCACGGAAGCGGCGCTGGCAGTCGCGGCTCGCGGCGGCGAGCCGCGCCTCATCTTTCGTCCCGTAAAGGCGCAGCGCGTCCCGGATCGCGGAGTCGATCGCATCGATGTGGAGATGCTCGCCGATCGGGTCGGAAGCGGGCCGCGGCGCCGGACGCCCGATCGGCAGTTGACCGCCCGACGTCAAGGAGTTGCGCGGGGGTGGTGCGCTCGGCCCGATCGCGAGCAGCAGCCCGCCCAGCGCCGCGCCCGCGAGCAGAGCCGCAACCGGCCAGCGCGGCCTCCTTGGCATCGCGGCGAACTCCTCGTTGAACTGCAACGGGTCGCTCGCCGCCCTCCCGCCGCGAAGTTCGCGATACGCGCGGATGATGTCCGCGGCGCGGCCGGAATCACCGCCTTCCCGATCGGGGTGATGCTGCTTGATCAGGCGCTTGTAGGCCTGGTCGATCGCGGGCCCATCGGCACCCGGAGCAAGCCCGAGAACGGCGAATGCGGAAGCTCGGCCGGCCATCGGCGGTCGGTCTAATCCACTTCTCCGCAATGTGAAAAGTGGCGCGAGTGACGGGGCTCGAACCCGCGACCTCCGGCGTGACAGGCCGGCGCTCTAACCAACTGAGCTACACCCGCGTTTTTGGCGTGGGCGGCGACCTAGGAGAGGGCCTTTGGAGTGTCAACCATGGCCGGCTCCATTTCCTGCCGCTCTGCGACCTCTTCCTCGTCCTCGTCGCCGACGTGGGTCAAAGTCCCGTGCTCGAACAGGAATCCGGCGATGTCGGGCGTCCCCGCCGCGGAGAAGATCGTCTTCATGATGATGAGCAGCGGAACCGCGAGCAGTGCCCCGGTCGTCCCCCACACCCAGGCCCAGAAGGACAGCGAGACGAGGATCGAGAGCGGGCTGATCGTCAGTCGGTGGCCGACCACCATCGGGGTGAAGAAATTGGCCTCGACGAGGTGGAAGCTGATGAAGATCGCGGGCGGAAGGAGTGCGCCCCAAACGTCGGGAAAGGTCATCAGGCCGCCGACGAAGAGGAGAAGCGCGCAGACGATCGGCCCGAGATAAGGAACGTAATTGGCGACCGCGACGATGCCGCCCCACATCACGGGCGATGGCATGCCGAGCCACCACAAGGCGGCGGCGGTCAGCGCGCCGAGACCCGACGTTGATGAGGGTGATCGTGCCAAGGTAGGTCGAGGTCGCATCAACCACCTGCTGGATCACTCGGGCGGTGGTGAGCGCGCCCTCGAAGCTGCCACGGCTGACGATCGTCTTCTTCCGCATCGCGGTCCAGCCGGCGAGGAAGAAGAAGATCACGAGCAGGGCGAAGAACAGCTGGATCAGGAGATGCGGGGCGGACGTTGCGAGCAGGCCGACGAAGGAGCTCGGTTGCTCGACCGTCACCGTCCGAGCGTGGCTTGCTTGGTTGACCTCGATCTGGTTCGCGATGCGGCCGACGAACCGGTCGAGATTCTTGTACAGGTCGAAGACCGGTTCAAGCGCGTCACGAACCTTCGTGATCTTGGTCGGCATCTGCGCTACCCAGTCGCTCGCCGGAACGACGATCGAGCCGATCGCAAAGATCGCGATCGACAGGAAGATCACGACGCACAGTCCAGCCGCCGCCTTCGAAGGAATTCCGCGCCGCTCGAACCATTCGAGCAGCGGCACGAGCGCGATGGCGATGACCAGCGCCGCCGTCACCGGCATGAAGAATTCCGCTCCGGCGCGAAGCGCGAACGGCAAGGCGACGAGGACGCCGATGCCGCCGATCAGCGTGAGCGAGGCGAGCAGCCGGTCGCTCTTGGCGGTGATCGGCTCGGCCCGCGCGCCCGCTTCGTCTTCATGATCAACGGGCTGATGCTTGCGGGTCCGAGCGTCCATCGGGCAACCATAATCCGCCACTGGGCCGCTCGCCAGCGGAATAGGCGGATCGACGGTCGCGAAGAAACAATTCGCAATCGAGACCGGTTTGACTAATCAGCCATGGCGGGGTGGGTGAACGAGTTCAGGGAAGGCTTGGATGGCCGACCAAGACGTGCGCGTAGAAAGCCCCGACAGAGATGGAGCCGCCGACGGGACGGCGTATGATTTCCTGCGCGGCGGCGGCGAGCTCGGCGCGCTGATGCGCGCGAAGGACTGGTCGGAAACCCCGTTCGGCCCGCTGGAGAGATGGCCTCAATCGCTCCGCTCCGCGGTCAGCATCATGCTGAATTCGCGCTACCCGATCGCTCTCTATTGGGGCCCGGAGCTCGCGCTTCTCTACAATGACGCGTGGAGCCCCATCCCCGGCGGCAAGCATCCCTGGGCGCTCGGACGTCCCGGCAAGGAAGTGTGGCCGGAGATCTGGGACCGCATCGGTCCGCTGTACGACAATGTTCGGCGCACCGGCGAAGGTGTGTGGCAGGAAGACGAGCTGCTGCCGATGTTCCGCCACGGCTATCTCGAGGAATGCTATTACAATTTCACGTTCAGTCCCGTGCGGGGCGACGCGGGAAGCATCGACGGCATCTTCAACGCGGTCATCGAAACGACCGACCGCGTGCTCTCGGAGCGCCGCCTTCGGACCCTCAGCAGGATGGGCCGCCCGGCGGACCCGGCGCTGTCGGTGGATGCTGCCTGTCAAACGATCGTTGAGCCGCTCGGCGAGAACAAGATCGATGTCCCGTTCGCCCTAATCTACCTGCGGGAAGCCGACGACGCGCGGCTGGTCGGATGCGTCGGCGTTGAAGCGGGCTCGGCGGCTGCGCCGCTCACCTTGCCGATCGACGACGAAAACACGGTCTGGCCTCTCCTTGCCGCTGACGCTGCCGGGACCGCGATCATCTCCGCAGCAAACAATCCAGAGCTGTCGGGCGCGGCCTGGCCCGAGCCCGTCAGTCAGGCGATCACGCTGCCACTGAACCTGGCCGGCGAGCCCAATGCATCCGCATTCCTCGTGTGCGGCGCCAATCCGCGCCTGCGGATCGACGAAAGCTACCAGTCATTCTTCGAACTGGCCGCCGGCCACGTCGCGAACGCGATGGCCGCAGCGCGCGCCTATGAACAAGAGCGCCAGCGCGCGGAAGCGCTCGCCGAGCTCGATCGAACCAAGACCGCCTTTTTCTCGAACGTCAGCCACGAGTTCCGAACGCCACTCACCCTGCTGCTCGGCCCGCTCGAAGAGATTTTGAACAAGGCGGATTCCGATCTCGCTCCGGACAATCGCGCTCTCGTCGACGTTGCGCACCGCAATGGTTTGCGCTTGCTGAGACTGGTCAACGCGCTGCTCGATTTCTCGAGGATCGAAGCGGGACGAACCAACGCCGTTTATCGCCGAACGGACCTCGCGAGCTTCACGGCCGAACTCGCGTCCGGATTCCGATCGATCAGCGAAAAGGCCGGCCTCGCGTTCACGGTCGAAGCGCCCCCACTTTCAAAGGCGATCTACGTCGATCCGGCAATGTGGGAGAAGATCGTCCTCAATCTTCTCTCCAACGCCTTCAAGTTCACCTTCGAAGGCGAAATCCGCGTCGCGCTGACTGAAACGCCCGAGGGCGCGCGGCTGACGGTGCGCGACACCGGCATCGGGATCGATTCCGAGGAGCTGCCGAAGCTGTTCGAGCGCTTCCACCGCGTCGAAGGCGCCAAGGGCCGCAGCTTCGAAGGGTCTGGCATCGGCCTCGCGCTCGTCGAGGAGCTCGCGGAGCTGCATGGCGGGGAGGTTTCCGCCGAGAGCGAGCCTGGCAAGGGCAGCGCCTTCCATGTCACGATTCCTTCGGCCGTGATCATCTGCCTGCCGAGCAGATCGCGGATGGCGAGGGCCGTCCGTCGATCGCCGGGTCGGCGCCATTCATCGAGGAAGCGTCTCGCTGGCTTCCGGAGCACCCACACCGGGCCACGGCCAACGAAGACTTGCGTCGCTCCGACGACCGTCCGCGCATCGTCCTCGCGGACGACAATGCCGACATGCGCAACTACATTCAGCGGCTGCTCGCCGACGATTATATCGTGGAAGCGGTAGGCGACGGCGAAGCGGCGCTCGGAGCGATCCGACGCGAACCGCCCGACCTCGTACTGACCGACGTGATGATGCCGAAGCTCGACGGATTCGGGCTGGTGAAAGCGATCCGTGGCGACGAATCGCTCGTCGGCCTTCCGGTCGTGATGCTGTCCGCGCGGGCCGGCGAGGAAGCGGAGATCAGCGGACTGGCGGCGGGGGCCGACGACTATCTGGTCAAGCCCTTCAGCGCGCGCGAGCTGCTTGCCCGGGTCTCTTCGACGATCGGCGCCGCGAAGGCCCGGCGGACGGCGGAAACCGCGCTGCAACGCCTCAACGCACAGCTCGCGCTCGAAACCGAGCGGATGAGTTGCCTGGTACGGGAAGCGCCTTCGCTGATGTTTCTCCTGACAGGCCCGGAGCTGCGGTTCGAATTCGCCAACGAGGCGTATCGGGCGCTGACCGGGAATCGCGAGCTGATCGGGAAGCGCGTGCGCGACGTGTTCCCGGAGCTGGAGGAGCAGGGTTTCTTCCGGCTGCTCGACGAAGTCTACCGCACCGGCCAAGCCTATCGCGCCACCGGCGCCAAGGTGAGCTTCCCAAGAAGCGAAGGCGGCGAGATCGAAGACATCTTCGTCGATTTCGTGTTTCAGCCCGTCAGAAACGCCGACGACGACGTCACGGGAATTTTCGTCCAGGCCAATGACGTCACCGAGCACAAGCGAACGGAACGGCTTCGCGGCTTGCAGAACCGTATCCTCGAGCTTGCGATCGAGGATTGCTCCCTCGCCGATGCGCTCGAACAGCTCATCCTCGCGGTTGAAGCTTACTCGTCCTCGGGAATGCTCGGTTCGGTGCTATTGCTCGATTCCGCCGCGCACCGGCTTCGTCACGGAGCGGCACCGAACCTGCCGTCCGACTATAATGAAGCAATCGACGGGATCGAAATCGGCCCGAACGTCGGTTCATGCGGGACGGCCGCGTCCACCGGATCGCCGGTCTACGTCTCCGATATTGGAAGCGATCCTCTGTGGGCCGATTTTCGCGAGCTCGCCTTGTCACACGGCCTGCGCGCCTGTTGGTCGACGCCGATCCGGTCCAACCAGGGCAAGGTGCTCGGCACCTTCGCGATCTATTATCCCGAACCGCGGTCTCCCGCCGAAGACGACCTCGAGCTGATCGATTTCGTCAGCCGGTCGGTGAGCCTGATCATCCAGCGGAAAGAAGCCGAACGGCGGCTTCGCGAGGATACCCGCATCCTCGAAACACTGCACCGAACCGGCGCCGCGGTCGCCAGCGAGCTCGATCTCGAACGGGTCGTTCAGATCGTCACCGACGCCGGCGTCGACCTTACCGGCGCGGACATTTTGGCGCTTTCTTTTACAATGTCGTGAACGAGTCGGGCGAAAGCTACATGCTCTACACGCTGTCCGGCGTCGACCGGTCGGCACTTCGATAAATTTCCGATGCCGCGAAACACCGCATCTTCGGGCCGACGTTTGCGGGGGAGGGCTCGTCCGCTCGGACGACATCACCAAAGACCCGCGCTACGGCAAGAACCCGCCGTATCACGGCATGCCGGAGGGCCATCTGCCGGTCATCAGCTACCTTGCGGTTCCGGTCAACGGCCGCACCGGCGACGTCATCGGCGGCCTGTTTTTCGGCCATTCCGAAGCCGGGACGCTTCGAGGAACGGCACGAGATCCTGATGGAAGGCATTGCCGCCCAGGCGGCAATCGCGATCGACAACGCGCGGCTGTTCGGGGAGGCGCAGCGCGAGATCGAGCGTCGCCACGAAGCCGAGGAGGCGCTGAGGACGCTGAACGAAACGCTCGAAAGCCGCGTCGTCGAAGAGATCGAACGCCGCGCCAAGGCCGAGGATGCCCTTCGCCAGTCCCAGAAGATGGAGACGGTCGGACAGCTTTCCGGCGGCATCGCCCACGACTTCAACAATTTGCTGCAGATCATCCATGGAAACCTTACGCTGCTGCAGCGGGCGCTCCCAGCCCGACGAGCCGAAGTGGCAGCGATCGATCGTCAATGCCCTGACGGGCACGGAGCGAGCCGCGGCGCTGACGCAGCGGCTGCTCGCGTTTTCGCGCCGGCAGCCGCTCGACGCGAGACCGGTCGACGTCAACCGCTGATCGCCGACATGATCGAGCTGCTTCACCGCACGCTTGGCGAGACGATCGTGATCGAAACCCGCCTTTCGTCCGACGTGCCGACCGCGCTCGTCGATGCGCAACCAGCTCGAGAATGCGATCCTCAACCTCGCGATCAACGCGCGCGACGCGATGCCGCGCGGCGGAGAGCTGGAGATCTGCACCGACATTGCTGAGCTCGATGCGCGGCCGCCGCAGCGCATGCCGATGCATCGCCCGGCCGCTACGTTCGGATCACGGTGGGCGACACCGGCGAAGGGATGAGTCCCGGAAGTGCTGAGCCGCGCTGTCGAGCCCTTCTTCTCGACCAAGGAAGTCGGTCAGGGCACCGGCCTCGGGCTGTCGATGGTCTATGGCTTCGCCAAGCAATCCGGCGGCCACCTTGTCGTCAATTCCGTTGAAGGCGAAGGCACAACGATCGAGCTTTATGTCCCCTGCTCAAGCGAGGCCGCCGAACCGCGCGCCGACAAGCGGGAACGATCGGAATTGCCGGCCGGAAACGGCGAGCGCATCCTGCTGTGCGAGGATGATCCCGACGTTCGCCGTTTTTCGAGCGAGACCCTGGCCGACCTCGGCTATGAAGTCATCGAGGCGCACGATGCCGAATTCGGCGCTCCACGCGCTGCGCAACAGCAAACCGATCGACCTGCTGTTCACCGATATCGTGCTTCCGGGAGGACGAAACGGCGCCGATCTCGCCCGCGAAGCGCGCTTGCTGCAGCCGAGATCTCAAGGTCCTTTTCGCGACCGGCTATGCGCGCAGCGCGCTCGAAGAGCGGCAAGATCGTGGATCGGGATTGGCGCTGCTGCTGAAGCCGTTCGGCGTGGAGGAACTCGCGACGAAGCTGAGGACCATGCTCGACACCTAGACCACATGATCCGGCCGCGCATGTTTTGGCTGGTGCCCCTGGTCCGACTCGAACGGACACTCCGGTGAAGGAACTCGATTTTGAGTTGAGCGCGTCTACCATTCCGCCACAGGGGCACGCACCGGCTTAGCTAGCGATGCGTGCCCGATGCGGCAACCGGAGGTTATTCGGCCGCTCTCGTTGCGCCGTGAGAGCGACGCTAACACTAGTTCCGCGGCGCTTGACGGCGGTAGCTGAGCGCCTCTGCGACATGGATGCGACCGACCTCTCCGGCGCCGGCGAGGTCGGCGATGGTCCGGGCGACGCGGAGGACGCGATGGAAGCCTCGCGCCGAGAGCCGCATCGCAGCAGCCGCATCCGCGAGCAGCTTGCGTCCCGGCTCGTCGGGTGTCGCGACCTTGTCGAGCAATTCGCCGTCGGCCTCAGCGTTCGTTCGGGGACCCTGCCCGTTGTAGCGATCGGCCTGGACCTGCCGCGCCGCAGCGACCCGTTGCGCGACCTCGGCGCTTCCTTCGGAAGGAGGCGGCAAGGTGAGATCGGCGGCGGAAACGCCAGGCACCTCGACGTGAAGATCGATCCGGTCGAGCAGCGGCCCCGAGACTCGCGCCTGATAGTCGGCGGCGCAGCGTGGGGCGCGGCTGCAGGCGAGCGCCGGATCGCCGAGATGGCCGCAGCGGCACGGGTTCATCGCCGCGACCAGCTGAACTCGAGCCGGGAAGGTCACGTGGGTGTTGGCGCGGGCGACGCTGACATTGCCCGTCTCGAGCGGCTGACGAAGCGAATCGAGCACCTGGCGCTGGAACTCCGGAAGCTCGTCGAGGAACAGGACGCCGAGGTGAGCGAGGCTGATCTCGCCGGGGCGGACGCGAAGGCCGCCGCCGACCAGCGCCGGCATCGACGCGCTGTGATGCGGCGTTCGGAACGGGCGCTTGCGGCGAATTTTCCCGCCGCCGAGCTCGCCCGCGACGGAGGCCACCATCGACACTTCGAGCGCCTCGCTCGGCTGCAACGGCGGCAGGATTCCGGGCAGGCACGCGGCGAGGAGCGATTTGCCCGCGCCCGGCGGGCCGCTCATCAGCAGGTTGTGCCCGCCGGCCGCGGCGATCTCGAGCGCCCGCTTGGCGACTTCCTGCCCCTTCACCTGCGCGAGGTCGGGACCTCCATCGTGCGGCTCGGCCTCGACGGGCGGCGGCGTCGGCACCAGGCTCGTGCCTTTCAGATGCGCGAGCAACGCCAGCAGGTCGGGCGCGGCGATGACGTCGAGCTCGCCGGCCCAGCTCGCCTCGCTTCCCTGCGCCGCCGGGCAGATCAGCCCCTTGTCCTGCGATGAAGCGTGGAGCGCGGCGAGCAGCACGCCGGGCGACGCGGTGATCCGCCCGTCGAGGCATAGTTCACCAACCGCGACATAATGCGACAGGGTCTCGGCATCGGTCGCGCCGATCGCCGCGAGGAGGCCGAGCGCGATCGGAAGGTCGTAATGCGACCCCTCCTTGGGCAGGTCGGCGGGCGAGAGGTTGACGGTGATGGTCTTGGGCGGGAGCGCGAGACCGATCGCAGCGAGCGCCGCCCTGACCCGTTCGCGACTTTCGCGGACGGCGTTGTCGGGAAGCCCGACGATGGTGAAGCGCGGAAGGCCCGCCGAAAGCTGCACCTGAACCTCGACCGCGCGGGCTTCGAGGCCGAGATAGGCAACGGTGGCGACGGTCGCGGTCATGCCGCCCGCCTTCGTTATCCCGCGAAAGCGGGAACGTGGATTGATTCTTTTGGCCGGATTCCCGCTCTCGCAGGGAACGACTGAACTAACGCGGGTACAGACTTCCCCCTAGCTCGGCGAATGCGACGCTAGACCGCCAGGCACGCTTTCGGCAAGCGCTTGCGGCAATCGCGGTGTATCGCCACATCAACGCGCATGTTCACCAAAAGCCAATGGCGACGCTTCATCGACAATCCGATTGTCGAATGGACGCTCTTTGCCATCGGGCTGGTCCTGCTGATCGTATCGCCACTGGTGGGCGCGCTTCCGGGGCCAGGCGGAATCATCGTCGCCGGGATCGGCCTTGCGCTGGTGCTCAAGACCAGCATGTGGGCCAAGCGGCGCTACGTGCGGTTCAAGCGCTGGCAGCCGAAGGCCGGGCGCTGGACGGACTGGGCCCTTCGCCGCTCCAGCGCAAGGCGGCGTCAAACACTCGCGAAGCCGCCCGAGGCCGGCTCCAGCGATTGACTTGCCGGGCAAGCTTTACTATCGGCGCGCACAACAGCGGCTGCCTCGATGGCGGCCCTTTTTCTTTGAATTCGAACTTAAAGGCATGAGCGATGAAGCGCACCTTCCAGCCGAGCAATCTCGTCCGCAAGCGGCGTCACGGCTTCCGCAGTCGGATGGCGACCGTCGGCGGCCGCAAGGTGCTGAATGCCCGCCGCGCGCGCGGCCGCAAGAAGCTCAGCGCCTAACCACCATCTCGCAAGCGCGCGGACTTTCTCGCGGCGAACGCGGGTCTGCGCACGACCACTCCCGGCTTCATCCTGCTCGTCCGCGACCGCAAGGATTCGGATCCGTCGATGCGCGTCGGCTTCACCGTCACCAAGAAGATCGGCGGAGCGGTTGTCCGCAACCGCATGAAGCGCCGCTTCCGCGCGCTCACGCGCGAGATCGTGCCCGCCCAAGGCTTCCCCGGCGCCGACCACGTGATGATCGGCCGCGCCAAGGGCATCGAACGCGACTTCGCGCAGCTGCGGTCGGAGCTCGCCGGCGCGCTCGACAGGCTTCGCAAGCGGTGATCGACAGGCTGATGATCCTGGTCGCGCGCGCCTGGCAAAAAGGCCCGTCGCAAGTCCTGCCGCCGAGTTGCCGCTACCAGCCGAGCTGCTCGGCCTATGCGATCACCGCAATCCAGCGCTATGGCGCCGCGCGGGGCGGCTGGATGGCGCTCAAGCGCATCCTGCGCTGCCACCCCTGGGGCGGCCAGGGCTACGACCCCGTTCCCGAGAGGATCGAAGGCAAGTGAACGACAACAAGAACATGATCCTCGCGGTGGTGCTGAGCGCGCTCGTGCTCCTCGGCTGGACGTGGGCGGCGAACCGATATTTCCCGACCGCCAACCCGCCGAGCACGAAGGTCGTCAACGGCGAACGAGTGCCGTCGCCCACGCCGCAGGCGCAGCCGTCCGCGCCATCGACGCCGAAGGCGCTGAGGAGCGTATCCGCCGCGCTTGCCGCGAACTCCCGGGTGAGCATCCGCACGCCATCGCTCGCCGGGTCGATCAATCTCAAGGGCGCGCAGATCGACGATCTTCTGCTGCTTGACGAGAAGCAGACGATCGCGCCGAACTCGCCGCCGGTTCGCCTGCTGTCGCCGATCGGGGCGCCCGGCGCTTACATCGCGGAGTTCGGGTGGAGTGCAGAGGGCGCGCAGGGCCCCACCCTCGACACCTTGTGGACGGCGGACAGCCGGGATCTGACTCCGGGTCATCCGGTGACGCTCAGCACCCAGATGCCCGACGGTACCCGCTACCAGCTCAGGATCGCAGTCGACGACGGCTATCTGTTCACGGTTCGGCAAAGCGTCTTGAACAGCTCGGGCAAGGCCATCACGGTGCGCCCCATCGGACTCGTCAGCCGCTCCGCGAAGTCGGCCGATCCGGACAGCTGGACGAACCACGTTGGGCCCATCGGGGTCTTCGACGACAAGGCCGATTACGACGTCAACTGGAAGGACCTCGACGCCAACCCCGCGGGCAAGGAGTTCACGACCAGCGGCGGCTGGCTCGGCTTCACCGACAAATATTGGCTGACGGCGCTCAGCCCCGCGGGAAACCAGGCCTTTACGGCGAGCCTTCGAAAGTCGGCCAGCGGAAGCTATCAGGCCGACTATGCCGAGCCGCCCGTCACAGTGGCGCCCGGCCAGACGGTATCGAGCGAAACCCGGCTATTCGCCGGCGCCAAGCAGTTCGAGCTTCTCAAGCAATATCAGTCGGCGGGAATCCCGCAGCTCACGCGCGCGATCGACTGGGGCTGGTTCCGCTGGTTCATGATCGCGATTTACGACCTGCTGGTATTCCTGTTCGCCTATATCGGGAACTTCGGCCTGGCGATCATCGCACTGACCTTCATCGTTCGCGGGATCATGTTCCCGATCGCCCAGAAGCAGTTCCAGTCGATGGCGGCGATGCGAAAGCTCCAGCCGAAGATGAAGGCCGTCCAGGAGCGCTTCAAGGACGACAAGCAGCGCCAGCAGCAGGAGATATTGAAGCTCTACCAGTCGGAGAAAGTGAATCCGGCTGCGGGCTGCCTTCCAATCGTACTCCAGATCCCGGTCTTCTATGCGCTCTACAAAGTGCTGCTGGTCAGCGTCGAAATGCGGCACCAGCCGTTCGTGCTGTGGATCAGGGACTTGTCCGCCCCGGACCCGCTGACGCCGGTCAACCTGTTCGGCCTCCTCCACTTCACGCCGCCCGCGATGCTCGCCATCGGAGTGCTTCCGATTCTCGTCGGCGCGACGCAATGGCTGTCGATGAAGCTCAACCCGCAACCGATGGACCCGGCACAGGCGCAAGTGTTCGCGATCATGCCGTGGTTCCTGGTGTTCATCATGGCGCCCTTTGCTGCGGGGCTTCAGCTCTACTGGATGACCAACAATATCCTGACCATCGCCCAGCAATGGTGGTTGTACCGCAAGTACGGGCTGCACCTCTCCGACACGCACCCGGTCCACACATGAGCGAGCCGGCGGACAAGGAGCTGGAGGAACGTGCGCGCAAGCTCTTCGCGGGGCCGATCGAATTCCTGAAGTCCGCGCCCGAGCTGAAGTTCCTGCCCGACCCCAACGTGCCGGAAATCGCGTTCGCGGGGCGCTCCAACGTCGGCAAGAGCTCGCTCCTCAATGCGCTGACAAACCGCAACAAGCTCGCCCGGACGTCGAACACACCGGGCCGGACGCAGGAGCTGAACTTCTTCGACGTCGGAGAGCCCCTACAGCTGAGGCTGGTGGACATGCCCGGTTACGGCTTTGCCGAAGCGCCGAAGGATTTGGTGAAGCGCTGGCGCTTCCTCATCAACGATTATCTGCGGGGGCGTCCCGTCCTCAAGCGCGCGCTCGTGCTGGTCGATTCGCGCCACGGCTTGAAGGAGGTCGACCGGGACGTGATGCGGATGCTGGATGACGCAGCAGTGAGCTACCACCTGGTCCTCACGAAGGGCGACAAGGTGAAACCATCGGCGCTCGGGGCGCTCTACGAGGCGACGATGGTCGAAGCCGCCCGGCATCCCGCCGCACACCCGTCCATCTTCACGACCTCCAGCGAAACGGGTAGCGGCATCCCCGAGTTGAGAACCGCGATCCTCGACGCGGCACTGACGTAGGGAGCGGGACTTGCTCAAGCTGATCATCGGCAACCGGGCCTATTCCAGCTGGTCGATGCGCGGCTGGCTCGCCTGCAAACAGTCGGGCGAAGAGTTCGAGGAATATGTCGTGCCGATGTTCGACGCCGACTGGGAGAAGCGCCGCCAGGGCGACGAATTCGCGCCCTCGCTCGGGAAGGTCCCGATCCTGTGGGACGGTGAATGCGTCGTGTGGGACAGCCTCGCCATCGTCGAGTTCCTCGCCGATCGCTACGGGCGGAATCTCTATTGGCCCGAAGACGAGTCGGCGCGCGGCATGGCGCGATCGATGGCCGCGGAAATGCATTCGGGCTTCTCCAACCTTCGGCGCGAGCTGCCGATGAATGTCCGCAAGAGCTTCCCGTCGCGCGAGCTCAGCGACGAGGTTCGCGAGGAAATCGACCGGATCATGGAGCTTTGGGCTCAGGCGCGGGCGCGCTTCGGCGGCACCGGCGACTTCCTGTTCGGCGACTGGTGCGCGGCGGACATGATGTATGCGCCGGTCGTGACCCGCTTCATCACCTACGGCGTCAAGGTCCCGAATTTCGCCGGCGCCTACATGAAATGCGTCCTGTCTCACCCGCATGTAAACGAGTGGATCGACAAGGCGCAGGACGAGCCGTGGGTGATCGATCAGTACGAGGTCGCGTGAACGACAAACGACAGGCGCGCATGGGATCCTCGCTCGCGGTCGGTATCGCCGTCGGCGTGGCGATCGGCGTGGCGCTCCACAACATCGGGGTCGGCATCGCCATCGGCATTGCAATCGGGATCGCCATGGGCGCTATTGGCAAACGCTAGTAGGGCGTGCCGTCTTTCCGGACGTAATTGCCGTCGGATGTGAACATCATGTCGATGTCCGAATAGCCGCCACCCGTATTCGTGCCGCCGCCGACGACGACGAACACGCAGTCCGCGTCGCTGTCGTTGATGAGGTGGTGTCCGTTGGTATTGCCCTTGGGCCAGGAGGCGCAGTCCCCGGGGCGCAGGACGGTCCGGCCATCGTCCTCGACGAGCACCGCCTCGCCTTCCAGCATCACCAGGAATTCGTCCTCTCCATTGTGCCAATGGCGCTGTGACGACCAGGCGCCGGGCTTCAGCGTGACGTGGCTGGCGCCGAAGTCGGTGAGGCCCGTCGCGGGCGCGAGGCGGCGGTACCAGCGTCCCCGCACGTCGCTGTCAAAAGGAGGCGGATAGCCGGTGCGGTTCACCTGCTCGATGGAGTTGAGGTCGATCTTGGGCATGGCGAAACCCTTTGCTAGGCGATGTGCATGACGGTCGATCCCATCGCGCTTGCGCGCCAGCTGATCAATGCCCCGAGCGTGACGCCGGCGAGCGGTGAAGTCTTCGCCGTCCTCGAGGCGGCCCTGAAACCGCTCGGCTTCACAATCCACCGCTGGGTGATGGGCGAGGCGCCCGACGGACCGACCGAGAACATGGTCGCTATCCGGGGCGAAGGATCGCCGCATTTCGGCTTCGCCGGGCATCTCGACGTCGTGCCGCCCGGCGACGGCTGGAATGTCGATCCCTATTCCGCGGCGATCGAGGACGGCGTGCTCGTCGGCCGCGGCGCGAGCGACATGAAGAGCGCAATCGCCGCCTTTGTAGCGGCGGTGTCTCGAGTCGAGGCCGACAAAGGTACGATCTCCTTCCTCATCACCGGCGACGAGGAAGGTTATGCGACCTACGGCACCCCGCGGATCATCGACTGGCTGAACGAGCGGCGAATCCGTCCCGACATGATCCTGATCGGCGAGCCGACTTCGGTCGATCGGCTGGGCGACACGGTCAAGATCGGCCGCCGGGGATCGGTCAACATGTGGATCGAAGTGCCGGGCGTCCAGGGCCATGTCGCCTACCCGCACCGGACCGAGAACCCGGTCGCCCCCCTCGCCCGAGTGGTCGCCGCGCTCGACGCGCTTCACCTCGACGACGGCAACGACCAATTCCCGCCGTCGAACCTCGAGTTCACCGCGATCTCGACGCCCACCAATGCCAGCAACGTAATCCCCGGCAGCGCCACCGCCCAGCTCAACATCCGATTCAACAACCTGCAGCGGGGCGAGGATCTGGTGAAGCTGGTCGAGCGGATCGCGGAGCGGGAGGCTCCCGGCGCAACCGTGCGCGCGCGCATTTCCGGAGAGGCGTTCCTGACCCCGCCCGGCCGGCTCTACGATGTGATCGTCGAGGCCATCGAGGAAGAGACCGGAATTGCAACCGACCTGTCCACGAGCGGCGGGACATCGGACGGACAATTCCTTGTCCAGCTCTGTCCGGTCGTCGACTTCGGCCTGCCCAACGCCACGATGCACAAGGTCGGCGAATGCGCCGCGGTTGAGGACATCCGCGCGCTATCGCGGATTTACGAGAGGGTTGTTCGGAAGGTGCTGGGTTAAGCGACCGACTTTTTCGCGGCCCC
Organism: uncultured Alphaproteobacteria bacterium; assembly: GCA_963831215.1. GTDB lineage: Bacteria > Pseudomonadota > Alphaproteobacteria > Sphingomonadales > Sphingomonadaceae > Sphingomicrobium. The sequence continues at coordinate 356,491 of CAWHPM010000010.1, read as the reverse complement.
GCGGCTGCTCGCGGTCCAGGCGAGGAAATCGCGCTCGAACATCGCCGGTGCGAAGATATGGCCCTGCACGATGTCGCAGCCCATCGCGCGCAGAATATCGGCCTGGGGCACGGACTCGACCGCTTCGGCGACGACCTCGCAGCCGACGCCCTTGATCAGCTGGATCACGGCCTGGACGGCCACTCGCGCCTTCTCGCAGCTTTGGATGTCGGCGATCAGCGACGGGTCGAGCTTGACCCGGTCGAGCGGCATCGAGCGCAAGCGGGCGATGTTCGAATAGCCCGATCCAAAATCGTCAATGGCGATGTGCCCGCCGTCCTTGCGAAGCGACGCGATCTCCCCGAGCACCGCAGCGCTGACTTCCATGGCCGCGCTCTCGGTGAACTCCAGCTCGACCATGGATAGCGGGACTTCAGCATCGGCGAACGCCCGGCGCACCTTGTCGAAAAAATCGGACCGGTCGAGCTGGCGCGGGCTGACGTTGAACGCGAGGCGTCCCGGAAAGCCGTTGCCGCGCCATGCGACGAGCGTGCTGACGACCTCCGAAATAACCCACTCGCCAATCTCGGAAATAATCCCGGTCTGCTCGGCGACGGGGAGGAAGGTTCCGGGAAGCCGCGTCCCGTCGCGGGGATGATTCCAACGCAGCAACGCTTCCGCGCCGCACAGCTCGCCGGTCACCAGGCTCATCTGCGGCTGATAAGCGAGGGCGAACTCGTCGCGCAGCAGCGCCTCGGCGAGCGCCTTCTCGGTGTCCACGCGCGCCTGGTGCTCGGAACCGAGGCCCGAATTGAACAGGCAATGCTGTCCGCCGCCGCTCGACTTGGCGCGGTACATGGCGATATCGGCCGCGCGCATCAGCGCTTCGATGCTCGTGCCATGCTCGGGAGCGACAGCAACGCCGACAGAGGCCCCAATGTCGATGTGGTGCGAGGACAGGTCAAACGGTTCCGAGATCGAGAGCACGATTTTCCGGGCGACGCTTTCGACTTCATCGACCGATTCGATCTCCGGGAAGAAAATGGTGAATTCATCGCCGGCGAGCCGGGCGAGAAGCCGCCGGACCCGCGCACTACCGTTGAACTCGGCGTTGACCACAACTCGCAGGCGGTTCGCGACCATGATCAGCAGCTGGTCGCCCCGCGCGTGGCCAAGGCTGTCGTTGACGGCCTTGAATTGGTCGAGGTCCACGAACAGCATCGCAGCGCGCGACCCCGCCGGAGCCTCTCCCAGCAGCTTGTCGGCTTCGGACCGGAAATGAAGGCGGTTCGGGAGCGCCGTGACGGGATCGTACATTCCTAGCGCATGCGCATTCTCGATCGACGCCCGCACCTCGGCGAAGAGCGCGTCGACCGCGGCAGCGAGCTTGGGCATCGTCTTGCGGACGGATTCCGGCGCGGGCGAGACGAGGTCCCCTTCTTCGACCGCGAGGAGCCGCTCGCCAAGGGCCGTGAGGGCGCGCGCACTGTCGCCATTTGGCCGCTCCGCTGCGATGTAGCTGATGAGGAGGCAGAAGGTGCCGGCAACCAGCGAGGCCAGGACCTTCTGGTCGAGTTCCGTCACGTACAGGAGGGCTGTCAGCGAAAACAGGAACGAGGCGAGTCCGGCGGCACAGGACAGAATCGCGTTGCTGATCTTCTGCGGCGTACCTGTACCCATCTCGATTGAACGCCTCGCGCGACGGCATGCCCGCCTGGGCTCACGCGTAAGGGTCGCAAGGTTAAGAAACTGTCAGCGCGGCCGATCCCGGCGTCTCAAAACGAGATAGAGACTCCCGCCGCCGCCATGCCTGCGGTGCGCGCCGCGGACCGCCGCAATCTCGGCCGCATGGCGCGAAGCAGCAAGCCAGTCATGGACCGCGGCCCGAATCGCGCCGCGCCGGACCGGTGGCTGCCCCGAACGTTGGTGGCCCGTGATCAGCAGAAGGACACGTTCGCCGCGCGCGACCGCCTGGTCGAGCGCGAGGTCGATCGCGCGCCAGGCGCGGTCGAGGCTCATCCCGTGGAGATCGACGGTTCGGTCAGGCTCGACATTGCCGCTGCCGAGGCGTTTGTCCCAACTGCCGTCGAGGGTCGAGCCGACCACCCGGCGCGGCTCTGGCGCACGAGCAGCGCTCCTGCGAACATGGGACGTCTTCGGCGCTATCTGAACTTGGGCCGCGACCGAAGCGGCTTCCAACTCGTTCTGCTCGCGGGACAAGGGCCGGATTGTCGAGGCGACGCGCGCCCAGAGCGCGGATTCCTCAGGGGTGAGCGAGCGCACGGGCTGCCGCCCCCTTGGGCAGCAGAACGTAAGCGACTCCGTTTCCGGCCATTCCGCCTGCGATCCGGGTCGCCTCCGGCCCATTGCCCCAGAAGGTGTCGAAGCGGTTCGGACCCTTGATCGCGCCGCCGACGTCCTGAGCGACCCACAGGCCGTAGGCCTCGGGCCGGTCGAGCGCGAGATAGACCGGCGCGCCGAGCGGCACGAACTTCGGATCCGCGGCGACGGTACCATGCGGCGTAATCGGAACGTTGAGCGCGCCGAGCGGACCCGGACCGTCCAGCACCCTGAAGAAGATGTAGGACGCATTTTCCTGCATCAGCGCGCGTCCCTGGTCCGGGTTCGCGCGGATCCAATCGCGGATCGCCTGCATGCTCGCGCCGCCCGGCGGAAGGATGCCCCGTTCGCGCAGGAGCTTGCCGATCGCGGTGTAGGGCAGCCCATTCTGCTCGGCATAGCCGATGCGCATGCTCGTCCCGTCGGGGAACTCGACGCGCGCCGACCCCTGGATTTCCGCGAAGAAGAGATCGACGGGGTCGGCAGCCCACGCGATCTCCAGTCCGCGATTAGCGAGCACGCCATTGTCGACGTCAGCCCGGCTGAAATAGGCGACGCAGGTCCCGGTCTGATCGATCCTGCCCCGCCCCGTCGTGCCGTCGGGCCGGGTGCACTTCACGAGATCCTTCGGCACACCGTAAATCGGGACATATCCCGGCTGCGGCGTCCGCGAACCCTGGATCGACGGTTCGTAATAGCCGGTCGCGAACGCACTGCCGTTGCCGAACTCGGACCCAATCGAAGCGATCGCGAAAGAATGCCGTCGCCTGCATCGGCGCGAGCGTGGCGGCTTCGGCGCACAGCGGCGCCCAGTCCGCGCCTCGCGCCAGTCCGGACTGATCCTGACGCCGCACAAGGGTCGGGCAACTGGTCCGGAAAGCCGAAAGCGCGCGCTCCGCCCACTGGTCGTAGATTGTCGCGGCCGCGGGCACGATGGCTACGCCGGCGGCGAGCGCGTTGGCGGGAGGTGGAGGAACTGCAGGGGTCGGAGCTGGCGCCGGGACCGGCGCAGGCAACGGACTGACAGGAGGGGGCGTCGGCCGGGCGGCACAGGCCGCGAGGAGCAAAGCGGAAGCGAAAGCGACCGCGCGTCGGGCGAGGTTCACGCTTCCTCGTCGGTTTCGATCAGCTGCCAGTTCGGATCGCGTGTCGAGAGATCGCGGCGGAAGGTCCACAGGTCGCGCGTCTGAACCGCATCGCTCAGCGACCCGGCGACGACCTGGCCCTCGGCGTTGCGGGTGACCGCCGCGATATCCGCCTCGAAGCGGACCGTGACGATCGCGACCGAGCGCTCCATCGTCGCTTCGGAGATCAGCGCCTGCTCGATCGTCACGAGACGGTTGTCGAGGGTGACACCGTCCTTCGCGCGCTGGTCGACAGCACCGGCGAACGTCTCGTAAACATGCCCATCGACGTGCGGCTTTAGCGTGTCGAGATCGCCCTTCCAAAAGGATTCGAGGATCAGCCGATAAGCCGCCTTCGCGCCTTCGAGGAAGCGCGCGACGTCGAAGCCGGGATCCGCGGCAAGGATTGCCCGAACTCCCGGCCCTGCGAGCGGCACGTAGGCAAGGTCGGCCGAATTGTCGGTACTTGGCGCCGTTGCCGGCGGCTGGGTGAGTGGCGCATGAACCCGGGCGTCGGGGTCGGCGGGTTTCAGGATCGGCTGTTGCTCATGCCCGGTCCGCTCCCCGAGCACGCTGTACAGGCGCAGCCCGATGAACAAGGCAACCAGTCCGAGGATGACGATCACGGTCAAGCAGAGAATCCCATTCGTTCTTGCCGCCCAACATAGTGTGCGGCGCGTAAATATTCCAACACCGAGCAACGCACGAAGGCGGCATTGCGCCCCATAAATGCGGCTGCTAGGCGCAATCGCCTGACCGGCCGCCCGTGCGACGGCTCCGGGACACGATCTAACATCTTCCAAGGACAGCGTTAATGGCGGACCAGCAACCGGCCTCGAATGGGAATGGCGCGGGCGAGAACAGCAACGAGCCGCAGGTTTCCATCCTCGCGCAGTACATCAAGGATCTTTCGGTCGAGAATCCGAGCGCGCCGCAGGTCTATTCGTGGCAGGTCCAGCCGAGCCTCGACGTCCAGTTCAACATCGGCGTCAACCCGGCGGCGGAGGACGTGCACGAAGTCACGCTGAAGATGGAAGTCACCGCGAAGTCGGAGAACGGCGTCCACTTCGTCATCGACCTCAGCTACGGCGGGCTGTTCGGGCTTCGCAACCTGCCGGACGACGCGCTCCAGCCGTTCCTCCTGATCGAGGCGCCGCGGCTCCTTTTCCCGTTCGCACGCCAGATCGTCGCCGAGGCGACCTCGAGCGCCGGATTTCCGCCGCTCCTGCTCGATCCGATCGACTTCACCGGCGCTTACATGGCGCAGCTGCAGGCCCAGCAACAGGGCGCGGTCACGCCGCCGGTAGGCGGAGAGCCCGACGCGGCGTAACGCCCGCGGGTGCGTCGGGGGAACAACATGAACCTCGCCCGCACGCTTGGATCTGTCGGCGGATTGACCCTCGCCAGCCGGGTTCTCGCGCTCGTTCGCGATTCGCTTCAGGCCCGCTACGTCGGCGCGAACTTCGCGTCGGACGCTTTTCTTGTCGCCTTTCGCCTTCCGAACATGTTCCGCGCCTTCTTCGCGGAGGGCGCTTTCTCGTCGGCGTTCATCCCGATGTTCAACCGCAAGCTGGCGGAACAAGGGGGCGGACGCGGGGCCGCGTTCGAATTCGCCGAGCGTTCGCTATCCGTGCTGTTCGCGTTCCTCGCAGCGATGACGATCGTGATGCTCGTTGCCGCCTGGCCGGTGACGGCGCTGCTTTCGGGAGGCTTCCACCGCCAGCATCCGACGCATGAGCAGTTCGCCTTTGCGGTCGAGCTGAGTCGGATCACCATCCCTTATCTGATGCTGATCTGCCTGGCGTCGCTCCTGGCGGAATCCTCAATTCGCTCGACAAGTTCTGGGTCAACGCCGCGGCCCCGATCCTCCTCAACATCGCCATGGTGGCGGGCTTGTTCGCCTTCCATGGAACGCCGTACAAGTCCGCGCGCGTGCAGGCGATCTCCGTCCCGATCGGCGGCGTGCTTCAGCTGGCCTGGCTTGCCCTTGCCTGCCGTGCCGCCGGCGTGTCGCTGCGGCCGCGGATGCCGCGCATCGATCCGGAAGTCCGCCGGCTGATGAAGCTGATTCTCCCGGCGGCGATCGGCGCGGGCGCAGTTCAGCTCAACCTGGTCGTCTCGACCGCGCTTTCCGGCTACCTGTTGGGCGAAGGCTCAATTTCATACATTTATTACGCCGACCGCGTGAACCAGCTTCCCCTCGGGATGATCGGCATCGGTCTGGGCACGATCCTCCTCCCGACCATCTCCCGCCTGCTCAGCGCGGGCGAAGACGAAAAAGCGATGGACACGCAGAATCGCGGAATGGAGCTGGCATTGTTCCTGACGTTGCCGGCGATGGTCGCCCTGATCGTCGCCGCGGAACCGATCGTCCGCGGGCTGTTCCAATACGGCCATTTCGACGCCGCCGACACGGTCAAATGCTCGTGGGCCCTGGCCGGATTCTCCATCGGCCTTCCCTCTTACGTCCTCGTAAAGGTCCTTACCCCCGGCTATTATGCGCGGCACGACACGAAGACGCCGGTGCGTTATGCGATCCAGTCGGTCGGCGTGAACCTGGCCGGAAACCTCATCCTGATCCCTCTTCTCGGCGGCTTCGGGTACGGGCATGTCGGCCCGCCGCTCGCGACCGCGCTGTCGTCGACCGCAAACGTCTGGTTCCTCTATTCGACGCTGTCGAAGCGCGGATATTTCGTCGCGGACGCGCAACTCAAACGTCGAATCCCCAGGCTGGCTATCGCAGCGGTCCTGATGGGTATCGCGATTTTCGCCTTTGACCAGTTGCTGGACCCCTGGCTCAACGGTCGCCTCTGGGAGCGCTACACGGCGCTGGTGGGCCTCGTCGGCGCCGGCGTTGCGGTCTACGGCGTCGCCTGTTTCCTGACCGGAGCCTTTGTGCTCGATGATTTGAAAACCCTGATGAGGCGGCGAGCGCGAGAGGCATGAGCAACAACGTACGGGTCGTTTCGGGAATCCAGCCGACGGGCGGGCTCCACCTCGGCAACTTGCTCGGCGCCATCCTCCGCTGGGTGCGCATGCAGGACGAGGCCGAATGTCTTTACTTCCTCGCCGACCTCCACTCGCTGTCGGAATATATGGACCCCGAAGAGCGCCGCTCGAGCGTTCGTGAGATGGCGGCGGCCCTGCTCGCAAGTGGTATTGATCCTGCGCGTTCCACTCTATTCGCCCAGAGCGCGGTCCCGGCCCATTCGGAGCTTTGCTGGATCCTCAACGGCACGGCGCGGATGGGATGGCTCAACCGGATGACCCAGTGGAAGGACAAGGCCGGCAAGAACCGCGAGAGCGCCTCGGTCGCGCTGTTCGACTACCCCGTGCTCCAGGCCGCCGACATCCTGCTTTACCAGGCGACGCACGTACCCGTCGGCGAGGACCAGAAGCAGCATGTCGAGCTGACTCGCGACATCGCGCTCAAGTTCAACAATGATTTCGACACCGAGCTGTTCGTGGTTCCCGAGCCGTACATCGGCGGCGGCGCCGCGGCCCGGATCATGAGCCTTCGCGACGGCAACGCGAAGATGTCCAAGTCGGACCCGTCGGATATGAGCCGGATCAATCTCACCGACAGCGACGATGTGATTGCGCAGAAAATCCGCAAGGCAAAGACCGATCCCGAACCGCTCCCGGACGATCCCGAGGCGCTCGACGCGCGGCCGGAGGCGAAGAACCTTGTCGGCATCTACGCGGCGGTGACCGATGAGAGCGTCGAGCAGGTGCTTGCCCGGTTCGCCGGCCAGGGCTTCGGCGCGTTCAAGCCGGCGCTCGCCGACGCGCTGATCGCGCTGATTTCCCCGATCCGGGCGCGCCTCGATGAGCTTCGCCGCGACCCGGCGGAACTGGACCGCATCCTTGTCGCGGGCGCCGAGCGAGCCGCCGACATCGGCGCGCCGGTTCTCGCCAAGGCCAAAGCCGCTGTCGGACTGACGCAGTAACAACTGCCTTGGACAATCCCCCACCTTCGCCGCCCTCGGAACGCCCGCTCGCGCTGTCGCAACGGCTTGCGCAGATCATCGCCGAGCCGGGCCCCGACCGGCTGACTTTCTCCGAGCTCGCAGCGCAACTGCATTCGCGGGCGTGGGGCGGCCTCCTGTTCATTTTCGGCGCGATCAACACACTGCCGCTGCCGCCCGGCACCAATATCTTCTTCGCGATCCCGCTGGTCATCGTGGCGGCGCAGATGGCCTTCGGGCGCCCGAGCCCCTGGTTTCCCTCGCGGATCGACCGTCGCGGCGTCACGAGAGCCGAACTCGAGCGGCTGATCCACAAGATGGCGTGGCTGGAAGCGCGCGTCGAACGCATCTTCAAGCCCCGCCTTCCGCGCCTGACCGGGCCGACCGCGGCTCGACTGATCAGCTTCGCCTGCTTCGTCCTTTCGATCGCCGCCGCAATTCCGATTCCCGCCATCCACGTCGCACCAGCCGGAACGATCGTGCTGTTTGCGCTCGCCCTGATCTACCGCGACGGCCTCCTCGTCATCGCGGCGGTGTTCGCGACAATCGTCGCGCTTATGCTCGAGGTGCTGATCATCGCCTACGGGTTCGTCGTGCTGACCTACATCGCCGCCTGGCTTGGACTCAGCCTCTAAAGAACGGGCCCGCCGGAGTTACTCCGACGGGCCCTTCCTTTCCGGCGATTCGGGGCGACCGGAAAGGGAGCTGCTTCCCCTGACCGCGCCGGCCTGTTGCAGGCCGAAGCGATCAGCCCTCCAGCTGTCGGGTCAACAGCCGGATATCTGCGTCGAGCTCGGCATCGCTCGCGCGTAGTTTTTCGATCTGGCGGACGGCGTGGATCACGGTGGTGTGATCGCGTCCGCCGAAACGGCGGCCGATGTCGGGCAGCGATTTGGGCGTCAGCTGCTTCGACAGGTACATCGCCACCTGCCGGGGACGGGCGACTTCACGCGCGCGGCGAGCGGAGGTCATCTCCGCCTTGCGAATGCGATAATGTTCCGCGACCTGGGTCTGGATCTCGTCGATCGAAATTCGGCGCTGGTTGGCGCGCAGGACGTTGGCGAGCACTTCCTCGACGAAGGCGACGTCGATTTCGCGCCCGGTCATCATCGCATAGGCGCCGATGCGGTTGAGGGCGCCCTCGAGCTCGCGAACGGACGAGGTCACCCGGCGCGCGAGGAAGTCGATGACCGGCCGCGGCATCTGCACGCCCGGGCAACGCCTCGAGCTTGGCGCAGATGATGTTGAAGCGAAGCTCATAGTCGGCCGCGTTGATGTCGGCGACGAGGCCCCATGACAGACGCGACAGGATTCGCGGCGCGATCCCGTCGAGGTCCTGCGGGCGCGCGGTCCGAGGTGATCACCAGCCGCCGCCCGGCGGTGATGATCTCGTTCATCGTGTGGAAGAATTCCTCCTGCGTCGAATCCTTGCCGGCGATGAACTGGACGTCGTCGATCAGCAGCAAGTCGGCGTTCCGGAGCCGCTGCTTGAAACCGATCGTGTCGTTCTCCTTCAGCGCGCGGATGAACTCGACCATGAACTTCTCGGCGGACATCGAAACCACGCGCGAGCCGCGGTTGTGGGCGAGGAACGCATGCCCAATCGCGTGCAGGAGGTGGGTCTTCCCGCGGCCGGTTCCGCCATGGATGAACAGCGGGTTGAAGCTGACGGTCGCGGACGTCGCGAGGGTGCGCGCGGCGGTGGCGGCGACTTCATTGGCTTTGCCGACGACGAATGTCTCGAACCGGTAACGCGGATCGAAATTGGGCGCGTTGGGATCGCGCTCGGCCGGCGGCGGGGTTTCCTCGAGGATCAGGAGCGGCGCAGGCCGCGGCGCGTCGGCAGCGGCGATCACGCGCACCTCGCGCACGATCGGAAGGACGGTCTTCCACGCAAGCGTCAGCCGCTCGCCGAAATGGGATCGGACCCAGTCGGCCATGAACTGGCTCGGCATGACGACGTCGAGCGTCCCCGTGTCCGGCTCGAACGCGCCGAGCTCCGCCGGTTTCAGCCAGCCGTCAAACGTGCGCGCTCCAAGGTCGCGGCGGAGGCCGCTTCGAATCGATTCCCAGGCGGCATCGAGTGGCGCAGAGACCGGCGCTTCGGTCAGTTCCACAGACGAATTCGCCCCTCCCGCCTGCACTGCCTTGCGCCTCCCTGTTCCAGCCCCGCTCAAGAGACAAAAAAATCCCGTTGCGCGTGACGCGAGTCGCGCGCGCTGGCCTTGCTTTTCTCTCTTGCCCCCGGCGCGGATTCGCGCCCGGAAAGGCTGTTGTGAGACGGTCGTAGACAGCTTGCAAGTGCCGTTTTTTCACAGAAGTGCAATAAAAGGCCTTGACATAGGAATCGCGCCGAAACTGGGCAGGAAGCCGCAGAAAACCAAGGTTTTTATGGTTAGGCCGGCGTTAACGAATCTCGCGAATCGCCGGAATTGCTGACTTTTCTCGAAGGTCCCAAAACGAGAAAGGCCGCCGGTTTCCCGGACGGCCTTTGAATAAGCGCTTTGAGGGCGGGTTTCAGCCGAGCGATGCAACCCGCTTGGACAGCCGCGAAATTCGGCGCGCGGCCGTGTTCTTGTGGATGACCCCGCGGGCAACGCCGCGCGCGATCTCCGGCTGGACGGCCTTCAGCGCTTCGGCCGCATCGGCCTTCTTGCCCGACGCGATCGCCAATTCGACCTGCTTGATGAAAGTGCGGATTCGGCTGATTCGCGAGTGGTTGACACTCGCGCGGTTCGCGTTTCGGCGGATGCGCTTCTTGGCCTGCGGCGTGTTCGCCATTCTATCCCTCTAGCTCAAATGAAAACGGCGCGGCCCTGGGCTCGCACCGATGCGGCGGCTCCCCTACCCTCTACACGCTGACAGGTCAACGCTGGCAGCGGGGACAATAGAAGGTCGAGCGGCCGCCCTGGACGATCCGTTTCACTGTCGCCCCGCAGGCGCAGTGCTTGCCCTCACGGTCATAGACCGCGAAGCTCTTCGGGAAATAGCCAAGCTCGCCGTCCGGCGATGCGAAGTCCCGCAGCGTGGATCCGCCGGCGGCAATGGCTTCCGCGAGAACGTCGTGGATGGCCGGAACAAGCCTCTTCAAGCGGTCGAGCGAAATGCTCCCGCCGGCCCGCTTCGGGTGAATGCCCGCTCGATACAGCGCCTCGCAGACATAGATGTTGCCGAGGCCCGCGACGATACGCTGGTCGAGCAGCAGGAGCTTGATCGGCGGCGGTCCGCCCGGCCAACCGATTCCTTAATTCCCGCGCATCGATGTCGAGCGGTTCCGGCCCCAACGCCTTGAAAGGCGGCCACTCGGCCAATCCTTCCGTCCGCACCAGGTCGAGCGAGCCGAACCTCCGAGCATCGTTCAGCGCGAGACACCGGCCGTCGTCTGTCGCGATGATGAAATGGTCGTGCTTGGCGATCTCGCTGGGATCAATTCGCCAGTGGCCGGACATGCCGAGGTGAAAGACGAGCGTGTCCCCGCGATCGGTGTCGATCAATCCATATTTCGCGCGGCGACCTAGCCCCGTCACCCGGGCGCCGGTCAGCCGCTGGCCGAGGTCGTGCGGAAGCGCACGGCGGAGATCGGGGCGTCGCGCCTCGACCCGCTCGATGCGCCTACCCTTCAACACGCGCTCAAGGCCGCGGACGGTGGTCTCGACTTCCGGAAGCTCGGGCATTTGAGCCGCGATATGGCGGAGGGCGCGCAACGCCGCTAGAGGCGCGGGACCCATGAGCGACAAGGTCAATTTCGGCGACGAGCTGGTCAGCCCGGAGGAAAAGACACGCCGCGTCGGCGCGGTCTTCAGCTCGGTCGCGCGCCGCTACGATATCATGAACGACCTCATGTCCGGCGGCATGCACCGGCTGTGGAAGGACCGCTTCGTCAACCGCGTGAAGCCGCGGCCTGGAGAAGCCATCCTCGACATGGCCGGCGGTACCGGGGACATCGCCTTCCGAATGGCGCGGCGCGGAGCCCGGGTGACGGTCTCGGACATCAACGCGGACATGCTCGCGGTCGGCGAGCAGCGCGCCGCGCGGCGTGGCCTCAAGGGGCTTAGCTGGAAGGTGGAGAACGCCGAGGCGCTGACCTTCGCGGACGCGAGCTTCGACGCCTACACGATCGTCTTCGGCATCCGGAACGTGACCGACATTCCCGCGGCTCTTCGCGAGGCCCATCGCGTCCTGAAGCGCGGCGGCCGCTTTTATTGCATGGAATTCTCGTCGAGCGACTGGCCGGGCTTTTCCAATCTCTACGACGCCTGGGCGTCAAACGTGATCCCGCGCATCGGCAAGGCGGTGACGAATGATGAGGAAAGCTACCGCTACCTAGTCGAGAGCATCCGCCGCTTCCCGCGCCCGAATGCGTTCAGCACGATGGTCGCGGACGCCGGGTTTGTGCGCGCCGCCGCCGAACCCATGTTGGGCGGACTCGTGACGATCCATTCGGGCTGGAAGATTTGACCACCAGCGTCACCCATTTGTGGCGTTTGCTGAAGTGGGGCCGGACACTGGCCCGCCACGGCGCGCTCCAGGGAATCGAGCGCGACCCTCTGACCCCGGCGCCCATCCGGCGCCTGGTCCGTATCGCCCGCTTCGGCGCCCAAATCCCGCTGACGCCGCAATATGCCGATGCTCTCGTCGCGATCGGCCCTGCCGCGATCAAGCTCGGTCAGGCGCTGTCGACCCGCCCCGATCTCGTTGGCAAGGAAGCCGCTGAGAATCTGTCGCAGCTTCAGGACGACCTTCCGCCGGCGCCCTTCTTCCTGATCAAGCAGACGATCGAGAAATCCTTCGGCGCTCCGCTCGAGAGCTTGTTCTCGCAATTCGATGAAAAGCCCGTCGGAGCGGCTTCGATCGCGCAGGTTCACCGCGCCGTCACTACCGAAGGCCGCGACGTCGCGGTGAAAGTGCTGCGCCCCGGGATCGAGGATGAATTCGCCCGAGCGATCGAGACGTATGAATGGGCGGCGGCGCAGGTCGAACGCTACGGGGGCGAGGTCGAACGCCTGCGTCCTCGGCAAGTCGTCGCCCAGTTCCGCCAATGGACCGCGCGCGAGCTCGACCTTCAGCGCGAGGCGGCCTCCGCGTCCGAGCTCAGGGAGAATATGGTCGCCGAACCCGGCTACTACGTCCCCGAAATCGACTGGCGTCGAACGGCGCGCCGAGTGCTGACGCTCGAATGGCTCGACGGGATCAAGCTCAACGATCGAGAATCGCTGATCGCGGCCGGCCACGATTGTGGAGCGCTCGCAGGGACGCTGGTCCGCGCCTTCCTGCGCCAGGCGGTGGTCGACGGCTTCTTCCACGCCGACCTCCACCACGGCAACCTGTTCGCTCTGGCCGATGGGCGCATCGCCGCGATCGACTTCGGCATCATGGGCCGGATCGACCGTCGCGCGCGAGTCTGGCTCGCCGAGATCCTGTACGGCCTGATCACCGGCAATTACCGCCGCGTCGCCGAGATCCACTTCGAGGCGCAATATGTCCCGGCCCATCACAGCGTCGAGGAGTTCGCGACCGCGCTACGCGCCGCCGGCGAGCCGATCCGCGGGCTCCCGGTCAAGGACATTTCGGTCGGTCGGATGCTCGAGAGCCTGTTCTCCATCACCCGCGACTTCGACATGCCGACGCAGCCGCACCTGTTGTTGCTGCAGAAGAGCATGGTGATGAACGAAGGCGTGGCGTCCGCGCTCGATCCCGACATCAACATGTGGGAGAGCGCCGAGCCCTTCATCCGCGGATGGATTCGCGACGAGCTTGGTCCCGAAGCCTATTACGCCGACCGTATCATCGAGCTGGTTCGCGCCGCCAAGAAGTTGCCTGAGCTGATCGAACGCCTCGACCAATATTATCCGCCGAGGGGCGCCGCCCCTCCCCCACCGCCGTTGCCGGACATCGCGGTCATCCAGCAGCGCGCATGGTGGAGCTATGCCTTCGCCGCCGTCGTCGGCGCCTTGATCGGCGCCCTGCTGCTGTTTGTGCTACGCTAGCGTCATGGCGAAGCTGCTTCTCATCGTCGGCGGCGGGATCGCGGCCTACAAGTCGCTCGAGCTCGTGCGGCTGCTGAAGAAGGCCGGTCACGAAGTAACCCCGGTCCTCACCAGGGGCGGCGAGCATTTCGTCACCGCGATGAGCCTCGGCACGCTGGCGGAAAGCCAGGTTCATAGCTCGCTGTGGGAGCTCAAGGACGAGGTCGAGATCGGCCATATCCAGCTCAGCCGCGCTGCCGATTTCGTGCTCGTGTGCCCGGCCACGGCGGACCTGCTCGCCAAAATGGCGGCCGGCATCGCGGACGATCTCGCGACGACCTTGCTGCTGGCGACCGACAAGCCGGTCGTGGTGGCGCCGGCGATGAACGTCCGCATGTGGCTGCACGCGGCGACGCAGCGCAATATCGCGCAGCTCAAATCCGACGGCGTTCGAGTCATCGATCCCGCCGAGGGCGAAATGGCCTGCGGCGAACATGGCCCGGGCCGCCTGCCCGAGCCGCAACAGATCATGGACCAGCTAGCCGATCTTCTGAGGTGACGCTTTCCGGCAAGCATCTCATCGTCACCGCCGGCCCGACCCACGAGCCGATCGACCCGGTGCGCGTCATCGCCAATCGATCATCCGGACGCCAGGGTTTCGCGATCGCGGCCGCTGCGGCGAACTCCGGCGCGCGAGTGACATTGGTCGCCGGCCCGGTGTCGCTCGAAACGCCGGCGGGCGTCGACCGTATCGACGTCGAAACCGCCGAGCAGATGGCGACCGCCGTGTTCGCGGCCCTGCCATGCGACGCCGCCATCCTCGTCGCGGCGGTCGCAGACTGGCGCGTTGAGCCGTCTGCAATGAAGCTCAAGAAAGGCGAAGGGTCGCCGCAGCTCAACTTCCTGCCGACGCGCGACATCCTCGCGGAGCTTGGCAGGAGCGAGCTGCGGCCGATCCTGCTCGTCGGTTTCGCTGCAGAGACGGAGAATGTAGTTGAGCAGGCTGTGACCAAACGCCGGTCGAAGAAGGCCGATTGGATCGTCGCGAACGACGTCTCGGGTGGCGTGATGGGCGGGCACCGCAATCAGGTTCACCTCGTCACGGCGGACGGCGTGGAGGCGTGGCCCGAAGCCGCAAAGGACGAGGTCGCTCGGCACCTCATCGCAAGGATTGGGGAAGCTCTAGGTTGAGCCCGCAGGCGCGGCAGCCCGGATCGGCCGGGATTCGCATGGTCCGGAAGCTCAGCTTCTCTCCATCGAACAGGTGGAGCCGGCCCGATTGGTCCTCCCCAATGTCGCAGATCGAATTGATCGCGACCAGCGCGGCGAAATTGCCGACCGTCGCCGTCAGCGCGCCGAGCACGCCCAGCTCCGCGCAATTGTCGCAATCGTCGCTATCGAAGGCATCGCCGACGAAGCAGCGGTAACAGGGCTTGGCATGGAAAAGACCGACCTGGCCCTGAAACTGGACCGCGGCCGCCGAGATCAGCGCGATGCCAAGCCCCACGCAGGCGTCGCTGACTGCGAGCCGGGTGGCGAAATTGTCGCTTCCATCGATGACCAGGTCGTGATCGGCGAGAAGCCGGGCCGCGTTGTTCGCACCGATCCGCTCCTGCACCGGCGTGGCCTTCACGAAATGATTCAGTCGTTGCACGAACTGGAGCGCGAGGTCGGCCTTCGAATAGCCGGCGTCGCGTTCGCGAAACAGCGGCTGGCGATGGAGGTTGCCCAGCTCGACCTGGTCATCGTCGATGATGGTGAGCTCGCCGACACCCGCGCCGGCGAGCGCCGGAATGACGGCGCTTCCGATGCCGCCTGCGCCGACCACAGCGACGCGCGCGGCCTTGAGCCTTTTCTGACCGACACCGCCAACCTGCGGCAGCACGATTTGCCGCGCGTATCTCTCGAGCTCTTCGTCGGAGAGCCTCACTGTCCCGTCGAGCCGAAGCCCCCGGCGCCACGGTTCGTTTCGCCAAGCTCGCGGACCTCACGGAAAGCGGCCTTGAGCACCGGCGCCGGCACCAGCTGCGCGATCCGCTCGCCCCGACGAACCTCGAACGGCTCGCTGCCGAGATTGGCGAGGATTACCTTCACCTCGCCGCGATAGTCGTGGTCGATCGTGCCGGGTGTGTTGAGGCAGGTGATGCCGTGCTTCAGTGCCAGACCCGAGCGCGGTCGCACTTGCACTTCATAGCCCTCGGGAATGGCAATCGCGAAACCGGTCGCAACCGCGTGCCGCCTGCCAGGCGCAAGCGTGACATCCTCAGCCGCGACGACATCGAGCCCGGCTGCGCCCTCGGTTGCATATGTTGGAGATGGCAAACCTTTGCCATGCGGTAACCATTGCAACTCGATCCCGATCATTTGGCCTTCTTCCGCGCCGGTTTGCGACCGCCCTTCTTCTTCGCCGGTCCCTTCGCCGCGCGCTCATCGATCAAGCGCACAGCTTCGTCCAGTGTGATCGACTTGGGGTCGGCACCCTTCGGCAGCGTCGCGTGGGTCGTGCCGTCGCTGACGTAGGGGCCATAACGACCCTCCATCACCTTGACGTCCTTCCCGTTCGGATGCTCGCCGAGCACCGCAATCGGTTCTCGCGAGGCACCGCGCTTACCGCCACCCGCGGCCGCGTCGGCGAGCTTGGCGACCGCGGCGTTCATGCCCGTCTCGAACACCTCACCGGTCGAGCCGAGCTTCGCATATTTGCCGTCGTGGGCGAGATAGGGCCCATAGCGGCCGATCGACGCGGTGATCGGCTTGCCGGTCTCCGGATGTGCGCCAATCTCGCGGGGTAGCGACAATAGCCGCTCGGCGACCTCGGCGGTCACATCCTCGACCGGCACGTCCTTGGGGATCGATGCTCGCTTGTCCCCTCGCTCGACATAGGGCCCGAAGCGCCCGGTCTTCAGCAATATGCCCTCGCCCAGCTCCTGCGGGCCCTCGCTCTGCGCCTGGTCGCCGCCCTGGCCGAATTTCTGGGTGTATTTGCATTCGGGATAGTTGGAGCAGGCGACGAACGCGCCGAACTTGCCACCGCGAAGGGACAGCTGGCCGTTGCCGCATTGCGGGCACAAGCGTGGATCACTGCCGTCGGCGCGCGGCGGATAGAGCCAGGGCGCGAGGAACTCGTCGAGCGCCGCGGTGATCTCGGACGGCTTCTGGTCCATGACCTCGCCCGCCTTGGGACGGAAGTCCCGCCAGAAATCGTCGAGCAGTTTCTGCCAGTCGAGCCGCCCACCCGATACGTCGTCGAGCTCCTCCTCGAGCTCGGCCGTATAGTCGTAGTTGACGTAGCGTTCGAAGAAGCGTTCGAGGAACGCCGTCACCAGACGCCCGCTCTCCTCCGGCACGAACCGGCCCTTGTCGATGCGGACATATTCGCGGTCCTTGAGCGTCTGCAGGGTCGCCGCGTAGGTCGACGGGCGGCCGATCCCCAATTCCTCGAGGCGCTTGACCAGGCTCGCTTCCGAATAGCGTGGCGGCGGCTGGGTGAAACTCTGCGTCGCCTCGACTCCGGTCTTCGCCGGCGCTTCGCCGCGCTGGAGATGAGGCATCCGCGCGCCCTCGTCGTCATCACTCTTCTCGTCTCGGCCTTCTTCATAAAGCGCGAGGTAGCCGGGGAAGAGCACGACCTGGCCGGATGCGCGCAGCAGCGCCCGCCCGGCGCCGTCGGTTAGCTCGACCGTCGTCCGTTCGAGCCGCGCCGAGGCCATCTGGCTCGCCAGCGCGCGGTTGTAGATGAGCTCGTAGAGCCGCGCGTAGTCGCCCGATGCCGCGCGCGAGCGGTCGAAGTCCGTCGGGCGGATCGCCTCGTGCGCTTCCTGCGCATTCTTGATCTTGCTCTGATACTGGCGCGGTCGGTCCGGCACGAACCCCGCATCGTAGCGGTTGGCGATGGCCCGCCGAGCGGCGCTCACCGCTTCCGGCGCCATGTCGACGCCGTCGGTTCGCATATAGGTGATGAGGCCGTCCTCGTAGAGGCCTTGCGCGATGCGCATCGTGTGGCTCGCCGCGAAGCCGAGTTTGCGCGCCGCCTCCTGCTGCAGCGTGGACGTCGTGAAGGGCGGCGGCGGGTTCTTGGCGAATGGCTTGGTCTCGACCGACGCGACGGTGAAATGCCCAGCCTCGACCACCGCCTTGGCCGCATCCGCCTCGCCCTGGTTGCCGATCGTCAACCGATCGATCTTCTTGCCGTCGAGCTGGACGAGCCGCGAGGTGAACGACTGGCCGTCTTTTTCGAAGGTTGCCCCAACCGCCCAATATTCCTGCGGACGGAAGACCTCGATCTCGCGTTCGCGGTCGACGATCAGCCGCAGCGCGACCGATTGGACGCGGCCCGCCGACTTCGCGCCGGGGAGCTTGCGCCACAGGATCGGCGAGAGCGTGAAGCCGACCAGATAATCGAGCGCCCGGCGCGCCTTGTACGCGTCGATCAAATCTTCATCGAGCCCGCGCGGGTTCTTCATCGCCTCCGTGACGGCCGAGTTGGTGACCGCGTTGAAGGTGACTCGCTGGACCTCCTTCGGAAGCGCCTTCTTTTGCCGAAGCACCTCCTGCACGTGCCAGCTGATCGCCTCTCCCTCGCGGTCGGGGTCGGTGGCGAGGATCAGCACGTCCGCTTTCTTCGCTTCGTCGGTGATTGCCTTCAGCTGCTTCGCCCGGTCGGGAGAAACCTGCCACAGCATGTCGAAGGCCTTGTCAGGATCGACCGAGCCATCCTTCGGCGGAAGATCGCGCACGTGACCGAACGAGGCGAGCACGCGGTGCCCGCTTCCGAGATATTTCTCGATGGTCTTCGCCTTCGCCGGCGATTCGACGACGACCAGTTTCACGTCTTGCCCTCACGCATACGCGTAGGGTGGAGACCGCTCTTGATGTTCGTCAAGCGGACCTCAGGCTCACCCTGTTCCCCGCGTGCCGGTCGAGCCGCCCGGCGAGATCGAGCTCGAGCAGCGCCATCTGAACCGAGCCGGACGCAGCGCCCGACAGACGGATGATCTCGTCGACCGGTACCGGCGAAGGGCCGAGCAGGCGCTCGACGGACGAGAGCACGTCCTCGCCGTCCACCAGTTCCTCTGGACTGTGATCGTATCGCGCCGGCGCAGATCGAACGCTGCTCGCCGGCAGGCGGATCGCCTCGATGACGTCGGCGGCATTCTGCACCAGCGTGGCGCCATCGCGGATAAGCTGGTTGCAGCCTTGCGCGCGCGGATCGAGCGGCGATCCCGGCACCGCCATCACCTCGCGTCCCGCCTCGGCGGCGAGCCGCGCGGTGATCAGCGAGCCCGACCTCGGCGCTGCCTCCACCAC
The DNA here is from genome assembly GCA_963831215.1 of uncultured Alphaproteobacteria bacterium. Classification (GTDB taxonomy): domain Bacteria; phylum Pseudomonadota; class Alphaproteobacteria; order Sphingomonadales; family Sphingomonadaceae; genus Sphingomicrobium. Next base: position 337,807 of record CAWHPM010000010.1, on the reverse strand, counting down.
CACCGTTCCCGCGCTGATGCCGGCGATGATCCGGTTGCGATAAGGAAAGTGCCGCGCTCGCGGCTCCGTCCCCGGCGGCATCTCCGCGATGACCAGCCCGCGCTCGAACAGCGCCTGCTGGCGCTCCTTGTTCTCCGGCGGGTAGACCACGTCGATACCACCGGCGATCACGGCGACCGTTCCCGTTGCAAGCGCGCCATCGTGCGCGGAGCTGTCGATCCCTCGTGCCAGCCCGGACACCACGACGACGCCATCCTCGCCGAGATCGTGCGCCAGCCCGCGCGCAAAGCGGCACGCGGCCGCCGAAGCGTTGCGGGCGCCGACGATCGCAATGCACTGCCGGTCGAGTAGGGCGACATTGCCTTTGGCAATAAGCAGCGGCGGGGCGTCCTCGAGTTCACCGAGGAGGCGAGGATAGAGCGCTTGGCCCAACGCCAGGAAACGGGCGCCGAGCTTTTCCACCCTTGCGATCTCGCGTTCCGCGTCGTCGCGAGTCCGTATCGCCGGCGCCTTGCCGCCGCCGCGGCGGGCAAGATCGGGAACCGCTGCAAGCGCGGCGGCCGGAGTGCCGAAGCGCGCGATCAGCTGGCGGTAGGTGACAGGCCCGATGCCCGGCGTACGCAGCAGCCTCAGGCGGTCGGTGAGGTCTTCGATCCTATTCGTGGCTCGGTTCCTTTCGTGAGGCGAAGGATGTTCTCGCGGTGCTTCCACAGGACAAGCACCGCGAAACCGAGCAGCATTGGGACGTAGGATGAATGAAGCGCCAGCGCCACGATCGGCGCCGTGACAGCGGCCGTCATCCCTGCAAGCGACGAGATTCGGAGCGTCATCAGCAGGAACACCCAGACGGCGGCATAGATCAGGGCCGCGGGCCACAGCAACGCGATCAGGATCCCGAGGAGGGTCGCGACACCCTTCCCGCCGCGGAATCTCAGCCACACCGGGTACAAGTGACCGATCATCGCGCCCGCCGCGGCGAATGCGCCGCTTTGCCGGCCGAACAGCAGTTGCGCGAGGAGGATCGCGGCGGTCGCCTTGAGGCAGTCGAGGATCAGCGTGAGGGCCGCGAGCGGCTTGCTCCCGGTTCGCAACACATTCGTCGCGCCGATGTTGCCCGACCCGATGTCGCGAACGTCGCCCTTGCCCGCGATCCGCGTCAGCAGGAGCCCGAACGGAATCGACCCCAACAGGTAGCCGAGCGCCAGGGCAAGGAGCATCTCGCGGGTCACCGCCATCTCGTAGCAAACCGGAACGGGCGCGCAACTTGCGGCTGCGCTTGCTCCGCGCCACAGAGCCCGAGTGAACGCCGACGCGCCAATTCTCTTCTTCGATTCCGGCGTCGGCGGCCTTTCGGTGCTGGCGCCGACCCGAAAGCTTCTTCCGAACGCGCCGATCGTCTACGCCGCGGACAGCGCCGGCTTCCCCTACGGCAAGCGCAGCGAAGCGGAGATCGCCAGCCGCGTCCCCGCGCTGCTCGGGCGTCTCGTCGAGCGCTTCCACCCCCGCCTCGCGGTCATCGCCTGCAACACGGCCAGCACCATCGCGCTCGATCATGTCCGGTCGGCACTGGATCTGCCGGTCGTGGGGACGGTCCCCGCGATCAAGCCCGCCGCCGAAATGTCGAAGAGCCGGGTCATCGGCGTGCTCGGCACGGAAGCGACCGTGCGGCAGCCCTATGTCAACGACCTCGCAGCCAAATTCGCTGCCGACTGCACGATTATCCGCCATGGCGCTCCCCAGCTGGTCGAGCTTGCCGAAGCGAAGCTCGCCGGCGAGGAGGTGAGCATCGACGCCGTCGCGGCATCGGTGCGAGCAATGTTCGACGCACCCGGAGGGGACCGGATCGACATCGTCGTCCTCGCCTGCACCCACTTCCCACTACTCGAGGAGGAGCTTCGAATGGCTTTTCCCGACGTCGCCTATGTCGATGGCGGCCCAGGCATCGCCCGCCGCATTGCTGATCTGACGCGCGAGCAGACCTGGCCCTCCTCTCCTTCCGATGGCACCCTGGTCTTCACCGGCGCGCCCATTCGCCGCCCCCTCGACAGCGTCCTTGCGAAACTTGGCCTTGGTCAAATCCTGATCCTGTGAGTAATTGCGAGTCGTTCGCAATGGAATCTCGCGATTGCCGAAGCTAAGGGGCGGCCAGCGAGTAGCCCTTGGATTACGACCGCATCTTCAGATCCGCGATTGCGCGCCTTCACGACGAGGGACGCTATCGTGTGTTCATCGATATCCTGCGCACCAAGGGCAGCTTCCCCAACGCGCATTGCTTCGGCGGCAACGGGCCCAAGCCGATCACCGTCTGGTGCTCCAACGACTATCTCTGGCATGGGCCAGCATCCGGCCGTGGTCGAGGCGATGGAGAAAGCGCTGCACGAAGTCGGCGCCGGCTCCGGAGGAACCCGCAACATCAGCGGCAACACTCATTATCACACGGAACTCGAGGCAGAGCTTGCCAGCCTCCACGGCAAGGAAGGCGCGCTGCTTTTCACGTCGGGCTACGTATCGAACGAGGCCGCACTGTCGACACTCGGCAAGCTGCTGCCCGACTGCGTCATCTTTTCGGACGAGCTCAACCACGCCTCGATGATCGCGGGCATCAAGAGCAGCGGCTGCGAGAAGCGGCTATTCCGCCACAACGATCTCGACCATCTCGAGGAGCTGCTCGCGGCCGAGAACCCCGACGCGCCAAAGCTGATCGCGTTCGAGAGCGTCTATTCGATGGACGGCGACATCGCCCCGATCGCGGCGATCTGCGATCTTGCCGACAAATATAATGCGCTGACCTACCTCGACGAGGTCCATGCGGTCGGCATGTACGGCGACCAGGGCGGGGGCATTTCCGATCGAGACGCGGTGGCCGACCGAATTACGATCATCGAAGGGACGCTAGGCAAGGCGTTCGGCGTGATGGGCGGCTATATCGCCGCCGACAGGACAATCATCGATTGCATCCGCTCCTACGCTCCGGGCTTCATCTTCACGACCAGCCTGTCGCCGGTCCTCGTCGCCGGGGCGCTCGCCAGCGTCCGTCATCTCAAGGCTTCTGTGGAGGAGCGGCGCGCCCAACAGGAAGCCGCGGCGATGCTCAAGGCGAAGTTTGCCGCCGCCGGCCTGCCCGCGATGCCGAGCGTCACCCACATCGTTCCGCTCCTGATCGGCTGCCCTGTGAAGGCCAAGCGGGTGAGCGACATTTTGCTTGCCGAATACGGGCTCTACGTCCAGCCGATCAACTTCCCGACCGTCCCCCGCGGCACGGAGCGCCTGCGCTTCACGCCCGGGCCGCAGCACAGTGCCGAAATGATGGACGAGCTGGCAGCCGCCCTCGTCGAAATTCTCGGCCGCGAAGAAATCCGACTCGCCGCCTGACCCTTGCCGGCTTTGACGCCGGCGAGAGGCTGATAGGATTGCGCCAGCCGAATTGGTGGGGGTCGAATTGCGCATCAGTTCCCGAGCACGCTTGTGGGCGCCGCCATTGCGGCTGCGCGTCGTGCCTGAGCGCTATGTGCCGCTGTTCCGCCTGCTCTGGTTCCTGGCCTTCCTGCTGTCGGTCGCGGCGGTCGCGCTCGGTACTGTTCACGCCATTCGCGAAACCTATGAACAGCGGCCTGCATTTCGTGCGCTGTCGCTTGATTATGACCTTGAGGACGATGGACGGATCACGATCAAGGCCGAATCGAAGCCGAATGCCATTTATCGCCTCGTCGCGATCGACGGGACAGCTGTCGATCCGGACATACGGGTCCCCGAGCTCGCCCGCCGCCTGAAGGCCGCGCCCGGCCCAACGGTCGCGCTCGACCTGATCGACAAGGACGGGCAAGCGGTGAAGCTCGAACAGCCGCGCGACACGGCTCCAGCCGATGCAAGGGCCAGCCGGGCGCGCGACCTGCGCTTCGGCGCCCGGCTTGCGTCGGGCCTGTTCGCATGCGCTGTCCTGCTGCTTTGCTCATTTCTGTTGGCGCGACGGCGGCCGAGCGACCCCGTCGCCTTACTCTTCGCCTTCGCGTTCGCCGGCCTCGCTTCCACGATCGACCCTCCGCTGGCGATGTGGATGGCATACGGATGGCCGCTGCTCTACGATGTCTCCTCGTCGCTCTGGTTCTATCTGCTGCTTATCGCGCTCGCCGTCTTTCCCGACGGAATTTTCGTGCCGAAGCCGTTCCGCTGGCTGCTCATCCTGGGAATCCCGCTGGCGATCTTCCTTTCGCTCCACGACGTGAACTCCGACCTCCAGGCCCTGCTCGGCCTGGGCTCGCTGTTGCTCGTCGTCGCAGCCCAGATCCTGCGCTACAGGCGGCTCGGGCCCGGTATCGAGCGGCAGCAAATCAAATGGGCCGCGTTCGGCTTCGCGGCGGGCCTGCTTCTGGTCTCTCAGCGTTCGTCCTGCTGCCGTTCCTACCCAGGGGGCCAATCCGCCAATCTGTTCCTGAACCTGGCGGTCGTGCTGTTGTTCAGCCTCGGCATGGCGGTCCTTCCGCTCGGGTTGCTGACCGCCCTCACCCGCTTCCGTCTGTGGGAGGCGGACACGGTCATCACCCGTTCCGCCGCTTATGCGGCCGTGACGCTGATCGTCGGCGTCGTATGGGCGGTCAGCTCCGACCTGCTGAAGATGGTCATCGAAGAAGTGATGGGACGAGAGAGCCAGGCGGGAGCAACCACGGCGGGCGCGGTGATTGCCGCGGGCATCTTCTCGCCGACCCAATCGCTGGTGCTCGGCTGGACGAGGAGAAGGTTCGGCGACCCGGTCGACCGGATGCGCGACGCATCGTCGCGGATGAAGCGCTGGGCGCTGACCGAAACGCCCGCCGAAGTGGCCACGCGCGCGCTCGCGCTCATCGACGACGTGATGCATCCGTCCGCATCGGCCATCGTGCTCGATTCTCCGCTCCGCCGTGAGCTGATCGCCGCGCGCGATGTTTCCTCCTCCGACGACCCCGAGCTGATCGAGAAGCTCTTGCTCGCCGACGAGGAGGGTTCGGTGGGGACCCTGCTGCTCGGCCGTCGCTCGGACAGGAACCGCTACAACCGCCAGCAACTCGAAGCGGTCGAGGAGCTGATCCCGCCACTGGCGGAAGCTCTCCGCATCGCCCGGAGTCACCATTCGCGCGAGAGTGAGATGCAGCAAAGGCTCGACGAGATGGCCGCGCGTTTGGCGCAACTCGAGGGCGGCGGAGCGAAACCGAAGCCCGCCTGACACTGGCGAATCCGGCGGCGGTGGCCTAGTCAGGCAGAATGCGCATCGCCCTCGCCGCCGACCATGCCGGTTACCTTCTCAAGGATGAGATCGTCCGCTGGCTTGGCGAGCAGGGACATGAGGTCAGCGACCTCGGCACGAACGGTCCCGATAGCGTCGATTATCCGGAATTCGGCAGCGCGTCTCGCAGAGGCCGTCGCCGCCGGCGAGGCAGAGCGCGGAATCGCCGTCTGCGGGTCGGGGATCGGCATTTCGATCGCGGTGAACCGCAATCCCAAGTGCCGGTGCGCGCGCGTCGACGATCCGCTCTCGGCCCAACTCGCCCGCGAGCATAATGACGCCAACGTGCTCGCGCTCGGCGGCCGGCTGATCGGCACCGACATGGCGAAGGCCTGCGTCTCCGCTTTCCTCGGGACAGGATTCGCCGGCGGGCGCCACCAGCGGCGAGTGAACCAACTCTCCAACGAATTGCAGGAATCCGACTGATGGCCAGTGTTGCCGACATCGAGCCGAAGCAAAGCTACCGTGTGCCGCACGGCTTCTTCACCAGCAGCCTCAGCGAGATCGACCCCGCGGTCGAGGACGCGATCCGCGCCGAGCTCCGCCGCGAGCAGACGCAGATCGAGCTGATCGCCTCGGAGAATATCGTCAGCAAAGCGGTGCTCGAGGCCCAGGGCTCGGTGCTCACCAACAAATATGCAGAAGGCTATCCCGGCCGCCGCTATTACCAGGGCTGCGCGCCCTCGGACGCGGTCGAGACATTGGCGATTGAGCGGGCGAAGAAGCTGTTCGGCTGCGAGTTCGCCAACGTCCAGCCGCACTCGGGCGCGCAGGCCAACGGCGCGGTCATGATGGCGCTGCTGAAGCCGGGCGATACGATCATGGGCCTCAGCCTCGCGGCGGGCGGGCACCTGACCCATGGCGCCCCGCCCGCCCAGTCGGGCAAATGGTTCAATGCGATCCAGTATGGCGTCCGGCAGGACGATCATCTCGTCGATTTCGACGAGGTCTTGGCGTTGGCGAAAGAGCATCGGCCCAAGCTGATCATCGCCGGCGGGTCGGCCTATCCGCGCATTTTTGATTTCGCCCGCTTCCGCGAGATTTGCGACGAGGTCGGCGCGCTGTTCCTCGTCGACATGGCCCATTTCGCCGGACTGGTCGCCGCGGGCGAGCATCCCACGCCCTTCGGCCACGCGCATGTCGTGACCACCACGACCCACAAGACGTTGCGGGGCCCGCGCGGCGGCATGGTGCTCACCGATGACGAGGCGATCGCCAAGAAGATCAACTCCGCCGTCTTCCCCGGGCTTCAGGGCGGCCCCCTGATGCATGTGATCGCCGCCAAGGCCGTCGCGTTCGGCGAAGCGCTCCAGCCCGAGTTCAAAGCCTACGCGAAGGCGGTGATCGCCAACGCGCGGACGCTTGCCAATCGCCTCAAGGAACGCGGCGCCGACCTCGTCGCCGGCGGCACCGACACGCACCTTGCACTCGTCGACCTTCGCCCTCTCGGCCTCACCGGAAAGGACGCCGATGAAAGCCTCGAACGCGCGGGCATCACCTGCAACAAGAACGGGGTCCCGTTCGATCCGCTGCCGCCGGTGAAGACCAGCGGAATCCGCGTCGGATCGCCCGCCGGCACAACGCGCGGCTTCGGCGAGCCCGAGTTCCGCGACATCGCCGACATGGTCGCCGACGTGCTCGACGGGCTGAAGGCCAACGGCCTCGAAGCGAACGGCGCAGTTGAAGCTTCAGTCAACGAGCGGGTGCTCGAGCTCTGCGCCCGCTTCCCGATCTATCAAGGATAAGGATGCGCTGCCCTTTCTGCGCCCATGAAGACAGCCAGGTAAAGGACAGCCGCCCGAGCGAGGACGGCGCCGCGATCCGCCGCCGGCGCCAGTGCGAGGCATGCGGCGCGCGCTTCACCACCTTCGAGCGGGTCCAGCTGCGCGACCTCACCGTCGTCAAGAAGGATGGCAAGCGCGAACCGTTCGACCGCGACAAGCTCGCGCGGGCGATCGGTCACGCGACCCGCAAGCGGGACATCGATGCAAGCCAGATCGACCGGCTGGTCAGCGGCGTCCAGCGGCAGATGGAAACGCTCGGCGACGAGGTTTCCTCGACGCGGATCGGCGAGGCTGTAATGGCCGGCCTGAGGTCGCTAGACCACGTCGCTTACATTAGATTTGCGAGCATTTACAAAGACTTTAGCGACCCCGGCGACTTCGCGGAGATCGCGGAGCGCGTCGAAAAGGAGGCTTCGCCGGCGAGCCAGGACAAGCTCTTGTGACCGCCAAGCCCGTCATTGTCCTCGTCCGGCCGCAGCTCGGCCAGAACATCGGCAAAGCGGCGCGCGCCATGCTCAATTTCGGGCTGACCGAGATGCGGCTGGTCGCCCCGCGCGACGGCTGGCCCAATCCCGAGGCCGGCCCGGCCGCGAGCGGCGCCGACGTCGTTCTCGAACGCGCGCAGCTGTACGACACCGTCAAGTCCGCCGTCGCCGACTGCCACCAGGTCTTTGCCTCGACGGTCCGGCGGCGCGACCTCGTCATGCCCGTGCTGGGGCCGGAGGATATGGCGGACCGGATTGCTGGGTCCGAAGAGCGCAGCGCGATCCTGTTCGGACCGGAGCGATCCGGGCTCGAAACCGAGGACGTGGCGCTTGCCAATGCGATTGTCACGGTCCCCATCAACCCCGCGTTCGGATCGCTCAACCTCGCCCAGGCCGTGATCCTCCTCGCCTACGAATGGTCGCGGCGAAGCGACCTCGCCCAGCCCCCGGCCAAGGAGCCAGAACCCCCTGCCCCCCACGGCGAGGTCGAAGGGCTCATCGGCCACCTCGAAGCCGAGCTCGAGACGAAAGGCTATTTCCATCCGCCGTCGCGGACGCAGGCGACGAAGAACACGATCCGCACGATATTCACGAAGACCGGCTGGTCATCGCGCGAGGTGAAAGCCGTGCGAGGGATCATCCGCGCATTGGTCGATGCGCCGGTCAGCCCTCGTAATAGAAGCTGAGATCGCCCCGGTACCAGCCATGGTCGTTAGGGCTTCGGCCCGGGCGATAATCTCCATGTTGGATCGATTTCACCAGCGTTCCGCCGAGCCACGCCTCGGCCTCCGGGCAGTTTAGCTGAGGCAAAAGGAGACGCACCAATTTTCCCTCGGGGTTGAACTGCGCGGCGAAGGAGATCGACAAGTCGATATGGCTTCCGAACTGTCCGGGCAGCTTGCAGCGGTGCTGGCGGCCGATCTCATACACCTTGCTCATGAACGCCGAGTTCAGGTGCGCATAGCTTTGGACCTCGAGGGGAGGCAGCTGGCTCCAGTCGCCGGTGGCAACCTGGACGGTCGGAGGCGAAGAGCTGCCGCCGCCAGTGCAAGCGCCATCGGAACGACAAGAATTCCCTGCATCGAAGCCTCCTGCCCAGCCTTCCCAATTCTAGACCCGCGGCGGGAGGAAGTCGACTCCGGGAGCCCCGCGACGGACTAAGGCGGCGCTATGTTGCCCAGCGCGCCCCGCGCGCTTATGATGTCCGCCGGCCGTCGCCTTGTGAGCCGCCGCCATGTCGCGTGGAAGTCTTCGATGCTTGTGACGCTGTTGTTCCTGTCCGCCGCCGCCCAGACAGCCCAGCCATCCTCGAAGCCGGCCCCTTCGTCATCCACCGTCCAGCAACCCGCCGCGAAGATGGAATGCCGGAACGTCACCGAAGCTGGATCGCGCATCCCGAGCCGGGTCTGCAAGCTCCACGAGGAGTGGGAAGCCATGGCCAAGGCGACGCAGGACGATCTGCGCAGCTCCCGCAACCAGCACGGCGAAGGCATCAATCCGGAATAGCCCCGGACTTGACCTGAGGTGACCAAGCGGGCATCTGCGCCGCTCGCAATTGATCCCGCATGCCCGGTGAAGCGGTGATCGCGCCAGATCGCAACGGTCAGGTGGTGCGGTTCCGGGCGCATCGTAAACAACGCGAATTGGAGAATTTGACGTGACGAAGCGCACCAGCGCCAAATACAAGCTCGACCGCCGCATGGGCGAGAACGTCTTCGGACGGCCCAAGAGCCCGGTCAACCGGCGCGAATATGGCCCAGGCCAGCATGGCCAGCGCCGCAAGAGCAAGATCAGCGACTACGGAATCCAGCTTCGCGCCAAGCAGAAGCTGAAGGGCTATTACGGCGACATCACCGAAAAGCAGTTCAAGAAGAACTATGTCGATGCGACCCGGATGAAGGGCGACGCGTCGCAGAACCTCATCGGCCTGCTCGAGCGCCGCCTCGACATGGTCGTCTACCGCGCCAAGTTCGCGCCGACGATCTGGGCGGCCCGCCAACTGGTCAGCCACGGCCACGTCCGGGTGAACGGCGTCAAGTGCAACATCGCCTCGCGCAAGGTGGACGTCGGCGACATCGTCGAACTCGGCGCAAAGGCGCAGGAGATGGCCCTGGTCATCGAGGCCCAGAGCCTCGCCGAGCGCGACATTCCCGACTATGTCGTTCCGGACGGCACCTCGAAGGTCAGCTTCACCCGCGTCCCCAAGCTAGACGAAGTCCCCTATCCCGTGCGGATGGAGCCGAACCTCGTGATCGAGTTCTATTCGCGCTAAAGCGACCATTCGCCATTCCCGGAAACGGAGGCCGGCCTAGGGGGCAAATGGTCGATCCGCGATGAAGGAGATCCGACTGCTCAAGCGGGCGCTGGCCTTGCCGCCGCGAGAAGGGCGACAGGCGCTCGCGGCAGCCGCAGCGCTTCTCTATGCGAGCGCGGCCCTTAAGCTGCTCCCATTCTCCAAGGCCATTGCCCTTGGGTCGGTCCGCGCGGCTCGAAGCGGCTCGAACTCGCGCGACCGCGACACCGTCTCCGAAAGCGTCCGCGCCGTGGAGAGAGCCAGCTACGCCGTGCCATGGCGGACCGTCTGCATTCACCAGGGCCTGGCGCTGCAGCTAATCCTGCGCCGGCGGGGCATTCCCGCCATCCTCTGCTACGGCACGCGGCAGGGCGACGAAAACCTGGAGTCCCATGTCTGGGTCAAGGTGGGCGACGACATCCTCATCGGAGGCGAGGAAGCCGCTCGGCACCATCTGGTCGCGGTCTACCCGCGCGCAGAGCAATCTTCGACCAGCCGGCCCTCTTCCAGCCTCAACACCTGATCGCACCGCTCGGTTGTGCTCGCGCGGTGGGCAATGATGATGATCGTTCGGCCCTTCCGCTGCAGCTCATCGAGCGCGTCGAGCACCGCTCCTTCGGTGGCGCGGTCGAGAGCGCTGGTCGCTTCGTCGAAGACGAGAAGCGGCGACGATTTGTATACCGCCCGGGCGATCGCGAGCCTCTGGCGCTGGCCCCCCGAAATCTGCACCCCTCGTTCCCCGACCCGAGTCTCGAGACCGTCGGGCAGGGCGGCGATAAGGTCGCCGAGCTGCGCCGCGCCCACCGCGGCCCTGACCCGCTCCATGTCGGCCTCGCGCGCCATGGCAATATTCTGGGCGACCGTCGCATCGGCGAGGAACAGCATCTGAGGCACATGCGCGACGTTGGCGCACCAAGCCTGACGATTGGCGTCCGTGATTGGGAATCCATCGACGAGGATTTCGCCGGAGGTCGGCGGGAGCAGGCCCATCAGGAGATCGGCCGTTGTCGTCTTCCCCGATCCGGTAGGGCCAAGCAGCGCCACTCGGGACCCGCGCGCGATCGCGAAGCTCAGCCCCGCCACCGCGGAACGCGAACGGTCCGCATAAGTGTAGGCGACTTCGCGGAACTCAATGCTTCGAGCAAAGGGATGCGGAGCGACGGGCTTCGCCTCCGCCGGGACGGGCAAGGACAGCCGCCGAACGACGTCGAGCACAACGGCATTGTTGGCCGCGACGTTCGTCCAGCCGCCGTAGAGCTGCTGCATCACAGGAAGCAGCCGCTGAGCCCCGAGCGCCAGCGCGCCGAGGATCGGCAAGGCGTCGGTCAGTCCGCCCTCCCTCCGGGATAGCGCCAGCGAGAGCGCCGCGATGACGATGATCCCCAGGGACTCGATGAGGAACCGCGGCACCGACGCGACGAAGGCGGCGTCGGCCCGCGAGCGGGCGAGTTGCCAGTCCGCTGCCCGGAACTCGTCGATTACGCGGTCCTGGGTGCCGTCCAGGATGACGTCCCGGATTCCGCCGAGGCCCTCCTGGACGATCCGAATTCGCCGATCGAACGCATCGTCCATTTGGGAAGAATAAAAATCCAGACGCTTTCGGGCGAAAGCGCCGAGCAGATAATAGATTGCGCCGAGGCCGAGAATGGCCACAACCGTCGGCACGGGCGCCATCTCAACCAGCACCGCGACAATGACGATCCCGATGACGGAAGCCGCGACGGCCTGGACGAGCGGAAGCACCACGGCCTGGGCGACAAGCTCGGCCTTCTCGATTGCCGCGAGTTGCTCGCTCGAATTGTGCCGGACGTGCCAGGAATAGGGCTGCAGAAGCATCCGCCGCTGCAGCTCGACCGCCAGTCGATGGCCGAACGCGCACCCAAAATCCCGCGTCTTGCGGGTGAGCAGAATCCTCAGGATCCCGGACGCGAGCGCAGCCACGCATAAGACGATCGTCGCCGCGACGAGTTAGACTCTCGGGCGTGTTGGCATCGACAATATCGAACAGGACTTCGGCCAAGCCGATGTGCCGGCCCGCCGGCGCCGCGGCGAGTAGCGCCAGGAACGGGACCACCGCGCCAATCGTGACCGCCTCCGCAAGGGCGCCGATGACGGTGAGCCCGACGAGAAGACCAAGCTCGCGCCGCTGGCGGGCCTCGATCAGGCGCCAAAGCTCGGCGAGGCTGCTCCGGAACCTGTTCGACTTGCGGCTGGTCATCACCCCTCGCGAGGGTCCCGTGGCTACGCGAGCGGGAACCGAGTTGGCAACAGCGCCGCGAACGAGGTTCAGCGCCGATCGAAAATATCGATCGCCTGCCGCGCCGCTTCCGAAAACTTGAACCGCCAGCCGGGCAGCAGCAGCATCTGGCTCCAATGGATCGAGGCCGTTCCGAACCGCCGTTGCGTCGGTTCCCTCGGATTCAGCAATTGCGCGAACGCGACCTCGACCAGCCGGCGGGCCGCGCCATCGGCCCCGATCTCGCTCCTGAGGGCGTCGGGCAGGCGAAGGAGCGAGAGTTCGATCGGCAAGGAGGAGGGCCTGCGCGGGAGCTCGCCCTGCCCCGCGCGCGTTCGCAGCCCTGTAATGGCCTTGGATATCACCGCCCATCGCGTGGATCAGAGCCGCCACATCCACGATCCATTTCAGTCGGAACCAGGCGCTCGATGCCCCGTGCACGCAAAGATAAGCGAAAAGGTCAGCGCTGTTCAGCGTCGGCAAGCGGCGACCTCGTCCGATCTCAACCATCTGCCGCGGCGAGGCTGCGCCGATGCCGGGGATCAAGGCTGGTTGGTCGGAGAGTGCGGTGTGCAGCTCAACCGCCGCGCCTCCGGGCTTCGTCCAGATCAACTCCTTGTGCCGCCGGTGCCACCTCGAGATTTCGAGGGTGGGGCGGTCGGCGGGAACCGCCGCGAGATAGCCAAGGTCGCGAAGGAGCTCGGCAGAGGAGTCCGTGTCGGCCGCGTCGACGAGGATGTCGATGTCCGCGCTCATCTTGACGAATGGGTCGCCGTAAGCGAGCGCCGAGACCGACAGGCCCTTCACGAAGAGAAGCGGAATCGCGGCCCCGCCGAAGCGCTCCTTGAGACGAATGCTGGCCGCCGCGGAACGCAAGTTCGCCTCCGCAATCGCGGCGACATCCTTTGCAATTTCCGCGGCGATCGAGTCCGGCGGTGAAACACGCAACCTGTAAAATGCTTGTGCGGCAAGGCCCTGCACGCGATGACGTCGAAGCAGGTGAAGAAAGGTGAGCCAGTCGATATGCGTGGACCCGCGAAGAACCTCTTCTTCCCCACCAGTGGCGTAGCTGCAGCGGCAGCATGCGACCAGCAATTGGAACTCGGGCGCGTTCATCAGCCGGGGGTTTTAGTCGAGTTCGCGGCGGCAGCGACCAACTTATGAACGTCGAGCGAACAATCACGCGGAACCGCTATTCCCTGTTCGGACTGACCATCGACAGCGATCTTGCCTTGCCCGAGCTCTTCGAAGCCTCGAGAGAGCAGCCGGTCGACGTCACGATCGAGCTTGGACGCATTCCCATCAAGGGCGACTTCGAGCCTGGCCTTCATGCCGCTGGCGGAGGGGGGCTGCTCGTCATCGACAAACAGGCGCGTTACTTCGTCGCCGACGGCTCGCGGATCGTGATCGAACCGCGAAAGGGGGCGTCGACGCGAAATGTCCGCCTATTCCTTCTCGGATCCGCGTTCGGATTGCTTCTTCACCAGCGCCAGTTGTTGCCGCTCCACGCCAACGCCGTCGAGATCGACGGGAGCATCGTCGCCTTCATGGGCGAGTCCGGTGCGGGAAAGTCGACGCTGGCTGCCTGGTTCAACGACCGCGGCTATCCGCTGATTGCGGACGACGTCACAGTCGTGAGCTTCGACGCGGGCGCCCCGATCATCCAGCCGGGTCTCCCCAGATTGCGTCTCCGAGAGTCCGTTATCGAAGCAACGGGCCGCAATCCCGCCGAATATTCGCTCTCGGTCGACGGTCAACCGACTTACGACAAGCGCGACGTCCTGCTTCCGCGGGGCAAAGTCGCGAGCCAGCCACGCCGCCTCGGCGCCGTGGTCGAGCTCAGCCGTACCGGTGCGCCTTTCGGACGACTCCACGGCGCCGATGCTGCGGAAGCGATATTGTCCCATACCTATCGAGGGTCTTTCGTCCGCACGCTCCAGACCGTGCGCGAGCACTGGACGACTTGCATGCAGCTGGTCCAGGCCGTCCCGGTGTGCCGCGCGTGCGTGCACTTCGACCTGGAGCGTCTCGACGATTCCTACGAACCCCTGTTGTCGCAAGTTCGGCAGCTGCTCGCTGGACAGAGCGTCGGCGACGATTGATCCGGCGGCGGCGCTACGCGCGGAACCACTTTTCCAGAACATAGTCCAAAGTCGCCATCTTGAGGTGGAGCGCCGGCCGCTCCTTGGTGGCTTCGAACTGCAGGCGCAGCTTTCGCCGCTCCTGCGCCATCCCCGCGCCCGGTTCCTCCTCGGTCAGCGCCGACCGAAGGGCGAGCGCCTGCTGCACGGTTCCCAGCGCTTCCTCGCGACTGATTTCGCCGGCCTGATATCCCTGCAGCAATTTGCAGCGGAACGTACGACAAACGTTGAAGCGCTCCTGGTCGTAGATCGTGCACAAACCCCTTTTGGAAAACCGGCAGGGATGAGTGAACCACTCCTTCCCGCCTTCTTCGACGACCGAGAGCCCCGCATCCGTCAGGCGCTGGCGCTCATCAGGTTCGGCAGCCGCCTTCCAGAAGATGGTTCCGTCGCAGCAAAGGCCGCAACCGACGCACGGTGCCGTGTCGGTGTTCGGTCCAGGATGCGCGTCGGGCAATTTGTGCGTCCTCATCGAGCGGCGCGGGTTCGCCAACTCCTTGATTCCCCTATCATAGCCCCGGCCGCGGATCCGCCCAACAGGGAAGTATGACGTCGCCCCGCCCGCGCCGGCCTTGCCCGTCGGAAGCGCCTCCCCTAACCCGCGCCCGAATATGTGTGCCCGGCGTTTCCTGATTGCGGTCTTCATCCTCACCTTGATTGTCGCCGCTGCCGGCTTCGCAATCTATCAATGGGGCGGCAGCGTCCTTCTCGAAGAAGCGACCCCGAAGGGACATTTCGAAGCTGCGCGGGCCGGCGGTGGACCCGACTATACGAAGGCATCGAATTGGATCGCGCGGCCGGAGATGCCGGATGATCCGGCTCTCTGGCTGCCCGAGGGTTTCGCGCGATCGGCGCCAGGCGAGGCGGCCGTCTTCTATATCCATCCGACCACCTACCTGAGCAACGACCGCTGGAATGCCCCGCTCGCGCCCGGAAGCGACACGGAATTCCGCACCAGGCTGTTCGTCCGGAGCCAGGCGAGCGCCTTCAACGGCGCCGGGCAGATCTGGGCGCCGCGCTATCGTCAGGCCGCCTTCGGCGCCTTCCTTCTCGACAGTGGCGACGCGAAGAGCGCGCTCGACTTCGCCTATCGCGATGTGGCGGCGGCTTTCGCCGAGTTCCTGAAGGAGTCGGGCGACCGTCCGATCATCCTCGCCGGGCACAGCCAGGGCGCCTTGCACCTGATGCGGCTGCTTCGAGAGAAGGTCGTCGGCAAGCCGATCGCGAAGCGGCTCGTCGCCGCCTATGTCGTCGGCTGGCCGGTCGATACTTCCAGCGACCTCCCGGCGCTCGGGATTCCGGCCTGCCGAACGTCGACGGAGACCGGGTGCATCCTCTCGTGGATGAGCTTCGCCGAGCCCGCGAACCCATCGCTCATCCTGGAACAATGGAAGAGGAGCAAGGGCCTGACCGGAGGCGACCGAAGTCCCGCCGAGATCCTCTGCGTCAATCCGATCACAGGAACTCGGGACGGCGTCTGCGCCGCCGTCGGCCAACCCGGGCACCCTGGTGCCCACCGGGGATTTCCAGTCGGCCAGCATCGTGCCCGGTGAGGTCGGCGCCCATTGCGACGACGGCCTGCTGAAGATCGACGGCGCGATCCCGTCGCTCGGCCCCTATGTGCTGCCGGGCAACAACTATCACGTCTACGATTACGCCCTGTTCTGGGGCGCGGTCCGGCGCGATGCGGAACAAAGGCTCGCGGCATGGCGGCGCTGATCACGTCCTTGTGCTCGGAATTCGCTTCCGCGCTCCCGAGTGCCGGCAAGCTTCTTGGTCTGGACGTCGGCACCAAGACCATCGGCATCGCGATCTGCGACGCCGGTTGGCACTTCGCCGGCCCGTCCGAGACGATCCGCCGGACCAAATTCACGCAGGATCTCGCAAGCATGCGCCGGATCATCGAGCATGAACATGCTTTCGGGCTCGTCGTCGGCCTTCCGCTCAACATGGACGGAACCGACAGCCCGCGCACCCAGTCGGTCCGTGCCTTTGCGCGCAACCTCCTGGCCCTCGACCTTCCCATCCTGCTGTGGGACGAGCGCTGGTCGACGCAGGCGGTCGAGCGGGCGATGATCGAAGCCGACGTCAGCCGCGCCAGGCGCGCCGAGAAGGTCGACGCACTGGCAGCCGCACACATCCTTCAGGGCGCGATCGACGCGCTGGCCAATCTCGGCGGCGCCGGTTAGCGACCGCGCTCGTGGACCTTCTTTCCATCGATTCGCTGAGCGACGCGCAGATTGAGGAAATCCTCGACCGCGCGCAGATCCTCATCGAAGAGAACCGCTCGTCGACAGGTCCCGTCCAAAGCCTGCGCGGGCGTATCGTCTTCAACGTCTTTTACGAGAACTCCACCCGCACCGCGATGTCGTTCGCGACCGCGGCGCACCGGCTTGGCGCCTCCGCACTCTCGCTTTCGGTCGAGCATTCGTCGGTCAGCAAGGGCGAGACGCTCGAGGACACGGCAACGACGCTCGGCGCGATGCGTCCCGACGCGCTCGTCATCCGCCATCGCGAGAACGGCGCTCCCGCGATCGTTGCCGAGATCGTGGACGCGCCGGTGATCAACGCCGGCGACGGCACCAACGAGCATCCGACGCAAGCGCTGCTCGATGCGGCGACGATGCGCCAGCGCTTCGGCCGGATCGATGGCCTCAAGGTCGCGATCTGCGGCGACATCCGCCACAGCCGGGTCGCGCGCTCCAATGCCAAGCTCCTTCCTCGGCTCGGCGCCGACGTGCGGCTTGCCGGCCCGTCGCGAACTCATGCCCAACGACATTCCGTGAGCTGTCGATCGACGATGCGATCGCCGGCGCCGACGTGGTCATGATGCTCCGCGTCCAGCGCGAGCGGCTCGAAGAGGATTTGGGCGACGCGCCCGGCGAATATCTCAGCCGCTACGGCCTCACCGCCGAGCGGCTGGTCAAGGCGGCGTCCGCGACGCGGTCGTGATGCATCCCGGCCCGATGAACCGCGGCGTCGAGATCGAGGGCGGCATTGCCGACGATCCGGAGCGTTCGCTGATTCACGCTTCAGGTCGAAATGGGCGTGGCCGTGCGAATGGCCTGCCTGGATATGCTGATCCGCGAAACGGACGCTTAGTTCATCGCGATCTGGACGGGGGCGTCGCCGGCGAACGGACGAACGAAGCATTGCCCGCCACGGCTCTTGAGCTGCTGGCAGCGCGAAATCGCATCGCGCTGATTGCCGAAGCCCTGGATCGACAGCCGGTAAAAGGTGCCCTTGGGCGAAACGAAGCGCGCGCGCAGCGGCAGGTACGCGCGGAGGGCCGGATGACGCTGGGTCAGCTTGTTCCAGGCGACATCGACCGCCTGGGCGAACGATAGGCGCCAAGCTGCATGATTGAATCGCCCGGCCCGACCTGCGGACGAACAGCACGATGCGCCTTGCGCGTGGCGAACCGGCGCCGTCTTCTTTTTCGACATGAATGCCGTCACCACCGTGGGCACCTCACGGGCGGCAGCCGCGAGCAACGCGACGGGCAGCGGCAGGGAAGCGTCGGCGACGATCGGATTGACGGACGGCTTCGGAGTGAGCGGAGCAACGGCTACGACGGCTTCCGTGGTTTCAGCGGGAGCTGCGACGGCCTCGACAAACTTTGGCGCCGGCGGAGCAAGGTCTGCAATCTCCGGCTGCGGAGCGAGCACCGGCGCGCGCTCGATCGCCGGTGCTGCGGAAATCGCTACGGGCGCCTCCGCAAGGGCGGGCGCTGCGATTGACATGGTCGCTGGAGAAACGGGAGCTGACAAGGCAGCCGAAGAAACCGGCGTCCTCGGGGCGGGCGCGGCTTGCGCCATCATCGTGTCGGCCTTGCGTAGCGCCAGGCGAACGGGCTGACCCTGATCGACGGCGGCAGGGGTCACTCCGGTCAGGGCCGCGACCTGATCCGACGCCTTCTTGGGGCTCGCGAGCTGCATCCACTGGTGGATGCGGCCGTCGAGCTTGTCGGCCGGGATGTCCTGCGATGCGATCGTGCGAGCCTCGGTCCAGTCACCGGCGAGCGCATGGGCCAGCGCGAGATTCTGGCGAACCGTCGCGTCGGCGCCCTGTTCGCGCGCGGCAGCCTCGAGGACTGGAATTGCGTCGGCGGGACGGCCGGCGAGCGTCAGCGCAAGGCCATAGTTGGACGCGTCCAGCACCGCACGGCCGGCCTGAAGGAAGTTGACCGCCTCGTCCCTCTTGCCGAGCGCCGTTTCGACCAGCGCCAGCTTCAGGATGACCTGCGGCTGATTGGAATAAATGGTCAGCGAGTCCTTGTACGCGGCCTCGGCCGACGCAAAGCGGCCAGCCTTGAAATAAGCATTGCCCAGAATCGCCCGGAAACCCGCATCGTCGGGATTCTTCGCGACCGCACGTCTCGGCATAATCGATCGCGCCCGCAACATCGTTCGCATTCAGCGCCATCAGCGCTCGGGTGGCCACCCCGACATCCGCGTCCGTCCTTCCGCCGAAGCTGGTCTTCTGCGGCGTCGCGCAACCGACGAGAACGGATGCGAGCACGAACGCAGAAACGGAAGTGCGGCTTGAGCGCAGCGGACGGGACATGTTCTTACCCCTTGTTTTTGGCCTTGGATGCCATGGCATCGAGTTCGGGCATGCGCTCGAGCATCTGGTCGAGCGCATGAGTGACGATCTGCTGAGCCGAGCGGCCATCGATGGCGCAGGCGAGGCGAAGCTTCAGATGGCGCTCCGGATCGAGGCGGAGCGTAAACGCCGCCTTGGCCTTGCTGCCCGGCGCGGCGCGCACCCGCGGCGCGTGGCGGCGCGGAGTCGCGGCCGGCATCGGCTGCGACGACCGAAGCTGCGGCCGGCGCTTCCTCGACTTCGGGGACGGACGGCTCGGCGGTGTCGTCGAGCTCGTCGTCGGAATCGTTGGCTCCCAGCCGGTCGGCGATGTCCGCCTGCTGATGGTGAACCGGCGAGTCGATCGGGGTCAGTCCCAGCGGATGCGCCTTGGGATGCTCGACAACGTCCTCGCCGAACGCATCGTGATCCGCATCGCGGGCGACGACGGTCGGCTTGGGGGGCTCGAAGCCCATGTCGTTCCATCCGAGATCCTCGAGATTGCCGCCGCCCATCTGGCCGAAGCCTTGCGGCTTCATCGCCGGGCGCGCGGCGCCCTTGCGGGCAAGGAGTCCCGAGGAGAGGGACGCGAAAGGCTTTGCTTCGCTTGCCACCTGCGCCCCCATTAACCGACGACTCGGCGACCGAAGCCGCCGACCGGACGCGGACTGGCCGGGCTGATGCCGGGCGCCGCACCGGGCGCCGCGAACACAGTCCGGCGGAAATTCTTCTCGAGACGATCGGAGATATATTCCCAGAGCTCAACGACTTCCTTCGCGGAACGGCCGTTTGGATCGACTTCCATCACCGTGCGGCCGTCGATCATCGAGGCAGCGAAATCCGTTCGGTGGTGAAGCGTCACCGGAGCGACGGTGCCATGCTGCGACAGCGCGACCGCGGCTTCGTAGGTAATCTTGGCCTTGGGCGTCGCCGCATTGACGACGAAGATCAGCGGCTTGCCGGCGCGGTCGCACAGATCCACCGTTGCGCCGACGGCACGCAGGTCGTGGGGGCTCGGCCGGGTCGGGATGACGATGAGTTCGGCGACGGCGATCACGCTCTGGATAGCCATGGTGATTGCGGGCGGAGTGTCGATGACCGCGAGGCGAAAGCCTTGTTGGCGAAGGACTTCGAGGTCGGATGCAAGGCGCGCCACGGTGGTCTGCGCAAAGGCCGGCATTTCCGCCTCGCGCTCGTTCCACCAGTCGGCGAGGCTCCCCTGCGGGTCGATGTCGATCAGGCAGACCGGGCCCGCCCCCGACATTTGCGCCTGCACCGCAAGATGTCCGGACAAGGTCGTCTTGCCGGACCCGCCCTTCTGCGATGCCATAGCCAGGACGCGCATGCTGTTCCCCTCGCGAATTGACGTCAGTTCAGCGAGCGGAGTGACACCAGAGGCTCTAAAATCTGGTTAAGATCGGCAAGAGCCTGTTTGCGGCGGCGGCAACCTAAGCTAAGCTTTGCGCGGGGGAATATTGTTCGATGAGTAGCAAGTATTTCGTTGCCGCGGCGTTCTTGATTTCGACAGCTGTACCTCTTCGCGCGCAAACGGTGACGCAGGGGATCGAGGCCTGGCAGCGGTCCGACTATGCGAAAGCGGTCGCCATCTGGATCCCGCTTGCCACGAAGGGCGACGCCGACGCGCAGTTCAATCTCGGCCAGGCCTACCGCCTCGGACGCGGCGTCGAGACCAATCTCGCAACGGCGCAAACATGGTTCGAACGTGCGGCGAACCAGGGACACGTCGATGCCGCGACCACGCTCGGCTTGCTACTGTTCCAGAACGGCGACCAGGCGTCCGGGCTCAAGTGGCTGAAGAAGGCCGCCGATCAGGGCGAACCGCGGGCAATGCTTGTTTATGGCACGGCCCTGTTCAACGGCGACGGCGTGACTCAGGATCCCATCCGCGGATACGCCTACGTCAGCCGGGCGACCGAGCTCGGGCTTGCTCCGGCGAAGCAGACTCGCGATCAGCTCGATCAGCTCCTGCCCGCGGCGGACCGGAAGCGGGGAACTGCCATGGCGGCCGAGCTCGCCAAGCTTGCTCCAAAACCCCGCGTCGCCGCGACCGAGACCCCCGACAAGCCGGTTGAATCCACCGCGGTCGAAGCGGCGCCGGAGCCGGAGGCCAAGGCGGTCGAACTCGCCGCCGCCAAGGAGCCCTCCAAATCCGCACCGAAGTTGGCGGCGCCTGCCGCAAGCACGAACGCGAAATCTAGCGCGCCGTCAGAGGCTGTTGCCGCGCGGCCGGCCAAGGGCGGCTGGCGAATCCAGCTTGGCGCGTTTGCGAAGCGAGGGAATGCCGAAACTCTCTACAAGAAGCTGTCGGGTAAAGCCGCCTTGTCGGGACGGCAGCCTTTCTACGTTGCCGCCGGCTCCGTCACGCGCCTTCAGGTCGGACCGTTCGAAAGCAAGTCAGCGGCCCAGTCGGCGTGCAGCGCCGCCGGCATTTCCTGCTTCCCGGTCCCGGCGAAATAGTCAGTTCCTGAACCACTCGCGGCGGCGAACGCCCTGCACCCACAGCAGTGCGTCGAGCCCATGATATTTGAGCTCGGCGTCCGCAGCCTCGACGAGCGCGGGCTTGCCGCGGAATGCAATGCCGAGCCCCGCTTCCTCGATCATCATCTTGTCGTTGGCGCCGTCACCGACCGCGATCACGTCCTCGCGTTCCAGCCCGAGTTGCTCTCGCGCTTCGAGGAGCGCCTGACGCTTGGCCATGGCATCGACGATTGGATCGCCGACTTCCCCACTGAGCTTCCCGCCGATGAAAACGAGGCGGTTGGCCTTGACCCGGTCGAAGCCGACGGCGCCGGCGATCGGCTCGGCGAAGGATAGAAAGCCACCCGAGACGAGCAAGCAGCTGGATCCGCCCGCGCGCATTGTCTGGACGAGCGTCTCGGCCCCGGCGGTCACCTCGACGCGCTCGTCGAGACAGCGCCGCAGTGCCCGCTCGTCGAGCCCGGCCAGCAACCGAACCCGCTCGCGCAGCGCCCCGGGGAAATCAAGCTCTCCCTGCATCGCGCGCTCGGTGATACGCGCGACTTTCTCCTTGAGGCCGACGAAATCGGCGAGTTCGTCGATGCATTCCTGGCCGATGATCGTCGAATCCATGTCGGCGACGAGCAGGCGCTTCCAGCGCGGCTCTTCCGGCTGGACGACGAGGTCGACCCCTTCAAGTGAATCCAGTGCCCAGCGCGCGGCCTTTCCATCCCCGGCGAAGCGCAGGTCCGCGGCGTCGCCCTCATCGATCCAGTGAAGAAAGCACGCGTTCGGATCGAGCTCGCGCAGAAGGCCCAGCGCGCGATCCACGAGCCTGTCATCGAGCCGTCCCACTGCTATCAGCGTCGCGATTGCCATGCCGAGCGAACCCAAACCTCCTCTCGTTCTCATCGCCGGTCCGACCGCGAGCGGCAAGTCCGCGCTGGCCCTCGCTCTTGCTCAGCAGATGGGCGGGGTGATCGTCAACGCCGACAGCGCGCAGGTCTATCGCGATCTGCCCGTAATGAGCGCCGCGCCCGCCGATGATGAACTCAAAGCGGCCGAGCATCGCCTGTACGGAGTTCTCGACGGCGCTCTCCCCTGCTCGGCGGCCGATTGGGCGGGCATGGCGCGGCGCGAAATCGCCGATGTTCACGCGAGCGGCCGGACGCCGATCCTGGTTGGCGGCACCGGCCTTTACCTGCGAACCCTGCTCGACGGCATCGCTCCCGTCCCGGCGATCGATCCTTGCATTCGCGCGCGCGTGCGCAGCGCGTCCGCCGAAGAGAATCGCGCCAGGCTGACGACGCTCGATCCTGCTGCAGCCGCTCGCCTCAACCCCGGCGACAGCGCACGGACCAACCGCGCGCTCGAGGTGATCGTGTCGACCGGTCGCACGCTTGCCGAATGGCAACGACAGCGGGAGGGTGGCATTGGCGCCGAGATCAGCCTTCGTCCGCTCGTTCTTGCTTCCCCCGCGCAAATGGCTCTACGCAAGATGTGACGAGCGCTTCGCGCACATGATCGACCAAGGCGCGGTGACCGAGGTCGAGACACTGCTCGCACGCAAGCTCGACCCCAACCTGCCAGTGATGCGCGCGATCGGTGTGACCGAGTTGACGCGCTACCTCCTCGGCGAGACCTTCGCTCGATGCGGCGATCGCGGCTGGGCAGCAGGCGACCCGCCGCTACGCCAAGCGGCAATATACCTGGTTCGCCCACCAGCCGCCCGCCGATTGGCCGCGGTTTCAAGAGGCGCTCGCCGTTGATCGCCTCGGCGACGCGCTGGCCCTGCTGAAGCCGAAGGGCTAGTCGGCGGCGATGGACTTCCTGGGCGATGCCGACATCGATCCATCTGCGCTCTCGGGCAAGCGCGTCGCCATCCTCGGCTATGGCAATCAGGGTCGCGCTCAGGCGCTCAACCTGAAGGATAGCGGAATCGACGTTGTGGTCGGCCTTCGCGGCGGCTCCGGGAGCATGATCGAAGCCGAGTCCGCCGGCCTCGAAACGGCGCTGATCGAAAGCGCGGTCGGGTCTGCCGACGTGGTCATGATGCTCGCGCCCGACGAAATCCACGCGGCGCTGTACCGCGAGATCGAACCGCATCTCCAGCAAGGCGCGGCGCTAGGCTTCAGCCACGGCCTGTCCGTGCGGTTCGGCTTCGTCGAGCCGCGCGCCGATCTCGACGTCTTCATGGTCGCGCCCAAGGGCCCGGGCACCGCTCTGCGGTCGCTCTATCAGCAGGGCAAGGGCATGATCGGCCTGTGGGCGGTGGAACGGGATGCTAGCGGAAATGGGCGAGCGATCGCTCTCGCCTATGGCCGTGCGATCGGCTGCGGCCGGTCGGGACTGATTGCCTCGTCCTTCGCCGAAGAGGCCGAGGCCGATTTGTTCAACGAACAGGCGGTCGTCTGGGGCGGCGTCCCCGAACTGCTCATCGCCGGCTTCGAAACCCTCGTCGCGGGCGGCATCTCGCCGGAGGTCGCCTACCTCGAATGCGTCGGCGAGTTGCATCTCATCGCGGAGCTGATCGAGGCGCGCGGGATCGCCGGCATGCGCGAGGCGATCTCGAACACCGCGGAGCTCGGTGCGCTCCTCGGCGGCAAGCGGATCGTCGATTCCGGAGTCAAGGCGCGGATGGCGGACATCCTGGCCGAGGTCCGCGCCGGCCGCTTTGCCGACGAGCTGAGAGCCGAGGAAGCAAGCGCCTACTTGCGATTGGAGAAGGCGCGCTCCGATTCTCGCGAAACGCTCATCGAACGAACCTACCGGCGCTTGGGCGAGTAGCGATCAGCCGATCTGCTGAGCGCTAACCTGCATGTCGGGGCGGTCACCGACGCTTGCACGCTCGAGATAGGCGCGCTGGAGCTTGCGATGCGCTTCCGCGACTTCGGGCTCGGCGGCGTTCAGCGCCAACTCTTCCTCTTCGGCGGCACGTCGCGCGAAATAGATGCGATCCTCGCTTGCCATCGCGCGTCTCCTGATGAGGCAGTCACCTGTATCAGAATTCCCGCGCCAAGTCGCGCCGTTCAGCGATTCGCGCGCTCAATCGCTTCCGTCAGGACGCGCTTCGCTTCGTCGGCTTCGCCCCAGCGCCCGACCCTCACCCACTTGTCGGGCTCGAGGTCCTTGTAGTGGGTGAAGAAGTGCTCGATCTGCTGCATGACGATGTTCGGCAGATCGTCATGGCCCGCCACATCCGAATAATAAGGGAAAGTGGAATCGACGGGGACGGCAATGAGCTTCTCATCGCCCCCGTGCTCGTCCTCGAGGAACAGGACGCCGATCGGGCGCGCGCGGACCACCGATCCCGGAATGAACGGCGAACGTGCGACGACGAGGGCGTCGATCGGGTCGCCATCGGGAGAGAGCGTGTGGGGCACGAACCCGTAGTTCGCCGGATAGCGCATCGGCGTGTGAAGGATTCGGTCGACGAACAGGGCGCCCGACTTCTTGTCGAACTCATATTTCACCGGCTCGCCGCCGACCGGCACTTCGATGATGACGTTGACGGTGTTCGGCGGATCGTCGCCGATGGGAATGAGGTCGATGTTCATGGCAGGTGCCCGGCGCTCCTAAACACCGCCAACCCGAAGAACAATGCGGCAAGCCCGGCCGCGACGCTTCCGACGACATAGCCGGCTGCCGCGCCGAACGAATGGCGCTCGATCAGCAGCGCTGCGTCGAGCGAGAAGGTTGAAAACGTCGTGAACCCGCCGAGGAAGCCCGTCGTCAGGAATAGCCGCATATGCTGGGGAATTCCCGCTCTGTAGACGAAGAAGCCGGCGAGCAAACCCATCACGAACGATCCGGCGACGTTGACGATGAAAGTGCCGTAAGGAAAACCGAGGCCAAACAGCCGCGTCGCGCCGACGTTGACGCCGTGGCGAAGCGCTCCGCCGATGCCTGCGCCAAGAAAGACAATCAGATAGAGCATAGACCTCCTACTGCACCGCGAGTGCGCCAGTAGGAGTCATCGGCCAGTCGGCGGTTGAGAGTCGTGAAACTCCGGGGAGACCCCATTCCCTGTGCCGGCCTCTTAGCAGCCGGATGGTTTCGGACAAGCTACCTGCGGCCGAACAGCTTCTCGATCTCCGAATGGCCGAGCTTCACCCAGGTCGGGCGCCCATGGTTGCACTGGCCCGAGCGCGGCGTCACCTCCATCTCGCGCAGCAGCGCATTCATCTCGGCGACCGAGAGGATTCGTCCGGCCCGGACCGACCCGTGGCAGGCAATGGTCGCCGCGACGAGGTCGAGCTTTTCGCGAAGGCTGATCGGGCCGCCGAGCTCGGCGATTTCCCCGGCGAGGTCCGCGAGCAGGCCCGCGATGTCGGTCTTGCCCAGCGCCGCGGGGACCGAGCGGACCAGTATCGACGTCGCGCCGAAGCGCTCGAGTTCGAGACCAAAGTCGGCGAGATCGGCGGACGCGCCTTCAAGGCGGTCGCAGTCGGGCTCGTCAAGGTCGACGACCTCCGGAAGGAGCAGGGCTTGGCGAGCGACTGGCACCGCCTTCGCGCGCTGCCCGCATCCGTTCGAGGACGAGCCGCTCGTGCGCGGCGTGCTGGTCGACGATGACCAGCCCGTCCTCGGCCTCGGCGACGATGTAGGTCGCGGCGACCTGCCCGCGGGCGACGCCAAGCGGATGCGATGGCACCGGCTCGACCGCCGGCTCAGCGCGTGCTGCGGGAACATGGTCGAAGAGGCGCTGCCCCTCGGCCACCCCACCACTCGTCATTCCCGCGAAAGCGGGAATCCCGCTGCCTCCAAAAGAAGCGGGACCTCCGCTTTCGCGGGGGTGACGGGTGAGTGCGGCATCGTAAGTCGCGCTTGTCGTCCACATCACCGGCGCGGCGGCCTGCTCGCGGGCGGCGCTGCGCTGGCTTTCCTGGTCGAGCGCGTTGCGCAGGCCGCCGATGATCAGCCCGCGCACCGCCGAAGGATCACGGAAGCGGACTTCGGTCTTCGCGGGATGGACATTGACGTCGACCTCGTCGAGCGGAACCTCGAAAAAGAGCGCGACGATCGGATGACGGTCGCGGGCGATGAGGTCGCGATACGCCGCGCGCAGCGCGCCAACGAGCAGCCGGTCCTTCACCGGCCGCGAGTTCACGAACAGGAATTGCTGGTCGGCCATGCCGCGGTTGAATGTCGGAAGGCTGATCACGCCGGTCAGCCGCAACCCCTCGCGCGCGCAGTCGATTCCTACCCCGTGGCGGTCGAGCTCATGGCTAAGCAGCTCGGCAACGCGCGCTGGCGCATCGACGGGCGCGAGCGTCAGGATCCGCCGCCCGTCATGATCGAGCGTGAACCCGACGTCACTCCGCGCCATCGCCAACCGCTTCACCGCGTCGAGGCAGGCCGCATATTCGGCGCGCGGGCTGCGCAGGAACTTGCGCCGCGCCGGGACCTTGTCGAACAGGCCCTCGACCTTGATCCGCGTCCCCGGCGGCAGCGCGGCCGGCCCCTCCCCCGTCCGCTCGCCATGGTCGATCTCGATTCGCCAGCCATCGGCCCCGCGCACGCGGCTTTCCAGCGTCAGCCGCGACACGCTTGCTATCGAAGGCAGGGCCTCGCCGCGGAAGCCGAAGCTGGTGACTTGGTCGATGGCGTCGTTCGGGAGCTTCGACGTGGCGTGCCGCTCGAGCGCGAGAAGCATTTCGTCAGGGGCCATCCCGCAACCGTCATCGGCGACTTCGATCAGCTCGAGCCCGCCCGCACAAAGGCGCACGCTGACCTGATTCGCGCCGGCGTCGAGCGCGTTCTCGATCAACTCCTTGAGCGCGCTTGCCGGCCGTTCGACCACCTCGCCAGCGGCGATCCGGTTGACGAGCTCAGGCGGCAGCCTTCTTATTGACATGTCAGGGGTCTTATCCCAATTCCGAACGGCCGGCGAAGCACTGATTTTTCCTGAAAATTCAGACCGCATTCAATGGCCGGTTACCAATTCTTAATTAAACTTGGGCGTTGGTTAAGCGCCGTTCACCAAACAGGGCGAGAGCAGGGGTAGCGATGTTCTGGAATCGTTGGTTCAAGTGGATGTCGCACGACATGGCGATCGACCTCGGCACCGCCAATACGCTCGTCTACGTCCGCGGCCGCGGGATCGTCCTCAACGAGCCGTCGGTCGTCGCCATCGAGACCGTCAATGGGATCAAGAAGGTCAAGGCCGTCGGCGAAGACGCCAAGCTGATGATGGGCAAGACGCCCGACCAGATCGAAGCCATCCGACCGCTTCGCGACGGGGTCATCGCCGATATCGATGTCGCCGAGCAGATGATCAAGCACTTCATCCACAAGGTCCATGGCGGCAAGATGCGCGCCTGGCGCTTCCCGGAAATCGTGATCTGCGTCCCGAGCGGCTC
The DNA here is from genome assembly GCA_963831215.1 of uncultured Alphaproteobacteria bacterium. GTDB lineage: Bacteria > Pseudomonadota > Alphaproteobacteria > Sphingomonadales > Sphingomonadaceae > Sphingomicrobium. The sequence goes on along the minus strand of CAWHPM010000010.1, from coordinate 310,187 downwards.
GACTTCGGTCGAGCGCCGCGCGATCCGTGACGCCGCCTCGAACGCCGGCGCCAGCGCCGTCTACCTGATCGAGGAACCGATGGCGGCCGCGATCGGCGCCGACATGCCGGTCACCGCGCCGATCGGGTCGATGGTCGTCGACATCGGCGGCGGAACGACCGAGGTTGCCGTCCTGTCGCTGCGTGGTCTTGCCTACACCACCTCGGTCCGAGTTCGGCGGCGACAAGATGGATGAAGCGATCAGCTCCTACGTCCGCCGCAACCACAACCTGCTGATCGGCGAAGCCACGGCCGAACGGATCAAGAAGGAAGTCGGGATCGCCAAGCCGCCGGTCGACGGCATCGGCAAGACGGTCCACATCAAGGGCCGTGACCTGGTGAACGGCGTTCCCAAGGAAATCTCGATCAATCAGGGCCAGATCGCCGAGGCGCTCTCCGAACCGGTCGGCACGATCGTCGAGGGCGTTCGAATCGCGCTCGAGAATACCGCGCCGGAGCTTGCCGCCGACATTTGCGACCAGGGCATCGTCCTCACCGGCGGTGGCGCGCTGCTGCAAGGTCTTGGACGAGGTTCTTCGCGATGAGACCGGCCTCCCCGTCACCGTCGCCGATGACCCGCTGACCTGCGTCGCGCTCGGAACCGGCCGAGCGCTGGAGGAAGAGCAGTTCCGCGGCGTCCTGCAGACCGCATAGCGGAGCGCTGAGCGGTGGCGACCGCGCGCCCCGGCTGGTCGCGTCGAGCCCAATACGGGCTGTTCTTCAGCTTCCTGGCCGTGATCGCCGGGATCGTCATCGGTCTCGTCCTGCTCGCCGTCTCGCTGGTCTCGCCGACGACGTTCGAACGACTTCGCGGCGCGGCGCTCGACGTTACCGGACCCGTTGCGAGCGCCCTGCATGAGGTGACAGCGACGGCCGGCGGGCTGGTTACCGGAGCCGACGATTATTGGGATGCCGCGAGCCAGAACGCGGAATTGAAGCGCGAGCGCAGTGTCCTTCTCCAGCGCATGGTCGAAGCGCGCGCGATCAACCAGGAGAACCAGCAACTGCGGGCGGCGTTGCAGCTGCGCGAACATGTGCGCGACACCGTCGCAACCGGCCGCATCGTCGGCTCGTCGTTCAACAGCCCGCGCCGCTTCGCCGATCCTTTCGGCCGGAGCCAAGGACGGCGTTCGCGAAAGCATGCCGGTCCGCTCGGCCGATGGCCTCGTCGGCCGAATCGTCGACGTCGGCCAGCTGGCTTCGCGCGTGCTGCTCATCTCGGACCGGACGAGCATCGTGCCGGCGCGGCTTCTGCGCGGCGGAATCCCGGTGATCGCCCAGGGCCGCGGCGACGGGACCATCGAAGTCCGGCCCCTCGAGGTCGGCCGGAACCCGTTCAGACGCGGGGACATGATCGTCACTTCGGGGACCGGCGGGCTTTATCCGCCGCGCGTGCCGGTCGCGCGCGTGGTAAGGCTGAAGGACGACGGCGCCATCGCGCTGCCGCTGGCTGACCCCGCGACCACCAGCTTTGCGATCGTCGAGCCCGCGTACGAGCCGGCCGCGATGGCAGCAGAGAACGAACCGGCGACAAGCGCCCCCTGATGGCCCGCTCGGCGCTCACTTCGACGAGGCGGTTCAGCCAGGGGCCGACCCGATTCGCGCTGTTCGTTCCGGCGGCGACCGTGGTCGGCGCTTCCCTTCTCGCCGCGCTTCCAATCGTGTCGACGGGGGGCTGGTTTCCCGATTTCGGCTATCTCGCGCTCATCAGCTGGCGGCTCCTTCGTGCCGACCCATGGCCCGCGTGGTGGGCCGCTCCGCTTGGACTCGTCAACGACCTGTTCACTGGATATCCGCTAGGTTTTTCAATAGCTTTGTGGAGCCTCACAATGCTGGCGCTCGACTTGATCGATCGCCGCACCATGTGGCGCGACTACTGGATCGAGTGGATGGTTGCGACGGTGCTGATTGCGATCGACGGCTTAATTCAATGGCGGGTCGCGCGGCTGAGCGGCGCGGCGATCCCGTTCGCGATCATGCTCCCCCAGTTCCTGATTTCCGTCTGCGCCTTTCCGCTGGCCGCCTGGGCAGTCTCGCGCATCGACCGGTGGAGGCTGGGCCGGTGAAGCCGATCCGAATCACGACCGCGCATCAGTCGATCACGTTCTCGCGCCGGATGCTTGTCCTTGGCGGCGCCCAGGCAGCCATCGGCGGTCTCCTCATCGGCCGGCTGGGCTGGCTCGCGATCGCGCAGAACGAGAAGTACCAGCTGCTGAGCGAGAGCAATCGGGTGCAGCTGATCCCGGTGCCGCCGCGGCGGGGATGGATCATCGATCGCTTTGGCAAGCCGATCGCGATCAACAAGGCGAGCTTCCGGGTCGACATCATCCCGCAGCAGCTGGAGACGGGCCGGGACGTCGTTCCCGAGCTCGCAAAGCTCCTTGCGCTCGAACCGGACGAGGTCGACCGGATCGGACGCGAGCTCGCTCAATCGCGCGGCTTCCAGCCCGTCTCGGTCGCCGACAACGTTCCCTACGAACAATATGCGGCGATCACCGTGCGCCTTCCCGACCTGCCCGGCGTTTCCGCTTCACAAGGCTTCACCCGCTACTATCCGGGCGGATCGACGGTCGGACAACTGGTCGGCTACGTCGGCGCCGCTTCGGCCGCCGAATATGAGAAAGAGGACAAGAACCCTCTGCTCCTCGTCCCGGGGGTGAAGATCGGCAAGGAGGGTCTCGAGAAGACCCTCGAGCAGACTCTGCGCGGGCAGCCCGGCGGGCAGCGCGTCGAGGTCACCGCGCGGGGCAAGCTGGTCAAGGAGCTCGATCCCAAACCGGACATCAGCGGCGGGACGGTGCAACTGACCATCGACTCCGACCTTCACCAATATGCGGCGCGGCGGATCGGCGACCAGTCCGGCTCGGTCGTCGTCATGGATGTGCGAACCGGCGACATCCTCGCCATGCCGTCGATGCCGTCCTTCAATCCCAACAATTTCTCCGACGGCATCAGCCAGGCCGAGTGGAAGATGCTGTCGCAGGACGATCACACGCCGCTCGTCAGCAAGGTGACGGAGAGCCTCTATCCGTCGGGATCGACGATCAAGCCGTCGATGGCCCTTGCGCTCCTGAACGCCGGCATCGACCGCGACGAGCATGTCTTCTGCTCGGGCTCATACCCCTACGGCAATCACGTCTTCCATTGCGACCAGCGCCACGGATCGGTGAACATGACCGACGCGATCGTGAAGAGCTGCGACATCTATTTCTACGAGATGTGCCGCCGCGCCGGGGCGGACAAGCTGGCGCCGATGATCCATCACGTCGGCTTCGGCGAGAAGTTCGATCTGCCATTCGCGACGCAGCGCTACGGGACGGTCCCCGACCCGCAGTGGCTGGAGCAGAAATATCATCGCGAATGGCAGGTCTACGACACGATCAACATGTCGATCGGCCAGGGCTACATCCTGATCAACCCGCTCCAGCTCGCGGTGATGGCGAGCCGTATCTCCACCGGGCGACGGGTCGTGCCGCGGCTGCTCAAGTCGAAGCCGCTTGCGCCGCAGGCGCAACTCGAGATCGACCAGGACCATCTCAATTTCATCCGGCGAGCGATGGAGGGCGTCGTCGACCACGGCACCGCCGCCGGCGCCAAGTTGCCGCTCGATGGCATCCGGATGGCCGGCAAGACCGGCACCGCGCAGGTCCACAAGCTCGGCGCTGACGAGCGCGGGGGGCGAACGGCGGCCTTGTGGAGGCTGCGCGATCACTCGCTGTTCGTCGCCTTCGCGCCGGCCGACAACCCGCAATATGCGGCCGCGGCGATCATGGAGCACGGCGGCTTTGGCGCGGCCGTCGCCGCGCCGCTGATCCGCGATACCCTGCTGTTCCTGTGGGACAAGCAAAAGGCTCTTCAGAACCTCGCGGCCTTCGAGCAGGGAATCGGCGGGCCGCTCGAGCAGCGGATTGCGCGCAAGACCGCCGCCTGGCGCGCCGCGAACGGGCTTCCGCCGCTCCCCGCCCAGCAGGCATGATCACCTCGGCGATCATCCCGCGGCCGCTCGCGCGGCTGCCATGGCGCTTGATCTTCCTCGTCGCCGGGATCGCGGGCTTCGGCCTGATCGTCCTTTATTCCGCCGCCGGCGGCTCGGTCAGGCCGTGGGCCGTGAAGCAGGCGATCGTGTTCCTCTTCTTCCTCTGCGTCGCGATCGGCATGTCGTGGATGAGCGAATCGACCATGAAGTCGATCGCCTTCCCTCTCTACGGCGCGACGCTGGTCATGCTGATCGGCGTCGAGGCGCTGGGTTTCGTCAGCAAAGGTGCGCAGCGCTGGCTCGATCTCGGACCGATCCGCCTGCAGCCGTCCGAATTCATGAAACCGGCGATCGTTCTGACCCTCGCCCGCTTCTACGAGCTCGTCCCGGTCGGCGAGATCCGCCGGTGGCGCGCGATCTGGCCGGCCGCGGTGCTGCTCGGCGTCCCCGCCTTCCTGATCCTCGTCCAGCCCGATCTTGGCACCTGCATCATGGTGCTGCTGTGCGGGGTGACGGTGATGTTCCTCGCCGGCCTTCCGCTGTGGATCTTCCTCGCGCCAGCCGGGGCGATCGCGGTCGCCGCGCCGTTCGTCTACAGCATGATGCACGGCTATCAGCGCAAGCGCATCGACATCTTCCTCGATCCCGAGAGCGATCCGCTCGGCGCCGGCTACCACATCGCCCAGTCGAAGATCGCGATCGGCTCCGGAGGCATTTGGGGCAAGGGCTTCCTGCACGGCAGCCAGAGCCACCTCGATTATTTGCCCGAAGGCCACACCGACTTCGTCTTCGCGACCATGGCGGAGGAATGGGGCCTGGTCGGCGGCGTTTTGCTGATCATCGCCTTCGCGTTGGTCATTCGCTGGGGCATGAAGGTCAGCGCGAACAGCCGAAGCCGTTTCGCGCAGCTCACCGCGGCCGGCCTGTCGGCGACGATCTTCTTCTACGTGTCGATCAATCTGATGATGGTGACCGGCCTCGCGCCCGTCGTCGGAGTCCCGCTTCCGCTCGTCAGCTTCGGAGGTTCGGCGGTCATGACCGTGATGCTCTGCCTCGGACTGCTGATGGCGCTCGAACGGCAACAACGAAGCCGGTCGAGACTCGCCTGAAGGTTGAATTCGCGCGGTTGCGCCCCAAATCCGCCCATGCTACCGGCGCCCCGCTCCAGAGCGCTCCAAGCGCCGAAGCACCGCCTCACGGCATCCCAGGTTACCTTGGGGACGCATAGCTCAGTTGGTAGAGCAGCTGACTCTTAATCAGCGGGTCCTAGGTTCGAGCCCTAGTGCGTCCACCATTTCCCGTCCGCCGGTCGGCGTTCCAGGCAACCAATTTCGCCGCTGGAACCAATTCGCCTTCGTCGGTTTGAGTTGGCCGTTCGTCGAAGGCGTCGCCTTAACGAACGTTAATTCCTCTAACGGCCGCCGCTCGACATGGTTTTAAGAAGAAACGCATCCGCGCTTGCCATCGGCCGCTGCAGGGAAATAGGCGCGAGCTTGTGATCCCGATCGGTGCCAGGAGTCGCGCGCGCGGTCGCGGCCGTCGCGGCGACCCTGTTGCTGACCTCCTGCGGAGGTAGCGACACGGCAAGCAATCGCGGTGGTCGCGGTGGGCCGGGCGCACCAGCCACGGTCGGCTACGTCGTGGTCCAGCAGGGTAGCGCTCCGCTCGAGCAGGAGCTTGCGGGCCGCGTTGCGGCTTATCAGGTGTCGCAGGTTCGGCCGCAGGTCTCCGGCGTCATCCAGCGGCGGCTGTTCCGCGAAGGCTCCTTCGTGCGACAGGGACAGACGCTCTACCAGATCGACCCGAGCGTCTATAACGCGCAAGCTGCCGAGGCGGCGGCGAACCTGCAGAGCGCGCGGGCCCAGGCCGAAGCGGCGCGAACGCTGGCGAGCCGCTATCGGCCGCTGGTCCAGCAACAGGCGATTTCCAAGCAGGACTACACCAATGCGGTGGCGCAAGCGCGGCAGGCCGATGCGTCGGTGGCCCAGAACGCCGCGGCGCTGCGGAGCGCCCAGATCAACCAGCGCTTCACCCGGGTTCCCGCGCCGATCTCCGGTCGGATCGGGCTGTCGAGCGTGACCGAGGGCGCGCTCGTCACCGCCAACCAAGCCGATTCCTTGACCACGATCACGCGCCTCGACCCGGTGTTCGTCGACATCCAGAAGTCGGCCGCGGACCTGCTTGCGCTGCGGCGGGCCCTGAGCCAGGGAGGCGTCGAGCCAGCGTCCGCGCAGGTGCGCCTCAAGCTCCCGGATGGCTCCGACTACGGCTTCACGGGCACGGTCGAGTTCAGCGAGGTGATGGTCGACGAGACGACCGGAACCGTGACCCTGCGCGCGCGGTTCGCCAACCCGCAGTCGTTGCTCCTGCCCGGGATGTTCGTGACCGCCCAGTTCGCCCAGGCCGTGGACACCTCCGCCTTCCTCGTGCCGCAGCAGGCGGTGACCCGCGACCCGCAAGGCAATGCGACCCTGTTCGTCGTCGGGCCGGGCAACCGGGCCGTGCAGCGCACGGTCGTCGCCGCCCGGACCCAGGGGCCCTACTGGGTCGTGACGCAGGGCCTCGCCGCGGGCGAGAAGGTGATCACGCAGGGCATCGGCAGCCTCAAGGACGGGGCCCCGATCAAGCCAGTTCCGGCAGCCGCGCCGCAGAAGGTGCAGGCGCCCTCGCCCGGTGCAATGAAGGCGATGCAGAGGACGCGCGGCGGCTAGCGGATGTCGCGGATCTTCATCGAACGGCCGATCTTCGCCTGGGTCCTCGCGATCATCATCATGCTCGGCGGTATCGGCGCGATCTTCGCGCTTCCCGTCGCGCAATATCCCGACGTCGCACCGACCCAGATCAGCATCCGGGCGAGCTATCCCGGCGCTTCCGCGGAAACGCTCGAGAGCAGCGTCACGCAGGTGATCGAGGAGAATCTGACCGGTCTCGACGGCCTGCTCTATTTCAGTTCGTCGTCGAGCTCTCGCGGCTCGGTTTCGATCCAGGCCGTGTTCGACAAGGGGATCGATCCAGACATCGCGCAGGTCCAGGTCCAGAACAAGGTTCAGTCGGCCGTCGCCCGCCTGCCGCAACAAGTGCAACAGCAGGGAGTCACCGTCACCAAGGGCTCGCCTGACTTCCTCATGATCGTCGGCGTCTATGACGAGACCGACAAGTCGACCAACGTCGATGTGTCGGACTGGCTGCTGACCAACCTCCAGGACGATCTGTCGCGTCTTTCGGGCGTCGGCGACGTCAACGTGTTCGGGTCCAAATATGCGATGCGGATCTGGCTCGATCCGAACAAGCTGCAGAGCGTGCAGCTGATGCCGAGCGACATCATCAGCGCGATCCAGAACCAGAACGTCGAAGTCGCCGCGGGCGAGATCGGCGGCATGCCCCAGCCGCAGGGGCAAATGCTCGATGCGACCGTCACCGCCCAGTCGCGGCTCCAGACTCCCGAGCAGTTTCGCAACATCATCGTCAAGGCCGACCCGTCGGGCGCCCGAGTGCTCCTGTCGGACGTCGCCCGGGTCGAGCTTGGCGCCGACAATTATTCGGCATCGATCCGGATCAACGGCCATCCCGGCGCCGGCATCGGGATCTACCTCGAGCCGGGCGCGAATGCCTTGTCGCACCTCGAGGCTCGTCAAGGCCGAGGTGGCGCGGGTCGAGCCGACCATGCCGGCCGGTTACCATGTCGCCTACGCCAACGATTTCATCCGACTTCATCCGGCTCTCGGTCATCGAGGTGGTGAAGACCCTCGCCGAGGCGATGGTCCTCGTCATCCTCGTGATGTTCGTCTTCCTGCAGAGCTGGCGCGCCACGTTGATCCCGGGGATTGCCATTCCAGTGGTGCTGCTCGGCACCTTCGGGATGCTCTACGTCCTCGGTTTCTCGATCAACACGCTGACCCTGTTCGGGCTCGTGCTCGCCGTCGGCCTGCTCGTCGACGACGCCATCGTCGTGGTCGAGAATGTCGAGCGCATCCTTCACGAGCAGCCCGAGCTGACGGTCAAGGAAGCCACGATCGTCTCGATGCACCAGATCCAGATGGCGCTCGTCGCCATCGCGCTCGTGCTCTCCGCGGTGTTCCTGCCGATGGTGTTCTTCGGCGGTTCGACGGGCGTCATCTACCGGCAGTTCTCGGCGACGATCGTATCCGCGATGTTCCTGTCCGTCGTTTTGGCAATCACCTTCAGCCCGTCGCTCGCCGCCAGCGTTCTGCGGCGCCAGCATGCGAGCGTCGAGGAGACCTGGTTCGGCCGTCGGGCGCCGCGGCTTGCCCACAGCGTCGAGCGGGCGCGCGTCGGCTTCAACGACCGTTTTCAGCGCGTCATCGACTGGTACGTCGGCAATGTTGGCCGGGTAGTCGAACGCAAGTGGCTCTTCCTCGCCATCTATGCCGGAGTCTGCCTTCTTCTGGTGGTGCTTTACTGGAGGCTCCCGACCGGTTTCATCCCGGCCGAGGACCAGGGCAATGCCATGGTCCAGTTCCGTCTTCCCGCCGGCGCGACCTCGGGCCGCACGCAGGACGTGGAACGCCGCGCCGAGCAATATTTCCTGCACGGGCCGGACAGCAAGAACATCCACACCTTCTTCGCGGTCACCGGCGGTGGGGGCGGCGGCGCATCGGGCCAGAACACGGGACAAGCCTATCTGAACCTCGCCCCGTTCGATGTACGGAAGGGCGGCGACAACAGCGCCGAGGCAATCGTCGACCGCGCCTCGGCGGCGTTCCGCGGCCTCCGTGACGCGCAGGTGTTCGCGCTCGTTCCCGGCGCGATCCGCGGTCTCGGCCAATCGGCCGGGTTTACGATGCAGCTCCAGAATACCAGCGGCATGAGCCGCGAGCAGTTCGCGGCGGCGCGCGATCGCCTGCTCGCGGCGGCCAATTCAGACCCGGAGCTAGCGCAGGTGCGTCTCAGCGAGTTGCCCGACGTCGCCAGCCTCAAGGTCGATATCGACGTGCCGCGGCTGACCGCGCTCGGCCTCACGACGACCGATGTGAACTCGACGCTGTCGACCGCGTGGGGCGGCCGCTACGTCAACGATTTCATCGACCGTGGCCGAGTCAAGCGAGTCTATGTGCAGGGCGACGCCCCGTATCGCGCCGCGCCCGCCGACATCGGCGACTGGTATGTTCGCAACAACCAGGGGCAGATGGTGCCCTTCACATCGTTCGCGAGCACGAGCTGGACGACCGCGCCGGTGACGCTGAGCCGGTTCGAAGGCTTGTCGTCGTTTGAAATCAACGGCCAGGCGGCAGCGGGTGGAAGCTCGGGCCAGGCGATGGCGGAGATCGAGAAACTCGCGTCTCAGATCCCGGGCGTCAGCGCGGCATGGTCGGGAGCGTCCTACCAGGAGCGAGTCGCGTCTGGACAAGCGCCTCTGCTTTACGCCGTGTCGCTGATCGTCATCTTCCTGTGCCTTGCGGCGCTCTACGAAAGCTGGTCGATCCCCCTCGCCGTCCTGCTCGTCGTGCCTTTGGGCCTCGTCGGTGCGATCCTGTTCGTGACCCTGCGCGGCTTGCAGAACGACGTGTTCCTGCAGATCGGCCTTCTCACCACGATGGGCCTCACCTCCAAGAACGCGATCCTGATGAACGAATTCGCGGAGCGCGCCGAGAGGGAAGGGAAGCGAATCCTCGACGCGGCGATCGAAGCGGCGCGGATCCGGCTGCGACCGATCCTGATGACCAGCTTCGCCTTCATCTTCGGGGTTTTTCCGCTCGCGATCGCGACCGGACCGGGCGCCAATGGCCGGATCGCCATCGGCACCGCGGTGATCGGCGGCATGCTGACGGCGACGATCCTCGCCGTCTTCTATATTCCGCTCCTCTATCGTCCTCGTCCGCCGCGGCGTCCGCGACGGGTTGGTCATCATCCGCGAGCGTTTCCGCCGCCGTCGGGAGGCCGAGGCATGAGACGCGGCGCGGCGCTCCTCGCGACCCTCGCCGCCGGCTGCACCGCTTTGCAGCCGACCTACGTTCGGCCGGAGCCCAGCGTTCCCGTCTCGTGGCCCGTCGGCGATAGCTATCTGGCCGCGGCCGAGGCCGACCTTCCTGCCCTCACCTACAAGCAGGTGTTCACGGACGCCCGTTTGCAAACGCTGGTCGCGCAGGCCCTCTCGAACAATCGCAACCTTCGAACCACCGCTGCCAATATCGCCGCGGCGCGCGAGCAATACCGAATTCAGCGCGCGAACCAGCTCCCGACGATCAATGCGAACGGCGGCGCCACCCTCTCCGGCGACAAGGACAACGGCGTCGGCGCCCAGTATCAGGCCGGCGTCAGCGTGCCGAATTTCGAGCTCGACCTGTTCGGCCGCCTGCGTTCGCTGACCGACGTGCAGCTCAATCGCTATTTCGCTACCGAGGCGGGCGCGCGGGCGACGCGCCTGACGCTGGTTGCGGACATCGCCAATGCCTGGCTCGACCATGCGGCGGATTCCAGCCTCCTCCAGATTTCGGCGCGGACAGCCGAGAGCGCGCAAAGGAGCGTGCGGCTCACGCGCCTCAGGCTGGACGGCGGCATCGCGCCCCGGACCGACCTCGACCAGGCGCAGCAGATCCTCGCCATCGCGCAGGCGGACCTGGCGCGGCAGCGCACCGCGGTCGCGCAGGACGTCAACGCGCTTCAGCTGCTCGTTGGCGCGCCGATCCAGCCGTCGCTTCTCGCGGGCTCGATCGACGAGGCGTTCGGCACGTTCGCGCCGGTCTCACCTGGACTTGATTCCTCCGTCCTGCTGCGCCGTCCCGACGTGATCCAGGCCGAGTACGACCTGCGCGCAGCCAATGCGAACATCGGTGCGGCACGTGCTGCGCTGTTCCCGAAGATCACGCTCACCGGCCTGCTCGGCTTCGCGAGTAGCGCGCTTCTGAAGCTGTTCAGCGGTGGCGCATTCGGATGGAGCGCGGGCGCGGACGCCACCTACACGATCTTCCAGGCAGGCGCCGGGCACGCCAACGTGCGCCTCACCCAAGCCCAGCAGCGCGCCGCCGTCTCCTCTTATCAGGGGACGATCCAGACGGCCTTCCGCGACGTCGCGGACGCGCTCGCGCGGCGTGGCACGATCAACGACGAGATCGCCGCGCGCCAGCGCCAGCAGGCGGCGACGGCCGACGCCTACCAGCTGACGGAGGCACGCTACAATGCCGGGATCGATCCCTTCCTTACCGTGCTCGACGCGCAGCGGTCCTACTACGCCGCGCAGCAGACGCTGGTCTCGATCAAGCTCACCGCCGCCCAGAACATCGTCGCGACCTACCAGGCGATCGGCGGTGATGCGTTGCTGGAAAGCACGCCGATATGCCAGCGGCTGCCCGGCGATGCGGGACAGCCGAACGCCGTGCTGTCGGCGGAGTGCCGACCGGACTGATCAGGCAAGCAGTGCCAGCAGCGCGAAGCTCGCGAGCCAATGCTCGCCCATATAATCGCCCGCGATATGGGGAAGGGCCGCGGCGAGATGCTCGTCCGCGGCGCTCGACGCAATCGCTTGATCTTCGGGACGAAGAAGCGGCGCAAACTTCGCCAGCACCAGGCGCGGCTGAGGTTCAGGCCGTCGAGATGCGCGATCTTCCCGTCGCTGCGGTCGCTGACGATCGCCGGCGTGAACAAGGTCGCGGGCTCCCGCGATCCGATCCCGGGAAGGAAATGCTCGAACCAGCTCGGGAAGAGCTCGGGGTGAGTGCGCGCCAAGCCCAGCGCTTCCATCAGCGCGGGCGAGAGAAACTCGTCACCGCCCGGCTCCCACGCCTGGCAGTCCCGGTCCGCGCCGAACCAGTGATTGGCCCGCTCGCGGATCAGCTTCGCGAGCGCCTCATCGAAGCGGTCGGCCCATTCAAGCGCCAACACGAGCGCGAACGGAGTGTTGAAATGCGTTCCGACGCGGATCGGGTAAGTGAGGATTGCCAAATAGTCGCCGAGACGCTGCGCGAAGGCGCGGGCAAGCGGCTCGAGCTCGGCCATCCAGCTCTCGCTGTGCCGACTCGCTTCGAGGTGCAGGTACAGGAGCCAGGCGAACCCGTACGGCCGCTCGAATCCTCGGCTGAGCGGGCGATCGAGATAGGCCAGTTCTCGGGCCACTTTCTCCTGCGTGAAGGTTGCGTTCGCCAAGTCGAAGATTGCTTCGGCTTCCCGGACTTCCGGAAACAGACGCCGAACGGTGAGCAGCGTCCACCAGCCGTGAACGCAGCTGTGCCAGTCGAAGCTGCCGTAAAAGACCGGATGAAGCACGCGCGGCGGAAGTGCATCCTTGTCGCCGAGCAGCACATGGTCGAGCTTGTGCGGATATTCCTTTGCGACATGGCCCAGCGCTATGCGCGCCATGCTCGACGCCAGACCAGCGTCGAGCATCGTCACAGGTGGAATCCCGCGACGTAGAGGATCAGGATATTGGCGATCAGCAGCGGGATCGCCGTCGGCACCTGCGCCTTGATCACGGCATATTGGTCCTTCAGCTCGAGCAGCGCGGCGGGGACGATGTTGAAGTTGGCGGCCATGGGGGTCATCAGCGTCCCGCAAAAACCCGAGAGCATCCCGACGGCGCCGATGACTGCCGCGTTGCCGCCGTCCTGGTGGACGAGGATCGGAACGCCGATCGCCGCCGCCATCACCGGGAAGGCGGCGAACGCGTTGCCCATGATCATCGTGAACACGACCATCCCGAGCGCGTAGAGAAGGACGGCGAGGAAGATGCTGCCCTCCGGGATGATCGAGCTCGCCATCGCGCCGATGGTGGTTCCGACGCCGGCAGCGGCGAACACCGCTCCAAGCGAAGCCAGCATCTGCGGCAGCACCAACGCCCAGCCGATTGAATCGGCGAGCCGGCTGCCTTCATCCACCGCCGCGAGGGCGGGCGGGCGGAGCCATGCATGGCAGGCGATCAGCGCGATGATCACGCCGATCCCGAGCAGCACCAGAGTCACCGATTTCGGATCGATCAGGCCGCTGTCCTTGAGCGGCGTGTAGGTGAAGAGAAGCGTCCCCACGAACGCCGTGAACGGAATAATCAGCGCGGGCAGGAACAGCTTGTTGCCGAACCGTTCGGAGAAGCGTTGCCGCTGCTCTTCGCTGGTCGAATTTGCTCCGCTCCGACCGAGAAGATGCGTGCCGGCCAGCGCGACCAGCGCCAGTACGAGCATTCCATTGCCGATATCGCCAAGGAAGTCGCCGAACCAGAAGCTGACCGCGAGCAAGGTCCAGAAAGCGGTGTTGCCCCAGCGCTTCGGATTGCTCCGGTTGCGCGCGCTGCCGGCGGCGAAGCCGGCAAAGGTGGCGCCGGCAAGGATGTAGAGCCAGTGGACGTCGATCACGTCTTGTTCCCCGGCGAAGGCCGGGGCCCAGGCGGCGCCACCGCGCCGTTTCGGTTTTCTGGACTGGACCCCGGCCTTTGCCGGGGAACAGCGGGCCAATTTCCGATCCATTACAATCAGCCGCGTGCCGTGGATGACGAAGGCGCAAATCGCTGTCGGGATCGCCCAGACAGAGAGCTGGAAGGGGGTCAGCTGGATTCCATCGGCGGCGAGGACGCCCTGGATCAGCAGGATCGAGGAGATTGCAAGGAAGATGTCCTCGCCGAAGAACAGCCCGACATTGTCGGTCGCCGCCGCCATCGCCTGGACCCTCTCCGCCGTCGCTTCGTCGAGCTCTCCATGCTCCAGTTCCGCCGCGGCCACCGCCATCGGCGCAACCAGCGGGCGCACCGTCTGGGGATGACCCGCGACCGACGTCAGGCCCAGCGCCGCGAGGATCTGCCTGAACCCGAGATAGAGAAGCAGCAACCTGCCGGCGGTCGCGCGCTTCATTCCCCGGATCAGCGTCCGCGCCTGCTGCTGCAGACCGTATCGCTCGAGAAGCCCGATTACGGGCAGCACGATGTAGAGGACGGAGACGTTGCGGTTCTGGTTGAAGCCGTGGCCGAGCGCCGCCACCACCTTCATAAAGTGCATCCCGCCAAGAAGGCCGGTCGCGATCGCGGCCACGGCGACGACGAGCAAAGGATTGAACCGAAGCGCGAAGCCAAGGACGACGAGCGCAATGCCGAGCAGCGGCCAATAATCGATCACGCGCCCTTCCTCCCGAACCCGCCGCCGCCGGGTGTCTCGATCACGAAGCGGTCGCCGGGCTGCATTTCCGCCGAGGCGGTCGCGCTCAGCATCTCCACACTGCCGTCGGTGCGCTCGACCCAGTTTCGGCCCGGCTGTGCATCCGCACCGCCCGCCAGGCCGCGCGGCGGGACCCGGCGACGGTTGGCGAGGATGTTGGCGCGCATCGGCTCGAGGAAGGTGACGGCGCGGGCGACTCCGTCGCCGCCGTAATGCGCTCCAGGCCCGCCCGAACCGCGCCGGATCGCGAACTGGTCGAGCCGCACCGGGAACCGCGTTTCGAGGATCTCCGGATCGGTGAGGCGGCTGTTGGTCATGTGCGTCTGAACCGCGCTCGTCCCGTCATGATCGGGCCCCGCGCCCGATCCGCCGGCGATCGTCTCATAATATTGGTGGCGCTCATTGCCGAAGGTGAAATTGTTCATCGTCCCCTGGCTCGGTGCCAGCCGGCCCGTGGCGGCAAAGAGCGCGTCGGTCACGACCTGACTGGTCTCGACATTCCCGGCGACAACCGCGGCGGGATATTTCGGATTGAGCATCGAGCCATCGGGCACCACCAGCTCGATCGGTCGAAGGCAGCCGTCATTCATCGGGATCGCATCGTCGATCAGCGTGCGCACGACATAAAGCGACGCCGCTCGCACGATCGAGAATGGCGCATTGAAATTGTCGGTTAGCTGGTCGCTCGTCCCGGTAAAATCGAACGTCGCGGAACGACCCTGCCTGTCGATGGCGATCCGAACCCGCACATGCGCGCCATTGTCCATCTGGTAATCGAACTCGCCGTCGTCGAGCCGATCGAGAAGCCGGCGCACCAATTCCTCGGCGTTCGCGAGCACGTGCCGCATGTAGGCGGCAACGACCTCGGGCCCATAATCGCGCGCGGTCTGCGCCAGCACTTCCGCTCCGCGCGTACAGGCGGCGAGTTGGGCCTTGAGATCGGAGATGTTTCGGTCCGGATTGCGCGCCGGCCAGTCGCCGCTCCCCAGCACATCGCGAATCTCGGCCTCGCGGAAATGACCTTCATCGACCAGCAGGAGATTGTCGATCAGCACTCCCTCCTGATCGATGGTCCGGCTGTCGGGCGGCATCGATCCGGGCGCGATACCGCCCACGTCCGCATGGTGGCCCCGGGCCGCGACGAACGCCGACGGCTGCAGCTCCTCGCCGTAGAAGACCGGCACGATCACCGTGATGTCCGGCAGGTGCGTCCCGCCGCGATAGGGATCGTTCAGCACGTAGGCGTCCCCGCGGCGAATTCCACGCCCATCCCTCGCCTGCCCGCGCGCGTCGATAATGCGGCGGATGCTCTCGCCCATGGACCCGAGGTGGACCGGGATGTGCGGCGCATTGGCGATCAGCGCACCCTCGGCGTCGAAAATCGCGCAGGAGAAGTCGAGCCGCTCCTTGATGTTCACGCTCGTCGCTGTCGCCTGCAGAGCCACGCCCATCTCCTCGGCGATCGCCATGAACAGGTTGTTGAAGATCTCGAGCTGGACGGGGTCCACGTCGGTGCCGATCGCCCTGGCGCGCTGGAGCGGCGCCAGGCGAGTGAGGACAATCATGCCATCGACCGATCGCGTCGCACGCCAGCCGGGTTCGACGACGATGGTCGAAGTGGGCTCGAAAATTAGCGCCGGGCCTTCAATCAGCTCGAGCTCCGTTGGCGCCATCGTGGGGAATCCCGTGTCGGTTCTGCCGACCGCTTCCACCACCAATGCATCGACGATCAGCTCGGCGTCTTCGTCCAGATAGCCGAAGCGATTGCGATGAACCTCCGCGAACTCGGCTCGCATCTCGCCCGCATCGCGGACCGCGATTTCCAGCGTCGTGTCGCTGCCCCCAGAGCGCAGCCGGGCACGGCGGCAGAGCTCGAATTCTCGTGTGATCGACACCCTGCTCGACCAGCGCGTCCCTGGCGCGCCCCTCCAGCTCAAACAGCGCTCGAGAAAAATCCTCGCCGAGCGGCTGCAGGACACTCGCGTCGCGAATCGTCTTCACGTCCGCGATCCCGATGCCATAGGCCGACAGCACGCCCGCGAGCGGATGGACGAGGATGCGCTTCATGCCGAGCGCATCGGCGACTCCGGCAGGCATGCTGCCCGCCAGCTCCTCCGAAGCATGCCAGCGTATAGCGCGTGACGTCATGACCTCGCGCGATCGAAATCTTGCGGATCGCCGCGGCCATGTTGTCCACCGCAATGTCAAGGAAGCCTTCCGCGATCTGCTCGAGGCTCTTCGTTCCGCCAAGCTGGTCGGCCACCTCCTGGAGTCGCGCACGCGAAGCGCCGGGATCGAGCGGCAGGTCACCCGCCGCCCCAAAGACGGCGGGAAATTGCACCGGGTCGATCCGGCCCAGGAACAGGTTGCAGTCGGTGACGGTCAGCGGGCCGCCGTTGCGATAACAGGCCGGTCCCGGCCTCGCGCCGGCGCTTTGAGGTCCGACACGAAAGCGCATGCCGTCGAACTGGCAGATCGACCCTCCGCCGGCCGCTACCGTGTGGATTTGCATCATCGGCGCGCGGATTCGCACCCCCGCGACAACGCTTTCGTCGGCGAGCTCGAACTCGCCGGCATAATGCGACACGTCGGTCGAGGTACCGCCCATGTCGAAGCCGATGAGCCGATCACCGCCATGCGCGGCGCTCGCCGCCACCATGCCGACGACGCCCCCGGCGGGACCCGACAGGATCGCGTCCTTGCCGCGAAATGCGTTCGCTCCGGCAAGCCCGCCGTTCGATTGCATGAATTGGAGCTCGGTCGTTTTGAGAAGTCCGGCGGCGACGCGATCGACGTAGCGGCGAAGGACCGGCGACAGATAGGCGTCGACCACCGTGGTATCGCCGCGCCCGATCAGCTTGATCAGCGGCGCGACCTCGTGGCTTACCGATATCTGCGCGAAGCCGAGCTCGCGCGCGATCTCCGCCAGTCGCTCCTCATGCTTCGAATGACGCCAGCCGTGCATCAGCACGATCGCGAGCGAATCGGTCCCGGATCGCCGCACCTCCTTCGAGCGCCTTTCGAGCGCCGGTCTCATCCAGTGGCACGATCATTTCGCCATCGACCGCAATCCGCTCGTCGACCTCGACGACAAACTCGTACAGCATCGTGGGCAGCACGATGTGCCGAGCAAAGATTTCCGGTCGGGCCTGATAGCCAATGCGAAGCGCGTCCCCGAAGCCCCGCGTGATCGCCAGCGCCAGGCGCTCTCCTTTGCGTTCGAGCAGCGCGTTGGTCGCGACCGTCGTGCCCATTCGCACCCCGGCGACCGTCCCGCCGTCCGCGGTGAGAACGCGACGGATCGCTTCCAGCGCCGCATCTTCGTAATGGGCGGGGTCGTCCGACAGCAGCTTCTCGACCCTGACCTGCCCATCCGACGAGCGCGCGACGACGTCGGTGAATGTGCCGCCGCGGTCGATGGCGAAGGTCCAGCTCTGGGACATGCGCGGCCTCTAGGGCTTTTCACTTGCCCGCTGCACCCCCTATGGCGCGCCCATGGCTGTTCTCGTCACCGGGGCCGCGGGGTTCATCGGCTCGTCGACCGCGCGCGCGCTTCTCGAGCGGGGCGACGAGGTCGTCGGCATCGATAATCTCAACGATTATTACGATCCGGCGTTGAAACAGGCACGTCTCGCGAACCTCGCCCGCCAGTACGACAACCGGTTCCGCTTCGAACGCGTCGACTTCGCGGATGCGGAAGCGCTCCGCCGAGTGACCGATGCGATCGACATCGGCGCGATCGTTCACCTGGGAGCGCAGGCCGGCGTCCGCTACAGCCTCGAAAATCCCGCGGCCTACATTCAGTCGAACCTCGTCGGTCACGCCAACATGCTGGAGCTCGCGAGGGCCCGACGTCCGCGGCACATGGTCTATGCCTCGTCATCGTCCGTCTACGGCGGCAACAAGACCTTGCCGTTCCGGGTCGAGGACCGCGTCGACCATCCGCTCTCGCTCTATGCCGCGACCAAGAAAGCCGACGAGCTGTTGAGCGAGAGCTATTCGAGCCTCTACCGGATCCCGCTCACCGGCCTCAGGTTCTTCACGGTCTACGGACCCTGGGGCCGGCCCGACATGGCGATGTGGATCTTCACGAAAGCGCTCTTCGCGGGCAAGCCGCTGCCGTTGTTCAACCGCGGCGAAATGCGCCGCGACTTCACCTATATCGACGACATCGTCCGCGGCGTGATCGCCTGCCTCGACGGGCCTCCCGCCGATGACGGCGAGGTGAAAGCGGGGGGAAGCACCAGCCCGCACGCCCTCTACAATATCGGCAACAGCCGCAGCGAGGATCTGATGCGGGTCGTCGAGCTGCTGGAGCAGGAGACCGGCCGCAAGGCGATCGCCGATCCCCAGCCGATGCAGATCGGCGACGTCAAGGAAACCTTCGCCGACATCAGCGCGATCGAGCGCGATCACGGCTTCGAGCCGAGCACCTCGATCGACGAAGGCGTGCCGCGCTTCGTCGCCTGGTACAGGGACTATCACGGACTTTGAGCCTGCCGCCGATCCTTCAGGGGCTACGGATCCCGGTGATCGGCGCGCCGATGTTCATCATCTCCAATCCAAAGCTGGTGATCGCTCAGTGCACGTCGGGCATCGTCGGCAGCTTTCCCGCGCTCAATGCGCGGCCCGAATCGCTGCTCGACGAGTGGCTTCATGAAATCACCGAGGCGCTGACCGCCTGGAATCGCGATCACCCTGAACGCCAGGCGGCGCCGTTCGCGGTCAACCAGATCGTCCACCGCTCCAACGATCGCCTCGATCACGACATGCAGGCCTGCGCCAAATGGAAGGTGCCGATCATCATCAGCTCGCTCGGCGCACGGCCCGAGCTCAATGCGGCGGTGCATTCGTGGGGCGGAATCACGCTTCACGACGTCATCGACGACCGCTTCGCGCGCAAGGCGATCGAGAAAGGTGCCGACGGAGTGATCGCGGTCGCTGCCGGCGCGGGCGGTCACGCCGGACGCTGGTCGCCGTTTGCGCTTATCCAGGAAATTCGAAGCTGGTTCGAAGGGCCGCTGATCCTGTCGGGCGCAATCGCGAACGGCGGATCGGTGCTCGCCGCCGAGGCGGCCGGCGCCGACCTCGCTTATGTCGGCTCGCCGTTCATCGCGACCGAAGAAGCCAATGCGCCGGTCGGTTACAAGCAGGCGATCGTCGACGGCGGGGCCGCGGACATCGTCTACACCGACCTCTTCACCGGCGTTCACGGCAATTACCTGCGCTCGTCGATCGTCAATTCGGGGCTCGATCCGGACAACCTCGGAGGGATCGACCCGACGGCGATGAAGTTCGGCTCGGACGGCTCGGCCAAGGCGAAGGCGTGGCGAGACATCTGGGGTTCGGGTCAGGGGATCGGCGCGGTCGACCGGATCGGGCCCGCGGCCGAGTTCATCGATCTGCTCGTCGATCAATATGCCGCCGCCAGGGCGCGGCTTTGCGCGAACTAGAAGGAACCGCTGCCCGTCAGGCCCCGTTCAAGACGGCCCATCAGCGCCCGCGCCGGGCTCTGAGGCACTTCTGCTTCCACCGTTCCCTCGTCGAGGCGCTTCACACGCGCATAA
Source organism: uncultured Alphaproteobacteria bacterium (assembly GCA_963831215.1). Classification (GTDB taxonomy): domain Bacteria; phylum Pseudomonadota; class Alphaproteobacteria; order Sphingomonadales; family Sphingomonadaceae; genus Sphingomicrobium. Next base: position 290,514 of record CAWHPM010000010.1, on the reverse strand, counting down.
AGGTCGGCGCTCGAATTGATGAGGCGTTGCGCCGCTTCAGGCAACTGGGTGACGACCGCTTGGTCGCTGTCCTGCGCCTGGCCCAGCCGCCGCTCGGGCCGCCGCCCTTCGCGGTTCGGAATTTCGCCCGATTCGATCGCGCGCTGGGTCAGCAACCAGGCAACGATGTGCATGATCCGGGTCGTCACCTTCAGCGATTCGCAAGCGAAGCCGACCCTCGCGAAAGGCTCCAGAGTCGCGCGGTCGTCGCGCCCGGCGTCGTCGAAATAGGACCGCGCCTCGTCCGCGAGAAGCATCGCCTCGGTGTAAAGCGAATCGATCAGGCGCGAGGTGATCCGCGCTTGCGGGCCGGGCAGATCCGAATCGTCCATGATCGCGAGACTTGCCATGATTGGAGGCTTCAGAAAACGCCCGACACGGCGTTCCGGGGGCAATCGGCGGCGGGTGTCCCCGGGCGGGACAGCCGGGGTCAGGCGATGATGTCGGGGATATTCGAGTCGAGGATCAGCTGAATCTGGTCCTTGAGCATCAACTTGCGGCGCTTCATCCGGGCGACCTCGAGCTGGTCCCCGGTCGGCTCCGACGAAAGCATGCGGATACGCTCGTCAAGCTCGCGGTGCTCCGCCTTGAGCGCTTCCAGATAGCCCGCGGGATTATCGTTGCTCATCCCTTTCGAACTCTACTCCATCGCACGGTTCACGACCACTCGGGCGCCGGCGCGGACCAGTCGTGAGATGCATCAAGACAAATTGCACATTTCGTGGTTTATTGCGTTGCGCTGACATTGGCTTTGCGGAAAGGACAGGCACCAATGGACAAGGCTATGGCCGAGGCTCTCGAATCGAAGCACGCCGCGCTCCACGCGCTGATTGACGAGGAAGAGCATCGGACCCACCCCGACGAAGACCTTCTCCACCGCCTCAAGAAAGAAAAGCTGAGAATCAAGGACGAACTGGCCGGCCACCTCACTCACTGAGGGGGCCTTTTTTGTGCGCGGCGGCCCGAAGGTCGCCGCGTCACAAATCATTCAGTCATCGCGCGAAATACGCTCGATGCGCTCGTGCATCTCCTGCGCCTCGAGCGTCATCGTGGCGATCGGTCGCGCTTCCAGCCGGCCAAGCGAAATCGGCTCGCCAGTCACTTCGCAATAGCCATACTCGCCTTCGTAAAGGCGGCGGATTGCGCAATCGATCTTCGAGATGAGCTTGCGCTGACGATCGCGCGTGCGGAGCTCGATGCTCCAGTCGGTCTCGCTCGATGCGCGGTCGGCAAGGTCCGGCTCGCGTAGCGAGTCGATCTGGAGCTGCGCCATGGTCGCGCGCAACTCCTCGATCACCGCCTCTTTCCAGGCCTTGAGTTTCCTCAGGAAGTAAGCACGGTGCTTGCCGCACATGAACTCTTCGTCTTCCGACGGGCGATAACCCTCCAGAAGGATGACCCTGTCGAACGGTTCGAAGTCGTCGCCGCCATAAAGGTCGACAAGTGCAGTTGCCATAAGCCCTCCCCGGGACCGGGCTCCCGAGCCCCCTCGAGAACCCAAACGCCGCCGCCTGGCTGCGGCCGGGCCACCGGTGCAGCCGGAGGCAAATACTGCTGACTTTTCCGGGACTTGTCCGAAAAAGTCCGCATCCCCAACATGGGCCTATAGTTGTGCAGCCGACGCTAAACAAGAAATCACTCATGCGCCGTGAAGAAATCGCCAAGCTGTTGCGAATATGGCGCAATTTTTCCTCTCCCCGCGCACCCCTTCCAGCAAGCGGGAGGGGAAACGAGGAGGTCCGGTTGCAGCATAATCCCCGCTCGCCCATAGGCTGTGCGCGTGCGGATCCTGCTCACCAACGACGACGGCGTGAACGCACGCGGCCTGCGGCTGCTCGAATCGGTCGCCCGCAGGTTCAGCGACGATGTCTGGATCGTCGCCCCCACCGAGGAGCAGTCGGGCGCCGGCCATTCTCTTACCTTGACGACGCCGGTTCGCCTGCGCCGCCATGACGAGCGACGTTTCTCCGTCACCGGCACGCCGACCGACGCCGTGATGCTGGCGCTCGCACACGTCATGAAAAACTCGCCGCCGGATGTGGTCCTGTCGGGCATCAATCGCGGCGCCAACCTCGCCGAGGATGTGACCTATTCGGGCACCGTCTCCGCGGCGATGGAAGGTGCGCTTGCCGGCGTCCCCTCCATCGCGCTTAGCCAGGCCTACTCGCGCGAGGGCATGGGCGACACCGTCCCCTTCGCTGCGGCAGAGGCGTGGGCGGAGCGCGTGCTCGGCCCGCTGCTCGAGCTCGAGAGGGCGCCGCGGACGCTCATCAACGTCAATTTCCCCGCCCTCCCGCCCGACGGCGTGAAGGGCATCCGGGTGTGCAGGCAGGGCTTGCGCGACTATGGACGGTTACGGATCGTCGAGCGGACCGACCCCCGAGGCTATGACTATTATTGGTTCGGCCTGGGTCCGATGGTGCAGACCCCGGGCCATTCGACGGACCTCGAGACGATTGCCGACGGCTACGTCTCCATCAGTCCCGCTCCATCTCGATCTGACGCATGAGGCGTCGCTGGACGCCCTGCACGAGAAATTCGCCGCCGCGCGATAGGCGTGGCGGCGAAACAACGCTCGGCTTTTGAAGAGCGGCTTAGCGTCCGCGCTCGGGCGCAGCGCCCTCGGTCGGCGGCTGATTGGTCGCCTGCGCCAGCCACGTCTCGGTGGCGGCGCACGAACTGGTGAGGGTCACCGGCTGACCTGCCTGAAACGGACCGGTGTAGGGCACGCATTCCTGGACGCCGCCGGTTGCGATGCAAAGCTGACCATTTGCAGCGGTCCAGGTGCCCGGAACCGTGTTTCCGCCGGGGGTCATGATGCGCAGCTGGCCGCCAGCATCGAGATAGAGCGTGTTCGTCACGCCGTTGGTCGTGACCATGACCGGCTGTCCGACAACTTCGGAGCCCGGGCTCCACGGCTGCGCCATGGCGGCGGCCGGGAGGAGCATGGTGACGGTCAGGCCAATCGCTGCGCGCGCGACAATGCAGCTTTGCATGGTCCCTGGTTCCTTCCCTTAGCTAGGGCTGTTGCCGTTGCCATGATGGCGGAGGGCGAAAAAGAGGCCCACGCCCGCAGCGAGCGCGACGAGGCCGAGAAGCAGCGGGCTGATTCCCAAGCCGCCGCCATAGGCTTCGACAGGCGGCACCGGGATCGGCTGCGGCGGGACGCTTCCCGCGACGGCAGGAGCGACGTCGACCTGCGGAAGCACGCAACCACCGCCCGGCGCCTGCGCTGCCACCGCCGCGCTTGCCGCGCTGGTGGCGCTGGCGCCGCACACGGCGACCGCCGCGGCGCCGCCGCTCATCACGCTGAGAACCGCCCATGGGTCGGGGTGATAGGTGGGCGCTGGAACCGAAGCAGCAACGGCTGCGGTCGAGCTGAAAAGCATGGATCCGGCAATGAAAACGCCGACAACTCCGCGATGCCGCGACACAACCATGTCCTTTCGTTTCGTCAGACGGAGACGGCTCGCCCCCGCTGAGAGTGCAAAACGCATAGTCCACATCGGAGTTTCTTTCCACCTAAATGCCGCGAAAATTTTAATCTGCGGTTACAAGCCATTTTTGAGTTGGCCGCGCAGCTTGGCGATAACGGGCCGCACTGTTAGCCGCGACATATGAGAAAGACGGCAGCGCCGCCCCTTCCCGAGTGGGCGTCCCACGAGGCGGTTTGGATCGGATTCCCGAGCGATCCCGGAGCTGTGGCTCGGCGATCTCAAGCCCGCCGAGCACGAAGTCGCCGCCTTTGCGGAGGCGGTCCACGCCGGCGGCAGAGGCGAGAAGGTCACGCTCGTCGCTGCCCACGACGGCGCAGCGGATAGCGCCCGCAAGCTTGCGCCCTTCGCGGAGGTCCTCGTCCAGCCGTTCGGCGACATCTGGCTTCGGGACACCGGCCCCATCGTGCTGGGCAGCGGGAATGAGCGGCGCGCGCAGGGCTTTGGCTTCAACGGATGGGGCGGCAAGTATGATCTGCCGGGCGACCAGGACATCGGCGAGCGACTCGCTCTGGACGCCGGGCTGCCCTTCGCGAAGGCCGATTGGGTCCTCGAGGGCGGTGCGATCGACGGCGATGGGTCGGGCGCCGTGATCACGACCGAGCAATGCCTCCTCAATCCAAACCGCAACACCCTCACGCGTCAGGAGGTCGAGCTGCGGCTTCGGCGCGACCTGGGGCTCGAGCGCGTCGATTTGGCTCGGGTCAGGCCTCCTCCACGACCATACGGATGGCCACGTCGACAATCTCGCCCGCTTCGTCGCATCGGGTCGCGTCGCAATTCCCACGCCGGCCCCGGACGATCCGAATGCGTCGGTCTACAAGGACGCCGCCAATCGATTGCGCGCAACCGATCTCGAGGTTTTGCCATGCCGTCACCGGGCCGCATCCTCGACGAAGACGGCGATGTGATTCCCGCGAGCTACATGAACTTCTACATCGGCAACGCCGCCGTCGTGGTGCCGCAGTACGGGGCCGCCAACGACGAGGCTGCGGTCGAGGCGGTCCAGGCGCTGTTCCCGGACCGCGTTGCAATCGGCCTTCGCGCCGACCACATCCTCACCGGAGGCGGAAGCTTCCACTGCATCTCGCAACAGGTTCCCGAATGACGAAGCTTACCGTCGCCGCCCTGCAACTCGCCTTCACTGATGAGACCGCCGCCAATATCCGCGCGGTGAGCGAGCTCGTGCGCGAGGCCGCGTCGCGGGGTGCGGAAGTCGTGCTTCCGCCCGAATTGTTCGAAGGTCCCTATTTCTGCCGCGTGGAAGATGAGTCTCTGTTCGCGACGGCGAAGCCAACCGCTGAACATCCGTCGGTGGTCGCAATGCAGCAACTCGCGGGCGAGCTGAAAATCTGGATCCCGACCAGCTTCTTCGAAGCCGACGGACCCCATCATTACAACAGCCTCGCGATGATCGGACCAGACGGAAAGGTCGCCGGCGTCTACCGCAAGAGCCATATCCCCGACGGGCCGGGCTACGAGGAGAAATTCTATTTCCGGCCCGGAAACACCGGCTTCAAGGTCTGGTCGGGACCACATCGCTCGACCCTCGGCGTCGGCGTTTGCTGGGATCAATGGTACCCGGAAACTGCGCGCGCGATGATGCTGATGGGCGCCGACATCCTCTTCTATCCGACGGCGATCGGAACCGAGCCGCACGACCCCGATCTCGACACTTCACGCTTGTGGCGCCGAGCGATGATCGGACATGCGGTGTCGAACGTCGTTCCGGTCGTCGCCGCCAACCGCATCGGCACCGAGTGCGGGCAACGCTTCTACGGCCACAGCTTCATCTGCGACGAACGCGGCGACATCCTCGCCGAATTCGGCGCCGAGGAAACGGGGGTGCTCGTGGCGACTTTGGACATCAACGAGGTAAAAAGGCATCGCGCCGCCTTCGGCTTCTTCCGCGACCGCAGGCCCGAGCTTTACGGGCGGCTGGTCGAGGACCTTTGATTTGCATTGACTCTGGCCGGAAGGAGGCATTGGTTGCGCACCCTCAACGACGGGGGGATGCAATGCGCGCGATTCTTACACTTGCCGTCATGCTGGCCTGTGCCGGTTGCCAGCAGAAGACCGTGGAAGCTCCGGCCAAGGCCGACACCGCAGCAGAGACCCAGGCGATCGAGACGGTCGAGAACGGTCAGATCGCGGCGATCAATCAGAAGAACGTGGACGGCGCGACGAACCTCTACTCGGACGACGCCGTGTTCATCGGCGAAGACGGCAAGGCCGTGCGCGGCAAGGATGCGATCGCGGCGGGGTTCAAGAAATTCCTCGCGGATCCGGCAATAAAGATCGACTATAAGCCGGGAGCCAAGTCGTTCGGCAGCAGCGGCGACCTCGCTTATTCGACCGCCTCCTACACGGAGACCGTTACCGATCCGAAGACGAAGAAGGCGGTGACGATGACGGGCACGAATTCTCAGCGTCTGGCGAAAGCAGGCTGACGGCAGCTGGAAGCTGGTCGCGGACAGCAATCCGGCCTCACCGGCGCAATAGCCTTCAGCGAGCGTGTTCCAGCGCGCGCTCGAATATGCTCTCGAACATCTCGCGGCTTAACCGGCCGGTGTTCTGGTTGTAACGCGAGCAGTGGTAGCTCGACAGCAAGATGCGACCGTCGGGCGCCGCGTTCTCAGCGCCGTGGCCGAATTTGGTCGATGCCGAAGGTAGGCCGAGCGCACGGATCACGGCTACGTGCGCGATTTGGCCGAGCGCAACAATTATGCGGACTTTCGTGAGTGCAGACAGGCCCTCCTCGAAATAGTGACGGCAGGTCGCGATCTCGGTCGGCTCGGGCTTATTGGCGGGCGGTAGACATTTGACGGCGTTGAGGATGATCGCGCCGCGGAGCTCGAGGCCGTCGTGCGGATCGGCGCGATATTCGCCCTTGGCCAGCCCCAACTTCAACAGCGTCGCGTAAAGCAGCTCGCCAGCATAATCGCCGGTGAATGGACGTCCTGTACGGTTGGCGCCGTGCTTGCCGGGCGCGAGGCCGACGATCGCCAGCCAGGCATTCCGATCGCCAAATGCCGGAACGGGCGCGTTCCACCAGTCCGGATGCTCGGCGCGGCACTCCTGTCGAAATGCCACGAGGCGCGGACACAGCGGGCAGTCGCGCGGCGCCTCGGCTTCGGGGACTGGCGACAGGTCGGCCGGTTGGATCACGGCTTCACACGTCGGCCACTCGTCATTCCCGCGCAAGTGGGAATGGCGCGACCGTCAGGTCCATCGCTTGCTGTTGCAAGCAGCAAGACCCGCGCTTTCGCGTGGGTGACCGACCCGGTAACGGAACGCCCGTGTCATACCTCTACGCCATCGCGATCGGATCAAACCGGCCGCACGGCCGATACGGTCGGCCGCCGCAAGTCGTCGAGGCGGCAATCGCGCGGCTCGACGAGGAGTTCGGCCTGTTCGACGCATCGCCGATCGTCCTCAACGCGGCGCACGGGCCCGCGGGCCGCGATTTCGCCAATTCGGTCGCGCTGATCGAAAGCGGCCTCGAGCCCCCGGCCATGCTCGCGCGGCTCAAGGCCATCGAGCGCGCCTTCGGCCGCCGTGCGAGCCGCCGCTGGGGCCCCAGGGTGCTCGATCTCGATATCGTCCTGTGGAGCGGCGGAAGGTTCCGATCGCGCCGTCTCACCATCCCGCACCCGCAGCTCGACCGCCGAGACTTTGTCCTGCAGCCGCTCGCCGCCATCGCCCCCGACTGGCGTGTCGGCCGGTTCACGATCCGCCAAATGACCGCGCGCCTTGCCCGCCGGACGCCGCACGGCTAGTCGCCCAATACGGTGGGCCCATAGCTCAGTCGGTAGAGCAACTGACTTTTAATCAGTAGGCCGCTGGTTCGAATCCAGCTGGGCTCACCAGCGCAACGCCGGCGTGTCCCCGGGGACTGCCCGAGCGTCGCGCTCCACAAGCGAGGCCGCAAGCCCTACCTGAGCTCGACGTGTCGCCGGCGCCGGAGTTCGGTCGCCTCCTTGGGCGGCGCGGCGCGGCTGTCCGCGAGCAGCGCGAGGCACATGCCGAAGCACGCGCTGATCGCGGCGGTCCGCAGTGGGAAATCGACGGCGCTGTGGACGAGCACCGCGGCCGACGCGATCGCGGCGGCTCGCGCGAACGGTCCCGCTTCCGCAGTCCGCCACGTGCGCCATGCGGCAACGAACCACCATGCAAGGAACAGCGCCAGAAGGACGATCCCGGCGACTCCCATCTCGAGCGCCAGTTCGGCATAGTCGTTGTGCGCGTGGACGGCGAACACGGTCGTAACTTGCTCCGGTCGCTCGTAAAGCGGGTAAATGCTTTGAAAGGATCCGAGGCCCGAACCCCACGGGATAAAATCCGATGCGGCGCGGGAAGTCGTCAGCAAGAGTTCGGCGCGCGACTGGACAGCGATTGTCGCATGCGTGCCGACCGTCCCGCTGCCGATAGCGCTTTCCTCCAGCGCGACCACGGAGGCGGCCAACAACACGCCGGTCGCCAGCAGCGTCCACAGACGCAGACGGCCATCCGGAGGCAGGACGACAAGGAGGCTCGCGGCGATTACCGGCAGCGCGAGGACGTAGGCGGCGAGCGACCCGTTCAGCGCGAGCCCAACCATGACGACGATCGCAATGCCGATCGCGAGCGCGACGACGGCCGAGTAACGCTGCATGTTCGCGGTCCTCGCAGCAGCGACGATGGCGGCAAGGAACGGCAACGTCATGACAAGCAGTGTCGCCATGTGATCGGCGTTGGCGAAGAACCCCACTGCCCTGCCGAAGCTGGTGTCGTCGTAAAGGTACAAGGGGGAAGCCACGGCATCGGATGCGGCGATTTGCATTGCGCCGAGCGCAATCCCGGCGAGCGCGCCGGCGATGAGCGCCACCGCGAGCCAACGCGGCCGATACGCCTTGAGGCGCACCATCGCACAAATGATGGCCAGGGCCGGGATGATCTTGAACAGCGCGTCCAACGTCGACGCCGGCGTCAGCGAGATTGGCTGCCAGCGGAACGGCCGACGCCGAGAATGCGAAATCCGTCGGCGACCCGCTCGCGCGGACCCGAATGGACCCACAAGTCGGGGGGCAGCGGGACCATCTGCAGGCCGATGACAGCGATCGCGGCGAGGGCGAGAAGAAGAAGTTGCCGCGCTGCCGGCGGAAGCCGTTCATTGCTTCGCTCCATCGCGGCCCAGGCGATGATCGCGATGCCGGCGAGCTGAAGGATCATGTTCTGCCAGATGCCCTGGGCGCTGCCGCCGAGGATGAGGCAGGCGAACAGATAGGCCGGCGCGACCATGACCCGGCTTCGACTAGGCATTGCCGTCCACGCGCGAAACGCTGAGGCTGCTGATCGTCACGTCGGCCTGCTGGGCAATGTCGCCCGAGCGACCGGAGAGCTCCAGCCATTGGGCCGGGCAGCCCGGCGGAATCGCGAACGTCCAGCCGCGGCTTGCCGCTTCGTCGACCCCGACAAGAGCGACGGGCTCGCCCGATTTGGCGCAACGAATGGACCAGCGCACGGCTTCCGCGTGGAGAGGTGCGCCGACGAGCTGCATGTGGAGACGGTATTTGCCCGGGGGGAGCAAGACGAGCTGGCTCGCGAGAACCCCGTCGACATTGCCGTAGAAGATGGCGTGGAGTCGCCCGGCGGGCTGCCGCTCGGCGAGACCGACGTTCGAGGCCACAAGCGCCCAGTTGAATGGCGGCGGCGGCCCGGGTTTCGAGAATCCGGTATCGAATACGAGATCGGCGGCGGCGCCGCTCTTGCCGACTGACGACCACAGCGAGCGCGCCCGCGTAAAGTCTCCGCTGTCCACCAGCCTGGCCAGAAGCGCCCCGAGCCAGGGGCTGTCGGGCTTGCGATGCCTGGCGTCCGCGAGCGCGAGAATGGCATCGGCGTTCCGGGGATCCTGCGCCAGCGCGGTGAGCACGGCATCTTCGAGCCCCGGTTGCGAGCGAAACATGGCGCGCATCTGCCGCCAGTTCGAGCGGTCTTGCGCGAAAGCGGCAACGAATGGCGCGACCGCCGCCGTCCCGTTGGGAGATAGCCGGGCGAGCAGCGCCGTCTGTTGCAAGCCGGCCAGGGCGTCGCCCTCTCGGAAGTATTGGTTCGCGAGGAAGTAAGCCGCGGGCAAGGAGCGCGGATCGCGCCACTGCGCGGCGAGATATGCGCGCTTCGCCGCAAGCTCATCCCCGTCTCTTTCGGCCCGAACTCCGCGCACGAGGAAGGGCTCGGGCGACATCGGCGACTTCACGGCGGCTTCACTCATCATCGCAAACCCTTGCGGGTCGATCGACCGCCGCTCGCGCGAGGCTCGGCCGATCTCGGCGAGGCTCCACGAAATCTCCACGGACGGGTGGTCAGCCCAGAACCGCGCGGCCGAAGCGGGGTGCAGCGCTGCGAGAGCGCCAACCGCGGCATTGCGAACGACGGCGGCTGCGAGCAACAGCGCGAGGACAAGGACCATGAGGCAACGGGCGATCAAAGCGCCTCCCCCCTGGCCCCGATCAGACTTCGGACTCCTCGGCCGCGGCCGGCTCCGCCGGCTCCTCCTCCGACTGCGGGATCATCAGGATTTCGGTCCGTTTGACCTTGCTGGTTCCGTAGCCGTAGCCGTAGCCATATCCGTAGCCATAACCATAACCGTAGCGGCCATAGCCGTACGCCCCGCCGGCGTCGGTCGCCTTGGTCAGGACTGCCCCGATCATGTGGGTTCCGGTGGCCTCCAGCCGGTTCAAGGCCTCGATGGCGGCCCGCGTGCGCGTCCTTGCGCTTTCGATAACGAACAGGACTTCGCCGGCCGCGGCGGCGAGCAGCGGAGCATCGGCGAGCCCGAGCGTCGGTGGGCCGTCGATCACGACAAGGTCGAAGCGATCGCTTGCCTCGGTGATGATCCTGCGAATGCGGCCGGTCGAAAGAAGGTCGGCGGGGCTCGGCGGCACCGGTCCGCTCGGCAGCAGCCACAGGTTCGCGTGCTGCGTTTCGACGACATGGTCCTCGACCTTGTCTTCGGTCGTCAGCAGCTTGCTCAAGCCAACCTTCTCGCTCGCAGACTTGAAGGCGGGCTTGCGAAGGTCGCCGTCGATCAGGACAACCGATCTCCCGCGGCGCGCGAAGTTCTGCGCCAGGGCCAGGGCGGATGACGATTTGCCCTCACCCGAACGCGTGCTGGTCAGCAGGAAGACCTTCGGCATTCCCGTCTCGGTGCTGAAGCGGAGCGCGGCGACGATCGCCGAATAGGCTTCCGAGACCACCGACGTGGGATTCTTCAGCTCCTCGATGAATGCTTCCTTGACCGGCGTCCGCGGAACCGCGCCGATGCACGCCAGCGACAGCTTCTTGCGTACGTCTTCGCGGCTCTTGATCGTGTCGTTGATGAACTCGAGGCCGATTGCACCCGCCAGCCCCGCCGCCAGGCCGAGCCCAAGGCCGAGGATGAGGTTCAGGAAGAGGTTCGGCTTGAACGGCGCGTGCGGAACCTCGGCCCTGTCGACGATCGAGACCGGCGCGATCCCGACGCCGCCGGCAACGCCGATCTGCTTGTAGCGCTGGAGCAGCGCGTCATACAGTGCGCGGTTGGTGTCCACCTCGCGCTGCAGGATGGTGTACTGGATGCTCCGTCCACGCAGGTTCAGCACGGCTCCCTTGAGCTGTGCCACCCGCGCCTGGAGCGCACGCTCGGCGGACAGGGCCGCACGATAATCGGCAAGCAGGGTGTTGGCGTGCCCCGACGACATCTGCGATTGCGCCTTGGAAATCTGCCGCTGGAGCTCGTCGATTTGGGAACGAAGGCTGACCATTTCCGGATGGTCCGGCTTCATGAAGGTGCGCTTCTCCTGATACTGCGCCTGAAGCTGCGCCAGCTGCTGTTGCAACGCCATCGTGCTCTGGGTGACGTCGCTGGTCGGTCCCGTGGCCAGGGCCTGCCGATAGGCCCCTTCGGCCGAGACACGGCGCGCCGTCGCTTCGGCCAGCGCTTCGTTCAGCTTGACCAGCGATTCGCCCTGCAGCGAATTGGTGTCGCCACCGCCGCCCTGGCCCTCGGGGGTCGCCGTGTTGATGATCCCCTGCGCCTGCGCGTAGGCGACAAGCGACCGCTCCGAGCGCTCCAGGTCGCCGCGCGTCTTGCTGATCTGGCGCTCGAGGAAGTTGCGCGCGTAGGCTGAGGATTCGTACCGCCGCTGGATCGCGGTATCGATGAAGCTGTCGGCCACGGCGTTGGCGACCGACGCGGCGAGCTGGGGCGAGGTCGAATTGTAGCTGAACCTGATGAGTTCGCCTTGCGCGGGAGCGGAGACGTCGAGGCCGCCCGCGACGATCGAGGTCGCTGCTCGAAGTCGCTTTGAGGCATCGAGGTCCTGAGGAACGATGTCAGGGTTATTGGCGAGATTCAGGTCCTGGGCTGCGCGCTCGGCGACGCTGCGGCTGGAGAGCAGTCCGACTTGCGTCGCGATGAAGCTGTATAGGTCTCCATTTACTGCCGGGTCCTGGTCCTTGTCCTGCTCGGTCACCTGGAAGCTCGGCGGGTTGGCTTCGAGCGTGACCCAGGCGCGATAGACGGGGCGCGTCAACAGGGTCGCGAGGACAGCGCCCGCAAGTCCGAGCGCCACCGCGCCGAGGACCAGCCAGCGCCAGTGGTGCACGATGCGCATAAGCGCCGAGAGGTCGAGGATGTTCGACGCCGAATAATTGCGCTGACCCCGCACGAGCTGCTCGCCGCCGCCATAGGCCTGAACCGGCCAGGAGCCGTCATTCGGAACCGGCAGGCTCGTGTTCACTCTTCCTCGCCTCGCGCTTTGATTGGCCGCTGCAGCATCAGAGCACCGGACCGAAGATTCCCAGCAGCGGCACGGCCTGAAGGATCTGCCTTTGCAGTTCCTTGATCTTCGAACCGTCGACCACGACGATGTCGCCGGGATAAATCTGCGGATCGGGCGATTCGCCGCGCCGGATCGCGGTCAGGTCGAACGCGGCCGCCTGCCGCTTCCCGTCCACGGTGCGAAACACCGCGACCCGGCGGGGGTTGGCGTCCTGCGACGTCCCCCTCGCGAGCGACACCGTCTGGATCAGGGTGAGCGGTCCCGCCATCTGGAACTGTCCCGCCTGGTTCACCGCGCCGTCGACGGTGACGACGTGCGCGGTGGACTGTTTGATGGCGACGCTGACGTCGGGATGTTCGAAATATTTCGTCCCAAGCGCATCGGTCAGTTTCCGGTCGAGCTCCGCGGTCGTGAGGTTCGCCGCTTCGACTTCTCCCACCAGCGGAAGGGAAATGTGGCCGGCGAGGTCGACGTCATAGTCACCGGACAGGTCTTCGGCCTTGAAAACCTTGATCGAAAGCTTGTCGAGCGGTGCAATCCTGTAATTCTCGCTGAGCGTCTGGACCGGCTGCGCATCGGGCGCGGCAAGCGCGCGATCATAGGGGATGCTTCCGCCCCGCGTGTCGGAGCAGCCGGCGATCAACAGCCCGCCACTTGCGACGATGACCGAAACAAGGGAACGCGGGGCAAGATCAACGAACAAGATCTGATTTTCTCCGAAAACCGATGGAGCCCTATTCCAATTTCGTTCGGATGTTGAGCGACAAATGTCCACAACGGGCAGATTTTACTGCGTTGCATTGCCTCCCGCTGCGATCCTCGTGTCCAGCAGCCAGCTTTCCGTGCCCTCCAGCGCAAGCGCGGTGAGGACCCCGGTTCGATAGGCGCCCGTGTCGATCCCGATGCGATTGGGACGCACCTCGACCTCGGGCCGGATGGTGTGGCCGTGGACGACCACGAAGCCATGATCGGTCTCGTCGAGCAGAAAGGGTTCGCGGATCCAGCGAAGATCGGCCTGGCGCTGCTGATCGAACTCGACGCCAGGACGAATGCCGGCGTGGACGAAGAGATAATCGCCGAAGCGGCAGCTGTCGTCGAAGCTCTCGAGGAACTTCACATGTTCCCTCGGGATCGCGGCGCGAATGGCTTCGAGTGCATCGTCTTCACGCATTCGGCCGACGATTGCCGGATCGACACCGTAGCTCCTGAGACATTCCGCGCCTCCGAACGTGCTCCATTTGGAGATGAGCGCCTTGTCCCCACCAAGGATCCGAAGAAGCACTTCTTCGTGATTACCCAAAAGGAAGACGGTTCGGACCCCCGGTTCCTTGTAGGTTCGCAGCCGCTCGATCACCTGTGCCGAGCTCGGCCCGCGATCGATCAGGTCGCCAACGAAGATCAGGAGCAGCTTGCGGTGCTTGCGCTGCTCGATGTCGCCATGGATCTTGGCCAGCAGCTGCTCGAGAAGGTCGAGGCGACCGTGAATGTCGCCGACCGCATAAGCACGCCACCCGCGAGCTCCGGCGGGACCGCTTTCTCGTCGTGGAGCGAAATTGAACATCCAGCTCCTCAAGCCTCGAAACCCTTTGGCGCGGCAACGCCGAATAGCGCGCTGGTTACCAAGGGAAATGCTAATCGCTCCTGAACCCCTGAACCGATCCGTCAGGTGCTGAGCAGGTCGAACCGCGGGATTTCTACGTCGAATGCGGACCCGTCCGCATCGACCATGCGGTAGGTGCCGCGCATCGCGCCGGACGGCGTATCGAGAGGGCAGCCCGAGACGTAATCGAAGCTCGCGCCCGGGCGCGATCAGAGGCATTTCCCCGACGACCCCCTCGCCCACGACCTCGTGACCGGTTCCGCGCCCGTCGACGATCGACCAGCTGCGTGACAGAAGCTGGACCGCCACTTCCGAGCCATTCTCGATCCGAACATGATAGGACCAGAACCAGCGGTTGGCGGACGGGTCCGATTGTTCCGCGAGATAGCTGACCGCGACGCGAACCGCGATGCCGCGGGTCACCGCGACATTCGGGAACAGCATGGCGAGCGCATCGGTGGTCACGAGTTCACCTTAGCGCCGGCGCAATCGTGCACAACTAGGCAAGACCTCCGGCGCGCATCAGTCGTTCCACCAGCCTCGCCCGGGCTTCGGAGACGGGGCTCAGTCGCTCGGTGACGATATCGCGAAGGAGGAAGTGTCCGGTGAGGCCGAGGCCGAGAACAATGTCCTCCCATGACGCGCGCCCTCCTTCGCGCAGGAACGCGGGCAGCGGCAACAGCTTCCCTGCATAAGGCTCCGCCTCGGCCGCGCTGACCGCCCTCCCAGATCTCGGGCTCACCGCGACAAGCTGATCGTTGGCCCCGGTGACCGCGCATCGCTCCAGATCGAGGCCGAAGCCGAGCTCGGTGAGCAGGAGCAGTTCGTAGCGCACCATCGCCGTGCCCCAACCATTCGCCGACGGCGCGGCCTCGATCGCATCGAGCAGCGCTTCGAGCGCATCGTATAGCCGCGGATAGGGCTGGCCCTCGGGGAGAACCGTCGCGGTCAGGACCGTCGCCCATTCGATCGCGGCGGCGGGCAGCGGTTCGGAAAGGAGAGGCGCGCGGCTGTGGACCAGCTCCAGCGTCGCTTGCGGAAGCTGGGTGTCGGTCCGCGCGGACAGCTGCCCCTGAACGACATTTCCGGCGATCACCACCGGCCGCATTCGGCGCCCCCGGGCGCCCCGGACATAGGCCGCCTGAAGCCCGTGCTCCGGGCGTCATCAGCCGGACGACCGCGCCATGCTCGCCGTGGTTGCGGAGCGCGCAGACGATCGCGGCCGTTTCGAAACGCATCAGCCCGCCGGGTGAAAATAGTCGTAGACCTGCCGAGCGGTCGCCCGGCTAATCCCGGGCGCCCTCTCGAGATCCTCGAGCGCCGCGCCCTTCACGGCACGTCGCGGTTCCGAAGTGCATCAGCAGTGCGCGCTTCCGGGTCGGTCCGATTCCGGGCACTTCGTCGAGCGTCGAAGTGGTCAGGCTCTTCGCGCGTTTCGCGCGGTGCGTGCCGATCGCAAACCTGTGAGCTTCGTCGCGCAAGCGTTGGAGATAGAACAAAATCGCCGAATTCGTCGGGAAGGTGATCTCGCGTCCGCCGGGGAGGTGGAACACTTCGCGCCCCTCGCGCCCATGGTGCGGCCCCTTGGCGACGCCGACGACCGGCACGTCGTGAACGCCCATGTCCTCCAGCACCTCGCAGACGGCGGAGAGCTGCCCCTTGCCACCGTCGATCAGCAGCAAGTCGGGCCATTCGCCGCTCTGGCGGTCGGGATCCTCCTTTTCGAGCCGCGCGAAGCGCCGTTCGAGCACCTCGCGCATCATCGCGAAGTCGTCGCCCGGCTGAGTTTCCGGCCGCTTGATGTTGAACTTGCGATAGCTGTTCTTGCGAAAGCCCTCGGGACCCGCGACGATCATCGCGCCGGTCGCGTTGGTGCCCATGATATGGCTGTTGTCATAGACCTCGATCCGCTTCGGAACTTCGCCAAGCTCGAACGTGTCGGCCAGCTCGCGCAGGACCTTCCCCTGGGTCGTCGTCTCGGCAAGCCGGCGATCGAGCGCTTCCTCGGCGTTGCGCTTGGCTTGCTCGATCAGCCTGCGCCGGGCGCCGCGCTGCGGTTGTTCGATCCCGACCTTGCGTTCCGAACGCGCCGACAGCGCTTCCTCCAGCAGCGCCCGATCGGCGATCTCGCGATCGACGAGGATCCGTCGCGGCGCCGGCATGTCCGAGTAAAACTGGACGAGAAAGCTCGACAACACCTCGGCTTCGGGAACGTCGTTGACGTGCGCCGGAAAGAATGCGCGATGCCCCCAATTCTGGCCGCCACGAATGAAGAAGGCTTGGATTGACACGGTTCCCGCCTTGCACGCGAGCGCAAAGACGTCGGCGTCGCCGAGGCCTTCGGCATGCACCGTCTGGCTACCCTGGATATAGGTCAAGGCGCGGAGCCGGTCGCGGTAGACGGCGGCAAGCTCGAAGTCCCTCCGATCCGCCGCTTCCGCCATCAACTTGCTCAGCCGCGCCTGCACGCCGGTCGATTTTCCGGCGAGAAACGCCTTCGCGTCGTCGACCAGCTCGTCATAATCCCCTTCGCCGATCCTTCCCACGCATGGCGCCGAGCAGCGCTTGATCTGGAACAGCAGGCATGGCCGTGATCGATTGGCAAAAAAGCTGTCCGAACAGCTTCTTAGCAGGAATAGCTTCTGGAGCGCGTTAAGTGTTCGAGTGACCGATCCAGCACTCGCGAACGGGCCGTAATAGTGCCCTTTGATGCGCCGTGCGCCGCGGTGCTTCTGAATTCGCGGAAACGCGTGATCTTCGCGCAGCAGGATGAACGGGAAGCTTTTGTCGTCGCGCAGAAGGACGTTGTAGGCCGGCCGAAAGCGCTTGATCAGCTGCGCTTCGAGGAGCAGCGCCTCGGCCTCGGTCCGCGTGGTCACGATCGTCATCGACCGCGTCTGCGCGACCATCCGCTGAAGTCGCTTCGGCAGCTTGCCGACTTGCGTGTAGCTGGTGACCCGGTTCTTCAGCGCCCGCGCCTTGCCGACGTAGAGAACGTCGCCGCGCGCATCCTGCATACGATAAACGCCCGGCCGCCGCGGAAGCGTTTTGAGCACCTCCCGGATCGCGGCAACACCCAAGTCGAGATCCGGCTGGCCCGACCCCTGGACGGCGTAAGTCGCCCGCTCCTCATTGAAGCGGTCCGCAGCGCCGGGGAAATCCGGGCGATCGGCGGGGGTGCGATCCATTCCGCTTATCTAGGCGGAGCGCCCGCGCCTATCCAGCGTCAGGCCGCGGCGCGCGCTTGCTCTTCGTCGCCGAGCATCCACTCGACACAGGCGCGGGCGTGGATCGCGGTCGTGTCGTAGACCGGGAGCACGTTGGCGCGGACGTCGACGGCGAGCACCAGTTCGGTGCAGCCGAGCACGATAGCCTGGGTCTTCTGCTTGGCGAGCTCGGTGATCAGCGTCTTGAGCTTGCGCTGGCTGTCGCGGACGACGCGGCCGGCCGCGAGCTCGTCGAAGATGATCCGGTCGACCTCGCCGATCGACGGTCCGTCGATTGGAACCAGGGAAATTCCGCGGCTTTCGAGCCGGCTTCGGATGTGCGGCTTGGTCATGGTGAAGCGGGTGCCGAGCAGAGCGACACGCTTGCGGCCTTCGGCGACCAGCTTGTCCGCCGTGGCATCGGCGATGTGGAGCATCGGCACTCCGAGCGTCGGCGCGATCGCGTCATATACCATATGCCCGGTGTTGGAGCTGATGATCACCCCATCGGCGCCCGCGGCCTCGAGCCGCTGCGCGGCCTCGAGCGTCACCTGGGCAACGCCATCCCAGTTTCCCGATTGCTCCATCGCCGCATAAGGCGCGAGGTCGAGGCTCTCGATCACCAGCCGTGCGCTGTGCAACCCGCCGAGCCGCTGCGCAACTCCGCGGTTGATATGGTCGTAGTAAAGCGCGGTCGAGTGCCAGCTCGTCCCGCCGATGATGCCCAGCTTGCGCAATTCCAGAGCCCTTTCCGCCCTCGCCCGCCGCACCTCTCACGCCTCTTCGAGGGGTGCAAGGCGTAAACGCTTGAGTTTAGAGGAAATAAATCGGCTTGCGGCAGCCCGCTTCGGTCGCCCAGAAAGAGGATTGTGAGCGTCGAGGAACAGACTAGCGGCACCGTGTTGATGGTGCGCCCGGCGAACTTCGGCTTCAATGCCGAGGCGGCCCGGTCGAACGCATTTGCTCACGCCGCGCTCGACGAGGATCTCGGCGCCGCGCTGCACGAGTTCGATGCCGTGGTGGACGCGCTGGATCGCGCCGGAGTCGAGGTGCTCCTCCTCGAGGATGCTCCCGCTCCGGTAAAGCCCGACGCCGTGTTCCCGAACAATTGGGTCTCTTTCCACGCCGACGGGACGATGGTGCTGTACCCGATGGCGACGGCGAAGCGGCGGCTGGAGCGGGAACCCGAGCGTCTCCGGCTACTTCTGGACGGCCGCGGGTTCGAGCTTCGCGAGGTGCTGGACCTGAGCTTCCACGAGAACCGCGGGCACTTTCTCGAAGGGACGGGCAGCCTGGTTCTCGATCGCCCGCGGCGTCGTGCCTATGCGAACCTTGGCCCGCGCACCGACCCCGCGGTGATCGCGGATTTTGACGACCGGCTCGATTATTCGACGCTCCTGTTCGCGGCGCAGGATCGCTCGGGCCGGCCAATCTATCATACCAACGTCGTGCTCAGCCTCGGCACCCGCTTCGCAATCCTGTGCACTGAGGCAGTATCCCCGGAGTTCCGCGAGATCGTGACCCGGGAGATCGAGGCAAGCGGCCGCATGCTGGTCGAGGTCGATTACGACCAGCTGCAAAGCTTCGGCTGCAACCTCATCGAACTGAAAGGCCGCGGCGGCGAGCCAGTCATCGCCCTTTCGTCCGCCGCGCGGAGGAGTTTCCACCCCGACCAGCTGCGAATGCTCGAGAGCTTCGGCCAGCTCGCCGAAGCCGACATTCCGACCATCGAAAGGGTCGGTGGAGGCAGCGTCCGCTGCATGATCGCCGACATCCACCTGCCCCGGCGCTAGCCGAGCGCCTTCACGATTTCCTCGGTCATCTTCTTGGCGTCGCCCAGAAGCATCATCGTGTTGTCGCGATAGAAGAGCTCATTGTCGATGCCGGCGTAGCCGACGCCGCCCATCGAGCGCTTCACGAACAGACAGGTGCGCGCCTTTTCGACATCGAGCACCGGCATCCCGTAGATCGGCGAGCTCTTGTCGTTCTTCGCCGCCGGGTTGGTGACGTCATTCGCGCCGATCACGTAAGCGACGTCGGTCTGAGCGAACTCGCTGTTGATGTCATCGAGCTCGAACACCTCGTCATAAGGCACGTTCGCCTCCGCGAGCAGGACGTTCATATGGCCCGGCATGCGGCCGGCGACCGGGTGGATCGCATATTTGACGCGCACGCCTTCCTTCTTGAGCAGGTCGGCCAGTTCGCGGACGGCGTGCTGCGCCTGCGCGACCGCCATTCCGTAGCCCGGAACGATGATCATTTGTTCGGCCTGTTTCATCAGGAAGGCGGCGTCTTCCGCCGAGCCGCGCTTGTACGGGCGATCGATCGCCGCGGCGTCTCCGCTGGACGCGACGGCCCCGAAGCCGCCCGCGATGACCGAGATGAAGCTGCGGTTCATCGCCCGGCACATGATGTAGCTGAGGATCGCACCCGAGCTGCCGACCAGCGCGCCGGTGATGATCATCGCGCTGTTGTGAAGCGTGAAGCCCATCGCCGCCGCGGCCCAGCCCGAATAGCTGTTCAGCATCGAGATCACGACCGGCATGTCGGCCCCGCCGATCGGGATGATCAGCAGGAAGCCGATCGCGAAGCTCAGCCCCATGATGGTGAAGAACACCCAGGGCGACTGGTCCTGCGTGAAGTACGCGATGAGCCCGAGGATCGCGACCAAAGTGCCCAGGTTGATCACGTGCCGAAGCGGCAGCAGGATCGGCTTGCCCGACATATTTCCGTTGAGCTTCAGGAACGCGATCACCGAGCCCGAGAAGGTGATCGCGCCGATGGCGACGCCGAGCCCCATCTCGATCCGGCTCTGCGGGAAGATGCTGATGATCGAGGGGCTGGCGATGGGCGTGATCCGAACCGCGATCCCGAACGCCTCGGGGTTGAGGTAAGCCGCCGCGCCGACCAGCACCGCCGCCATGCCGACGAGGCTGTGGAACGCCGCGACCAGCTGCGGCATCGCCGTCATCTAAATCTTGCGCGCGGTGACGAGCCCGATGCCACCCCCCACGGCGATGGCGAACAGGATCTCGACGAGCTTCCGGCCTCGAACTCCGAAATCATCCTGGGTGATCTGGCCGTACGGCGAGCCTGGGGGCAGCGGCGCCACGTAGAAAAACGCGACATACAGCGTCGTCAGCACGGCAATCGCCATGCCGATCATGCCAATGCGATTGCCGCGCCGGCTGCTCTCCGGACCGGACAGTCCGCGCAGCGCGAGGATGAAACAGACGCCGGCGATCAAGTAAGCGAGCAGGACCCAGGCCGGCTGCGCGTGCGCTGCGGCTTCAGCCATCCTTGCGCTCCCGCTTCTTGTACATCGAGAGCATGCGCTGGGTGACGGCGAAGCCGCCGAAGATGTTCACGCTCGCCAGTGCGACCGCGACCAAGCCCAGCCATTTCGAGCTTGGGCTTCCGCCCGCCGCCGCCGCAATCAGCGCGCCGACCATGATTACCGAGGAAATGGCGTTGGTGACGCTCATCAACGGCGTGTGCAGCGCCGGGGTCACCGACCACACGACGTAGTAACCGACGAAGCAGGCGAGCACGAAGATCGACAGGATCGAGATGAAGTCCATGACCCCTCCGGAGAAGCCGCTCGCATTAGTGGCGGCTGGTTTTCCCAGTGTCGAGGGGCGCGCCGGTTAATTCAGCGAGGTTATCGAAATCCTAACCTTTTCCCGCGCATGCGAAGAGCGTCCACGTGGAAGGAAAAAGCGCTAGTGTCGAAGCGCGCGATGATTAGGACGGAAGGACCGCGCAGCAGGCTGCTGCTGTGGGCCGCTCTTGCCGGATTGATTTTCGGCTTGCTTGGCGCCGGCGACATCCTCGAAGGCACCTTGCGCACGCTCCGCAACAGCCTGCACTGGCACAAGGCGAGCGGCGACATCGTCCTTGTAAAGATCGACGATCAGTCGCTGCGTGATGTCGGCCGCTGGCCTTGGCCGCGGCGCGACCTGGCACGCCTATTGGATCAGCTGACCCGGGCAGGCGCCAAACGAACCTTTTTCGATCTGACATTTTATGATCCGACGACCCCTGCCGACGATCGTATTTTCTCCCAGTCCCTGCAGCGCTCGGGTTCCGCGGTTCTCGCGATTGCAACCCGGCACGGACCTAATGGCGATCTCGTTGAATTCGGCGCCGCTTCCGATATTTGCTGAACATGCCAGCGTAAGGAACATAAGCGTCAAGTACAACTACCAGAATGCTGCCTGGCGGGTGCCTTTTGCCTTGTCTGTGGGAAACAAGACGATGCCCTCCTTCGCCGCCGAGCTTGCCGGCGTCTCAGGTGAGAGCGGTGATACGTTCATCCCCGACTATTCCATTGATCCAAGCAGCATCCCCGCAATCTCCGCTTCAGCCTTGCTGCGGGACAAATTCGATCGAAGCGCAATCAAAGGCAAGGATGTCGTCGTAGGTTGGACGACCAACTCTCTTGGCGATCAATACTTCGTTCCTGGCACTGGAAAGTTGGGCGGGGTTTACGTCCACATCATCGCTGCCGAAACTCTAAAAGAGGGTCGGCCGCATTATCTCGGATGGATTCCATTATTCCTCCTCGGACTCGGACTTTCGGCGGTGGCGATCCGAGAGCGAAGGCCCGGGAAGCAAGTCCTTTTGCTCGGCAGCGGAATGGCGGTCTTTCTATTAGGACCGGCCGCAATTGAAACTCGACTGATTTCTCTCGATGTCATGCCAGCGCTCTTCCTCGTGGTCACCGTGAGTTGCGCACTTTTCTGGCGACGCTACCGCAAGCGCGGGCTGGTCAATCCGATTTCCGACCTGCCCAACCTCAACGCGCTTCGCGACAACAAGAACGGCAAGAAGCAGGCACTGATCGCTGCGCGCCTGCTCAACTATGAGGAAATCGTCGCCACATTGCCGCCGAACAGCGAGCGGCAGCTCGTCGATCAGATCGTATCGCGGCTCTCCGTCGGTGCGGCCGAGCGAAAATTGTATCAGGGCGACGGCGGAATCTTTGCCTGGTTCGAGGAACCGCAGGCTCCGGTCGGCAATCATCTCGATGCGCTCTACTCGCTGTTCCGCAATCCCGCGCGCATTTCAGGGCTCAAGATCGACCTGACGATTGCTTTCGGAGTCGAGATGGGGAGCGGGCGTTCGCTCGCGAACCGTCTCGCCAGCGCGCTCGTTGCTGCAGACGAGGCGGCCCATCAAGGCCTCAAATGGAAATATCATGACCCGGAATCGCTCCAGAACGCATCCTGGAAACTGTCGATGCTCAGCCAGCTCGACGAAGCGATCGATCGCGGCGAAGTCTGGGTAGCCTACCAACCCAAGCTCGACATCGCTTCCAGGAAGATTATTGGAGCCGAGGCCCTGGCGCGCTGGACCCACCCGGAGAAGGGCCCGATCGCGGCGACGGAATTCGTTGCCGCGGCCGAACAGCATAACCGCATCGGCAAGCTTACCGACTTCGTGCTCGACAAGGCGATCGCCGCTGCCGCGGAGATCAATCGGCGTGGGGAAGATTTCTCGATCGCCGTAAATCTCTCGGCACGGCTATTGACCGACAAGGCTTTCACGCTCCGTCTATCGGCACTGCTGGCGAGACGGGGACTTGCACCGAACCATCTTATCCTCGAATTGACTGAGACGGCCGCGCTCGCGGATAGCGGCGAAGCACTCGACATGATTAATCGCCTGCGCGATCTCGGTATCGAAATCTCGATCGATGATTATGGCACTGGGCAGTCGACGTTGGACTATCTCAAGAAGATTCCAGCGAGCGAACTCAAGATCGACCAGAGCTTCGTCAAGGGCATCGTGGACAATCGCAGCGATCGCCTGATGGTTCAGTCGACAGTTAGCCTTGCGCACTCGCTCGGTCGCAGGGTGGTCGCCGAAGGCGTCGAGAACCGAGAGATCCTCGACGTGCTCGTTGAGCTCGGGTGCGACGTCGCCCAAGGCTTCGCCGTGGGCCGACCAATGAGTCTGGAAATGCTCGGCAAGCGCGTTACCGCCGCCCGCAAGCGCCGGGTCGCCTGAGCCAAGCCGTTTCCGGACGGCCGCCCGTCCCTTTCCAAGCAACGTTAACTATTTCTCGGCGCCCCTATTGGCGACTTGCCGCAATCAAATAGTTAATCGTTTGCTTACCATATCAATTAGGGTTAACGTCCCCTTCACCTGCCGAATCAATTTTGGTGAACAGGGGACGCGTAATGAAAAAGGCACAAACGACCCGGGGCATCTGGGACTGGCTGCTCGGCGGTGGTTGGAGCGGCGCCGGCGGTCACGGCTGATCGCCACCCGAATTCAAACAGTTAGAAAGCGCCCGCATATGCGGGCGCTTTTGTTTTTGGGCTCGCTGGAAGCAACCTGTCACCCGCGCTAGGCGCCGCCAATGCTTCGCCAGGCCAGCCTCACATTGTCGATTCGCGCGAGTCGCCAAGGGCTCTTCGACTTCACCGATTCCGTCCGCGATTTCGTCCGCGACAGCAGCATCCGCGAAGGCCTGCTGACGCTTTTCTGCCGCCACACGTCGGCCTCGCTCCTCATCCAGGAGAATGCGGCGCCCGCCGCTCGGCGCGACCTCGAAGCCTATTTCGAGGGCATCGCTCCCGAAGGCGCCGGCTACGAGCATGACGAGGAGGGTCCCGACGACATGCCGGCGCATCTCCGCTCCGCGCTGACGGCGACGCAGCTCTCGATCCCGGTGGCGGCCGGTAAGCTGGTCCTCGGCGCCTGGCAGGGGATTTTCCTGTTCGAGCATCGCCGCAACACGCCGGAACGCCGCATCGCGCTCCACCTGATCGGCGAATGAGCCTCGAACTCGGTAAAGGCGTGGCTCGCGGGTCATGCGCCCGAGCTTCGGCTGATCGAGGTCGACGGGACGACCGCGACGGTTGAAACGGCGGCAAAGGCGCTCCGCGTGGAACCCGGACGGATCGCAAAGACCCTCGCGATCCGTGCCGGCGAACAGTTGTTCCTGCTTTGCACGCGCGGCGATGCGCGGCTCGACAACCGCAAGTGCAAAGACGAGTTCGGCGCCCGACCGCGGATGTTGGGGCCGGACGAAACGTTCGAAGTGACCGGCCATCCGGTCGGCGGCGTCTGCCCGTTCGGCCTCAAGCGACCACTGCCGGTCTATCTCGATGTATCGCTGAAGGCTTTCGACCTCGTCTATCCGGCCGGCGGCTCCCTCAACACCTCCGTCGAGGTGACGGTGGAGCGTCTCTTCGACCTCGTCGCCGAGCGCTGGGTCGACCTATGCCGGCTGCCCGAGGAAACGCTCGGGGGCTAACTCTGCGGGAGCAACTTCCGCAACGGGCCAGGGCGTGCCGGCGACGAGGGATTCGACGAGCTTCGCGATCGCCGGCGAGGTCTGGAGCCCCGCGCCGCCCTGACCCGCCAGCCAGAAGAATTTCTCGTCATCGGGCGCGAAGCCGACGGCGGGACGCCGATCCGGCGTGAACGTGCGCAGACCGGCCCATTTGCTGTGAATCCGCCGCACCTCGACGGTCGTACGCTCTTCCATCCGGGCCGCGGCCAGCGCGACCTCATATTCGTCCGGCTGGGCGTCGCACGGATCGCTCGGAACCTCGTCCATCGGCGAAGCGAACAAGCGACCGCTTTCCGGCGCGAAGTAGAGCTCGTCGCCCACGGTCTTGGTGAACGGGACGGCGTCGAGGTTGGTGCCGGGCGGAGCGTCGAACGTGATGATCGTTCGGCGTTTCGGCTCAAGGCCCAGCGGGCGCACCCCCGCCAGCTCGGCGACCCGATCGGCCCAGGCGCCTGCGGCATTGACGAGAATCGGCGCGGAGAACCGCTCGCCCCTTCCGCACGTCACATTCCAGGCATCGCCCTCGCGGTCGATCCGCGAAACGCGAGCGCCGGTGCAAAGCGCCCCTCCGCGCGCGCGAAGCTGCTTCAGATTTCCCTGCAGCAGCGCATGCGGATCGAGGCGGATGCCGTCGAGGTCGGCAATCCCGTGACGGACGTCGTCCCGAAGCAGCGGGCAGAGCGCGTGGACGCCGGTCGCGTCGAGCCGCTCCAGCTTCGCGAAGGGCGAAATCTCCGCGTCGAGCGCGTCGAGCGCCGCCAGCTCGTCATCGCGGGCGTGGACGAGGACCGGCATCCGATAGCCCAGCTCGCCGAAATGCCCGGGCGGATCGTCGAAGAATGGCCGGCTGGCGAGGGTCAGCGAGCGGATGACGCGGTCGCCGAGCGCATAATGCAGCATCGTCGCGCTTCGGCCCGACGAGTGGAAGCCGGTCTGCTCTTCCGCCTCGAGGACCGCCACCTTCGCGTGGGCCGACAGCGCCGCCGCCGCGGACAGGCCCGCGATCCCGCCGCCGATGACGAGGATGTCGGCGCTGCTCACGTCGCCGTGAGCCGCTCGCTCACCACCTTGCCGCCGTGAGTCAGGCGGATTGCTTTCACGATCTCGTCGTCATCCGGAAGCAGGGGCTTGCCCTGCTCCTTGTCCCAGAACGCGCTGAGGAAATTATAGAGGTTGCGCGCGAACAGCGCCGACGCGTCCGCGGCAAGAGTACGAGCGAGGTTCGACGCGCCGATGATCATGACGCCGTGCTTCTCGACCGACTTCACCGGGAACGGTGCCTTCGACATTGCCGCCCGCATCCGCCGCAAGGTCGACGATGACGCTCCCGGCCCGCATGGTCGCGACCTGCGCATCGCTGATCAGCCGCGGCGCCGGTTTGCCCGGGATCAACGCGGTCGTGATGACGATGTCCTGCTTTGCGATGTGACCGGACACGAGCTCGGCCTGCGCCTTTTGATACTCCGGCGACATTTCGGTCGCGTAGCCGCCGGCGCCCTCGCCCTCGATGCCGGCGACGTTCTCGACGAAAATCGGTTTCGCGCCCAATGACTGGATCTGTTCCTTCGTCGCCGAGCGCACGTCGGTCGCGCTGACTTGCGCGCCCAGGCGTTTGGCGGTGGCGAGGGCCTGCAGCCCGGCGACCCCTACGCCCATAACGAAAACCTTCGCGGGACTGATGGTGCCCGCGGCGGTCATCATCATCGGGAAAGCGCGGCCATAGGCCGCCGCCGCATCCACCACCGCCTTGTAGCCGGCGAGGTTCGACTGCGATGACAGCATGTCCATTGACTGCGCGCGGGTGATTCGGGGCATCCACTCCATCGCCAGCGCGTCGAGTCCTGCGGTCGCATAAGCGTCGATGCGCGCGCGCTGCCGAGCCGGATCGAGGGCGCCGATCAGCAGCGCGCCGGCTTCCGCGCCCGAGAGCGATTCCGGATCAGGCGCGTTGATGCACAGGATAATTCCAGCGCCCTTCAGCGCGTCCTGGCGGGTGCCGATCTTCGCGCCAGCCTGCTCGAAATCGGCATCCGGGATCGAAGCGTCCTCGCCCGCCCCCTTCTCGACCGCAAGCTCGGCGCCAAGCGCAGCGAATTTCTTCACGGTCTCCGGGATGGCGGCGCAGCGAGTCTCGTCCGCCGCTTCCTTCAGGACCGCGATCTTCATCAATTACTTGAGGATCAAGAGGACGATGAGCCCGAGGATCAGGCAGACGATCGCGCCCCATTTGAACAATTTGGTGAAGCGCTCATAATCGTGGACGTGAACGGCCATGTCCTGCGTTGGCGGATTGGCGAGCAACGGCTCCTCTTCGGCCATCTTGATCCCCTTTGCGTGTTCGATCGATTGCGGCCGTCCATAACAAGGCAATCGGCGCTGCCCAACCCCGCGAGTTGAAGCTTAAGGCCCCTTTTACCGGTGCTGGCGTATGGCAGGCGCGACATGCGCGAAGAACCCACTCGCTCGCTCCTGCTCCTCGACGCGAATGCCGACGAGCGCCGACTCATCGCGGCGATTGCCGCGCGCGCGGCATGGAGCGTCGTGGGCGCCGCCGACGGCGAGCAGGCGATCGCCCTCCTTCAGGGCCCGCACGGCCGCGAGGTCCAGGCCGCCATCTTCGGCGGCTGGCAAGCCGAGCAGGGACCGCAGCTGATCGAAGCGCTTCGCGAACACCGGCCCGACCTTCCAGTCATCGTGATTTCGCACGGCGACACCGTTTCGATCGCGGTCGAGGCAATGCGCGCCGGTGCTTCCGACTTCCTGGTGCGGCCGGTTGCGCCCGAGCGGCTCCTCGAAGCGCTCGCCGTCAACGCGGATCGCCGCCGACCGTCTGGAGAGCTCGCGCCCGTTTCCGAGAAGCTCGCTCCGGCGCTCGAACTCGAGCAACTGGTCGGCGCCGCCCCCGAATTTCGTGCCGCCCTGGCCGTCGCGGCCAAGTCCGCGCGGCACCGGCTTCCCCTCCTCGTCGTCGGCGAGCCGGGCACCGGCAAGGAAACGATCGCCCGCGCGATCCACGCGGCTAGTCTCCGCGCCAAAGGGCCGCTCCTGAGCCTCGACTGCAAATCCATCGCCGCCAACATCATCGACAGCGAGCTGTTCGGCCACGAAAAAGGCGCCTTCCCCGGGGCCTTTGCTTCGAAGACCGGAAAGCTGCTGCAGGCCGACGGAGGCACGCTGATCCTCGACGAGATCGCGGAGCTTCCGGCGAGCACGCAGGACCGCCTCGACCGCATGCTTGCAACGGGCGAAGTGCGGCCAGTCGGCCTCAACGGCAGCTATTCGGTGGACGTCCGCGTCATCGCGACCAGCGGCCGGCTTCTCCCCGACGATTTCCACGCCGGCCTGGCCGAACGGATCGCTGGAACGACCGTCGTTCTTCCCCCGCTTCGCGACCGCAGCGGTGACATTCCTGCCCTCGCCCGCCATCTCCTCAGCCGAGTTGCGGATCAGCTGGAGCTGAGGCCGCTGTCGATCGGCAACGACGCGCTGTCGGTGCTGATGCGCTACGGCTGGCCGGGCAACGTGCGCCAGCTCGCCGGCGTGTTGTTCCGCGCCGCGCTGCAATGCGACGGCAATTCGCTCACCGCCGATCACTTCCCGCACATCGCGATCCAGTCTCGCTTCACGGGGCGCCGCGGCGACGTCGCGCCGACCTTGAGCAAGGCGCGCAGCGAGCAGGCGATAGCAGGCGCGCCGGGGGTGACGCTCTACACGGCCGACGGTCATCTCCGCCCGCTCGAGGAGATCGAGGCGGACCTCATCCGACTCGCCATCGGCCATTATCGCGGCCGAATGAGCGAAGTCGCCCGCCGCCTCGGAATCGGCCGCTCGACGCTCTACCGCAAGCTCGGCGACCTCGGCATCGACACCGCGGCTTAGGCGGATGGACCCGCCGTAAAGCCGCGGTGTGGACTAAGGCCGGGGAGTCAGCGCCTGGTCGCGAAGGCCGCGCCAGACCCTCACCGCCTGCACCGTTTCCGGCACGTCGTGGACGCGCAGCAACTGCACTCCCTGCTCAGCCGCCTTCAGCGCGAAGGCGATGCTTCCGCCCAGGCGCTTGTCGGCGGGGGCCTCGGCCGAGAGTGCGCCGATCGTGCGCTTGCGGCTCGCCCCCACGACAATCGGGCAACCGAGCGTGTGGAACAGCGCAAGCCCATTCATCAGCTCGAGATTGTGCGCAACGTTCTTGCCGAACCCGAAGCCGGGATCGATCAGAATTCGCTCGCGCTCGATGCCTGCCTCCTCGGCCGCCGCGATCCGATCCTCCAGCCAGCAATAGACTTCGACCAGCACGTCGTCGTAGCGCGGGTCGTCCTGCATCGTCTCGGGCGCGCCCTTGTGGTGCATCAACACGACCGGCACGCCGGCCGCCGCAATCACCGCGGCCGAACGGTCGTCATAGGTCAGCGCCGAAACGTCGTTGACCATTCGCGCACCGGCTTCGAGCGCGGCCGTCATGACGTCAGCCTTGCGCGTGTCGACGGAGACCGCCGCGCCGCCCGCCGCGAGCTGACGGATGACAGGAATTGTCCGCTCGATTTCGTCGCCTTCCCACACGGGCTTCGCGCCCGGACGAGTGGAATTCGCCGCCCACGTCGACGATCGCCGCGCCCTCCGCGGCCATGTCGGCGCCGGCATTGGCCGCCGCCGCCGCGTCCGCGAACTGGCCGCCGTCGGAGAAGCTGTCGGGTGTGGCGTTGACGATGCCCATGACCTGAGGCTGGTCGAGGCGGATCGTCCGCTCGCCGAGCTGCAATGGAGCGCGAGCGCTGGTCAGCGTCCGCCATTGCGCGGCCGTTTCATCGTCGAACCGTTCCTCGACGCCTTCAACCGGGATCAGCTCTGTCGAGACGCGCCTGGTGTCCTCGATGTGGATCAGCTCGACCGCCAAGAACCAGCTGAGTCCGCCGGCAAGCCGCGCAACCCTACCGTCGTGACCGAAGGGGGAATCGACGAAGGCGGTCGGACGAAGGAGGGTGCGCATCTTCCGCGCTATAGCGCGGCGAGGTGCTGTTGCCGCAAGGCGTCGATGGGATTGAGCGCTCCGCTCTCCTCGACATGCCAGAATGTCCAGCCGTTGCACGAAGGCGCGTTTTGGAGCGCGGCGCCGACCTTGTGGATCGATCCGGCGTGCGCGCCGCACGAAATCGATCCGTCTGCTCCGACGGTAGCGGTCCAGCGCCTTTTCGCGTCGGTCAGTGCGGTCCCCGCCGGCACGAGCCCGGTTTCGACCAGCAACCCAAAGGCCACGCGCGGCGCGTCGCGCTTGTCCGGCACCGTCTTCATCGCACTTTCGTCGAGGGGGAGGGTAGAATCGATCCGCTCGCGCGCGACCTTCACATAGGTCTCCTCGCGCTCGATCCCGATCCAGCGGCGGCCCAGCCTTCGCGCGACAGCGCCGGTCGTCCCGGTACCGAAGAAGGGGTCGAGCACGACGTCGCCGGGCTTGGTGCATGCAAGCAGGATTCGGTACAACAGGGCCTCTGGCTTCTGGGTCGGATGCGCCTTCGAGCCGTCCTCGCCCTTGACCCGTTCCCCACCCGCGCAAATCGGCAACACCCAATCCGATCGCATCTGAAGATCGTCGTTCAACGCCTTCATTACGCGGTAATTGAAGGTGTAGCGCGCCTTCTCGTCCTTCGCGCACCAAATGAGCGTCTCGTGCGCGTTGGTGAAGCGTGTTCCGCGGAAGTTCGGCATCGGGTTGGTCTTGCGCCAGACGATGTCGTTGAGGATCCAGAAATCCGCGTCCTGCAGGAGCGAGCCAACGCGATAGATGTTGTGATAGCTGCCGATCACCCAGATCGTGCCGTCGTCCTTCAGGATTCGCCGGGCCTGTTCGAGCCAGTCGCGGGTGAAATTGTCATAAGTCGTCAGGCTGTCGAACTTGTCCCATTCGTCGTCGACCGCATCGACTCGGCCGCCTTCGGGCCGGAACAGGTCTCCGCCGAGCTGCAGGTTGTAGGGCGGGTCGGCGAAGATCATGTCGACACTTTTGTCCGGCAACCGCGCCATCTCGGTGACGCAATCGCCTTGGAGGATGACGTTGAACGGCAGGATTTTCGGGCTCGAAGCGCTGGGCACCAACGTGCCGCGACGGTCCGCAATACGGGCCACAAGGTTCATGAACTGACGCCCCCCTTCAAGCCGTGAAAGGTGAGTCAGCGCAGGGTGCCGGTCAAGCAGACAAGGGTTAACGCGTCGCTTTGGACGCTCCGGGGCTACGCGGCGGTGCGCGGCCGCTCCACAATATATTAAGTCATCACCTCCGCCGGAGACTCAACCTGTGGTGGGTGTGACTCGAAGAACTCCATCGGCGCGATTTCTTCGAACACCAGTTCGGGCTGAGTCGCGCCCTCGATCGCCGCTCGAACCTTTGGAAAACTGCGGCGATGCAGCGGAGTGGGTCCGAGCGCATGCAACGCGCGCCAATGCTCCGGCGTCCCGTAACCGCGATTCCGCTCCCAGCCGTATCCCGGATAATCGCGGGCATGCTCGGCCATGATGCGGTCGCGAGTCACCTTCGCGATGATCGAAGCGGCGCCGATCGATCGGCATTTCGCGTCGCCGTCGACGATCGGCTTGGACGGTCGCTGCCACTTGGGAAGTGCGTTTCCGTCGACGAGGACCCACGCCGGCTCGATCCCAAGCGTTTCGACCGCGCGGACCATCGCCAGCATCTTCGCCCAATAGATGTTGAGCCGGTCGATCTCCTCGACGCTTGCGATCCCAACTCCCCATGCGATCGCCTGCTTCACCAGCCGCCCGTAGAGCGCTTCGCGCTTCTCGAACGGGATGTTCTTCAAATCGTCGATCCCGCGTGGGAATTTCTCCCGATCGAGGATGCAGGCCGCCGCGACCACGGGGCCCGCGAGCGGCGCACAGCCGGCCTCGTCGACTCCGGCGAGCGGCTGCGGGAAATCGAGCTCGAGCTTGAAAGAACAGCGGCGCGGCATCGCCCTCTTATTCGTCATTCCCGCGAAAGCGGGAACCCAGTTTTTGGTTCCTGGCTGGTTCCCCGCTTCCGGCGGGATGACGAAATGTGTGGATTATTCGTCCATCCGCCACGGCGGGAAGCGCCGCGACTCGCCGGCCTTGTAGAGAAAAATGATATTGCCGTCGGGGTCGCGCAGCCTCGCCTCTCGCCACAACCAGGGCTGATTGCGGGGACCGTGCTCGAACGCGATCCCGGCGCGGGCGAGCTTCTCGACGCGCTCGTCGAGATCGTCGCACTCGAGGTAGATCGCGGTCGTGGCGACGATCTTTTCGTCCGGATCGATCTGAACGGAAAGGGTGACTCCACCGGCCGTCTCGAAGCGGGCGTAGCCGGTTTCCGGGCTGTCGACGATCTGCTTGAGGCCGAGACGATCGTAGAATTCAACCGATCGCTCGTAGCCGGTGCCGGTGACGGTCACCTGGTTGAGCCGTGGTCCAGCGCCGACGTCGAGCCGCACCGCGGCCTGTCCGATCGGGCCCGCGCCCTGCCCCAGCCCGGGAGCGGCGTGCAGCGCCACGCGAACGAACTCGCGCGCCCGGGCGACAGCGTCGGCGAGGTTCGCCCCTCCCGCCAGGAAGAAGGCGATCGCGCTCGCCAGCGTGCACCCCGTGCCGTGCGTGCTGGTCGTATCGATCCGCTGACCCTGCCAGCTCGTCATATTGTCTTCTTCGATGAGCGCGTCGGCGAGCGCATCCCCCTCCTCGTGGCCGCCCTTGATCAGCACGGCACAGCCATGCTTTCCCACCAGGTGGAGCGCGGCCGCCACCGGGTCTTCCTCCGAGGTGAGGCGTTTGAGCTCGGGCAGGTTGGGAGTCGCGATGGTCGCCACGTCCATCAGCCTGCCGAAAGCAGCGACGGTGGCGTCGTCTGCCAGTGCACTGCCGCTGGTCGCGACCATCACGGGGTCGAAGACGATGGGAAGCTCTGGGTTCTCCGCCTTCAGCTGCTCGAGGCGCTCCGCGACCTGCATGGCCGTGAAGGCGCTGCCGATCATCCCGATCTTCACCGAATCGACGCCGATATCGCCGACGACGGCTTCAATCTGGGCGAGCACGATTTCGGCGGGCACCGGATGGGTCGCGGTCACGCCGAGCGTGTTCTGGGCGGTGATGGCGGTGATCGCGGTCATCGGATGGCCGCCAAGCATCGCGACCGTCTTGATATCCGCCTGAATCCCCGCTCCGCCGCCGGAATCCGAGCCGGCGATGATCAGGACGCGCGCCACATTTCCCCTCCCGCTTGCGGGAGGGGCTAGGGGTGGGGTTGTTTCAGTCACGTTAAGTCCGGACATGCCCACCCCCGGCCCCTCCCGCAAGCGGGAGGGGAGCTACGCGGCGGTCCGGACGGCCTCGCAAATATCGTTGACGACGCGGCTGATCATCGCCGGGTCGTCTCCCTCAGCCATGACCCGGATCAGCGGCTCGGTGCCCGATTTGCGGATGACGAGCCGGCCGCGGCCTTCGAGTTCGGCTTCGGCGGCGGCAATCCGCTTGCGCACGCTGTCGGCCTCGAGCGGTTCCGCGCCTCCGCTGAAGCGGACATTCTTGAGGAGCTGCGGAAGCGGCTCGAACTGACGGAGCAGCGTGCTCGCCGGAGCGCGCGCCTCGACCAGCGCCGCCAGCACCTGGAGACCGGCGACGAGGCCGTCGCCTGTCGTCGCGTGATCGGAAAGAATGATGTGCCCCGACTGCTCGCCGCCGACATTGCAGCCGGTCGAGCGCATTTCTTCGAGGACGTAGCGGTCGCCGACCTTGGTGCGCAGGAGCTTCAGCCCGGCATCGCCGAGCTTCCGCTCGAGCCCTAAGTTGGACATGACCGTCGCGACGACCGCCTCGCCCTTCAGCTCGCCCCTCCCGTGCAGGCCGAGCGCGATCAGCGCCATCAGTTGGTCACCGTCGACCAGCTGCCCCTTCTCGTCGCAGACGATCAATCGATCGGCATCTCCGTCGAGCGCGAGGCCGATGTCCGCGCCGCTTTCGACCACGGCCTCCTGCATGGGCCCCGGATGGGTCGAGCCGCACCGGTCGTTGATGTTGAGGCCGTTCGGCGTCACTCCGAGCGGGATCACCTCCGCGCCCAGCTCCCACAAGCGCGTCGGGAGCGACATGATAGGCGGCGCCGTTCGCGCAATCGAGCACGACCTTGAGCCCGTCGAGGCGCAGATGCTCGGGAAAGGTGTCCTTCGCGAACTGGACGTAGCGGCCGCGGGCGTCCTCAATTCGGCGGGCGCGCCCGATCATTTCGGATTTCGCGAGCTTCGGGGCACATTCCATCTTACGCTCGATCTCAGCCTCGACCTCGTCGCTGAGCTTGTACCCGTCGGGCCCGAACAGCTTGATCCCATTGTCGGCGAACGGATTGTGCGAGGCGGATATCATCACGCCGAGGTCGGCGCGCATGGATCGGGTCAGCATCGCCACCGCCGGCGTCGGCATCGGTCCCAACAGCACCACGTCCATGCCCACGCTGGTGAAGCCGGCAACCATCGCCGATTCCATCATGTAGCCGGAAAGGCGCGTGTCCTTGCCGATCACCACCCGATGCCGGTGGTCGCCGCGGAGGAAATGCGTACCCGCGGCCATGCCGACGCAAAGCGCGGTCTGCGCCGTCATCGGCTCGGCGTTCGTGGTGCCGCGAATCCCGTCGGTGCCGAAGAATTTGCGGGTCATCGCCGCCCCTCTACGCCCTCGCACATTTCCGCGAAAGCGTACGGCAGGTTTCGTCCGGTTGCGGGACAGCGGTCTAGTGTCGGTATGCCTTGGGCAAGTCGCTGCGCGGAAGGTTGCGATAGCGTTCCAGCAGGCGTGTCTGGTGTGTTTCGAGCGGTTGGCGCACGCCGTCGATGAACACCTGCTCCGCGGCGCTCGACGCCTCGAGCGGGTCGCCCGACCAGATGACGAGGTCGGCGCGGCGGCCCGGTGCGAGGCTGCCGATCTCGCCGCCCATGCCGAGCGCCTGCGCGGGCCGCGAGGTGATCATCGCCAGCGCTTCGCCCCAGCTGACCCCGGTCGCGCCGGGCACCCGCTGCAGGGCAACCAGATTGCCCGCATACTGCCGTTCCATGAACAGGTTGCGCGTGTCGTTGTCGTCGATCATCCCGATCGAGACATCGACCCCCGCTCTGCGCATCCGGCCGACGTTCGACTGAGTTGCCGCAATCTGTTCGAACGAAGCGGGCAGGTCGTTGACGGCCGAGGCGATCACCGGGATTCCGGCGCTGGCGATCTTGTCCGCCACCAGCCACCCCTCGCTCGCGCCGACGAGGACGATCTTGAGCGAGGGAAATCGCGCTTGAGGTCGATGACCTGCAGAATGTCGCTCGCCCGCTCGGCATGGACAAGCAGGTACTGGCGCCCCTGCAGCACCGGCACGAGCGCGGCCGCGTCGAAACGGGTCAAAAGAACGTCCTCGCTGCGGCGCGCCTCGGGACCATAAACCCGCGACTCGTTCGGATTGCGGACCACCGGAAGCTCGCGTCCGCCAGGAGTTTCAGGTCGCGCAGCCTGAATGCGCGGAGAAAAGCGCCCCAGTTCCGCCGCTTCACGTAGCGCGTTGCGGAAAAAGACCTGTGAAGAACCTCGCGAGCCCCCGCCCTTCTGCGCTCCCGTCTGGCCAAGCTCGACGAACTGGAACTTCCGGGCCGCCGTGATCGGCTGCATGTCGGCCCCGGTATCGATCACCGTGCCCTGCCCGCCGAAAATGCTCTTGCCGGCTTGCGGCGCGACGATCGCGCGAGTGACGCCGTCGGCGCGGTTCACGGCGACCGTGGTGTCGAGCGGATTGATCGCAGTGGACGCGTCGACGGCCGCGCTGAACGGCCCGTCGGCGGTGGTGTCATCGGCTCCCTCGGCGGAGAGATCGACATCGGCGAGCCCAAGCCGCGAGAAACCGGCGACGATGCCCGGAGTCACCCACTTGCCGGTCGCGTCGATGACCTGGGTTCCGGCAGGCAGCTTCATCCGGATATCGCCCGCCGCGACGATGCGGCCGTCACGGACGATCACCATTCCATCCCGGATCGGTTGCGAGCCGTCCCCAAGCGCGACGGTGCCGCCGCTGATCGCGAAGGTCTCCGCGGCGACCGGTGCCGCCCACATCGTCATTCCCGCGAAAGCGGGAATCCAGCATTTCTTGATGGTCAAACGAAAGATGGATGCCCGATCAGGTCGCGGATGACGAGAAGAGGAGCCGGTCATTTCACGTCTCCCTCGCCCGGCTGGCCGAGCTCGAAGTCGCTCACCGGCCGCTTCTTGGGGTTGTTGGCGTCGTACATCTCGGCGCCATCGATCCACACCCGCTCGGGCCGCGAATAATCACTGAACGGATCGCCGTTCCACAGGACGAGGTCCGCCATCTTGCCCGGGGTCAGCGTGCCGGTCTTGTCGAGAATCCCGAGCGCCTTGGCGGGGTTGGCGCTCAGCCATTCCCAGGCGACCGCTTCCGACAGGTTCGGGATGCCGGCGCGAATGCCATCGGCAAGCGCTTTCGCCGCTTCCTGGTTCAGCCGCTGGATGTAATTGGGATCGTCCGAGTGAACGATCGCGCAGGCCCCCGCATTGTGGACGAGCGGGATATTCTCCTTGATCGCGTCATAGGCTTCCATCTTGAAGCCGTACCAATCGGCCCACATCACCGCGCAAATGCCGTTCTCGCGCAGCAGATCGGCGATCTTGTAGGCCTCCACCGCGTGGTGGAAGGCGGTAATGTGGTAGCCGAACTCCTTCGCCATATCGATCATGTTGGCCATCTCGTCGGCGCGGTAGCAGTGGTTCTGGATCAGGATCTTGCCTTCCAGAACGCCCTTCAGCGTGTCCATCGCGAGGTCGCGCTCGGGCATCTCGCCGCCCTTCGCATAATAAGCGTCCCACTTGCGCTTATATTCCTGCGCCTTGATCCACGTCTCGCGGGCGAGCGCGATGTTGCCCATGCGCGTTTGCGGCATGTTGCCCTTGGAGCCATAGACCCGCTTCGGATTCTCGCCGCACGCCATCTTGAGGCCGTAGGGCGCGCCGGGAAACTTCATCTCCTGCGCGGTTCGCCCGGGCACGTTCTTCAGCACCACCGAGCGGCCACCGAACAGGTTGGCCGAGCCGGGAAGGATCTGGAGCGTGGTCACCCCGCCATTGACCAGCGCTCGCGAGAATCCCGGGTCCTGCGGCCAGACGCTATGCTCGGCCCAGACCTCCGGACGTACCGGATCGGTCGCCTCATTGCCGTCGGAATTGGCGTCGACGCCCGGTGACGGATAGTCACCGAGGTGGCTGTGGACGTCGATGATCCCGGGAGTCACGAACTTGCCGGTGCCGTCGATCTCGACCGCTCCGGCGGGAGAAGCCAGCTCGGGGCCGCCGACCGCTTCGATCACGCCGTTGCCGAGCACGATAGTGCCGTCGGCGATCTGCCGACCGTCGCCGGTGAACATTGTCGCATGCCGAACGACCGTGAGCACGCCCGGGTAACGGACGTAGGTCGACGGATAGGGATCCTCGTTGATTCGGACCGGCGGCGCCTTGGCCGGCGGGTTGAGCGCGGCACAACCGGACAAAGCGAAGACGGCGGCGAGCGCCGCGATCCCCGCTTTATTTGACACCGTGCATCCACTTCTGGAGCGGCCAGGACAGCAGGAACAGTACGACGCCCGCGCCGATCGCGACCCAGGCGATGGTGGTGAAGGTGTGGATATAGGTCTCCAGGCTGACCTTCAAATTGGTGACCTGCCCGCCGACCGTCTCGACGCTCGCGAATTGAGCGACCACGCCCGCGAAATATTGCGCGACCGAGATCGACAGGAACCACACGCCCATCATCAGTCCGACGATGCGCGCGATCGACAGCTTGGTGATCATGCTGAGACCCACCGGCGAAATCATCAACTCGGCGACCGAGTGGATGACATAAAGGCCGGCAAGCCACCACAAGCCGACCTTGAAATCCGGACCTGCGAACGTGGAACCCCACACGAGGAAGAGAAAGCCGGCGCCAACCCCGACCAGCGCCATTGCGAACTTGATCGGGATCGACGGCTCGAGGTTGCGCCTCGCCAGCGCGCCCCACAGGATGCTCATCAGCGGCGCCAGGATGACGATGGCGATCGGATTGAAATTCTGGGTTTGCGGCGCCGACAGCGTGAACAGCCCGAACACGTCGCGGTCGGTGTTGCGGTCAGCGAACAGGGTCAGCGATGAACCGGCCTGCTCGAACAGGGTCCAGAAGAAAACGTTGAAGACGATCAGCACCATCGCCGCGCACATCATCTGGAATTCCCTGCGGTCGCCGTTCCGCCACGACCAGACCAGGATCGCGGGAACGCCGATCAGGAACGAGCCGAACAGCAACTTCCCCATCAGCGACAGCGAGGCGATGTAACCGATGAAGCCCGAACCGGGAGCCGGCTCCGGCGATGTTCATCAGGTTCACGAACAGGAAATAGAAGACCGGCACGGCAACGAGCGCGCCGAGATAGACCCAGAGCGAGCGGTCCTTCTCCTTGTCCGGCGTTTCGCCGTAGCCGGCAAGCCTCCCGCCATCGAAGGTCATGAGCAAATAGGAAATGCTCATACCCACGCCCGCGAGCGCGAAGCCTGCCCACCAGCCGAGCCAGTCGGCGAGCAACGGGCAGAACAGCTGCCCGAGGATCGAGCCCATGTTGATGCCCATGTAGAAGATCGTGAACCCGGCATCGCGGCGCCGATCGCCCTGGTCGTAGAGCGTCCCGACGATGGTCGAGATGTTGGGCTTGAAGAAGCCGTTGCCGACCGAAATCAGCGACAGCGCGATCAGAAGGACCATCACGGTCCACGGCTGGCGCTCGCCATGCGATTCGAACGCATCTTTCGGTACCGTCCGCGCGACGCTCTGGTCCGCGCGGAGCAGCG
The DNA here is from genome assembly GCA_963831215.1 of uncultured Alphaproteobacteria bacterium. Lineage (GTDB taxonomy): Bacteria > Pseudomonadota > Alphaproteobacteria > Sphingomonadales > Sphingomonadaceae > Sphingomicrobium. Next base: position 252,193 of record CAWHPM010000010.1, on the reverse strand, counting down.
ACACGCTGCCATCGACATTGCCCCTGATTTGCAGTCGCTGGTCGCCGGCGACGACATAGCGCGCTTCGTTGGCGGTCGTCGGACGATCCTGAAAATTGTCGACCTGGACTTCGTAACGCTGGCCGTCGACCAGCGCATAGGGCTTGGCCGGCTGGCCGCCGAAGGCGAGCGTGAAATAGCCGATCGCCATCATGATCGCGCCGAACTTCACCGACTTCTTGGAACCGAGGATCTGGTCGGCGATGAGCCCGCCGACGAGCGGCGTCAGATACACGAGCGCGGTGTAGCCGCCGTAAAGCCCGGTCGCCTGCTGGTCGCTGAAGATGAAATGCTTGGTGAGATAGAGCGTCAGCAGCGCCCGCATGCCGTAATAGCCGAACCGCTCCCACATCTCGGTGGTGAACAGGCGCGCGAGCTGGCGCGGATGTCCGAACCAGGTGCCCTTGTCGGCCGGATTCGTTTTGCCAGAAGCGGGTGAAAACGGTTCTTCGACCGCCGGCGTATCGACCATATTCAATCTCTCCCCAGAGCGACCGGCGAACGTAACGGCCAAAATCCGCTTGTGAAGCGGATTGTTGAGCCGCCGCGCCGCTCCTATGCCGCGCCACGATGCTCAACGACCGCACTTCGACCCTGTCCCTCCTGGAGACACGCCGTTCCGCCAAGCCGCGCGAGCTCGTCGGCCCGGGCCCGACGAGGGCCGAGCTCGAGCGCATCCTCACCATTGCCGCGCGCACCCCGGATCACGGCAAGCTGACGCCGTGGCGTTTCGTCATCCTGGCCACGGACCAGCGCGACGCCTTCGGGGCATTGCTCAAAGACGCGCTGATCGAGCACGACCCCGGCGCTACGATCGCGCATCTCCAGAAGGAGGACGAGTTCGCGCATTACGCGGGACAGCTCGTCGTGCTCGTCTCGGCGCCGGTACCGGACCACAAAATCCCGGTATGGGAGCAGCAGCTCTCCTGCGGTGCGGTGGCCATGAACCTGTTGCTCGCAGCGCATTCGCTCGGCTTCGTCGCGGGCTGGGTCACGGGCTGGCGCAACTATTCCGAGCGGGTGCGACAAGCCTTCTGCGGCCCTGACGAGCGGCTCGCCGGATTCATCTTCATCGGTCATCCGGGCCGCGATCTCGAGGATCGTCCTCGGCCGCAGCTTTCGGATTTGGCGAGCGAGTGGAAACCGCCAAAGCCTTGAATTCCCTGCGCGCCGCTGTATTATGACAGCATGACGCTTCGTACCCAGCACGAGAAGCCCGTCTACGTCCGGCTGCGCGAGACGATCGCCGATGCGATCCTCGCAGGGAAATACGGCGACGGCGATGCGCTTCCCTCGGTGCGCGCGCTGGCCGCCGAAGAGCAGGCGAACCCGCTGACGGTCGCCAAAGCCTATCAGGGCTTCCAGGACGAAGGGCTGATCGTGGTCAAGCGCGGCGTCGGCATGTTCGTCGCGCCGGGCGCCCGGGCGCGGCTCAGCGAGAGCGAGCGAAGCCGCTTTCTCAAGGAGGAATGGCCGCTCATTCGCGCGCGCATGCAGCGGCTCGGGGTGGACCCGGCCGATCTTCTCGATCGGGAACGGGCGTAAAGCTCCGTCACCCTGAACTTGTTTCAGGGCGCATTTTCGTGAAGGGCAGCCCTCTTCTCCACAACGGATGCTGAAACAAGTTCAGCGTGACGAAAACTCTCCCCTCCACGGGTGAAGCTATCGCCGAGGCAGCGCGACTGATCCTCGCCGGCGAGCCTGTCGCGGTTCCGACCGAGACCGTCTACGGCCTCGCCGCGGACGCGACGAACGCGGATGCCGTGGCCCGCGTCTATGCTGCGAAGGGCCGCCCGAGCTTCAATCCCTTGATCGTCCACGTGGCCGACCTGGCCGCGGCCCAGCGGATCGGCGAGTTCAACGATGAAGCGCTGGTTCTTGCCCGAAAGCATTGGCCGGGGCCGCTGACGCTCGTCGTTCCGCTTCGGGCGGACGCCGGTATCGCCTCGCTCGTTACCGCCGGCCTGCCCTCGATCGCGCTGCGCGTGCCGAACCATCCGACGATGCAGGCGCTGCTCCGCGCCTCGGGCCGCCCTCTTGCCGCGCCATCCGCAAACGCCAGCGGCTCGATCAGCCCGACGCGGGCTCAGCACGTCCTGAAGAGCCTCGGCGGGAAGATTGCGCTGATCATCGATGGCGGAGCGACCGAGCGCGGAATTGAGTCCACCATCGTCGCCGCAACCGGCGGTCCACTACGCCTTCTCCGGCGAGGGCCGATTGAGGTCGACGCCGAGATGGTGTCTGGTTCTACGGTCGAAGCGCCGGGCCAGCTCGCCAGCCACTACGCGCCATCAAAGCCGTTGCGACTCAACGCCACTGCCGCCGAAGCGGGCGAATTCCTGATCGGCTTCGGGAATATCAACGGAGACGCCAATCTCAGCCGATCGGGCGATCTCGTCGAAGCCGCGGCGCGGCTGTTCGATTTGCTCCACAAGGCCGATGCTTCGCCCAGTTCGAGGATCGCGGCGGCGGCCGTACCGGACGAAGCGCTCGGCGCCGCCATCAACGATCGCCTCCGGCGAGCCGCGCACCGCTAGAATGAAAAAGGGGCGGCCGAGCGCCGCCCCTCCCCCTGTTGGGTCTGTCGATTGCATGCCGTAATGAACCTGGAAAGCGAAAAAGGCACCGCAACCTACCAACCTGCCGCATTGTGGCCGATCGGCAACGCTTTCGGTCAGCGCTGCACCCCCCTCGTTACTGGGTCAGGTCTCGACTGTTGCCGATTTGGCACGGGCCTGGAAGCTCTTGCGGAGTTTCTGGAGCTTGGGTGGGATGGTCGCCAGGCAATAGGGGTTGCGCTGCCCTTCGCCGGCCCAATAGTCCTGGTGGTCATTCTCGGCCGGCCACCACTCGCCCATCGGCTCGATCGTGGTGACCACGCTGCCGTGATGCGTGACGTTGGCGCGCGCGATCGCTTCCCGCGCCTTGCGCTCCTGCTCCTCGTTCTGCGGGAAGATCGCCGAGCGATACTGAGTGCCGATGTCATTGCCCTGGCGGTTGAGCTGCGTCGGATCGTGCGTCGCGAAGAAGATCTCGAGCAGCTCGTCATAGCAAATTTGGCCGGGATCGAAGGTGATGCGGATCGCTTCGGCATGGCCGGTGTCGCCGCCGCAGACCTGCTTGTAGGTCGGATTGGCGCCGTGGCCGCCGGTATAGCCGCTTTCGACCGACTTGACGCCGACCACGTCAAGGAAGACCGCCTCGGTGCACCAGAAACACCCGCCCGCAAGAACCGCGATCTCTTCGGCCATGAGCCATCTCCTTCGCGAGGGGAGATAGGAGCGAGCGCGGGAAATTGCATCATCCGTCATGCTGAACCTGTTTCAGCATCCATTGCGATGAAGCCGGGCTCGGGTGGAAAGATGGACCCTGAAACAAAGTTCAGGGCGACGGCTGTCCGACTCAGCGGGCGATCCTCAGTTGCTCTTGTAAGAGGCCTTGAGGCTGGCAAGCTCGAGCCTCTTGCCGACCCACTCCGAAAGTTCGTCGAATTCCAACGGCTTGTCGAACACGATTCCGGCGCGCCGGTCCGAATACCAGCGGACCTCGCCCTTCACCGGGCGGAGGCTCTCGATCACGACGACGACCTTCTTGCCGACGCAATATTCCTCGATTGGCTCGACCTTCATCCCACCGAGCGAAATGTCGTGCACGTCGACGGTGTAATAGACCTTGCCCAAGCGGACCGACGCCTTGCACGGAATTTCGAGGCGTGGCGGCCGCGCGCGGAAGCCGAGCCGCGGCTTTCGACCCGCAAGAAGCTCGCCGAGGTCGACGTTCTGGTCGAACTTGAAGCCGACGAGGTCATCGCGCGTCCAGACGACCGTTGCCGGGATTTTTTCCGAGGACAGCTCGAGGCGGACCTGGTCGCCGACAGTCGGCGCACTCGTCACGATCGCCATGAGCCCGCCGGCGGACATGTTCTTGATCCTTATCAGCTGCTGGCTGCCGGCCACTTCCATCTTGCCGATCCGGAGCATGGCCGAGATCCGCTCATCCTCGCGCCGTTCGGCCGGCCGTGGCACCGCGCTCGACAGTGAGACGGTGGTCGACTCGAACGCCGCCTGGGCTTCCGTCTGTCCCTTTGACGCCGATTTTCTGCGGATGAGAGATTCGAACATGCTTTTGGGCGCCTCTTCGCGCGCGCAAATCGCGCCAAATTGGGACTTTATCGACGACGTGGTTAAATTAGCGTTTCTTGAAGTTGAAATGACCTGCTGTTGCGGCCTAGTCCGGTACGCGGGGAGAATCTGATGCCGCAGCCGCGCTTGCTGCTGATCGACGACGAGCCGACTCTGGCCGAATTCCTCGCCGACGCGGCGCGGGAAAGCGGTTTCGATCCCGTGATCGCCAGCGAAGACGAGGAATTCCGCAACGCATTCCGAACGCAGCGGCCCGACATGGTCGCGCTCGACCTCGGAATGCCCGGCATGGACGGAGTCGAGCTGATCCGCTTCCTTGCGGCCGAGAATTTCGCCGCGCCGGTGCTGATCGTCAGCGGATTCGATCGCCGTGTGCTCGAAACCGCGTTTCGGCTCGGCGAAGCGCTCGGCCTGACGATGGTCGGTCCGGTGGAAAAACCGGTCCGGTTCGAGGTCCTCGAAGGGATGCTCAGCCGCCTCAAGGCGACTCTCTAGCAGTGACCAAGCGCGGCGACGAAGTTCTGCTGCGCGCTCTCGCCCACGCGCTCGAAGATCAGCAGCTCCGCATGGTCTACCAGCCCAAGGTCAAGCTTCGCGACGGGGCGCTGGTGAGCGTCGAGGCGCTGGTCCGCTGGAACGACCCGGAGCTCGGCGCGGTCGAGCCCTCGCGGTTCGTCCCGCTCGCCGAGAAGCACGGGCTGATCGACGACCTCACGCACTGGGGCCTGAGGACGATCCTCAGGCAGTGGCTCGACTGGTGCGACGAGGGGATCGATACGGCGATCGCCTTCAACATCTCGGCGCTCAGCCTTCAGCACCTCAATTTCCCTGATCTCGTCGAGCGCATGTGCCGCGGGCTCGCCGTGCCGTCCGACCGGCTGGTGCTCGAGCTCACGGAGGGCGCGACCCAGCCGCTGATCAAGCTCATGGACACGCTGACCCGGTTCCGGATCAAGGGAATCGGCCTTGCCATCGACGATTTCGGCACGGGCTACTCCTCGCTGATGCAGCTAAGGCAGCTTCCGTTCACCGAAGTGAAGATCGACCGCGTCTTCGTCAGCGACGTCGACCGATCGCGCGATAGCCGGCTGATCGTCCAGGCGATCATCGAGCTCGCGCACGGGCTCGGGCTGAGCACCACCGCCGAGGGGATCGAGACGGTCCAGCAGCTTGGGGCGTTGCAGGAACTCGGCTGCGACGTGGCTCAGGGCTATCTCATTTCGCCGCCGATCGAGCCCGATACGCTCAAAGCGTGGAAGCAGGCGTTCCGCCGCCAGTGGCCGCATCTCCTCACCGAGGAGCCGCTCGAGCTATGGGGCGATGTCGAAGCGGATGCCCTGAGCGAGCGGTAGCTCGCTTCCGTAGTTCACGGTGTTGGTCTGCCGCCGCATATAGGCGCGCCAGGCATCCGAGCCGCTCTCGCGCCCGCCGCCAGTCTCCTTCTCCCCGCCAAACGCACCGCCGATCTCGGCGCCCGAAGGACCGATGTTGACATTGGCGATCCCGCAATCGGATCCGGCCGCGGTCAGGAACCGCTCCGACTCGCGCATGTCGTTGGTGAAGATCGACGAGGACAGGCCCTGCGCAACGCCATTGTTGAGTGCAATCGCCTCGTCGAGCTCGCGGTAGCGCATCACATACAGGATCGGCGCAAAGGTCTCCCGCAGTACCGGCCCTTCCTGCCGCTTCATCTCGACGATCGCCGGACGCACGTAATAGCCGCCAGGAACCGCGTCGACCTGGTCGCCGCCCCAGACGATGCCTTTGCGCTTCTTCGCGGTCGTCAGTGCCGTCCGCATTGCATTGGCCGCGGCCGCATCGATCAGCGGGCCGACGAGCGTGCCGCTGTCGCGAGGGTCGCCGATCTCCACTGCCCCGAACAACCGCTCGAGCCGCTCGACGAGCTCGTCCGCGATGCTGTCATGCGCAATCAGGCGCCGAAGCGTGGTGCAACGCTGCCCCGCCGTCCCGACCGCCGAGAAGAGGATCGCCCGCTCGGCAAGGTCGAGGTCGGCCGACGGGCAGACGATCGCCGCATTGTTTCCGCCAAGCTCGAGCAGCGAGCGACCGAAGCGCCTGGCGACGACCGGCGCCACCATCCGGCCCATCTTCGTCGAACCTGTCGCCGAGACGAGCGCAATGCGCGAATCGCGGACCAGCTCCGCGCCGACATGCCGGTCCCCCTGGACCACTTGCGCCACGAATTCTGGTGCGTCGCCGAAGCGACGAACGGCGCGCCGCATCAGCTGCATCACCAGCTCGGCGCAGAGCGGCGTCTTCTCGCTCGGCTTCCAGATGACGGGATTGCCGCACACCAGCGCAAGCGCGGCGTTCCACGCCCATACCGCCACCGGAAAGTTGAATGCGCTAATGACGAGCACCGGCCCGAGCGGATGCCATTGCTCCATCATCCGGTGGTCGGGCCGTTCGCTGGCGATCGAAAGGCCGTGGAGCTGGCGTGACAGGCCCACAGCGAAGTCGCAGATGTCGATCATTTCCTGCACTTCGCCGAGGCTTTCGGCCATGATCTTGCCGGCCTCGAGCGTCACCATCTTGGCGAGCAGCGGTTTCGCCTGCCTTAGCTCCTCGCCCAGCAACCTGACCAGCTCTCCGCGTCTGGGAGCAGGCACCTTTCGCCACGGTTCGAACGCTTCTGCGGCGCGCTCGGAGGCGAGGTCCGGATCCCCGGCGGTCACCCTGCCGATTACGGCTCCGTCGATCGGGGAATGGCTGACCAGCCGCCCCGCATGAGCAATCCCGAACAGCTCGAGAAGCTGCGCGGCATCGTCCGCAGGTTTCACGCGAACAACTCCCGCGCCCTGGCCATCGCGGCCACGCCCGCATCAATCGTCTCGTCCTTCTTGCCGAAGCACAGGCGCACGAGGTGGCGCGACGGCTCCTGCTCGGCGAAGGCGGAGATCGGAATGACGGCGACTCCCGCGCGCTCGACGGCGGCAATCGCGAACGCTTCGTCGTCAATCTCTATGCCTGACGCCTTGAGATCGACGCAGAGGAAATAGGTCGCCGCCGCGTCGAGCACCGTGAAGCCGGCATCGCGCAGGCCGTGCGTCATCAGGTCGCGCGAGCGCTGGAAGCGGTCGCGCATCGGCTGAAGCCACGAATTGCCCTCGTCGAGCCCGAACGCGACCGCCGCCTGCAGGTTTGGCGCGGTCGAGAAGGTCAGGAACTGGTGGGCGCGCGCGACCACGGCCGCGAGCTCGGCCGCGGCGACGATCCAGCCGACCTTCCATCCCGTGAGCGAAAAGATCTTGCCCGCAGAGCCGACCTTGATCGTCCGCTCGACCATCCCCGGCAACGTCGCGATCGGCGTGAAGCGGCGGCCGTCGAGGACGATATGTTCCCACACCTCGTCGGCGATGACGATTAGGTCGCGTTCCCTGGCGACGGCGCCGACCGCCTCCAGCTCGCCGGAATTGAACAAGCGGCCCGTCGGATTTTGCGGATTGTTGAAAATGATCGCACGGGTCTTCGGCGTGACGACACGCTCGATCGCTTCCCGCTCGATGCGCCATGCGGGCGGCTGAAGCGCGATTTCGATCGGAACCGCCCCTGCCCTACGGATCATCGGCGCATAACTGTCATAGGCTGGAGTGAAAATGATGACCTCGTCGCCAGCCTGTACTGTCGCGAGGATCGCGGAACCGAGCGCCTCGGTTGCTCCGCTTGTGACGCAGACCTGCGGTGCATCGAGCTGCTGCCCGAACTGGCGATTGTAATGCGCGGCCACCGCCTCGCGCAGCGGCATGGTTCCGCGCGACGGCGCATATTGGTTCGAACCACCCACCACGGCCTTCGCCGCTGCTTCCAGGATTTCCGGCGGCCAGCCGAAATCGGGAAAGCCTTGCCCAAGGTTCACCGCCTCATGTTGCGCGGCAAGGCCGGACATGCGTTCGAAGACGCTGGTCTTCATCTGCTCGTAGAGCGGGTTCATTGCCGGTCCGCATAGCGCGGACCTCGCTTCACCGCGAGAGAGGCAACCATTGGCCCGAGCAGGCATTGAAACGGGACCTCTTCGAGTAAGCGAGTTCCCTGATGTCCCAGCGTAGCGCCACGATCTACCGAATGAAGCTCCCCGACCACGAATGCCCTTACGGCCTGCTCGCCAGGCGAATGCTCGACGACGCCGGGTTCGAGGTCGAGGAGCACCTGCTTACGACCCGCGAGGAAGTCGACGCCTTCGAAGACGAACAGCAGGTCGCGACGACTCCGATCATCTTCATCGATGGCGAGCGCATAGACGGCAGCGAGCAACTCGCGTCTTATCTGGAGGCCATGGACGCCTGACGCTCATGCCGTGGCCGGCAGTGCCCGCCGTCACAGACTCCAGTAGCGGATATCGCTGCGCAGCGTGCTGGCGTCGAGGCGCGAACCGACGTCGGCAATGATTCCGTCAACGCCGATCATGTCGCTGATCCTCGCCTGGATCGGACGATATTCCTCGTGCCCGACCGCGAAGATCAACGCATCCAGTTCGCTGAATTCGTCGAGCGGCGCCAGCTCGATCCCATATTCCTGGAGGACCGCTTGCGGCTCCGCCCGCGCGTCGTGGACGATCGGCTCGATCCCGAACTCTCTGAGCTCGCGGTAGGTGTCGATCACCTTGGAATTGCGGATGTCGGGCACATTCTCCTTGAACGTGAAGCCGAGGATCCCGACCCGCGCCTTGCTGATCGGCCGCCCGCTCGCCGCCAGCATCTTCACCACGCGCTGCGCAAGATAGGCGCCCATGCCGTCGTTCACCCGCCGCCCCGACAGGATGACCTCGGGCTGGTAGCCGAGCTGCTCGGCCTTTGCCGTCAAATAATATGGATCGACGCCGATGCAGTGGCCCCCGACCAGGCCTGGATGGAACTTGAGGAAGTTCCACTTGGTGCCGGCGGCGTCGAGCACGTCGCGTGTGCGGATATCCAGCAAATGGCAGATTTTCGCGATTTCGTTCATCAGCGCGATGTTGAGGTCGCGTTGCGTGTTCTCGATAACCTTGGCGGCTTCGGCGACCTTGATCGACGGCGCGCGGTGGATGCCCGCCTCGATGATCGAGCCGTAGAGGTCGGCGAGCGTGGCAAGCGTTTGCGCATCCTGGCCGGCGACCACCTTGGTGATCTTCTCGATCGGATGCTCCTTGTCGCCCGGGTTGATGCGTTCCGGGCTGTAGCCGAGCTTGAAATCCGCGCCAGCCTTGAGGCCTGAGGCTTTCTCCAGGACCGGCGCGCAAATCTCCTCGGTAACGCCGGGGTAGACCGTGCTTTCGAAGACGACGATCGAACCTTTCGAGAGTGCCGGACCGACGATCGCGCAGGCGCTGAGCATCGCCGTGAAGTCGGGGCGGTTGGCGTCATCGATGGGCGTGGGAACGGTGACGATGAAGATGTCGCGCCCGCGAAGGCCGGCGGCGTCGTCAGTGAGCTTCAGGTCGACGGTCTGCAGTTCTTCCGCGCTGATCTCATTCGTTGCGTCCACCCCTTCGCGCAGCGCCGCCACGCGCCTCGCGCTGATGTCGAAGCCCACCACATCATGCTTGCGCGCGAGAGCGACCGCGAGCGGAAGACCGACATAGCCAAGACCGACGACAGCAACCTTCACGTGGCGAGCTCCCTCTTTTGCGAAGGTCGTAAAGGTGAGGGCCAGCGGCTGCAAATCGGGTGGAGGAGCTGTGCCTCGGCGGGACGGCCGCCGCCGCTCCATGGCGAGAATGGCGGCGATCTGCGATATGCCCGGCGGGCTTGGCAAGGTTCGTCGATGAGTATCCGTCCTGATTTCCTCTACATCGGAACCAGCAAGGCGGGGTCGACCTGGCTATTTCGCGTGCTTTCGTGGCATCCGCAGATCTTCACTTATGCCGGCAAGAATCTCGGCTTCTTCTCGACGCGCTTCGAAAATGGGTGGGACTGGTATGTCGGCAACTTCGACCCCGCTCCGGAGCACAAGGCCGTCGGTGAAATCTCGCACTCTTACCTGGTCTCGCCGGAGGCGCCCGCTCGAATCCGCGAGCATTTGCCGAACGTGAAAATGATCGCCTGTCTGCGCGATCCCGTCCAGCGGACCTTCTCCGATTATCTGGACCGCGTGAAGAACGGCAAGATGGACGGCACGTTCGAAGAGGAGCTGGAGCGCGATCCGGCGCTGATCAATCGCAGCCGCTACGGCACTCAGCTCGCGCGCTACCTCGAACTGTTCGATCGCGCGCAATTCCACATCGTCAGCTTCGACGAACTCGTCGCCACCCCGGCGGATTTCGCGGCGGGCATGTTCGAGTTTCTCGGAGTCGATGTCCTGCCCCTTCCGGATAAGCTCCAGCGCAAGGTCTTGCCGGCGGGAACACCGCGCTCCGCCACCGTCGCGAAAGGCGCCAAGGCGCTTTCGGCGCTCGCGCGGCGCACAGGCCTCAATTGGCTGCGCGGCAAGGTGAAGACATCGCCGGCGATCAGGAACCTCCTCTATCGCCCGTTCGGCGACAAGCGTCCGACGATGCACGCGGCTACGGAAGCTCGCCTGCGAGCGCTGTTCACCGAAGAAGTCGAGCTTCTCGACCGTGTGGCTGGAACATCATTCGCCGCGCTATGGGGCTATTCTCCGGACCGCATGGCGGCCGAGTAGCCCGCACTCACGCGATCAGGACCGCGAACCTTCCAGCGGCGGATCGGGCTGCGGCCTGGAGGATCGCAAGAGCTGGGCGGTCAGGAACGCGAGCTGGGCGAATACCGCTAGCGAGCAAGCGATCGTCGCCAGCGCGGCGCCTTCGCCGGCCATCGTCGGGAGAAGCAGGCCGAGCAGACTGACGTAGACCGCGGCGGCGAAGAGCTTCGAGCGAAGCACGTTCCACGATCGGCCGTGAGCATTCTGCAGCGGCTCGAACGCGAAGCCCGCAAGGTCGATCGCACTGGCGACGGCGAGCAAGACCAGGAAGCTTTCGGCGAATTCAAATTGCGGGCCGGCGAGCAGGCGAAGAATTTCCGTTCCGCCGACCAGCGTCACCAGCACGACAAGAAGCGCAAGAGCTGTCGAGACCAGCGTCACTCGAAGCATCACGGTGCGAAGCTGTTGATGATTGTCTTCGGCAACCAGTCGCGAAAGCTCCGGATAGATGGCCAGGATGGCCGGCTGGAGCGGCCTCAGCATTCCCTTGGCCAAACGGCTCGCGAGGCGAAACCCGCCCGCTTGCGCCGGGCCGGCGACCGCCCCCACCGCCAGCGTTCCCAATTGGGTCCAGAACATGCTGACCGAATTGGAGATGTTGGTTTGGAGCATGAACGGCCAAATGCGTTCATTCTCTTCCACGGCGCGCGTCAGGGCGAGCCGTCCGAACTGAAGCCGGCATCGGTCGATTCCGACGGCCGCGACCCACTGGACTGCGGCCTGCGCGACGTTCGCGACTGCCCAGATGACGAGAAACGTGACGACGTTCGGCGCCGCAAACCAGGCGATGAGCGAACCGCCGAGCCGCATCAGCGGCCCCACTGCTTCGCAATAAGCGACGAGGTCGAAGCGATCGAACAGCCTGAGCATTCCGGTGGGCGTCGCGCCGGTGGTCAGCAGCAGCACCGCGGCAAAGGCTGCGGCCAGCGTCTCCTCCTGATGCGACCAGTGCAGGAAAGGGCCGACGAGCGATACTCCGAAGACAGCGATGATCGCCCCGGCAACCGCGCTTCCGAAATCGAGCGTGGCCGTGAACCCGAACAAGCGACCGAGCCGATCGCGCCGATCGTCCTTCACGTGCAGGGCGCCGTAACGGATCACGCCCTTCCAGGATTGGAACTGGACGAGGTTCGCGATCAGCTGCGCATAAGTAAGGATCAGCGCGAAGATGCCGAATGACGAGGGTCCAAGCGCTCGCGCTGCTACGGCAAGGTACGCGATGCTGAGCACCGAGCCGAAGCCCCGCGATCCCGCGACCCACCCGATGTTCTTCGCCATGCGTGAGAAAACGGAGCGCCCTTCGTGGGAAGTCACCACTCGGCGCGGCTCCGAAAGCGAAACTGTATGCGCCGGGCAACCCCGCTCAGCGTGTCATTACATGTTACAACTGGCACTCAAATTGCCCCCACCGTCGCCGCAACACCTGGGCGATGGAAAGGAGCGTATACAATAAGTAAACGGCGTTAACCAGTATTAACGCGAAGGTCGCATCCTTGGCGTTTCGGTGCACGGAACCCGAGCATTGGTCACCAGGACGGCGGCGAGTTGATCCGTGAAGAAAGGCTCGTCCGGCTCGGAAAAGCGATGTTCCCGAACTCGGCGATGACCGGGCAAGTTACGCCGCCGGCAAAGTACAGACCAATGCAGAAGTAACAGCCCGGCTTCGCCGTTCCGATAGACGAATCCCAGAGATTTACGACGTGATTGCCGTCGACCCACACGTCCAGTTGCCCATGCAGCGGATCGATGATGAAACGGTAGACGAGGTCGTGGACCCGGTTGAATGCAAGAGCACCCTTGTAGCGCTTGTTATTTGTGGTCGGATCGTTGTCGCCGTTCGTGGTGACCAGGAACTGCCCGTCCTTGTAGCGGCGGAACGCGAAGGCGGGCGAGCCGCCATCGGGCATGTGCATCTGCATGTGCGAGCCGCCCATCAGGTTCGCCATCCCGGCCGGGTCCGACCAGGCTTGATCGAGGAACGAATAGGCACCCCACATCTCGACGCCGTTCGGCATCGGATTTTGTGCTCGTGGAGCTCGCTCCGGCGTTTCGTGCTGTCGTCGCCGGTCGCCCGGTCCTTGGTCGAGTTGTGGAGCTCGAAACGGGACTTCGTCGACGTGGTCCGCCAGCAATAGTCCATGTTCGGAGTTCCATGTCGAACCCATATCCGCCGACCAGGTGTGGCCGAGCCAGGTCGGATACTTCGGCGTGTATCCGTTGACGAGAGTTGACGCGTAGGCCCCCGTGGGAGCGGGCGTTGGAGTAGGCGTCGGGGTTGGAGTAGGCGTCGGCGTTGGAGTAGGCGTCGGCGTAGGAGTAGGCGTAGGCGTTGGCGTAGGTGTGGGCGCAGGCCTCGGCCTCCGCGTGGACCTCGTCGTGTTGCACAGTGCCGAATTGCTCACCCACATGCCATCCGCGCACCTGGTGAAGCCACTCCTCGCGAATGCCTGGCCTGGAAGTAAAAGCGTGCCCGCTCCAGCGAGCAGCATTTGTCGCCGCGTCGTATCCATCGTCTCGCTCCCCCGTCCCTTCCCCGAGACGTCACTACGAAGCTCAAGAGTACAGACATTGGCGCCGGAGGGACGCCTGGATTAACGGATAAACGGCGGAGGGTGAGGCTCGCCGGTCCAAACGAGTTGGGCGGCCTGCAAATTTCGCAAAAAAGTTGACTTAGGCTCAAATGGGCGCTGGCGCCTGTGGTTAATAAATAGTAAACAGCGAGAATCGCCACTAGCCATGGAGTTTGCGGTGACCGATATCAGCAAAGAGAACACGGGGGACGACCGCCGCGACTTCTTGAAGAAGTGCGGCACTTTCGCTGCGATCACCCCGCCGGCAGTCACTTTCCTCTTGTCGACGAGCATGAGCTCCAAGGCCATCGCGGCGTCGAGCGGGGGCGGGGAGGCGGCGGCGATTCCAAGCCCGGCAATGGCTATGGTGACGACAACCATGACCATACCGGCCCGCCCGGCCAGAACAAGGACAAGAACAATTCGATCTTCGGATCGTCGGGCAAGAACAACGACCCACCTGGCCATTCCGAAGGGCACGGGAAGCACTGAGACCTCGTTGAATTGCGGTCTCGGTGAACTTCGTCACGGCTGACTCGAGACCCGGTGGCTTGTCGTCGCTCCGCACGCTCGGTGCCCATCACCTGTTGTTCAGCGAGCCCGACCAGGCCGTTTACGAGCTGGATGAGCTTGCGGCGCACATCTGGCGGTCGCTGAGAGGCGGCCTCGCGCCAGACGCGGTCGTCGAGGAGATTCTTGGCGTCGACCCGCGTCTGCGCGATGCGGTCGAAAAGCGACTGGCTGAGCTCCGCGATCTTGGGACGAGCGGAGCCGCACGCGCCGCGGGCCCGGCAACTGCTCCCGAAACGCTCCCCGACTTTAAGCCCGCCCTCACGCTCGACATCGCCGGGGCGGTGGTCCAGCTCGAGCTGCCGACGCCGTGGATTGCCGCTGTCCGCAGCCTGTTCGGCCATCTCCGCTCGCCGAAACGAGGAGCTGACGTTCAAATCCGGGCGCGACCCGTCGGGAACGACATTGAGCTGATCACGGCATACGGCCGATCGGTCTACGAGGAGTCGGCCTGGCTTCCCGCGCTCAAGATGGAATTGATCGGCAGCGTCCTTCGGCACGCCCGATATGAGATCGCGCTCCACGCCGCCGCCCTTGTGCGCAAGGACAGGGTATTGCTGCTGGTCGGAAGCCCCGGAGCGGGCAAGACCACGCTCGCGATGGGCTTGTCGAACGCGGGATGGGCGCTCGATGCGGACGACGTAGTGCTCATGCGTCCGGACGGAAAAGTCAGGGGCATTTCGCTTCCGTTCGCCGCGAAGGCCGGGTCCTGGCCGCTCGTCGCGCGGATTTTCCCGGCGATCATGACGGCGCCCATCCATCGCCGGCCTGATGGGCAGATGGTTCGATTCAGTGGCCCGCCGATGTTCGCCAAACCTCGCTGGCGGGCCATCGATGCCGTCATCCTGCTCGACCGCCGTCCAGAAGCCGCCACGGGAGTCGAGGACGTTGATCCGACCGAGACACTGGCTGCGCTCGTCGCCGAGGCCGACTTTCCCGATCACCGCCTGTCGGCCCCCGGCTTTGCGGCGCTCGTCGCCGCGTTGAACGCGGCCCGCTGCTGCCGCCTGACTTATAGCGACTTCGGTCGCGCCAGTGACGCGTTGAACGAGCTGTGTCGCTAGCGCGTCAGGATTCCTCCCTTCGCTCGGTCATTGCCATTCTCAACGGTCAACTGCCTGACGAAACTGAGTGGACCGCCGCCCTCGCCACCGCCAACCGCGGCTGGCTCGGGCCCGCCCTTTATGTATCGCTCGGCCGCGCCGGGAAGCTCGATCAGGTCCCAACGGAGGTTCTCGACTATCTGAAATGGCTTCACGACCGCAACCTGGAGCGGAACGTCCGCCTCCGCTCCCAGCTCGAGCAAGCGGTCACGGCGCTCAACGGGCGCGGCATCGAACCCGTCCTGCTCAAGGGCGCGATCCAGATCTTCTCCGTTCCCGACCGGGATCTTGGAGCGCGCATGACCAGTGATCTCGATATCAGCATCGACCCGGCCGACAATCGAAACGCCCGGGAAGCGCTTGGAGGGCTGGGATACGCGAGCACGGCACGGAGCAATGAGCTCGGGCGAGCGGAGGATGTCGGAACGGTCGAACTGCACGGGCTGCCGAACCGCCGATCTGCGCGTTATTTGGACGGCGACCTGCGGTCCGCCTCGGTGCGTGTCGAGCGCGCCGGAGCGGTGGCATGGGTGCCCTCCCCGACCGCGCGAGCGCTGCACCTCATCGTGCATGACATGATCAAGGACGGCGATCTGTGGCGCTTCAAGCTCGACCTGCGGCATCTTCGCGATCTCGCCGAGCTCGCGGCCGCGCCGTCGGACATGGACTGGCAGGAGCTTGCCGGCCGGTTGAGTGACGTCACCGGTTCGCGCGCGCTCGAGGCCCAGGCATTCGCTCTGCGCGATCTCTTCGGCACCGTGGTTCCCGACTTCTTGTGCACTCGCCGCGCGCGAATGCGCCACCGCGCGAGGCTGGCCGCGTCCGGCACGGGTGCGCGGGCCGCGGCGCTCCGCGTCATTGGAAAGCTATCGTGGGGAATCCATCGGATGATGGCGGGCTATCGCTGGTCGGGGTCCGCCGATCTTGCGACGCGAGTGCGCCAGGTGCTGACGGCTCCCGAGCGTGGCTCCCGGCTATGATCGTCGGCCAGGACTCAGTAGCGGCGGATTGCCCAGATGATCGCGACCGCCGCGAGCACTACGATCCCCCAGGAAACGATAGACAGAAGAACAAACATCCGCAGACGCGCCGGATAGGTCGCGCGCTCGCCCCAATCCCCTCGCGGCGACTCGATCTCCTGGTCGCCAGCGTGCGATCCCGGCGCGGGTCCCTGTTCGCGTTGCTGATCGATCGTTGAAACCTCCACAGCCGGCAATCCTGACCTTAGTCCACGAACTCGTCGCCAGGCGCCAGGAATTGTCCATGCGGGGTATGCGGCCCCATAGCACCAGACGCCAGCCAATGCGCCCCCGTCGGGATCTGCTATCCAAAAAAGTTGGCGCTTCCGCGATGTTTATGCGACATCTCGAGAGCGGCCGGGGGCTGTAGCTGCAGTGTCTACAACGTCGATCTTGCTCGTTCTTTCCGGCGGCTGCTGGATCTTGTTCGTCTATCCCTATCTGCTTTACCCGCAAGCGCTCCGGTTTTTGAGCAAGCAGCCGGTCCCGCGCGCGCCGATCCAGCTCACGACTTCGCTGCTGTTCTGCGCGCACAACGAGATCGATTGCCTACCCGCCAAGCTTGAAAACCTCCGTGAGCTCAAGCATCGCCAGCCCGCGCTTCAGATCCTCGTCTACGATGATGCCTCGACCGATGGCACCTTCGAGATGCTCGCCGCCGAACCGCGGCTGCTGACGGTCTTGCGCGGTCCGGGCAGGACCGGAAAGGCTGCCGGAATGAAGCGGCTCGTGGAGCAAGCAACCGGCGATGTGCTGATCTTCACCGATGCCAACATCATCCTGGCGGCGGATGTCGTGGACCGCCTGCTCCCCTATTACGCGAGTGACGAGATCGGCGGGGTGTGCTGCACGATCAAATCGCAGGTCGATGCCGCGACCATCACGAGCCAGGTCGGCTCCGCTTACGTGGCCATCGACGACCGGCTCCAGCAGCTCGAATCCGCGACCGGCAACGTCATGGGGGCAACCGGCGGATTGTTCAGCGTCCGGCGCAAGCTCTACCCATCCTTCGCGGACACCGTGCAGGACGATTTCACGGTGTCGATGAGCGTGATCTTCCAGCACCGCCGCCTCGTGAAGGCGACCGACGTGGTCGGCTATGAAAAGGCGGTATCGCGATCGAGCGAGGAATTCCGGCGCAAGGTACGGATCGGGGCGCGGGCCTACCACACCCACGCGTTCCTCCGACCGCAGATCAGGAAGATGTCGGCGCGCGACCGATTCAAATATGTCTCGCGCAAAATCCTTCGCTGGTATGGCGGCTTTTTCCTCGCGCTCGGCGGGATCTTCGCGTTGCTCGCGGTTGCGACCCTCTCGGCAACGGCGGCGGTCGCCTTGGCCGTCATGCTGTCCATCGCCGTGGCATGGTCGTTCAAGGAGACGACGGGGCCGCTCGCAAGAGCGCGCGAGATCATCGTCGCCATCTTCGCCACGCTGGCAGGCGTGGTTCAGGGCATGCGTGGCCGCACCGTCGCGGTCTGGGCGCCCGCCAAATCGCGATGACGGACAATCGGCGAGAGCTCGACCATTCCCGTGCGCTGAAGATCGCCTATCTCATCCAGCAATTCCCGGTGCCGACCGAGACTTTTGCAGTTTCCGACATCGCCGCCCTGCTCGAACAGGGGCACGACGTGACGGTCTTCACGATGAAGCGCCCGCCTCGCCGCGAGCGCGCGCTGCTCCGGCGGTGCGCTGTCCCAGCGGACCTTCGGATCAATCGACCCAGCTTCCTCGGCGCCTTGTTGTGGCCGGTCCTGCTATGGCGCCATTGGCGGGCGGCGTTTCACCTCGTCGGGCGCATCCTCGCCTCGGCGCGTTCATCTCCGAAAGTCTCGGCGCAAGCTCTCTTATGCGTTCCGCGACTGGTGGAGATCGCCGACCGGCTGGAAAGGAGCAATGCCGAAGTCGCGCACGCGTTCTGGTCGCGGCACGTCGGGCTGGTTCTCCCGATATTGAAGGCGGAAGAAGCGCCTATTCTTCGAAGCGCATTCCTCGGCGCCTATGACCTGGTGGCCGATGATTTTCTGGTCGACATGACCATGGACGCGGCCGAGATCGTCTTTTCGCACTCGGAAGCGAACAGGCCGCATCTCGATCGCAAGGCCTCCCCCGCCGCCGTCAGGCTGATCGTCCCTCGCGGCATCCCTCTGTTCCCGATCGAGGATGAAATCGAGCGGAACCCTTTTCGCTGTGCGACCGCCTCGGCGCTCGTCGCCTCGAAGAATGTCGAGGCCGTGATCAGGGCCTGCGCCCAGGCTCGCAAGCGCGAGCCGTCGCTCACGCTCGACATCTTCGGCGACGGGCCCGAGCGCGCCCGCCTCGAGCAGCTCGGCCGGGACCTCGATCCCTCGGATTGGCTCAATTTCGCCGGACACGTGTCGCGCGAACGGCTCTTCGAGGAATTGCGCCGCACCCAGCTTTTCCTGCTGCTGTCGAACAAGCCGTCAGAGCGGTTGCCAAATGTCGTGAAAGAGGCGCTGTGGGCAGGGTGCTACGTCATTTCTTCCCCGTCAGAGGGGATCGAGGAGCTGATCCCGAACCAGGGCATCGGCGAGGTCGTCGATCCCGACAATCGACGGCATTTGGAAAATCTTCTCGCGACGGCACTTCAGGAATCCGACGAAGCGGCCACCGAACGCCGTCGTAAGGCCCGCGCGCACGTCTCCGAATATTTCTCGAGTGAACGGAACATGCGCCGGTACGCGGATGCCTGGCGCGAAGCTATCGACCGGCGGCTATCACGATTTCCTTCACAAGTGTCTCAATCGGCAACGAACCGTCGATTCTCCGCACGTCCACTCCGGCCCTCCTCGCCGCCTCGATGATCCGCGTCGGGAGTTCGGCCGCGCGCGCGAGATCCTGGCGGATGCGGTCGCCGCCGAGGCCGTCGAGGCGGCTATGTCCATCCGCCCGGCCGGCAATCCGTGCCGAGGCAGTTTCCGAATCCGCGTCGATGAAGAGAATCCTCGCGTCGATGCCCTTGTAAAGCTTGCCGATCAGCTTCGAGATCAGGCCGACGTCCGGCGCATAGCAATTCGCGCCGTAGAGGATTGACCACAGCTCCTGAAGCAATCCCTGGTCGAGGATTACGAGCTCAGGTTGCGATTTGAGTCGCTGCGCCTTCCCGGCGATCCGAAGGAGACGGGCGAGACCGCCTCGGTCCCTAATCCGCGCGGCCGCGGCCAGTCGCACGGCCAGGGCCATTTCCTGCGGATCAGCATAGCGGCCCACAAGCTGCGCCGCGCGTCCGATGATCGATCCGCGGTCCCACGCCGCCGAAACATCGTGGCGGGTGCGAAATGCCGCATGCTCGGACGCGGCCTTGACGAGCGTCGATTTTCCCGAGCCCGGAATCCCGAAAAGTTCGACGAGCATGACTGTCGGCTGACCGCGCCCGGGGAGTGAACGCAAGCGCAAATTTCCGAGCGTGGACCAGGGACGTTCCATGTTATGGTTGTTCGCCACTTCTCGACTGAGCGGAAAGGCGTCTGCCGGACGTGACCAGTGTCGTTGCAAACAGGGGTCAACCGAGCCGGATTTCGATCGTCGGCGCGACCGGCAGCGGCAAGAGCCATCTGGCCCGCGAACTCGCGCGCAAAACGGACCTGCCGGTTCACGAGCTCGACACGGTGCGGCGTGACGTCGGCCTCGAATCCGGCGAAGGATTTCGTGCGATCCGTCGAACGGATCGCCGCCGGGGACAAGTGGATCATCGACGGCCATTATCGCGATGTCCGCCATCTGGTCTGGCGCCGTGCCGACACCGTGCTCTGGTTGAATTACCCGCTTGGGCTGATCGCCGCGCGGCTGCTGCGGCGCTTCGCGGCGGGTCGACGATCTGGAGACCGAGAAAAGAAGGATGCGGCCGTTCCGCCGGCGACCAGGGCAGGTTGGAAACGACGGCTGGGCCGACTTGCACGGACCCTTCGCGAGCGCAGCGAATATGGTCGGCTGCTGCGGTCCGCCGAATATCGCCAGCTCCGCGTCGTCGAGCTGAAATCGGTCTCGGCGACCGAGGATTGGCTTCGGCGGCTCGATGGCTGAGCACGGGATGTTCTCGCGCCGTGAGGTTTGCATCGCGGGATTGACGTCCGCGCTAATCTCCTCGGGCTGCAGCGGGCGCGGGGCCGCGGCCTCGGGCTATCAACCCGTTCTCGAAAATGGTGTCGCGCCGCCAATTCTGTCCTGGGCCGGGCGGCGGTGGCGCTGCAACATGGGGTCGACCTGGAACCCCCAGATGGATCATTGTTTGCGGCTCAGCCGGGACCGGGCTCGCTTCGAGATTCGGAACAGCCCGCGCGATCGAGCGGTGAATGATCCCGTCGGCAAGCGCCGATCCGAGATCAGCGGAAGTCTGCCGGGCGACCGGACGCGACTTCCTAACGGCGTGAGGCTTTGGGGCGCAATGTCCTTCATCCACCAGCGCTGGTCCGACCCGGCAGGGATGGCGACATTGCCCGGCGGCGTTCATGGCCAACTCCACATCGGCTCCAGTTTCGGCGGATCGCCGGCGCTCGCCTTTCGGCGGTCCAGTACGGGCGAATTCGTGGTGACCTCGCGGGGAGAGAACGACAGGCGCGGCGCCGGGACGATCCGCTACCGGGCGCCGCTGAGCTTCGACGAGCCTCACGACCTCGTCTATTCGGTTTTGCTCGATCCGATCTGACGGCCTGCTGCGCGTGTGGATCGACGGGCGCCTCGTCGTCGATGTCCACGCCATCTCCATCGGATCCCGCTTCGCGGAATCGTTCTGGAACCTGGGCTGCTATTACGGATCGGGGACGACATGCCCGGTCGTCGCCGAATTCGCGAACCATGCATACCCTTCCGCGATGGATCTTGGCGGACGAGCAGCGAACCCGGCCGCGTGGCCGCGCAGCTAGCGCTGGCGGGCAAGCGCGTTGAAACCGCGACCCGTCGCGGCGCGCCGCGTGTCCCGCTTGGCCCGCGCCATCATCGCATGGCCGCGCTCGCTGGGCAGCGCCCATGCCAGCAGCAGGAAGGAGATGAGGACGAGCGCGTTGATCGCAAACTGCGAAAGCCCGTTCTTGTAGAAGGTGACCGACTGCATGAAGACCACCGCGCCGATCGTTCGCAACAGCAGCGACTTCGAGCTGTTGAGCTCATGCGCGGCGCGGAACGCCACGAAACCGAGCGCGGCGGCGGCGATCATCGCCCCGACGCCGAAGCAATAATAAAGTTCGCCGAACCAGAAGGAGGACGGGTTCTCGATCAGATGATAGGCGACCTGCAGCCGGCTATCGATGTCGGTCGGCTTGTGCGGCCAAAGCGCTCGAGGCACGACCATCGCCGTCAGGTAGCGGGGAATATGAAAGATGTGCGCGCCGGTGTGGCCGATATAGTCGCGGATGAGTCCCAGCGTCGGATAACCTGTCGCGGGGCTGCCGAGAATGAGATCGCTGAAGCTTCGGATCTCGGTCGGATCCACGTCCTTGCCAGCCGCCTGGGTCGAAAAATAGACCCGTGAATACCAGAGCAGGGGAACAAGCGCCGCCCCGCCCGCGAGCGAGGCGACTCCGATGATGATCCCGCGACCCTTGGGTGGATGTCGCGGCTTGGGTTTGGCCCGCGTTGCGCGCTTTGGCATGATCTCGTGCACCAGTGCGAGCAGCGCGACCAGGAACAGCGCCATGGTGACGAAGTCGCGGCGCTGGTTGCGCGAGAACTCCGCCATCACCGATATGCCGATCCACAGCAGGGAATTCCAACCCAGGCGCCCGCTTGCCCAGTAGGATTTGGCGACGATCGCCAGGGGCATCATGATGAAGATCGTCTGGAGGTACCCCGAGCCTCTCTTCGCTTCTCGGACTGGAAGCAGGAAATCCTTGATGTCCCAACCCGCCAGCTGGAAGAAATAGAGGGCGGACACCCCCCAGATCGCGGCCATTACCGCTGTCGTGAAGTCGCTGGTGTCCCGCGGTTCGACCACCGCCGGGCTGGGTCGCGGGCTGAACATCCATCCCGCGCATGCGCCGACGGTGAACAGCGCACTCATTGTGCAGAGGATGACCAGCGTCGCCACCGCTTCCTCGCGGATTGAGAGCGGACCGCCGACGAACACGAAGTTGCGCCACGAATAGGACGGAATGTCCCCGGTGTTCAGAAAGTAAAGCGCGGGGCCTACCCCGAACGCCCATGTCAGGAACGAGGTGATCGCCGCGATGTTGAATGGGTTCCGCACGAGCATCCATGCGCTCAGCGGCAGCATGGCCGCGAGCAGCAGCGTGGCTAGGGCGAGCATTCCTGTCCTGCCTCGTCAGGCATCAGCTCGCGAGTGACCGGAGTCGTACGTGTAATAATCGTAGTCTCCGTAGCGCACTCCGGCCGACTTGGCGTCGAACTTGGTGACGATGCCACCGATGATGTTGCCTCCCGGCAGTCGCGACAGCGCGACATTCAGCTGCGTGAAGTGCGTCTTGTTGGCCTCCGCGACGACCAGCACCGCCTCGACGCTGCGGGCGAGGAGCACCGCGTCCGCGAGACCCATGACCGGCGGCCCATCGATGATCACGATATCGTGCTCGGCCGCGAGCCGGTCGAAGACGTCCTTGATCCGCTCCGCGGCGAGCAATGTCACCGGATTGCCATTCCGTCGGCCCGCGCGGACGACGTTGAAGCCTTCGTGGCCGACTTTCTGAATCGATTTGTCCGCCGCAGCCGATCCTGTCAGCACGTCGGAAAGGCCGGGTCTCGATCGTTTGCGGTCCGATCGGCCGAGGTCCCCTTGTCCGCTGTCCAAAGTCCGTCACGCGCGAATAGCCGCCTGCACGAAAAATCCGCCCGGCTCGCGGCGGCAAGGTCGCGAACCATCGACATCGCCGCGCTCGCGAGCGACGGACGGGGCCGCCCGATCGAAGAAGTCTCCAGCAACGGATCGCCGAGGGCCTTGGTCGAACCGGGTCGCCGCAAGTCGCCATCGATCAGAAGCACGCGCTTGCCCATCGCGCTCAGACTGCGCGCGAGACCCATCGCGGACGTAGACTTTCCTTCGGACGCCGCGCTGCTCGTCACGAGAAGCGTCTTGGGAAGGCTTCCCGACGCGTCCTGAAGCGCAACGGCAATCGAGTGATAGGCTTCGGCCTGGGCCGGGTGCTGACCCCTGATGGCGGCCGAGGCCCCATCCGGACCGGCGATACGCGGGACGACGCCCAGACTTGGAATGTTGATGCGTTGCTCGAGGTCTTCGGAGGAACGGATCACGTGGTGCATCTTTTCGCGCACGCCGCCCAGCACAAAGGCCAGCATGAGGCCGGCGATCCCGCCCATCACCAGGTTGCGCCCGAGGTTCCGCGGGTCCGCGCTCAATGGCGGCCACGCGCGGTCGACCGTCGTCACGTTCGCCGCGGTCACACCCGATGCGGTGGCGACCTCTTTGTAACGCTGCAAGAGTTCGTCGTAGAACGCCTTGTTGGTCTCGACCTCGCGGTTGAGGGAATTGTAGCCGACGCTGCGCTCCCTCTCCGACATCGCCGCGCCGCGAAGCGAGGCGACCGACTGCTGCATCTGGCGTTCCTGCTGCGCCGCGGCGAGATATTGGCCGTAGAACGAGGATTTGATGCTTGCCGCGAAGTTCGTGATCTGCCCGTCGAGCTCGCCGATCTTGGCCGCAGTCTCGCGCACCGTCGGATATTCGTCCGTGTAACGCTGCCGGTCCTGCTCGAGCTGGCCCTGAAGCTGCGCCCGCTGCGAAACGAGGTCCTGGATCGCCTTGTTGGTCTCGACTTCCGGCAGCGACAGCGGCGCCGTGCCCTGGACCTGCGCCCAGCGCTGCTGCGCATCGATCCGGCGCGCGGTCGACTGAGTCAGTGAATCGGTCAGCAAGCCGAGCTGCTGCGAGCGCAGCGAACCGCCGCGATCGTTCGCGCCACTCGAGGGCACGACGGTCGTCGTAAGGTCCGCCCTGCGCGCATAGGCCAGCATTTCGCGCTCGGAGGTCTCGAGGCGCTGCTTCGCATCGGAAAGCTGATTGAGCAAATATTGCTGCGCCCTCTTCGAAGTTTCCTGCTTGGTGTCGAGGTTGGTCTCCGCAAGCGCGGTGGCGAAGCCGTTCGCGATGTTGGCCGAAACGTTCGGATCGCCGCTCGAGAAAGAGATGTCGGCAACGCGGGTATTGAGACCGAGCCGGGCCCTCATTCCGTTCTGCAGGGCATCGATGATCAGTGCGTCGGTCGTCGCCGGATCGTCCGGACTCACGCCGATCGCCTTGACGCTTTGCGGGGAGCGCGCGAGCGCGAGGTCCTTGGCCACACGTTCAGCGATGCTCCGGCTGCGGAGGCGATCCAGCTGAGTTTGGAGGAAACGGTCCGAATCCTGGACGGCGGGCTCGGGATCGAGCGCATTGTCGCCGAACACCTGAGGCGTCTGCTGTTCGAGCTGGACCGAGGCAAAAGCGGTATATTGGCGCGGCGTCAGGAGCGAGACGGTGGCGGCGACGACCATGCAAAGTCCGACGCACGCGAGCAGCAGATACCGCTGCCGGTAAAGCGCGGCGTACAGCTGCTCGAGCCCGGTCGCCTGGGGCGCCTCGCGCTCGACGGGCATCATTTGCAGGCTTGCAAGCTGATGCGACGCGGCGGGGACGAGATTATTCATAACGCGCTCCTCGAAGGGCGAACTCGTGCTACGGCACGATCCTCCAGATGTTGAATGACCCCACGGCGTTCATGATGTCGCGCCAGGCGGTTTTGAAACCGGAACTTCCGACCGACACCGTGTCTCCTGAGATCACCTCGGGATCGTTGGCTTTCCCCTTCGCGATGTCGCCGAGGTTGAACTTGGCGATGTTCCGTTGGCCGTTGCGAACGCGGAAGATGAAGGCCTGGTCGAGCGACGCGACCTGCGAGGGTCCGCGCGCGAGCGCGACCGCCTGGAGCAGCGTGATCCGACCGTCGATGGGGTAGACGCCGGGCTGGACCACCGAGCCGGTGATCGTGACCCGGCGGCTGGCCGGCTGCTTGAGCGTGACCGATACCTCGGGCTTCTTCAGATAGGTGCCGAGCTTGGCGGCGATCTCCCGCGACAATGTCTCGTTCGACTTGCCGGCGGCTTCCACGGCTCCCACGAGCGGGAGCGTGAGGTGGCCGCTCTCGTCGACGATCGCCTCCTCGACCGACAACTCGGGCTCGCGAAAGACCGTGACCTGGAGATGATCGAGCGGGGCAATGGCGGCGTTGGTGGACGGCGCGGTCGTGTCGACCGCCAGGTCCAGCGGCGGTACAGGGCTGGTCGACTGCCCCGCGGAACCCGCCGAGGTCGCCAGCCCAAGGCCGAAAACAACGGCCAGAATAAGCGTACGCATTTTCCTGTCTCCGTTCCTTACGCACTCGCGCGATGCGCTTCCCCTCATGCGTTCTCGCCCCTGAGGACGATCGGCACGGTTCTCCACAGGATGACGAGGTCGGCGCCCACCGATTTCGAGCGAGCATAGTCGGCGTCGAGGCGAACGCGCTCGGCATAAGGCAAGCGCGTGCTTCCCGCTGACCTGCCAAAGACCGGTCAGACCGGGCTTGACCGAACAATAATCAGGGAAGCTGTCGCCGTACCTGACGACTTCGTCCGCGACGATCGGCCGAGGGCCGACAACGCTCATCTCGCCGGCGAAAACATTGAAGATTTGCGGAAGCTCATCGAGGCAGTAGCGCCGAAGGAACCGGCCGATCGGAGTCACGCGCGGGTCGCGCTGCAGCTTCTGAAGGGCCTGCCACTCCGCTCCAGCTTCGCCGCAGGACTCGAGGATGGCGCGCATGATGCTGTCGGCGTCGACCACCATCGTTCGGAACTTGAGGCATTGAAAACGCGCGCCACCCCGCCCGATGCGTTCCTGGCGATAAAGGATTGGTCCCGGACTGCTGGCCCGGACCGCGAGCGCGGAGAAAAGCATCAGCGGCAGGCTGAATATGAGGAGTGCGCACGCCACGCTGAGATCGAGCAGCCTCGCCGACATTTCCCGAGACCGCTCCGCGGGAATGACGACCGGCTTGATCAGGTCTTCCCGATGAGACGGAAACACTACCTCGGACAGCAGGAAGATTCCGCCATCGCTTGATTCGGCCTTGGCCACGGCGGCTTGGCTTGCGGCACTCCGTAGCCCCCCACCAGCTGCTGGTATCCCGGATTGATCCATACCCCGCTCCACACATCTCGCCGCGAGCAATAGATCCCCGGCACCCGCCAGAGAGTGCGTAGGCCTCGCTCAGCTCGCGATGAGACAGCCCTTCACGCACTCGTGACCTTGCCGGTCCATCGCTTCCCTTCGAGGGGCCGGGTACGTGTCGAGTGACTCAAACAGAGGGCGCGGTGCCGCGCTTCGCGCAGCATCAAAGATTTGCCCCATACACGAATTCAGCGACTCGATAAGGTGAACGGTAATTTAATAAAGAAACTCAAGCAAGTGACGAAGCACGTGTGGAAGGGGGTTAAATGTCCCTCCGCGGGGCGATCGCCGCCTAGTCAAACGGCCATGCAACGGTTAATGCCAATTAAACAGCGGGGAAGCGCGACGTGAATTCGGTCAAAGACGACTGGCTGGAGGTTTGCGACAAAAGCGCGCTTTCGGACCTGGACGCCGTCGTCCAGGTCACCCACCGGCGCACCGAGACCGGACTCCGCCTCATCGATCCGCGTCGGTTGGAGCAGGCGTTCCAGGCCTGCTACGCAGCGCTCGCGGGTGATGTCGGGTCGTTTGAAACGGTTCGGATGATCGAGGATTCGCCGACCGCCCGGACCACGATTTGGCTGCGTTTCCAGGCACGAGCGGCCAGCGACCTGTCACGCGAGCGCCGTGATGGCCTTCTCACTTACCTCGCCCGTGGCACGTTGACGATCATCGGCTGGCTGGCGAGGCCCAATGCGGAAATCGGAGATCTGTGCCGAGCCTTGCAAATCCTCGCACAGGCAACCCTGCCCGACGCGCATGGTCCAGCCCAGAGCGACGTCGTCAAGGCGATCGCCGCCTTGCAAGATGCGAGAAGGAGCCTCGGCAATGCCGAAAGCGCGCGGCTGCTCCTGCAGCGCGGATCGGCGCAACTGAACCTCGAAGCCGCCTACCTCGATCCGCAAACGCTGCTGCCCAAGGTCGTCCTGGCGACGCCGCCAGCCGAGATTATCCTGATCGTCGAGGCGCCGGACTACAAGCTCACAGGAAAGTGGGAAGTGCGTCACGGCGCCGATCGTCTGACCGCGACGTGCGCCCCGGGAACGCTGCTCGATCGTTTCTATCGGCGCGAGCTGGACGTTCGCCCTGGCGACGCCTTGCACTGCCGCGTCCGCCTCGACCGTTCGTACGGTCCGGACAACGAACTTCTTTCGGAGCAGCTGGCGATCGTTGAGGTCGTCAAGGTCCTCGCGAAGGGCGAAACCGATCTCCAGCAAATCACTTCGGTCCACCGGCCCGGTGACGAGCTTTTCCGGCAATCGCCGGAAAGCGGCATCCTCGAGCAGGTCGAGGGAGAATTCGGAGTCCTGACGATCCGGCAAATCCCGATCGGGAGCTGACGAAAGCTCGACTCTGCTATCGACGGGCGAGCGGGCGCCGGCGCCACCGAAATGACACGGTCCGCAAGCGGCGCCGGATCTCCAGAACCTTTCTCGCGAGGCTCACGGTGCGATGGAAGGCCCTGATCGCGAACGCCGCGAACAGCAGGAGGACGACGTCGGCTATCCATTTCCACGTCCCGCCGGGACTATGTGCCGCGCCGAGCGCCGCGAAGATCACCGCTCCGACCGCAAGGAGGTTCGCCGAGAAGAGGAGCGTAAGGCGCGAGAGATAATAGATTTCGTCGGTCGCGCACCGGAACGCCTGCTTCAGTGCCGCGTGCCGGCTCCGCCAAAGCGCCCGCCGGAAGGAGGTCAGGCGCCAAACTCCGATGAAGCGCCACATCCGCCTCGCAGCTCTCCAGATGAAGAATATGCTGCCGACCAGCGCGAGCAGATCCACCGCGGCAAAGATGGTCATGTTCGACGATAGAAATGCCATCGCTGCGCCCCCGGCGGCCAAGCTCGCCTGCGCGACTTGTGCGCGCGCGACGAAGCGGTGGTCAATGGCGTGCCTCATGGGTTCCCAAAACTGGACTTTGGCTTTCTGCCGTGACTAACTGGAAGCCCGCAGGCGGTCGGAGACTGCGTTCAATGGTGGACGAAGCGATCTTGCGCGCGTGGTTCTGCCGGGAAGTGCTTCCTCTCGAACCCAGCCTGACCAGCTTCATCCGGCGCAACTGGCGAGTGGCGGCCGAAGTGGCCGATCTGCGGCAGGACATTTACGAGCGCGCGCTCGGCGGTGCGCGTGCAGGCCTCCCCACGCACACCCGACAATATCTTTTCACGGTCGCCCGCAATCATCTCATCAGCCGGGCGAAGCGGGGGCGGGTGATTTCGCTGGAGTTCGTCGCCGATGTCTCGGCGATCGAAGTGCTGGCCGATCGCGTTGAAACCGATCGAACGCTGAGCGCGCGCGACGAGCTGAGACGGGCGCAGCGGGGGCTCGATCAATTGCCCCCGCGATGCCGGGAAATCGTCTGGTTGCGCAAGGTCGAGGGACTGTCGACGCGCGAGACCGCCGAAAGGCTCGGAATCAGCGCCGAGACCGTCGAGAAGCAGATCACTCACGGGATGCGCGCGCTGGTCGACTTCATGCTGGGCGGAAGCGGAAGGATCAGGCGAACTCCGGTTCCGCGCAGAAACTCGAGGAGCGGGGCTCGATGAGCAGAGCCCGCGACCTTGAGCAACGCGCAGCGCATTGGGTCCTGCGCCAGGAGGAGGCCGGCTGGTCGACCGCAGATCAGCATGACCTCGATCGCTGGCTCGCCGAGTCCGACTCGCACAAGGCCGCATTCTGGCGGCTGGAGCATGGCTGGCGCGAGGCCGATCGGATCGGCTCGCTCGGGGCGAGCGCCGGGCCCTCCCTGCCCCGCCCACGGAGTTTCACGCCTTGGCAGCCGATTGCGATTGCCGCTTCGCTCCTGCTGGTTTTCGCGGCCTTCGCACTTCGAGCCCCGCTTCAGTCGCTAGTCGGTCAGCAGAAGGTCGAGCAGCTTCAGTTCGCGACCGCAGTCGGAGGGCATCGGCTCGTCGCTCTGTCCGACGGCAGCCGGGTCGAGCTCAATACGAACACGTTGTTGAAGGCGGCCGTCGGCAGGCGCGACCGGTCCCTGTGGCTGGAGCGCGGCGAGGCCTATTTCGAGGTCGCCAAACAGGCCGGGACGCCCTTCGTGATCCACGTCGGCCGACGCACGGTCAGCGTCGTCGGCACCAAATTTTCGATCAGCCGCGACGATGGCGCATTGACGGTGGCCGTAACCAACGGAGTGGTCCGCGTGGCGGACGGCGCCGGACCGGCCGGAGGAGCGGTCGCGATCTCGGCCGGGGACGTCGCGGTGACCGACGGCCGGACCATGACGGTCACGCACAATGCTTCGGCGGCCATCGAGCGGCTGCTGGCCTGGCGCAGCGGCAGATTGCAGTTCGATGACGCGACGCTCGCCGAGGCCGCGGCGCAGTTCAACCGCTACAACCGCAGACAGTTGGTCATAGAGGGCGCGGCCGCCGCTCACATGCGCATCGGCGGCAGCTTCGAGGCGCGGAACGTTGACGCCTTCGCCCGCCTGCTGCGCCAAGCCTATGGCCTGGACGTCCGCGCGGGCGATGAACGGATCGTGGTTTCCGGCTAACCGTCTTGAACGTTTGTCCGAATCGGACGATCGGTTAGTGGAGGCGACAAGTGAGCCTTCCATGGAGACGAAGACCCGGATGCGCCCCTCGCGGCACCTGCTGACCTGGACGGCGGCCGCCGCCTGCGTTGCGCTCGCGGCGCCGGCCCAGGCGCAGGTCACGGAGTTTCGAATCCCGGCAGGTTCGCTCCAACAAGCGCTCGACTCTTTTGCGCGTCAATCGGGCAAGCAGGTCATCTACCGCCTGGATGACGTCGCCAACCGGCATAGCGGGGGCTTGCGCGGACGGCTGACGACAGGCGGCGCGCTTGACGTGTTGCTTGCCGGCAGCGGCCTCTCGGCGCGAATCGATCAGTCGGGCGCGATCGCGATCCTCCATCGCGCCCGCAAACGGATGCCGGAGCGACCAGCGAGCCCGATCGAGCCCCGCTCGAGTCCGAGGCCATCGTCGTGACCGGCACCCGCCTGCACAGCACCAACCCGTTCAACCGCGGAGCGGCAGCGCGCTCGGCGGTGCCGATCGTTTCGATCGATGGAGAGGATCTGACCCGCACCGGGCGCAATGCGATCGGCGACGTGCTCAACGACCTTCCGGCCCTGCGGAGCACGCTCACGCAGGCCAATTCGACGCGGATCGACACCGGCGCCGAACTCAATATGCTCGACCTGCGCGGTCTGGGAACCAACCGCACCCTGGTCCTTCAGAATGGCCGCCGGCACATCGCGGGGGCAACGTTCGGCAGCGCGGTCGACGTCAACACGATGCCGGTCGATCTCATCGATCGCGTGGACATCGTCACCGGCGGAAGCTCGGCGGTCTACGGCTCGGATGCGATTGCCGGCGTCGTCAACTTCGTTCTGAAGCGCGATTTCCAAGGCCTGCGGGTGCGCGGTCAGAGCGGCATCAGCAGGCATGGCGACGCCGGGCAGAAATTCCTCAGCGCGACGGTCGGAGGGAACTTCGCGGACGGACGGGCAAACGCCGCCGCAAGCGTGGAATTCGCGCACTCGAGCGACTGGTACGCTTCGGACCGCCGGCGATACCGGAAAATGTCCGTCTATTCGTTCGTGGACATCGATCAGCCCGGCGATCCCAACGGAAGCGACGGGATCCCGGACCGCATCCTGGTTCACGATGCGCGCGCCTTTTCCATCAGCAACGGCGGGACCTATGTGGTGTTCGACTCCGCGGAGCAAAACGTCCCTTCCTATCTGTTCCAGCCGGACGGCAGTCTCGTCAGGCAAACGGGGGAGCGCGTCGGCATCCCTTCCTTCGCGGGGTTCAGCGGCGGCAATGGATCGAACCTGCGTGAAGGAAAGCTGTTCGCGCTCGCTCCCGACCTCGAGCGGTTCAGCTTCAACCTCCTGGCTCATTGGACGTTCAGCGAGGCTCTCGAGCCGTTTCTCGAAGCAAAATTCGTGCGGCTGCGGTCGTTCGGTAGCTCGTTCGGATCCTTCTTCAGTAACGGCGCCTGGGGTCCGCGCGACGCCTATCGCACCGACAACCCGTTCCTCACTCCCGAAACCCGGTCATTCATCCGATCGACCCTTGGACTTGGTGAAGGCGAGGACAGTCGCTTCTACTTCCGCCGCAACTTCGAAGAATTGGGTCCGGTGGTGCAGCACAACCGGCGCGACACCTATCGCGTGGTGGGCGGCTTGCGGGGCGGCCTCGGCGGCGGATGGACGTACGAAGCTTCCATCAACGCCGCCAGGGCGAAATCCCGGACGATCTTCACCGGAAACGTCAATGTGCAGCGCTTTCTCCTCGCGATCGACGCGGTGCGCGACCCTTCGAGCGGGCAAATTGTCTGCCGGTCCCGCCTCTATGACGCAGCGGCGATCCCCTACGAGGGAGCGGCGCGGCCGGATGATGCGCTCGCACGGCTGCCTCGGGACGTTGCCGAGTGCGTCCCTCTCAATCCCTTCGGAGAGGGGAACATCTCGCAAGCCGCCAGGGACTATCTGCTGGAAGAGGGCACGACCCGAACCAGGATCAAGCAAACGGTGTTCAATGCTTACGTTGCGGGCGACAGCCGGAATTGGCTGGAGCTGCCCGGTGGACCAATCGGGATCGTCGCCGGGGCCGAGTACAGGCGCGAATCCCTGCGCGACGTTCAGGACGAGCTGCTCCAGTCGGGCCTCACCCACGCCACGGCTCTGCCGCCATTCGCTCCGCCTCGATTCGCGTCGAAGGAGCTGTTCGGCGAGCTGCGCATCCCGATCTTCAAGGACCGCCCGCTGTTCGAGGAACTGACCTTGAGCGGCGCCGGTCGGTTGGCGGATTATCGCGGAAGCGTCGGGACGGTGTTCGCGTGGAATGCCGGGGCCGAATGGGCGCCGCTGCGCGACCTCCGCTTCCGCGTCAATCGTTCACGAGCCATTCGCGCGCCCAACGCGGTCGAGGCCTATCAGCCGATCGGCCAGAATTTCAGCAACGTCGCAATTCGCGATCCCTGCACGATCCAGAGGATTGGATCGGGCTCAGCCTCGCGCCGCGCGAACTGCCTCGCCGACGGCGTGCCCGACGGTTTCGACTTCGCCTACTCGTCGTCCTTCCCCTATCTTGCGGGCGGCAACCCCGACCTTCACGCGGAACGCTCCAACTCGCTGACCATCGGCGCCGTCCTCGAGCCCGAGCTAGCTCGCGGCGTTCGCCTGTCCGTCGATTATTACGACATCAACGTGAAGGACGTCATCGCGACCCCGGGCGTCCAGACCATCCTCGACGCCTGTTACGACGCACCTACTCTCGACAACCCTTTCTGCGCTTTATTCGATCGCTACCGCGGTAGCGGGCGAGGACCCGGTGGAGAGGTCACCGGCCAAATCCTTCACAACGGGCTGCGGCTGGTTCCGCTGAATTACGCCGCATGGAAAGTCAGGGGCATCGACGTCGAAGCGTCCTACCGCGGAGCGATCGGGCGATTCGGGACGGTGAACACGCGGTTGCTCTACACGCTCGCCCTGCAGAACGATTCCTTCCTCGATCCGCAGGACCCGGGGCACAAGGACCAGAACCTCCTCGAGCTCGGCAATCCGAGGCACGCGATCAGCTGGGATTCGGAATTGAAGCGCGGCCGAGTCACCCTCGGTTATCGAATGCATTATTTCAGCCGAATGTCGGTCGGGCCGATCGAGAATATCCGCTCGGTGCAGGGACGGCCGCCGCAGGACGCGGACGCCTTTTCAACGTCCTACTTCCCCGCCGCCAGCTATCACGATGTCTGGCTTGGCTTCTCCTTGCGTCCCGGGATCGACCTCCATCTGGGAATCGACAATCTGACCGACCGACTTCCTCCGCCGACCCTCACCGGCGTTGATGACGAGGGGGGCATTTACGACAATATCGGACGCTTCTTCTACGTCGGCGCCACCGCGCGCTTCTGAGGGCCCGCGGCCGGAGATTCAGTACAGGCCGGGCCGAAAAGGGCCGGAGCGTTTCCTGACAGCGCGCTCGCTACCCGCACTTTCAAAATCTCGATCGTTGGCAGCCGAAGGCTTGCGATGGCAGGGCGATGAGGCGTGCCCCCTTTCCTCAACCGCCGGCCTCAGCGCGGTCGCGCTCGATTCGAGCCGGCTCGTGCGACGCTCTGCCACGATGTGTGCTCCCTGCTGTCGGGAGTATAGACGGCTGAGCCGGCAAAAGCCGGTACGCCGCGGAAACGCGATCGCCGGGACCGCACTCTTCGCCTCAGCCAGGCTGTGCTGTCCGCTCGGATCGCACGACGCCGGCGAGGACCCGGTCGAGCCATTCCATTCGGCTTCGAACCGAGCTTACCGCATTGTCGTGGACCTGGTCCTTGAAGGGGACGGTAACACTGGCGGCGTAGGCCTCCAGTTCACCGAGTTTCTCCTGAAGGCCGGCCTTCGCGCGCACAATCCACTCCAGTTGCTCGTCGCGTTCCAGCAGGTCGAATGATTGCAATTTAGTCCGAAGAGGGTCATCAAGGAGCAGGTGCGTCGGCTTGATGTCCATAACCCAGTCATGCACGGCCTGGCGCCCGGCGCTAGTGCATTCGAGCCATTCGCTTCGCCGCGCGTCGCCGCTCACCGCGCGTTTCTTGAGCAGGCCGCGCCTCTCCAGCCGCTCGACCAGGGGGTAGACCTTGCCCTTGCTCGTGCCGAAATTGCTGACCGGCGAATCCGCATAGATCTTCGAGAGTTGATAGGCCGTCGCCGGCTGGACCCGGATGAGCAGCGCGAGGAAGGTGCCTTCGTCGTCGGTAAGGCGAGAAGCTGCTGCGAGCCAAGTTTCGGGTCCATGCACGGTGCGGCGAACGTGCGCGGCTTAGCAGGGTGAAGAGCGAAGGCAAATTCGGCGCTCGCTCCGCTGCGGAGGATGGGCTCGACGAACCTGCGTGCGAAATTCGCGATTCCGCCGCCGGCACCGTCGAGAAAATCCGCCGACTGCTGAGATCGGATCCGCTCAACGCGAACGCCTATCGATCGCTGGCAAAGGCGCTGAAATCCGCGGAATCCTCGGGCGTGGTCCGCGCGGCGATCAAGAGCGCGGACCCCCTCCTCGCCCGAGCCGCCCGCGCACTGGCTTCGGACGACCTCGAAACCGCCGAGATCATATTGCGCAAGCGATTGCTCGAGCAGCCCGGCTCCGACCACGCTTTGTATCTGATGGCGAAGCTCGCGCGCGCTCTCGATTTCGAGCGTGAGGCGGAGGAGCTCATCCGACTTGTGCTCGAAATTGAGCCGCACTCTTCAATTGCGCGGATCGAGCTCGCCGCGTTGTTGGACAAACGCCATCGTCCGATCGAGGCGTGCAAGGAGCTCGAGGTTGTCCTCGCGCGGGAACCGCACAACGAGATGGCGAACATCCTGAAGGCAGCGGCCCTGGGGCGTTCGGGAGGATTTGCGGAGTCCGCCGGGATTTACAGGCAATTGCTGGAGACCGCGCCCAACGACCCCTGGCTGTGGTCGACCTACGGGTACACGCTGAAGACCATGGGAGAAGTCGACGAAGGACTCCAGGCGATGCGCCAGGCGACGAAGGTCGCACCGCATAGCGGCGAAGCCTGGTGGAACCTGTCCAACCTGAAAACCGTCCGCTTCGATGCGAGCGACATCGCAACGATGCAAGCCGCGCTCAATCGGCGCGATCTTTCCGACAGTGACCGCCTTCACATGCATTTTGCGCTCGGAAAGGCCCATGAGGACGCGGGCGAGGCCGCCACGGCGTTCGATCACTACCGCGAAGCAAACGGCCTTCGTCGCCGGACGACGCGCTATCACCCGCGCGCCGTGAGCATGGAAGTCGAAGCCTCCATCAAGCTCTTCTCGAGACCTTTCTTCGAACAGCGCGCGGGATCGGGAACGCAGGCGCGCGACCCGATCTTCGTGCTTGGACTGCCGCGCTCCGGTTCCACCCTCATCGAACAAATCCTCGCCAGCCACGCGCAGATCGAGGGCACGAAGGAACTGCACGAAATTCCGATCATCGCCAGGGATCTGGGACGCGGGACGAGCGCCTATTTTCGCACCGTCGAGTCGCTGACCGAGCGACGAATTTCGGGCGCTCGGGGAGGAATATCTCGAGCAGGCGCGCGGTCAGCGCACGACCACCCGGCCCTTCTTCGTCGACAAGATGCCCAACAATTGGCTGCACCTTCCGCTCATTCATCTGATGTTGCCCAAGGCGAAGATCATCGATGCGCGCCGGCATCCGCTCGCGTGCGGCTTCTCCAACTTCAAGCAGAATTACGCGCAGGGCCACGCGTTCAGCTACGACCTCGCCTCGATCGGCCATCATTATCGCGAATACGTGCGGATGATGGCGCACATCGAATTCGATATTGCCCGGGCGCGTCCATCGCGTGACTCACGAGCGGCTCGTCGACGACACCGAGCGCGAAGTCCGGCGCCTGCTCGATTATCTCGAGCTGCCCTTCGATCTGGCTTGCCTGCGCTCTCACGAAACCCGCCGAGCGGTGCGCACTCCAAGCTCCGAGCAGGTCCGCAAGCCGCTTTCGAGCGCCGGCGTCGATGCGTGGCGAGCGTTCGAGCCGTGGCTGGGTCCCTTGAAGCAAGCATTGGGGCCGGTCCTCGATTCGTATCCCGAGGCGCCGAGATCACCGGACTAAATTCCGACACATTTTCAAGAGTCGATCAGGAAAATTGCGGCGGGGATTGGGGGCCTCCCCGCCGCAATTTCACGGACTCTGTAGTGTCAGAACCGCAGGCGGACACCCGCGTAGAAGCGCCGACCGAAGATGTCGTAGATGTCGGCAGCCGTATCCGCGCCGGTGATATTGAACGGCGTTCCGCTCAAGATGTTCGGCGCCTTGTTGTCGAGCAGGTTGTCGGCGCCGACGAAGAACTCGTAATTCCGGATGGGCGTGAAGCTCAACTGCGTGTCGAGGTAGAACTCGGGATCGATCTTGATCGAGCACGGGGCCAGGCCGGCAGAGGCCAGGAACTGGTCCTCTTCGCAGGCCTTGCCGATGTAGGTTCCGGTGAAGGAAAGATCCCACTTGTTCGTCCTCAAGTCGATTGAGCCGTTCGCCTTGTTTTTCGGTTGCCCAATCTCTCCAGCGAAAGGATCCTTCGCAAGCCCGGGCAAGGGCACGACAAATCCCTTCAGGAAACGGGTGTAGGCGATTCGCGCATTCGCGGTCAGGCCGTCCATCAGCCATCCCATGTTGCCGCGGTACTGTAGGACGGCGTCGATGCCGGCGACCTTGAGGGTCGACGCGTTGATTCCGTTGGTGTT
The DNA here is from genome assembly GCA_963831215.1 of uncultured Alphaproteobacteria bacterium. Lineage (GTDB taxonomy): Bacteria > Pseudomonadota > Alphaproteobacteria > Sphingomonadales > Sphingomonadaceae > Sphingomicrobium. Next base: position 215,684 of record CAWHPM010000010.1, on the reverse strand, counting down.
GACGAACTGGATTGCGCCGGGGCTCGAGCCTCCGGTCTGGACCGGATAGCGGGTGATGAACGAGCAGAGCGCACTATTGCCGGACTGGTAGCATTCATTGAGGATCGTCTGGCGGCTTGGGAAAGTCACCGCGTCTGCAATCCGAATTCGCCAATAGTCCACCGAAAGCACGAAGTTGCGAAGCGGCGCGAAGCTCTTCGGATTGATGACCACGCCTGCGGTGAAGCTGTTCGCCGTCTCCGGCCCCAGGTTCGGATTGCCGCTGGTGAAGCCGCTCACGCCTTGCCGGTCGGACTGCTGGAGCGTGAAGGTGCCGTTGGCCGCGATATTGCGGGCGACGCCCGGATCGGCGCGGCAGCGATCGCCGGTGCCGGCGGGGGCGCCCGCGGGGTCGCCCGTTGCGCCGACGCCGACGCACGGATCGGTCAAGCCGGTCGGGAAGGTCTGCGTGGGTCCGGTGAACAGCTCGCCGATGTTCGGAGCGCGCACCGCCTTGGCGCGCGTCACGCGGAAGCGGACATCCTCGATCGGCGCCCAGTCACCGCCGACAGACCAGGTCGTCGTTCCTCCGACGGTCGAATAATCGGAAATGCGCCCTGCCGCCCGCAGGTCGAGCTGATGGGCGAATGGGACATCCTTCAAGAGGGGAACGTTCAGCTCGGCATAGGCCTCCTTGACGTCGAACTCCCCCTTGGTGTCGGGGATCGCGTTGCCGAGATTTCCGCCGACATCGTCAGGGCGTCCCAGTTTTCCTCGCTCGCTTCCTTGCGATACTCGGCACCGACGGCAACGCCGAGCGGCCCGGCCGGCAGGTCGAGAAGCGACCCGGACAGGTTCGCCGCCCATACCTTCTGGGTAACCTTGAAGGAGTGATTGGTCTCCGCCTGCACATAGGCTGCGGCCGCGGGTGTAATGCTGTCGACACCGAACAAGTCGATCGGCACGCATCCGCTCGCCCGCGCGATCGGATCCGCGCACAGGATTTCCGTCGTATTGCCGTTGCCGTTCACGTCGTTGACGTCGACGAAGGCGTCCAGGGCGTTGCGGAAATTCTGCGCATTGACCTGGCCCTGCGAAACCTGCTGCTCTTCGGACCGGCCGAAATTGTAGGTGACGTCCCAGCTCCAGCGATCGTTGAACAGCTTGCCTTCGAAGCCGGTGACGATGCGCAGGAAATTGCGATCCGCCGTATAATGGCGCGTGGCGATGCCGAGCAGGCGCTTGCGGAATGCGATGTCCTTGAGGCCGTCGCCGTTGAAGTCCTGGGCGGCATTGCAGATCTCGACCGGGACGAAGGGGTTGCACGGGCCACCCGGCGTCAGCTGGATTGGCGCCCGCCCGCCCGCTGGTCCCGGGTACAAGGGATTTGCGCCACCGGTGTCGAGCGCAAATGGCTCGATTTCGGTGCTCGCCTCGGTCTTGGAAAATGTCACTTCGGTCAAGAAGCTGACATTATCCATCACGTCGAAGTGACCTTGTTCCGCAAGCAGCCAGCGCTTGACGGGAGTCGACAAGGTCCGGAAGAACTGACGGTTGAAGCCGTTCGGACCTGGCCGATCCCGCCCCCGCAGTCGTCCCGTTCGTCGTCGAGCACGGCTGCAGGGTTCCGTCGGGCCGGCGAAGGTGAAATCATCGGCGCCGTGCCGGTGTTTTGACGTCGAAGCGACCTTGGGGCGGGTAGCTCGAGAAATAGGGTTCGTGCTCCATCCCGTAAGGCTGGGATCGATATTCCGAAGTTCACCGCCTGATAGTAAAACTCGTCGAGGTCATCGATCCGCGTGTTCTTGCGCTCGCGCGACAGCAGGCCCTTGTCGTCGGAATAGCCGACATGGAACATGATGTTGCCGCGATCTTCCGGCGAAGTTGGCGCCCATGGTCGCGCTGAGCTGGTAGCGCGGATAGTCGCCCTTGCTGGGTTATTCCGTACTGGCCTTCCATGAGGAGGCCTTCGAAATTGCGTTTGTAGATGAAGTTGACGACGCCGGCGACGGCGTCCGAACCGTAGAGCGATGAGGCGCCGCCGGTGAGAATGTCGATGCGCTCGATGAACTGCGTCGGGATGACGTTCAAATCGACGATCGGCGAACCGCCGAAGCCGCCGACGACGCGGCGGCTATTGATGAGGACCAGCGTCCGGTTTGAGTTGAGGTTGCGAAGATCGATCAGTCGCGGCGCCGGCGCCCGAGATCGAAAAGGCCGTGTTGGTGGTGCTGGCCGCCGGGGTGCCGAAGGCCGGGTTCTCGAGCAGCACGTCCTGGACGTTGACGGCGCCCGACTTGTCGATGTCCGCCTCGCCGACGACCTGAACCGGCGCGAGCGAGGTGATGTTCGGCGAGGCGATGCGCGAGCCGGTGACGACAATCGTCTCGGCCGCGCCGGGCGACGCGTCCTGCGTGCCCAGAGCCGGAGTGTCCGCCGCATTTTCCTGTTCGGCCGGAGTTTGATCGGTTGGCGCGGCCTGGACGTTCGGGTCCTGTGAGGGGAGCTGCGAACTGCTCGATTGCGCCAGCGCGGGATTCGCGATGGCAACGCCGGCCAGGAACGAAGTAGCGAGCAGCGACCCCTTGAATGAAGAATTGATCATGATTTTCCCCTTCCGAAACCCCGTGTCGAAGCGCGAACGCCGCCGTGCGTCCGTCGGCGGTTCCACGCTGGTCCGAATGGAGCGTTAGTTCTATTCGCACTTTTTGAACAGCCCCGCCTGTCGCGTGCGACGGATGCGTGACATTCAAGTCACACTAGCCGGTCACGCCCCGCGCAAAGGCCAGACGTTCGGCGTCCTGTCCGCCTCCGCGCGGATCAGCAGCAAGGTCGATTGAAGCGCCGTTTGGCAGGAGCCGTCGAAATCATGTTCGATCATCCGGGCGAGGGCGAGCTCCCGGATGCCATCGTTGAGGATGCCCGGCAGATAGATGATCTCGCGGTGGCGCCCGCTCTTTCGGCTCTTGATGATCCCGCGCCTTATCAGACGGTTGAGCATGGTGCGAATGCCGTAGAGGGTCAGCGGATCCTCGATCGCGTCCTGAATCTCGCGCGCGGTGGCCGAGCCATTCAGATAAACGATCCGCGCAATCTCGCGCATTCGTGGAAAGAGGCGCTCAACCTCGCGCGGTAGCGGTTCCCTTGAAGCGTCCGGATGAACCGATCCAACGCCATCATTGCTGGCCATCGCGCAACGCGCCTCCCCGTGGGCTCCTGCCTTCCTGTCGAACGTGCAAGTTGATTGCAGGTTCGATTCTAGGTACGATTAGTACTGTATTTCAGCAACGAGGTACAGATGCATTACAGCAGCGTGATGGCCGAACCGGGTCTGCGGGCCCATCTTCCGCTCGAGGTCGAGCGCCTGTTCCCGCGGGAGAAGGAGATCGCGACGCTGGTCTATTCGCGAGGCCTCGTCACCGCGGTGGACGTCGAGCAGGATCTGTCGGAGCCGATTTGCAATGCCGCCGTTCGCTCGATGCTCAACCGGTTGGTCCGCAAGGGGGTGCTGAGCCGAGCCAAATGCGGCCGCGGCGGAGCCTTCGTCTATGGACCGGGCATCACCCAGGCGGCCGCTCGCGAGAAGGCGCTGCGACGCTTTGCCGATGAGTTCTTCGAGGGGTCGCTCGAGGGCCTGGCAAAGGCGGTCGCGCGTCTCTCCGCGACCGCACGGCCAGCAGACGCGATCTCGCTGCGGCGCACATCGTAACGCTGCGGGGGCGGCAGAATTCGAACCTGCGGTTGAGTTGATGGCGATGTCGGGCGCGAAGCCGTTTAGACCTGTGAAGCCATTGTGGTAGGCTAAGCCTATCGTGAGTTCGGAAACCTGGCATGAGGAACGAGACAGGCTGGTGCGCTTGCTGAAAGCGATCGAGTCCGGCGGAGTCACGCACGTCGATGAAAACGACGAGCGTCAGCTGCGGGCGACCAACCCGGAGAACATCGTTGCCATCAAGGAGCGCCTCGCGAAACTGAACGCGCGCCTGGGCGTCAGCTGATACTTTCGAGGGGCCGCCGCTCGGCCGGCCGCCTCATCCCCGTGAGCGAAGCAGCAGCGCCGAGTTCGGCGGCGGAGGATCAGCGGGTTGGCCGAGCGCCTTCAGAAGTGCGAAATGCTGCCGAACAGCGGAGAACGTGCCGCCCAGATCGTGACACTGAAGACCGTGGCGCCGGGCGACGGCGCGGACGATCGGCCGAAGCCCCGGATAATGGGCGTGCGCGACGTTCGGAAACAAATGATGCTCGATCTGGTGGTTGAGACCCCCGGTGAACCAGGTAGCGAGCCGCGAGGAGGTCGCGAAATCGGCCGTCGTGCGGACCTGGTGCATAGCCCAATCGTCACCTTCCCGAACGCCTCCAAACTCCATTCCGGGCGTGAGGTGCGCGAGCTGAAAGACGATCGCCAGGAGCCAGCTGAGGACAAAATGAAAGAGGAAGAACGCGGCGAGCGCCCACATCCATGGCAGAACGAGAAAGGGCGGTGCGACAAAAAGCAGGAGGTATAGCCCCTTGCAGACCAGCAGTTCGGCTCGCTCCCGCCTCCCCAAAGCGACCGCGTGCGCTTCATTGAGACGACCGCTGACCAGGCAACGAAAGTCTTTCCAGAACAACCATTCCAGCGTGTTCAAGCCGTAATAGAGGACGGCCTTGAACTCCTGTCCGCGGAAGCGGGCTTGCCAGACGCAGGCGGGCGAAAGTCTGAGGAAGCCGCGGGTTTCGAGATCATCGTCCCAGCCGTAGACGTTCGGCTGACGGTGGTGGAGCCCCTGATGCTTGTGCACCCAGAAATGCCGCGACGGGCCGAGCAGCACGGAGCAGAGCCGTGCAGCCCAGAGGTTTGCGGCAGGCCGACGAAACAGCGTGCGATGGTTGGAATCGTGGAACACGCAAAAGCCGATGGCAGCGGCAGCGAGAGCGAGCGAAATCGTCGCCAGCAGAGCCAGGAAAAGCGTCGGGGCGGAGAGTAACGCTCCGTACGACAGGCCAAACCAAAGCAGGATCAGCACCGTCTTGCGCAGGAGTTGCGGATCGCCGACCGGTGGCCGCCCGAGACTCTTTTCGAGGGCAAGATGGTCGCTGGCCGCGGCTTTCATCTCGCTCCAGAAGGCAGATCTCGCCGAAAAGCCCGGCATTTTGCCGATCGGCTCAGTTCCGTTGCGCGTCACCGCCGAAAGCTTCGTCGCCTCGGCCCCGACGAGGACCCGGCGATCTTCTCACGAAAGACGATCCTGCCCTTCGAAAGGTCGTACGGCGTCATTTCGACGTGAACGCGGTCTCCGACGATCGATCGAATGCGGTAGCGACGCATCTTGCCGGCGGTATAGGCGATGATCCGATACTGATTGTCGAGCATCACCCCGAACCTGCCGTCGGGCAGGATCTCGTCCACGACACCTTCAATCGTGAGCAATTCTTCTTTCGCCATGAGCCTATCGTCCTTGTTCGCCGCGAGGGTGGGATGGCGAGAGATCGGAGGGAGGAATCAGGGTCCGTGCTGCTTGATGCTCTGTCGCACCATCGCATCGAGAGCCCGATCGGCCGCCGCGGACTCGTCGCTCCGTGTTTGAGCTTTCCGCTCCACGCGGGCGCTTCGCTGCTGTTCCGTTTCCGGGGGTCGTGGCTTTCGCATTAGGCCTCCAAATCGCACAGCGTCGAAGCGCCCGAGCCTTGAGGGAAGCGGACTAACCGTTGGACGCGGGCTCGGCGCCGGCGGAGGCTTCCGCCGCCTTGAGGTTCACGGCGCTCGTCTTGCCGCGCTGATCCTGTTCGAGGTCGTACGACAAGCGCTGGTCCTGAACGAGGCTGCGCATGCCCGCGCGCTCGACGGCGCTGACGTGAACGAACGCGTCATTGCCGCCCTCGTCGGGTTGGATGAAGCCATAGCCCTTGTTCTCGTTGAAAAATTTTACGGTGCCGATTGGCATATCGATGATTCCTTCTGGGAAGCCGAATGTCGGCTTCCTTGAGCGCTAGGAGTGCGAGAAGGAATGAGGAGCCGCAAAGCGCCAAAGACCGTCAATTTGCGACTAGTAGCCAACCGTATATGGACGTGATCGGCAAGAATTGTAAGGCGGACACGAAAATAAAGATTTGCTTAGGGAACATGAGGTCGATGTGTTAAGTGAGTGAATCGCGTGGATTTTCCAGCCGTAGGCCCGCGCGGCTGAGAGACCGCCGTGCTCCCGCTTACAAGAATTGGCGCAGCACATGACACTCGATTGCCTCCACCACCCTCGTCAGGTTTCGCTGTTCATGGCGATGAAGACGAATGCCTCGGCGTCTTCGATGCCGGCCGGGATGCCTGGCCTGTGAGGCTGGACGGCAGCATCCGCTCGAACCTGATCGCGGCGATTGCGAGCGTTCGCCGCTGGAGAGGCCGCCCGGTGCACGAAGACACGCTCGAGCACTGGCGCCGACTGCTCGATCATGGACGCCGTGCGGATCGCGAAGCACAGGATGAGGTCAGCGATCTCGTCGCCGAGCTGGAGAGCCAGCTGGCTCAAACGAGCGTCGCTCGACGATAAAGACTCGCGGGCTTGCTTGCGCGACCCGCGCGACGACGCCGTGCGAATGGCACATGGATGAGTGAGCTAAGCGCTGGCTGGGGCGGCAGGATTTGAACCTGCGAATGCCGGTACCAAAAACCGGTGCCTTACCACTTGGCGACGCCCCAGCAGGCGATCCGCAATGCGGGAGAAGCGGCGCTTATACCGGCGTAGTTCCGTCTTGGAAGGGGAGATGGGGTTCGCCGTCCGATCGCGCTATAGGCCAACGCATGGCCGAACCTCAGATCCGCGATTTCCACGCCCACATCTACTACGACCCGGAAGAGGTCGAAGCGGCAAAGCAACTCGCCGCGGCAGCGCAATCGCGCTTCCCGATCGCCGTCGGGCATTTCCACCTGCGCCCCGTCGGCCCGCATCCGCGCGGGAGCGTCCAGTTGACGGTGCCCCGCGAGGCCTTCGGTGACGTCGCGCAGTTCCTCGCGCTGAACCGCGGAGCGCTTACGATCTTCGCGCATGCCGAAACCGGCGACGACCTCGCCGACCACACCGAGCATGTCATCTGGTTCGGGCCAAGCGAGGAGCTCGAGCTGTCGCTCTTCACGAGCTAGTCGACGAGGTCGATCCAGCCATAGGGGTCGGGAGCGGCGCCGCGCTGAATGTCGACAAGGGCCGAGCGTAGCCTCAGGGTCACCGGTCCCGTCGACTGCCCGCCGATCACGAACTCGCCGTCCCTGCCCTTGACCCGGCCGATCGGGGTGACCACCGCCGCCGTCCCGCACGCGAACGCCTCGGTCAGCCGGCCGCTCTTTGCGTCGGTCTTCCACTGCTCGATCGAATAATTTTCCTCGCGAACCTCAAGGCCCATGTCGCGGGCGAGCGTTATCAGCGAGTCTCGAGTGACGCCGCGAAGGATGGTGCCGTCGAGCGGCGGGGTGCGGAGCGAGCCGTCGTCGAACACGAAGAAGATGTTCATGCCGCCGAGCTCTTCGACCCAGCGCCGCTCGACCGCGTCGAGGAAGACGACCTGGTCGCATCCCTCGCGAATCGCTTCGGCCTGCGCGACGAGGCTGCCGGCATAATTGCCGCCGCACTTCGCCTCGCCGGTGCCGCCGGGCGCGGCGCGCACATATTCGCGCGTCACCCACAACGAAATGCTCGGCAAATCCTTCTTGAAGTAGGAAGCGACCGAAGAGGCGATGACGGCATAGATGAACTGGGTCGACGGCCGCATTCCGAGGAACGAGCCGTTCGCGATCATGAACGGCCGGAGGTAGAGCGATCCCTCCTCGGTATCCGGAATCCACTCGCGGTCGGCGCGGACGAGCGCGCGCACCGACTCCAGGAACATCGCCTCCGGCAAGCGGCGGCATCGCCATCCGAAGGGCGGACTTCGCAAAGCGCCGCGCATTGGCGTCGGGGCGGAACAGCGCCGCCTCGCCGTTCGGGCGGCGATAGGCCTTCATGCCCTCGAAGATTTCCTGCGCATAATGGAGCACCGGAGAGGCGGGATCCATCTTGAACGGATGTCGCTCGGTGACCCGCGCGTTGTGCCACCCGCCGTCGTCATATTCGATGATGGCCATGTGATCGGTGAACACGCGGCCGAATCCGGGGTCGGAGAGCAGGCGGGTGCGCTCTTCCACGGGCACCGGCGTCGAGCTCGGCTCGAACGCGATCGCCGAATTTCCCTTGTCCAACACCTCGTCGATCATCCAAGCCCTCTTCGGGCTCCAGCGCCTAGTGCAGGCGCTCGGTCTCGGCAAGCGAAGCGGTTCTCGCCTCCTCCGCGAGCTCGGCGCCGCGGTTCACGGCGGCGTCGATCGTCAGCGCGACGAGCTGATCGAGCACCTGGTCCTGGTCGAGCACGTCGAGCCCGGCCTGGGTAGTTCCCCTGGGGCTGGCAACACGCCTCGCGATCGAACTCCATGCTCTCGCGCGTGGTGGCCGCCATCCACGCGGTGCCGAGCACCGTCTCGAGCGCCAGTGTCGCGGCGGTCTCCTCGGTGAGCCCGCGCTTCACCCCGGCCTTGGCGAGCGCGGCGACGAAGCGCGCGACATAGGCAGGCCCCGCCCCGGCGATCGCGCCGAGCGCCGCCAACTTCTCCTCGTCGGCCATCCACATCGCATAGCCGAGCGCCAGGAACAGGTTGTTGAGCTCGGCGATCGTCGGTCCGTCGGCCTCGGCGCTGTAGAGGCCGGTGACGCCGCGACGAACGGCCGCCGCCAGGTTAGGCGTCGCGCGCACGATTGAACCGACGCCCGGAAAGCGCTGGCGCAGGCTGGCGCCTTCGACCCCCGCGAGGAGCGAGACGACCGTCGTTTCCGGACCCAGCGCCGGGCGCAGCTCGGGCGTGATCTCGTCGAGCTTCTGCGGCTTGAATGCGAGCACGGCGAGCTTCGGCGGCGCGCCCGCCTCGGCGACCGAGGTGACGACCCGCGTTCCTTCGACGGGCTTGCCGCTCGGCCGGATGACCGTGACCGGCGAGAGGTCGAGCCCGCCCGCGCGCCAACCGTCGAGGATGGCGCCGCCCATGTTGCCGCAGCCGACGAACCATGTGGGCTGGGGAAGCCTTAGCGTACCGTTCATAGCGCCGTCCGTTCCTAGGCCTCGCCGTGCGTGTCGATCAGCGCGGCGGAAATGGCCTCGCCCGGCGACTTGCCGCCCCACAGGACGAACTGAAACACGGGGTAGAAGCGCTCGCACTCCTCGACCGCCGCTTCGGCGATCGCTTCGGCCTGCTCGAGGCTGAGCCCCTCATCCTCGCTCGTGTCGAGGATCGTCGAATGCCGGAACACGACCAGGCCCGAGCCCGACCACATCTCGAAATGGCCGAGCCAGAGCTGCTCGTTGATCAGGCTCAGCGCTTCGTAGACGGCGGTGCGCTTTTCGGTGGCGACCTTGATGTCGGGGAAGGCCAGGAACTGCAGCACCTGGTCCTCGGACCGCCACACGCCGCGAAGCTCATATTGCGCCCAGCTGCCGGTCGCCGAGGCGATGATCTCGCCCTCGGCGGTGCGCTCGCACGCCCAGCCGCGGGCCTCGAAATATTGTTCGAGAACCTCGATCGGAGCGCCATCGTCGCGCTCGTCCGGGATTTGCTCCTCGCTCAGGTTCACGCTCCCGGGCCGGCCTTCTTGCCGCCACCGCGCTTGGCGGCCGTCGGCGCCGTCCCAGCCTTGGCTTCCAGCGCGGCAATTCGGCCTTTGAGCGCTTCATTTTCGTCGCGCGCGGCGGCCGCCATGGCCTTCACGGCCTCGAACTCGTCGCGGCCGACGAAATCTGCGCCGCCCATCCACTCCTTGAACCGCTCGCGAGCGCCGGATTCCGCCTCCCGGCCCATGCCGGCCATCGTCCCCGCGAAGCCGTTCACCATCTTCACGAAGTCGTCGAACAGCTTGTTCTCGGACTGCATCACCCTGTCTCCCTTTCGGCGCGGAAATAGGGGTTCGGGCGGATTTCCGCCACCCTGGGCGCGGGAGCTATCCCCAATTGCCCTCAACTATCCCCAATTTTCTCGGCGCCGAGCAGGAATTCGACATTCCCTTCCGGGCCGGTGATCGGGCTGGGCACGATGCCGAGCACCGTCCAGCCTTGCGACTCCACCCACGCGCGAGCGTCGGCGCAGACCCGCTCGTGCACGGCGGGATCGCGGACGACGCCGCCCTTGCCCACCTCCTCGCGCCCCGCCTCGAACTGCGGCTTGATCAGCGCCACCAGTTTCGCGCCGGGCCTTCGCGAGCTTCAGCGGCGCCTCGAGCACCTTGGCGAGCCCGATAAAGCTCGCGTCGCAGACGATGATATCCACGCCCCCGGGAACGATGCTGCTGTCGAGATTGCGGGCATTGGTTTGCTCATGAACGACGACTCGAGGGTCCTGCCGAAGCTTCCACGCGAGCTGGTTGGTGCCCACGTCCACCGCATAGACCTTCGCCGCCCCGCGAGAGAGCAGCACGTCCGTAAACCCGCCCGTCGAACTCCCAACGTCCAGCGCCACCGCCCCGCCCACGTCGAATCCGAAGTGCATGAGCCCATGATCGAGCTTGACCCCCCCGCGCGACACCCACGGATGGTCCTTCCCCCGAACCTCCAGCGCCGCGTCCTCCGCGAGCATATCGCCCGCCTTGGCGAGCTTCCGCTCCCCGCTGAACACCGCCCCCGCCATGATCAGCGCCTGAGCCCGAGTCCGGCTCTCCGCGAGGCCCCGACTCACGAGCAACTGGTCAGCACGGATCTTCTTCATTTTTCACACGAAGGCACGAAGGACACGAAGGACAAAGCTAAGCGTCGAACTCGAAGAGTAGTTTCCGTTCACTCAGGTAATCCAACGAATATGCAGTCCGCTGGCCCGGTCAATATCAGTACGTGAGAAGCTGCTCGCAATAGACCGGAAATTTCGCGCCGCCGAAATTCATGAGCAGCCCCACGGGCTGGCTCGAGCAAAGCGTTAATGACCCCTAAAGTCATGCGAGCTTCTGCTTCGACGTGGAACGGCGAGCGAGGCCCTGCGCGGACTTCAGCTCAATGATGAGCCTGGTCCAGTTCACGATGGAAAGCTCATCTCGATAGCCGTCCGGCAGCGCTCACGCCGCCATGTATTCGTGCCCTTGTAATAGCTTCTGACGTTCATCCGGTGAACCACAGACCGAGCACCTGCAGGTCGATCGGCAAGAAGTGCACTTCCTCGACGCCCGGCTGTGAGAGGCCCGGACCTGAGTCGGTCGATGGAGTACGCGAGGCCTTCCGTTGAGCGCCAGGCGGCGCAATCCTCAAGGCCGAGCGACGAACCAGCTCTTCAGGAGTCTTCCTTTGTCTCTTCTGCGACCGTTGCGGTGTAAAACCAAGTATCAGGACCGAGACAGACCCGCAGTTGTTAGGAGATTAGGCTCGCACCTCCTCGACTCCAGCGCTGTTGACGCGCAGCGCCTTGAGCACCGTGTCGACGATGTGCGGCGCATTCAAGCGCGCCTCGTCGTACTGCTTCTCGGGCTTGTCGTGCTCCTGGAAGCGGTCGGGCAGGCGCATGGTGCGGATTTTCAGGCCCGCATCGACGAGCCCTTCGTCGCTGGCGAGCGTCAGGACGTGCGCTCCGAGGCCGCCGATCGACGCTTCCTCGACCGTCACCGCAACCTCGTGGGTGGTCAGCAGCCGCCGGATCAGCTCGCTGTCGAGGGGCTTGGCAAAGCGCAGGTCGGCGACCGTCGTCGACAGGCCCATCGCGTCGAGCTGGTCCGCGGCCTTCTCCGCCTCGGCGAGGCGCGTGCCGAGCGACAGGATCGCGACCTTCTTGCCCTCGCGGACGATGCGGCCCTTGCCGATCTCCAGCTGAAGCGGAACCTCCGGAAGCGCAACGCCCGTCCCCTCGCCCCTCGGATAGCGCACCGCGCTCGGCCCGCTGTCGTGGAGCGCCATGGTGTGGACCATATGGCAAAGCTCGGACTCGTCGGCCGCCGCCATCACTACGAAATTCGGAAGCGTGCAGAGGTAAGCGAGGTCGAAGCTCCCCGCGTGCGTCGCGCCGTCCGCGCCGACCAGCCCGGCGCGGTCCATCGCGAACCGCACCGGCAAATTCTGGATCGCGACATCGTGGACGACCTGGTCGTAGGCGCGCTGCAGGAAGGTCGAATAAATGGTCGCGAAAGGCTTGTAGCCCTGCGCCGCGAGTCCGGCGGCGAAGGTCACCGCGTGCTGCTCGGCAATGCCGACGTCGAAGGTGCGTTCGGGGAACTTCTCGGCAACCTTGTCCAGCCCCGTTCCCGACGGCATCGCCGCGGTGATCGCGACGATCTTCTCGTCGCGCTCCATCTCGGCAGTCAGCGCCTTGGCGTACACGCTCGTGTAGCTCGGCGCCCCGGCGGCAGCCTTCGCCTGGACGCCCGACACCACGTCGAACTTCACCACGCCGTGATATTTGTCGGCGCTGTTCTCCGCCGGCGCGTAGCCCTTGCCCTTCTGGGTGACGACGTGAACGAGCATCGGCCCTATTTCGGCGTCGCGGACATTCTCCAGCACCTCGACCAGCGCGCGCACGTCATGCCCGTCGACCGGTCCGACATAATAAAAGCCGAGCTCCTCGAAGAGCGTTCCGCCGGTCATCCAGCCGCGGGTATATTCCTCGGCCTTCCTCGCCCAGTCGTGGATCGCGTCGGGCATCATCCGCGCGATCTTCTGCGCCACCTTGCGCGGCCCGAGATATTTGTTCGAGCTGACCAGCCGCGCCAATGCGTTGCGCATCGACCCGACCGGCGGCGCGATCGACATGTCGTTGTCGTTGAGGATGACGATCAGCCGGTTGCCGGCCGCCGCCGCGTTGTTCATCGCCTCATAGGCCATGCCGGCGCTGAGCGCCCCGTCCCCGATCACCGCGATCGCTTTTCCCGGCGAGGCCGACAGCTTGTTGGCGATGGCAAAACCGAGCGCCGCCGAGATCGAGGTCGAGCTGTGCGCCGCTCCGAACGGATCGTATTCGCTCTCGCTCCGCCGAGTGAAGCCCGAAAGCCCCCCGCCCTGGCGAAGCGTCCGGATGCGCTCGCGCCGCCCGGTCAGGATCTTGTGCGGATAGGCCTGGTGCCCGACGTCCCACACCAGCCGATCCTCGGGCGTGTCGAACACAAAATGCACCGCGACCGTCAGCTCGACCACGCCGAGCCCCGCGCCGAGATGGCCGCCGGTCACGGACACGGCCGAGATCATCTCCTGCCTCAGCTCCTCGGCGAGCTGCGGCAGTTGCTCCTTGTCGAGCTTGCGAAGGTCAGCCGGGAAGTTGACCTTGTCCAGCAGCGGGGTTTCGGGGCGGTCACTCATCGGCCGCCGCCGTACCGGCAAGTGGCTATAATGTCACCCAGATGCCCGCCGCGGCGGACGATTTCAGCGATTGATCAGGAAATGCTCAGGCGCGATTACTCTTCGCACTCGCCGCAGGTGCCGCGGACTTCGATGACGGGGCGCGGCGCTGTAAAGCCGGCATTGGCCGCCGCCTTGCGGATGCCCCCCGACAGCGCATCGTCATCGATATGCACCGCCTGTCCGCAATTGTCGCAGATCAGGAAGATGCAGTCGTGCAAGCACTCGGGATGCTGGTTGGCGATATAAGCGTTGGCGCTCTCGACCCGCCGCGCGAGGTTGGCGCCGACGAACAGGTCGAGGATCCGATAGACGCTGTTGGCGGCAATGCGGCGGCCTTCCGCCTTTGAGACGGCTTCGGCGACGTCATAGGCGCTGGCCGGCTTGTCGAAGCCTGCAAGGGCGCCGAACACCGCGGCGCGCATCCCGGTCCATTGCTCGCCCTGCTGGGTCAGGCGCTCACGCGCCGCTTCCTTGAGCGAATCGCCTTCGTGGAGCTGATGATCGTGGCGGGCCATGTCGTTACGGAAATCAGATAAACCTCGACCGCTTGCGCGACAAGGAATCAGAAGGCGGAATGCTTCGCCATCATGTTGAGCCTGTGGCCGAGGGCAAGCACCGCGACGCCGAGGATGGTGAAGAGGGGTTCGAACCCCGTCTCGTGCAGGCTCATCGCATAAGCCATGATCCCGAGGCCCGCGACTCCGACCGCGCTCGGCAGGAGGAAGCCGTGCTCGCGTATGCCTCGTCCGAGGGCGATCGCGCCGAGAATCATCGCCAGCGTAAGGCCCACTTCATGCACGATCGGCCTGCCAAGCAGTCCGCCGGCGGAGGCGAGCAGTCCGAGAAGCACGGCCGTGGCGACGCAATGCACCGCGCAGATGCCCGAAAGGCCCATCGCGAGCCGGTCGAGCCGGCTCGTGGAGATTGGTCTGGACGCCATGTCGAAGGCGCATATAGGCCGGGCGGGGAATAGATACAATATAACATCGGTGGGCGGGTGAACCCCTTGCCCCTGCGACTGGCGCAGGGGCATAGGCGACGCGTCCATGAGCACCGTCGCCGCCTCCCGCTCCGCAGCCGACGCGAACCGCCGCGCGCGTCCGCTCGGGCTTTCGAACCTGCTGCTGTTCGTCGCGGCGCTCGTTTTCGCGATGGTCGTCATCGGCGGGATCACGCGGCTGACCGAAAGCGGCCTTTCGATCACCGAATGGAATGTCGTCAGCGGCGCCGTTCCGCCGCTAAGCCACGCGGATTGGGAACGCTTGTTCGACCTCTACAGGCAGACGCCGCAATACCGGGAGGTCGCCGGCCCCGCCGGAATGACTCTCGCCGGCTTCAAGTTCATCTTCTTTTGGGAATGGGCGCACCGCCTGCTCGGGCGGATCATCGGTCTGGTTTTCTTCGTCGGGGTCGGGTGGTTCGCAGTCGAGGCGCGAGATTCCCAGGGGCTATGGCTGGCGTCTGGCGGCGCTGTTCGTCCTTGGCGGCCTTCAGGGCGCGGTCGGCTGGTTCATGGTCGTCTCGGGGCTCGAGGGCCGCACCGAGGTCAGCCCCTACCGCCTCTCCGCGCATCTTCTGTTCGCGCTGTTCCTCTTCTCAGCCTTGATCTGGACCGCACTCGACCTGCGCAAAGCCAGGGCGCGAATGACAGGCTGGGGCGCAATCGCGCTCGCCGTGCTGTTCGTCCAGCTGATGCTCGGCGCATGGGTCGCCGGCTTTCGCGCCGGCTATGTCTCGAACACCTGGCCGACAATGGACGGACGATTCGTGCCCGACGGGATCGACTGGTCGCATGGCCCGCTCTTCGCGATGACGCACGACCTCTATCTGCTCCATTTCATGCATCGCTGGTGGGCGTGGGTGGTGGTCGCGGTGCTCGTTTTCTTCGCCCGCAGGGTCCGCAAGGTCGAAGGAGCGCGGGCGGCGTCGATCGCGATCCACTCGGCCTTCGGCACTCAGATCCTGCTCGGCATTCTCACGGTGCTGTCGGGCATCGCGATCTGGCTCGCCGTTCTTCACCAGGCAACCGGCGCATTGCTGCTCGCCGCGACGGTCTGGGGCGCGCACGAAATGGGCCGAGCGAAAGCATGAGCGTCGTCTCGGTCTACGCGGTGTTCGCCGACGCCGAGGAAGCCGAACGCATCGGACGCGCGGTATCGAGGAGCGGCTTGCCGCCTGCATCAACATTCTCGCGCCCGATTCGCTCGATCTATCGCTGGAAGGGCAGGATCGAGACGGCCGACGAGGTCGCCGCAATCTTCAAGACGCACCACTGGCGAAGCGACGCGCTGATCGCGCGCATCGCGGAGTTGCACAGCTATGATGTCCCCTGCGTCGTAAGCTGGCCGATCGACAAGATCGTCGGCAGCTACGCCGATTGGGTCGAGGACAGCGTTATCCGCGACCGCTAGTTTTTTCCTTCTGCCTCAACTGTCGGCGGGTCGCGACCATGCCGGGGATCAGCGGCACCCACAAAGTATATCCTCTGAACAATAAGGTCGCGGACAGGGCCGCTTCGAACGGCACGCCGGCCGCGCGCAACATCCCGATGCTGACCGCTTCGAACGAGCCGAGGCCCATCGGGATCGGGCCCAGGGTCACCACGATCGAGGCGAGAATGAAGGCGCTGAACGCCGCGCTGAAGGAAGCGTGAAAACCCAGAGCGAAGAGGCACAGTTGCATCGTCAGCCCGTCGAGCGCGAAGACGGCAAAGTTCAACAGGGTCAGCGTTCCGATCAGGCGCTCGCTGCGCACGAGCCGGGTTGGCGCCTCCTTGATCATTTCGAACAGCTCGCGGATCGCCCGGATGCGACGCAGCCAGCGCGGAATCGCCTTGGCGCCTTTGCGCTGCAACCACAGCGCGAGCGCCGGCACGGCGGCGGACAGCCCGAGCGAGGCCGCGATCAGCGCCAGCACCACCCAGCTCGTCCGTCCGTGGATCGAGAGCAGGATCAGCGCGATCAGCGACGCGACTCCGTAGGACGCATAATAAGCGATGATCGCCGTGATCAGCGTCGCGAGCGCGACCGGCCTCGAGGCGCCGATAGCCTGCAACCGGTCGACCACCACGACATTGCCGCTCATCCCCGCGGTCGGGACCATCTGATCGGCGAAATGCTTGGAGACGGTGAGGCCGAGCAGCTTGCCGAACGGCGACCGGCATTTGCCGGCGCGAAGTACCATTCCCCATTGTATCGCCAGCGCGACATAGGTCAGCAGTTGCGCCGCCGCGGCGGCCAGCAGCCACATCGGTTGCGCGTGGGCGACCAGTTCGCCGAACTTCTTGACATCGCCCCAGTGCAGGACCGCGACGATGACTCCCGCGATGAGCAGCAGGGCCAGCAGCCAAGAGCGCCAGTTCGCCGAGAAACCGGAAGGGTCCTCGCGATCGTCGGGCGCATCGGGCGTGCAGGCGTGGGTATTGCTCGTTGCCATGCCGACGCCAACGCTGGCCGAGCTCACCCGTGCCATCGCGCTACATCTTGGCTCGAGCGTTAGCGGCTTTTCGCCTTGCCGAGGTTGAAGGGGATGTCGTCGAGCTTGCGCCGAAGCTGCTCGATATTCGCGCCTTCCACATCACCGCCGTTGTATTTCGACTCGAGCTCGACTTCGTCCGGCGTCTGCTCCCGGAAATAGCTGATCGTGAGCCGGCGCCCGAAAATGTCGTCGCCGCGAATCTTGAGCTCGGCCGAATGCTCGGGCGGAAGATTGTCGCGGATCGTCTCGAGATAGCGGATCAGGTCCTCGAGCGAGGTATATTCGCTGATGTCGATGAAATCCTTGACGCGTCTCGGCACAGGCAAAAGCTTTCCGGCGGCTACTCTGGCGTTGGGGAGGCGGGGTCAGCACTCACGCTAGGCCCCATCCCTCGGACAGGCAACGCGAGTGCGGTCACCCGCGCCGTTCCATCGGTCAGGTGCGGGGCGATCCGGTCGGCGATGCGGCGTCGCCGCCGCATTTCCCGCTGACGTGCGACGTCACCTTCGGCGGCTTGCCCGGCCCTTGCGACACGACCTCCGTCGAGCGCGTGCAGGTCTGCCCGTTATTGCTGATCGTGACCACGGTCGTGCTCGTCTGCCCCATCGGCATGTTGCCGTAGGCCGCGACATAGGGCGCCGCGCCCGCGGGCTGGCGCGCCATCTGCTGCGCCTGGCGCATCATTTCCTGGCTCTGTCGCTGCATCTGCTCGATCATCCGGTCGAAGCCGGCGAACGACGGGAACGGCATCGCCTGCGGTCCCCAGTCACCCATCGCCGCCATCAGGCCGCGGCGCGACGGTCACCTTGGGCGCGACCTCGCCGATATATTCGACGCGGGCGACCGATCCGTCGGGCAGCGGCACGTTCATCACATGTGTGCGGGGCGAAGCGGCGATGGCGGTGCCGGCAAGCGCTGCCGCGGCGACGCCAGCCAAAGCGAGAGCAGGAAGCGTTCTCACGAAAATGTCCTCCAGCTGTTGGTTCGACGCGCAAAATCCTATTCCGCCATCCTGAACGCCAGATTGCTCGGGGATCGATTGATCTTCGTCAGGAACACCGACGCGCGAAGCCAGGCCGGTATTCAGCCGGCGTCGGCGTCCGTTCCATGCTGGTTTTCTGTCTAGATAACGCCGAGCAGCCACAGGATCAGGATCAGGATCAGGATTCCGCCAAGACCGATATACATGTCACGCTCCTCTGTTCTGGTTTGCGTCTGAAACGGTCAGCGGAGAAGCGGCGTTCCACTCGTTACGCTGGCGGCAGGAACGGTCAGGGTATTATTTTACCCGTCCAGAAAGCACCGGATTTGCTTGACTTTCTTGCGTCCGCCCGCAATTAGCGCCCCCGACGGCGGTGCCCGATGGCGCCGCTTTTCTCGTTAGAAAGAGGTTCTCAGCCATGAAGGCGCTGATGAAGACGACCAAGTCGGCCAAGCCGGCCGAGGTCGAAAAGAAATGGCACCTGATCGATGCCGACGGCCTCGTCGTCGGCCGCGTCGCGACGATCATCGCCAACATCCTGCGCGGCAAGCACAAGCCGAGCTTCACGCCGCACGTCGATTGCGGTGACCATGTCGTAGTGGTCAACGCCGACAAGGTCCGCTTCACCGGCCGCAAGCTCGAGCAGAAAATCTACTACAAGCATACGGGCTACGCCGGCGGGCTCAAGGAGACGACCGCGGGCAAGGTGCTCGAGGGCAAGTTCCCCGAGCGCGTGCTCGAAAAAGCGGTTGAGCGCATGATCCCGCGCGGGCCGCTGGGCCGCGACCAGATGCGCGCGCTTCACCTCTACAACGGCGCCGAGCATCCGCACGGCGGCCAGGACCCGCAACCGCTCGACGTCGCGTCGATGAACCGCAAGAACAAGGTGGGCGCATAATGGCCGACAAGAAGTCCCTCTCCGATCTCGCCGAGCTGACCAAGGAGCCGACCGCGGCTCCCGCGCCCGAGGCGACCGAAGCTTCGGCTCCGGCCGACGAGACCCCCGCCGCCCCGCCGCCCGTCGAGGCAGCGCCGCTTCGCGAGCAGCAGCTCGACAAGCAGGGCCGCGCTTATGCGACCGGCCGCCGCAAGGACGCCATCGCGCGCGTCTGGCTGAAGCCGGGCTCGGGCAAGATCGTCATCAACGGCCGCGAGCAGGAAACCTATTTCGCGCGTCCGACGCTTCGCCTCGTCATCAACCAGCCGTTCGGAATCGCCGGGCGCGAGGGCCAGTATGACGTCGTCGCCACCGTCGTCGGCGGCGGCCTCTCGGGCCAGGCCGGCGCGGTCAAGCACGGTATCGCCCAGGCGCTCACGCGCTTCGAGCCCGCGCTTCGCGGCGTCGTCAAGCAAGCCGGCTTCCTCACCCGCGATCCGCGCGTCGTCGAGCGCAAGAAGTACGGCCGAGCCAAGGCCCGCCGCAGCTTCCAGTTCAGCAAGCGGTAAGCGAGCGCAGCGCCGCCGGTGCGAAGCACCGGCGAAGCAGCGAGAAGACCTAACGATGCCGGCCGGCGGGGCGGCTGGTCTCGAGCCAGCCGAACCCGTCCGACGTCACGCGGATTCACTCCGCGTGACGGGCGCAACGAAGCGCTGGTGGAGGGGGCTAGCTCAGCTCAGAGTGCGACGCGAAAGGCAGTCGGTCCGCGGGACCAACTTCGCCTTTGCCGGCACGTCCTTAGGACAGACCCATGCCAGGCGCCTTCACGCTGCGGCAAACCGGGGAGGGTCCGATGCGTTTGCTCATTGCCATGGCCGCAGCCATCGCCACTCTCGCCAGCGCGGCGGCCGCCGAGACCGATCCTCCTCCGCCCCGCGCAAGTCTTCGACGGCGTCGACCCGCACCCGCACGCCGGCTGGTCGGTGCTGGTCGATGGCGACAAGATCGCCGCCGTCGGGCCAAACCTCGCCGCCCCGCCTGGCGCAAAGATCATCGACCTTCCCGGCACGACGCTCATCCCCGGCATGATCGAGGGCCATTCGCACCTCTTCCTCCACCCCTACAACGAGGCGTTGTGGGACGATCAGGTGCTTCACGAGCCGCTCGCGCTGCGCACCGCCCGCGCCGTCGTCAGCGCGGAGAAGACGCTGATGGCCGGCTTCACCACCGAGCGCGACCTCGGCACCGAGGGCGCGGGCTATGCCGACGTCGGCCTCCGCCAAGCGATCGACCAGGGGATCGTCCCCGGCCCTCGCCTGCTCGTCTCGACCAAAGCCAACGTCGCGCGCGGCGCCTACGGGCCGAAGGGCTTCGAGCCCGGCGTTCCGATCCCCCAGGGCGCCGAGGAGATCAGCGGCGCCGACGAGATGACAAAGGCCGCGCGCGACCAGATCGCGGCGGGCGCCGACGTCATCAAGATGTACGCCGACTATCATTACCGCCCGCACGAGCCGAGCCGCCCGACCATGACCGAAGCGGAGTTGGCCGCCGGAGTCGCGGTGGCGCACGATGCGGGCCGGCTCGCGGCCGCCCACGCGACCACCGCCGAAGGCATGCGCCGCGCCGCGCTCGCCGGCGTCGACACGATCGAGCACGGCTATCAGGGCACGGCCGAGGTCTTCAAGCTGATGGCGGCGAGGCACATCGCGCTGTGCCCGACCATCGCGGCGTCGGAAGCCTACGCCCGCTATTTCGAGCATTGGAACGGCGAGGAGCCGGCGCCCGAGAGCGTTCGAGCAGAACCGCCGCTCGTTCCGCCTTGCGATGAAGGCCGGCGTCCCGATCTGCATGGGCGGCGACGTCGGCGTGTTCGCGCACGGCAAGAACTGGCTCGAGATGGAGGCGATGCAGCGCGCCGGAATGGCCCGCCGCGCAGGTGATGATCGCCGCGACCTCCGGCAATGCCCGCATCCTCCACCTCACCGACCGCGGCGCGGTGAAGCCCGGCCTCCTCGCCGATCTCGTGGCGGTCGACGGCGACCCCACCCGCGACGTCTCGGCCGTCGAGCATGTCCGCTTCGTGATGAAGGGCGGGCGGATCGTCCGGCAATAGCCCTTCAGGCGAGCAGCGCCTCCGCCTGGTCGAGCGTCTTCGAAAAGCTGTCGACGATCAGCCGGTACGGCTCCGCCGTCGCCATATCGAGCCCGCCGATCTTGAGCAGGTTGTAGCCGTAGTCAGACCCGCCCGCGCGGAGCACGTTGAGGTAGCGGTCGCGGTCCGCCGGCGTGCCGTGCATCAGCTTCTGCGCGAAGAAGTTCGCGGCCGTGATCGAGGTCGCATACTGCCAGACGTAGAAGCCGAAATAGAAGTGCGGGATGTACGCCCACTCGGCCGCGTAGCTCGGCTCCATCTTCACGTTCGGGCCGTGGTAACGCTTCAAGATGTCCATATACATCGCGGACATCTTCTCGCCGGACAGGCCCTCGCCCTTGGTCGCGAGGTCGTTGATCGCCAGCTGGAACTCGGCGAGCATCGCCTGGCGGAAGAAGGTCCCGCGATAATTCTCCATGATCTGGCCGAGGTAGAAGAGCTTCTCGTCCTTCGATGGCGCGCGCTCGACCATCATGTTGGCGAGCAAGCAGCTCGTGGTTGGTCGACGCGACCTCGGCGGTGAAGGTCGGATAATTCGACAGCTCGAACGGCTGCGCGGCATTCGCGAGCAGCGTGTGCATCGCGTGGCCCCATTCGTGGGCGTAGGTCGTCAGCCCGTCATATTTGTCGCTCAGATTGAGCAGCAGATAGGGGTGAACCTCGTAGGCGCCGGGGTTCATGTAGGCGCCCGACGCCTTGCCCGGCCGCGGCAGCGGGTCCATCCAGCGCTTCGCCGTGACGTCGCTGAACTCCTTCACATAATCGGCGCCCATCGGCTTCACCGCGTCGATCGTCAGCTGCCGCATCTCGGCGAGGCTGTACGACCGGTCCGACTTCACCAGCGGCGGGTAGATGTCCCAATAGCCCATGTCGGGAAGCCCGAGCATCCGCTGGCGAAGCGCGAAATACCGATGGAGCACGGGAAGGCCGCGGTTGGTCTCGGCGATCAGCGAGCGATAGACGGCTTCGGGCGTGTTGCCGCCGTCGAGCGACGCCTCGAGCGCACTGTCATAGTGCCGCGCCTTGGCGTTGAAGAGCTGCCCCTTGATTTGCGACGCCAGCGCCGCGCCGAGACGAATTCTCGAACGCCTTGTAGCTCGCCCAGAATTTGTCGAAGACCATCTTCCGATCGGCGCGGTTCTGCACTGCGCGTGCGATCGTATAGCCTTGGTCGTCGAGCCGGATTTCCTTGCCGTCGCTGAGCTTCACGGTCGGCCGCGGAATGTCCGACGAGGCGAGCTGGTCGCGGATGTCCTGCGGTCCCGCGAGCGGCGTTCCCGCCGAGCCGCGAGGAGCTGCTCTTCCTTCGGCGACAGGATGTGCGGGCGCGAGCCGCAGCGTGTCGCGAAGCCCGAACGCGAACCTTTTCCGGAGCACGGGATCGGCGGCGATGAACGCATTCACCTTCTTCGCGCCGAGCGCGACGACTTCGGGGTTGGTCCACGCGGTCGCCTCGCCGAGCGCGGTGAACACGTCCTGCGCCTGCTGCTTGCGCTCCTGGTTAGGCGCGACGCGGCGGTCCTCGTCGGCCTTCAGCGACGCGTAGGTGTAAAGCCGCGAGGTCCGCTTGTTGATGTCCGACTGCGCGACCAGCGCCTCGCGCATCGACGACCGCGCTTCGCCCGAGCGTCCCCTTCTGCGCCGCGAGGCGCGGGATCGCCTTGAGCAGCGCCTGCCGCTCGCGTCTCCCACGCCGCGTCGCTCGGATAGAGATCGCTGAGGTCCCACGCCGCTGCCGCCGAAGCGGCTTGCGCGACAGCCATCGCCGGCACGCCCGCAAGCGCCGCCGCTGCACTCACCGAAACGATCAATTCACGACGCGAAACATCGAGCATGGAAAAGCACCTTCCCCTTGAAGGACTGCGCTGCATTGCACGGCTGTTTCGCCTCCGCCAGCCGCCACTCGACGAACGGCGGTGCGGTCGTGGATGCCGTCCCGCCTCCGCTGCGCCCGGCTCATCCGACCAAACGGTAACCGACCGACGGCTCGTTGACGATGGTCTGGGGATGCCCCGGATTGGCCTCGAGCTTCTGCCGCAAGCTGCGGATCGCAACACGCAGATATTCGATCTGGCGTTCCTGTGCAGGGCCCCAGACGGTTCGTAGCAGGTGCTCGTGCGTGAGGACCCGGCCCGGATGCTTCGCCAGCTCGGCAAGCACCCCATATTCCTTCGGCGTCAGATGCACCTTTTGTCCATCTTTCGAGACCGCTCGCTGAAACAGGTCGATGGCGATGCCGCCCACCTTGACGGGGTCCTGCTCCGAGGCCGGGTCGAGCTCCAGCAAGTTGGAAATGTAACGCTCCAGCTTGGAGGTTTCCGACGCGATTGCCGACAGTTGCGGCTTGTCCGCGGAACCGCTGCGCCTCAGCTCGCGAACGGAGCTGCCGATCGACTTCAGTCCCGGGGCGAGGTCCTCCCCAATCGATGCGAGCAGCGCGGAGCGAATCCGATCGCGCTCCCGCACCGCAGCGAATTCCCGCGACTCCCGCTCGAGCAGCGCGCGTTCGAGCGCAAGCGCCACCTGATCGAGCAGATTGTCGAGCAACGGCAGCTCCTCATCATCGACCGGCGGCCGTCCGTCGTCACGCGCCAGGCCGACTGCCGCCAGCGTCTTCGCGCCCGACCTGACCGGGTGGAACTGCCATTCGGCGGGCTGGATTCGGTGCGTTGCCCGGCCGGCCGGTTCGCCCAATTCGATCGTCAGGGCCGCGGCCGCGACATCGCTCGGCGTGAGACGGTTTCCCTCGGGAAATTCCGCGACGATCCGAGGCGTAGGAAGCCCCGCGATCAATATGCCGTTGCATCGAAGGAGGCGATGAAGCTCGGTGCATGCGACGCGCGCGATGTCCTCCTCGCCGCTGCAGGACAACAGGCGTCCGGCAAACCCGGCAATGGTCGCATTGCGGCTGGCGTGATTGGCCGCGAGGCGTGCCTGGCCGCGAACGCCGGCGGCGAGACGACTGGTGACCAGCGCAGCGATCAACAGAACGATGACGGTCACGACATCGCTGACCCGGTCGATGCGCAAGGTATGGACCGGCGCCGTGAAGAAGAAGTTGTAGGCGAGGGCTGCCGCAATTCCTGCGACGAGCGCCGGCCCAAGGCCCCACAGCACGGCCACGGCGAGCACCGCCGGCAGGTAGATCATGTCGACCGGCGCGGTGCCCCAGCGCGGCGCGATCCACAGGCCGAGCAGCGTGGAAACAGCCACCAGCGCAATCGCTCCGGTGTGGGCCTGAATCGCCGTGGCGACCGAGCCATGGGTTCGATCTCGAATAAAGATTACGGCCGGCGCATCCACCATGGCTCTAAAATGCGCGTAGCCGGGCGGTGGGTCGAGTGCCTTCAGCATTCTGATGCCGATGGGCCATAAATCCACATGGAATCTTTACGGGGTGAACCCGCACATTCCACCGATGGCCACGATCGTCTCCGATCCTGCAGTTCACACGGACACTGCGCCTGTTTCGCATGGACCGAAGGAAGCCCTGCCAAGGCTGATGCTTGGAGCGATCGGCGTCGTCTATGGCGACATCGGCACCTCGCCGCTTTACACGCTGAAGGAAAGCTTCCTCGGCCCTCACCCGCTCGCGGTCGATCGGCTGCACATCTTCGGGGTGCTCAGCCTCATTTTCTGGTCTTTGATGTTCGTCGTGACGATCAAATATGTGTTCGTCGCGATGCGGGCGGACAATAAGGGCGAGGGCGGATCATTCGCCCTTCTGTCGCTGATCTCGCGCAACCTCGGCCACAAGAAATGGGCGCCCGCCCTCGTTATCCTGGGCGTGCTCGCGACCTGCTTGTTCTACGGCGATGCGATGATCACTCCGGCGATCTCGGTACTGTCCGCGGTCGAAGGCCTCACCGTCGCCGAAGCCGGACTTCAGCCACTGGTCGTCCCGATCTCGATCTTCATCCTCGTTGGGCTGTTCCTGGTCCAGTCGCGCGGTACGGCCAAGGTGGGGATCGTCTTCGGGCCCGTGATCCTGGTCTACATGGCCGCGCTCGCAGCGCTTGGCGTTGCGAACATCCTGGCACAGCCGGCAATCCTGCAGGCGTTGAGCCCGGTCTGGGCGCTGAAGTTTTTCGCCGTCAACCCCAAGCTCGCCTTCCTTGCCTTGGGCTCCGTGTTCCTGGCGGTGACGGGCGCCGAGACATTGTATGCGGACATGGGCCATTTCGGGCGGCGCGCAATCGGCTGGTCGTGGCTGACGCTCGTCTACCCCTGCCTGATGCTCAATTACCTTGGCCAGGGCGCGCTGATGCTCGGCGACGCCAGGGCCGCGGTGAACCCCTTCTACTTGATGGCGCCGGACGTGCTGCGCCTGCCGCTCGTGTTCCTCGCCACCGCCGCGACCATCATCGCCAGCCAGGCGGTCATCTCGGGCGCCTTCTCGGTCACCCACCAGGCCGTCCAGCTCGGCTTCCTGCCGCGTCTCCGGACCGAGCATACAAGCGAGAAGGCGCTCGGGCAGATCTACATCCCGGCAGTCAATTGGGGCCTTCTAATGATGGTCATCATCCTCGTGCTTGGCTTTCGCGAGTCGGGCCGTCTCGCATCGGCCTACGGAATCGCGGTCACCGGAACGATGCTCATCACGACGATCATGCTCGGCGTGCTGGTGTTCCAGGTGTGGCGGTGGAACCGGCTGCTCGCGACCGCCACGATCGGCACTTTCCTCATTGTCGACGGCACCTTCTTCGCTTCGAACATCACGAAGATCCCCGACGGCGGCTGGTTTCCCCTGCTGGTTGCGGCCGTGAGCTTCACCGTCTTGACGACATGGGCGAAGGGCCGAGCGCTGATGCGCGCGCGTCTAGAGCAGTCGGCGCTGCCGCTTTCGATCTTCGTGAAGTCGACCGCCGCGTCGGTCCACCGCGTTCGCGGCACCTCGGTCTTCCTGTCCACCTCGGCCGAGGTGGTTCCAGCCGCGCTGCTGCACAATCTCAAGCACAATCAGGTGCTTCACGAACGTGTTCTGATCCTCAACGTCAAGGTCGAGGAAGTGCCTCACGTGCCTCCGCAAAAGCGCCTCGAAATCCACGATGCCAGCCACGGCTTCTATCGCGTGATCCTCCACTATGGCTTCATGGAGGAGGTCGACATCCCGAGGGACCTCGGCGAAATCAAGACCTGCGGCGGGCCGTTCAACATGATGAGCACCAGCTTCTTCCTCGGGCGGCAGAAGCTCATCACGTCGAAAGCTCCTGGCATGGCGCTATGGCGGGAAAGGCTATTCGCCTGGATGCTGAAGAACTCGGAAAGCGCGATGGAGTTCTTCAAGCTGCCCACGAACCGCGTGGTCGAGCTCGGCAGCCAGCTGCAGATCTGACGCGCTAGCGGTTCACCGTCTCCATTCCGCGCGCATGATAGCGTTCGCCCGCGGCGGCGCCCGGCGGCAGGATCGCGTCGAGCCGCTTCAGGTCCGCCTCGCTGAGCTCGACGTCCAGCGCGCCGATGTTCTGGTCGAGATATTTGACGTGCTTGGTGCCCGGAATGGGCACGATATCCTCGCCCTGCGCCAGCACCCAGGCGAGCGCGAGCTGGGCGGTCGTGCAGCCCTTCTCCCTCGCCATCGTCTCGACCTCGCGAACGAGCTCGATGTTCTTCTCGAAATTCTCGCCCTGGAAGCGCGGGTGGTTCTTGCGAAAATCTCCTTCCGGAAAATCGTCGGGCGACTGGAACTGCCCGGTCAGGAAGCCGCGCCCGAGCGGCGAATAAGCGACATAGCCGATGCCGAGCTCGCGCACCGTCGGCAGCACCTCGGCCTCCGCGTCGCGGCTCCAAAGCGACAGCTCGGTCTGGACCGCCGTGATCGGCGACGTTGCATAGGCGGCGCGGATCGTGCGCGGCGCCGCTTCCGACAGGCCGAGGAACCGGACCTTCCCCTCTTCCTTGAGGCGCGACATCGCGCCGACCGTGTCCTCGATCGGCACGTTGGTATCGACTCGGTGCTGATAGTAGAGATCGATCACGTCGACGCTCAGGCGCCTGAGGCTCGCCTCGCACGCCGAGCGGACATAGTCGGGGTCGCCGCGCACGCCGAGAAATTCGCCGTTGGCCCCGCGCACGTTGCCGAACTTGGTGGCGAGGAACACCTCGTCGCGCCGGCCGGCGATCGCCCGCCCGACCAGTTCCTCGTTCTTGCCCCAGCCGTACATGTCGGCGGTGTCGAGGAAGGTGACTCCGCGGTCGAGCGCGTGGTGGATGGTCGCGATCAACTCCTGCTCGCTCCCGCCGACATAGAATTCGCTCATGCCCATGCAGCCGAGCCCGATCGCCGAGACTTCCGGCCCGTCGCGGCCGAGCCGCCTCTTGCCGATTCCGAACATTTGCTTCTCCTCTGCCTCAATCCATGTGCACTAGCGGGGTCTCGTCCGCCTTCTTCCCGCGCTTCATGAAGAACAGCAGCGGGAGGATCGCGAAGGTGATGATCATCATCAGCTTGAAGTCGTCGAGATAGGCGATGAACAGCGCCTGCTTGTTGATCATTGCGTTGATGTAGGCGAGCGCCGCGGGCCCGGCGACCGGGACGGCCGTCTGGAGGATGGTCGGATCGGCCGTCGGGATCGTGTTCTGCGTGATCTGGGCCGCCATGTCGGCGTGGCTGATCTGCGTGAGGCGAACGAGTTCCGTGCTGACCACCGAGATGCCGATCGACCCGCCGATGTTGCGTGACAGGTTGAGCAGCGCGGCCCCCGTCGTCCGGTAGCGCGCGGCGAGCGTTTCGAACGCGAGCGTCTGAAGCGGGACGAAGATGAGCCCCAGCCCGAGACCCTGCACGACGCCGCTGACGATCACCGGCCGCGACGGCTGGTCGATCGCGAACCCCGTCATCATGTAGAGCGAGACGCCCATCAGGATGATGCCGATGCCGACCAGCAGCCGGGCGTCGATCTTGCCGGTCATGCGCCCCGCGATCAGCATCGAGAACAAGGTGCCGACCCCGCGCGGCGCCGTCAGGAATCCGGACTGAAGCACCGAATAGCCGTAGAGGTTCTGCAACAGCGGCGGCAGCAGCGCGAGCCCGCCGAGCAGGAGCACGCCGGTCACCGCCATGAAGACGACGCTGGTGGCGAAATTGCGGTCGGTGAAGATGGTGCGGTCGAACAAGGGATGCTTGGCGGTGATCATGTGGACCAGGAACATCCAACCCGCGCCGACCGCGAGGCCCGCCTCGACGATCGTCTCCCAGCTCGAGAACCAGTCGTTCTGCTCGCCGCGGTCGAGACAGAATTGCAGCGCCCCGAGCGCGATCGCCAGCAGGGCGAAGCCGAACATGTCGAACTTGCGGTCGTGAGTCTCGGTCTTCGGCATGAAGCGAAGCATGATGAGGATGCACAGGATCCCGACCGGGAGGTTGACCAGGAACACCCACCGCCAATTGTAATTGTCGGTCAGCCAGCCGCCGAGCACCGGGCCGAGGATCGGGCCGATCATCACGCCCCCGCCGAACAGCGCCATCGCCTGGCCATGCTTCTCGCGCGGGTTGATGTCGAACAGTGTCGCCTGGGCGAGCGGGACGATGAAGGCGCCGCCAACGCCCTGAAGCGCCCGAAACACCACCATTTCGGCCAGCGAGGTTGCAGTCGCGCAGAGCACCGACGCGATGGTGAACAGAACGACGGAAATGAGCAGCAGTCGTTTGCGCCCGACCCGGTCGGCGAGCCAGCCGCTGATCGGAAGCGCGATCGCGCTAGCGACGATGTAGCTCGTCAGCACCCAGTTGATCGTGTCCTGGGTCGCGCTGAGGCTCGCCTGCATGTGCGGCAGCGCGACATTGGCGATGGTCGTGTCGAGCACCTGCAGAAGCACGGCGGCCATCACGCCGACGGTGACGATCAACCGCCGGCCGGCGGGCAGCTCATGAGTGGCGGCTTCGGCCATCGGCGCTGCGCCCTTACTTCTTGTCGAAATAGACCGTGGCGTCGACGGACAAACCGGCGATCATCGGCTTCGACGGGGTCCCGTCGAACGCGATTCGCACCGGCACGCGCTGGGTGACCTTGACCCAATTGCCGTTCGCGTTCTGGGCCGGGAGCAGCGAGAATTCGCTGCCCGTGCCGGCGCCGATGCTCTGGACATGTGCGTCGAACTCCTGGCCCGGATAGGCGTCGACCTCGATCTTCGCGCGCTGGCCGGGGACCATTCGGCCGACGTCCTTCTCCTTGAAGTTGGCCTCGACCCACGCACTCTTGCTGTGCACGAGCGAGAGCATGCCGACGCCGGTGACGGTCATCTGGCCGATCTGGAGGTTGTCGGCGTTCTCGACCACGCCGTCCATCGGCGCGCGAACGGTGGTCCGCTCGAGATCCAGCCGCGCCTTGTCGACGGCGGCCTGTGCCTGCGCGATCTGCGGCTGCTCGCCGGGAGCGAGCGCGGCATGCGCGTTGGCGGCTCGCGCCCTGGCGTCGGCGACCTGCTGTTCGGCCGTCTTTACTTCGTTGAGCGCATCCTCATAGTCGGCGCGCGTCGTGAAGCCCTGCTTCAACAGCGCCTGCTGCCTCCCGAGGGCATTCTGCTTGATCTTGAGGTTCGCCTCCTCACCGACGATGTCGGCGCCGGTTCCCGGCCGCCTGGGTGCGCAGCTGCGTCGTCTGGAGCTGCGCGTTCGCGAGCTGCGCCTGCGCCTGCTCGAGCGCGACCTGGTACGGCTGCGGATCGATGCGGAACAGAATGTCGCCGCGCTTCACCCGGGCGCCGTCCTTGACGAACACCTGCACGATCGGCCCGTTCACCTGCGCGCTCACCGAGACGATGTCCTGCTTGATCTGGGCATCGTCGGTCGACACGCTCTTGCCGCTGGTGAGCCAGTAATAGCCGCCGGCGACGATCAGGATCGCGGGCACGATCAGCATCAGGAAGGTCCGCAGCGCGCCCTTTCCCTCGGGCAGCTTCAACTTCCGCCTCGCCCTCGGCTCTTCCGCCGTGGCCGCGCCCGTCATCGGTTCGGTTGCCATCTTGTTCATTGGTTCGACGCCCTGTTCAATGCCGCGCACCGGCCGGCGTTCTCGCGCGCCTGCGCGAGCACCTTCCTCGCAATTTCGATATCCTTCGGATCGATCCCGTCGAACACCTGATCGACAAGCTGGGCGCCCACGCCCTGGAGCTTTTCGATCAAGGGTTGGGCCTTGGTGGTAAGGTTCAGCCGCCAGGCGCGACGGTCGTCGGGGTCACGGCTCCGCTCGACCAGCCCGCCTTCCTCGAGCCGGTCGACGATCCGGCACAAGGTGATCGGCTCGAGGTCGAGAAGGTCGGCCAGCTCGACCTGTCGAAGCCCGGGCTTGCGAGTGAGCTTGAACAGCACCTTCCATTGCGCGCGCGTAACGCCAAGGCCGACCGCGAGGCGGTCGAATGCCTTGCGCAGCGCATGTGCGGTCTCTCCGATTTCGAAAGGAATCGTTTCCATCGACAACCGATATAATAAGGGTACTTATATTATGCAACGCCGCGATCCGCCCGATGTTCCCGGATGACAAATCTTCATTCTGTTGACGGCGTTTGCCCGGCGACCTAACTCGCGCGGGCTGCGCGGGTATGATGTAATGGTAGCCTGTCAGCTTCCCAAGCTGAACGCACGGGTTCGATTCCCGTTACCCGCTCCAAAATTCGAGCATCCGGGGGATGTTTGAATTTTGGAGCGCACGCAGCGCAGCGAAGTGGCGGACGAGCGCCGCCGAAGCGAGCGCGACAAATTCTCCGCAAAATGGCATAAGCCTCCTCGGGGGTCACCGACATGCTGCAGCCGCTTTTGTTCCTGTCCGCGCTCGCGCTCGTCGCCCAGCCCGCCGAGGCCCCGGCACAAGAGAGCACGGGCGCCGCGCCGTGGCAGGCGCAGATTTACAGCAGCAACACCAACTGGACCGAGGAGGATCTCGCGACCGGCCGCGACGGCTGGGATCTCGCCCACAAGTGCGGTGGCTCGCTGATCGCGCCCAATTGGGTGCTCACCGCCGCCCATTGCATCAACGCGGCCAGGATCAGGAACGGCAACCGGGTCCGCCTCGGCGCCGACTACATCGACAATGACGAAGGCGTGACCTACCGCATCGACCGGATGGTCCGCCACGCCGACTGGAACGATCAGAGCCACGCCTACGACATCGCCCTCATCCATTATGTCGCCGACGGAGACACGAACGAGGACAATGCGACCGGCCCGATCGAGGCTATCCCGCTTTACGACGGTCCGCCGCTGAAGCCCGGCGTGGATGTCTATGCGACGGGCTGGGGACAGGCCGAGGAAGGCAAGGGTGTAGGCTTTCAGGCCGAGCTCACCTCCGTCGACCTGCGCACCGCCGATTGCGCGACCTACCCGCAATATGCCGGCAAGATCCAAGAGTATCAGCTGTGCGCGACCGGCCGAACGCCCGGCGACGATGCCGATACCTGTACCGGCGACAGCGGCGGGCCGCTGGTCCTCGAAGGGGACAAGCCGGCGCTGGTGGGAGTCGTGAGCTGGGGTATCGGCTGTTATCGCGAGGACAGCGCCGGCGTTTATATCCGCATCGACAACCAGCACTTCGACGACTGGATCGCTCGCGCGATGGCGAGTGACCCGTCGATCAGCGAGATGCGTTAGCGATCGTCGGGGTTGCCGCGATCGTCGGGATTTCCACGATCGTCGGGATTTCCGCGATCGTCGGGATTGCCGCGCTCCTCCTGATCCTCTTCATCGTCCTCGGGGCCCAGCCCCGTCCACTCGGTCACCATATTGAGCCTCCTTCAGGAATGCGCGGCATGCCAGAGTCTCACGAATAGCCCGCGCGCGATAGCCCGGCTCACGCGAACCCGATCGAACGCACCAGCGCGCGATAGCGCGGCTCCTTCGCCAATGGAGCGAGATATGGATCGGTGACGAGCGCCACCAGCCCGGAATCGCCGACCACGCGCGCCTTCTCCAGCCGGTCGAGCGACTCGCTGTTCCGGCCCCATTGCGCAAGCACTTCGGCCTGCTGGTACAAAGCGGCATCGCCGAGCTGCGAGACAAGCTGCGCATAGCTTCGTTCGGCGAGCGCGCGGTCTCCCGTCCTGTCCACCGAGGACCGCTAGCCCGGTCAGTCGGAACATCGCGCTCGGCTCGAGATCCAGCGATGCCTTTGCGTCCGCCCAGCGCCCTAGCTGGATCAGAGCCGTACCCTTGAGTGCATGAGCGCTGGACATCGAGGGATTGAGCTGAAGCGCTTTGTCGCACCGCGCCAGCACCTGCTGTGGCGCCCCCGCAGCCAGAGCGACCGTCCCCGCCGCGCGCCAGCTGCGCGGGTTCAGCGGATCGAGCGCAAGCGCCCGTTCGATCGCCGAACGCGCGGCCTCGAATCGGCGAGTCCGAGCGCTGTAGGCGGCATAGAGTAGGACAATGTCGGCATCGCCGCGGCCATAGCGGTAGGCGGCCTCGTAGGATGGGCGGGCGCCGCGAATGTCGAGCTTGCCCGCGAACAATGCATAGCCGAGCGCGAGATGGCCGTCGGCCAGGGTCGGAGCGAGTTCTGTCGCCCGGCGCGCCTCGCTGATGGCGGCGGCGTAGAGCGGCTTTATTTCGTTCGCGCTCGCTTCGTTGGACGCGATCGATGCGAGCACTCGCGACAGCGCGGCATGCGCCAGCGCGAAATTGGGATCGCTCGCGATCGCCAGCTCGTAATTGGCTTTGGCGCGGCGGTCGGTCTCCTCGTCCTTGGCCAGATTGTAGAGCGCGCGTCCGCGCAGATAGGCTTCATAGGCCGCGACATTGCGAGTGCCGCCCGGAGCCGGCGCGTCGGTCGCCATCTGCACCGACATTGCGTTCGAGACCGCCCTCGCAATTTCGGCTTCGAACGCGAAGATATCGCCCAAGGGACGCTCGACTCGTTGCGCCCATTCGCTGAAGCCGGTGCTGCCGTTGGTGAGGTTGGTCGCCACCGCAACCCGGTCGCCGGCCCGCTGCACCGACCCCTCGAGAAGGTAGGTAACGCCCAGCCTGCGCGCGATCGCCTTCGCATCGCCCGCCATGTCCGCGACCGAGTTGGAGGAAGTCCCGGCGAGCACCATGAGGCCGCCGTTGCGCGCCAGGGCCGAGCGGATCTCGTCGGTCAGTCCATCCGCCAGGTCGGCCTGGTCGGGATCGCCGCCGAAGTTCTTGAAAGGCAGGACCGCGATGCTTCTGGGCTCCGCTGAGCCGCCATCGAACAGGCCCATCCGCCAGCCGACCAGCGCTCCGCCGCCCGCAATCGCGACGGCGACGACGCCGCCGCCCGCCATGGCGCCCCGGCGCGTGAATTTCGGTGCGGCGCGGCGCGGCGGCAGCGGTTGGCCGATCGCGGCGGCGATCGCCCGCTCGATCGCTTCGATCTGCGGCGCGTCGGCGCGACCGCGCCAACCCGTCAGGTCGATCATCTGGATCTGCCGAAAGCCGAGCGGCGGCATGATCCCGCCCAGCGACAGCGGGACCAGGCGATGACGATCGCGTCCTTGCGCCGCCTCGTCACGCACCCAATCCGAATCGATCGATTGCTTCGACCACAAGACCAGCACCGCATCCGCCGTCTGCAGCGCTTCGTCGATCGTCGCGGCGTAGCGCGTGCCCCCTTCGAGCAAGGCATCCCACCAGACCGTGTAGCCGCGTTGCTGCAGAGCGCTGGTGAGCTGGAGCGCCGGCTCGCGATCCGCATGCGCATAGCTAAGGAAAATCGTCGGCTTGGCGCCGTCACTTGCCATCGCCGCAACACCCCCCGACAACGAAATCGGCGGGCCCTATAGCATGTTCATCGTCAGATGCCGCCGTCGACCGGATCGAAGCCGGCCTCTCGGAGCCGTTCGGCCAAATCCTGCCCGGTCGCCCGCGCCAGCTCGCCGTCTTCGGAGCGGATCACGAAATTCGCGCCGTAGCGGCCGTCCTTGAAGAAGGGATAGCTGCCGATCGCCACGCCCGGATGCGCTTCCTCGGTTTCCCGCAGCAAATCGGCAACATCACTCTCAGGCGCTCGCGCGCCGACGATGACCGACACCACCGGCCTCCCGCCTTCGAGCTTGCCGGTGAGCGCCTCGAGCATGCTTGCGGCGATGCCCGGCACGCCGGCGAGGATATAGACGTTGCCCATCTTGATGCCCGGCGCGCCCGAGCTCGGGTTCTTCAGCAGCTCCGCGCCCTCGGGCACCCGCGCCATCCGCAGACGCGCCTCGGTCAGCCCGCCCGGCCGGTCCCGATAATAATCCTCGAGGATGCGCCGCGCTTCGGGATGGACGACCGCCGGCACGCCGAACGCCGCCGCGATCGCGTCGACCGTGATGTCGTCGTGAGTCGGCCCGATCCCGCCCGTCGTGAACAGATAGTCATGGCGCGTCCGAAGCGCGTTGACGGCCTCACCGATGCGCTCGCTGGCGTCCGGCACCATGCGCACTTCGGCAAGACGGATTCCGTGGTCGTTGAGCCAGGTCGCGAGCTGGCCGACATTCCTGTCCTGCGTCCGGCCGGACAGGATCTCATCGCCGATCACGACGAGCGCTGCGGTCCACTGCCGCGATTGATCACCGTTCGACATCGCCGCCCCTCGTGCCTATCTTGGCGCCATGACTCAATACATCTCCGTCGCCGCCGACGACCGCATCGAATCCCGCAACGGAGTCATCAAGCTGCACGGGCCGGAAGCGTTCCAGGGCATGCGCCGCGCCGGCCGGCTCGCCGCCGAGATCCTCGACGCCCTCGCGCCGCACGTCGTCCCCGGAGTTTCGACGCAGGAGCTGGACGACATCGTCTATCGGGATGACGGTCGGATTCCGGCGCCGTCCCCGCGACGCTCGGCTATCGCGGCTACACCAGGAGCTGCTGCATCTCGATCAACCATGTCGTCTGCCACGGCATCCCGAGCCCGGAGCGCAACCTCAAGGACGGCGACATCGTCAACATCGATGTCACGCCGATCGTCGACGGGTGGCACGGCGACACCAGCCGCATGTATCTGGTCGGCAACGTCGGCATCAAAGCGCGCAAGCTCGTCGACGTCACTTACGAATGCCTGATGCTCGGGATCGAGCAGGCAAAGCCCGGCAATCATCTCGGCGACATCGCCAATGCGATCCAGCACCACGCCGAAGCCCGGCGCTACAGCGTCGTCCGCGATTTCTGCGGCCATGGCGTCGGCCGCCTGTTCCACGACAGCCCCGAGGTGGTTCACGCCGGCCGTCCCGGCACCGGCCCCGAGCTCAAGCCCGGGATGATCTTCACCGTGGAGCCGATGATCAATATCGGCCGCCCCGACGTGAAGGTGCTTGACGACGGCTGGACCGCGGTCACCCGCGACCGCTCGCTCTCGGCCCAGTTCGAACATTCGATCGGGATCACCGACAGCGGCTGCGAGATCTTTACCAAGAGCCCCGCGGGTTTGGACCGGCCCTACGCTTGAGCAGCCGTTCGTCGGCTCGTCGAAAAGGACGGCCGCGATCCTTGACTGCGGCCGCTAGCCCCTTGATCAAGCGCGGCAAATCCGGGGGGAAGAATGCTCGAAATCCAGAACCTGTCGCACACCTATGCCAACGGCACCGTCGCGCTCGACGACGTCAGCCTGTCGATCCCGCGCGGGATGTACGGCCTGCTCGGCCCCAACGGCGCCGGCAAGTCGACGCTCATGCGCACGGTCGCGACGCTCCAGCAGCCGACCGCCGGCTCGATCCGGTTCGGGGACATCGACGTCCTCGCCGATCCGGAGCGCCTTCGCCGCACGCTCGGCTATCTGCCGCAGGATTTCGGCGTCTACCCGCGCGTCTCCGCCTATGCGATGCTCGACCAGCTCGCGGTCCTGAAGGGCATCACCGGCGCAAAGGACCGGAAGGCGGTCGTCGAGACCCTGCTCCAGCAGACCAACCTCTGGGCCGTCCGCAACAAGTCGATCGCCGGCTTCTCGGGCGGCATGCGGCAGCGCTTCGGGATCGCTCAGGCGCTGATCGGCAACCCCGAGCTGATCATCGTCGACGAACCCACCGCCGGCCTCGACCCCGAGGAGCGCAACCGCTTCCTCAACCTCCTCGCCGAGATCGGCGACAATGTCGTCGTCATCCTTTCGACCCACATCGTCGACGATGTCGCCGACCTCTGCCCGCGCATGGCGGTTCTCGCCAACGGCCGCGTCCAGCTCGAGGGCAAGCCCGGCGACCTCATCGCCGCGACACGCGGCAAGATCTGGAAGAAGGTGATCGGTCGCGACGACCTCGAAGATTACCAGGGCCGCTACGACGTGATTTCCACCCGCCTGTTCGCCGGCAATTCGGTCATCCATGTCCTCGCCGACCAGCAGCCGCAAGGTTTCGATCCGGTCGAGGGCGGCCTTGAGGACGTCTATTTCTCGACCCTCACCACCCTCCGCCGCGCGGCCTGAGGGGGAACGCCCGATGATCTGGGGAATCGCGCGGTTCGAAATCCGCTACCAGCTCCGCAACCCGGTCTTCTGGGTCGCCATCGCGATCTTCTTCCTGATGGGCTTCGGCATTACCGCGAGCGAGAACGTGCGCATCGGAACCCCGGGCGCGGTCCATGAAAACGCGCCCTTCGCGATCGCGGTCGCGACCTCGGTCTTCTCGCTCTTCTATCTGTTCATCGTGACCGCGTTCGTCGCCAATGCCATCGTCCGGGACGACAACAGTGGCTTCGCGCCGATCGTTCGAGCGACTTCGGTCACTGCCCGCCAGATCGTCATCGGGCGCTTCGTCGGCGGCCTCATCGTCGCCTGGCTCGGCTACCTCGCGATCCCCGTCGGCATGTCGCTCGGATGCCTGATGCCGTGGGTCGACCCCGAAACCGTCGGCCCGCAGAAGCTGAGCTTCTATGCGTGGAACTTCGCGGTCTTCGCGCTTCCCAACATCTTCCTGATGAGCGCGATCCTGTTCGCGCTGGCGACCGCGCTGCGCTCGATGATGGCCGCCTATGTCGGGGCGATCACGATCGTCATGGGCTACCTCATCACCAGCAGCATCGTCGGCCAGAAGATCGAATATCGCGATGCCTTCGCGAGGTGGGAGCCGCTCGGCACCGGCGCGCTCAGCGAGGCGACCCGCTATTGGACCCAGTCCGAACTGAACAGCCGCCTCGTCGACCTGTCGGGGCTGATGCTGTTCAATCGCGTCTGGGCAGTCGTCCTCGGCCTTCTGTTCCTCGGTCTCGCGCTGTGGCGCTTCTCGATGACCGAGCGCGCGCCCTCGAAGCGCAGGCTGAGGCGGCTCGCGAAGCGGCAACGGCGCGAGGAGCAAATCGCGGCGGCGCCGGTTCAGCTCGGCGGCGACGCCATCATCGGCCGCGATCTGACGCCGTCGGTCGCGACCCAGTTCCTGACCCGCCTGCGCGTCGAGGTCCGTCAGGTCCTGACCAGCCCGGGGCTGATCATCCTCGGTCTTCTCGCGATGGCCTTCACCGGCCTCATCCTGTTCATCGGCAATTCCGCCTACGGCACCGCCGACCATCCGACCGTCGCCGCCACCATCACCACGGTCGGCGGAGGGTCGACGATCTTCCTGCTGATGATCGCGGCTTTCTACGGCGGCGAGCTGGTCTGGCGCGAACGCGATCGCAAGGTCAACGAGCTCATCGATTCGACCGCCGTCCCGAGCTGGGTGATGACCGTTCCGAAGATGCTCGCCATCTTCCTCGTGCTCCTGATCGTCAATCTCGCCACCGCGCTGACCGGCATCGTCTATCAGCTGATCGAGGGCGCCCGGGCGATCGGCCTCCCGCAATATCTCGGCTGGTTCATCGTCCCCGCGGCCATCGACGGCCTCCTGATCGCGATCCTTGCCGTCTTCGTCCAGGTGCTGAGCCCCAACAAATATGTCGGCTGGGGAATCCTCTTCGTCTGGTTCGTCGGCAACATCTTCCTCAGCAACATGGGCTATTCCGACCCGCTCTACACCTACGCGCGCGAGCCCAATGTCCCGTTCAGCGACTTCGTCGGCGCGGGTAGTTTCTGGAAGGGCGCGGCGGTCCTCCAATTCTACTGGCTGTGCTTCGCGATCATCCTCGCGGTGGTCGCCCACCTGCTGTGGCCGCGCGGCACCGACCTTGCGCTGAAGAGCCGGGTTCGGCGGATGCCGCGCCTCGCAAGCGGGCCCCTCATCGCGATCATCGGCACCGCCGCGGTCGCGATGGCCGCAACCGGCGCTTACGCTTATTGGAACATCAAGGTCCTCAATCGCTACCAGACCAGCGACCAGGCCGAGAAGTTCGCCGCGGATTATGAGCGCAAGTACCTCAAATATGAGAAGCTGCCGCAGCCCGCGATCACGCACGTCGCGCTCGACGTCCAGCTCTATCCGGGAAAGCGACTGCTGCTCACCGACGGACGTTACGACCTCATCAACAAGACGAACGCCCCGATCAACGCGATCCACGTCCGCAAGGGGCCGCAGGCGCTCGAATGGTTGAAGCTCGACGTCGCGGGCGCGCACCTCGTCATGGACGACCCGGAGTTCGGCTATCGCATCTACCGTTTCGATAAGCCGCTGGCGCCGGGCGCAACCACCGCGCTGACCTTCAGGTCACGCCTGTGGCGGCGCGGCTTTCCCGCCTTCAACCCGCAGACCGACATCATCGAAAACGGCACGTTCGTGAACAACAGCGCGTTCGCGCCGGTGATCGGCATGAGCCGCGACAATCTGCTCAGCGACCGCACGCAGCGCCGCCGCCAGCATCTCCCCGCCGAGCTTCGAATGGCGAAGCTCGAGGACATGTCGGCGACCGCGCACAATTACATCGGCTCCGACTGGGTCACGGCGAGGATCCGGCTCACGACGGCCGCCGGCCAGACCCCGATCGCGCCCGGGGCCCGCGTGTCCGACGTGACCAGCGACGGCCGCCGAACCGCGACCTTCGTCGCCAGCACGCCGATCCTCAACTTCTTCTCGATCCAGTCGGCGAACTACAAAGTCGCTTCGCAGGAGCACAACGGGATCAAGCTGTCGGTCTTCTATACCGCGGGGCACGACTGGAACGTGCCGAAGATGCTGACCGCGATGGGGACCGCGCTCGACTATTACCGGTCGCACTTCGGCCCCTACCAGTTCAGCTATGCCCGGATCATCGAGTTCCCGGGCTACAACAGCTTCGCCCAGGCCTTCGCCGGGACGATGCCTTATTCGGAATCGATCGGCTTCAACGCCAACACCAACGATCCGACGAAGATCGACTGGACGACTTATGTCGTCGCGCACGAGATGTCGCACCAATATTGGGCGCACCAGATCATCGGCGCGGACATGCAGGGCGGCACGCTCACCAGCGAGACGCTTGCGCAATATTCGGCGCTGATGGTGATGAAGCACATGTATGGCCCGGACAAGATCCGCCGCTTCCTGAAGTACGAGCTCGACAGCTATCTGCGAGGCCGCCAGGCCGAAGCCATCGAGGAGGTGCCGCTCGAGCGGGTCGAGAACCAGCAGTACATCCACTACCGCAAGGGCGCGGTCGCCATGTACTTGTTGCAGGAGCGGCTCGGCGAAGAAGCGGTCGACCGCGCGCTCTCGCGCTTCCTCGCCAAGTGGCGCTTCAAGGGACCGCCCTACCCGCGCTCGCTCGATCTCATCGCCGAGTTCCGCAAGGAAGCGAAAACTCCGGAGCAGCAGCAGCTGATCACCGACTTGTTCGAGAAGATCACCCTCTACGACCTCAAGGTCGCCGACGCGGCAACGAAGAAGGACGCAGGCGGCTGGACGACGACGATCACGGTCAAGGCGGACAAGTTCTACGCCAGCGGCAAAGGCGTCGAGGCTCGGACAAGGCTCGCCGAGCCGATCGAGATCGGCCTGTTCGCCGCCCGGCCCGGCCTCGGCGCTTTCTCGGCGAAGGATGTGATCGTGATGGAGCAAAGGCCCATCGTGAACGGCACCCAGCAGATCGTCGTCCACAGCAAGGTCAAGCCGGCGTTCGCGGGGATCGATCCTTATAATTTCTACATCGACCGAAATAGCGACGACAACGTGAAGGAGGTCACGGCGGGCTGAGTTCGTCGGGGGCCCCTCCGTTAGCGCTTCGCGCCGCCGCCTACCCATGAGGCTCGCTCACAGGGAGGATGTTATTGACACGCGTGTCAGCTAATGACAGCGTGCATCGCATGTTTCGCCACCCTGTCGCGATCCTGCCGGCCGACATCGACCACATGGGCCACGTCAACAATGCGGTGTACCTGAAGTGGGTGCAGGACGCGGTGGTCGATTACTGGAGCAGCGTCGCGCCGCCGGGCGCCGTCGCGGCGCACCTGTGGGTCGCTCTGAAGCACGAGATTACGTTCCTCAAGCCCACCTTCCTCCAGGACAAGGTCGTCGCCGAGGTGATCGCCGAGAAGGTCGAGGGCGCCCGCGCCTTCTTCCACACCGTCCTTCGCCGGGGCGACGAAGTTCTGAGTGAAATCCAGAGCACCTGGTGTTGCCTCGACGCGGCGACCCGGCGCCCGTCGCGGCTGGCGCGCGATATCGCCGCGCGCTTCCTGCCGCCGTCAGGCTAGGCGGAGCATCCAATCCGCAATCGCGTCGAGCGCTTCCCCTTCAGCCTCAGCGGGCGTTCGGCCGCTCTTCGCGGGGACCTTGAGGCTGTGATCGGCCTCGGCGATCAGCCGAAGCTTCGCCCGGTCCCCGAGGCCGGCGACGACCGGGACCAGCAAATCGGTTTCGGCAAGCGAGTCGCGAGCGCCTGATACGAACAGCATCGGGACTTCGACGCGCGCAAGGTGGTCGGCGCGGTCGACGGCGGGCTTCCCCGCAGGATGCAGCGGAAAGCCGATGAAGGCCAACCCACGGACGCCCGGCAGCGGCGCATCCGCCTGCGCCTGCGAAGTCATTCGCCCGCCGAACGATCGTCCGCCGGCGAACAACGGCAGGTCGGGCGCGGCGCGCGCTGCCACTTCAGCCGCAGCACGGACCGCCGCATGCGCGATCCGCGGCGGGTCGGGTCGCTTCGAGCCCTTCTCCATGTACGGGAATTGGAACCGCAACGTCGCGATCCCGCGTGTCGCCAGCCCTTCCGCGTTCGACGTCATGCTCCGGTGCGTCATCCCCGCGCCCGCTCCATGTGCGAACAGGTAGAGCGCCTTCGCGTCCGGCGGCCGGATCAGCAGCGCCGAAACGCTCGCGTCGCCCACCGGGATGCGGAGCTCCTCCATCTCAAGCCGCGGCGGGCTTCGCCTCCGCGTCCCACCGCTTGGTCAGCGCGCGCGCCGCCTCGACGTCGGCGGGGAAGTCGACCTCGCCCCACTCCTCGCCGTTGATGTTGAGCGTCCACACCTCGCCATTCTGCGCAAGGTGATGGATCACTCGCAAATACCAGATGGTGGTTCCCTCGCTCGTGCGCATCGCTCGTTCGATCGCCTCGCGGAATTGCTCCGCGCCGCCGGCCCGGAAGGCGAGAAGCCCGATCAACTCCGCGTTCACGCCTTCGGCGAGGCGCTTGCCGATCCCGCGCAGCCGCCCGTCTTCGCCCGCGACGACCTTCATGTCGTCCTCGTCGTACGAATCCTTGCGGTCGATCGTCACGCAAATGCCGGACCGCCGGTTGGCGACGACCCGGCGCATCAGTTCGTCCGACACCAAAGTATCGCCGTTCCACACCAGGCAATCGCCGGCGAGCTCCTCGCGCGCCATGAACAGCGAGCCGGTATTGTCCGCGACCTTGTAAAAAGGGTTGAAGACGGTCCGGACGCTCGGCCCGCCGCTCCGCCGCTCGATCGCTTCGCGCACCAGCTCGTCGTGGAATCCGGTCACGACCACCGCCTCGCGCACGCTGTTCGCCTCCAGCGTATCGAGCTGGCGGTCGAGCAGGCTGCGGCCATTGAACTCGATCAGGCACTTGGGCCGGTCGTCGACGAGATGCCCGAGGCGCGATCCCTGGCCGGCGGAAAGGATGATGGCTTTCATGTTCAGCGCGGGACTGCCTTCCAAATACGGCGCCGATTGGGCATTAGCCTAGCAGCGAACTCCACGGGAGCACCGCGTGAAGAAGATCGAGGCGATCATCAAGCCGTTCAAGCTCGACGACGTGAAGGACGCGCTGCACGACGTCGGCGTGTCCGGGATCACCGTCACCGAAGTGAAGGGATTCGGCCGCCAGAAGGGCCATACCGAGCTCTACCGAGGCGCCGAATATGTGATCGATTTCCTGCCCAAGGTGAAGATCGAGGTGGTGGTCGAGGACAGCCTTGCCGACAACGTCGTCGAGGCGATCGAGAATGCGGCGCGCACGGGCCGCATCGGCGACGGCAAGATCTTTGTCATGGACGTCGACCAGGCGATCCGAATCCGAACCGGCGACCGCGGGGCGGACGCGGTCTGATGGCCGCACGGATGGACGAGCGGCTCGCTTCCATGTCGCCCGACGAGCTCCGCTCGGCGATGCGGAACCTCGGCTATCGCACCCAGAACGACCTTGCCCAGGCGATCGGGGTATCGCGCTCTGCCGTCAGCCTGTGGCTCGAAGGCAAGGTCGGCGTCCCCCGCCCCGTCGCCATGCTCCTGCGGATGCTCGTCTCGGCCCAGCGCCGCGCCTACTGACCCTTCCTTTGGACTTCGCAGCTGCTGCCGTTCGGCAGAGCTGACCGTCCCGTCATGGTTGAGATCCTGCGCGTCGAAGCGGGCCAGTGCCTGCGCCTCGAATTGCTGGAGGGTGATGGCCTGCGTGGTGTTGAACGCGTCGTCGATGAAGCGCTGCATCCGCCTGCCGCCGCGACCATCGTCGCCGCGAGCTTCGAACTGCGTCAGAGCCTGGTCGGCCTCGGCCTTGGTCACGCTCCCGTCCTTGTTCGCGTCTATCATCTGGAACAGCGTGTCGGCGCGCTGCTGCGCCTGCTGGCGGGTCTGATCCTTCATCCAGCCACCGCGCCCGTCGTGGTTCTGCGCCAGCGCCGAGGTCGAAACCATCGCCGCGCCGAGCGCGACCGTCACCAGAAAATTCCTCATTTCGTTCAATCCCTTACGGAAGCACCTCAGTCGAGCTTGAATTGCTCGTCAGCCCGTGAACCAGCCATTTATCGCGGATTACATTGTTGCCATCCGTCAGCGCGGTCGCAATGAGGCGACATGCTCGAGCTCGACGACCAGCAGCAGGCGGCGCGCGACTGGTTCGAATCGCTGCGCGGCCGGATCTGCTCGGCGTTCGAGAAGATCGAGCGCGAGGCCGGCTCGAGCGCCTCCTTCGCCTACACGCCGTGGGAGCGCGCCGACGCCTCGGGCGGGCCCGGCGGCGGCGGCGTCCGTGGGCAGATGGCCGGCAAGATATTCGAGAAGGTCGGAGTCAACGTCTCGACCGTCGGCGGCCGGTTCAGCCCCGAGTTCGCCGCGAGCATCCCCGGCGCCGCCGAGGATCCGAGCTTCTTCGCCACCGGGATCAGCCTCGTCGCGCACATGGCCAACCCGCACGTCCCGGCGGTCCATATGAACACGCGCTTCCTGACGACGACCAGGCGCTGGTTCGGCGGCGGCGCCGACCTCAACCCCGCGATCCCGTACGACGAAGACACCGAGGCGTTCCACGCCCGCTTCCGCGCCGCCTGCGCCGCGCATGATCCGACTTTCTATCCGCGCTTCTCCAGGTGGGCCGAGGAGTATTTCCAGCTCCCTCATCGCGGCGTCGCGCGCGGTGTCGGCGGCATCTTCTACGACTATCTCGAAGATCATTTCGACGAGCATTTCGCCTTCACTCGGGATGTCGGCGAAGCGTTCCTCGACATCGTTCCGAAGCTGATTCGCAAGCGCATGGAAACGCCCTTCACCGACGACGATCTGGAGCGTCTCCTCGAGTTCCGCGGCCGTTACGTCGAGTTCAACCTCCTCTACGACCGCGGCACCTTGTTCGGCCTCAAGACCGGCGGCAACGTCGACGCGATCCTGATGAGCCTGCCCCCCCTGGCGAAGTGGAAGTGAGCTACGACTTCTACGGCCCGGCGAACTGGCGGCCGTCGTCACCTATCTCGAAATGCGCTCTCCCAAAGACCCCAGCCGAACGTCTGGTCGCCGCTTTCGCTCAACCATGTCGAGGTCCCCAACCCGAGCATTACCGCGAGCTCTTCCGCCGCGTCGGCGCGCCGTGGCTGTGGTTCTCGCGCCTCACCCTCGATGATGCGCATCTCGCCGAGATCGTCCAGCATCCGAAGGTCGAGCTTTACTCCGTGCGCGATGAAAGCGGCCGCGAAGTCGGCATGGTCGAGCTCGATTTCCGCGAGCCGAATGAGTGCGAGCTGGCGTTCATCGGACTGATCCCTGAGCTATCCGGCAAGGGCCACGGCCGCTGGCTCCTCGCCGAAGCTCTGAATCACTCCTGGCGCGACGGCGTGAGCCGGGTCCACGTCCACACTTGCTCGCTCGATCATCCGGCGGCGCTGCCCGCTTACCGCCGCGCGGGCTTCATCCCCTACAAGCGCGCGGTCGAGCGCTTCCCCGACCCGCGCC
Source organism: uncultured Alphaproteobacteria bacterium (assembly GCA_963831215.1). Lineage (GTDB taxonomy): Bacteria > Pseudomonadota > Alphaproteobacteria > Sphingomonadales > Sphingomonadaceae > Sphingomicrobium. Next base: position 171,479 of record CAWHPM010000010.1, on the reverse strand, counting down.
TTTCGGGAATCCTGCCCAGCGAGAGCGCGCCTCAGGTCCCGCTGCTCGGCACCGAGGGCTGAACCGCCGCGCTGCCCGAGCGCTGGACGTAAATCCGCGCCAGCATCACGAACAGGACGACCGACAGCACGGCGCTCACGACCTGGCTGATCAGCGCGATCAGCAACCCCCCGAGCGAACGCGGCCCCGCGTCCTCGACGATGAGGCGAACGATGAGCCCGGCAACGCTGTTGACCGCGAGGATGACGCAGATCGCGCCGAGCCCGAACAGGAACAGGAAGGCGAACAGTCGCCACCAATTGCCGCGTGAAAGCTCCCAGCTGCGCCGGAGGACGGCGACCGGCCCGATATTCTCCGCGGTCGCGACCGGCGATAGCAGCATCAGCCGGACCGACAGGAACGCGAAGAGCACCGAAAGCAGGATGAGCGCGAGCGATGCCGCGACCGCGACGCCGCTCTGGCCCGCCTCGGTCAGCCCATAAAGGAGCGAGCCCAGGATCAGGATCGGAACCAGCCAGCAGAGCGTCGCTCCGACATAGGAGAGCAGGCGCTTCACGCCGCGCGCGATGGCTTCGCCGACGGCGACGTGAGGCTCGAGCGCGAGCCGGATCACCGTCAGCTGGCCGACGAGCGTCACCAGCAAGGCGCCGATCGCGACCGCCACCCATGGCCCGGCGGGCGGGAACTTGCCCGGCTCCACGACCGGCATGCTGACGTCCAGGACCAGTCCGGGAAGCACGAACAGGGCGAGGCCGACCGCGACGAACAGGCGGCCGTCGCGCGCCAGCGCCGCGACGGTTTCCTCCCACGCGAGAGAAAGCGACAGTTTCGACATGAATCTCCCCGTTGGTCAGGCGTTCGCCTTATGCGGATGCATCGCCGGGCGCGCAACGCAAGCTTGCCCCCCGACGGCCGCGGCGCCATCTCGGCCACGTGACCGAGGTGCCGGACGATATCGAGTGGCGGGTGAGCGAGGCCCCCGTCCCCTATGAAGACGCGTTGCGCTTCATGGAGGAACGCGTCGCGGCGATCCGTGCGGGAAGCGCGAAAGAGTGCGTTTGGCTGCTCGAGCATCCGCCCTTGTTCACCGCCGGGACCAGCGCCGACCCCGCGGAGCTGTTCAATCCCGAACAGTTTCCGGTCCACGAGGCCGGTCGCGGGGGACGCTACACCTATCACGGGCCGGGTCAGCGGGTCGGCTATCTGATGCTCGACCTCGAAAAGCGCGGCAAGGACATCCGCTGCTTCGTCCATGCGCTCGAGGGCTGGATCATCGATGCCCTGGCCGATCTGGATGTCGAGGCGCACCGCGCGCCGGGACGCATCGGAATTTGGGTCGGCGAAGGCGCCGACGAAACGAAGATCGCCGCCCTCGGTGTTCGGGTGAAACGCTGGGTGACGCTGCACGGCATCGCGATCAATGTCGCCCCGAATCTTGCTCATTTCGCCGGCATCGTGCCCTGCGGGATCGCGGATTTTGGCGTAACCAGCCTGGCGCAACTAGGGAAACAAACAGGGCTGACAGGGGTTGATGACGCCTTGAGGCGCAGATTTTTGCCGTTTCTCAACGCGTTGCAGCGTTCGTGCAAAGAGTTCTGAAGGAACCTTGCGCTTCAGACTATGGTCCGCGCGATTTGCGGCGGGGGTAACCCCTGCAGATCGCAATAAATAGGGAGTCTTGAATGCGTGCTCTTATCCTGGTCGCTGGCGCGGCCCTGGCGGTTGCGGCTTGCAGCAGCAACGACAACGCCAACAACACGATGAACGTCGATGAGAATCTCACGACGACGGACATGAACGCGACGGACATGAACGCTACGGACATGAACGCCACGGACATGAACGCGACGGACATGAACGCGATGAACTCGACGGACATGAACGCGATGAATTCGACGGACATGAACGCGACGACCAACAACGCGATGTAAGCTTGTTTCGCCTCCGCTTTGCGGGGGCGTTGGCTTTTCAAGGGGCTGCCGGTTATGCCGGCAGCCTCTTTTTTTGCATGTCGGAGACTTCGATGCGCGCGCTGATCCTGATCGCCGGTGCCCTGACCCTCGCCTTGCCGCTCGGCGCCTGCGGAAAGCATGACCAGGCGGACAATACAGCGAACGTCGACGAGAGCCTGACGGCCGAGAACATCGTCTCCAACGACGTGACCGCGATCGACGCGGTGACCGGCGATGCCGCCAATATGGCGGCCGAATCCGCTATCAACGATATCGGGGCGCCGCTCACAAACGGGGGCAATTTGGAGGCCCCGACCAAGCCGGCCGCGAAGCGCCCTTCCGCGGGGGGCGCCGGTGCCGGTGCCGCGACCACGAACGCCGCGACGAACGCCGCCTTGCCCGCCGACGGCAACGCGGCCGACTGACTAGGGCAGGCCGACGACCTTGTGCGCCTGGAGGCTCAACCGCCACTTCGGCCGTTCCATCGCCAGCCTCACCGCCGCTTCGATTGCCGCTTCGCCGTCCTCGCAGTCCATCGGCTGGACGAGGAAATGATCGAACGCCCAGCCTTCCAGTTCAGCGGGGTCGATCCCCTCCTGCGGCCACACCAGCTTGAGTTCATTGCCCGATCGCTGAACGACTTCGGTCCCCGCCTTGGGGCTTACGCAAAGCCAATCGAGCCCCTCGGCCGCCGGCAGCGTCCCGTTCGAACTCCATCGCGACGCGGAAATCGCGCGAATGGAGTGCCTCGACCAACGCTGCATCCAGCTGGAGCATCGGCTCTCCGCCCGTGATGACCACGAGCCTGGCATCCCTGCCCTCGCCCCACAGCGCCTCGACGTGCGCCGCAAGCTGATCGGCTCCCGGAAACTTCCCGCCTCCTTTCCCGTCGGTCCCGACGAAGTCCGTGTCGCAGAACGTGCATTGCGCCGCCGCTCGGTCCTGTTCGCGCCCCGACCACAGATTGCACCCGGCGAAGCGCAGGAACACCGCGCGGCTGCCCGTCTGCACCCCCTCGCCCTGCAGCGTCAGGAAGCATTCCTTGACCGCGTAACTTCTCCCTCTCCCCCCGACGGGGGGAGAGGGTCGGGGAGAGGGGGAGTCCATCAGCCCCCTCTCCCTTCGCCGCTTCGCGGCTCTTCCCTCTCCCCCATTTTGGGGGCGAGGGGCGCGTAAACCGTAGGATCCGCCAAACCCGCCTCGGCAAAACCCTTCGCGCGCAGCCGGCACGCATCGCAGCGCCCGCAGTGGCGCCCGTCCGGAAGCGGGTCGTAACAGCTGTGGCTGAGCGCAGGATCGAGCCCGAGCCGCTCCGCCTCGCGCGCGATATCCGCCTTGCTCATGTGCTGAAGCGGCGCGTGGATCGTAAATCTCTCGCCTTCGACCCCCGCCTTCGTCGCGAGGTTTGCAATCCGCTCGAACTTCTCGATGAACTCCGGGCGGCAGTCGGGATAGCCCGAATAATCGAGCGCGTTGACGCCGATGAAGATGTCGCGCGCCCCGCTCGCTTCCGCGAGTCCCAGCGCGAGGCTGAGGAAGATCGTGTTGCGCGCCGGCACGTAGGTCACTGGAACCCCCTCGCCGACCCCATCCTTGGGCACTTCCGCGTCGCTCGTCAGGGCCGACCCGCCGAACGCGCGCAGGTCGAGCGGAAGGACGATGTGGCGGTCCGCGAGATCGCTCGCGATCGCCCGCGCCGAGTCGAGCTCGACCCGGTGCCTCTGCTTGTAGTCGACGGTGAGCGCGATCACCGAATATCCCTGCTCGCGGGCAATCGCGGCGCAGACCATCAAGTCGAGGCCGCCTGAGAGAAGGACGACAGCGCTCTTCACAGCTTGATACCCACCTTCGGAGCGATCCAGAACCAGCACGCGTAGAGCAGCAGCGTCGCGGCAACGCTGAGCGTCATCGCCAGCCAGAAGGCCATTCCGGATCGCAGCAGCGCCGGCAGGATGAGGAACAGCGGCAGCGACGGAAGGATGAACCAGAAGGCGCCGGTCGCGAGCTCCGCAACCCGTTCGGAATCTCGGCTGTCGCGCCACAGCCAGATCATCGCCATCAGCGACGTCAGCGGAAGCGAAGCGACCAGCCCGCCCCAACCCGGATAGCGGCGCGCGATCTCCGCGACGGCGGCGGCGATGAGGCCCGACAGGCCGGCCTTGATGACGAAATAGAGCATGGCCCGCGGCGCTCTACCTTCGGCGCACCTTCAAAAGAAGGGCCGCCGATCCGAAGAAGGGCGGCCCAGTTAATCGGACTCTCGCCCGATTGGGAGGAAAGCGTGCCAAATCCGGCACGCTCCCTGCCTAGCGCAAAATGGTTAAACGCTGCCTTAATGGTTTGTGACGGAAGACGTTTTCGAGCAGTCCCCGACGCGCCGCGCCTCGAGCACATAATTGAACGGCAGCTGGTCGGAGATGCCTTGCGTGCTGATCGTCAGCGAGCGCGGCGTCAGGACCTCGATCTTCGATTGGCCGAAGCCGGCGCCGCCGCACTTGTAGCTGATCAGCGTCGAGCTTCCGCCGTCCGACAGCACATTTCGCGAACAATTGCGCCGGCGATGCTCGAACTGGGCGAGGCTTGCGACGTCGGCGATGCACTCGCAAATCGGCGCTTTGGCGCCGGGAACCCCGCTGATCTCCCATAGCCCGCCGGCGACGTGCGCAAGCACCGACGGCTGCGCCGCCGCCAGCGCGGCGGCGGGCACGCAAACGGCAACGGCGAGAATCACACCCCGGCGCATGCGACGCATTTAGCACGCACCGGTTAACGCGGGAAAATGAAATGCTCGCCGGCCGACATTACAATTCGCCCGGCTTGATCGCGAAACTCGACGAGCAGAAGGCGCAATCGACCGTGATCAGCCCGTCGTCCCCGACCATCGCCTCGCGCTCGTCTTCCGGGAATCGCGCGATCACCGAGCGGACATAGGCCGGATCGCAGCGGCAGCCGCGCCGAAGCTCGACGGCGGGAAGCGTCCGTACTTCCTCTTCCTCGTGGAACAGTCGCCAGATGAGGTCGTCGAGCGGGAGCTCGGGGTCGGTTAGCTCGTCGGGCTTCACCGAGCCGCCGAGGATCGCGACGTGCGGCCAGTCCGGATGATCGAGCCGCGTGTGCAGCCGCTCGCGCCCTTCTTCGCCCTCCGGCAGGTGCTGGAGCAGCAGGCCGCCCGCGAACCAGTGCCGGCCGCGCTTCTCGGCGGCGAGTCGGACGAGGCTCGGGATCTGCTCGGATTGGGCGAAATAGCTCTGCGCCGCATCGGCGAGGCTCCTGCCCTCGAGCGGGACGATGCCCTGGTAACGCTCTTCGGCGAGCGGCTGGTCGAAGGTGATCGCGAGATAGCCCTTGCCGAACAAGTCCGGGAGCGACGGCGCGTCGGGAAGCGACTCGAGCTTGGCGGGATCGTGGCGGACGTAGCCGCGCAGCTCGCCGCCGAGATAATCGCACACGAGCAGGTCGATCACGCCGCCTTCGGTCTGCGCCTGAAGCGTGAGCTGTCCCTGCGGCTCCTTGAGCAGCGAGCCGAGCAGCGCGGTCAGCGTCAGCGCCTCGGCAAGCAGCGTCTCGATGACCGGCGGATAGTCATGACTGGCGAGGACCGCGTCGACCACCGAGCCAAGCCGCGCGATCCGTCCCCGCGCGTTGCGCGAAGGGATGGCGACGCCGAGCGCGACGTCGATATTGAGCTGAGCTGCCGGCATGAAGGAAAGATAGGATTGGTGTCGCGCGGCGACAACAATGGTCATGCAGGCTTGATCTGAGATCTGCGATGCCTTGCTCAAGCTCGGGATGACGGCTAGGCCGCCGCCGCGGGCACCTCATATTCCGCGGCCGCCGCCGACAGCGTCTCGACGAACTCGCGGATGTGGCTTTCCTCGATCGTCAACGGCGGGAGCACGCGCACGACATTGTCGCCCGCGGCCACCGTCAGCAGTCCCTTGCTGCGCAGATAAGTCACGAACGCCCGGCTGTCGGTCTTCATCTTGACGCCGAGCATCAGCCCGACTCCGCGGACGCTCTCGAACAAATGGTCGTGATTGGGGATCATCTGCTCGAGCGCCGAACGGAGCCGCTCGCCCTTTTGCCGAACCTCGCCGAGGAACTCGTCGTTGGCGACGACGTCGAACACCGCCTGCCCCGCCGCCATCGCCAGCGGATTGCCGCCGAACGTCGAGCCGTGCGTCCCGATCACCATGCCGGCCGCCGCTTTCTCGGTCGCGAGGCAGGCGCCCATCGGGAACCCGCCGCCGATGCCCTTGGCCGACGCCATGATGTCCGGCTCGACCCCGTAATATTGATAGGCATAGAGATGCCCGGTGCGCGCGACCCCGCACTGCACCTCGTCGAACACCAGCATCAAATCATGCTCGTCGCACGCGGCGCGAAGCCCGGCGATGAATTCGTGGGTCGCCGGGCGAATTCCGCCCTCGCCCTGGATCGGCTCCAGCAGGAAGCCCGCGGTATTCTCGTCGATCGCCGCAAGCGCCGCGTCGAGGTCGTTGAACTGGACGACCGTGAACCCCGTCAGCAGCGGCGCGAAGCCGTCGCGCAGCTTCGCCTGGTCGGTCGCGCTGATCGTCGCCATCGTCCGTCCGTGGAACGCGTTCGAGAAGGTGATGAGGTTGTGCTTCTCGGGGCGGCCCTTCGCGAAATGGTATCGGCGCGCCGTCTTGATCGCGCATTCGACTGCTTCGGCGCCCGAATTGGTGAAGAACACCGTATCGGCAAACGTCAGGTCGACGAGCCGCTGCGCGAACGCCTCGCCCTGCGGCGAGCCGTAGAGGTTGGACACGTGCATCAGAGTCGCAACCTGCTCCTGCAGCTTCTGCGTGAAATAGGGGTGGCCGTGGCCCAGCAGGTTGACCGCGATTCCGCTCGCGAAATCGAGGTAGCGCTCGCCCTCCTCGCCGAAGAGATAGGGTCCCTCGCCCCGCACCGGACGCACCGGCGAGCGCGGGTAAACGGGCATGAGCGGCGTGATGGCCATTGTTCGGTCAGCTCCTTGGGTTGGATGCCGCCGCTATAGCGATGCGCCGCCGAAAAGAAAAAGCGCGGGAGTTTCCCCCCGCGCTCAATCATTTGCTTGTCAGCCGCGATTAGTAATGCCGGCGGTTCGGCCGGTTGTTCCAGTCGCGAGCCTCGCGCGAGATCCGGAACTCGAGATTGCGGATCTGGTTCTCCAGGCGCCGCGCCTCGTTCGGTCGGATGCCGCCGCGCGACCGCGCATAGATGTGACGCTCGACCTGGCGCGCCTGAGTGTCGAGCGACCGGGCCTCCTGCCACGACAGGATGCGTCGTGCCTGGAGCTGCCGGATGTCGCCACGAAGGCGCTGCACCCGCGCCTCCATCGACCGCGCGAAGCTGTGGTAGTTGAAGCCGTAGCCGTAATTGTACGGCTGGTAGTTGTAGACGGGCGGCGCCCATTGCGCCGAGGCCGGCGCCGCCATGGCCAGAGCGGACCCTGCGGCAACGATCGGAAATCAGGAACTTACGCATTCTCGCTCTCCTTGATTGAGCAACTGTCTCGGTTATTTGGCACAGGAAAAGTGTTGGCGGCGCTGAATAGGGGTTTTATCCATCGTTCAACTTGCGATTCCCGGGGCACAACAAGAAAGCGCCGGAATTGCTCCCGGCGCTTTCGTCTTTAGTCGTCGTCGTCACGGTCGCCATGATGGTCGCGGTCGTGATCGTAACGGTCGTCGCGATCGCCATCGTGCCCATTGTAGCCGTAGCCGTTGTAGCCGTAATCGCCCCGGCCAAAACCGCCGCCGCGGTACGCCGCATATTGGACGCGCTGCTCCAGGCGGGCGAGCCGGGCCTGGATGTCGTTCGCCTCGTACCCGTTCAGGCCGTAGCGCGCGGCTCGGTGCAGGCGGTTTTCGATCCGGTTCGCTTCCTCCCGCAGCTGGTCGGCGCTGCGGTCGCGAATCCGGTCGCGCCGGTCGAGCATCCGGATCCGGTATTCGAGCGCGTCGACGCGCGCCTGGAGCGCCCGGACCTGACCGAAATTGCCGTAGCCACTATGGCCGTAGCCATTGTACCCGTTGCCATAGCCATAGGGCTGTGGCGTCGGATAATATTGAGCGGCGGCGGGGCTGGCGACGGCGAGAGCCGCGCCCGCGGCAGCGATTGAAAGAACCAATTTGCGCATCACGGCTCTCCTTTGTTTGAGCGGTTGATGCGTGGAAATGTGCGCCAATTCGCTTGATGGAGGTCTGAACGCCGCGGTTATCCGACGTTCAACATCATTAATGCCGCGAAACGGCTCAGTTCTTGATCTTCCAGCCGCTCTTGAGGAGCGCGTAGCACGCCCCCCACAGCGCGAGGTTCAGCACCAGGAGGCCGAGGGCGCCAACCCACAGCGGCGAATCGCTGATCCCGAGGAAGCCCGCGCGAAAGCCCGAGATGACGTAGAAGAAGGGGTTGGCGTGGCTGATCGCGCGGAACGCGGGCGCGAGTTGATTGACCGAATAAAAGGTGCCGCTCAGCAGCGACAGCGGAGTGACGACGAAGTTGGTCACCGCCGCGGCATGGTCGAACTTCTCCGCCCACAGCGATGTCAGAAGCCCGAGGAAGCTCAGCAGCAACGCTCCCATCAGCCCGAACCAGACCACCAGATCGACGTGGCGGACATGTACCGACACACCCGGCCACAGCAGCATCGCCAGCCACACCGCGAAACCGACGAGGACCGCGCGAGTGACGGCCGCGCCGATGAGGCCGGCGATCAGTTCGCCGGTCGACAAGGGCGGCATCAGATAGTCGACGATATTGCCCTGGATTTTCCCGACCAACAGCGAGAAGCTCGAATTGGCGAAGGCGTTCTGCATCATCGCCATGACGATCAGGCCGGGCGCGATGAAATTCGCGAACGGCACCTCCATCACCGTCCGCCCGGCGCGGCCGAGCGCGACCGTGAAGATGGCGAGGTACAGCAAGGTGGTGATCGCCGGCGCCCAGACGGTTTGCATCTGGACCTTGAAGAAACGCCGCACCTCCTTGATATAGAGGGTCCTGAGGCCTCCCCAATTGACGCCCACCAGCACCGGGATACCCGGCGCGAAGCGCATCCAGTGCGCTTTTGGATCGTTGATGGGCTGGTCGTTCACGGGCTAGCGGCGACTATCGGGTGAAGTCACGGCCCGCAAGGAATTGGAGCAGTTTCGAAACATGTCCTGGACCGACGAGCGTATCGAGCGCCTCAAGAAGATGTGGCACGACGGCGCCACCGCCAGCCAGATCGCCGACGAGCTCGGCGGCGTCAGCCGCAACGCGGTGATCGGCAAGGCGCACCGCCTCGGCCTCGAGCAGCGCCCCTCGCCGGTGAAGCCGGGCGAGGAAAAGGAAGTGAAGAAGCCGGCTGTTGCGATCGGGCCGGCGGCCAAGGCTGTCCCCAAGGCCGAAGCGCCGAAAGCCGCAGCTCCTGCGCCCGACGCCGCCGCCGCGGCTCCTGCGAAGACTCCGTCGCGCTCGGCGCCGGAAATGCAATATCGCTCGATCGGCCCCGGCGGCTTCGTCCGCCAGGGCCCGGGCGATCAGCAGGCGCCGATCCCGCCCGCGCCGCCGCGCCGCCTCGTGCCCGCCAAGCCGAGCCCGGAGGTCGCCGACAAGACCAGCCTGCTCGAACTGAACGACCGCATTTGCAAATGGCCGATGGGCCATCCGGGCGAGCCCGACTTTCATTTCTGCGGTGAGCCGTCGAATCCCGGCTTCCCCTACTGCGTCCAGCATTGCGGGGTCGCTTACCAGGCCCAGCTTCCGCGCCGCGACCGCCGCCCCCCGCCGCCGCTTCCCTTCGGCGGGCCGCGAGTGCGCTAGGCAACTTTCGCCGGCATCGGCACTGCCATCGCCGGATCGGGCTGGTTCAGGAAGTCGCTGCTGACCTGCGCGAAGATTTCCCACGCCGGCTCGGTGCGGAGCAGGATATGGTTGCGGCTTTCGAGCGGGATGAAGCTCGCCCCGGGGATTTTCGCCGCCAGTTCCTCGCCCTGCGAGAAGGGCACGGCCTGGTCATCGCGCGAATGGAAGATCAACGTCGGCGTCCGCACCTGCGGCAACAGCTCGCGGGCGTCGATCTGCGAAAGGACCCGCTGCAACCTCACCGCATTCTCGGGCGATGCGGACAGGCGCTGCATCTCGTTGAACCAGCCCATCTGCTTCGGGGTTGCGTCGGGGACATAGTGGTTGGTGAACAGCTGGCGGTAGGCGGGGTTCGATGCGCCCCAGCCGAGCTGCGTCAGCGTCACCATCGCCTCTCGCCGCGCCCGCTCGGAAGGGTCCGAGCGAACCGCCCAGCCCGCCGCATAGCCGTTGCAGATCACCAGCCGTCTCACCCGGTCGGGGTGACGCACGGCATAAGCCACCGCGACCGCCGCGCCCTGGCTGATGGCGAGCAGGTCGAACCGCTCGAGCGCGAGGCAGTCGGCGACGCATTCCAGATCGTCGATGAAGGCCTCGAACGACAATTCGGGCGTGTCCCAGTCGCTAAGCCCGTTCCCCCGCTCGTCGTAGCGGATGAGCGAACGGCCGTCGGTGAACTCGTCGAGCCAGTGGCGCCACAGCGGGCTCTCCCAATCATGCTCGATATGGTTGAGCCAATTGGCGGTCTTGACCAGCGGCGGGCCTTCTCCGAGCATTGAATAAGCAAGCTGCGTCCCGTCCTTCGCCCGGCAATAACGGACCTGTTGCGGCGGCAATTCGCGCTTCGCCATGCCCCGCGTCTTCGCCTGCTCTTCCTCCTCGACCCGACGGCGCCAGGTCGCTGGCGGAACTCCGAATTCGCGCTTGAACGCGCGGTTGAACGCCGCCTCGCTGTTGAAGCCGACGGCATAGGCGATGCTCGCCGTGTTCTCCTTGCCCTCGCGAAGCATGTTGGCGGCGATGCGCATCCGCCAGCGCGCGCAATAGCGCATCGGCGGCTCGCCGATCAGCTCGGTGAAGCGCTCGCCGAGCACCGACCGCGAAACCCCGACCTCGCGCGCGAGCTCTTCGACCTCGAGGTCCTCGGCATAGCGGTGGTGGATGATCGACAGCGCCTTGCTGATCGCCGGATCGGTGAGCCCCGCGAGCCACCCCCGCGTGCTCGGCGGGAGGCGCTCGGCATAGTCGCGAATGGCCTGGGCGAGGAACAGCTCGGCCAGCCGCGCGACCATCTCCGGCGGCGGGTTCTGCTCGGCGATCAGGCGCATCGAGCTGTCGAGCCAGCTCGCCTCGCCGCCCGCGACCGCCAGCGTCAGCAGCGGCGGCAAGGCGTCGAGCAGCGGATGCGCGTTCGACTTCGCCGCGCCGAGGAACCCGCACCAGACCTCGGACTTCTCGCCGTCGGTGCCGGTCGACACCCGGTGGACTCCGCCGCCGGTGTTCCAGTTGATCTTGCTGATGTCGGCTGGCGGAAGTCCGCGCCGGCTCGACAGCGTATGAACGTCATTGCGCGGCAGGATGGCGATGCTTCCCGCATGCAGCGCGATCGGCGGCTGGCCCTCCATCTCGATCACCATGTGGCCCGAGCGGACGTAGTGATAGCTGATCAGCGTCTCCGGCGTCGGGAAGAAGGGCGCGAAATGGTCGGGGGTGAACTGCGCCACGACGCAGAAGTCGCCGGTGAACTCTCCGTCGATGACGACTCCGCCGGTCAGCCGGAGCGAGCTCAGAATCTCGTCGAGAACGTCCATCCGGACCCCCCGCCGCATCCAGGTGCGGCGTTTCGGTCAACTTATCCGGCAAGCCGGTCATTTTGGCAAACCCGCAGGTCGCCTAAGTAACGATCACCAGAAACGGCGGCGGATTTCTTGTCGCCGGGAGGCTGTGCTTCCCGGAACGGGGTTCTGCGCGCCGCGACGTGAAAAGGGGAATGCAAGTGGAAAACGAACTTCAGGTCCGGCGCGTGATGATGCTTTTCTACGCGCTTCTTTCGGCGGCCTCGGCGGTGTCTCTGGCAGTCCTGCCCGCCGCCTTCTGAGCTTTGAGGAGAAATTCGATGCTCGACACAGTGAAGAACCGGATCAACGGGCTCGACCTCGCCGCGCTCGGCCAAACGGTCGAGGATGTGCAGCAGGACCCGGCAAAAGCCCGCGTCGGCTTCGACGTGACCACGCGCTGGACCGGACAGGCTCGCAGCGAGACGACGGTCGAGGCCTACCGCGTCGGCGGCCGGCACGTCGCCCGTCGCCACAAGATCGTCGCCGACGAGCCCAATGAGCTGTTGGGCGCCGACAGCGGGCCCAATCCGCAGGAATTGCTGATGGCGGCGTTCAACGCCTGCATCACCGTCGGCTATGTCGCCGGCGCGTCGGTGCGCGGAATCCGGCTCGACTCGCTCGAGATCAAGACGCGCGGCGAGCTCGACCTGCGCGGCTTCCTCGGCCTCGATGACCAGGTTGCCGCCGGGTACGAGTTGATCGAGTGCGAGGTGCTCATCAAGGGCGACGGCACGCCCGAGCAGTTCGAGGAGATTCACCAGGCGGTGATCAGGACCTCGCCCAATTACTTCAACATCAGCCGGCCGGTGCGCGTCAACGCAACCCTCCGCGTCGGCTGAACGGGCTTCCCGGGCGCGCTTGCTCCCCATCCCCCGCGCGCCCGGGACCCAACGAAAGGAACATCCCTTGAGGCATTCACTGACCGATCCCGCCTTCCCCGACATCGTCGGCGAATGGGCGGCCGAGCAGGCCCGCAACGAGCTCCAGCTCGCGACCTGCGCGAACGACAATCACGCCGCCCGCGAAGAGGCCCTCGAAGCACTCGTCGCGAAGGCGGAGATCGAGGCCACGCGCCTCTGGTAACCCAGCTACCGCGAACGTGGAGAATGACATGGAACCCTTGAACCTCTCGAAGTCCGGCGGAACGGGCGCGTTTGCGTATGGAATCCTGTGCTACGGAGTCTTCCTTGGAGTGTTCGTCTACGCGATCGGCTTCATCGGCGGCTTCCTGACGCCGACGCGGCTCGACGGTGCGCCGACCCGCCCCTTCCTGCAGGCGCTGGCGATCGATCTCGGCCTGCTCGGCTTGTTCGCGGTCCAGCACAGCGTCATGGCCCGCCCGGCGTTCAAGCGCTGGTGGACCCGCTTCGTCCCAGAGGCGGTCGAGCGGAGCACTTACGTGCTCCTGAGCTCGCTCGCGCTCGTCGCCTTGTTCGCCTGGTGGGAACCGATGGGCGGTATCGTGTGGAGCACCAGCGGCCCGCTGCGCGGGGCCGTGATCGCGCTCTACCTCCTCGGCTGGGCGCTGCTCCTCTACACCACCTTCCTCATCGACCATTTCGACCTGTTCGGGCTGAAGCAGGTGTGGCGACGCCTGAAGGGGAGCGCCTACGTCGCGCCGCAATTCTATACGCCCAGCCTCTACAGGGTCGTTCGTCACCCGCTCTACGTCGGTTGGCTCACGATCTTCTGGGCCGCGCCGACGATGACCGTCGCGCACCTCGTCTTCGCGCTCGCCACCACCGCCTACATCCTCATCGCCATCCGGCTCGAGGAGCGCGACCTCGTCGACGCGTTTGGCGAGACCTATGTGAGCTACCGGCAAAGCACCCCGATGCTGATCCCGCGGTTCGGACGCCGCCGGGCGCCGGCCGCCGGAAAGCTTCTCGAGTCATGAGGCCACTCGCCCCGGGCGGTGCTTTGTCATAAAAGCATCGCCTGGGGCAGCACCGATGACGCCAGTGGTTTCGCACAACCGCAGATATGCGATCGCAGCGGCAATGACGTTCGTCATGGCGGCGAGCGCCTATGCGCTTGCACGCTTCTACCCGGCGCTGGGGCCGATCGCCGGCGCCGTCGCTCCGCAGCTCTACCTCGATGCGCTCCCGGGCGCTGAGATCCCGACGCGCGGCCCCTACGTGCTCGTCGATGCCGCTTCCGCGCGGCTGTACATGATCGAGGACGGGCGCGTCCGCGATTCGATGAAGGTGATCGTGGGCAAGCCCGAAACGCCGACGCCGGAGCTGAAGAGCGTCATCAACTATGAGACGCTGAACCCCTACTGGCACGTCACTTCCGATCTCGCGAAGACGCTGATCGCCCCGCGCGTGCTCCAGGATGGCGACGCCTACCTCACCGATCGGGGCTATGAGATTCTATCGACCTTTGGACCCGGCGCCCGGGTGCTTTCGCCCGACGCCATCGACTGGGCGGCGGTCGCCGCCGGCAAGACGCAGGTCTATGTTCGTCAGCGGCCCGGCCCCGCCAATTCCCTCGGCCGCTTCAAGTTCGATCTTCCGGATGGCGACGGGATCTACCTTCACGACACGCCCAGGAAGGAGCTCTTCGCCCAGGACGAGCGCAACCTCAGCCACGGCTGCGTCCGCCTCGAAGATGCTCCCAGGCTGGCGCGCTGGCTCCTCGGCAAGGACCCGCCTCAGGCCGCGGCCCCCGAAGAGCATATCCTCCTGCCGCGCGCCGTGCCGATCACCATCAGCTACCTCGACGCCCGCAGCCGGATGCAGCTCGCGGCGCTGTGGTAGCGTACGCGAAAAGGGCCCCGGCGACGCCGGAGCCCTCCTCTACACCCTCGACAGGTTCAGGCGCTCTCGGCCTCGGCGTCCACCGTCTGGCGCGACGCGAGCTTCTCCGATCCGCCGCCGATGTCGATCTTCCGCGGCTTCATCGCCTCGGGGATCTCGCGCACCAGGTCGATCGAGAGCAGTCCGTCCTTCAGGTCCGCGCCCCGAACCTGGATATGGTCGGCAAGCGCGAAGCGGCGCTCGAACGAGCGGTTGGCGATCCCACGATAGATGAAGTCGCCGCCCTTTTCGTCGCTCTCGTCGGACTTGCGGCCCGTCACCAGCAGCACGTTCTGCTGCGCCGTGATGTCGATTTCTTGCGGCGTGAAGCCGGCGACCGCGAGCTGGATCGTATAATCGTTCTCGCCCTTCTTGATGAGGTCGAAGGGCGGGTAATTCTCCTGGGCCTGCCCGAGGTTCGAATTCTCGAGCATGTCGAACAGCCGGTCGAAGCCGACCGTGGAACGCCGATAAGGCGCAAAATCGAAAGCACTACGCATGGTCTTGTCCTCCTCTTGATGAGCAAGGCGGGGGAGCCCTCGAAGGCGCTGCCCCGTCACCGGACCTCCATCGAGCGTCCGGCGAGGCTGATTTGGAATGGCCGCCGATGGTTTCAAGACCTGTGGAAAAGGGTTCGCCGTTCGCTTGGCACAGTCTCGAATCCCAGCCCTATACCGTTCGCTTCATGTCCGACCTGTTCTCCTCCAACGCCGCGGCCGCTTCCGACAGCTACGACGCATCCGCGATCGAGGTCCTCGAAGGGCTCGAGCCCGTCCGCCGCCGCCCGGGCATGTACATCGGCGGCACCGACGAGCGCGCGCTCCACCACCTCGCCGCCGAGGTCATCGACAATTCGATGGATGAGGCGGTCGCCGGGCACGCCAGCCGCATCGAGGTCACCCTCGAGCCCGGCAATCGCCTGACCGTCACCGACAACGGCCGCGGGGTTCCCGTCGACCCGCACCCGAAATACCCCGGCAAGTCCGCGCTCGAGGTCATCATGACCACCCTCCACTCGGGGGGTAAGTTCGAGGGCAAGGCCTATTCGACCTCCGGCGGCCTCCACGGGGTCGGGGTCAGCGTCGTCAACGCGCTCTCCACGGAAACCATCGTCGAAGTTGCGCGCGAGAAAAAGTTGTATCGGCAAACATTTGCCCGCGGCCTCGCCACCTCGAAGCTCGAGGAAGTCGGCGCCGCGCCCAACCGCCGGGGCACCAGCACCACCTTCACGCCCGACCCCGAGATCTTCGGCGCCGACGCGAAGTTCAGTCCCGAGCGGCTCTACAAGCTCGCGCGCTCCAAGGCCTATCTCTTCGCCGGGGTCGAGATCCGCTGGCGCTGCGACCCCAGCCTCGCCTCTGCCGACGTCCCCGAACAGGCCGTCTTCCACTTCCCCGGAGGCCTTGCCGACAATCTCGCCGAGCAGATCGGCGACCGCCCGACCGTCACCAACCAGCCCTTCACCGGCCGCCAGGACTTCCCCGACGGGCAAGGGTCCGCCGAATGGGCGGTCGCCTGGCCGCTCTACAGCGACGGCAACGAAAGCTATTACTGCAACACCATCCCGACGCCCGACGGCGGCACCCACGAAGCGGGCCTGCGGGCCGCGCTCAGCAAGGGCATCCGCAGCTTCGGCGACCTCGTCGGCAACAAGAAGGCCAAGGACATCACGCCGGACGACGTGATGAACGGCGTCGAGCTGATGCTGAGCGTCTTCATCCGCAACCCGCATTTCCAGAGCCAGACCAAGGACCGCCTGACCAGCCTCGAGGCCGCGCGCTTCGTCGAGGCCGCCGTCCGCGACCATTTCGACCATTATCTCGCCGACAACATGGACCGCGGCCGCGCCCTTCTCGGCCAGATCCTCGAGCGGATGGACGAGCGCCTCCGCCGCCGCGCCGAGCGGGAAGTTCAACGCAAGACCGCGACTTCGGCAAGGAAGCTCCGCCTCCCCGGCAAGCTCACCGACTGCGCCAACGACGACGCCGCCGGCACCGAGCTGTTCATCGTCGAGGGCGACAGCGCCGGCGGCTCGGCCAAGCAGGCGCGCAACCGCAAGACGCAGGCGATCCTCCCCATCCGCGGCAAGATCCTCAACGTCGCCAGCGCCACGCAGGACAAGATCCGCGCCAACCAGGAGATCGCCGACCTCAGCTCGCGCTCGGCTGCGGCATCCGCGACAAGTGGAACGAGGACGCGCTCCGCTACGAGCGCATCGTCATCATGACCGACGCCGACGTCGACGGCGCCCACATCGCGACGCTGCTGATGACCTTCTTCTTCCAGGAAATGCCCGAGCTCGTCCGCCGCGGCCATTTGTTCCTCGCCCAGCCCCCGCTCTACCGCCTGACCAGCGGCGCCAAGACCCTGTACGCGAGAGACGACGCCCACCGCGCCGAGCTCGAGCGCGACGAGTTCAAGGGCAAGAAGGTCGAGGTGTCGCGCTTCAAGGGCCTCGGCGAGATGAACCCCAACCAGCTCAAGGAAACGACGATGGACCCGGCGACGCGGTCCATGCTGAAGGTGACGCTGCCCGGGCGCCTACGAGGACCGCCAGCCGGTGAAGGATTTGGTCGAGCGGCTGATGGGCCGGGACCCGGCGCCGAGGTTCGAGTTTATCCAGAGCCGGGCGAGCGCGGTCGATGAGGAAGCGATCGACGCTTGACCCCAACTCGTCATTCCCGCGAAAGCGGGAACCCAGCTAAAAGCAATGGATGCCAGCAGCAGCTGGCAGGCTGCTGACGCAGCCTTCTTTGAAGCGCTAGGTTCCCGCTTTCGCGGGAACGACGAATAAGGACGCGATGCACGAAGACTTCCAACCGACCGTCTACCTCCTCGCATCAAAACGCAACGGCACGCTCTACACCGGCGTAACCTCCAGCCTCCTCGCCCGCATCCACCAGCACCGCATTGGCGCCGTCCGCGGCTTCACGGCGAAATACGGCATCAAGCTCCTCGTCTGGTTCGAGCAGCACCCGACGATGGATTCCGCGATCACCCGCGAAAAGCGCATCAAGAAGTGGAACCGCGCCTGGAAGCTGGAGCTGATCGAAGCGCAAAACCCCGACTGGCGAGACCTCGCCGAAGACTTCGGCTTCGAGCCGCTCTAAACGCCATTCCCGCGAAAGCAGAAGCCGCTCCCTTTCTCGTCATTCCCGCGAAAGCGGGAACCCAGCTGAAAGGAGAAATGCCAAGCCGCAACTGCCAGGCTGCTACGCTACCCATGAATGAGCTGGGTTTCCGCCTTCGCGGGAATGAGAAATTGGAAACAACAGGCGGTGACTTGCCAGAATTGCGAGAGTGAACGGCGTGGCGAGCAACGCTTTCCGCCACGCCCCGTTGCAGCAATCTTCCGCCAGTCAGGT
Source organism: uncultured Alphaproteobacteria bacterium (assembly GCA_963831215.1). Taxonomy (GTDB): domain Bacteria; phylum Pseudomonadota; class Alphaproteobacteria; order Sphingomonadales; family Sphingomonadaceae; genus Sphingomicrobium. Next base: position 153,663 of record CAWHPM010000010.1, on the reverse strand, counting down.
AGCGGGATGGATTACCTGGCGCTTCGCGCCTTTGCGTGAAAACCCCTTTCCTACAGCCCTCATTCTATGTTCCAATATGGTTCATGAAGCAGCATCATCCCGAACCACAACCGCCCGCCACCCCTGTCCTGAGCAAAGTCGAAGGCCCCACCATCCGCCACGACGGCTGGACCGGCGAGAAGATGGCGACCTTTTGCGAGGCGCTCGCCGAGACCGCCGTCGTCGCCGACGCCTGCGAGGCCGCGCGCATGGGCATCTCCGGCGCCTACGCCGCGCGCCGCCGCGACCCGGCCTTCGCCGCCGCCTGGGACGCCGCGCTGGGCATCGCTCGCGAGCGGCTCGCCGACACGCTCCTCGCCCGCTCGATGGAAGGCAATGTCGAGCAGATCTACCGCGATGGCGAGCTGGTCGGCGAACGCCACCTGATCGACAACCGCCTCGGCCTCGCCATCCTCCGCCGCCTCGACCGGCTGGCGGACACGGGCCTCTCGACCAGCGGGCGGGGCGTGCGCGCGCCGGATGCGCCGGCACCCCGTACGCAAGCGATCGACTGGAGCTTCGCCGTCGAGGCACTTCGCACCGGCGATGACGAGGGCGTCGCCAGGGCGCTTGCGTTGATCGAAAGTGACAAAGTGGAGGAAGTGGAAGGACCCCCGAATTCACTCATTCGACCAGAGGAAGACGACGGCATCGACCTTTCTCACCGCTGCTGGAAGGATGGGGACGACGGCATCTGGATGACCGACTTCCCGCCTCCCCCCGGTTTCACCGGCCATGAAAGTCGGGCTTACGACGACATCGACGACCAAGAACCCTACATCCGCGCCTGCACCGACGAAGAAGCCGCCGTCCTGAACGCCGACCGCGCCGCCGGCCTGGCAGTCGAGCGCGCCGAAGAGGAAGCGCTGAGGGACGCATGGTTCGAATTGCTGCGCGACGAGGCGAACTCGAGCCGTCATCCCGGCCTTGAGCCGGGACCCGCTTTCCCTTCAAATGAAGCAGTGGAAACCCGAGATCAGCCGGGAAACTCGGATAGAGAACAAGGCGGCTCAAGGCCGGGATGACGACGATTTCGAATGACGAAACTGACCGGCCCCCTAAAGGCCTGCGCCAATTCCTCGATCCCGAGCAGCAGCGCGCGTGGATGGAGGGCGAGGTAAACCCGCCCGACGCCACCGACCGCACCAATCCCTCGAACACCGCTTCAAATATCTCCGCCCGCTTCGAGAAACTGCTCCGCCGCCCGCAGGCCGAGGACGCGCTCGACATCCTTCGCCTCTACGGTGCGACCTGCCTGCCGATCCCGCGCCGGACCGAGCGCTGGTACTGGTCGGTTTCCTGTCTCCCGAGCACCGACAAAACGCTTGCCCGGGTCAATGCCAGCTGGATGGAGCTGTTCGCCTTGCAACCGGACGGCGACGGCCTCCGGGCCCGCTTCATCCTCCACCTTGCCGACTTCACGACCGACGGCTCGCCCGAGCCCGACCAGCTCGATGCCGACCTGCTCGAGCGCTGCGCCGGACGCGCTGAGGACGTCACCCACTCGATCTGGCGCGACAATCGGGGCATCCTGATCGCCAAGGTCCGGGGCTCCGCGTCGATCCGCCGTTTCATCGAGCACCCGCACTCGTTGCGCGCGATCCGCAACTTCAACCTCACTCACATGAACCGCGGCCGGAACGCTTATCAGGCGAGCCATTGCTACAGCCTCGCCGATCACATGCTGGGCGATTGACGCCCCGACGGGCAGAATTCGCCGCAGCCTGAGAAGCCCCATCCCATCATGGGCAAACAAACGTATGATATTAAGCAAGTAGCTGGAGACGTATTTTATAATCAGTTCTAAGGTATGGAGCACCACTTTATTTTTGCGGGCGGTTGCTTAACTTGGTCAAATCGTATAGGTATTTTCTTGCTACTAGTCGCAATCGACGGTTTTTGGCGCTAAGTCGCACCTTCTCCCCTCTTTACGTCTCCTAGCGGCGAGCGACATTTCGCGCTCGCCAACCAAGGAACAGACCATGAAATATTTTGGAACCGTCAAGTCGTTCGACACCATCAAGGGTCATGGCGAAATCAAGCAGGAAGCCGGCGGCAACGACCTTCCGTTCGAAACCAGCGCAATCCGCTGGGACAAGAATGTCGCTCCGACGGTAGGCCAGCGCCTCAGCTACGATGTCGGCAACGACATGAATCGGCAGCCCTGCGCGCTCAACCTCCAGACCATCTGATCGGCTCGAGGGAGCCGTTGCTCCCGCTTGTCCTGTAACCCGCGTCGGGGCCGATCCCGGGCGGCTGAGGGCCTCACGGTTTCTCGCTGCCCGGGTGAGCCCCGCTGGACCTCACGAAGCGGCGCAGAAAGGGATCGCCATGTCTTCCCATTATTTGCCGGCCACCGGCCAACTTCACGCCTCCACTTTGCAGCCAATCCGGACCGCTTCGGATGGCGGTGAGGATGAAGGCCGTCAGTTGGGCCGCGGCAGCGATCGCGTCTCCTATGCCGTCGGGTCGGATCTCCCTTACCGGGCCGTTCTGACGCGGGCCCGGGGAGTGCCGCTCTACCAGTCCTTCGCGACCATGCGCGAGGCGGAAGCCTTCGTCCGCAGCAACAGTCCGCCGCCCGCCCCGGGACTGTCCACACTTTACGACCGGCCTTCGGATTCCTGAGGGCTTGGCTGGCGGGGAGGAAATTCACCATGGAATACAAGTTCGCAAGCAATTGGCGCCTCGTCGCCCTGCCGATCATCCTGACTCTCGCGGTCATCGGATCGGCGCTCGGCTTCGCCTTCTCATGAACTCGGCGGGCGCTCGTAAACCGGCGCGCAATCCCCATATCGGGAGCATCGCCGGCAACGCATTCGTAGGCGCCGGCGGCCGAGAGACATGAGCGCTCCCGCTTACATCAGTGGAGCATGACGATGGACCTCAATATCCTTCTGCGCCGGCACCAGCGTTCATTGATGATCGCGGACCGCTCGCTAAGCCCGCGCGAGCAGCGCGCGCATGATCAGTTCGCCCGCGACTACGCCGAGCAGATCGGCCTCGTCCGCGCCGCGCTCGGCGCCCGCCCCGCGCTTCCGGGGTCGGTGACGTGAGTCAGCCCGAACAGGCCGCCCCGCCCGAAGCCAACCGCCGCCGGCCGCGGACCATGGCGTTCCGCAAGCGGAGCCGCATCCCGCTTCCGACTCGCGAACAGGCGAAGCGGCAAAGCGACGTGATCCAATGGGCCTGGCGCCACTTCGGCGAGGCCGCCCCGGTCATCGCCTTCCTCAACACCCGCCAGGACGCGCTCGACGGTCAGCCGCTCTACCTCGCGATCGAGAGCGACGAGGGACTCAAGCGAGTTGAGAGCCTGCTCGATGAAATGGCGCTGCGGGCGTAGCGGCCCAAGGAAGCGCGCCCTCGAAATTTGGGCCCTCAGTCCGGGCCCGGATAGGTCACGGGCTCGTCGTTGAACGCCTGCGCCATGGTGATCGGGCCGCGCGCGATCTTTTTGAAGCTCATGTCGCCGAGCCGCCATGCGCCGAACAGCCCGCAGGCGAACCAGACGAATAGCAGGATGCCGATCAGGAGTTTCATCGCGTCTCCCCCGCTCCGGAGCGGAGGGAATCATGCTTTGGACGCGAAGTCAAAGCGTGGGGGCCCCCGACGGGCATGGCGACAGGCGGGGCCCGCTCTGGCACTGTCCCTTCATGCCTCGGGAAGCTTTCGACGAGCTGCATCACGCCGTGCTCCCACCGCGCTCGCTTGGCGTCGCGGCCTTTTCGACCATCGTCGAATGGTATGATTTCACGCTCTATCTCTATTTCGCCACGGTCCTTTCCCGGGTCTTCTACGGTGGCGGAAGCGGCTCCTTGCTGCTGACGCTCGGCGGCTTTGCGATCGCCTATCTGATGCGGCCGCTCGGCGCCTTGTTCTTCAGCCATATCGGCGATCGCCGTGGGCGGCGGCGCATGATGCTGCTGTCGGTGGCGATGATGACCGCGGCGATGCTCGCGACCGCGCTGCTCCCGACCCGGATCGCGATCGGTCCCACGGCCGGCTGGCTGCTTCTCGGGCTGCGCTGCGTGATGGGGTTCTCGGTCGGCGGCGAATATACCGGCGTCGTCGCTTATTTGCTCGAAGGTGCGCCGCGCTCGAGGCGCGGGCTCGTCACCTCGTCCGCTTCGGCGGCAAGCGAGGTCGGCGCGCTGCTCGCGGTCGGAGTCTCGGCGCTGACGGTCAGCCTGACCGATTCCGCCGACCTGGAACGCTGGGGCTGGCGCATCCCCTTCTTCGTCGGCGCCGCGCTCGCCGCCGCGGTCTGGCTCGCGCGCTCGACGATGCACGAATCGCCGGAGTTCCGCCGCCAGCAGGAGGAAGGGACCGTCCCGCCCGAGCCGCTTCGTTATGCCCTGAAACACCACCGCGCCGGGATTGCCCGCGGCTTCTCCATCTCCGCGCTCGGCTCGATCACTTATTATGTCGGGATCACCTACGTCCCTTCCTTCCTCACCTCGGCCGGTGCGCTTACCGAGCGAAGCGCGCTGTGGCTGTCGACTATCGCCGCGGTCGCGGTGATCGTCGTCACGCCGCTCGTCGGCTGGTGGTCGGACAGGCGCGGCCGCCGTCCGGTGCTGCTCGCGGTGTGCGCGGCGAGCGCGATCCTGCCCACCACGATGTTCGCGCTGATGGCGAGTGGATCAATAGCATCTGCCTTGCTCGGCGCGGTGCTCCTCGCCGCCGTCGCCGGCGGGGTCAGCGCGGTCGGAGCGGTCGCCACGGCCGAGCAGTTCCACGGCGAAGCGCGCATCACCGGCCTCGCCCTCGGAGCGACCATGGCGACCGCCATCTTCGGCGGGCTCACGCCGTTGGCGGCGCAATGGCTGGTCGAACGCACCGGCTGGACCATGGCGCCGGGCGCGATGATCGCGCTCGTCGCGATCTGTGTAGCGCCGGTGCTGCTGGCGATGCGCGAGACCGCGCCGCTCGCTCAGGCTCGTTCGAGCGTGCCGCGGCCGACTCCGTAATAGGCGAGCCCCGCCGCCTCCGCGTCGTCGCGATCGTAGACGTTGCGAAGGTCGACCAGCACCTTCCCGCGCAACGTCCGCGCGATCTTCTCGAGGTCGAGCGCACGGAACTCGTCCCACTCGGTCACGATCACCAGCGCGTCGGCGCCCGCCGCGGCGCTCTCGGCGTCGGATGCGAACTCGATCCCGCTGAAGATCTTCTCCGCCTGCTCGCGGGCGACGGGATCGAACGCGACGACGTCGGCGCCGCGTTCGACCAGCGCGCCGATCAGCGGGATCGAGGGCGCCTCGCGCATGTCGTCCGTGTTGGGTTTGAACGCGAGGCCGAGGACGGCGATGCGCTTGCCCTTCAGTCCTCCGTCAAGGGCGCGCTCGACCCGTTCGACCATGCTCGCCTTGCGCTCGTCGTTGACCTGGACCGTCGTCCGGACGATGCGCTGGTCGACGCCCGCCTTGTCGGCGGTCTGCAGCAGCGCCAGCGTGTCCTTGGGAAAGCAGCTTCCGCCATAGCCGGGGCCGGCGTGAAGGAATTTCGCGCCGATGCGGTTGTCGAGGCCGATGCCGCGCGCCACGTCCTGGACGTCGGCGTCGACCGCCTCGCACAGATCGGCGATCTCGTTGATGAAGCTGATCTTGACCGCGAGGAAGGCGTTGGCCGCATATTTGGTCAGCTCGGCGGTGCGCCGGCCTGTGAACAGGATCGGCGCTCGGTTGAGGAACAGCGGCCGGTATATCTCCTTCAGCACTTCCTGCGCGCGACCGTCGTCGGCGCCGACGACGATCCGGTCGGGATGCTTGAAGTCCGCGATCGCCGCGCCTTCGCGGAGGAATTCGGGATTCGACGCGACCGAGACGTCGCTCACCCCTTCTTCGGCGAGAATGCGCTGGATTTCATCGCCGGTGCCGACGGGAACGGTCGACTTGGTGACGACCACCGTGCCCGGCCGGATCTGCCGCGCGAGCTCGCGCACCGCCTCGAACACGAAGCTGAGGTCGGCGTGACCGTCGCCGCGACGCGCCGGCGTGCCGACCGCGATGAACACCGCCTCGGCGCCCTCGACCCCGTCCGCAAGGCTGGTCGTGAACATGAGCCGCCCGCGATCCGCGTTCGCCTTGACCAGCGCCTCGAGCCCCGGTTCCCAGATCGGCATCACGCCCGCGTTGAGCCCGTCGATCTTGGCGGAATCCTTGTCGACGCACGCCACGCGATGCCCGAAGTCGGCAAAGCACGCGCCGGAGACGAGCCCCACATATCCGGTGCCGATCATCGCGATGCGCATTCTTGTTCCTTGATTTGCGGCTGGTCGCCGAGGCTCTTAGCCGCGCAGGGTAAGCATGAACAAGGCAGTCGGCTAAGCGCCTAGTTTTCGCCCGAAAGTTCCTATATTGGCGCGGCCCTTCCGATGAACGTCACGACACTCCCCAAGCCCCCGCGCGTCGGGCTGGTCTCGCTCGGCTGTCCCAAGGCCCTGGTCGACAGCGAGCGGATCATGACCAAGCTTAGCGCCGACGGCTACGACATGTCGCCCGATTACGCCGGAGCCGACGTGGTGCTGGTCAACACCTGCGGGTTCCTCGACAGCGCCAAGGAAGAAAGCCTCGAGGCGATCGGCGAGGCCATCGCCGAGAACGGCCGCGTGGTCGTCACCGGCTGCATGGGCAAGGAAGCCGAGGTCATCCGGAACCGCTTCCCCGACGTGCTCGCCGTCACCGGACCGCAACAATATGAAGAGGTCGTCGCCGCGGTGCATGAGGCCGCGCCCCCGGTCCCCTCGCCCTACATCGACCTGGTGCCCGAGGCGGGCCTCAAGCTCACCCCGCGCCACTACAGCTATTTGAAGATTTCCGAGGGCTGCAACCACCGCTGCGCCTTCTGCATCATCCCGCACCTGCGCGGCGACCTCGTCAGCCGCCGCCCCGACGCAATCCTGCGCGAGGCCCAGAAGCTCGTCGCCGCGGGCACGAAGGAGCTGCTGGTCATCAGCCAGGACACCAGCGCCTACGGCGTCGACATCCGGCATCAGCCGCGCCCGTGGAGAGGCGAGGAAGTCCGCGCCCACATGACCGACCTGTCTCGCGAGCTCGGCAAGCTCGGCGGCGCCCCGGGAGACGTTTGGGTGCGACTGCACTACGTCTATCCCTACCCGCACGTGAACGACGTGATCCCGCTGATGGCGGACGGGCTCGTCCTCCCCTACCTCGACATTCCGTTCCAGCACGCCAGCCCCAGTGTGCTGCGGCGCATGCGCCGCCCGGCGAATGACGCGAAGGTGCTGGAGCGCATCCGTAACTGGCGCGGCCAGGTGCCCGATCTCGCGATCCGCTCTTCCTTCGTGGTCGGCTTCCCCGGCGAAACTGACGAAGACGTCGCCTATCTCCTCGCCTGGCTCGAAGAAGCGCAGCTCGACCGCGTCGGCGCCTTCAAGTTCGAGGCGGTCGAAGGCGCCCCGGCAACCTCGATGGATGACCAGGTTCCGGAAGACCTGAAGCAGGAGCGCTACGAGGCGGTCATGGCCCTGTCCGCGCGCATCTCGGCCGAGAAGCTCGCGGCCAAGGTCGGCTCGACGCTGGACGTCCTCATCGATGCCGTCGACGAGGAAACCGGCGGCGCTACCGGCCGCTCAAAGGCCGACGCGCCCGAGATCGACGGCGAAGTCCACCTGCGCGATTCCGGCGGGCTCCAGCCCGGCGACATCGTGTCAGTGCGGGTCGAGGACAGCGACGATCACGACCTTTACGGCGTGCCCCTCTAGACGCGCTCCATGACAGCGCGCGCTCGCGGGTCCATCATCCTGCGCCACAGCGGCGGAATCAACGCGGTGAGGAGCGCGGCCGCATATCCGGACGGCAGCGTTGCCGAGCCCCCGACCGTTTCAAGCGCCGCATAGGAGCGCGAGACTCGTCGGTGGTGGTCGCTGTGGCGGCCCATGTTCAGCAATGACGCATTGTTCATCCGTCGCTCGCTGTTCCAGCTGTGGTGCGGCGCGAGGCGCTCTCCGGCCGGTCGGCTGAGGCCGTAATGGGCGACATAGTTGAAGCTCTCGAGCAAGGTGACGGCAATCATCGCGACGACGACGGCGAACAACAGGACGCGCCAGTCGACGAGCGCGAGAACGAGCAGAAACATCCCTTCGATCGCGAGATAGATCGCCATCCGATTGGGGTGCCGCGAGCGTCGCGCCTCGAACCTCCAGGCTTCCCGGAACTGCCCGGCGATCGAGCGCAGGAGGAAGGCGTAGAGCCCCTCACCGAGTTCGGGCGCTGGCCGGGTCATCGAATGTCGCCGCCCGCCGGTGGTGGCCGTAGAGGTGCGCGATCCGGAAGTGCATGTAGAAGACGGTTGCCAGGAACGTCAGGCCGAGCGCCCGATCTCGCCGATCCCGGCTGTGGATCAGCTCATGCGCGGCGACGAAGCCGAACACGCCGGTCGTCACGCCCGCGGAAGCGGTCAGCCCCAGGAGTTCGAGGAGCCCCGTCGATGGCGAGGTTGCGCGCACCGCTGCCCAGGCGGTCCCCGCCAGTTGGAGAACCACATAGCAGTGCGCGATCCATCGAGATCCGCCGTGGTGCGGCGCCGAACTGCTTTGGTTGCCGAGCGCGCCGTCGAGAACCGCCAGGCACAGTGGCGTCGCGACGGCGGCGAGAAACGTCCAGCCGCCTCCAAGCACTCCGCCTACCGGCAGGAGCGCAAGGAAAGCGAAGGGTGAGAGGTATCGGAGCTGTGCCATGACCTTTCGCGAAGGCTTTGTTCGCCCGCGCGACTGAAACGTTCACTCGGTCATAGCATGCGCCGCGGGCCCAGCCGAGCGCCTAGCTCGGCAGCGCGTAGGCGATGACGCTGTCGCCCTCCGGTGTCTCCATGAAATGGTGGCCGCCAGCGAAGATCACGACATATTCGCGCCCGCCCTGCTGGTAGATCATCGGCGTCGCTTGCCCTCCCGCCGGCAGCGGCACCGACCAAATTACCTTGCCCGTGCGCTCGTCGATCGCGCGCAGCAGATCGTCGGTCGCCGCGGCGATGAAGATCAGGCCGCTGGCGGTGGTCACCGCGCCGCCGTTGTTGGGCGTACCGATGGTGAACGGCAGCCCCGTGGGGATGTTGAAGGGCCCGTTGCGCCTGGCTGTGCCGAGCGGATGATCCCAGAGCGTCTTGCCCGTCGCGATATTGATCGCTCGGATGCCGCCGTAAGGCGGGCGTTTGCACAGAAGCTTCGTGAACGGCATGCGCCAGCCGGCGTTGACGTGGATCGCGTAAGGGACGCCCCATTGCGGATCGACCGCATGCGCCTGCGTCGAAGCGATGTCGGTCGCGAAGCGCGGCTTGATGCCCTTCTTGTTCGCTTCCTCGCGAGTCAGCAGCTTCAAATAATTCGGCGTGTCGTTGTAATTGGCGATGGCGACTCCGCGCACCGGATCGATCGACAGGCTGCCCCAGTCGCTGCCGCCGTTATAGCCGGGATATTCGATCGTATATTTGTCCGCCCTGGGCGGCGTGAACTCGCCGCGATAATCGGCCTGGCGGAACTGGATGCGGCAGATCATCTGGTCGATTGGCGACATGCCCCACATGTCGGATTCGACCAGATCGGGCTTCTTCAGCGTATTCCACAGCGAGACGATCTGCGTCGGGGCCCGCTCGCCTGGCTCGACCCCGCCAGGCGGCGCCTGGACCGTTCCAATCGGCGCCAGCGAATTCCCCGTCGCGCGGTCGAGGACATAGAAGTCGCCCTGCTTCGACGCGACCAGCAGCGCCGGCGTGCCGTGATAGTCGATCAGCGAGGGCTGACTTCCGATATCATAGTCCCAGACGTCCTTCTTGACCGCCTGAAACACCCAGCGCGGCTTGCCGGTCGTGACGTCGAGAGCGACGATGGAGCTGGAAACCTGGTTGGAACGGGGCGGACGGCCGGTCGAGATATAATCGGCAGCGAAATTCCCCATCGGCAAATAGACGAGGCCGAGCTTCTCGTCGCCGGCGCTGCTCATCCAGCTGTTCGGGGTCGCTTTGGTCCACGTCTGCCCCGCGGGCGGATAGCCGCTCCATTCGGGGTGTTCGACATCCCACGCCCAGGCGAGCTTGCCGGTCCTGGCGTCGAAGCCCTGGATCACGCCCGACGGCGAACAACGGCACTGCCCATCGAGGATCTGGTGCGGAACGACGATGATCCCCCTGACGATGGTCGGGGCCGAATTGATCGACGCATATCCCGGATAGACCGGGCCCATGCCGACCTTGGTGTCCTGCTGACCCGTCCCGTTGAAGTCGGTGCAGGGCTTGCCCGTCAGCGCATCGACGACGATCAGCCGCGAATCGAGCGTCCCCTCGATAATCCGGGCGGCGCATGGCGTCGCGGCGGTCGCGCCCGGGGTTCGGTAATAAGCCAGCCCGCGGCACGCAGTCGTGTAGGGAATCCACTTATCGGGAACGTGCGGATCGACCCGCCACATTGGCTTTCCGGTCGCCGCGTCGAGCGCGACGATCACATTCTTCGCGGTGCACGTATAGAGTAGATCGCCGACCTTCAGCGGCGTGTTCTCGGTCCCGTAGAGCTTCGCATAATCGGGATTGGTCGGAAGCCCGCCGGTATGAACCTCCCAGACCTTGCGCAGCTTCCCGACATTGTCGGCGGTGATTTGCGTCAGCGGTGAGAACCGCCACGCGGCCTCGGTGCCGCCATAGGCCGGCCAGTCCGCTCCGACGGGCATCACCGAGGGGTCGGCCATTCCGGGCGAGCTCTGCGCGGGGAGCGCGGCAATCGCCGTGCCCCCCGTCGCGCCCAGGATCGCGAAGCTCGCCGCGACGAACACGACTCCGAGCGCGATTCCGCCGCCCGCGATTTTCCATCGATTGTCGCCGCGCGTGAGCGTCGGCATTACCAGTAGCATCGCGATCAACAGCACCAGCGGCGCGACCAGCCACGGCACCATCGCCCAGGCGTTGCCGCGCAACTCCGCGAAGCCCCAAATGGCGCTGACCACGAACAGGCCGATGTATATCCAGCCCCCGAGCAGGCGCCCCCTGAACAGGAACCAGGCGGAAACCAGCAACGCAATTCCGGCGATGAGATAGTAGATCGATCCCACCGAGGATCAGCAGCCAGGCGCCACCGATGGTGAGGACGATCCCGATGATGGCCATTACGAAGGCGAGAAGCGTTGCAGCCCAACCGGCTCTCATCTTGGAAACTCCCTCGAAGTCGCGTCGCGTCCCGTAACGGACCGTGGAACATGCGCGTTCCAAGAATTGTGGTCCGTCAAACGGCGCTTTTCCGCGCTTTACTCGGACCGAACCGCCACTAGAGTTGCGCCATGCTTCGCCTGTCGCCCGCGCTCCTCGCGCTTCTCGCTTTCCCCGCCCCCGCTCAGCCCCTGACTTCGGCCGAGATCGACAAGGTCGACCAGCTCGTCTCCAAAACGCTGGGCGAAACCGGCGTCCCCTCCGCCGAGATCGCCGTTGTCCGCAACGGCAAGCTGGTGCTCGACAAGGCCTATGGAAAGGCCAACGAGGGCCTGCCGGCGAGCCCCGCCCTGCCCTACCAGATCGCGTCCAACTCGAAGCAGTTCACCGCGATGGCGCTCCTGCTGCTCGAGGATGAGGGCAAGCTAAGCCTCGACGATCATGTCTCGAAATATATCCCGGGCATCTCGGGCGGCGACCGGATCACCATCCGCCAGCTCCTGTCGCACACTTCTGGGCTCCAGGACTTCTGGCCGCAGGATTATTCCTTCGCCGACATGGAGCAGCCGACGACCCCGCAGCACATCGTCGATAAATGGGCGAAGAAGCCGCTCGACTTCGAGCCGGGCACGCGCTGGCAGTACAGCAACACCGGCTATGTCGTCGCCGGCCTGATCGCCGAGAAGGTCAGCGGGCAGCCGCTGCTCGTCTATCTCCACCGCAAGATCTTCGATCCGCTCGGCATGACCAGCGTTCGCGACCAGGACGACACCAACACCCCGGCTTTCCCGGCGGGCTACAAGCGCAATGCGCTCGGCCCGGTGCGGGTCGCGCAGCAGCCGGGCCGCGGCTGGCTCTACGCGGCGGGCGAACTGTCGATGACCGCCGCCGACCTCGCCAAATGGGACATCGCGCGGTTGAACCGCTCACTGATCCCGGCGAGTGACTGGGTCGAGCAGGAAACGCCCGTCCTTCGCACCGATGGGCGGACCAACGGCTACGGCCTCGGCGTCCAAAATCATTATTCGAGCGAGCGACACATCATCGACCATGGCGGGGAGGCGGTCGGGTTCTTGACTCAGAATACCGTCTATCCCGACACAAAGGACGCGATCATCGTCTTCACCAATGCCGACTTCTCCGGCGCGACCGACACGCTCACCGCCGGAATCGAGAAGATCGTCCTCGACAGTCCAGACCCGGGGCTCACCAACGAAGGCGACCGCCTCGCCGACGTGAAAGCGCTCTACGACGCGCTCGTCGGCGGCAAGCTCGACCGGTCGAAGCTCACGCCCAACCTTGGCTACTATTTCAACCCGACGACAGCCGGCGATTACAGCACCAGCCTCGCGCCGCTCGGCGAACCCAAGATCGAGATCCGGCGCGCCCCACGGCTGCGCGGCGGCTTCGTCAACCGCAACTACACATTGCACTATGCAGGCGGGAAGGACCTCACCCTCGTCACCTATGCCGAGCCGGGCGCGAACGGCCGCTGGGAGCAATTCATGATCATGCCGCAGTGACGGACGCGGTCGGCTGCTCGCCGCCACCAAACAACCATTAGTCGCCCAGGCAACTCCACGTCATCTGCCGTTCACCAACCCGCGTCATGGCCGGTCTCCGGCAGGGATCGGAAAAGAAGCGGAGGCGGACGTGGACATCAATTACCTATTCCTGAGGCAGCAGATGGAAAGAAGCCGCGCCAATGCGGCCACCTCGGACATCGCTCGTCAAATCCACGATCAGCTCGCCGACGAATATGAGCGGCGGATCGAGGACGCGACGCAAGGGCGGATCAACTTCATGAACCCTGCTCAGGCCGCTCTGCCCGCCGCCGGAGACTGAGGTCCACTGGCACTCGGCCGTAGATTGGCGAACGAGCCCGGAAGGCCGATTGCCGCGGTTGAGGGCGGCCCGTAGAGCCCTCCCCATGACCGACTTTGCATCCCTCCTCGTTGCCGACCGCGCGCAGCCGGTTCGGGCCATTCACCTCGTCGACAAGAACAGTTTCGCGGACTGGGTGAAGAAGCGCCCCGCGGAGGACCGCGCCTTGCTGGAGGCCCTGCGGTTCGACGGAAAGTCGGCGCACGCTTTCGCGATCCTGCCCCGCGGAGGCGACTTTGAGGTCGTTGGCGCGGTGAAGGATGCGGCGGAGCTTTCGCCGTGGTGCCTCGCAGCGCTCGCGGAGAAGTTGCCGGAGGGCACCTACAGGCTGGCGGAGGGCGAGCCCGGGAGGGCCGCGCTCGGCTGGCTGCTCGCCCAGCACCGCTTCGACGACTATCGCTCGAAGAAGAAAGACCGTGCCGAGCAAGGACCACGAATCCTCGTCAGCGGGGAGGCAGCGCAAGTCGACGAGACCGTGCGCCTGGCGGAAGCCACCGCGTGGGTCCGCGACCTCGTCAACACGCCTGCTTCCGACATGGGGCCGGCAGACCTCGAACAAGCTGCGTCCGATCTCGCCAAGCGCTCCGCCGCGAAGCTCACCGTCACATCAGGCGACGAGCTCGCCGAGGGCTACCCGCTGATCGCCGCGGTCGGTGCCGCCGCGATTCCCGACCGGGCGCCGCGCCTGATCGAGCTCGAGTGGGGCAGGCCCGAGGATCCTCGCGTCGCGATCGTCGGCAAGGGGGTTTGCTTCGACACCGGCGGGCTCGACATCAAGTCCGCGGCCGGCATGCGGATCATGAAGAAGGACATGGGCGGCGCGGCCCACGCGCTCGCGCTCGCGCAGCTCGTCATCGAGAACCGGCTGCCGATCCGCCTTCACCTCCTTGTTCCGGCGGTCGAAAATGCTGTTTCCGGCGCCGCGTATCGGCCGGGCGACATCGTCAGGTCGCGCAAGGGCCTGTTCGTCGAGATCGACAATACCGACGCCGAGGGCCGCCTGATCCTGGCCGATGCGCTCGCCAAGGCGGCGGAGGGCGAGCCCGAGCTGGTCATCGATTTCGCAACGCTCACCGGCGCCGCGCGGGTCGCTCTCGGCCCGGACCTTCCCGCGACCTTCGTCAACCGCGACGAGCTCGCCGCCGAGCTCGACGAAGCCGCGCGCGAGGCCCGCGATCCGTTGTGGCGGATGCCGCTCTGGGATGATTATGACGACAACCTCAAGAGCGACGTCGCCGACGTCGCCAACGCCCCGGCGAGCCCGATGGCGGGAGCGATCTACGCCGCCTTGTTTTTGAGGCAATTCATCCCACGTGAAATCGCCTGGGCGCATCTCGATACCTGGGCCTGGCGCGAGGCTCGGACACCCGGTCGCCCGAAGGGCGGCGAAGCGCTCGGACTGCGCGCCGTTTTCGCCGTGCTCGAGCGCCGCTACTTACAAGGATGATCATTCCACAGCCGAAAATTCGGGCGGTTGCGCGCGACGCGGCTGCAACATTTCGCGCCCTTACCGGTTTATCGGACAGCTACGCGGCACCAGTAACGGAGATTGGCGGCAATGAGCGAAGTTTCGCTTACGGGGTGGATGAGGGCGCTCATCGCCTATGTCCGCTCCGGCGAACCGGACCTCACCAATCGGCAGATGGCCCTTTTGATGTTGGTCTATTTAACTCCCGGCCCCCACACGGTCCGCGGGCTCGCGCGGGTGCTCGGAGTGTCGAAGCCCGTCGTCACTCGCGCCTTGAATACGCTCGGCGCGCTCGGCTATCTGCGGCGCGAGAGGGACCAGGACGACCGCCGCAACGTGTTCGTCGTCCGAACCAGCAACGGGGCAGATTTCCTTGAAGGTTTCAAGCGCAACCTCCGCGAGAGCGACGGGAGCTCCGCGGCGCACCGGCCCATCATCGGCCAGGCCCCCGCATACGCCCACCAGCGCTGAGGAGTTCGCGCTCGTCGGTCCGTCGGACCTGCCGGATCCGGAGTTCAACGCCTATCGCAAGGACCTCGCCGACGTCGCGCTCGCCGGCCGGGTCATCACCTCGCACTATGCCGAGCCGGCGGAACGGCGGCTGAGCGCCGGGGCGATCCTTCGGTCCGCGCCTGCGACGGAAGCAGAACTGGTGCGCGAACTCGGGACCGGCGATCGCTTCGACATGCTCGACGACAGCCTCGGATGGGCGTGGGGCTATGCGGGAGAGGAAAGGCGAGTGGGCTATCTGCCGAGCGAGAGCCTAGCCAAGGACTGACCCCTTGATCCAGACAAGCGTCCAAAGGCTGCTTCCGACGAGGATGATGAACAGCGCGATCAGCGCATAGTCTCGCGCCGGCCATTTCGGACGCCGCGGCGGGAACAGCAGCCAGGCGGCAAGCGCGGTCAGCATGATCGTCCCGACCGCACCCTTGACCATGAAGGTAACGACGCTGAGCCGGACATGCTCGGTACCCTTGGCCACAACCTCGCCGTGCGGGCTCATCATCAGGCCGACGCCCCAGGTGATCACGGCGGCAAGCAACAGCAGCGAGCCCATGAACATGCGGGCGCGCCCGATCCCGCGGTTTCTCACATCTGTCCCCGTTGACGGCGGATCGCGAACCATTTCGCGACGTTCGCGTTCTGCTCCGCCAGCGTCTCCGCGAAGACGTGACCACCCGTGCCGTCCGCGACGAAATACAGCGCCTTCGTCTGCGCCGGGTGAAGCACCGCCGCGATGCTAGCCTTGCCGGGGTTGGTGATCGGCGCCTCCGGCAGGCCGGCCCTCTTGTAGGTATTATATCCATTGTCGGCATTGAGCTCCGACTTCAGGATGCGGCGCCCGAGCGGCTTTCCCTTGGTCACGGGATAGATAACGGTCGGATCGGCATCGAGCTTCATGCCGATCCTCAGCCGGTTGCAATAGACCCCGGCGATCATCGGCCGTTCGGACGCCTTGCCCGTCTCTTTCTCGACGATCGAAGCAAGGATCACCGCTTGCTCCGGGTGTCGCGACCGGACAGTCGACGCTGCGCTTCGGCCAGAGTTGCGCCACCGCCTGGTCCATGGCCGCTTGCATTCGCTTGACCAATGTTGCGCGCGCGTCGCCTCGCTGGAAGCTGTAGCTGTCCGGAAGCACCGAGCCCTCGGGGATCGGCGGCGTCGGTCCGCGAAGATAGGGGCTGGCCGCGAGTTTTTCGCGGACGATGATCGACGGCATCCCCTCCGTGACGGTGATCAGGCGAAGCAGCGGCTTTCCGTGCTGGAGCAGGTCCAGGACCGCGGCGCCGCTCGTTCCCTTCGGAATTTCGAACTCCCCGGCCTGAATCGGGTCATCCGAGCCGAACAGGCGCGCCATTACGTAATAAGTCCTGGCAGTGCCGGGTACCGCACCTTCCTTTGCGAGCTGGTGCGAGACCGATCCGACGGTCGCGCCCTCCTTGACGATGATGTCGTGCGGACCGGGTTTCGGCCCCGGCGCCCACCAGAAGAGATAGACCGTGACGAGCGCGACCAGGGCGATAATCGCCGCCGCGAGGGCGAAAAACCGCTTAGGCATTGCGTTCCCCGGCGCAGGCCGGGGTCCAGCCCAACAAGAAAAATCTGGACCCCGGCTTTCGCCGGGGAACAGGCCACATCACACCGCCTTCACGATGAGCGAGGCGTTGGTCCCGCCAAAGCCGAAGCTGTTGTTGAGCGCAGCGTGCACCGGACGCTTCTTGGCCTTGTGGGGCACCAGGTCGACGCCCTCCGTCCCCTCGTCCGGATCGTCGAGGTTGAGCGTCGGCGGCACGATCTGGTCGCGAATCGCGAGGATGCAAAAGATGGTTTCGACGGCACCCGCTCCGCCGAGCAGATGGCCGATCGCCGACTTGGTGCTGCTCATCGAGGCGCCGCCGAGATCATCGCCGAGCACGCGTTTGACCGCGGCAAGCTCGATCGTATCGGCCATCGTCGAGGTGCCGTGGGCGTTCACATAGTCGATGTCCTCGGGCTGCATGCCGGCCTTTCGGAGCGCCATGCGCATCGCCAACTCGGCGCCCTTGCCCTCGGGATGCGGGGCCGTGACATGATAGGCGTCGCCGGACAGGCCGTAGCCGACCACTTCGGCGTAGATCTTCGCGCCGCGCGCCTTGGCATGCTCATATTCCTCGAGCACCACCACGCCCGCGCCCTCGCCCATGACGAAGCCGTCGCGGCCCTTGTCGTAGGGCCGGCTCGCCTGCTCGGGGCGGTCGTTGAAGCTCATGTTGAGGGCGCGGGCCTGGGCAAATCCGGCGACTCCGAGCGGGTTGATCGTGCTCTCGGCGCCGCCGGCGAGCATGATGTCGGCATCGCCGTCCTTGATCATCCGGGCGGCGTCTCCGATCGAGTGAGCGCCGGTGGAGCAGGCCGTGACCACCGAGTGGTTCGGTCCCATCAGCCCGTACTTGATCGAGACCTGGCCGCTGGTCAGGTTGATCAGCCGGCCGTGGACGAAGTGCGGCGAGACTCGGCCGGGGCCTTTCTCGGCGAGTACCAGCGATTCGCTTTCGATGCCGGGCAAGCCGCCGATGCCGGACCCGATCGAAACCCCGGTGCGCTGTTTGAGATCGTCGTCCATCTCGATCAAGCCGGCGTCTTCGAGCGCCTGGCCCGCAGCATCGATTGCGTAGACGATGAACGGATCCACCTGACGCTGGACCTTGTGGTCGACACGCTTGTCGGGATCGAACCCGTAGGGGTGATCCTTCGGCTTCACCTCGCCGGCGATCTTGGCCTTTTGATCGGTGGTGTCGAACCGGGTGATGGCAGCGATTCCGCTCTTGCCCTCGATGAGGTTTCTCCACGTCGTCTCGACGTCGCCGCCGAGCGGCGTCACGAGCCCGAGACCTGTCACCACCACACGGCGCATCATCCAAACTCCATCAGTCTCACCAAAACAAACGGCCTCCCGTTATGTTCGGGAAGCCGTTCGTGCCGCCTTTCGAGGCGCAGCCCAGCGGCAGGATCGGTGCCCGATCAGCCCTTGTTCTGGTCGATATATTCGATCGCGTCGCGAACCGTCGTGATCTTCTCCGCGGCATCATCCGGAATTTCGACCCCGAACTCTTCCTCGAACGCCATCACCAGCTCGACGATGTCGAGGCTGTCGGCGCCCAGATCGTCGATGAAGCTCGCGTCCTCGGTCACCTTGTCCGGCTCGACGCCGAGATGTTCGACGACGATCTTCTTCACCCGATCGGCAGTTTCGCTCATGGAACGCTTCCTCCGTTTTTGTCTTTGTGGCTGCCCTAGCGATGCGGCCGAAACGCCGCAAGTGGCGCGCGGGACCCTGTGCGGCTACGTCTCGCCAATGACGTCCCGGGCGCTGACCGCCGGCGAGATCGCCATGTGCCGAACGGTCTTCGGCGACGCGATCGACTATTCGGAGGTACGCCTGATCAAGGGGAAATGGTGGCCGTTCCAGCCGAGAAACGCGGCCATGGCGCCGAACGGCAACATCTACTTCCACCCTCATGCCGGCGGCTGGTCTGAAGATTTCGACCGCGAGCCGCTGGCGCGCAAGGGGTTCTTCATCCATGAGATGACCCATGTCTGGCAGGCGCAGCGAGGCGGGCGTTTCTATTTGCCGCTGATGCGTCATCCGTTCTGCCGCTACGGCTATCGGCTGCGGCCGGGGAAGTTGTTCAAACGCTACGGGCTCGAGCAGCAGGCGGAAATCGTGCGCCGCCGTTTCCTCGCCGATCGCGGCATGGCAATCGCCGACGCCGCGCCGCGTTCTCTTCTGCCGTTCAGCGGCTGAACACGCCTGTTTTGGGATGCTTGGTGCCCGACCTACCACTGGCTCCATTCGCCCAGCACGGCATCGTTGGCGGGGTTTTCGATCGCCACCCGGTCGAATTTCGCGGCGATGACGCACGCCGGGGGGCCGTCGGACGCAGCACAGTGGATCACCCTGCCGTCCGCCAGTGGGGAAAGTCGCCCGGAAATGACCAGATCGAGGCCCTTCGTCGGTTTGTCCTCGGGCTCGACCGCCTTCGTGATCTCGTAAGAACGTTCAGGCCGCTGGACCCGCGAATCCTCGCTCGTGAACAGCTGGGCAACCGCAATCGTCGGTTCGGTCGAACTGAACGCCGCGAACTCCGGCGTCGGACATCCGACGGACAGCAGCAATGGCCGTTCGATCGTGAAACCCACCACCCCCTCGTAGCCCTTGAGCAGGATGTCGCTCGCCGGCACCTTCTTGCCGGCGAGGTCGGCATCGACGTGTGCGCGGAGGACCTGCTTGTCACCGTCGTAGCTCCAGCTTCGCGACGGTCCCGCCGCCCGGTCCGGGCAACCGAACCGCAATCGAAGCTCGAACTCACGGCCTTCGAGTTGCTTCTGCGCCCCGGAATCATCGCTTCCGAGAGCAGTCGCCGAGATCGCCCGAAGGGCTGCAAGGATCAACTGCTCGCGCTCGAGCTTCGGCGCCGGCAGCGAAATGGGCGCGACGGGCTTGGGCTCCGACGACGCTGCCGCGACTTCATTCTGCGCGCTCTTCGTCGGTTTTTGACCACAAGCCGCGACCGCCAGGACGGAAAACACCGCGACGAGAAACGCCAAACGCCTGTGCACCATCACCCGTCTGTGCCAGAAGCGGGCCGCGCGCGCGAGTAGAACAAGGGAGCGGCCCCCTCCGAATGACATTCGATCAGCTTATCACGGTCATCGTGCTGGTCGCCGTCGTCGCCGCACTGATCCTCGACAAGGTGCGCGCCGACATCGTGGCCCTGACGGGCGCCGCGGTGCTCCTGATCACGGGCGCGGTGAGACCGGTCGAGGTCCAGGGGGCCTTCGCGAGCCCCGCGATCATCGCGCTCGCCTCGCTGTTCGTCATTGCCTACGCGATGGAGCTGTCGGGGCTTCTCGATTCGGCGATCGAAAAAGTCGTGGCGTTATGCAGGCGGATCGGCACGGCCGGCTTGTGGGTGCTGATAGGACTTGCCGGCACCGCCTCGGCGTTCCTCAACAATACGCCGATCGTGGTCCTGTCGGCGCCGGTGCTTCGCGATGCCGCGAAGTCGCTGGGGCGCTCGCCCAAGCGCTATCTGATCCCGCTTTCCTATGCGGCGGTTCTCGGGGGCTGCTGCACCCTCATCGGCACGTCCACCAACCTGCTGGTCAACGACATGGCGTCGGTCGCGGGCCAGCCCCGCTTCGGAATGTTCGAGATTACGCCGGTCGGCGTGGCCGTCGCGCTTGCCGGCGGACTCTACCTCATCGCCTTTTCCAGCTTCCTCATGAAGACGGTCGACGAATGCCCGGCCCAGAATTCTGACGCGGCGCAAGGTGAAGATTTTCGCGCCGCCGGCCTGACCGGGGGGCTGGTCGGGTCGGCCGAAGCCTTTTCCAAGAGGGTCGAGTTCCGTCCCGCCAGAGCGGCGGTGTCGTTGCTTGTTTTCGTCTCGGTGGTCGCGCTGGCGGCGCTCCATGTCGCGCCGATCGCCGCCTGCGCCTTCGCGGGCGCGGTTCTGCTCATCCTCATGCGCGTCATCACCGCGGACGAAGCCTATCACGGCCTGAGGCCCGAAGTGCTGATGCTCATCGCCGGAATGGTCGTGCTCGGCATTGCCCTCGACCAGACCGGATTGGCTTCCGCCGGGACCGATGCGCTGGTCGGATCGATGCAGGGCATGAGCCCGACGCTGGCGCTCATCATCCTCTATGGGGTCACGCTGTTCGCGACGGAGCTTCTGTCCAACGCCACGGTCGCGGTTCTCTTCACGCCCGTCGCCGTGTCGCTAGCCGAAGCCTTCGGGGTCAGCCCGCGCCCGTTCCTGGTGGCGATCATGATCGCGGCCAGCGCGGCGTTCGCGACGCCCTTCGGCTATCAAACGAACGCGCTCGTCTATCAAATGGGCGGCTACAATTACCTCGACTTCCTGAAGGTCGGCCTGCCGCTGAACTTCATCACTTGGGCTGCCGCGGTGATCGCCATCCGCGCCTATTTCCCGTTCTAACTCAGTCGGGCTTTTTCGCGACGCCGACGAGGGCCGGCCGAAGGAGCCGGTCCTTCATCGTGTAGCCCGCCTGCATCTCCTCCACGATCGTCCCGGGTTTCTTGTCGCTCGACGGGATTTCCATCATCGCCTGGTGCCGATGCGGATCGAGCGTCTCGCCGATCGAATTCACGCGCTCGATCCCTTGACGCTGAAACGCCGCGTCGAGTTCGCGCGCCGTGGATTCAATTCCCGCCAGAAACTGGCTCGCGGTCTTGTCAGCCCTTAAGTCGGGGCCCACGGCGGCAAGCGCGCGGTCGAGATGATCCTTGATCGCCAGCATGTCGCGGGCGAACCCCGCCGACGCATAGGAGCGCGCATCGGACACTTCCTTTTCCATGCGCCGGCGGACGTTTTGGATTTCCGCCGCGGCGTAGAGGGCTTTCGAATTCGCTTCCTCGAGCTGCTTCTCGAGCTCCGCGACATGGTCGTGCTCGGCGACTTCAGGCGCTCCGTCCGCCGTCTCCTTGCGCAGGTCCTCGGCTTCCTCGTCCAACTTCCCGTCCTCGCTCATGCCATCAGTCTCGTCAGTGCTTTTGCTGTAAAATCCACCATGGGCACCACGCGCGCATAGTTCAACCGCGTCGGGCCGATCACTCCTACAACGCCGACCACCTCGCCCTGGCTCCCGCGGTACGGCGCGGCGATGACCGAGGAACCGGACAGGGCGAACATCCGGTTCTCCGAGCCGATGAAGATGCGGCAGCCGGGCGCATCGCGAGCGCCCTCGAGAAGCCGCGCGATTTCCTGCGCCTCCTCCAGCTCGTCGAGGAGCTTGCGGACACGTTCAAGGTCATCCGCAGCGCTGGCATCGAGCAGGTTCGCATGACCTCGGACGATCAGAACCGGACGACGGGCGTGGTCCTGGCTCCATGCCGCGAGGCCCGACGCGACCAGCTCGGCGGCCGCGGCGTCGATAAGCTCCTTGCGGTCGCGGATTTCGGCCCTCAGGCGCGTTTCCGCCTCGGCCAGGGTCAACCCCGCCAATCGGGCGTTGATGAAATTGCTGACTTCGGTCAACGCCGCAGCGCTCGTGCCGGCTTCGAGAGAAACGATACGGTTTTCGACGCTGCCATCAGCGCCGACCAGCACGGCCAGCGCGCGCGTCCCGTTGAGCTGGACGAAATTGAGCTGCTTGAGGCGCAGCTCGCGCTTCGGAGCGAGCACGACCCCGGCCGCCTGGCTCAGCCCTGACAGCGCCGCCGAGGCGGCCGCGAGCGCGTCCTCGATCGGCTGGTCGCGGACGATTTGCCGTTCGATCTCGCGCCTTTCGCGCGGATCGGGCGCGGCGGCCTGCATGATCCCGTCGACGAACAGGCGCAGGCCGCTTTCCGTGGGGACCCGCCCGGCGGAGGTGTGTGGGTGGGTGAGAAGGCCGCGCTCCTCGAGTTCCTGCATGACGTTCCGGATCGAGGCGGGCGAGAGGCTGACCGAACCCGAGAGAGCCTTCGACCCGATCGGCAAGCCGCGTTCGAGATAGGCTTCGACCACCAGGCCGAAGATATCCCGCATGCGGTCGGTCAGTTCGCCGATGGGCTGGTTCATGCGGTCGATGTAGGTTGACCTTTACCTCTCGTCACCCCCGCGAACGCGGGGGTCCCGGTTCCTTGGTGCGCTTGGAAGAAAAGCGGGATTCCCGCTTTCGCGCGAATGACGAAGAAGGCTAAGGCGCTTCCATATCAGTATCAGGAGAAATCATGCGCCCCTCCGGACGCACCCCCGACCAGATGCGGGAGCTTCGATTCGAGCCCGGTTTCACGCGCCATGCCGAGGGTTCATGCCTCGTCAGCTTCGGCGATACGCGCGTTCTGTGCACGGCGAGCGTGGAGGAAAAGGTCCCGCCCTTCCTGCGCGGCAAGGGTCAGGGGTGGGTCACGGCCGAATATGGCATGCTTCCCCGCGCCACGCACACGCGCGGCAACCGCGAGGCCGCGAAGGGCAAGCAATCGGGCCGAACCCAGGAGATTCAGCGGCTGATCGGCCGATCGCTTCGCGCAGTGGTCGATCTACCCAAGCTCGGCGAGCGGCAGGTCATCGTTGACTGCGACGTGATCCAGGCCGACGGCGGTACCCGCACGGCATCGATCTCCGGCGGTTGGGTTGCGCTGCGCATCGCCGTCGACAAGCTGATGGAATTCGAAGGGGCTTTCCGCCGATCCGATTCGCACTCAGGTGGCGGCGGTGAGCTGCGGAATCCACAATGGGAGCGCCGTCCTCGACCTCGATTATGACGAGGACAGCCAGGCGGGATGCGACGGCAATTTCGTGCTGACCGCCGACGGCTCGATCGTCGAAGCGCAAGTCACCGCCGAGGGTGAATGCTATGACGAGGAAGGCCTGCTGAGGCTCCTTCGTCTCGCACGCATCGGCTGCGCCGAGATATTCCAGGCTCAGCTGAAGGCGGCGGGCCAAAAGGAACTCAAAGCGTGAGGCCGATCGGCGGCAAGCTGGTCATTGCGACCCACAATCCCGGAAAGCTGCGCGAAATCGCCGCTCTCGTGGAGCCGCTCGGAATCTCATGCACCGGCGCCGACGAGCTCGGGCTGCCCGAGCCGGAGGAGATCGGCGTCACCTTCGCCGACAATGCCGATTTGAAAGCGAGGGAGGCGGCGGACCTTTCCGGCCTGCCCGCGCTTGCCGACGATAGCGGCCTGTGCGTCGATGCGTTGCACGGCCGTCCGGGGATCTTTTCGGCGCGCTGGGCCGAGGACGAAGACGGCAACCGCGACTGGATGCGCGCGATGGAGAAGGTGTGGCGCGAGGTCGAGGCGACCGAGCCCGACGCCGCTCCGGCCGCCCACTTCGCCTGCTCGCTGGCGATCGCCTGGCCCAACGATGGACAGGCGGAGACGTTCGACGGCCGCGTCGACGGAATCCTCGTCTGGCCGCCGCGCGGCGGGCGAGGCTTCGGCTACGATCCGATGTTCGTGCCGGTCGGTTACGACCAGACGTTCGGAGAGGTCGATCCCGAGCTTAAGCATTCGATCAGCCACCGCGCGGATGCGTTCCGCAAATTCGTTACAGCGCTGCGGGATGAACCCCTTTCAAAATAGGGTTTCCCCTGCAAGGCTGGCGCGCATGGCGCTGGTTTGCACTCTCGGCTCTCGTGAACCGAGCCCACGCGTAAAGTCACACCAAAGGCGCCGCTGTCCGTGACATTGATGACTTTTAGCGAGGCACGGGAGGGGAAGGCGCCGCTGGCGCTCTACGTCCATTGGCCGTTCTGCGTCAGCAAATGTCCCTATTGCGACTTCAACAGCCATGTTCGAACCGCGATCGACCAGGACGCATGGCGCGAGGGGCTGCTTGCGGACCTCGCCCACGAAGTCGCGCTTGCTGCCCGGCCGGCAATTGACGTCGATCTTCTTCGGCGGCGGCACGCCCTCCCTGATGTCGCCAGTTACCGTCGAGTCCGTCATCGCCGCGGCCACCCGCCACTGGCCTCCCGCACCGGACATCGAAATCACCCTCGAGGCGAACCCCAATTCGGTCGAAGCCGAACGTTTCGCCGACCTTGCCAAGGCGGGAGTCAACCGACTGTCGCTCGGACTCCAGAGCTTCGACGACCGCGCCTTGCGCTTTCTCGGGCGCGCACATTCGGCGCGTGAGGGCTTCCGCGCGCTGGAGATCGCACAGCGCAATTTCCGGCGCGTCAGCTTCGACCTGATCTATGCTCTTCCGGGCGATACGGAGGAAAGCTGGTCGGCGAGCCTCGCGCAGGCGCTGTCGCTCGGCACCCGGCACCTGTCCCTCTACCAGCTGACGATCGAGCCGGGCACGCGCTTCGCGGCCATGGCCGCGCGTCGTGAGCTCGATCCGCTCGACGGCGAGTCGGCCGCGGCGCTTTATGAGCTGACGGACGCCATGACCGCGGAAGCGCGCATGCCCGCGTACGAAATCAGCAATTACGCGAGGCCGGGCTGCGAAAGCCGCCATAACCTCACCTACTGGCGCTATGGCGACTATGCCGGGATCGGGCCGGGCGCGCATGGGCGGCGCCTTGGCATGCGCACGGTTCGTCACCGCAAACCCGAGAATTTCCTGTCGGCGCTGAAGCGCCACGGCCACGGGATCGCGGAAGAGGAGCCGCTGTCGCGGTTCGAGTCCGCCGACGAGGCGCTCGTCATGGGGCTTCGCCTGCGCGAGGGCGTCGATGCCGGCGCCATCGCGGAGCGTTTCGGAATTTCCACCGTGATCGACTGGGATCGCGTCGATCGCCTCACACTCTCGGGCCATCTCCGACGCGACGGGACGCACATCGCGCTGACCCCGGCAGGACGGCTGCTGCTCGATCACATCCTGGGCGAGATCGCGGCCGTGCGGCCTAGGGATTGTGCGGCTGCGCGGGCTGAGGCTGTGTGGACGCCTGCTGAGGCTTGTTCTGCTCTGCCATGAATTTGTAATTGTCGGCCGGCGTCGAGACATAATCGTCGATCGTCATCTGCGCGTCGTCGGCGGCGGCCTTCTTCGACATGCCGTTCTTCAACCGGAAGGCGACGAGTGCGTCCTTCAGGGATCCCATCTGGACGGTACAGGCACCGCGCAGGTAAGTCTCGATCGTGTCCGCGCTGACCTTTTCGCTCGTAGCCTTGCTCGCCGCGTCATGAAGGCAGCCGCGAAATGCGCTCGTCGGCGCCGCAACAGACGCCTGGAGCACCGCGAGGGCAAGCGCCGACGTACCCAGCAATACAATCATCCCACCTCTCCCAAAGCAGATGACGGGAAGTCGGAACGATGACTCTTTTCCGGTTGAATTGGAAGAGGTTAATCGATTCGCATGAATGAGCGTCTGCCGCCGGGACTCCATATCGTCGCCACGCCGATCGGCAATCTCGGTGACCTATCCGAGCGCGCGGCGGAAACGCTGCGCCGAGCGGACCGAATCCTTGTCGAGGACAGTCGAGTCACCGCGAAACTGCTTCAGCACATCGGGGCAAAAGTCCCGATGACGCGGTACGACGATCATTCGAGCGCAAACGAGCGCGAGCGGATCGTGTCGCAACTCGGCGAGCTCGCGATCGCCCTCGTCAGCGACGCGGGGACGCCGCTGATCTCCGATCCCGGCTACAAGCTGGTGCGCGCGGCGCATGCCGCCGGCCACGCGGTGCACACCGTACCCGGTCCCTCGGCGGTGATCGCCGCATTGACGCTCGCCGGGCTGCCGACCGATCGATTCCTGTTCCTGGGCTTCTTGCCCGCCAAGTCGAAGGCTCGGGGGCAAGCCGTCGCGGAGATCGCCGCCGTCCGGGCGACCCTCGTCCTCTACGAGAGTGGCCCCCGGCTCGCCGATACGCTCGCGGCGCTTGCGGAAGCGCTGGGCCCGCGCGAGGCCGCCGTCGTGCGGGAGATCAGCAAGCTGCATGAGGAATGTGCGACCGGGACGCTGCCACAGCTTGCCGATCGCTACGCCGGGACTCCGCCTAAAGGCGAGATCGTCATTGTCATCGCTCCGCCTCCTCAAACCGCCGCGGCGAGTGAAGAAGAGCTCGACGCCGCGCTCAATGAAGCCCTTGGACGCCTGTCCCCCTCGCGAGCCGCGGCGCAGGTAGCCGAGCAGCTCAATATCTCGCGCAAGCGCGCCTACGCACGCGCGCTCGAGCTGTCCAAGTGAGCCGCCCGAGCGACCGCAGCCGGGCCGAAAGGCGCGGTCGGGGCGCCGAAACGCTGGCCTGCTGGTACCTGCGGCTGAAGGGCTGGCGGATCCTCGCGCGGCGGGCGCGCGTGCCGGGGGGAGAGGTCGATGTGGTGGCCCGGCGTGGCCACACCCTCGCCTTCATCGAGGTGAAGGCCCGCTCGAGTGAGGAAGCGGCGGCCTTTTCCCTCGACGCCTGGCGGTTGCGACGGGTCGCCCTGGCCGCGGAGCGCCTCGCCCCGCGCTACATGCGCTCGAACGACGACGTGCGGATCGACGCCCTGTTCGTCGTCCCCGGCCGGTGGCCGCGGCACGTCGCTGACGTGTGGCAAGGTGACAGGAGCCACGGCCGTTACTAGAGCCGCTGGACCATGAGCCTCCGCGTCGCCGTGCAGATGGACCCGCTCGAGCGGATCAACATCGCGGGGGATTCCACGTTCGCGATCATGCTGAAAGCGCAGGAACTCGGGCATGATCTCTATTGGTACGCGCCCGAGGACCTGAGCTGGGCCGAGGGACGGCTGTGGACGATGGGTTACCCGGTCACGGTCCAGCGTGTGGACGGCGATCACTATCGCTTCGAGGAGCCGCGAATCCTCGACCTCGGGACGGACGTGGATGTCGTGCTGATGCGACAGGACCCCCCATTCGACCTCGGCTACATCACCGCCACGCACCTCCTCGAGCGCATTCAGAGCGAGACCTTCGTAGTCAATGATCCGGCGAGCGTTCGCAACGCGCCCGAGAAGGTGTGGGTGCTCGAGTTCCCACAGTTCATGCCGCCGACCGCGATCACGCGGTCGCTCGGCCTCGCGCGCAAGTTCCTCGCCGAGCATGGCGAGATCGTGATCAAGCCGCTTCACGGCTTCGCCGGCGGGTCGGTGTTCCGGATCGGACCCGATGGCCTCAACCTCGCCTCGCTGATGGAGCTGTTCAACCGCACCTACCGCGAGCCACATGTCCTTCAGAAATTCATTCCCGAGATAGCGCAAGGCGACAAGCGGATCGTGCTCGTCGACGGCGAAGTTGCCGGCGCCATCAACCGCGTCCCCGGCCAAGGCGAAATCCGTTCGAACCTCGCCGTCGGCGGGAAAGCGGCGAAAACTCAGCTCACCGCGCGCGAAGAAGAAATCTGCGCGACGCTCGGTCCGGAGCTCAAAAATCGCGGGCTGCTGTTCGTTGGAATCGACGTGATCGGCGGGCAATGGTTGACCGAAATCAACGTCACGTCCCCAACCGGCATCGTGGCGATCGATTCGTTCAACGGCAGCGACACGCCAGCGCTCATCTGGAATGCGATCGAGCGACGACTTCACGAGCGCGCAAACTAGCGCCGTTTCGGTTGGTCCGCGGCTCGCGGACGGCCGCAAGCACTCAATCCGAAACGGTTATTTAGCGATCGATTTACCGGCGGCTGGCTAGCGACACCTGTCGCGGCCGTCGGCGTCCCCACTAGTCGGCGCGCCGCGGCCCCGGTTCAAATTCCAACCAATGCCTCTGCTCAGGCGCGGGGGTGGGCGTGGCGATAGACGTCGAGAAGGCGCGCCGCGTCCACCGCCGTATAGATCTGGGTCGAGGACAGGCTCGCGTGGCCGAGGAGCTCCTGCAGGGCCCTCAGATCGGCGCCCCTGGCGAGCAGGTGGGTCGCGAAGCTGTGCCGAAGGGCATGCGGGGTCAGCGTGTCGGGCAAGCCGAGCCGCCGCCGCGCCGCCGCCACGGAACGGCGCACGAGGTCGGGATTGAGCGGACCCCCCCGAGCGCCGACGAAGAGCCCCGCGTCACCGCGGATTGGATAGGGACACTGGCGGACATAATCTTCGATCGCCTCGCGGACCGCCGGCACGACAGGGACGACGCGGGTCTTCGCCCTCTTGCCGGTCACGCGCAGAGTCTGCCCGATCGGCAGAATGGCGGCGGTCAACGACAGCGCCTCGGCGACGCGCAGCCCCGCACCATAGAGCAGCAGAAGGATGGCGAGGTCGCGCGCGCCGATCCAGGCAGCGCTCGCGGCGTCGGCCGCATTCTCGACAAGTTCGATCGCCTCGTCGGGCGAGGCCGGCCGCGGCAGTGTTCGCGGCCGCTTCGGAGCGCGCGTGCGGGGAAGCTGCGCGTGATGCCCCTGCCGCTCGGCTGCAAAGGCGAGGAATGCCCGCACGCCGGAAAGCTCGCGCGCAGCCGACGCGGCGCCGAGACCCTCCCCTCTGCGATCAGCGAGAAAGGCGCGCAGGTCCATCGCGCTGAGGCCGAGCAAGCCCGCCGGCGCGATCTCCTCGCCCCGGTAGCGCCCCAGGAAATTGATCAACCGGTGTGCAGTGGCGACATAGGCTCGCACCGTATGGGGCGAGCGGCGCCGGTCATTCCGAAGGTGTGATGCCCATTGGGCGGCGAACGCCTGGGCCGGGTGAATCAGTTCTGCGGGTGCGTCAGCCACCTGCGGATCATAGCCGCAAGAGCGCCTCCGAGAAACATCAGCAGTTCCGAGCCGTGTCGCCCATCGAGGCTGAGCTCCGCGCGCTGGCCGATGGCGAGGAGCCCCGCCGGCAGCGGGGCCTCACACTCGATGCGAATCAGCGCTTCGGCACGGATCAGGTCGCAGGCGGGTCCGAATAGCGGGTGGCCTCGCTCCACCTTGCGCATCTCGACCCCGTCGACCGACTGGATCGCACGACGCAGGAGGGATGGCTCGACCAGCTGGATTCCGCTTCCGTCGGCGCGGAAGCCCTTCCCCGCCACGATCAGCGACAGAGCCACTGCATCGATTCCGAGGATCAGCGGCCATTCCTGCGTGACGACGTGAAGCAGGGCTTCGACGCCATCCGT
Organism: uncultured Alphaproteobacteria bacterium; assembly: GCA_963831215.1. GTDB lineage: Bacteria > Pseudomonadota > Alphaproteobacteria > Sphingomonadales > Sphingomonadaceae > Sphingomicrobium. The sequence continues at coordinate 124,145 of CAWHPM010000010.1, read as the reverse complement.
CTCGATCGCCGCCAGAACGGCTTCGTGGATCGAAGCGACCGCACCTGAGTGACCTCGAGCAAAAGCGATCAGATCCTCATTGGCTTCGCGTGCCTCGCCGAGCCGTTCGCGGAGATGCGCAACCGCGCGCTCTTCGAAGGGGATCACCGTCGCCATCAGGCGCGAGAATACGCCCGAACCGGTTAATTTCCTACAACATCGCCGATCCCGTTGTCGGGGCGCGAAAACAAAGGCGGCGGCGCCTCTCGGCACCGCCGCCCGAAATGCTTCAAGAATTGAAGCGCGACTTAGTTGAGCTTGTTCGACACGTTGTTGAACGTCGAGTTCAGCTTGTTGCCGATGCCCTGCATCGCGCCAATCGCCGCAACGGCGATGAGAGCGGCAATGAGGCCATACTCGATGGCGGTCGCACCCTTGTTATTCTTGATCAGCTTCAGAAACTTGCTCATGGTCTTGCCTCCTTGGCGTGATGAACGCGGCGAAACTCGCGCGGCTTTCATCGGTGGTTACTTCAGGTTGTTCGACACGTTGTTGAAGGTCGTGTTCAGCTTGTTGCCGATGCCCTGCATCGCGCCGATCGCCGCAACGGCGATAAGAGCTGCGATGAGACCATACTCGATGGCGGTCGCGCCCTTGTTATTCTTGATAAGCTTCAGAAACTTGCTCATGGTCTTCGCTCCTTGGTTCCAAGAGAGGCGGTTGCCACCTCACCTGCTGGTCCACGTGCAGGATGGTTGGAAACTACCGAGCGACCCTTGAGAAAAGGTTACGCGCGAAGGTTGCGCAAAGGTTAATGCTGCGAAGCTAAGTTCCTGATCTCAGACGATCTTCTGTCCGGTCGCTTCCCAATCCTTGAGGAAGCTCGCAATTCCGGCGTCGGTCAGGGGGTGCTTGAACAGCTGCCAGATGATCTTGGGCGGAGCAGTCATCACGTCGGCCCCGATCTTCGCCGCCTCGACGACATGGATGGGATGACGCACCGATGCGACAAGGATCTGCGTCGGGAAGTCGTAATTGTCGTAAATTAGCCGGATGTCGGCGATCAGCTGCATGCCGTCGAAGCCGACGTCGTCGTGTCGTCCGACGAAAGGCGAAATGAAGGTCGCACCGGCTTTGGCCGCGAGCAGCGCCTGGGCAGCCGAGAAACACAAGGTGACGTTGACCATCGCGCCGTCGCCGGTGAGCGTCTTGCAGGCATGGAGACCGGCGGAGTCAGCGGGACCTTGATCGCGACATTGTCGGCGATCTTCCGAAGCACCTCGGCTTCGCGCATCATGCCCTCGAAATCGAGTGCGACAACCTCTGCCGACACCGGCCCGCAGACCACCGCGGCGATTTCGCGAACGACATCCAGGAAATCTCGGCCGGACTTGTGGACGAGCGACGGGTTGGTCGTAACCCCGTCGAGCAGGCCGGTTTCGGCCAGCTCGCGGATCTCGGAGATTTCGGCGGTATCGGCGAAGAATTTCATGACAGGTTTGCGTGGCTTCCGGCTTTGGTCGATGGGAGGGCCATAGCCGGTGGTGTACGACGCGTCACCAGCTTCGGGAGCGGCGGATGAGCGAGCAAGTGCAGGCTGAAAGGCGGGGAGCGACCCTCTCCATCACGCTTGCACGACCCGAGCGCCGCAACGCGATCACGGTCGCGATGTACGCCGCGATGGCCGATGCGGTGGAGGAGGCAAGCGGCGATTCGGCGATCAGGCTCGTCACCTTCCGCGGCGAGGGACCGGACTTCGCCGCCGGCAACGACCTCGCCGATTTCCTCGACGCCCCGGCGCGCGAAGGCGGGGAGATCGCGGTCTGGCGGTTCCTCCGTGCTCTTGCTGCCTGCGACACACCGCTGATCGCGGCGGTTCACGGAAATTGCGTAGGCATCGGCACGACGATGCTGCTCCATTGCGACCTCGTGGTCGCCGAGGAGGGCAGCCGCTTCTCCCTGCCGTTCGTCGATCTTGGCCTGGTGCCCGAAGCCGCCAGTTCGCTGCTTCTTCCGGAAATGGCGGGAAGGCGGTTTGCCGCACGCTCCCTGCTTCTCGCGGAGCCGTTCGGGGTCGAGGAGGCGCTGTCGGTCGGGCTCGTCAGTCACCGCGCCGCCGCCGGAACGCTCGAGGGAGTGTTGGCCGAGATTGTGGACCGGCTCCTCTCAAAACCGCCGGACGCGCTTCGTGCGACGCAGCGGCTGTTGCGGCGCGGCGGCCGCGACGAGATTCTCGAGCGGATGCAGCTCGAAGGCAGCGTGTTCGCCGAGCGACTTCAATCTTCGGAAGTGAGGGAAGCGATCAGCGCATTCTTCGAGCGAAAGCGCCGGTCTTAGGGCGCCGTCGCCGACTGCACCGGAAAGCAAGCCGCGGCGGAAAGAGCAACCGTCTTCGAACCGAGGATGAAGTTCAAGTTGTAGTTCATCGACGCGGTCACTCGGTTCCCGCAGGCCGGAGTGTCCGAAGTGAACGTTGCCGCGCTGCCGGTCAGGTTATGAAACTTCGCCGCCGCGAAATTCTGCGTGGTCGTCGCGTCCGTGCAAGTCGTGCCCATCGCCCGGCAGCGGGCGGCGGATTCGACCGCCGAATGGAGGCTCGACGACGTATAGCCGAGGATCGAGGCGTAGATGCCGCCGAACAGCATCGCGAAAAACGCGGTCGAATAAAGCGCGAATTCGATGGCGGCGGCGCCGTCCTCGTTCCGAAATAGGCGAGGGATTTTGCGCATCCGGTCATTTCAGTCTGATGTATCCGGTCGATGTTAACGTCGACGGGAGTGCGCTGCCGACGGTGAGGCCGCTGCCGATCAGCGGCGTGTAGCTATAAGTCGCCTGAATCACGACATAATCGCCCGGTGAATGGGTGCTATCGCCCTGGGCGGAGCAGTCGGCCGGCGGAGTCGCGTTATAATTTGCGACGTTGGTGAGCACCCCGACGAGTTGATGCAGTAATAGCCCTCGTTCGGATAGCCCGAGGCAAGCGTCACCGAAGTTCCGAGCGACGTGGTCTGGAGGCCGGTCGTGATCGCCGAATTCAGTCCGGCGCAATTGGACTTTGCCGGCAACTTTTTCGTGTCACAGGCATTCCACGACCGCAAGCGTCGCCGAATGGACGGCATTCGCCATCTCCATCCTCTGCAAGGACCAGCGCGCGACCTCGAGCCCGTTTAGAAGCCCGACCGTCAGCGCGGTCGATGCGATCGCGAACTCGATCGTCGCCATGCCCGACGTTTCAGCAGAAAGCCGTTTCATCGTGGAGAAGAGCTTGCGCATCGCTAGGCCACCAGTCTTCCGCGAACCGGTATCTGGCTGTTCGGCATCACAAGGCCCGCGTCGTCGCACTCGCCTCGATTGAGGATCGATCCCGGTGCCGTTGATCAGCATCGTGTCGACCACCATGACGAAGCACGACTTGCCGCTCGTCGCCTTTCCGACCGCGCCGCTGAACGTGATCGAAGCGTGAGGGAAATAGGCGAGCCCAGTGATGTTCCACGATGGACTGTTGCCCGCCGCGCTGATGTCCACTCCCGAGGTCAGCGCAGGATCCTGATAGAGCGCCACACCCGACCATGGGCCCGAAGTCGGTGCCGCAATGTCGATCGTGCCTCCACCCGTCGGGGCATGAGTGTAGGTGCCGTTGTCGCCTGAGAAGATGATCACGGCCGAAGCATCGGTAGCCGTTGTGATCGAGTAGCCGTTGGTGTCGAGCTGGCCGTTCCTGATCACGATCACGTTGTCGCCCGGTAAGTGTCACGTTTCCCGTAAGCTGAACATCGCCGCAGAAGGTCCTCGTGCCGAGTGCCAACGTACCTGACAGCAAGTTGCTCGATGGAAGCGGGGTTCCCTTCTTCCCGGGCGCCTGCGGGTAGCTTGTGCAACTGTTCGTGGGGATGTTCGACGCCAGCGAGGAATAAGGGTCGGTCACGGCCGGAATGTTATTGGTCTGGACCTCTCCGCAACCGCTGCTCGTTCCGTGAGCGTCACCATAGTCCGCTTCAAGGTCATGGCCATTGCAGTCCATGCTCGTGTTCGACATGATGCTACAGCCGGTCAGGTCAGCCTTCGGTGCGCCGTTCGTCTGGAACGCGACGGCACGTGACCGTGGGGCTCGAATTGGCGAGCGCCAAGATGCAATAGTTGCGTGGGCTCGTCTGATAGCTGGCGATCGCGGTGGACCGTGATCAATTCCGCCGCCGAGCCGCCGATCGTCGTGTTCCCGGCAAATCCGAACACCGGCGAGAAGAGCAGCGGCAGTTTCTTGGTGATCGTGACGCTGTAGCAGGTGTTCCCTCCGCCGGGGCACGTCGCTGCGTTGCTGGCCGTAACGGTCACGTTCGCTGTTCCGTTGGTGAAACCATATTTAGCGGAGACGGCCCTGGCCTCCCCGAGATACGTCAGCCGTTGTTGGTTGCCGCAGCGACTACCGCTTCGTCGGCCGCGTTCTGAAATGCGCGCTTCGTCTGATACCAATTCGCGCCTTCCACCCCGAGGCCGAGGGCCCCCATCATCAGCGGCAGCGCGATGGCGAAGATTGTCAGAATGTTGCCGCGCCTGTCGCGAGCAAGCTTGGTTCTCGTCAGTTTTTTCAAGAAGTCGAACACTGTCGGTAAGCCCTAGCCGTGTCTCTGTCCGAGACCGCCTAGCATGTCGGAAATAAGCAGAGCGTTCACCGTCGTGGTAAACGGAGATTAACGGATTGCGGCCCTGTTCCGCTGCTTCATGCCGTGTGCGGATTGCTGCACAGCGATTCGCGGGAGCTCGACAGCGACTGGGCGTTCTTGATCGCTTGGTCGGACCGTTCTCGGACGGTGATCGCCTGCGAAGTTCGGATTGTGATCGGGCCGAACCAGCCGGGAGTGACCAATGGTTGATAGTCGTAGACGACCTCGGCCAGCATCACCGCCGTATTCTTGGCAGCCTTGATCTTCGGTTTGCCCGACAGCCCAAATCCATTCACGTTGGTGTCGCCTTGGTTGCCGTGCGACGAATTGGCGGCGTTTGCGCCCGTGCACCGCTGCCAGCGCAACAGTTGATTGACGACCTTTGGCGGCGAGGAATTGTCCAGAACCGGTTCGATGCTCGACAAAACGATGCGCCCGTGAGCCGCGAAGTCGATCTTGCCGCCCATCAACTTCGATCCCATGAAAATCTCATTGATGTCACTTTCGTCGATCGACGTCCGCACACGCGCCGCATGATCCGCGGTCTTGATCGCGATGTTGCTTACTCGCTGATAGTCGAGTGCCAGATTGGACAGTTCCAATCCCCCAAGACACAACACCATCAAGAACGGCAGCGAAATCGCGAACTCCAGCATCGCCGTTCCGTCGGCGTCCCCGAGCAATCTCGGGCCTGTCGAAAAGAAGCGCATGAGCAACCTACCTAGCACCTGACCGGCGGCGCGGTCTGGGCCGCGTACGGCTGCCGGCGCACGATAGTCTTCAGTGTGGAGGTGTGGTTTCCGCCGAGCCGGGGTATGAATCCGCCGATGTCGATGAGCGGAGGAAAAGTGACTGTCACTTGATAATAGACGATGTCGTCGGCGCCTCCGATTCCCGATTTTCCGCTGTCGGAATCGTAGGTTCCGTTCCCGTTCGCGTCTTCCCAGCAGTCGCCGGTATCGTAGCTGCCGTTCCCATTGCGATCCGTGATGATTTTCTCCGGCATTCCAATGCCCTCGAAATCGTAATAACTTTTGGCATTCCAAACGAAGGTCGCCGCTGGCGAGAGTTTCTTGATCTGGGTTTCGACTGCGGATTGGAAAACGGACGGATCGACGGTCGGTCCGCCAACACCGGAACTCCGCGCGACGCTCTCGAGCGCGCCTGATGCAGTGGCACGCACGTACATCCAATATCCGTAATCGAAGAAGCCCACCAAGAAGAGCATCAGGACCGGTGCGATCAGCCCGACTCCACGGCAGTGACGCCCGCGCTATCGCTGCATAGCCGAGACGACCGGAGCGAATTCATCGGGACAGCCTCAGCGCACCGATCGCCTCGCCGATCTCGGTAAACTTCGAAATCAACCCTGCCTGGTCGTCGGCCTTGAATGCCTGCGAGCTGGAACTCGCGCAATTGACCATATCCGTCGTAAGGCTCGATCCGGCGCCAAACGACACCACCCAGACGTTGACGTTCATTCCCTTGACTGTGTTGCACAGCATCCTGAAGCGCTGCGTGTGGGAATCTGATTGGGTCGTCGCGTTCCCGTTGCCTGTGACGCGTTTGTCGAAGCGCTCCACGCCGTACGCCGAATAGCTGTTCAGGTCCGGGTCGACATAGCCATCGGTGAAGAGAATCAGACGACGGTTGACCGGGAAATTATTGTAGGTCGTCGGATTGTTGCTCGACCACAGGCCGTTGGGCGCAAACAGTCGCGCTCCCCACAGCATACCGATGTCGAGGTATGTATAACCTCCGGCCGTCATGCTCGATGTGTAGGAGTTCATGTCGCTGACGGTGGCGACGCGTTGAATCTGTTGCGTGGCCTTCGGACATGCCAGAGTCGATCCCTGCAGCGAGCGCCGAGCGCGCAGTTTCGTTCGCCGTGTCGTAGACGTTCCACCTCGTCTGGGTGCTATTGGGGATCAGGCTAACGTCCAGATCATAAGCGTCGGACGGCGGCGTGAAGCCTGAACTGCCATCGATCGTACTGACCGTCTGCCGTTCCTCAATGCATCCGTTCCAGCTGCTCCAATAGGAACTGTTCCGCGGTCCCACGGAAACCCTCTGCGATCGTATTGCAAGTTTGCGTGATGCTCTTGCTGCTAGGCGACGTGCACTTGTCGTAGGTCCACGTGTCGTTGACCCACGACGCGTCTGTTGCACGCAGAAGGTTTCCCACGCTGACGGTTTCGGAAAAAGGGACAATCCCGTACCGCAATCGGAGGCCCTGCCCCTCGAGCTCGTCCTGCGCAGGCTTGATGGCGTTATAGAAGGCCGTGACCGCGGCCCGCAGCGCCTTGATCTTGGCATCGCTCTTCTCGGACGCGCAATAGGTCAAGGCGGAGTCGCTGGCGAACAGTTCATCGACAGCGTAGTGTCGAGAACGAGCACAATATCGGTGTTCACGAAATCCTGGCGAGCGGTGCAGGAAGCATTGATCGGGACGGTCATGGTGCCAAACACCCGCATCATGGCCGTCGGCATCGTCGTCGCGAGCGTGAGATCGACACTATTGTCCGCGCCCGCGGTTGGATTGACCGGGAAGCTCGCGGTCCCGAGCGTTCCTTGCGGAAAGTCGTAATCGACGAATTTCTGGACTTCGGCCGTGACGGTCGCATCCACCGTGCCCGAGGTCATCACCTTGCGACCTCCTAGCACGCCTGCGTCACAGGCTTGCTGGAGACGCGTCTTCGCAAGATAAGCTCGGCTCATATCCACGCCGCAGCCGATGACTTCCGACCATCGGAATCAACATCGCCGCAATGAGCGCGGTAGTCGCTCCTCGCACGTCTTCGCGCAAACGACGCATGAACATCCGAGATTCGGATTGGACGCTCATTCTTTTTGGCCAAAAGGTCATGCCTGAAATCCTGCGCATAAATCGGCTCTAGGATGTTCCTTAGCCTTCAGGGTGTTTGCGAAGCGTTCAGCGGCTGTGGTTTAATCGCCATTTACCACGTTGACGCCCGATCCTTGTGCCCGCGTGTCTTAGCACTATAATACACTGACTAGCCTCGCGGCGTTGACCGGCTTCGAGCCGCGCCGCACATAGGGGTAGAAAGGAACATTCGAGCCATGGCCACCGACCCGGCGCAAGCAACCGCGACCAAGACCAAGCTGAACCTGAACCCGCCGGAGGCGCTGCAGCCGGTGGCCCCGGCCGAAGCGGCCGGCCTGGTGCCGCTGAAGACCGAGGAGACCAGTGAGCTCGACAAGCGCGTGGCGCAATTCGTCGACGAGCTTTCGGCGCTCGATTCGAACAGCCCCGAATTCGGCAAGAAAGTCGACCAGCTCACCGCGATGGGGCGCAAGGAGATTGCGGAAGCCGCCGGCGCCTCCAACCGCTTCCTCGACCGCCCGGTCAAGGCGATCGACAAGGACACGGGCATCGGAGCCGACCTCACCGAGCTTCGGCGCACCGTCGAATCGCTCGACCCGAAGGAAGCGACGAAGACCCGCAAGATCCTCGGCATCATCCCGTTCGGCAACCGGATCGACCGCTATTTCGACAAGTATCGAAGCTCGCAGACCCACATCACGAAGATCCTCGGCAGTCTCGCCAACGGCAAGGACGAGCTGCTGATGGACAATGCCGCGATCGACACCGAGCGGGCGAACTTGTGGAAGACGATGCACAAGCTCGAGCAGATGGTCCACATCTCCAAGACACTCGACCAGCGGCTCGAGGACAAGGCGAACGAGCTGGACGCGACCGAGCCGGCGAAGGCCAAGGCGATCCGCGAGACCGCGCTCTTCTATACTCGGCAGCGGACGACCGACCTTCTGACGCAGATGGCGGTGACGGTGCAGGGCTATCTCGCGCTCGACCTCGTCAAGAAGAACAATGTCGAGCTGGTGAAAGGAGTCGACCGCGCCTCGACCACCACCGTCTCGGCGCTTCGGACCGCGGTCACGGTCGCGCAGGCGATGAGCAACCAGAAGCTGGTGCTGGAGCAGATTACCGCGCTCAACACGACGACCGCCGGGATGATCGATTCCACCGGCGAGATGCTGCGCACGCAGACCGGCGCGATCCATGAGCAGGCGGCAAGCTCGACCATCCCGCTCGAGACGCTGCAGCGCGCGTTCCAGAACATCTATGACACGATGGACCAGATCGACCAGTTCAAGCTTCAGGCGCTCGGCAACATGAAGCAGACGGTCGAGACGCTCGGCAAGGAAGTCGAGAAGTCGAAGGGCTATATCGCTCGCGCCGAGGGCGTGAACCAGGCGAAGCTCGAAGGTCCCGCCTCGCCGCTGGTCCCGCTCGACGCCAAATGACCGACGTCACCGACAAAGTCGAACGTGCGATCGCCCGCTTCGATCGAGTCACCCAGCAGCTCGATCAACGGGGCGGCCCGGCCCGAGCGGCCGCCCGGCGCGAGCGTCAGCGGCTGAACGCCGGACTCGGCAGCACCCTTGCAAAGGCTGCTGTCGCAGTCCTTCTCATCTGGGTCGCGACCGTGGCCATCGGGTTCGTGAAGCCGATCGGCGTTTTCGGCTTTCTCGCCGCGCTGATCGCGATGGTCGTCGTCGCGGGCGCGCTCATCCTGCGCGGCGGGCGGCAGGCGGTCTCCGCGCCCGCTCCCTCGCCCGACCTCCCGAACGGCGCGATGGTCGATCGCTTCGATTCCTACATCTACCGCGCTCGCCGAATCCTCCCGCCCCCGCGCAACCGCAGCTCGACGCCATCAGCGCCGTCCTCCCGTCCCTCAGGGAGACGCTCGATCGCGTCGACACGCTCGACCCGCGGGCACAGGATGCGCGCCGCCTGATGTCGATTCACCTTCCTGGCCTGATCGATCGCTACGCCAACGTGCCCGCCGCCTATCGCACGGAGAAGGACGGCGAAGGAAAAACCGTCGACGAGCGGCTCGTCGAAAGCCTCGCCGCCGCCCGCTCCGCGCTCGATGAGATTTCCGGGCAGCTCGCGCGGAAGGACCTGGCAGCGTTCGAGACGCAGGGCCGATTCATGAAGTCGCGCTATGGTGACGAGGGTCTCGAGAGCGAAGACGCGTCAAGCACTTAGCGATTGCACGCCGCGTCCCCTCCCCTCATGATGCTGGCGGGTTAACTCGCGGCCGGAGCTGAGGGGGTATGCAGCTTGCCTTGCCCAGGACCGACCAGACGCTGAAAGGCCGCTTCCGGCTGCCCCCGGTGCTGCCGCCCTTCAATACGCTCACTTACCGGCTGTTCACCGCGATCTGGATCCTCGCGTTCCTGCTTGCCATCGCCGGGCCCGTCGCTGGTCTGTACCTCCGCTACACGGAGGCTCGGAACAATTCTCAGCTGTTGCTGGGAAGCCGCGCCGGCTTCGCCGTTTCGCCGACGGATGCGACGCTGGTGCGCTTCACGGTCGGCCCGCAGAGCAAGGCCGGCGGGATCGTGGCGGGCGACGACATCCTCGCTATCTACGGCTTTCCCGCGCCTGCGACGATGCCCACCAGCCAGGAAGCGCTGGCCGAGCACGCCGACGACCCGGCCTACATCGCGATGGGCAACCTACTCTACGGCTCGGACGAATCCGAGATCCCGCTCACCGTTCGCGATCCGAACGGCCGCGTTCGCGACGTGACCGTGACGACCGGCGAGCACCATATCGAGGATGGAGCGAAGGCGCTCGGAGTTTCGCCCAAGGTCTTGAGCTTCATCGACCTGCTGCAGGTCCTTTTCTACCCTTTCCTGCTGTGGGCGGCGTGGCTGCTCCATCGCCGCAACTCGCGCGACGCGGTGAGCTCGCTCCTTTCGCTCGCAGTTCTCCTGAGCATCGGCGCTGAGCAGCCCTCGACCATCGCACTGACGTCGATCGGGGTTCCGCGAGCCATCAATGTCGCGATCTTCGACCTCGGCAATGTCCTTCTGCTCGCCGGAATCCTCCTCTTCCCGCACGGCTATCTATCGTGGCGCAAGGTTGCGCTGATCGCCTGCCTTCCGCTGCTCATGTTCCTCCAGGACCAGCCCTACAAAGCCTTCTTCGTCGCCTTCATGATCATCGGCGTGCTGGTCATGATCCGCTGCCTGCACCAGACCGAATCGAGCGAGCAGCGCCAGCAGATCCGATGGGCTCTGCTCGGGATCAGCGCCTATGCATTATTGCGCTGCATCTCGCTCGCCGGCGACTATCTGAAATGGTCGACCGGCAGCTTCGGTCAGCAGATTCTCCTGGAGATGGGCGCCGGCATCAGCTTCGCGCTGGCCGCGCTCTTCCTCCAGCTCGGGCTCCTGGTCGCGCTGTTGCGCTACCGCCTCTACGACGCCGAGATCGTCATTGGCCGCTCGGTGAACTTCGCGGTGATCACGCTCGGCGTCGCGGCGGTGTTCGCCGCCGCCGGCGATGCGCTGAAGCAGATCATCTACAATTACTCGGGCAACACCAACAGCGAAGGGCCGATCATCTTCGCCGCGGCGCTGGCGACGATCATGGTCAATCCGATCCAGGAGCGTGTGCAGCGCTGGTCCGAAAAGCGCTTCCAGAAGAACCTTTTCCTGCTTCGCAACGACCTGCCGCAGAGCGTGCGCGACATGAGGGAAACCGCCTCGCTCGACGAGATGATCGCCGAGATCCTGGCGCAGGTCGACCGCGGCGTTCGCGCCATCCGCTCCGCCATGATCGTCAATGGTTGCGTGCTCAGCGTTCGCGGACTGACGGCGGACGCCGTCGACGAATGGCGCACATCGGTGTTCGCGCAGGACTATAAGAGCGATATCTGCGAGGCCTCCGACCGCGTTTTCCCGATCCGGGTGCCGCTCGTGCCGAGCTCCGACCAGGAGCAGCCGATTGGATATCTCCTGGTCGGGCCGCGTCCGGACGGCTCGATTCCCAGCCGTGCCGAGCAGAACGCGCTGGCCGAAGTGTCGGAGGAAATCGCCCGCGCTATCCGCACCGTTATCAAGCGCGAGGCGCGCGAGTTGGAAATGATGGATCGGATCGCCGATAATGCGCGGCGGATCGAAGCGCTGGAAGCGATCCTCGCCGGTTCCGCGGGCGGGATTCGCGCCAAGCGCTCACGCGGCACGGCTTGATCGCCTCAAAATTCCAACCTCGATTCATTGACCCCATTAAATCAAAGAATAATTCAGTCGGCACGTCGACACATGGGGGTTTTGGTCATGATGCGTGCCTTGGTTTTGTCCGGGCTGCTGGCGGTCGCGCCGGTTGCACTTCTGAGCGGCGGACCCGCGCAGGCACAGGCCGACAACGGCCAGAAATGCCAGGATAACGCCCAGAAAAAGGCGAAGCGGTCGATGTTCGGCGGGCTGGCGAACGCCATCGGCGGGAGCATCCTCGGCCGCGTTGGCGGCGGCCAGGTTTGGTCGCTTGCGCTGCCGGCGACCTCTTATCTTGGGGATGAGCTTCTGAAGATGCTCGACTGCAAGGAGCAGGAGCAGGCGGCCAAGGCGACCGACCAGGCGATCCGCGGCGGCGTGGGAACCGAAGTCAGCTGGAAGAGCGAGAGCCGTCCCAACGTGACCGGAACCTCAAAGGTCACCGGCCAGGAAGCGATGGCCGACGGAGGTCAGTGCCTGACGGTGACCGACGTGGTCATCGTCGATGGCGAGGAAACGACGGTGCCGAAGAAAATGTGCAGAGCCAAGGGCGCGAGCGCCTACGCGAGGGTGTGAGGTGATCTCGGGGCGCATCAAGACGGCGGTGGCGACGAGCCTCCTGCTTTTGAACGTGGCGGCTGCGGAACCTGGCGATCCGGCCAACCCGAGTTGCCCCAGGTTCCTCAACTGGTCGACCTATCCCGAGATGAAATTCACGCTCGAGACAATCAACGGTGTGCGCGTGCTCAAAGCGGAGGGCCAGATCGACCAGGATGTCCCGGCCAAGCTCCAGGAAGCGCTCAAGGCCAATGACCCGCAGGAGATCTGGCTGCGGTCGCCGGGCGGCGATGCGCGCGCCGGCAATGCCGCGGGCAAGATCATCCGAGCGAGCGGTATTCCCACGCGCATCCCAGAGGGCTGGGCCTGCTTTTCGGCATGCAACTTCATGTTCATGGGCGGCGCCATCCGCTTCGTCGATCAGGGCGCGATCTTCGCGGTCCACATGTTCACCCATCTTGGGGACAAGGAAGCGGTTCGGGCTGAGCTCAAGAATGGCGATAAGGCGATTGGCCTGATTGGCGATGTCGAACAGGATTCGGCGTTGCTCGCCAGCGAGGACAATGACTTCCTGATCCGAATGGGCGTATCACGCAAGCTGCTGACCGAAGTCATGTACCAGCAGAAGGCCGTCGCCGATGGCGCGGGCGACAAGTCGACCCGCCGCTGCCTCACTCGCAACGAAGCCATCAAGTACAATGTATCGAACGCTCAATGAAGGAGTTGGAATGATGCGTGCAAAGCCGATGCTGTGGGGCACAGCGATTGCCATCGCCCTGAGTTCTTCCGCGGCCTTGGCCAATGTCGTGGTGGTGAAGTCGCTGGGTCCTTCCGCCAAGGCCTATCCGCCGGGCAAGACCCTTCCGCCGAGCGCGAAGATCACGCTCCAGGGCGGTGACGTCGTGACCGTGCTCGGTCCGAGCGCGGCGAAGACCTTGCGCGGGCCGGGTAATTTCGACGCGAGCCAGATCAGCCTCGCTTCGGCTTCGGGCCAGCGCGGCCGGTTCGGCGCGCTCCGTGCCGCCGAGGTCGCGCACAATCCCAGCATCTGGGACATTGACGCGACCCAGAATGGCAAGGTGTGCGTCACCGACGCCAGGAAGCTCCAGCTTTGGCGGCCCGACAGCGACGCCGCGGCCAGCGTGGAGATCCGCACCTCCGATGGCCAAAGCCAGAAGCTCAGCTGGGCTGCCGGAAAGGCGCTTGCCGCCTGGCCGAGCGCGATGCCGGTCAAGACGGGCGCTCAATATCAGATCGATTGGGGCGGCACGGGCGACAAGAGCAGCGTCGATGTCGTGACCGTCGGCCAGGTGCCCGCGGATCTCGTCGGCACGGCGAAGGTGCTGATCGACAACGGCTGTCAGAACCAGCTCGATCTGCTCGTCGCCGGGGCGAGCAAGGCAAAATAGTCAGGCCAGGACGCCCGCCGACCTGAGCTGCTCCACTTCGGATGCCGGGACGCCAAGGGCCGCCAGGATTTGCCCGGTATGCTCGCCCAGGCGAGGCGGCGGGAGGTCCGACTCGGCGCGCTCGCCGTCGAGGCGAAGCGGGGAGCCGACGAGCGGGATTCCGGCGACGGTGCGTACCATCTGACGGTGCTGCGCCTGAACGTCGGCCAATGCCTGGCTGATCCGGTTGATCGGCCCCGCCGGAATGCCGGCCGCCTCGAGGTTCTGAAGCCATTCCGCCGCGGGCTTTTCGCGGATCGCCTCGGCGACGAGCCGGACAATCGCGTCGCGGTTGGCGACCCGAGCGCCGTTGGACTCGAACCGCTCGTCACCGGTCCATTCGGGATGGCCGCAAATGGCGGCGAGACGCTTGAACTGACGGTCGTTCCCGACCGCGATGATGATCGGCTGATCGGCCGCGTCGAACGGCTGGTACGGCACGATATTGGGGTGCGTGTTGCCCTGTCGGGGCGGGTCCCTGCCGGAGATCAACGCATTGGAAGCCTGGTTCGCGAGCATGGCCAGCTGCGCGTCGAACAAGGCCATGTCGATGTGCGCGCCTTCCCCCGTTTTCTCGCGCCGGTAGAGCGCCGAAAGGATCGCGACCGTGGTGTAGAGCCCGGTGAACAGGTCGACGACCGCGACCCCGACCCGCATCGGGCCGCCGCCTGGCTGGCCGTCGGGTAGGCCGGTGATGCTCATCAGACCGCCCATGCCCTGGATGATATAGTCGTAGCCGGCGCGATCGGCGTAGGGTCCGTCCTGACCGAAGCCGGTGATCGAGGCATAGATCAGCCGCGGGTTCGCCGCTCGAAGCGAGTTCGCGTCGAGTTCGAATTTCTCGAGCCCTCCGACCCTGAAATTCTCCACGACCACGTCGGACTGGCTCGGCAAGTCTCGCGACCAGCGCTGCGCCTTCCGGCCGGGCGAAATCGATCGCGGCGGATTTCTTGCCGCGATTGCAGCTCAGGAAATAGGCCGCGACGCGATCATCGCCTTCCCCGTGCCAGGGCGGACCCCAGTGGCGGGTGTCATCGCCGGCGCCGGGACGTTCAACCTTGGTCACCTCGGCGCCGAGGTCCGCGAGCATCTGTGTACACCAGGGTCCGGCGAGGACCCGGCTGAGATCCAGAACCTTGATGCCCTCGAGCGGCTTCAATGCCGGCGGCTCCAGAAACGGCGGTCGGCAAGCACCGCATGCGCGGCGTTGTGGCCGGGAGCGCCCGTCACCCCACCGCCCGGATGCGCGCCGGAGCCGCACAAATAGAGGCCCTTCAGCGGCATTCGATAGTCCGCTGCGCCGATCATCGGGCGAGCGCTGAACAACTGGTCGAGGCTCATCTTGCCGTGAAAGATGTCGCCGCCGATCAGGCCGAAACGGCGCTCGAGATCGAGCGGCGAGTGGATCTGCCGCCCCAGCACCGAGGCGGCGAAGCCCGGGGCATGCGAATCGACGGTGGCGATAATCCGGTCCGCCGCCTTCTCGCGTTCCTTGTCCCAGCTTCGGCCGGGGCCGAGATCGTAGCGAAAATGCTGGCAGAACAGGGACGCGACATGCTTGCCTTTGGGCGCGAGGCTCGAGTCGAGGGTCGAAGGGATCAGCATTTCGATGATCGGCTGTTGGGACCAACCGCCGACGGCGGCGTCGAGCCAGGCGCGGTGCATATAATCTAGGCTCGGGGCCATGATGATGCCGGCGGTCAGGTGATTGCCCTTCTTCGGAAGCACGGTGAACTTCGGAAGCTCGGACAGCGCGACATTCATTCGAAACGTCGCGCTCTCGCATTTCCAGCCGCCCATCCGGGCCGCGATATCGGCATCGACAGCTCCGTGCGGCACCATGCGGTCGAAAAGAAGCTTTGGGTTGACGCCCGCAACAATGGTTTTCGCCGCGATAAGCTTTGCCCTCTGCAACGACGCCCGTCGCGCGACCGTCGGCGACGACCACCTCCTCGACGGCCGTGTTGAGCAGGATATCGACGCCGGCTTCCCGGCAGGCGCGAGCCATTGCCTGGGTGATCGAGCCCATGCCGCCAATCGCGTGGCCCCATGCGCCCGGCACTCCGGCGGCTTCGCCGAACAAATGGTGAAGAAGGACGTAGGCGGTGCCCGGCGATTGCGGCGAGGCGAAATTGCCGACGACGCCGTCGAAGCCGAACAGCGCCTTGGTGAGGTCGCCTTCGAAGTGGCGGTCGAGGATTTCGGCAGCGCTGCGCACCGCGAAATCGTGGACGGTGCGCGTTTCGGCGAGGCTCAGGCCCGCCATGTCGCGGCCGAGGCTCAGGAGCTTCGGAATCGCGCTGACCTTCCGCCCGACGTTGGGCGGCGCGCGCAGTAGCCATTTCTTGAGGAGCCGAACCACGGTGTCGAGCTCGGCGAGGTAGCGGTCGTACGCATCGGCGTCGGCCTTGTGGTGCCGGGCAATCTCTTTCCGCGTCAGCCCATTTCGCCCCGCGAGGAGGTAATCGCCGTCGCCGGGAAGGAAATTGTCGACCTTCCGAAGCACCACTTTGAGCCCGTGCCGCTCCAGCTGCATGTCGCGGATGACCTTGGGCTGGAGCAGGCTGACCGTGTAGCTCGCGGCCGAATTGCGGAAGCCCGGCAGGAATTCGTCGGTCACAGCGGCGCCCCCGACGGTCCCCGCGGCCTCGATCACGGTGACCTTGAGGCCCTTCCTCGCGAGGTAATAAGCGCAGGTCAGGCCGTTGTGGCCGGCGCCGATGATGATTGCGTCGTTCAATGATCCCCCGCCGTCTCGCGTTAGCGCATGAGCACGAGTTCTTCGGCCATGGTCGGATGCAGCGCAACCGTCTGGTCGAAGTCGATCTTCTTGAGCTTCGCCTTCACGGCGATCGCAGCGGCCTGGAGAATCTCGGGCGCATCCGGGCCGATCATGTGGATCCCGACAATCTCGTCCGTTCCTTCGTCGACGACCAGCTTGTAGAGAGAGCGCTCGTCGCGGCCGGCGAGCACGTTCTTCATCGCCCGAAAGTCGGACGTGTAAGTCTTGACCGAGCCGAGCTTGTTGCGCGCGGCGCCCTCCGTCAGGCCCACGCCCGCCAGCGGCGGATGGCTGAAGACGGCCGAGGGGATGCACCCATAATCCACCCGGTGCGGCTTATTGCCGAAGAAGGTGTCGGCGAACGCCTGGCCCTCGCGGATCGCGACCGGGGTCAGCTGGACGCGGTCGGTGACGTCGCCGATCGCGAAGATCGAGGGCACCGAGGTGCGACTGTCCTCGTCGACCGCGACCTGCCCTTTGTCGCCGATCTTGACCCCGACAGCCTCGAGCCCCAGCCCCTCGACGTTCGGCTGGCGTCCGGTGGCGAACAACAGCTGATCGGCGACGATGTCGTCGCAGCCCGTCATGCCGATGTGAAGCCGGCCGTCCTCGCGCCGCTCGACCTTGTCGATCGTCGCGTTGAACTTGAAGTCGAGACCCTTGCGCAGCGAGATCTGGATCAGGCGGTCGACGAGCTGCTGGTCATAGTGCCGCAGGATCACGTCGCTGCGGTTGACCAGCGTCACTTGCGTCCCGAACTCGTGGAAGATTCCGGCGAACTCATTGGCGATATAGCCGCCGCCGGCGATGACGATCCGCTTCGGCAGCTTTTCGAGGTGAAACACCTCGTTCGAGCTGATCGCATGTTCGATCCCATCGATCTTCGGCATCACGGGCCGAGCGCCGGTCGCGATCAGGATTTTCCCGGCCGTCACTTCCTTGCCGCTTTCCAAGCCAAATCGAATTGGGGCCGGTCAGTGTCGCGCGTTCGGAAAAGATGGTGACGCCATGGCTGGTCAGCGTGTTCGTGTAGGCGTCCTCGAGCCTGGACACCTCGGCGAGCACATTGTCCCGCAGCACCGGCCAGTCGAACCGCTTGGTCGGAACGTCCCAGCCGAACATCGCGGCATCGTCGAGGTCCTCGGCGAAATGCGCCCCATAGACGAGCAGCTTCTTGGGCACGCACCCGCGGATGACGCAGGTCCCGCCGACCTTATATTCCTCGGCGACCGCGACGCGCGCGCCATAAGCGGCGGCGACCCGCGACGCCCGTACGCCGCCAGAGCCGGCACCGATCACGAACAGGTCGAAGTCGTGCCATCAGAGGCGAGCTCTCTCGATCAGCGCCCGAGTCGACGCGTCGAGCGCCAGGTCATCGGCGTCGTCGGCGAGTTGGCGCGCGATATCCTTGCCCAGTTCCACTCCGAACTGATCGAAGGGATTGATGTCCGTCATCACCGCATTGGCGAACGTCCGATGCTCGTAGAAAGCGATCAGCGCGCCCAAGGACGGGGGTCGAGGCGGTCGAGCAGGATGGTGGTGCTTGGCCGATTGCCGGCGTAATTGCGTTGCGGGTCGTCGCTATGGCGACCCTCCATCAGCGCCGCCCCCTGTGCGAAGGCAGTTGAGCAGGAGCAGCCGGTGACGCTCGGCATCCTGGTCGTCATCGCCCTCGCTGACGGCGACAAATTCGACGGGAACGAGGACCGTGCCCTGGTGAAGTAGCTGGAAGACCGCGTGCTGGGCATCGGTCCCGGTGCCGCCCCAGGTTACTGGCGCGGTTGGCCATTCGACCGGATACCCGCCCTTCGTCACCGACTTGCCATTGGATTCCATCTCCAGCTGCTGAAGGTAGGACGGGAGCAGGCGCAGCCTTTCGTCATAGGCGAAGACCGCGCGTGTCTGGCATCCGAAGCGCTCGACGTAGAGTCGGTCCACAAAGGCGCCCAACAGCGCCACGTTGTCGCGCGGCTGTGCGAAGCGGACGTGGCGGTCCATTTCCGCCGCGCCCTCGAGCAGCGCCTCGAACGCGTCCCAGCCGAGCGCGAGCGCGGCGCTCAAACCCACCGAGCTCCATAGCGAATAGCGGCCGCCAACTCCTTCGCCGAACTGCAGGATGCGGCTTTCGTCGATCCCCTGATCGAGCGCCGCTTCCGGCTTTGCCGTCACCGCGATGATTCGGCCGTCCGGGTCCGCAACGCCCGCATCACGAAGCCACGCGCGCGCGGAGTTGAGGTTTGCGAGCGTTTCGAGCGTCGAGAAGGTCTTCGAGGCGGCAATGACCAGCGTCGTCGCCGGATCGAGCGGTCCGACCGCGTCGTCGAACGCAGCGCCATCGATGTTCGAAAGGAACCGGACATCGAGGCTCGAGGAGCGGCGGCCGAGCGCATCCACGAGCAGCGCCGGCCCCAGCACCGATCCGCCGATCCCGATGTGCAGGATTCCGGTCAACTCGCCGAACGCACCGGCCTCGACCGCGTCGACCAGCGCACGCATACGCTGGCGGCGGACGGCGACGAGGTCGACCTCGTCGGGAGCGCCGCCGCCACGCTCGGCCACATGCGTCGCCGGTCGCCCCTCGCTCGGATTCACGAGGCCTCCCGCGAACAGCGCATCGCGCGCGGCGGCGAAGCCCATCCGCTCGGCGCGTTCCACGAACTGGCTGACGAGCGCCTCGTCGAGGTGGGTCTTGGACCAGTCGAAATAGAGGCCCGCGATGGTGAGGGTATAGCGGCTCAAGCGGTCCGGTTCGGCCTCGAAGAGCTGCTTCAGGCTTGTCACGCCGCTCGGCTGCTGGGGTTCGGCCATGGCGCGCACATAGTCGGACGCCCGCCAAATGCCACCCCGGCTTGACCTCACGGCGCGGCTCGCCGAACAGCAATTCGGATGCGCTTTCCCAAGTCCCGCCGCGTCGCCAAGCAGAAGCAGCCGGAGAGCGCGTGGAGCCTCGCGCGTTTCTTCCTCGGGCTGCTGGTCCTCGCCTGGGCGCTGAGGAGCTTCATCGTCCAGCCTTTCAACATCCCGTCGGGCTCGATGCTTCCGACCCTCTACATCGGCGATTATCTGATCGTCGCCAAATGGCCGTACGGCTATTCCCGCTACAGCTTCGCCTTCGGATTTCCGACCTTCAGCGGGCGGGTATTCGCGCAACTTCCGAAGCGTGGCGACGTCGCGGTGTTTCGCGTTCCGGCCGAGAATGCCGATCTCATCAAGCGCGTCATCGGATTGCCCGGGGACACCGTCGAGATGCGGGACGGCCGACTGATCCTCAACCGGCGCCCCGTCGTGCGTGAACCGCTCCCACCAGTGAAGATCGCGGTCAGCGAAAATAGTCCATGCCGGGTCATTCCCCCGGCCAGGGCGAAGATCGTCACTTTTAGGACAACCAGCTATTGCGCCTTCCGTGCGTACCTCGAGACCTTGCCCGGCGGCCCCAGTTATACGGTTCTCGACCAGGTCGATCATGGGCAGGCCGACGATTTCGGACCCGTCCGTGTCCCGCAAGGCCGCCTGTTCCTGATGGGCGACAATCGCGACGATAGCCTCGATAGCCGATACCCGGCATATGCCGGCGGGATCGGCATGGTGCCGGCGGAGGACCTGATCGGCCGCGCGATGGTGACCTTCTGGTCGACGGACGGGAGTGCCTCTTATCTGAAACCCTGGACCTGGTTCAGCGCGTTGCGTCCGAGCCGGATCGGCAATGATTATACGGGAGCGGCCGAGTGAAGCCGGACGTCGCGAAATTCGTCCGCGAGAAGCTCGGGCATGAGGCGAAGGACATCCGGCTGTTCGAGCTCGCGCTGACCCACTCGAGCCACTCGAGCGACAATTACGAGCGGCTGGAGTTCCTTGGCGACCGCGTGCTCGGATACGTTATCGCCCGGGCGCTGTACCAACGGCACACGCAAGAGCCCGAAGGCTATCTTTCGCGCCGATACAACGTCCTCGTCGCGCGCGAGACCTGCGCCGAAGTCGGGCGCGAGCTCGGCATCCCCTCGCTCGTACGGCTCGGCAAGCAGGCGCGTGACGACCGCGCGAATCAGAGCGAGAATGTCATCGGCGACGTCGTCGAGGCGCTGATCGGCGCGCTCGCGATCGACGGGGGTCTCGAAGCCGCCGAGCGCTTCACCGCCCGATCCTGGGAGCCGCTGCTCGCCGAGCAGCGTAAGGCGCCCAAGCATCCGAAGTCGGCG
Organism: uncultured Alphaproteobacteria bacterium; assembly: GCA_963831215.1. Lineage (GTDB taxonomy): Bacteria > Pseudomonadota > Alphaproteobacteria > Sphingomonadales > Sphingomonadaceae > Sphingomicrobium. Next base: position 103,468 of record CAWHPM010000010.1, on the reverse strand, counting down.
CTGCAGGAGCTAGCCGCAGCCAAGGAGTGCAAACCGCCGGCCTATGAGGTTGTCGGCCGCAGCGGCGCTCACCATCAGCCGAAGTTCACGATCCGCGTAACGGTCCCCGGCCTCGGCGAAGCGACCGCCGAGGGAACGAGCAAGCAGGAAGCGGAAACCGAAGCGGCCGAAGCGCTGTTGAAACTGTTTGCAATGAGCGGACGAGCATTCCGCGCGGAGGAGCAGGCCGGCTTCGTCGCGGTGATCGGCGCGCCAAACGCCGGTAAGTCGACGCTGGTCAATGCGCTCGTCGGACAGAAAGTCGCGATCGTCAGCCCCAAGGCGCAGACCACGCGCGCCCGGCTGATGGGCATCGCGCTCCACGGCAACGCGCAAATCCTGCTCGTCGACACGCCCGGCATCTTCGAGCCCAGGCGGCGGCTCGACCGGGCGATGGTCGCGGCCGCCTGGACCGGGGCCCAGGACGCCGACCTGATTCTCCTCGTGATCGATGCCACCGCCAGTGGGAACGCCGAGCTCGAGAGAATCATCGCCTCGCTCGGCGAGCGCAAGCATCCACTGTTCATCGCGCTCAACAAGATCGATCTGGTGAAGAAGGCCACGCTGCTCGCTCCCGCCTCGGAACTTACCGCGCGGCTCGACCCCGAAAAGCTGTTCATGATCAGCGCCGCGTCGGGTGACGGAGTCGCCGACCTCAAGCAAGCGCTCGCGGACGCGATGCCCGCGGGCCCGTGGCTCTATCCCGAAGACGAGGTCTCCGACGCCACCGACCGCATGATTGCCGCCGAGCTCACCCGCGAGCAGATCGTCAACCAGCTCCACCAGGAGCTTCCTTACGCGACAGCCGTCGAGACCGAGAGCTGGGAGGATCGGCCCGACGGCTCGACCGTCATCAACCAGCAGATCATCGTCGAGCGCGACAGCCAGAAGGCGATCGTCATCGGCAAGGGAGGGCGTCGGCTCAAGTCCATCGGCGCCGCGGCCCGAGCCGCGATCACCGAGCACCTCGGCCGCCCGGTGCACCTATTCCTCCACGTGAAGGTCGAGCCGAAATGGGGCGAGGACCGCTCCCTTTATCGTGAGATCGGCCTGGAATGGGCCGACTAGCGTTCAGCGAGCACGTCATCGACCCATTCCGGGACGAGCTTGCCTGCCGCGCCCACGCGGCTGTGGTGGAAGAGATAGCTGCCCAAACTCGGCTCGAGGTTGATTTCTAGCGTGCTCGCGCCGGCATAGCGGGCGCTCTGGACGAAGCCGGCCGCGGGATAGACCGCGCCGGATGTGCCGATCGAGACGAACAGGTCGCACCGCCGCAACGCAGCCTCGATCCGTTCCATCTCGTACGGCATCTCGCCGAACCACACGATGTCCGGGCGCACCATCCCAAAGGTTCCGCAGCCGGGGCATTCGGCGCCCTCGCCCATTGGGCCGGTCCAGGCGAACCGGGCATCGCAGCCAAGGCACCAGCCGCGGGTCAGCTCGCCGTGCATGTGGACAAGCCGTTTCGAACCGGCACGCTCATGAAGGTCGTCAACATTCTGAGTGACCAGCAGCAGTTCGCCCCGCCATTCCGCATCGAGCCGCGCCAGCGCGCGGTGAGCGGGGTTGGGCTCAACCGTTTCGAGCTTCGCACGCCGGGCGTCATAGAAGGCATGGACGAGCGCGGGATCACGCGCGAACGCCTCCGGAGTGCACACGTCCTCGACGCGGTGGCCCTCCCACAGTCCGTCCGGCCCTCGGAAGGTCGCGAGTCCACTTTCCGCGGAAACACCGGCCCCTGTCAGGATGACGACCGATTCCATCGTTCGCATGGGTCCGGATTATCCGAAGCCGTCAATCTCCGGAACGCCTTGGTCCCGGCTTTTGCGACATTGACAGCCCAATGGCATGAGCAGACAGCCGCCCGCATCACCTCACCGGCGAGCGCGTGGAATGCTGAGGTCCCGATGGGAGGTTATCAACCCGGGGGAACACGCATGAAATACATGATCACATGGAACGAGCGCTCTCAGGGCTCAGCCATCGAATATGAAAAAGCGCAGCAGCGGATCCTCGACGTTTTCCGGCAATGGGAAGCGCCCGCCAATTTCAAGATCGAAATGTTCATGATCCGGGTGGGCGATTGGGGCGGCTACATGCTCGCCGACTGCGACGATCCTCTCGCCGTGCACAAGCTATGCTCGATGCTCCCGGCGTTCGAGTTTGAGGCGAGGCCTGTCATCCCGATCGACGATGCGGTGCGCAGCGAACTCGAAATCATGGAATGGCGCGACAAGCTGCAATTCGCCTGAGCGCGCGACCGCTGCCGTCAAAATTATGCTATGGGCGCGCCATGCCCCGCCGAAGCTACGTTCCCGCCCGCAGCCGCCGCTCAGTGGACTTCGACCGATCCTTTCGAGCCTATCTTCGGGCCGTGCTGCGGCCTCGCAGGCGCGGCAGGGACGTCGACGAGGGGGGCGTACCGGTTGAGCCGAACAAGCCCAACACGCTGAATGGCGGGGCTGCGGCTGAACTCGAGTTCGACGACTGAACGTGAGCGGCGGCGCGATCCGCATCGGCATCGGCGGTTGGACCTTCCCGCCGTGGCGCGGCATCTTTTACCCGGACAAGTTCCCGCAGGCCAAGGAACTCGAATATGCGTCGAGCATGCTCGGCGCGATCGAGATTAACGCCACCTTCTACTCGCGCCAGAGTCCCAAGAGCTGGGAGAAATGGGGAAATACCGCGCCCGACGGCTTCCAATTTGCCATCAAGGGTTCGCGTTATTGCGTGATGCGCTCGCGCCTGTGCGAGGGGGCCGAAGGGATCGGCAATTTCTTCGCACAGGGTTTCGCCGCGCTGGGGCCGAAGCTCGGGCCGATCATGTGGCAGTTCGCGCCGCGCCGCAAGTTCGACCGCGACGACATCGCCGGATTCATCGACCTCCTCCCGGAGACGCTCGACGGAATGAGGCTTCGCCACGCGATCGAGCCGCGCCACGACAGCTTCAACGACGAGCAGTTCTTCGAGCTGTGCCGGGCGCGCAACGTCGCGGTCGTGTTCGACGATTCCGACACATATCCGTGCATCGAAGCCGACACGGCGGACTTCGCCTATGCGCGGCTGCAGCGGATGAGCGAGGAAGTTGAGACGGGCTATGACACCACCGCGCTCGACGGCTTCGCGCGTCGTTCGCGCGAGTGGGGGAAGAATGAGCGAGACGTTTTCATCTTCATGATCAATGGAGCCAAAGTCAGGGCGCCGGCGGCCGCACTCGCCCTTCAACAACTTGTCCGAAGTTAATTTGCGTTAACCTGGCGGTTGTGCTTGTAGCGTCAACGGAACGACGCCGCATTGCCGGCGTTTGCCGAGCGAGGCGACGCCGTTCCTCAACAGCAGGAGCAAGGGGCATCCTGCGAAGGGGGAGTTTATCTATGCGTAAAGTGATTCTCGGCGCGCTCGGCGCCGCGACGATGACGTGGGCGATTCCAGCGCCCGCGCAGGATCTGCCGTTGGTCGGCGGGGATTATTGGGACGTCACTTCGGTCAAGATCGATGACGGTCATTTCGCCGATTACGCGGACTTCCTGGTCAGCGATTCCCGCAAACAGAACGAATATGCGAAGTCCAAGGGCTGGATCAAAGCCTATTACATCCTCAGCAACAACAACCCGCGCAAGGACGAGCCGGACCTTTATCTCGTCACCGTCAGCGACCGCATTCCGACACCCGCGGAGCAGATCGCGCGCAATAAGGAAATGAATGCGTATCTGCAGAGCGACGACCGCAAGCAGATCGCGGGGAGCGGACATCGAGCGACCTATCGGCACATCACGGGCGATATGCTGCTCCAACAGCTGATCCTGGCCCACTGACCGTTTAGGAGCGTCGCGCCGATTGCGCGGCGCTCCTCCTTTCGCCATGACCGGCGAATGCGACCTGCAGACCAGCCGATCCGCATCAGCTTGACGGCGCCGAACGGTCGGATGGGGAAAGCGATCGCCAAGGCCGCCGAGGATGACCGGGCCTTCGCCATCGACCCGGATCATGCCGATGTCCTGATCGACTTCTCGGTTTCGGACGCGCTTCGGGACAGCCTCGATCGCGCGATTTCCGCTGGAATCCCCATCCTCGTCGGAACCACCGGCCTTCAGCCAGACCATCACGCGGCGATCGCGGAAGCTGCGAAGTCGATTGCCGTCATTCACGCGCCGAACACGTCGCTCGGCATCAACCTGCTGCGCGATCTCGTCGAGCAGGCGGCCGCACGGCTCGGGCCCGAGTGGGATATCGAAATCCTCGAGATGCACCACCGGCACAAGCTCGATGCGCCCTCGGGAACCGCGCTGATGCTCGGTCAGTCGGCGGCGAAGGCGCGCGGGTCGACGCTCCAGGACCTCAGCCGCTTTGACCGAATCAGTGAGAACGCGCACGCGCGCGAGCCGGGTACGATCGGTTATGCCTCGCTCCGCGGGGGCTCGGTGGCCGGCGATCATGTCGTGATCCTCGCGGGCGAAGGCGAGCGGCTCGAGCTCGGCCATCGCGCCGAAAGCCGAATGATCTTCGCTCGCGGGGCTCTCGCCGCCGCGCGCTTCCTCGTCGGCAAGCCGGCCGGTCTCTACACGATGCGCGACGTCATCGCTGCCCTGTGAAACGCGACGAGGTTTTCGAATTCTTCCGCCGTCTCGCGGAGGCGAACCCGTCGCCGACGACCGAGCTCGAATCCGATAATCCTTATCAGTTGCTGGTCGCGGTCGTGCTTTCGGCGCAGGCGACGGACGCCAGTGTCAACATCGCCTGTCGCCCATTGTTCGAACGCATCAGCACCCCGCAGCAGATGGTCGATTTTGGCGAGGAGGCGCTACGTGACGCCATCAGGACGATCGGCCTGTTCAACACCAAGGCGAAGAACGTCATCGCGCTCAGCGAGGCGCTGATCGCCAACCACGGGGGTGAAGTTCCGCGAACCCGCGAAGAGCTCCAGGCGCTGCCGGGCGTCGGCCGCAAGACCGCGAACGTCGTGTTGAATACCGCCTTCGGCGAGGAGACGTTTGCCGTCGACACGCACGTCTTCCGGGTCTGCAACCGCACCGGCCTCGCACCGGGGAAAACCGTCGATGCGGTGGAGGCGAAGCTCGAGAAGATCGTTCCCCGGCCCTTCCGACGCGACGCTCATCACTGGCTGATCCTGCACGGCCGCTACACCTGCAAGGCGCGGCTTCCCGAATGCTGGCGCTGTCCGGTGATCGACCTGTGCCGCTACAAACCGAAGACCCCACCGCCCGGTGAGCGGACTAAAGCCAGTGCCGCTCGAAGCGCGAACCGAGGGTCGTCAAAAGCTCGTACTGCGAAAGCCCGGACTGCTTCGACGCCGACGGCAAGTCGTAGTCGATCTCGACCCAGTCGCCTTCCTTGAGCTGCGGCGCCGAGCCGCAGGCCACGGCAACGAGGTCCATCGAGACGCGGCCGAGCACCGGAAGCGCATATTCGCCGGCGAACGCCGACCCGCGGGAGGAAAAGCCGCGCAGATAGCCGTCGGCATAACCGATGTTCAGGATCGCCGCCTCGGTGTCCTCCTGGGCGATGAAGGTCGCGCCATAGCCGCAGCTCTCGCCGGCGGGGATCGTCCGGCGCTGCACCACCTCGGCATCGACCCGCGCCGCCTGCCGGATGCTGCCCTCGGCTTCCAGCCGCTGAATTCCGCCGTAAAGCGCGATGCCCGGCCGGACGAGATCGAAGCTGTAGTCGCGGCCGAGGCAGATGCCGGCGCTGTTCGCGATCGAATAACGTCGCGCGGGAACCACTGAGACGATGGCGCGGAAGCGCTCGAGCTGCATCGCGTTCATCGCGCTGTCTTCGTCCGCGCAGGCGAGATGGCTGTGGAGCGTGTCGATCGAAAGACCGTCGAGCAAGCCGATGTCGGTCGGCCTGAGGCCGAGCCGGTTCATCCCCGTGTCGACCATGACATCGCACGGTCGCTCGGGCGCGATCGCCTTCCAGCGGGCGACCTGCTCGGGCGTATTGAGGCAGGGCCGGGCGGAAATACCCCCCGCCGCCGCTTCCGCGTCCTTCGGTCCCACGCCGTGCAGGACGACGATGCTCGTGCCGAGCGGAAGCGGGCCCAGAGCTTCGGCCTCGGACCAGGTCGACACGAAGAAATCGCGGCAACCGACCCGATACAGGGCCTCCGCCGTCTCGCGAGCGCCAAGACCGTAGCCGTCGGCCTTGATCGCGGCCCCCGCCGGCACTCCGGCGCGATCCTGCAGCCACCGCCAATTCTCCTGAATCGCGGTCCGGTCGACGGTCAGGCGCAGCGAACGGTGCATGGGCGCCCCGTAACCGCGCTAGTCCTGCGCGTCGAGGCTCGCCTTGGCCGACTCCCAGTTCGCGCCGTCGAACCGCTCGATCGCGCACTCGACGGGCTCGTCGAGGCAATATGCGTTCACGCTCCACGCATCGGGATGCGAGCGCGGCTGGTAGAAGCTCTTGACCCCGCAATGCCGGCAGAAAAGATGCTCGGCCGCGCCGGTGCCGAAGCGATAATCCGCCAGCGCGTCGCGTCCCGTGACCAGCTCGAACCGCTCATGCGGAACCATGACGTGGAGAAAGCCCGTCATCCGGCATATCGAGCAATTGCAGTCGAGCGCCGGCAAAGGCGGCTCCGGGACTTCGGCCTCGAACCTCACCGCGCCGCAGTGACAGCCTCCGCGAACGATCATTCGACCGTCACGCTCTTCGCGAGGTTTCGTGGCTGGTCGACGTCGGTGCCCTTCAGCACGGCCACATGATAGGCGAGCAACTGCACCGGCACCGCGTAGACCAACGGCGCGATCAAAGGATGGACCTGCGGCATTTCGATCGTGGCGATACATCCTTCGCCCGCCTCGGCGATGCCTTTCGCGTCGCTGATCAGCACGATCTTGCCGCCGCGCGCCCGGACCTCCTGCATGTTGCTGACGGTCTTTTCGAACAGCGGACCCGAGGGCGCGAGGACGATCACCGGCACATTGTCGTCGATCAGCGCGATGGGTCCGTGTTTCATTTCGCCGGCGGCATAGCCCTCGGCGTGGATGTAGCTGATTTCCTTAAGCTTCAGCGCCCCTTCCAGCGCCATCGGATATTCGGGACCGCGGCCAAGGTACAGCACATCGTGCGCGGGAACGACGAGATGCGCCATGGCGGCGATCTGCTCGTCATGGTCGAGCGCGGCGTTGAGCGCCGCCGGCGCTTCCTGGAGATGGCCGACGATCTCGCGCTCTTCCGCTGCGGTCAGGCGCCCCTTGGCCCGTGCGAGGTTGGCGGCCAGCGCCGCAAGCACCGCCAGCTGGCACGTGAACGCCTTGGTCGAGGCGACCCCGATCTCCGGCCCGGCGTGGGTCGGGAGCAGCAAGTCGGCCTCGCGAGCCATCGAGCTGGTCGGGACATTGACGACCACGGCGATCCGCTGCTGCTCGGCGCGCGCGTGGCGAAGAGCGGCCAACGTGTCGGCGGTCTCGCCGGACTGGCTGATGAAGAGCGCCAGGCCGCCCGGCTCGAGCACCGGTTCGCGGTATCGGAACTCGCTAGCGACATCGATGTCGACCGGAACGCGCGCGAATTGTTCGATCCAATATTTGGCGACCAGCCCCGCGTAGTAGCTCGTCCCGCAGGCGACGATCGTGACCCGATTGACCGAAGCGAGGTCGAGATCTCCGGTCGGAAGCGCGACCACCCCCTCGAATGGCCGGACGTAGCTTTGAAGCGTCTGGGCGACGACGATCGGTTGCTCGAAAATCTCCTTCTGCATGTAGTGGCGGTAATTGCCCTTCTCGACCGGGACCGAGGAAGCGCCGGACTCGACGATCTCGCGCTCGGCGGGCCGGTTGTCGCGATCGAGAATCTCGATCCGGTCACGATGGATCACCGCCCAATCGCCCTCGTCCAGATAGGCGATCCGCTGCGTCCATGGCGCGACGGCGAGCGCGTCGGAACCGAGATAATTCTCGCCGTCGCCATAGCCGACGGTGAGCGGCGCACCGCGCCGTGCCCCGATGATCAGATCAGGATGATCGCGGAACAGGAAAGCGATCGCGAATGCGCCCGTCAACCTTGGCAACACGGACGCCACCGCGTCCTTCGGCGAAGCACCCCGCTCGACCTCGCGCGCGACGAGGTGACCAACGACTTCCGTGTCGGTCTCGCTCTGGAAGTTGCGCCCCTCGGCGATCAGCTCATCGCGGAGCGGTTTGAAATTCTCGATGATTCCATTGTGGACCAGCGCCACGCCGCCGACGATGTGCGGGTGCGCGTTTCCCACCGTCGGCGCGCCGTGCGTCGCCCACCGCGTGTGGGCGATGCCGGTAATGCCGTGGAGTGGCTCCGCCGCAAGCTCACGCGCGAGGTTGTCGAGCTTGCCCTCGGCACGGCGGCGGACCAGCTCGCCGTGATCGATCGTGCAGATGCCGGCGGAATCGTATCCGCGATATTCGAGGCGCTTCAGCCCATCGAACAGCCGCTGCGCGACGTCGCTTTTGCCGACGATCCCGACGATCCCGCACATGAGATTACTCTGCAGCCTTCCTCGTCATCCGCTCGCGGAAGCGGCGAGCCCAACCGGCTATGCCTTTCTGCTCGCTCCGTTCGATTGCAAGGCTGTCGGTCTCGACGTCCCGGGTTATGACAGAGCCGGCACCGACGATTGCGCCGTCACCGACGTTCACCGGGGCAATTAGTGCCGTGTTCGAGCCGATGAAGGCCCCTTCGCCGATCTCTGTCCGATATTTGCCGAAGCCGTCATAATTGCAGGTGATCGTCCCCGCTCCAATGTTCGCTCGGGCCCCGACCTTCGTGTCGCCGATGTAGGACAAATGATTGACCTTGGCGCCCTCACCGACATCGGCCTTCTTCAACTCGACGAAATTGCCGACCTTCGTCCGCTCGGCGAGGCTGGTACCCGGGCGGATCCGGGCGAAGGGGCCGATGCTCGCCTTGCCGCCGATCGTCGCGCCCTCGATGTGGCTGAACGCGTGGATGGTCGCGCCGTCCGCGATCGATACGCCTGGGCCGAAGACGACGTGAGGCTCCACGGTCACGTCGCGTCCGAGCCGGGTATCATAGGCAAACCACACGCTTTCAGGATCGATCAGCGTCGCGCCTTCGTCGAGCACCTGCTCGCGCCGCCGGCGTTGCCATTCGAGCTCCAGATGGGCGAGCTCGGCGCGGCTGTTGACGCCGGCCGTCTCATAGGGGTCGCCTTCGATCACCACCGCGTCGCGCCCTTCGGCGGCGGCGATATTGACGACATCGGGCAGATAATATTCGCCGGCCGCATTGTCGTTGCCGACCTTGTCGAGCCAGCGGAACAGCTCGCGCGCACGGACCGCCATCATCCCGGAATTGCACAGGCGCACCGTCTTCTCTTCCTCGGTCGCATCCTTAAATTCGACCATCTTGGCGATATGGTCGCCTTCGCCGAGGATGATGCGTCCGTATTTGAGGGGATCGGGCGGCGATGAGGCGAGGACCACCACGCCGGGGCCGCCTTCGCCATCGAGCCGGTCGAGCATCCGCCGCAGGGTCTCCGCCTCGACGAACGGCGTATCGCCGTAAAGGATCAGGACCGGCCCATCGTAGCCCGCGAGCGCGTCCGCGGCCTGCTGGACCGCATGGCCGGTCCCTTTCTGCTCGGCCTGGATCGCGACCGCGACGCCGCGGCCGGCGATCGCCTTTTCAACCTGCTCGCGGCCTTTGCCGACGATGACGACGCGCTTGTCGGCGCCGAGTGCGTCAACCCGGTCGAGCAGATGCAGCAGGAGCGGCCGGCTGGCGATCGGATGAAGCACCTTGTGGGTGTCGGAGCGCATGCGCGTGCCCTGCCCGGCGGCGAGGATCACGACGGCGAAACGGCGCTGGTCGGTCATTCGGGCGAGCAATGGCATGGCGCTCCGGCCAGCGCCAGTGCCGAGCCTCGTGCCGGCTGCGCAAAAAGAAAGGGCGGCCCCGAAGGACCGCCCCGATCTCCTCAGCCGCGAAACGGGCTAGAAGATGTTCTGATAATATTCGTTTCCGACGAAGCCCATCTTCTGCACGTGGGCCTTCTTGGTAACCGCCAGAACCTCGTCCACCAGCTCGTAGCGGGCCGTCGCGTCGGGCTGCAGGTGCAGCTCGGGAATCGGATTCATCTGCTGCGTGACTTCGAGATAGGTACGCAATTGGTCCATGGTGATCGGATTGCCGTTCCACGTGACCTGGTTCTGCGCCGTCACTCCAACCGTATTCTTGAGCGGCTGGATCGGTGGCGGCGGGTTGTTCTGGTTGACCGGCAGGTCGAGCTTCACTGCGTGGGTCTGGATCGGCAGCGTGATGATGAACATGATGAGGAGCACCAGCATGACGTCGATCAGCGGCGTCGTGTTGATGTCCATCATCGGTTCGCCAGTTGAGTTGTCGCTCGTGGTCTGCATCGACATGGCGGCTTACTCCTGGCTTACTTGGCTTCGGCGTTTCCGGGCGGCTGGGAAATGAACCCGACCCGCTGGAAACCCGCTTCCTGCATGGTGAGAATGACCGCACCGATGCATTTGTATTGGGTGTTGATATCCCCGCGGATGTGGGCCTCGGGCATATTCTCTTCGGTGATGTTGGCGACTCCGCCAACCTTCTTGATCTGGTCCTTGAGCTTCTCGACGGCCTTGTCGAGCAGCTTCTTCTGATCGACCTTTTCCATCAGCCAATAGACTTCGCACTTGTCGCCCGTGCTGCGAACGCTCAGCGACACATTGTCCGGCTTGGTCGTCGTCGGCTCGTAGCGAACGTTCGGCAGCTGGACCGGCACCTGCTGGATCACCACCGGAACGGTGATGATGAAGATGATCAGAAGCACCAGCATGACGTCGGTCAACGGAACGACGTTGATGTCCGACATCGCGGCATCTTCTTCGCTGTCTTGGATTACTTGTCCTGCCATGCGGCTGGGTTCTTTCCTGGTTCGACCGGGGAGCGGACCGGACCAAGCCGGACCGCTCCAAGGTCATTACTTCGCGCCGGTGGTCGTCGGCTGAACACCGGTGCGCAGCGGCTCGCTGCCGGGCTGGCGCGGAGCGCCGGTCGTCCGGGTCGCCGCCGCGGCCTTCGGCGTCGAACCGCCTCCGCCACCGAGACGCGGCTTCACCGCGCCGTCGGACATCAGATAACCGTGCAGATCGTTCGTGAAAGCCGCGAGGTCCTCCATGATCGACTTGTTGCGGCGAATGAGCCAGTTGTAGGCGAGCACGGCGGGAACCGCGACGACGAGGCCGAGCGCGGTCATGATCAATGCCTCACCGACCGGGCCGGCGACCGCGTCGATCGACGCCTGGCCGGCGGAGCCGATCTTGATCAAGGCGCGGTAGATACCGACGACGGTCCCAAACAGACCGATGAACGGAGCGGTCGAGCCGACCGTCGCGAGGAAGGCGAGGCCTTCGCCGAGACGGGCGCCGATCGCGCCCTGGCTCCGCGCCAGGCTGTTTCCCATCCAATCGTGCTGATCGATCGGGTCGGTCAGCTTGCCGTGCTGTTCCTGGGCGAGAAGCGCGTCGTCGACGATCGCGCGATATGCGCTCTTCTGGTCGAGCTTCGTCGCCGCCTCACGCAGGTTGGGCGAGTTCCAGAAGCTCGCGCGGACCTTCCGGCCCTGGGCGATGATCTTCTGTTGCTGCATTAGCTTGGTGAACAGGATGTAGAACGAGAAGATCGACATCAGGACAAGGATGGTGAAAACGGAAATCGCGATCAGGCCGCCCTGCTGGAGAGCGGGAATGATGCCATAATTGCCTGCGCTATTGGCTGCTTCTTGCATGCTCAAATTTCCTTCTGAAAACCTATTCTATCTAAAAACCGATTTCGGACTTCAGCCCTCCAGCTGCCACCGAATCGCTGGCGTTGTGATCGTGTCTGACGTGGCATTGCCGTTGCTATCGCGGGCCGGCGTGAACTTCGCGCGGCGGCGAAGGATGTTGCAGGTGGCCGAATCCAGCGCGCTGTTGCCCGTCGAACGAATGAGGTTGCAACCGACAACCCGACCACTCGCGTCGATGCTGAGCGTCGCCTGGGCGGTACCCTCGGCCCCGGCGGCCTGAGCGGAGGCCGGATAATCGTCCGCCGTGAACAGCGTGCGCAAATCGCCTCGAGCGCTCTGGGCTGAGACAGTCTTGCGCGGCGGCGGCGGCGCGGGCGGAGCCGGCGGAGCGGCGATAACGGGCGGAATGTAAACAGGCGGCGGAGGCGCCGTCACCGTCTGGATCGGCGGCGGCGTCGGCGTCTGGATCTGCACCAGCGGCGGCGGAGTCACCGGCGGCGGCGGGACCTTCGGCATGTCCTTGGGCGGTGGCGGTGGCTGCTGCGGCGGCGGCGGCTGCTGCTCGACATCGATGACCTTGAGCTTCTCCGCCTGGTGCTTGATGACGTTGTAGGCAAGGCCGGAAACGATCGCATACATGAGCGACCCGACGACGGCGACGGTCATGACGATCGAAACCGTCCGATTCCCGCTTAAATCTCTGCGTTGCGCGTAGGACATTTAACCCGCACTTCTCCTCGAGACGCCGTGTTCCCACGGTGAAGACCGGGCGTATGGACGCTCGCCCTGCCCCTTGTTGGAACCGCCGGTATGGCACCATGCCGTCGGCGACAAGCGCGCCTCCTTATCGCTGGCACAAAGGCCGTGCAACGGATTTTGTTCCACATCCGGAAGGCCTGAAACCCGCTTTGTCCGCACCTTTCCTCAGCTGTCGGGCCAAAGCCCCGGAAAGGACGCGATTTCCACCCCTACGCCATGCGCCTCGGGATAGACGTCCGGCTTGGAGGTCCGGACGCGCAACGCGCGGACTCCGCGGAACGCGGCGAGCCGGTCAAACACCGCATGAGCAAGTGTCTCCTGAAGGTTAAATCGCCGCGACGCGGCAATCTCCTCGACCTCGGTGCGAAGAAAATCGTAGTTCCAGGCGCGATCCGGGTCATCGCCGCTCGGCGCCTCCGCTTCCTGGAGCCAGATTTCGACCGTGACCAGCAAGCGCTGCGGGGCGCCGATCTCGAATTCGTGAAAGCCTATGTCCGTGCGGACTTCCAGCGATTCAAGCAGGATTCGCGCGGACCGGACCTTCAGCGCGTCGGGGACGAGCCCGTCGAGCCTGGGCGCGCTCATCGACTCGCCCAGGAATTGAACGTCGCGCGCGAAGCCGAGAAAGCGCTGGCCTGAGTCGATCACGAGCACCTGTCCGGTGACGCAGAGCGCGCTGATGAAATAGCGGACCGCGTCGATCACGTCGCCCGGCTCGACACCGCGCCGCAGCGGGTTCCTCGCGTGCATCGCCTCGAAATTCTCCTCGCTCTGCCCGCTCGAGCGCAGCATCAGCGCCGGAGCAATCCCGTTCACGCGGATTCCTCGCTCCGCAAGCGCACGCGCGGCCAGCTCCGTCAAGCCGGCGAGCGCCTGCTTGGAGAGCGTGTAACTAAGGTAATCGGGATTGGGCGCGGCGAGCTTCGAGTCCAGAAGGTTCACGACCAGCGAATCCGCCGATCGGTCCTGATGCCGGGCGAAGCGCTCGATCAGCAGCGCGGGAGCGCGCACGTTGATCGCCATGTGCGCAGCCATCTCGCCGGAATCCAACTCGCCGAATCCGTCCCAGGCGAACCGCGCCGCGTTGTTGATCAAAAGTCGGACGGGCGGGAGATCATCGGCCGCGGCGAAGATGGCCTCGGCGCATCCCGCGTCTTCGAGGTCCGCGACCGCCCTGATCGAACCCGACGGCACGTCGTCCTCGTCGCGATGAACGTGGGCGACCACGCTCCAGCCATCCTCGAGCAGCGCTGACGTGATCGCCCGGCCGACGCGTTTGCCGGCTCCCGTAACGATTGCGGTTCTTTCAAGCGGCATGAAGCGGCACTCCTGCCTTGAGCAACGCTGCGAAGCAATCCAATGACGGCGAGATGCCCGAGAGCCGGCCACCGATCGATCTTCACGGCATCAGCCTCGCCGAGCTGGAGAGGTTGATCGCGCAGCGCCGGCTTCCGCCCGTCGACCAATGGAACCCGGAGCGCTGCGGCGATTCTCGGATGCGCATCGCGCGCGATGGCACCTGGTATCACGAGGGAACGCCGATCCGACGGGCGGAAATGGTGCGCCTGTTCTCGACCGTGCTCCGGCGCGAGCAGGACGGCGGGCATGTATTGGTGACGCCCGTCGAAAAGCTTCACATCGAGGTGGAGGGCACCGCCTTCCGTGCCGTGGAGATGCGCAGCGAGGGCGACGGTCGCGATCGGGTCATCGGCTTCCGCCTCGACAGCGGAGATGCCGTAATGCTCGATGCGGAGCATCCGCTGCGGATCGTCCAAACCGAGCAAGGCCCGTCTCCGCGCCTGTTGGTCCGGCATGGCCTCGAAGCCGAGCTTAGCCGCGCGGTATATTATGAGCTCGCCGAGCTCGCGCTGAGCGAGGGCGCAAATCCGCCGGGCATCTGGAGCGGCGGGGCCTTTTTCGCGCTGACCGCCGCGGAATGACGGCGCTCGCCGTCCGATTGCGAGCCGCGCTTGCCTCTCGGGCAGCCGAGCCCCCGCTCGAGGGCGACGCTCCCGACCTGCGAGCGCGCGCGTCCACCGAGGCCGCCGTCCTGATCGCGGTGACCGATCGCGACGAGCCCGGGGTGATCCTCACCGTCAGGCGCGAGCATCTTCGCACCCATGCCGGTCAGATCGCCTTCCCCGGCGGCAGGGTCGACGAGGGAGAAGATGCGACCGCAGCCGCCCTTCGCGAGGCGCGAGAGGAAATTCTGCTCGACCCGGCTGCCGTCGACCTGATTGGCGCGCTCGATCCGTACCGTACCGTGACCGGCTATGTCGTGACGCCGGTCCTTGGCGTCATACCGCCCGATCTCTCGCTCGAACCGCACGAACATGAGGTCGCCGACCTGTTCGAAGCGCCGCTCGGCTTCCTGCTCGACCCCGCCAACCAGCACATCCGGAGCGCGCTGTTCCAGGGACGCGAGCGCCACTATTACGAGATCGTGTGGAATGGTCGAAGGATCTGGGGGGCAACCGCCGCGATGATCGTCAATCTCTCGCGCAGGCTCCAATGGACCTGACGATCGATCCCGACAAATGGCGCCGCCGTCGCGGCATGGAACGCCTGCTGGAAGCACTGGGCGCCGACTTGGGGCTGACCCGTTATGTCGGCGGCGCCGTCAGGGACGATCTCCTCGATCTCCCGGTCAGCGACGTCGACCTCGCGACCAGGCTGCAGCCCGGGGAGGTGATCGAACGCCTCGAGGAGGCACGGATCAAGGCGGTGCCGACGGGCATTGATCACGGAACCGTCACCGCCGTCAGCGACGGCCACGCCTATGAGGTGACGACGCTTCGCCGCGACGTCGAAACCGACGGTCGCCGCGCCACCGTCGCATTCACCGCCGCCTGGGAGGAGGACGCGGCCCGGCGCGACTTCACCATCAATGCGCTGTCGGCAGACCCGCTGACGGGCAAGGTGTTCGACTATTTCGAGGGCCTCGAGGACCTTCGCCAGCGGCACGTGCGCTTCATCGGCGATCCTTTGCGGCGCATTGCCGAGGACCATTTGCGGATCCTCCGTTATTTCCGTTTCCACGCGCGTTTCGGAAGCGGCCCGCCGGACCGCGCCGCCCTGGAAGCGTGCACCGCACGCGCGAACGATCTGATGGCGCTGTCGCGCGAGCGCATCGCCGACGAACTTCTCAAGCTACTCGCCCTGCCCGACCCATCCACGACCATTGCCGTCATGCTCGATCGCGGGATCCTTAGTCCGGTATTGCCCGAGATCGGCGCCGAACGGGTTCGCGATTTGAGGGCGTTGATCGCGGCCGAGGAAGCCGCGGCCGTGGAACCGGAAGGTCTCCGCCGCTTGTCGGCACTGCTTCCGCACGACTCCGAGGTCGCTCGGGACGTAGCCGTTCGGCTCAAGCTCTCCAACAAGGCGCGAAAGCGGCTCGCCTGCGCCGCGGGCGCCGATGTCAGCCCGACATCCGAAGCCTTAGCCTATCGCCTGGGGCCGGATTGCGCCGTCGACCGGTTGCTGCTCGCCGGCCAGTCCGACGCTGCCAGGGATGTCCGGGCCTGGCGCGTACCGCGGCTGCCGATCGGTGGCGGCGAACTGATCGCGCGTGGTCTGAAGGAGGGGCCCCTCGTCGCTCGAACCCTGCGGCGGATTGAGGATCGCTGGGTGGAAGCGGGCTTCCCTCAGGGCGATGCGCTGGAATCGATTGTCGCCGACGAACTTAGCCGGGCTGGCTGACGACCACTTGCGACTCGATCAGCGGGGAGTGCGCCGGCCTGGCGACTCCGCGCACTGCCGCCGCGGGATGTGGGGTCAGTGTTTCGTAGCGGGCGAAGAGCTCGCCGAAATGCTCGTCCATCGTTCGGGAACGGCTCGCCCGGACCGCGGCGGCGCGTTGTAGCTCCGGCCCGCGATGGACGAAACGGGCGATGGCTTGTTCGAGCGATCGTTCCCGGCCCGCAGTGTAGGTCGTCCCCCCACCGTCGACGAGTTGGTCCAAAGCGGCACCGCGATCGGGGACGATCAGCGGCACCCCGCTGGCGCGCGCTTCGGCCGCGACCAGGCAAAAGGTCTCCGACTCGCAGCCGTGGACCAGTGCATCGGCACTGGCGAGCAGTGCTGCGAGCTGGGACCGGTCGGTGATGCGCGGGAGGAGCGCGACGTTGCGATACCGTTCACCGATCATCTGCAGCGATTGCCGCCGGGACCCGTCGCCAATGAGCAGCAAGCCGACAGGGAGCGCCCGTCCGCAGTCCCCTGCGGCCCGGAGCACCACCTCCCATCGTTTCTCGGCCGAAAGTCGGCCGATCCCGAGGAGTAGGAGCGCGGCGGGGTCCTGCCCCACCGCCGCGAGGGCTGCCTCGCGCAACTCCGCCGATCGCAACGACGGCGAGAACAGGCCGGGCTCGACGCCCATCCGGATGGTCTCGGCGTTGGCGACTCCGCCCGCGGCCAGCCGCCGGGCAAGCTCGCCGTTGGCGCAGACGACCGTCTCGAACATGTGCCCAAGGCCGCGCAGATGCCGCCAGAACCAGGCGAACCATCGGTCGATCGCCGCCCGCGGCGCGACTCCGCCAAGCCAGCGATAGGCGTAAGCGGCGAGCGGGTCCGAATGCATGACCAGCGAGCGCGTCGCCGGGCCCTCCCAGCGTCCGACCATCGTCGCGCTCGACCACGGCGAAGACGCCTCCACATGATCGGGCTGCCACGCGTCCAGCATGCGATGGAGAACCCGCTCATCGTTGAAATAGCGGTACCGGCGATCGACCGGGAGCCTCGGGGACGGGATGGTCACGAGCCACGCCCCCGGGCCGCGCTTGACGGTTCCCTCGCGTTTTCCGGGCGCAATCACGATGATCTCGTGGCCGAACCGGGCTGCGCTGCGCAGCTTCGCCTCAACATAGGTCCGGACGCCGCCGCCGAATGGTGAATAAAAGGCGCAAACGTCGACGATACGCATCGCGCGACTGAAGGCGGTCGGGGCCCTTAAACATCAAGTGAAGCTTTGTTCATGGGGTGGCGCGGAGGAGCGCGGTGCCGCAAGGCAACGCTTATGATCGGCTCATCCCAACGGCTCCTGCTTGCGTCGATCCACGATGTCTCCCCGCGCTTCGAGGGCGAGGTCGACCGGCTTCTGGCCGTGCTCCGACCCCATGTCGGGCGCCGGATCGCGATGCTTGTCGTCCCGAACTATTGGGGCGAGGCGCCGATTGTCCCCGGCTCGCCGTTTGCCGCGCGGCTTCGCGATTGGGCGGACGCGGGTGCCGAAATCTTCCTGCACGGCTACTTTCATCGCGATCGGTCGCGGCACCGGACAGCAAGCGATCGGCTGCGCGCCCGTTTCATGACCGCCGGCGAAGGCGAGTTTCTCGGCCTCTCACGCGACACCGCCGCGCGACGCATGGTCGAGGGCAAGGCGCTACTCGAAGACGTGATCGGCCGCGCGGTCGACGGCTTCGTCGCGCCGGCCTGGCTCTATGGTGATGGCGCGCAAGCGGCCATGGCCGAGCTCGCGATCCCGATCGCCGAAGATCATTTCCGAATCTGGTCCCCGGCGAACGGTGCTCGGCTGGCGCGCGGCCCGGTGATCACCTGGGCGAGCCGTTCGCGCCCCCGCCTCGCCTCCTCGCTCCTCGCGGCCGCGGCGCTGCGCCATGCGCCGGCTCATGTGCTGCGGATCGGGGTCCATCCTCCCGATTCTCATCATCCGGCGATCGTCCGGAGCATCGAGAAGACGTTGCTGGCGGCAACAACGGGACGTCGCCCGGGCCGCTATTCGGACCTTCTGCCCGCGCTAGCGGCGGCGTGACTTCCAATAGTCGAGCGCGGCACTGGCCTCGAGCGGCCTGGCGAAATAATAACCCTGGCCGGACGCGCAGCCGAGCGTCGCAAGCGTCGTCGCCAGCTCGACCGTCTCGATCCCTTCCGCCGTCGTCGACATTCCGAGCGCTTCGGCGAGGCTGAGGACGGCGCGGACGATCGCCACGGCGTCGGGATCGACCATCATCCCGGAGACGAAGCTCTTGTCGATCTTGAGCACGTCGATCGGCAGTCGCTGGAGATAGGCCAGGCTGGAGTAGCCGGTGCCGAAATCGTCCATCGCGACGGTCGCGTCGAGCGCCTTCAGAGCATCGAAGACGCGGGTCGCCCGCACCGGATCCTGGACGATCGAGCTTTCGGTCAGCTCGAGCGTCAGCCGATCGCCGGTCAGTCCGCTCGACTTCAGCGCGCTGGAGACGACGGCTGCGATGTCGTCCCGAGCGACCTGGATGGCCGAGAGATTGACTTCGACGTAGAGCGGCAGCTTCTCGCCGGTCTCGCGATCCCAATCGGCGAGCGTCTGCGCGGCCTTGTCCATCGCCCATCGCCCGAGCTGCAGGATGAGGCCCGATTCTTCGGCGACGGGGATGAACTCGCTCGGGCTGATGTCGCCGCGGTCCTCGTGATTCCAGCGCGCAAGAGCCTCGAACCCCGCGACCTCGCCGCTCTTGAGGTCGATCAGCGGCTGGTAGAAGAGCCTGAGCTGGTCCTTGTCGAGCGCCCGGCGAAGCTCGGTCTCGATCGAGAACCGCCGCCGGGCCTCGGTCGCCTGTTTGGGCTCGTAGACTTGCGGACGACCCGCGACCTTGGCCTGCTTCACCGCGAACTGGGCGCTTCGAAACAGCTCCTCGGGGTCCTGGCCGCCCTGCATCAGCGCAACCCCGACCGCGCACTCCACCTTGATCTCGAGCTCCGACAGCTTGAACGGCGCCGCCATCACCTGCTGAATGCGTTCCGCGGTCTTCAACGCGTCCTCGACGCCACGGCGTAGCGAGACGAGCACGCCGAATTCGTTCCCGCCCGTCCGCGCCAAAACGTCCCCGGCGCGAAGCGCGAGGATCAGCCGTCGAGCGAAGGTGATCAGCAGCTCGTCGCCGGCGAGGCTGCCCATCGACTCGTTGATTCGGCTGAAGCGAAGCATGTCGACGATCAGCACCGCGTGATCGACATCGCGCGAGACGGTTTCGCCCGCCTTCTCGATCGCCTCGCTGAACGCGAGCCGGTTCGCAAGGCCCGTCAGACTGTCGCGGAGCATTTCCGCCCGGAGGTTGTTCTCGGCCCGAATCTCGATCGTACGGTCGACGACGCACATCAGACACCGCGGTGCCGCCTGGGCGGCAGTGGTCAACGGAGCGAGCTTGAGCTTGAGGAACCGTCGACCGAGCCCTTCGCCTTCGGCATATTCAATTTCATCCGGGGCGGAAGACGGATTGGCAAGGAACTCGCGAACGAGAGTCCCGCCCGGGCCGTCTGCATAACGCTTGAAGATCTCGACGAACGAGCTGGCCGCGCCTTCGCACCCCGCCAGCTCCAGGAAGCGGACGTTCGCCGCGTCGACCCACAGCTTGCCGTTCCTGGAAGAAAAGATCGCGGCAGCGATTGGAAGCGCCTCGAGCAGCCCGGTATCGTCCACAGCGGGAAGCCGCACGACCGCGCGTGGATTGTCTGTCCGACGGCGCCGAGACGAGGCCGGCGTCCGGGATGCTGCAGCCTGCATGCCGCCGCTATGAAGCAGAGGAGTTAATTCGAAGTATCTTTTGGCTCTAATCGGCG
Source organism: uncultured Alphaproteobacteria bacterium (assembly GCA_963831215.1). GTDB lineage: Bacteria > Pseudomonadota > Alphaproteobacteria > Sphingomonadales > Sphingomonadaceae > Sphingomicrobium. Next base: position 83,355 of record CAWHPM010000010.1, on the reverse strand, counting down.
TTGTTAAGCGGGGTTGGCTGCGCGTCCTAATCGAAGCGGTTGCTGCGCGGGAAGCCGACGGGCGGCATGCGGCCGGCGGCGCCTCGGGCCGCGCGCCATGGCGAGAGATCGGTTTCCGTGCGAACCCGGCCCGTGTCGCCGCCGAGCGTCCAGCTCAACCCCTCGCCGAAGGCAAAGGCGATCGCGTCCGAAAGTCCGCCGTCCCGGTAGCGCTGAAGGGTCACGCCCTGCCCTCGGCCGAGCTCGGGAAGCTCGGCCAGCGGGAAAACGACCATCTTCCGATTCTCGCCCACGACCGCGACCGCATCGGCCCCTTCGCCGATTGGGCGCACCACGGCGACCCGCGCCCCGGCCCGGACATTGACCAGCTGCTTCCCCTTGCGGGTCTCCCCAAGCGTCGCTTCGCCGCTCGTTACGAAACCTTTCCCGTCGGAGGAGGCGACCAACAGCTTCATCTCGGGGCGGGCGACGACCAGCTGAACGATATCCACATCGGCATCGAGGTCGATGAACAGCCGAACCGGCTCGCCGAAGCCGCGCGCACTCGGCAGCTTGTCGCCGGCGAGCGTGTAGACGCGCCCGTTGGACGCGAACAGCGCCAGCCGGTCGGTGGTCTGGGCGTGGAACTGGATGAAGGGTCCGTCGCCCTCGCGCCATTTCAGATCGGCGACCTGGTCGAGCGCGAGATGGCCCTTCATGGCCCGGATCCAGCCGCGCTGCGATAGGATGACCGTGATCGGCTCCTTCTCGATCATCGCCGACCAGTCGATCTCACGCGTCGCCGCCGCCGCTTCGATCTGCGTTCGCCGCTCGTCGCCGAACTTCTCCTTGAGCGAAGCGAGATCGCGCTTGAGGCGCGTCTTCTGCCGGGCTGGGCTTTCGATCAGCTTTTCGAGATCGTCCCGCTCCTTCGCGAGCGCCGCCCGCTCCTTGGCGATTTCCATCTCTTCCAGCCGCCGCAACGACCGTAGGCGCATGTTGAGAATAGCTTCGGCTTGCCGGTCCAGCAGCGAGAATTCCGCCATCATGACGGGCTTGGGCTCGTCCTCAGTACGGATGATCTCGATCACCCGGTCGAGGTTGAGGTAGGCAACCAGGAATCCGTCGAGCAGTTCGATCCGGTCGTCGATCTTGCCGATCCGGACCTGGCTCCGGCGGACGAGCACCTCGAACTGGAAGGCGAGCCAGGCGGCGAGCGCCTCCTTGAGGCTCATCACGCCCGGCGTGCGGGTGGAATCGAGCACGTTGAGGTTGAGCGGGAAGCGAATCCCGAGATCGGTCAGGCGATACAGGCTTTCGAGCAGGAGCTCGGGATCGACCGTTCGGGCCCGCGGCTCCAGGATCAGCCGGACCTGCTCGTCGCTTTCGTCCTTCACGTCCGCGAGGATCGGCAGTTTCTTGTCGGCGATGAGCTGGGCGATTTGCTCGATCAGCTTGGCTTTCGGGACGCCGTAGGGAATCTCGCTCACCAGAAGGTGCCAGCTGCCCCCCTTCTCGCGCTCGATGTCGACCTTGGCGCGAAGCCGGAACGAGCCGCGGCCGCTCACATAGGCCCGGGCGATGGTGTCCTCGTCATCGACGAGCACTCCCCCGGTCGGGAAATCGGGTCCCTTCACATGATCGAGCAAGGTACGGTCGTCGATCTTCGGCTCGTCGACCAGCCGGATCGCCGCATCGACCAGCTCGCCGAGATTGTGCGGCGGGATCGAGGTCGCCATTCCGACCGCAATCCCGCTCGCGCCATTGGCGAGGAGGTTGGGGAACAGGCCCGGGAAGACCTCCGGTTCCTCTTCCTCGCCGTTGTACGTTGGTCGGAAATCGACCGTTCCCTCGTCGAGGCCGGTCATCAGCTGGATCGCGATCGGCGTCAGCCGCGCCTCGGTGTAGCGGTAGGCGGCGGCATTATCGCCGTCGATGTTGCCGAAATTCCCCTGCCCGTCGACGAGCGGATAGCGCAGCGCGAAGTCCTGCGCGAGGCGGACCATTGCGTCGTAGACCGACTGGTCGCCGTGCGGATGATATTTGCCGATCACGTCGCCGACGACGCGCGCCGACTTCTTGTAGGCGCCGGCAGGATCGAGGCGAAGCAGCCGCATCGCCCAAAGCAGCCGGCGATGGACCGGCTTCAAACCGTCGCGGACGTCCGGCAGCGAGCGCGCGGTGATCGTCGACAGCGCGTAGACGAGATAGCGCTCCGAGAGCGCGGCATCGAACGGGGTTTCGATGACGGAGGAAAGATCAGATTCAGGCATAGCAGACGCGTAGCAAGCCTGTCCCGAGCTCGTCGAGGCCCGCTAGGCCACCTTGCGTCGCTTCATCGCGCCATATGCGATCATTCCGCGGCGACCCTTGTCCAGGCATTCGCTCCCTCCCGCTGCGATTTGTCCATCTCGGCGAGAAGCCACTCGCGGAAGCGCTTGATCTTCGGTGCGAGGCGCCGCTCCTGCGGATAGACGAGCCAATAGGCCCACCCCCGCGTCGACACGCGTTCCGGAAACAGCACGGTCAGCCGCCCGGAAGCGACGTCGCCCTTCCACAGAAGCGGCGTCAGCAGTGCGAACCCCTGCCCCGCCATGGCCGCGTGGCCCTCGTCGGCCTGGCTGTCGAGCCGCACTCCCGGCCGGCGGAACACGCCGTCGTCGGCGGGCACGCCGTTGTCGGCGAACCACTGCTGCCACCAGTCATCGCTGGGATTGATGAGGTGCTGGTTGGGAACGTCGCGCGGCTCGATCCTTCGACCCAGCTTCGCTTCGACTTCGGCCAGGCACTCCGGGCTCGCCATCGGCGTGAAGCTCGACTTGAAAAGCTCGTGATGCTCGAGGCCTTCCCAGTCGCCGCGCCCCGCCCGGATGGCGACGTCGGCATCACCCGAGCGAAGGTCGACGAGGTCGTTGCTGGTGGTCATTCTGACGGCGAGGTCGGGATGATCGATCTGGAATGCGCCGAGCCGCCAGGCGAGCCAGGTGTTGGCGAAGGTGTGGGTGGTGGTGATCGTGAGAAGCGATTCGTCCTCCTCGCGATGGCTCGCGAACGCCGCCTCGATCGTGTCGAACGCGTTCGACAGGGCCGGGAGCAGGCGTCCGCCGAGCGGCGTCAGGCGAACCCGTCCCTTTTCGCGCACGAACAGGGGCGCGCCCATCCGCTCCTCAAGGCTCTTCACCTGATAGGACACGGCCGCCTGGGTCATCCCGAGCTCGGCCGCGGCGGCGGTGAAATTCTCGGTCCGCGCCGCCGCTTCGAAGGCCCGGATCGACGCCATTGGAGGAAGCCGCCTCATCGGTCCACTTCATAAGGCCAGTTTATCGATCCTGTCGAGCGTTTGATTGGCGGAACGAACGGGGAATATCTATTTACGAATCAAGCCGCCGGCGAGGACTTATCCCTCCCCTGCAAAACCCCCTCGCCGGCGGTCAGCGACAGATGAGGAGAGACGCCATGACTTATGGCCACAGCATCCGTGCGTTCATCGAAGACGGCCCCGTCGAGCAGGTCGCGAAGGTCGACGCCGTGCGCTCCACGGCCCGCGCCTGGCGCGCTCTCAACGAGGCGAGGCGGCTCGAGCTGATCGAATTGGCGCTCAGGCCCGCCAACGACTGCTTCGATTTCCCGCTGGCACTTTGAACAAGCGAACCCGTGGAAAGGATGGTTCCCATGATCGATGAACTCTTCGACCGCAGCTACCAGGCGGGCCGCGCCGAGCTGAATGCCACCCTTTATGGGGGCCTGAGCCGGCTTGGCGTTGCCGTTGCCGACGCCTTCGCCGTCCTGAACCGCATTGAATATGATGCGCCCTGGACCGCGAAGACCCGCAGAGCGAGGTCGCACTGATTTTCGAAAGATTTGAAAGAGGAGCGCGGACTAGCACGCACCGCGCTCCTCGCTTATAGCGCGCGCTCCTTCCCATTGCCGTTGGAGTGACGCGAACCGTGGCTCGCCGCCGCCAGATTTACGAGGGCAAGGCCAAGATCCTCTACGAGGGTCCGGAGCCCGGCACGCTCATCCAATATTTCAAGGACGACGCCACCGCGTTCAACGCGCAGAAGCGCGGCACGATCAGCGGCAAGGGCGTGATCAACAACCGCATCTCGGAGCACATTTTCACCGCGCTCCAGACGATCGGGGTACCGACGCACTTCATCCGCCGCCTGAACATGCGCGAGCAGCTGATCCGGCAGGTCGAGATCATCCCGATCGAGGTCGTGGTCCGCAACGTCGCCGCCGGCTCGCTGTCGAAGCGGCTGGGGATCGAGGAAGGCACGCAGCTGCCGCGGACGATCATCGAATATTATTACAAGGACGATGCGCTCGGCGACCCGATGATCGCCGACGAGCATATCGCCTGCTTCGGCTGGGCGACGCAGGACGAGATGAACGACATCGCCGACATGGCGATCCGCGTGAACGACTTCCTCTCGGGCATGTTCGCGGCGATCGGGATCCGCCTGATCGACTTCAAGCTCGAGTTCGGGCGCGTGTGGGACGGCGACTATGCGCGCGTCATCCTCGCCGACGAGATCAGCCCCGATGGCTGCCGCCTGTGGGACATGAAGTCGGGCCAGAAGCTCGACAAGGACCGCTTCCGCCAGGACCTCGGCGGCGTCGAGGAAGCCTATCAGGAAGTCGCGCGGCGGCTCGGCCTGCTCCAGCCGGAAGAGGAATCCGCCGTCCTCGACCTCGACAGCCACCGCAAGAAGCGCGGGAAGTAGCTTGTGCGTCATCCCGGGCTTGACCCGGGACCTGCCTTCTCTTCTCTGAAGACCATGCAACAAGGCAAGCAGACCCCGGCTGGAAGCCGGGGTGACGGATAGTGAACCGCACCCGGGTCGTGACCCTCAATGCAGCGCTCGGACCGCTGGACTACCGCGTCCCCGACGGCATGCAGGTCGAGCCGGGGGCGATCGTCGTTGCGCCGCTGGGACCGCGACAGCTGCTCGGGGTCGCGTGGGAAGCGGCGCGGCTGCCGGCGAACGAAGTACCCAACTCCCGGCTGCGACCGCTCGCAGACGTGCTCGACGTATCGCCGATCGCGGCGCCGCTTCGGCGGCTGTGCGAATGGACCGCGGACTATTACCTCGCGCCGCTCGCATCGGTTTGCGCATGGTCCTGCCCTCGTCGGCCGCGCTGGATGGGCCGCGCCAGCTGACCGAATACCGGTTGACCGGGCTCGTGCCGGACCGGCTGACTCCGCAGCGGGAGAAGGCACTCTCGGCGCTCGAAGCACGTCAGGGCACGATCCGCGAGCTGGCGCACCACGCAGACGTGAGTGACGGAGTCCTCCGCGGGCTCGTGAACGCAGGCGCGCTTGAGGCCGTGGCGGTCGACGCCGACCGGCCGCTCGCCTGCCCCGACCCCGATCACGCACCGCCCGATCTTAACGACGACCAGCGGAACGCAGCCGCAAGCCTCGCCTCGGCCGTCGGCAAGGGCTTCGACCCGGTGCTGCTCGACGGAGTCACCGGCTCGGGCAAGACCGAAGTCTATTTCGAGGCCATCGCGGAGTGCCTGCGGCAAGGGCAGCAAGCGCTCGTCCTGCTGCCGGAGATCGCGCTCACCGAACCCTTCCTGAAGCGGTTCGAGGCGCGGTTCGGTTGCGCTCCGGTCGCCTGGCACTCGGACCTTCGCTCCTCGCAGCGGCGGCGAGCATGGCGAGGCATCGCCGGCGGCGAAGCGGCGGTGACCGTCGGAGCCCGCTCGGCGCTCTTCCTGCCCTATCCGAAGCTCGGGCTGATCGTTGTCGACGAGGCCCACGAGCCGAGCTTCAAACAGGAAGATGGCGTTCAGTATCACGCCCGCGACTGTGCGGTGATGCGCGGCAAGTTCGAGGACATTCCCGTGATCCTGTCGACGGCGACTCCGCCGATCGAGAGCAGGCACATGGTGGAGCTTGGCCGGTATCGTGAAGTCTCGCTTCGCCATCGCTTCGCGGGGGCGATGCTGCCCGACATCCGGCCGATCGACCTCACCCAGGATCCGCCGCCGCGCGGGCGCTGGCTTGCCCCCAGGCTGGTGAGCGAAATCGAAGCGAACCTCGGCCGTGCCGAACAATCGCTGCTGTTCCTCAACCGCCGCGGCTTCGCCCCGCTGACGCTGTGCCGCCATTGCGGGCACCGTTTCCAATGCCCCAATTGCACCGCCTGGATGGTCGAGCACCGGCTGATGCACCGCCTCGCCTGCCATCATTGCGGGCATGTGATGCCGCCGCCCAAGGCCTGCCCCGAATGCGGCGAGGAGGACAGCCTCGTCGCCTGCGGGCCGGGCGTCGAGCGGATCGCCGACGAGGTCGCAGCCCTGTTCCCCGATGCGCGGACGGCGATCGTGACGTCGGACACGATCTGGTCTCCGCTCCGCGCCGCGGAATTCGTCGGGGCGATGGAAGCGGGCGCGATCGACGTGGTGATCGGCACTCAGCTGGTGACCAAAGGCTATCACTTCCCGAACCTGACGCTCGTCGGGGTCGTCGATGCCGACCTCGGCCTCGCCGGCGGCGACCTTCGCGCGGCCGAGCGCAGCTTCCAGCAGATCCAGCAGGTGGCCGGACGCGCCGGGCGCGGCGACAAGCCCGGGCGCGTGTTCGTCCAGACCCACGATCCGGACGCGCCCGTCATCGCCGCGCTCGTCTCGGGTGACGCCCCTGGTTTCTATGCAGCTGAAACTGAAGCGCGGCGGGAAGCAGCAATGCCGCCGTTCGGCCGGCTGGCGGCGATCGTCGTCTCGGCCGAGGACGCCTCCGAAGCCGAGGGCGTCGCGCGTCGCATCGGCCATGCCGCGCCGGAGGTCGAAGGAATGGCGGTATTCGGCCCCGCACCCGCCCCGCTCGCAATGCTTCGCGGCCGGCACCGCCAGCGGCTGCTGGTCCATGCGCGGCGCAGTCTCGACGTGCAGGACGTCATTCGCGACTGGCTGGCGGCGCTCGACTGGAATTCCAAGGTCAAAGTCAGCGTCGATGTCGATCCGTACAGTTTCCTGTAGCCACGACCTTGACGTTGATCACTATCTGGCCGGACAAAAAAATTCCCCTTGTTTCAACGGCTAAGGCCTTGCTAGCAGCCGGAAACATGCTGGGGAGGTTAGTATCGTGCGTCGCTTGTGCCTGTTGATCTCGGTCGTGTTCTTCGCAGCCCCGGCTCACGCCGAGTGGTGGGAAGCCCGGACGGACCACTTCATCATCTACTCGCAGGACGACGAGCGCGACACGCGCAAGTTCGCGACCCAGCTCGAGCGTTACGACAATGCCTTGCGGTCACTGCAAAGCGTGAAATTCAAGCCGCTGACGGCCGATTGGCAGCGCGTCACGATCTTTCGGCTGGGCGACGTCAAGGACATCGGGAGGCTCGCTCATGCCGACGGCGTCGCGGGATTCTACAAGCCCGAGCTGATCCCGGTCGAGTTCACGCCGGTTCGCGATTCGAAAGAGCTCGGCAGTATTACTGCCCGGCTTCGAGACAGCCGGACCGACCTCGATCCGAAATCGGTTCTGTTCCACGAATATGCGCATCACTTCATGTTCCAATATTTCCCGGCGGGGTATCCTAGCTGGTACGTCGAAGCGTTCGCCGAGACCCTGGCGACGATCGATCTGCACGACGACGGCAGCTTCCACCTGGGGAACCCGCCACAGTGGCGGTCGGACGACCTTTTCCACTCGATGTTGACCACAACTCCGCAGAGCCTGTTGGCCAGCACCGCCAAACCCGATTTCGAAGACTTCTACAGCTACTACAGCCTCGGCTGGCTCATGAACCACTACCTGACATTCGAGCCGACCCGGCGCGGGCAGCTACAGACCTATCTCAAGCTCGTCGACGAAGGCGTTCCTTCGGGGGATGCTGCGCGGAAGGCGTTTGGCGATCTCGACAAGCTCGCCGCGGAAATCACGCGCTACAAGAACAAGGGCCGCCTGTACGGCGCCGATGTGAAGCCGGCGAACGTCACTGCGCCCAGCGTAGCGATGCGGAAACTCGGTGACGACGAAGAAGCCGCGATCGCGATCAGGGTCCGTTCCAAGGCCGGCGTGACCCACGCCGAAGCCGGTGGCGTCGCCGCGGACGCGCGAGATGCCGCAAGGAGATTCCCCAACAGTGTTCCCGTCCAGCTTGCTCTCTACGAGGCCGAGTTCGATGCCGAGCATCTTGACGCGGCGCAGGCCGCGGCCGACCGCGCGCTGCAGCTGAAGCCGGACTCGATCGATGCGCTGATCGACAAGGGTCAAGTGCTGTTGGAAAAGGGGAAGAAGGACAAGCAGTACCTGCCGCAGGCACGAACCTTCCTCGCTCAGGCGCACGATATCGACCCGCACCACCCCGCGCCGCTGCTCTACAACTATCTGACCTACTGGTATTCCGGCCAGCCGATCCCGGAGTCAGCGGCGATCGGATTGGAGCAAGCCTATCTGGCAGCGCCGCATGACCGCGATCTTCGGCTCGTGCTCTCGCGCCAGCTGCTTTCGGAGAAAAAAGGCGATCTCGCCCGCGACATCCTTCTTCCCCTCGCGCTCAATCCGCACGAATCCAAGGGCAAGAAGAACCTCCACGCCGTCGTAGAACTTGCCGGGGCGAAGAAGGTCGATGAAGCCTACAAGGCGCTGGTGCAGGAAATGGACCGGGAAGAGGCGGAGAGTAAAAAGGACAATTAGCCCCGCGACCGCCGCCGCACCCAGCGCGGCTTCATCACCTCGCCCTTACGGATCGCCAGCCATAGAAGCCACAGGCCGAACAGCGTCGCGACCACGATCGCGGTGAGCGAGGCTTCGAGTCCAAATCCGTTTCCGGTGAGGATCGGCGGCCCGCTGAGGCGAGCTTCGACGACGCCGTGGACGGGCGTGCCCGACACCGGGATGTCGTAAATCTCGCCCTGCGCGAAGTTCCACGCCGCGTGGATTCCCATCGGAAGCCACAGGCTTCGAGTTCAGCATGTAGGCGGCGCCGAGCATGACTCCGGCCTCGAACGCGATCCCGACAGCGGCGATGGTGCTGGCGTTGGGATTGTAGAGATGCGCGGCACCGAAGAAGGCCGAGGTCAGCAGCAGCGCCGCCCAGCTCCCGCCGAATTCCTCGATCCAACGAAAGAGGATGCCGCGGAACAGGAGCTCCTCCGAGACCGCCGGGAAGATCGCGGAACTGATCAGCGCCGGCAGCAAATCGGTGAGGTCGCCCTTCCCGGTGATCCGGTAAATTCCGAGCGCGGCAGCAACCGCCACTGCGAGCGAGAAAACGGCAAAACCCGCGCCGAGGCCGATGAGCAGACGCCGAAGGGCCCTCGGGTCCCGGTAATCGTCGCGCGGATGCTCTCCGAGATGGCGGATGACGAGCTCGTAGACGAGGACGAGCATGGCGGCGCAAATCAATCCGAACCGCATGTTCGCGGTGAATCCCGCGATCGGCGGCACCTTGTCGGCGATAAAGGCCGCGAGGGCACTGGTGAGGAAGACAAGGACGATGGCGACGAGCATCGCGACCAGCGGAAAATCGACGATCCGTCGCCAAAGCGGCTTCCTGGCTACCGGCGTTACCTGTTCCATTCGTCACCCCTCCCGTTCGAGCGCCTGTTGAGCGAACACGGGCAGGGCGGCAAGCATTCATTCGGCGAGCGGCAGCTCCGGTTCTTCGACGCTGTGTCCTTCCGACGCGAGCAGCTTCTTCTTGCGGTCGATGCCGCCGCCATAGCCGCCGAGCGAGCCGTCACTGCGGATCACGCGATGGCACGGGATCAGCACGCAGACGTGATTGTCGCCATTGGCGGTGCCGACCGCGCGGACCGCCTTCGGATGACCGATGGCAGCGGCGATGTCCGAATAGCTGCGCGTCTCACCGGGCGGGATCCTGCGAAGCTCGCGCCACACGGCTTCCTGGAAAGCCGTGCCGGCGACGTCGATCGGCAAGTCGGGCATCGCAAGCGGTTGCTCGATGGCGGCGAGCGCTCCTTCGACGAGTACCTTGAGACCGCCCGTGTCCTTCACGATGGTCGCATTGGGGAAGAATCGCCTCAACGAGGCATCGCTGTCGTCGAAAGTCAGGCGGCAGATGCCTTTCGCGGTGGCGGCAATGAGCATCTCGCCCAACGGACTGTCGAACGTCGTCCAGCGGATTGTCTCGCCTCGTCCGCCGTCCCGCCATGCCGACGGGGTCATGCCCAGCCTCTCCTTTGCATCGTCGTAAAAGCCGCTCGGGCTCTGGTAGCCCGCGTCATAGACCGCGTCGGTGATTCGATCATTCGCCTTCAGCGCCTGCTCCGCCCTGCGACTGCGAAGTCCGCGCGCATATTCCGCCGGCGAGACGCCGAGATCGCGCTTGAAAAGCCGCTGGAAGTGATGGGGCGCATAGCCGACGGCATCGGCCAGCTCGGCGAGGTTCGGCGCGTCCTCCGCCTGCTCGATCAGCTTGACGGCGGCGGCCACCGCTTCGCGGTCGCGGCCGACCTCGTCGGGCTTGCAGCGCAGACACGGCCGGAAGCCCGCGGCGCGCGCGTCCTCGCCGCTCGAGTAGAACTCGACATGCTCCCGCTTGGGGCGCCGCGCCGGGCAGCTCGGCTTGCAGTAGATGCCGGTGGTCTTGACCGCGCCGATCACTCGCCCGTCCCAGGCGCGATCGCGGCGCATGAACGCCGCCCACGCGGTCTCGGGGTCGAGGCGCATCACAGTGGCCATGGCCTCCGATCTAGGCTGGCCTGAAAGGGGTGCAAGGGTCGCCATCAATAGGTCCTTTCGATCTTTGCCGAGAAACAGCCACGCACCGCATTGTGGGCGTGGATCGTCTCGATCTGCGGATTGTCGAAGAGCTTACGAATCACCGCGTCGGCCTCGCCTGGCTTAGCCAGAGCGGCGTCGGCCATCATCCCCTCTCCATCAAACCCGCGTAGCGAGAGCACGCGCGCTTCGAATACCGGCGGGACTTCATCGATGAACCGCCCCTGCTCTGCATCCGACACGAAGATGGCGTGCGCCGCGCGATAGGGGTTGGCGACATCGTGGCTGACGTGGTTGAGCAGAAGCACGCTCTCGCCAATGTCGCAATCGGTCAGGCTCACGCGGCACGGAAAGCCAGGCTTCGCCGTGACGGTCATTCGCTGCATTCCGCGCTCGGCGAGTTGATCGTCTGACAGTGCAAAGAGCGGCTTGTAAGGCGCCGGATCGAGGCCGATGATTCGGTAAGTCATGGGTCGTTGGTACAGGCAGGGACGCGCCTCTGCTTCCGCTGCCTTGCGGTCAAACCGAAAGCAGGCGGTTGCATCGCAGCGCACCCCTTGCTAGGGGCCGCGCCAACCGGTCGGGGGCGTGCGGCGCAAGCCGATTTCACGCCCCGTTTTTCGCATCGGGGCAACATTCCGTTTCTGGAGCTTTTCGCGCGTGGAGACATCCGGCGGCATTCGGGCCAGCTTAGCAGGGCGCTATGCGTCCGCGCTGTTCGATCTCGCGCGCGACCAGCGGCAGATCGAATCGGTCGGCAAGAGCCTCGAAGCGTTGAGCCAGGCGCTCGTCGATTCGAAGGACTTCAGCGAGCTGGTCACGAGCCCGCTCGTTTCGCGTGAAGAGGCCGGCAAGGCCTTTGCCGCGCTGGCGGATGAACTCAGCCTCGATCCCGTCACCAGCAATTTCGTCGGCGTGCTTGCGCGGAACGGCCGCAAGAACCAGCTTCGTCCGGTGATCCGCGCCTTCCGCCGGCTGGCGGCCGAGCATCGCGGGGAGACCACGGCAGACGTGATTACCGCCCGTCCGCTCAATGACGACCAGCTGGGCGCGCTCAGGCAGCAGCTCCGCACTCGCGCCGGTCGCGACGTCAACATCGACGCCGCCGTCGACCCCGACATCCTCGGCGGGATCGTCGTGAAGCTGGGCAGCCAGCAGATCGACGCTTCGATCCGCACCAAACTCAACCAACTCGCTCAGGCGATGAAAGGCTAAGACGAACCAATGGATATCCGCGCCGCTGAAATCTCCCGCGTTATCCGCGACCAGATCGCGAATTTCGACGCCGAAGCGCAGGTCTCCGAAGTCGGCACCGTGCTCTCGGTCGGCGACGGAATCGCGCGCATCTACGGCCTCGACAATGTCCAGGCCGGCGAAATGGTCGAGTTCGACAACGGCACCAAGGGAATGGCCCTCAACCTCGAGGCCGACAATGTCGGCGTCGTCATCTTCGGCTCGGACTCGGAGATCTCCGAAGGCTCGACCGTCAAGCGCACCGGCACCATCGTCGACGTTCCCGTCGGCAAGGCGCTGCTCGGCCGCGTCGTCGACGCGCTCGGCAACCCGATCGACGGCAAGGGGCCGATCGAGACGACCGAGCGCAGCCGCGTCGAGGTCAAGGCGCCCGGCATCATCCCGCGCAAGTCCGTGCACGAGCCGGTGCAGACCGGCCTCAAGGCACTGGACGCGCTCGTCCCCATCGGCCGCGGCCAGCGCGAGCTGATCATCGGCGACCGCCAGACCGGCAAGACCGCCGTCGCGCTCGACACCTTCATCAACCAGAAGGACATCAACAAGTCGGGCGACGAAAGCCAGAAGCTCTACTGCATCTATGTCGCAATCGGCCAGAAGCGCTCGACCGTCGCCCAGATCGTCCGCGCGCTCGAAGAGAATGGCGCGATGGAATATTCGATCGTCGTCGCCGCGACCGCGTCGGAGCCGGCGCCGCTGCAGTTCCTCGCGCCCTACACCGGCTGCGCGATGGGCGAATATTTCCGCGACAACGGCATGCACGCGGTCATCGTCTACGACGATCTGTCGAAGCAGGCCGTCGCCTACCGCCAGATGTCGCTGCTTCTGCGCCGCCCGCCGGGCCGCGAAGCCTATCCCGGCGACGTCTTCTATCTCCACAGCCGCCTGCTCGAGCGCGCCGCGAAGATGAACGAGGACAACGGCGGCGGATCGCTGACCGCGCTGCCGGTCATCGAGACGCAGGCGGGCGACGTGTCGGCCTACATCCCGACCAACGTGATCTCGATCACCGACGGCCAGATCTTCCTCGAGACCGACCTCTTCTACCAGGGCATCCGCCCGGCGATTAACGTCGGCCTCTCGGTCAGCCGCGTCGGCTCGGCCGCGCAGACCAAGGCGATGAAGAAGGTCGCCGGCTCGATCAAGCTCGAGCTCGCGCAGTATCGCGAGATGGCCGCGTTCGCGCAGTTCGGCTCGGACCTCGACGCCTCGACCCAGAAGCTGCTGGCGCGCGGCGCGCGGCTGACCGAGCTCTTGAAGCAGCCGCAGTACGCCCCGATGCCGGTCGAGGAGCAGGTCGCCTCGATCTTTGCCGGAACGCAGGGCTTCCTCGACAGCGTCGATGTGAAGGACGTCGTCCGTTACGAGGCGGCGATGCTGAGCTACCTGCGTTCGGACAAGCCCGAGATCCTCGCCAAGATCCGCGACACCAAGGCGCTCGACGACGACACCGCCGCCGCGCTCAAGGACGCTCTGACCGAGTTCGGGAAGCAGTTTGGGTAATTGCCTGTTCCCCGGCGAAGGCCGGGGCCCAGGAGCCGCGAAACGCGGCTGGTTTTTGTTTAGCTGGACCCCGGCCTTCGCCGGGGAACAAGGGAACGAATGGCAAGCTTAAAGGCCCTCAAGCTCCGCATCGGCTCGGTGAAGTCGACGCAGAAGATCACCAAGGCGATGAAGATGGTCGCCGCGGCGAAGCTGCGCCGTGCCCAGCAGAACGCCGAAGCCGGGCGTCCCTATTCGGCGCGGATGACGGACGTCGTCCAGTCGCTCGCGTCGCGCATCGCGGTCGGGCCGCAGACCCCAAAGCTGCTCGCCGGCACCGGCAAGGACGACACGCACCTGATCGTGCTCGCGACCGCCGACCGCGGCCTTGCCGGGGCGTTCAGCAGCAACGTCGTCCGCGCCGCCCGCCGCAAAGCCGATGAGCTCGTCGCCGACGGCAAGACGGTCCTGTTCTACATCGTCGGCCGCAAAGGCCGTCCGGTCATCCAGCGGCTCTATCCAAAGAGCATCGTCGCCCAGTACGACACCAGTGAAATGAAGGCGCCGTCCTACGCGGATGCCCAGGCAATCGCGAAGGACCTGGTCGACCGCTACATCACCGACGGAATCGACGTCGTCCACCTCGCCTACGCGAACTTTCGTTCGACCCTGGTGCAGGAGCCGACGGTCGAACAGATCATCCCCGTGGCCGTGAAACCGGCGGATGAAAACGCACCTGCGAAGGGCGGAGCGCCTGCCGCGGTCGAATATGAGCCGGACGAGGAAGAGATCCTCGCCGACCTCCTGCCGCGCAACATCGCCGTCCAGATCTATCGCGCGCTGCTCGAGAACCAGGCCGGCTTCTACGGCAGCCAAATGACCGCGATGGACAATGCCACGCGCAACGCCGGCGACATGATCAACCGCCTATCGATTCAGTACAATCGGCAGCGCCAGGCCGTGATCACAACGGAACTGATCGAGATTATTTCGGGAGCCGAGGCTCTGTAGTTCCTGCTCCCCGGCGCAGGCCGGGGCCCAGGCGGCGCTTTCGCGCCGGATTTTGTTTTGGACTGGACCCCGGCCTTCGCCGGGGAACACGAAGGGAAGAACGAACACATGGCCACCGCCGCCGACACGAAGCCCAAACCCCGCGCGAGGAAGGCCGCTACCGCGGACTCGACTCCGACCGCCAAGCCGACCAGCAACCTCACCGGCCGAGTGAGCCAGGTCATCGGCGCCGTCGTCGACGTCGCGTTCGAGGGCGAGCTTCCGCCGATCCTGTCGGCGCTCGAGACCGACAATGGCGGCAACCGCCTCGTGCTCGAAGTCGCCCAGCACCTCGGCGAGAATGTCGTGCGCACGATTGCGATGGATTCGACCGACGGCTTGACCCGCGGGCAGACCGTCAACGCTACCGGTTCGCAGATCCGCGTCCCCGTCGGCCCCAAGACGCTCGGCCGGATCATGAACGTCATCGGCGAGCCGATCGACGAGCGCGGACCGATCGGGAGCGACATGTCGGCCCCGATCCACGCCGAGGCCCCGCCGTTCGTCGATCAGTCGACCGAAGCCGCGATCCTAGTCACCGGGATCAAGGTCATCGACCTCCTCGCGCCCTACGCGAAGGGCGGAAAGATCGGCCTGTTCGGCGGCGCCGGCGTCGGTAAGACCGTGCTGATCCAGGAGCTGATCAACAACATCGCCAAGGGCCACGGCGGAGTCAGCGTATTCGCCGGCGTCGGCGAGCGGACCCGCGAGGGCAACGATCTCTATCACGAGTTCCTCGACGCGGGAGTCATCGCCAAGGATGCCGACGGCAACCCGACGCCCGAAGGGCTCGAAGGTCGCGCTGGTGTTCGGCCAGATGAACGAGCCGCCGGGCGCCCGCGCCCGCGTTGCTCTCTCGGGCCTCACCCAGGCGGAATATTTCCGCGACGTCGAAGGCCAGGACGTGCTCTTCTTCGTCGACAACATCTTCCGCTTCACCCAGGCGGGCTCGGAAGTGTCGGCGCTGCTCGGCCGCATTCCGTCGGCCGTGGGCTATCAGCCGACGTTGTCCACCGACATGGGCCAGCTTCAGGAGCGCATCACCTCGACCAACAAGGGTTCGATCACCTCCGTGCAGGCCATCTACGTGCCGGCCGACGACTTGACCGACCCGGCGCCGGCGACTTCGTTCGCCCACCTCGACGCGACGACGACGCTGAGCCGCGCGATCTCCGAGCTCGGCATCTATCCCGCGGTCGACCCGCTCGAACTCGGTCAGCCGCGTGCTCACCCCCGCCGTGGTCGGCCAGGAGCATTACGAGACTGCCCGCGCCGTCCAGGAGACGCTCCAGCGCTACAAGAGCCTGCAGGACATCATCGCCATCCTCGGCATGGACGAGCTCAGCGAAGAGGATAAGCTGATCGTCAGCCGCGCGCGCAAGATCCAGCGCTTCCTGTCGCAGCCGTTCCATGTCGCCGAGGTCTTCACCGGCATCCCGGGCAAGTTCGTCCAGGTCGAAGACACGGTCCGCTCGTTCAAGGCGGTGGTGAACGGCGAGTACGACCACCTCCCCGAGGCCGCCTTCTACATGGTCGGCGGCATCGACGAAGCGGTCGCCAAGGCCGAGAAGCTGGCGCAGGAGGCTTAATCCCCCTCGCCCCCTTTGGGGGAGAGGGACAGCCGCGAAGCGGCAGGGAGAGGGGCACGGCGGCGGGCGCCACCACGGCCCCTCTCCCCGCCCTCTCCCCACAGGTGGGGAGAGGGAAAAGAGAATTCGAATGACCGAACTGAAACTCGAAGATTGCGTCAACGAGGTCTGCCCGTGGTCCGGCAAGCCGGTCAGCGCGGACAGCCTGACGCGCTATCGCGGCAAGGTCGTCGGATTCTGCAACACCGGCTGCCGCGACAAGTTCGAGGCGGCCGCGTCCGCCTTCGACAAGGCGATTGAAGGCGAGGAATAATGGCCGATCTGCATTTCGAGCTCGTCACCCCCGACCGGATGGTCACCTCTGGCGATGTTTACATGGTCGTCGTCCCCGGCACCGAAGGCAAATCGGGCATCATGGCGGGCCACGCGCCATACATGACCACGCTCAAGAACGGCGAGATCGCGGTCTACCGCGCCGCCGGCACGCAACCCGAACGCATCCCGGTGACCGGCGGCTTCGCGGAAGTCAGCGAACGCGGCCTGACGGTTCTGGCGGAGAGCGCCGGCTGATCACCGCTTCGGCCTGCTGATTTTCAGCAGCTGGTGGCGCTGGTCGATCGTCAGGACATAGTCCTTGAGGAAGTCGGAGCCGATGTTGATCGTGTCGTCCGACGGATCGGAATAGAGGATCTTCTGACGGGTCGCCGTGACATCCGAAATTCGGACCGGTTGCGACAGCTCCATCTCATAAAGTTCGAACACCGTGTTGGCGCTCGTTCCAGAGCCAATGCGCACGGGAGCGCTCGCCTGAACTCGGCCGACGAGCGCCTTGGGTATGATAAGGCTGCGGTTGGAACCGCTATCGACTTGTCCGTCGAAGCAACCGATGGCGAAACAGACGGGGATCGAGAAACTTGGCTTGTAGGCAACCACACCGCGTTCGCGGGCGCTGAGGCTGCCGTTCGAAAACCTTATCCTCCGGGCCGGATAGTCGATCGTCAGCAGGCGATCCTTGAAGAAATCGCGGCCGATGATCCCCATGACCGGCGCCTCGGCCGGCTTGCGGTGGAGGTTATAGTCGCGTGAGGCGAGCTGGACATCGCGCTTCTCGAGGTTCCCGAGGCGAAGGCTGTCGGCGGACACGATCGCGATTTGCGCGGTATTGATCCCGTCGCTGTTCTCTGTCTCGCCGACGGTCGGAAGGGAGAGTTCCGCGACCAGTCTGCGGTCCGCCCGGCCCATGCCGCTCGCGCCGGTGTCAAAGACGAAGCGGTACGGGCCTTTGCCGTTGACGAATGCCCGGACGTATATGTGCCCCTTGTAGAGCTCGAAGGGGACTGAGAACGACCTGTGGGCTGGAGCGACGGTCCGCGCCTGGACGTTGAACGAAAAGACGCTCGCCGAGAGAGCGCAGAAGAGAATTTGCCACTGCCGCATGAAAGAGCTCCGTCGTTTGCCGGAGTGATAGGCGGGCCTGGTCTCTTATTCTTGGACGGATGTAACCTCGCGGTTCAGTGTTCGCAAACTCTTGTAGGAAGTACCGGCAACCTGGCGCAGCACCCTCGACATGTGGCTTTGGTCCGCGAACCCGCAATCATAGGCGCTTGCCGCGGCCGCTTCGCCTTCGATCGCCGCCGCGACCGCGCGCATTCCCCCCATTCGCATGCGATAGACCGTCGGGGGCATGCCGAAGACACGCGCGAATAGACGGGAGAAATACACCCTGTGTACCCCGGCGTCGGCCGCCAGCTCGCCGATGGCCGCGCTCTCCTCGATCAACCGGTCGCGGGCGTGAAGCAGCCAGGGTGGCGCAACAAGCGCAGCCTCCGAGGGCGGCCCAGCCATCACCTCCCACACGCAATCCTCGATGTCTGCACGGCTGTCTCGCCGAAGCACCGAGGCGAGCACGCCCTGGACAAGCCGCTGCGAACCCGGGTTCCAGCGGCCGACTTCTTCCGCGTCCAACGCTTCGAATTGCTCGCCGGAGATGTCGAGCGAAACGATGAGTGCTCCGCCTGAGCCGAAACGAACCTGGTGCGCGAACTCGCTACCCCGGACGGCGAACATCCCCGGTCCAACGCTGCGCTCATCGCCGCGCGACTCCTCGCTTACTCGTCCCCCGAGGATAAGCGACAGGTGAGCGCGCCTGTGCCGGTGTGTCGGCTGGCTGAGCTCCGCAGGGTAAGAGTGAATCTTGAAGCGAGCCTGCACAGGCGCGAGGCTAGGACGTTGGCGAAGTTTCGCAAGATGTTGGCTCATTCGCCTTTCGTGGCGACGATGGCGTAACCCAAGGGATCGTCTTTCGAGCCGAACTCCAGCGCCAACGCCAGATGGGCGATCAGAAGGAAAGTCGCCGCCAGGGGCAGCAACAAGACCAGCAGCGGCCATTGGACGATCGACTTGGTCGAAGGGCGGACCATGCGCGCCACAAGGACGACGAGCTTGTTCGCGATCACCGCTAGGTCGTTCCCTCTCTCCTCGATCGCAACGTTCTGAAACGAGGAAAACATTCCCGTCAGAGCATATCTGGTGAAGCGATGGAAATCGTAAGGCACGTAGTGAACGCGCGCGGAGAAGGGTACCGTCGCGATCAGCCTGCCGCCAGGCTTCAGAACCCGTCGCATCTCCGCGATCAGCGCCGCTGGAGCCTCGGCATGCTCCAGCACCTCGGTGCACAGCACCGTGTCGAAACGAGGATGGACTTTCCGGGAAATGTATGTCGCAAATTCCATCAAATCGGGATGACGCGTGCCGCTCAGCCGCGCATCGCGTATACGCGGTATGCCCGCGGCACGTCTATGCCGGCGTAGGCCACGTCTGGATCAACGCAGTTTCTGGTACGGCATTTCACCGCAGCCGACGTCGAGCAGATTGCCACGGAGGCTCGACAGCCTCGGCTTCAGGAACTTCCAGATCGTGGCGAGTTGAAGGTCAGTGAAACGGCGCAAGCCGAAGACAAGTTTCGAAGACGAGGATACGCCGAGCCGCACCGGCACGGGCTGGAATCTCGTTCAATGCCGGGACCGCTTCAGCCATGGCTTGGAGTCACCCATTTCGGTCCCAGCATTCGGCCGGTTCGGACCCGCCAGTCGTGACCGGCACGTTGCGCAGCGAATCAGGAAGCCTCCGCGATCCGGAGCAAGATACATCGAGTACGGCACGATCATGTTGTCCTGCTTGTGCCACACGCCCGATCAGCGAGCAGAGCGGTCGCGGCGACGGAGCGTTGAGCACCGCCCGCCGAACTTCGAGCAAAGGCGTAGCCGCGCCCAGCGTGATTGCAAGCGACGCGTAAGCGACGCCGCGTTGCGCGCGGGCCTCTCTCCGAGACCCTGCAAACCCACTGCGCGAACAGCATCGAAAGCAGCGCCAAAGGCATGATCGAGGCGCGCATCTGGAAGTCCGCGCTGACGCCGACCTGCACCAGCGGCATCGCCAGCAACAGGAACTGGATGAGCCGAACCACCGCTTTGTCCGTCGCCGGCGATTCCCGCTCGCGAAGGAGCGGCACGGTGAAGGGCAAGACCTCGAGGGCGACGCAAAGCGCCCAGATCAGCGGGTTCGTCCGCAGGATGTGCATGCCGACGCTGGCCGCATCGATCTGGAGGTAGAGCAAGGCCGGAAGCGCCACCGCGACGGCCAGCGCGGCGAGGGCGATATCGTTGAGGTCGAAAGCCCGGCGGCGCAGCGCGTCGACTCCGGCGAACAACGCGAACGGCACCGCGCCCATGATCGCCAGGGGTGACCATATGGCGACGAGCGGAATCGACGCGGCGAAGAATCCGATCGGCGCCAGGCCTTTTCGCCACAGCAAGAAGGCGACGGCGCACGTCCATCCGGCGATTGCATGTTGCGGTACCCAGAACGCTTGGGTGACGTGCGAGCTATATTGGTAGCCGAAATTCCACGGCTCGAGATGGTCCCACGACGGATGGGCCCCGAGCGCGGAGTAGATCGCCGTTCCGACGATATCCCAGCCGCTGAACAGGAGAAATACCGACAGGGCGATGGCCCGCTCGCGCTTGCTTTCGAACAAGTGCCAGGCGAGCGTCAGCAGGAGCGCCAGCCGGAGCGCGTCGGAAACCAGTAGCGCGATTTCGGCCTGGCCGCCGAACAAGGCCGGCAAGAGATACATTCCAAGCGGCGCTCGAAGGAAATAGGCGGTTCCGCTAATGTCATAGGCGAACGGCCAGGGGTTGGTCGCCATGTCGCGGAGCACCGCATCGCGGATCTGCCAGTCGACATTGGCGTAGAAGAACCGCCCTTCTCCGCCCAGTGCGAACAATGCGAGCGAGATGACGCAAGCAATCGCGAACGTCTTGAACGGCACCACCGGAAGTCCGGCGGGAATCCTGCCGCACAATGCCCAGATGGCTGTTCCGGCAACGAAGATCAGAGCGACGGTCAGGGACAGGGGCAGGCCCCAGAAATGCAGCAGCAGGAGATTGTCGGCGGCGAACAAGCCCAGCAGGCTCGCGCTCAAGGCCCTGACCGTCAGACCCGCGCGCGCTGCAGGCTGCTGCAACCCGATTGTGGCTGTCGCTTCGCTCATGCCGCGTCGGCGATCTTGTTCTGAAGGTCGTGCACCGCGTTCGCCGATGACGCCCCGCCCATGTTCAAGCGCTCGCGCTCGACCACCAGCGGGCGCTTGCGAACCTGGCTGTGAATCGAGGTCACATATTCGCCGAGGATGCCGATGAAGGTCAGCTGCATGCCCGAAAGGAAGAACAGGGCGATGATGATGGTCGCCATTCCTCGCGGTGCGAGGTCGGGACGCACGAACCACAGCCCGAGCGCGAAGGTCGCGTAGAGGAAACAAAGCCCGGCCATCGCGATCCCCGCGAACGTGCACAATCGCATCGGGACGCTGGTGAACGAGAAAATCCCGTTGAGCGCCTGATCGACGAGCCGCGGGAGGTTGTTCTTGGAAAGCCCGCGCTGCCGCGCTTCCCAGGTGTAGGGCACGATGACCCGGCGAAATCCGACCGAGGCGATGATCCCGCGGATGTAGGGATAATGATCGTCGTGCTCGACGACGGCTCGCCACACCTTGCGGTCGATCAGCTGGAATTCGCCGACGTCGACCGGGATATCGACGTCCGAGAGCGACCTGACAAGGCGATAGAAGACCGCGCGGCAGGCACGCAGCGCGAGGCTCTCCTGGCGATTGGCGCGAGCACCGGCGACAACCTCCACCCCGCTTTCCCAGAGCTTCACGAACTCCGGAATCACTTCCGGCGGGTCCTGGAGGTCGGCCGGCAGGAACACCAGCACGGCATCGCCCGTCGCGGCGCGCAGCGCGTTGAAGTTCGAGCGGAAGGGACCGTAATTCCGCGCGTTGAGGATGACCTTGATGCTATGGTCCTGGGCGGCGAGCTCGCGCAGGATCTCGACGGTCCCGTCGGTTGAAGCGTTATCGGCGAAGATGTGCTCGCAGCGATATTGGGCGAGCGGACCGTCCTTGGCGAACAACGCCTTCACCGCATCGCTGCAGGCGCGCACATTGTCGGCCTCGTTGAAGCACGGGCTGATGATCGAGATCGTCTTCGGCTTGCTCATGCCGCCACCCGCATTTCCTCGACGACTTGCCTCAATCCCTCGCCGATAGGCACCCGGACCGACCATCCCGTCGCGCCGCGGAGGCGCTCATTGTCACCCTCGAGGTGCATGATCTGGTCCGGTCCGAACGGAATCGTGCCGAACGCCAGGTTCAGTCCCGGCGCGGCGAGGTCGCGGAGCATCTCGACGATCCTGCGGACGGCGACCGGATTGCCGCTCGACAGGTTGAACACGCCCGTCGCGCCTTCCGTCGTGGCCGCAGCAAGCACACCGTCGGCGACATCGTCGATGTGAAGATAATCCCACTTCTGGGTTCCAGCCGTGCACTTCGGCGCCTTGCCTTTGACCAACGAAGCCGCGGTGGATGGGATCAGCCAGTTCGCATTGTCGCCGGGTCCATAGACAGAAAAGAGCCGCAACCATGCGAATTCCACGCCGGCCTCGCGGCAACGCTGCGCGGCGAGGTGGTTCGCCGCCAGCTTCGCGGCCCCGTAGAGCATGGTGGGCCGCGGAAGATCGCTTTCCACGATCTTGCGGTCGTAGCGGCCATATTCGGCCTGCGAGCCGATGCCGACGAACTTGCGCGCTCCCGCTGCAATCGCAGCATCGGCGAGGGCAATGGTCGTACGGATATTCTCGAGCTGGATATCGCCGCCGCGCAACGCGCCGCCGACGCCTTCCCATGCCGAGTGAATGACGATGTCGGGCTTGACCGAGCCAAGAAGCGCGGCAACCGCCGGCCCACCGGCAAGATCGACGTGGTGCAGCGACACCCGGCTCGCGACGGCCGCAAGCCGCGACCTGTCGTTGCGGACGAGCGCAATGACGTCGTGCCCCGCCGCGAGGGCCGCCCTGACGACGGCAGCGCCGACGAAGCCGCCTGCACCCGTGACGAGGATGCGCGTTCCCATCAGGCCGCCGCCCGGACAGTATCGGCCACCAGGTAGCGGCGGATCTGGTCGAGGCACAGTTCGGCGGAATCCCCTCCCGCGAGCTGTGCGCGGTACCATTCGGCGGTCCAGTCGACCGCGGTGCCGAGCGACAGGCGCGGCGCCCAGCCGAGCTCCCGCATGGCCATGCCGGAATTAAGCGTCAGAACCTCGGCTTCGTGCGGATGATCGCCGGACTGCCGGCTGAAGTCGCCGGACTGGCCCCAGTGCCGGGCGAGCTGACCGACGACCGTCGCGACGCTCGCCACGTCTTCCACCGAAGGCCCGAAGTTCCATCCCTTGGCGAAGGCCTTCGGGTCGGCCGCCAGCTTCTCGGCAAGGAGCAAGTAACCGCTCAAGGGCTCGAGCACATGCTGCCACGGGCGCACGGCGGTCGGGTTGCGCAACTCGGGACCGCGGCCCGCGCCGAGGGCGCGCACGGCGTCCGGAACAAGCCGGTCGGCGGCATAGTCGCCGCCCCCGATCACATTGCCCGCGCGGGCCGTCGCGAGACCGATGCCGCGCATCGCGAAGAAGCTGTCGCGAAAGCATTGGGTGACCAGCTCGGCGCACGCCTTGCTGTTCGAATAAGGGTCATGTCCGCCGAGCCGGTCGCTCTCGCGATAGCCGGTCGCCCGGCCGTCATTGGCGTAACATTTGTCGGTCGTGACCGAGACGATCGCGAGCAATCCCTCGACGCTCCGCGCCGCTTCCAGAATGTTCGCGGTGCCGAGCACGTTGGTGGCGATGGTCTCGAGCGGATCGAGGTAGGACTGCCGTACCAGCGGCTGGGCCGCGAGATGAAGAACGATCTCGGGCCTCGCGGCGCTGGTAATCGACCGGACGGCAGCCTCGTCCCTGATATCGGAGACGATGTGCACGCAGCGGCGGGCGCCATCGATCTGCTCGAACAGGCCGCCCACGTCCGGCTCCAGCGAAATACCGGTCACCCTGGCGCCAAGGCTTTCGAGCAGCAGAAGCAGCCAGCTCCCTTTGAAGCCGGTGTGGCCGGTCAGGAGGACTCTGCGTCCACGCCAGAAACCAGGGTTCAGGCCCACCTCTTCCACGGGGCCTCCTGATTTTCCCACATGGTTTCGAGCATCTGCCGGTCGCGGAGCGTATCCATCGGCTGCCAGAAGCCGTCATGGAAATAGGAACGCAACTCGCCTTCCGCGGCGAGGCGTTCGAGCGGCTCGCGCTCCCACACGCACTCGTCGGAATTCCCGAGATATTGGCCGATCGAGCGATCGAGGACGAAGAACCCGCCGTTGATCCAGCCGCCCTCATCAACGGGCTTCTCGGCGAACGCGGAGACCGTGTCGCCGACCAGCGCGAGCTGTCCGTAGCGGCTTGCCGGGCGGACCGCTGTGACCGTCGCCTTGCGGCCATGGCCGCGGTGAAATTCGATGGCGGCGGTCACGTCGAGATCGCTGACGCCGTCGCCGTAGGTCAGACAGAAATCCTCGTCGTCGCCGAGATATTGCAGCGCCTGGCGAAGGCGGCCGCCGGTCATCGTGTCGGGACCGGTGTCGATCAGCGAGATCTTCCAGTCTTCGGTGTCGTTGCGATGGACCTTCGTCGTCCCTGTCCGAAGGTCGATGCTGACGTCCGACATGTGGAGGGCGTAATTGAAGAAATATTCCTTGATCATGTAGCCCTTGTAGCCAAGGCAGACGATGAACTCGTCGACCCCGTGCTGGGCGTAGATCTTCATGATGTGCCAGAGGATCGGCTTGCCGCCGATCTCGACCATCGGCTTCGGGCGAACCGACGTCTCTTCGGCGATGCGCGTACCGAGGCCGCCTGCAAGGATGACCGCTTTCATAAGCAATCTATGAGGAGAACGTGGTCAACAAAGGGTTAAAGGGAGAGGCCGCCGAGGCGGTTGAGCGCCGCCTGGCTCGCGACCTGGTCACAAATCTCGGCTGAGAGCGCGATCGGCCGGACTCGGGCCGATGCCTCCGTGCCGGCGACGCTTTCGGACAGCCATGACCCAAATCCGCCGTCGGCGAGATGGTCTTCGAATGTCGTCACCGACTGGTGGCGCGCAAGCTGCGCCGGCTGTTTTAGTTTCGCGGCCATGCCCCACAGTGGAAGCGAATAGACGGCGTGGCCGTCGGCGCGAGCGATCGCGGCGCCAAGCGCGGCGCCGGTCGACAACATGACGGCGCCCTCGTTCCCCGCACGAACGCGCACCCATGCACCGGGTGTTACATTGGGAATGTCTTCGTGGAACCGCGGCTCCCCGGCCTTGCCGAGCCGAAGGTATGACGGGCCGGGGTTTGCCACCAGCCAGCGAAGGCAGGCGCGCGTCTCCATCGGGTCGCCGGGCGCGGCGATGGTCATGTTCGGCATCGAGCGCATCAGCGCATAATCCTGCACTGCATGGTGCGAATAGCCGAGCGCGCCGTAGGCGACCCCGCCTCCGACCGCGACGACGGTCACCGGCAGCCGGTGATGATCCACGTCGTTGCGGATCTGCTCGGCGCACCGGAAGGTTGGGAAATTGGCGATCGAATAGGTGAAGACGTGATAGCCTTCGCTCGCCATGCCGGCGGCGAGGCCGGTCATGTTCTGCTCGGCGACGCCGGCGTTGATGAAGCGATCGGGGAAGCGATCGGCGAAGCGCTCGACGACCTTGAAGCCGAGGTCGCCGACCACCAATGCGACCTGCGGGTGGGTTTCGGCGAGGTTCGTCAGTTCGTCGATGAATGCGTCACGCATGAGGGGCTCCCTCGATCTCGGCGAGTGCCAGCGCAAGCAGCTCGGGGGTCGGATTGCGGTAGTGCCACTCGACCTGGTCCTCCATGAAGCTGACGCCTTTGCCCTTGGTGGTGTGGGCGATGAGCATCGCCGGCTTGCCCCTGGGCCAGGATGCGGGATCGAGCGCGCGCGCCAACGCGTCATGATCGTGGCCGTCGACCTCCTGCACCGCCCAGCCGAAAGCGTCGAACTTGGAATGCAGCGGTTCGAGGCGGAGCGTCTCGTCGACGGTCGTGAGGCTCTGCAGCTTGTTGTAGTCGATGATGCAGAGAAGGTTATCGAGGCGATGGTGGGCGGCGAACAACGCGGCCTCCCAATTGCTGCCCTCACCCCATTCGCCGTCGCTGGTCAGGACGATCGTGCGCCAGTTCTTGCCCTGCCGCCTGGCCGCGAGCGCCTTCCCGGTGCCGAACGGCAACCCGTGCCCGAGGGCTCCGGTCGAGAACTCGGCCCCCGGCACCTTGTGGCTGATGTGCGCCATGAGCGGCGATCCGTCGGTGCCATAGGTCTCGAGGAGGGCGCGATCGATGAAGCCGGTCTCCGCCAGTGCCGCGTAAACCGCGACGCAGGCATGCCCCTTCGACAGGATGAAGCGATCGCGCCCGGGATGATCGGGCGTAGCGGGATCGACCCGAAGCGTCCGCCCGTAGAGGACCGCCACGATGTCCGCGATCGAGAGCGCGGAACCGATGTGCGAAGCGCGCGCGCGAGTCACCATTTCGAGCGCCCGGCAGCGGATTTTCCGCGCCAGGTCTCTGGTGGATGCAGGTGCGGCCGCGCTGATCGGACTGTGATGCATGACCCGACATGTCGCGGGATATGGTTAACATTCGCTCAACTCTCTTCCGCTAGTCGAGCCCTCATGAAACACGAAACGATCAATGCCGTGGTTCGCCCTTGTCCCGTCTGCGGAGCCGGGGCCGACGAGAGCGAGCCCTTCCTCGCCGACAGCCGCGACGAACGGCTGCTGAGCGCGTCCAGCTTCGCGTCGCGCAAGGTGCCGGAGTTCATGAGCCATGCGATGGTGCGCTGCCGCGCTTGCGACCTCGCTTATGTCGACCGACCGCCGAGCGTTGAGGAACTGGCCGTCAGCTACCACTCGGCGGACTACGACAGCGCCGAAGAAGCGGAAGACGCCGCCGATGCCTATGCGCGCGCGATCCAGCCTGTGCTGGCGAAACTTCGCGAGCGCGGCGCGGCGCTCGAGATCGGTACCGGGACCGGCGCATTCCTCGAGCGGCTTTCGCAAGCCGGCTTTTGCGATCTCGTCGGGATCGAGCCGTCGACTGCGGCCATCGCCGCGGCGCCCGCGCATCGCCGGCCGTGGATCCGCGAAGGCATTTTCGAAGGAAGCGACTTCCCGCCCGAAAGCTTCGATCTGGTCTGCTGCTTCATGACGCTCGAGCATGTCCAGGATCCCGGTGCTCTCGTCGCCGCCGCACATCGGCTTCTACGACCCGGCGGTGCGTTCGTGGGCGTGACTCACAATCGCCGCGCCTGGCTCAACAGGATGCTCGGCCGGCGCTCGCCGATCGTCGATATCGAGCACATGCAGCTCTTCTCGCCTGAGAGCTCGACCCAACTGCTCACCGGCAACGGCTACGTCGATGTCGCCGGCGCCAGTTTCTGGAATCGCTACCGGCCAAGCTATTGGCTTCGGCTCGTGCCGATAAGCAGGCAAGCGAAGGGCTGGCTGACCGAGCGGCTGCGGGGCTCATGGCCGGACAAGCGCCGGATCCCTCTCAACGTCGGCAATTTCATGAGCTGGGGGTTCAAGCCGTAGCGGCGAGCGGGCACGTCAATTAGCTTTTTCTAAAAGTTTCTCTCCTATTCACCGTCCCGATTATCACCAACAGAGCGCAGGATGGGCATGAGCGCATTTGGAAAGCGTGGCGGGATCGGTGGTGGCGGACGGCCGAGCTTCGGCACCGCCAAGCCGATGAAAAGCGGCCCGGGCGGCGCACCGGCAACGCCCTCGTCGCTCGACGAAGGCGGCGAGCAGTTTCCGCCGATCGAGGAATTCACGCCACCCGAGGAAGCACCCGAGGTCGACAACGCGCCGCAAATGGGCGCGCCTCGACCGCTTGACCGCGCGCCAGAACGGCAGCGGCGACCAGGCCAGCAGCAAGAGCGAAGGCTTCGAGGCTTCCGTCCATCGCATCAAGGAGCAGGTGCTCCCGCGCCTGCTCGAGCGCGTCGACCCGGAAGCGGCGGCCACGCTCAGCAAGGATGAGCTTGCCGAGGAATTCCGTCCGATCATCTCCGAAGTCCTCGCCGAGCTGAAGATCACGCTCAACCGGCGCGAGCAGTTCGCGCTCGAGAAAGTGCTCGTCGACGAACTCCTTGGCCTCGGCCCGCTCGAGGAGTTGCTCGCCGACCCGGCCGTCAGCGACATCATGGTCAATGGCCCGGACCAGACCTACGTCGAGCGCAAGGGCAAGCTCGAGATTGCGCAGATCCAGTTCCGCGACGAGGAGCATCTGTTCCAGATCGCGCAGCGGATCGTGAACAAGGTCGGCCGCCGCATCGATCAGACCTCGCCGCTCTGCGACGCCCGTCTGCAGGACGGCAGCCGCGTCAACGTCATCATCCCGCCACTCTCGCTTCGCGGCACCGCCATCTCCATTCGTAAGTTCTCCGAAAAGCCGATCACGCTCGACATGATGCGCGGCTTCGGATCGATGTCGGAGAAGATGGCGACGATCCTCAAGATCGCGGGCGCATCACGGATGAACGTCGTGATCTCCGGCGGTACCGGTTCGGGCAAGACGACGATGCTCAACGCCTTGTCGAAGATGATCGACCCGGGCGAGCGCGTCATTACCATCGAGGACGCGGCCGAGCTTCGCTTGCAGCAACCGCACTGGCTGCCGCTCGAAACCCGTCCCCCGAACCTCGAGGGCCAGGGCGCAATCACCATCCGCGACCTCGTCATCAACGCGCTGCGTATGCGCCCCGACCGCATCATCCTCGGCGAGATTCGCGGGTCGGAGTGTTTCGACCTGCTCGCCGCGATGAACACCGGCCACGACGGCTCCATGGCCACGCTCCACTCCAACTCCCCGCGCGAATGCCTCGCGCGCATGGAGAACATGGTGATGATGTCGGACATCAAGGTCCCGAAGGAGGCGATCAGCCGCCAGATCGCGGACTCGGTCGACCTCATCGTCCAGGTCAAGCGCCTCCGCGACGGCTCGCGCCGCACCACCAACATCACTGAGGTGATCGGCATGGAAGGCGACGTGATCGTCACCCAGGAGCTGTTCAAGTTCGAATATCTGGACGAGACCGCCGACGGAAAGATCCTCGGCGAATATCGATCGATGGGCTTGAGGCCCTACACGCTCGAGAAGGCGAAGCAGTTCGGCTTCGACCAGCCTTACCTCGAGGCTTGCCTCTAAGGCCCGACCAAGCTTTGGAGTCGTCCTGATTCAGGCAGCCGAAGCGGCGGCATCACTCGCGGAGAACGCGTTTGTTGCCCTCACATCTGCGCGAGTCGCGACCAGCATCGCGCCCTCGTCGCTGAACACGGTCGGATCTTCCGCTTCGTCCCACAGCCGACGCAGGCTTTTGGGAAGAGCATCGCGGACCTTGTTGATCTGCCCTTCGGAAATGTGGCGCGACAGCAGGCGGAAGACCGAGCGGACCGCCTCGCCCGGATCGACAGGCCGGGTGTCGCTCAGCCATTCCGCGACCTCGCCGACGAAATCCTCGCGGCTCCGCAGTTCGCTTGGCATGTGCCCCGGCTCGAACTGGTCGTAATAAACCCCTCGAACGAGGAGCGGCAGTTGCGCGCCAAGATGGGCGGCGAGGTTCACGGTGAGCCGGTCGCGAAGCTTGTGAAGCACCGTCGAAAGGACCTTCCAGGCGACCTGCTTGTCGGGTCCAAGGTCGTCGCAGATCTCGTTCAGCCAGACGTGCGTGGTTTCCAGGGTTCTGTCGAAGACATCGAGGCCGCTCGCGCTCATGATCCGGCTCCTCAAGGTGGTTCGCGCCGCTTGCCTGGGCGAACGCTCGGATCGGTGAAGCCGTTCCGCCGGCTCGGGACGATTACGCTTGCTTCGAAACTTCGATCACTTGCGGCCTGCAAGCCCACCCGCGGGAGCCACTTCGGCCGTGGGTGAGGGCCCCGCTTGCTGGTCGGAGCTCGCCGCCGCGTCGGCGCCCACGCTCTGGTCCGCGAGCGGGATATCCGAAGCCCAGTCCTTGGAGGTGTCGAGCAGCCCGCCGACATCGTCGGGCGCAACAGCAATCGGGGGCCCCGAATCGATCTGGACAACCTCGGCTGAGGCAGTGGCCAGCCCCCCCACCGCGGCAGGCATCTCGGGAAGCATCGTCAGCGGATTGTAAGGTTCACCCACGTAGCGGCCATTGAACGCCGCGGGCTGGCCCCACCCGCCCGGCCAACGGTAGAAGATGTGCTGTCCGATCGCGGCTACCTTCGCGAGCAGCGGTGCCCAGCGCGGCACGACATAATCGGCGTGATAGTGGGTCGCTTCCCCGACGCCTTTATCGACATATCCCTCCAACGCGGCCTGGGCGATCTGCTCCGCCTGGTACCAGGCGGTTGCGGCGGGGCGGCGGTACAGCGCTCCGTCGCAGACGAAGGTGAACTGGCACGTGCCGGTGCCCGCACCTTGGTAGACGACGCCGCAGATCGACTTGGGAAAGGCCGGATGGCGCATCCGGTTCAGCACCACCTGCGCGACCGCGCGGCGACCCTCGATCGGCTCATAGCCGGCTTCATAATAGACGGCCTGGGTCAGGCACAGCAGCGCCCTTTGCTGATCGAGGTCGTCGCCGCGGAGCACGAAGCTCCTGGCCGCCCGCAGCGGTTCGTTCGCAAACGGCAAAGCGGCGTTGATGAGCTTCGCCTGGTCGCCGATCGCCTGCATGTCATTGAGCGCGGCGCCGCTGGTGGCCTGGACCAGGACCGCCTCTGCCGGCACCGAACGAATAGGCGTTGCTCGCGCTGCTCGGGTGTCGGGCTCCCTTGCGAAGAGAAGGCTGGACAGCGCGGCAGTGGCGCCCACTAGCGCCAGCGCGCCTGTCGCAAACCCTTTGCCTAAGGCTGCGTGCGCGATCATTGCGGCGCCTTCTGGGCCATCGGCTCGGTTACGGCAATCCCTGGCGCCGGCAATCGCCCTTCATGGGGGCGAACTGCCCGCGCATCCAGAGCGACCACCGCCAATGCGCCAACGGCGATCGCGATGCCGTAGGGAATGCGCGCCTTCCTCGTCTCCCTCGGACCGCGACCCTGGACCATTCGAACGAAGCAAATAGACGATGGCGATCACGCCTCCCGCGAGGAAGATCAGCACGACGAGCTGAAGCGCGGATCGGAGATCGAACCACAGACCCACCGCCGCGAACAGCTTGACGTCGCCCCCGCCGAACCACCCTGCGGAGAAAGCGGCGGTGCCGAGAATCAGGATGGCGACGAAGACGGAGACATTTTGCCAAAGAAGCCAGGTCGGCCCTTCGATCGCGGCCGCGACGATGGCGCCCGCGAGAACCGCAAGGCTCGTTGTGTTGGAAATGCGCAGGCGACGCGCATCCTCGATCGCCGCTGCAACCATTGCGCAGGCCAGCAAAATCGCCAGCCACGGAGGCGCGTTAGCGACCAGGTTCATTCTGGCTTAGGAGTTTGAGGTTGTTCGAGGCCCGACCATACCAGGTCGGGTTCGCATCGAGGGCCTGGGTGAACGCGGCCACGGCCCGCTTCCTGTCGCCGAGCAGCTCTGCCGCCATCCCGGCATCGTTCAGGCGCGCTGCCCAGTCGCGATCGCCCTCACCAGCCCGCCGGCCCGGAAGGTCAGCGGCCAGCGCCCCGGTCGCAAGCTCCAGATTGTTGGCGATGCGCGCGGACTTGGGATCCAGCGAGGCGGCCCTTTGTAAAAGGGGCACTGCGGCTGCCCAGTTGCCGCGAATCAACATGGACCATCCCTGATTGTTGACGATCGAGGCTTCCTCGGGCGCCAGTTGCCGCGCGTGCGAGAAAGCATCGTCGGCGCTCGACCAGTCGCGCGCCGCATCAGCGAGCACGCCCTTTGCATTCCACGCCCGCCAGGACGGCTGGGCGCCGACTATGGAGCACTCGACCAAGGGCGTCGCATCATCGAACCTGCCGATCCTGAGCGCGGAAAGCGCGCCGTTCTCGCAGTCGAGCTGCTGCTTGTCCGCCGATCGCGCGAGCTTCTGGTATGCGCTCAGCGCTTCGACATAATGCCCTGTCGCGAACGCGAGGCTTGCCGCGATCCGATCGACCGGAGTCCCCGTGGCCCCTCCCGATATGGCGCGAGCGATCAATAGCTTCGCCTCTTTCAGCCGTCCGGCGACGATGGCATGCGCGGCATCTTGCAGGATCCCCTCGTCAGGGGCCGCGTGAAGAGGCGCCTGTCCTGCGATGCTTGCCGCGATCAGCAGACCGACGATCATGACCGTCGCTGACCGGCGATCCTGCCCACCGAATCCCGACCGAGCACAAGCACGACATGATCGTTCATGCCCATCTGCGCCGGAACTCCGAACTGCGCCGCCAGTCGTCGGCCCAGCGCGGCGCGGTTCCTGGGGTAGAAGACGACGCTCGTCCGGCGGAGCGCCGTGGCATTGCCGATGCCGATGCCGCGCCAGCCGCGCCCGACGAGGACGCTGCGTGCCGAAGCCGCCAGCCCATCCCGGCGCGCCGCGTTCAGCACCTGAACGGCAGGCTTGGCGCGAGACATGGCGAGCGGGATCCAGCGGCCCGCATCTGCCGATGCCGTTCGGATCGAACGGCGCGGTTGCCAAACCGTGCTGCCCGTTGTCACCAGAGCCACTTCGCCTTGGCTGAGCCGCTCCAGGCGAGGCTGAGCGGGTTCCGCGACTTTGACCGGCAACGCCACGGGAGACGGAGGTTTGCGCAGCGGGACAGGCGCCGGCGGCGGCAGCGTGACGGTGACGCTCGACGAGAGCCGCTCGTCAAGCGCCAGCACGGGCATCGCGACGGCCGGCGCACTGGCCGCAAGTGGTCTCGCGGCCTGCACAGGAGCAGGGGACGGCATCGAAACGCGAAGCGCGTCGACTGAAGCCGTGCTCGCCGCCGACAGTGGAGCGTCCATCGCCGTGGGAGCCGGCCGACTTGCGGCGACCGCTGGAGAGGCCGGCAAGGCCGCATTCGGCGCGGTCATGGCGGATTGGACTGGGGGCTTTCCCGCGCTGGTCGCAACCGACTTCGCGGGCCGCGCCGGCGGCAGCTCGATCGTCACGCTGCCGCTCCGGCTCGCAAGCTGATGTGCGTCGTCCGCCGCCTTGGCAGCGATCAACGCCCGCGACCGGGCCTGCGCGGCCAGCAGCGCTGCGGTCTGCTGAAACCTTTCCGCCTCGGCCCGAATATCCGACGCCCGTTGGGCCTGGCCGCCGCGTTCGAGCACCGAGGCGAGCCCCATCAGCAGCCCGTGATCGCGCGGCGCGAGCGAAAGCGCGACTTCGTAGCTCGATTCGGCAATGTCGAAGCGGCCCATCGCGGCGTAGCAATCGCCGATCCCGCTGATGACGGCGGGGTCGTTGGGATTTGCTCGCTCCGCTTTTCGGAATCCCTCGAGTGCGAGGCCCACGTTGCCGAGCATGAGCTGGGCTCGCGCCACCGCAAGGGCGTCGCCGCCGTTCAAGAGCGTCGCCGACGGATCGGCAATCGCTCGCACCTTCACCCCGTTGTTCGCGGTGGAACAGCCGGCGAGCGCAACGCCGGTCATCAGCAGCGCGGTTTTTAGCCCCCCGTTCATCTCAACCTCCGTTCAGTGCCGGAATCACCGCCCGGACGACGCGGATGGCGGCAGGCAGCATCAAGACGCCGATCATCGCCGGAAGCATGCACGCGACCAGCGGGATCGAGATCAGCACCGGCAGCCGGTGCGCCTTCTCCTCCGCTCTCAGACGTCGTTTCTCGCGCATTTCGCTCGAATAGATGCGCAAGGTCTGGGCGATTGAAGAGCCGAGCTTGGTCGACTGGATCAACAAGGTCGCGAATGCGCGGATGTCGTCCGCCCCGGCGCGGTCGGCCATCCTGCGAAGCGCATCCTCGTGACTTCGCCCCGCCCTCAGCTCGAGCACGACGGCACCGAACTGCTCCGAGAGCAGCGGGTGCGACGTGGTCATTTCCATGCCCACGCGCGCGAAGGCCGCTTCGAGGCCGAGGCCGGCTTCGACGCAGACGAGCATGAGATCGAGGGCGTCGGGGAAGGCGTTGATGAGCGCGCGCTGGCGCCGGTCGGCTTTTGCGCGCACGAACAGCGCCGGAACGTACAGTCCGAGTGCGGCGGCAATGACGAGCGAGAAATAAAGCCGGATCATGCTCGGGCTGGCGCCCGTCAGCCAGAATTCGGTGAGCACCAGTACCGGCAGCGCAATGACCAGCACCAGGCGGATGAGCGTGTAGACGCGCGGCGCAAAGGGCTCGGTATAACCTGCCGCGATCAGTTTCTGGCGAAGCGCGGCATCCTTGGTGTCGACGAGGCTGAGGCCGCGGCGCTCGACCGAATTGACGAGCTTGAGCCAGGCACTTTCGACCCTCTCCGAGCGAAGCGATCCCAATGTCGGCGCGCCTGGCCCCGCGGTCGCCGTTTCGAACAGGCGGCGCCGGCCCAGCTGGCGAGCCGAAACGGCTTGCGTAATCAGATAGGCGGCCGCGACCACGATCGCGAACAGAAACAGCAGCAGTGCCAGACGAAGGACGCTATTTTCGGCAACAAGCTCGATCATCGCTCTAAACCTTCAAATCGACCATCTTGCGGATGGTAAAAAAGCCGATCGTGTAAAGTATCCCCAGCGCGACGAACCCCGGCACGAACCAGGGGTCGCCCGCGACGTCCATGAAGAAGGAGGGGTTGAACAGGAACAGGAACACGAAGCTGAAAATCGGCAGGATGGTCAGCATCAGCCCCGTCAATCTCCCCTCGCTCGAAAGCGCCCGCACCTTCAGTAGCATCGCGTGGCGTTCGCGGATGACCCGCGACAGGTTCTCGAGGATTTCGGCCAAATTGCCGCCGGTCTCGCTCTGGATCGAGAGCGAAACGACGAACATCCGCATGTCGTCGAGATCCCACCGTTCGGCCATATTCTGAAGCGCGTCGCGCAACTCGACGCCGTACGTGACCTCGTCGACTGCAATCCCGAACTGTGAGCCGATCGGGTCGGGCATCTCGACGGTCAGGAGGTCGAGCGCGGCCGAGATCGGGTGGCCGGCGCGAAGGCCCCGGACGAACACGTCGAGCGCCACCGGGAATTGCTCCTCGATGCGCTTTCGAGTCCGCGTCGCCTTGAAGTTGATCGCCATGATCGGAAGCAGCGCCCCGAGCAGCGCCGCGAAGGTTGCGCTAAGGACGATCCGTCCGACATTGATTCCTACTCCCCATCGAGCCGACATGAGCAGGAGCAAGGCGAAGAAGATCGCCAGCGGGGCAATGCAGACGAACAGCATCAGGCGCCCAGTTGGAATGGTCAGCTGCGCCTGCATCAGCATCCGCTCGAACCTGTGCGCTATGCCGTCGAGGAGCGGCGGGAGGCCCTGGGGCACCGACGAGCCGCTCCGCCTCAGGATGTTCAAAGTCTCGCCCGTGGTCCGGCCGCGCGCGATCAGGCTCAAGCGAAGGTTGATCGCTTTGCCTTCCAATCGCGAGCTGGCAAACGCTCGCAGAGCGGTCTCCGCGGCCAGCACTACCGCGCCGAAGACGCAAACCAGGACGAGCGTTCTGATCCAGATCGGGCTCATGCTTCGAACCTTGCGTCAGGACGGAAGAGATCGGCGGACAGGGAAAGCCCGTGCGCCATGACCTGGTCGAGAAAGCGCGGCCGGATGCCGGTC
Source organism: uncultured Alphaproteobacteria bacterium (assembly GCA_963831215.1). Lineage (GTDB taxonomy): Bacteria > Pseudomonadota > Alphaproteobacteria > Sphingomonadales > Sphingomonadaceae > Sphingomicrobium. The sequence goes on along the minus strand of CAWHPM010000010.1, from coordinate 48,210 downwards.
GCCTCGAAGCGGCCCTGGATGATCCCGTCGTTGCTCACGCCGCTTTGGCGGAAGCGGAAGATTTCCTGCATGGTGATCACGTCGCCTTCCATCCCGGTGAGCTCGCCGAGGCTGACGAGCTTGCGCCGTCCGTCGGCGAGTCTGGCGACCTGGAGCACGACATGGATCGCGGAGGAAATCTGCGCGCGCGAGGACTTCGCGGGAATGTCGATGCCGCTCATGCCGATCATCTGCTCGACGCGCGACAAGGCGTCCCTGGCCGTGTTCGCGTGAACCGTGGTCATCGATCCGTCGTGCCCGGTGTTCATCGCCTGAAGCATGTCGAAGGCCTCGCCCGCCCGGACCTCGCCGACGATGATCCGGTCCGGCCGCATGCGCAGCGCATTCTTAACCAGGTCGCGCTGCGCGACCTCGCCCCGCCCCTCGATGTTCGGCGGGCGCGTCTCAAGCCTGACCACATGCTCCTGCTGAAGCTGGAGCTCGGCCGAGTCCTCGATCGTCACGATGCGCTCGCGCCCGTCGATGAACGCCGACATCGCGTTGAGCAACGTCGTCTTGCCCGAACCGGTGCCGCCCGAGATCAGGACGTTGCGCCTGGATCCGACGATCGCCTTCAGGACTTCGGCGACCTGGCGCGGAATGCTCCCGATCTCGACCAGGCGTTCCATGCCGATCGGGACCCGGGCGAATTTGCGGATGGACAGCAGCGAGCCGTCCAGTGCCAGCGGCGGGACGACCGCATTGACGCGGCTTCCGTCGCCGAGCCGCGCATCGACCATCGGCGAGGATTCATCGATCCGCCGGCCGACCGCCGAAACGATCTTCTGGATGATGCGCAGCAAGTGCCGCTCATCCTTGAACCGGACGGCGCTGGGTTCGAGCACGCCATAGCGCTCGACGAACACCTGATCGTGGCCGTTGACGAGGATGTCGGTGATGGTCGGATCCTTGAGCAAGGGCTCGAGCGGCCCGAGGCCGAGCAGTTCGTCGAGCACATCGCCGACGAGCTGCTTGCGCTCTGCCTGGTTGAGCGCCTCATTCTGCTTCGCGAGCTCCTCGGCGACGATGTCGCCGACTTCGGCCTCGATCTGCGCGCGCGACATCTTCTCGAGCGCCGGCAGGTTGATGAGGTCGATCAGCCGCTGGTGCAGCTCGACCTTGAGCTCGGTATGCTTGTTGCGCTTGGCGAAGGCGCCGGCATCGCCCGACCGTGACGAGCCGATGCTCGTCGAGCGCGCGCAGGCGCTGCTCCTCGTCCTCAAGGCCGGCGAGCTGGCTGGGTTTCCTGATCTGCCACATATCTACCGCTCCAGCCCCAGCGCGGCCGCGATGCCGGCATCGAGGACGTCAAGGTCCTTTCCGAGCACCGTCTTGCGCTTGATTTCATTGATCGGAACGCCGCGATCGATCGCGCTGCGCATGAGCGCGAGATCGGCGGCGACCGTATATCCGATCTCGCGGCCGAGCGCTTTTCGTGCATCCGCGAGGCTGATCGTTCGGGTCTGCGCCTTGTCGAACCGGTTCACGACCACGCGCACCTGAAGATCGCCAAGGTCCTGCGATTCCAGGAGGTTGAGCTGCCTTCGGGCACGGTGCAGGCCGGCGACCGTCAGCTCAGTCACCAGCACTACGAGGTCCGAGCGAGCGACAAGCGAGAGCGACCAGTTCGTCCAGTTGGTCGGAAGGTCGATGAAGACGGTGCCGAATTCGCGGGTCGCCATCTCGCCGATGCGCAACATGTTCTCGTTCGAAATCCCCTCGAGCGGCATCATGTCGTGCGGCGCGCCAATGACCTTGAGGCCGCTCGGATGCTCGCTCGTGGTCGCCCTCAGAAGGTCGCCGTCGAGGCGCGTTCCGGCATCGAGCAGGTCCGCCAGCGACAGCTTGGGCCGGAGGCCGAGCTGGAACGCGACGTCGCCGAATTGAACGTCGAGGTCGATGCAGGCAGGCCTCGCGGCCGTGCGGCTTCTCCTGTTCGGCGAAGCGGATCGCGAGCTGGGTGAGCAGCGCGGTCGCGCCGACCCCGCCGACGCTCTTGATCACGCTGACGAGCTTGGCGTTCGTCGCGGCCGCGGCGCCGGCTTGCTTGCTCTGCTGCGCGGTCAGCGGCGCGAGCGAGGTTTCGAGCTCCTCCAGGCTCAGCGGCAACGGAACGACATCGTGCGCGCCGGCCCGAAGGAGCGAACGGACGAGCGCGAGCGGCGGTTCGTAGGCGGCCGCGATCAGCGGCGTTTCGGTCGCGCTCGCAAGCTTCTGGAAGCGCTTCATCGAGGCGGCGCTGTCGGCATCGACCTGGATCACCGCCGCCGCCGCGTCGCCGAGCTCTTCGGGATTGATCCAGTCCGATGTCGGCAGAATGTTCAGGTAAACCGGTAACCCGCCGACCCGCGCCGTCGCCAGCTCCGCCGCGTCGCCATCGGCGCCGCTGAGGTACAGATGCACGCCATGCTCGCGCTTGGTGGCCTTCCAGTTGTGGGCCGTTTCGTTGGGTGTAATCACGCTCACAATATTACCTCAATTTGACTGTGTGCCGCGCGCATCTTCGGCGGTCAGCGATGTGGTGAAAGCGGGCAGGTTGAATGCTGATGACGTTCAACGCCGCGATCAGACGGAAGTTTAGCGCGTGTCTGTGGCGGATCTCCGATCTTCACCGTCACGATAGGCGAGACGTCAGGCCCGTTCGGATTGCCGGCATAGCCAAGGCCCGAGGCCGAATATTCAATCCTGACATTCGCAGGCCTAAGCTCCGGCAGGAACTGATGCATTCGGTCGAAAATCTCAGTGAAAGCCTGGCGCGTCCCTCGTCCCGCTGCGTGCAAGTCGTGAACTTGTGCAGGTGACCGAAGAGAAACAGCTCGCGGGGATCGGATCGCCCTGGGTCAGCGGCGGCGAGCACGCACCGACGTAACTCGGCGTCAATCGCCGAAGAGACGGGCTTCGTGACCACGGCGAAGCGCGCACCCATCTGGGCGGCTTTCTGCGCCTTGTTGTTGACCCACATCCACCGGCCGACATCGATGATTCCGAGGAGGAAGATGAGCAGCAGCGGCAAGACGAGCGCAAACTCCACGGCCGACGCCGCTGTGCGGTCGATGAGGAGCTTGCGGATCATAAACCGGTGACCGCCGCTTGTGATGCGGCGTTGAGCTTGAGGCCAGCCCCCGTGAGACCAAACGCCCCAGTCAAGGGCCGATACACGACGCTCGCACTCACAATTACCTTCTGCCCGTGCTGGTTCAAAGGAAGAACATCGTAGATGCCGTGCATGTCCTGCCCGCCTACGCTCGGCCCGCAGCCCATACTCACCGTTATGTCTCCGGGAGCGATATTGGGGACGAGATACTTACTGCCGCCCGAGCGAAGGCCGTGGATGACGACATTCTGGGTGTCGGCGACCACGGTGCCGCCCGGTGATCCGGAACAACCCGTGTAGTTGGAAAAATTCTGCCGCGCGGCGAAGCGCGCGCCGTCCCGGACCGCTTTCACGAGCCCATGCTCGTTCATCACGTAATTGCCGGCCTCGGCCGCCGAGAACATCAGGACGAGCAGGAGCGGCAGGACGAGCGCCATCTCCACCGCCGCGTTTCCGCCAGCGTCCGCGAACAGGAGGCTGAGCGCGCGGCTTCATTTGATCAGGTACGGCACGTCGCGCCGCACCGGTAGCGAAGTCGCGCCGCCCGCCTTGCTCTCGCGAATTGGTTCGACATACACGTCCGCGTCGGACGTGCGCGAGCGACCCGCCGATGGTTCGACGAGGAATACGTCGATCCAGCAAGTCACATGTACGTCGGTCGTACGGCCGTGAACTCCTTCTGCTCCGCAATTGACGACGGCGACCGTGAGCACCCGCCGATCGGGCTGAGTGCTGCTCGGCGTTACGCCGGGAGTTGTACAAATCGGCGTGCTGTAGGCCGACTTGTTGCCGGCCAGGTTCTCGGTCTTGAGCCGCGTCGCCGCGTTCGCCATCTCCCATTGGTAAACGTCGTACCGCGTAGGAGTCGTCGTTCCGAAGTTGTTGAGCAAAAAGGTGTTCAACGCCGCCCGAGAAGTGATTTCGGGATAATCCACCGAGCGGTGCGAGCGAAAATAGGCATAGCGGTCCCACACACCGTCGCCGAGCCGCCCGCCGGCGCAAGAGCCGGCCGAGCTAGCCGCGTGACAAATGTCGCGTGGATACCCCATCGGCGACAAGGCATCGGCCTGGGCATCGGTGAGAGCCGCGTTCGTGGGCGGCAAATAGGGATTGGCCGAGGTATCCCAGGCATTATTGCTGCAGGTTGCCCCGTCGATTTCACCAGGTCCTTTCGGGTGTTGGCGGCAGGCAGGCACAAGGAACCATTCTTGCCGCACGGACTGTTCGTGTTGCCGACATAAATATCGAACCGCACGTTCAAAGCGTCGATCGCCGAGTGAGGATCGCCGGGCTCGGTGGTGACGCCTTCAGTACCGACACAGCTCCCCGGCGGAATGGTCTGACCCAGGACCTCCCGCAGGTCCTTCTTCCCCGGTCCGAGCGTTGTCTCCAAAAAGCCGAAGTTGCCTGGCGCGTCGGGAGATTTCGCGAGCAGCTTCAGGCCCTTGCCGAGATAATTGCTGATAGTGAAATCCGCATCGCCGGCCTCGTTCGGGTTGCACAGCATCAGCGGGGGAGTTTTGCAGATCGCCGAGCTCAGGCTGGCGACGGCTATCGCGTGAACGTTCGGGCTGCGAAATCGCGGCAACGATCGGGGTCAGCGCATAGAAAACCTGGCGGTCGTCGACCTGAATGGCGACGACTTTCGCGTTGGCGTCGCTCGTCCGCCGCAGCGCCGAGCGTGGTCACGCATTGTCTTGAATCATAGCTTTGATAGAAACGCACCTTGCCAGTCGCATCGCAGGCGCTTTCGCCCGTGCTCTGCACGTTGATCGCGGTCGCGTTGGCGTTGTCGTTGGCGAACATCGTCCGATTGGCGACGAGCGCCGAGGCTGCGGCGGCGGCCCTGGCGCAGGCGCCGGTTTGTCCGTCGAGCTGGCTCGCCGCGGCGAGCGCGGCCTGGTCGGCGGCGTCCTGCAGCTCGGTGTCCATCGAAGCAAGACGCGCGTAATCGAAGGCGATTCCGCCGGCGGCGACAAGGCCGACAAGGGACAGCGCCACCATGGGCGCGACCGCCCCGTCAGCATTCCTCCACAATGTTCGGACCGAGCGACTCATGCGTCGTGCATCCTTATTGAGGTCCGGTGGCACCGCCGGCCCCGCCGCTTCCGCCACTGACGCTCTCGGTCGTCAGCATCGTCTGGACCTGCTTCACCTTGTCGGTGCGGTACCGTTCGACGGCCTTCGCGCCGACGTCGCCGTTGCTTCCCGGCTGCGTCGCAGTCGGCGGCATAAACCGGCGCCGGATTGATGGTCTGGATCGCGGCATTGTATTTCACGGCTTCACCGAGCGCCGGATCCTCGTCGCCGATGTGGGTCTGTGCGGTATTGCACGCGGCGAGCGCGCCGCAGCCGATTGCCATTAACCAGAGACGCCTAGAGAACATGGCCATAGTCCTTTTCAAAGCCGATCGGCTGTTTCTCGGACATGCCGCCGATGGGCGTCGCCGGAGGCGGCGGCGCTGTCGGCGTGACGAACGGTCGAGCCGCCGGCGGCACGCCGGTGTCGGTGCGCCCGTTGATCAACAGGTCGGCCTCGTTCGGCGGTCCGACGCGGTCGGTCGGCGCCTTTAGCGCGCCCGCCGGCACCGGCCGGACCAGGTGCGGCGTGACGATGATCACCAGCTCGGTCTCCTCGTGCTGGAAGCCGGTCGAGCGGAACAACGAGCCGATGATCGGGATCGAGCCGAGCAAGGGAACCTGGCGGATCGTGTCCTGGAAGTCCTTGCGGATCAGCCCCGCCATCGCGAAGCTTTCGCCGTCGCGGATCTCGAGCACCGTCTTGGCGCGCCGCGTCTGAAGTCCCGGAATGGTGAGGTTGTTGATGACGATCGACGCCGTCGGGTCGATCGAGCTCACCTCCGGCGCGACGATCATGTTGATGACGCCGTCGGCCAGAACCGTCGGAGTGAAGGCCAGGCTGACGCCGAACGGCTTGAACTCGACCGTGATCGCGCTGAGCTGGTGTTGTTCCCGGTGCCTCCGCTGCCCTGGACCACGGGGATCGGGAACTCGCCGCCGGCGAGGAAGCTCGCGGTTTCACCCGACAGGGCGACCAGCGTCGGCTCGGCAAGCGTCGTGATCGCGCCTTTCCGCTCCAGCGCATCGAGCGTGACGTTGAAGTTCGCGCCGAACGCCCGGAAGGTGCGCGAGATGATCGCGAAACTGTCGAGGATGCGCCGCTGGGATCGGCGACCAAGCGATCGCCGCGGCTCCGGCGGCGTTGCGGCGTGTCACGGGCTGCTGCCGGCTGGCCGAGCGATTCCCCGTGCAGCCTTGCCCGATATCCGAGAGCACGTGCCAATTGAGACCGAGCTGCGTCAGCGCCGAGCGCTTGCACCTCCGCGAAGCGCACCTCGAGCATCACCTGCTGCGATGAGCCGAGCGAGAGCAGGTTGACCACCTTGCCCGGCGCATAAGTCTCGGCGATCTGCATCGCTCGGTCGGCCTCGACGGCATTGCGCACCATGCCTTCGAGCACGATCGAATCGTTCGACATGCTCGCGGCGATCTCGTCCGCCGGAAGCATTTCGGAGAGCTGGCGCTTCAGCGTCGTGACGTCCGGACCGACGACCACGTCGACCACCGCGATCAGGCGGTTGTTGCGGTCGTAGAGCGTCAGGCTCGTGGTCCCGGTCTTCTTGCCGAGCACATAGACCGACGTGTCGGTGATCGGGACGATGTCCGCGATGTCCGGATTGCCGATCAGCGCCTTGGTGTAGGGCCGGTCGGCGCGGAGCACCTGGCTCTTGTTCACCGGCACGTCGAGCTCGCCGGCGTTGACGTCGCTGGCGATGCTGATCTGTGCGTATGCCGGATGCGCGGCGAGCAGCGCCCCGCCTGCCGCCGCGCAAAGCGCAAAGCGCTTCAATGTTCTAGCCCCCATAACCGCCCCCCACCGTTACCTGGTCGCTCTTGGTCCCCCGATAGACCTCGATCTGCTTGCCTAAATCGACCGGCGGCGGCGGCGGCGCCGCCACATGGCGGCGCGGGCGCGATGCGGAGGTCGAAGCGATCTGCGCGGCGGTGCGGTTCATCGCGCCAGCCATTGCGCCGCCAAGACCGGAGCCGAAGCTGCCGACCACTGCCGGGGCCGGATAACGCGCGCCTCCGTACATGTTGTAGCGAAGGTCGTTCATGCTGACCGTCTCGACGACGGGATTGTTCTGCTCGCCGGGCTTGCGAAGCACGAGGCTCAGGTCACCGATCTGCTGCGCGAGCGCGAGCTTCTGCGCGTCGATCGGGTTGACCTCCAACGTCGCGGTCTTCGCGATCTTGGGCGAGCCGTCGGCGTTCTTCGCCTCCTGGTCGATGGCGATCACGCGGACATTCTGAAGCAGGACGTCGGTGAGCTGCGTGTTGTTGTTCTCGCCGGGCGTCTGGCGCGTGATCAACACGTCGACGGCGTCGTTGGGCTGGACGAATCCGGCCACCCCCGACACGTCGTTGATGCGGACGCTGGCCGCGCGCATGCCTTCAGGGAGCAGCGCCGCGATCGACGCGCCGGCCCCGATGGCCGAAATCTTGCCGCCCAGGATCGGCTCATTGACCGCGATCGGCATCAGCGCGACGCGCTTCTTGCCGGCGGGCAACAGCTGGTTGGCGTTGGTGAACGCGCCCGGCGGGATGCTCGTGTTCGGATAGTCGACGAAGCGGATCTTGTCGGGCGTGATGTCGGTCCCGTAGGCCAGCGGCGCCGCCGCGACGGCAACCTTGGTCGTCCCGCCGGCGTAGGCCTTCTGCTGCGCGCCGTTGAGGTAGGAATTGGCGATGAAAACCGCGAACAGCCCCAGAACGATGGCTCCTGCCAACGCGATCATGGTTTGACGTGACATCATTGCCCGATCCCCCGAACGAAAACAAAAACTCTAGGTTCGACAAGAACCTACATACTCGATCAGCAACTGCCTCCGCAGCTTTTAATCGTACTGCTCGTCGTAGTTCATCGCACCCGTGATCGAGCCGCCCAGCGAGATCGCCGCAATCGCTATCGCGGCGCCGACTACGGCGAGGATCAGGGCATATTCTGCCGCCGTGGCGGCGGAACCGTCGGCGAACATTTGAACGAACTGCGTCATGCGCGAAGCCGCGGTTGGGGGCCGACCCTGGCGGTGCCGGAGCCGGCCCACAAACTTAGCAGGTGCCGTCTTGGCAGTCGGTGATTCGGCTGCCGGCCGCATTCATCGCGCCGGAAATCGTACCACCAAGCGTAATCGCCGCAACGGCAAGCGCCGATCCGACGATCGCGAGAATCAGCGCATATTCGGCCGCCGAAGCGCCCGACTGATCCCCAAGCATGCGGATGAAGCTTCTCATCTTACATTCCTTTCGATCAGCGCCGATCAGCAGGTGCCGTCCTGGCAGGCTGTGATGCGGCTGCCGGCCGCGTTCATCGCGCCCGAGATCGTGCCGCCGAGCGTAATTGCCGCGACGGCAAGCGCCGAACCGACAATCGCGAGGATCAGCGCATATTCCGCAGCCGATGCCCCGGAGTCGTCCGCCAGCATGTGAATGAATGTCTTCATTTACTTTTCCTTCCACGTGGACCCGCGTCCCCCCGTGGACACGGATTTCCTGCTGCGCGTGGAGGAGGATTACGCCGAAACATCCATGCCACGGACCCGATGGAACCGAGTTAAAAGAGTCCGCGGCTGTTGCCCCCCGTGGCGCTCAGCACGTCAAGGGCTGCGAACTCGGTTAACACTTTGTCAACCATGATGTTTTGGCTCGTTAACCCTATCGTCTCGCAGCTTCTGCCGATTAAATCTTTGATATCTAACGTTAAATCTACGTCGGCAAGGCGACACTCGTTAACCTTCGTTTCGTCCCATTTCCGCACGTTCTGTCACGTAGCCGACACAGAATGCGGCGTCCGAGGGAGCGGTTTCGCTGAAATTCATCGATGACGGAAGGCGACTCGGGCGGGAAAGCCTTGTGTTTCCGACCGAATGTTCCTTTGGCGCGATTATCGGCGGCGGCTCGCCCTCAAGCGGGGACGCGGTGGCGATAGGTGACGTTCACGCGCGTCGACAGGAACAGGTAGGGCAGCCACAGCGCCATGCTGATCAGCACCTTCTTCACGTTACCGTCGAGGAGGGCGCGCAGGGCCTCCGCAACTGTCGGCGGCAAGTTGGTCGAGCTGACCAGCTGCGCGGTCACGAGCTGCATGGCCACGTCGCCGAACCAGATCGCGACCAGCAAGCGCGGGAAGAGGGGAGCGCGCCGAAGCGCCGCGACGAAGGCGACCATGTACAGGCTGGTGAACAGCACGACGTCCAGCGTCATCGAAAAGTGCAGCACGGAGAGCCACCGGGGCGCGACCGCCGGCAGCGGTGGCATGGCCGCGAGATATTCGGCGCTTCGCACCGGCACGTTGAGGAGCATCCCGACGAGCAGCGAGACCATGATCCCGCTGGTGCCGTAGAGCGGGTGAAGTTCGGCCTGCTCGCGGCTCACGTCCTGCCATCGGCCCGCGCGCGCAAGCCTCATCGCCGGCTGCGGCTGCAAATGCCCGCTGGAGAACCAGCGCAAGGCGAGCAAAGTGGACGCGAACGGCGCCACGACGACAAGCATGTAGGAGGCGAAATTGGCGATGCTCGCGGCCGGCACGACATGCGGCGCGAAGGCGATCCGCGCGGTGAATGCGAACCCGGCGATGAGAAGCCAATATTTGAGGATCGCATCGAGCCGATCGTCGATCGACAGCAGCAATGCCGCCGAGCGCGCCTCGATCCGGTTCCGAACGGCCGTCAACATCGGGTGGTCCACTCCCAATTCGAGCCCCACCCTTAAGCGCGACTGTGTTACTTCCCCGTAAAAGCCCCGATGAGACGATAGTTCCGGGGTGGAAGTTCGCCACCGGCCCGTCCCATTTCTTCACGTTGAAAAGCCACGGGAATATTGTTGGGAAGTGCCGTTCCGTGATAATCGCGAGGCGACTTCGGGGGGAGCGCTAGCGAAGTGACAGTCTGGCGGGGGTACAAGCTCGGCGCGGCGGCCTATTCGCTTCCTGTTCGCGTTGCTGACGCTGCGCTGCTTCCAGGCGGTCGCTTCCAACCAGATCCCGGCGGATTTCCTGAGTTACTGGGCCGCGGGCCGCCTCGTGTCGCTGGGTCACGCCGCTTCGGCCTACGACATCAATATTCACCATGCCGTGGAAGAGGCGGCCGTCCGGGTCGGCGGCTGGTTGCCGTTCGCCTATCCGCCGCCCTTCCTGATCATCGTCTGGCCCTTCAGCCTGATGCCGTTCGCGGTCGGCTTCGCGGTCTGGATCGCGGCGACGGCGACCTTCTACGTGCTGACGGCACGGACGATCGCCGCCATCGAGCTGCCGTACGCCCATCCCGCGGTGCTGGCGAATGCGATGACCGGCCAGAACGGGTTTTTAACGTCGGGCCTGTTCATTGCCGGAACCTCCCTGCTGGGAACTCGGCCGTTCACTGCAGGTGCTGTCCTCGGGCTGCTCGTGATCAAGCCGCAGCTGGCGCTCCTCCTTCCATTCGCGCTGCTTGCCGGAAGGGAGTGGCGCGCGATCGGAGGAGCGGCCCTTTCATCGGTCGTCCTGGTAGCGGCCGCGCTCCTGCTGTTCGGGGCCGGCGCCTATCGCGGTTTCCTCGACGCGCTCCCCATTTTCACCGGCTACCTGCGCAACGGGTGGCCGCCCAACGAGCTCGCTACCCCTTACGCCTTCTTCCGCTTTTTCGGCGCGCAGCATGCCGCGGCGATGGCGCTGCATTGCCTGATTGCCGCCGCAGTGGCGGCGGTGACCCTGCGGGCCTGGTGGGAGGATGCCGACTATCGGGTTCCGATGCTCGCGGCCGCGAGCCTTCTCATGACCCCATACGCTTTGCCTTATGATTCCCTGCTGCTGATCGTCCCCGTCGCCTGGCTGTTCGAGCGCCGGCGGCTTGCATGGGCGATCGCCCTCGTCTGGGTGCTGTGCGCGTTACCGGTGGCGCATTATTTCGGCTTCTATAACGGACCGGACACGATCCCGCTTGCGGCCTTGCTGTGCATCTGGGCGGTGGGTTCCGGCCGCTCGAGGGCCACCGCTTTGGACCGCGCAAGCCTGGCCGGGAGCGCCTGAGTGACTGCGCGGGCGAGGCTCTCCTGGCTGCTTGCTTATGCGCTCGGCGTCGCCGCGCTGCTGCTTCCGGCGATCTACAACGGCTTCCCGATCCTGTTCCCGGACACCGACGCGTACATGAAGGTGACCTACGGGCATTCGTGGACGGTCGACCGCTCCGGCTTTTACGGGCTGTTCCTGAGATTTCCCGCAACCGCGCTTGCCGGCAGCGCGGGGCTGTGGCTGGCGATCCTGGTCCAGGCCTGCTTGATCGGAGCGATCCTGTTCGCCGTCATCCGGCGCGTCGCTCCGGCGGCCCGGCCCGCGGCGGCGCTGCTTGTCGTGCTCGCATGTTGCATCGTCACCTCCCTGCCCTGGCATTCCGCGCAGCTCATGCCGGACGCCTTCGCGGGACCGCTCGGTGCTCCTCGCCTGGCTTGCCGCGTCCCGCGACTTCGAGCGGCCGGGGACGGCCCTCCTCTGGCTCGCGGCGGCGTTCCTGGCCCTCACCCATTACACTTACCTCGGCCTGTTCGGCGCGGCGGCGGCGAGCACGTTGCTGCTTTGCGCCCTCATTCCTCTTCCTCAGGCGCGCCTCGGGGCGGCCGAGCTCGCCAGGCGGGCGATCGCCGCGATGGCCGTCATCGCGGCCGTCGTCTGCGCCCACGTCGCGGCGAACGGCCTGCTGTTCGATCGCTGGACGGTTTCCCCGACGGGATCCTGGTTCCTGTTCGCGCGGCTCAACGAGGACGGGCTGGTCCCGCTTTGGCTCGAGGAGCATTGCGGAAGGGACGCGCCGGAACGGCTGTGCGCGCTCAAGGACCAGCTCCCAAGCGACAGCCAGGAGCTGCTGTGGTCGAAGAATTCGCCGCTCTATCCCCACATTCACGGCCAGATCGCCTCACCGGATTTCTGGCGGTGGATGGACATGTTCGCCGCCGCCGATCGCGGCAGCATCCGTGAGCGGCCAGTCGCGTTCCTGACCCACGCCGCGGCGGCGACCGGCCGTCAGCTGATCGCCTTCCGGGCGCTCGACGACGAATGCCCGAGCGAATGCACCTCTCCCGCCCTCATCGGCTTCAACCCTGGCGCGGCCGGCGACGTGCGCTCGTCCCGGCAGCTGCGGGACACGATCCCGAAGAGCATGGTGCGGACCGTCACCGGAACCGCGACTGCCGCCGGGCTGATTCTGCTCATCCCCTTCGCGATCCTCGCGGGGAGGAGGCGGGACAAGGACGCGCTCATCCTTTTGCTGACCGTCCTCGTCAGCATCCTCGCCAACGCGGCGCTGGCCGGAGCCCTTTCGGACGTGCACGATCGCTATCAGAGCCGGGTCGTCTGGATCGTCCCGTTCGTAGAGCTGCTGCTGGTGCTGCGATGGAGGACGGCGAGCAGGCAAGCCGCCGGCAAGGTGGCTGGAAGGAACGCCCCGCAAAAGACCGCCGACGCCATGGCAAAATAAGCGATGGACGGGCTGGACAGTATGAAAAGACTTAGCGCCGGCATGGCGCCGACGAGGTCGTGCGGAAGCGCGTAGGGCGATGCGAGGATGCTCGAGACGACCATCAGGGCGGCGAGGCTCGCGCCTTGCGCCTGCCTCGCGAAACGAGCGACGAGGACCGCGGCAAGCGCAACTCCGAGCAGTAGCCAGGGCAGCATCGGCAGGCCCAGCCGGGGGCCGAACGCCGCCGGCGTGATGACGTAGCGAAGGACGTCGAAAAGAATCAGCGCCCGGTTGAAGGACGGCAGCGCCGCTGCCCAGTCGATCCAGGCCTGCACGACCGAACAGCCCGGCGCTGAGCAGGATCAGCGCCGCTCCTCCCGCGATCATGCCGCCAAGAGCGACCCAGTCCTTGCGGGCCAGCAGGATGACAGGTGCGGCCAGCAGCAGCTGCGGCTTGATCGCCGCCACACATCCCAGGATGACGCCGCACCAAAGCGCCGGCGCGGTGACCGCAAACAGGATCGCGGCACCCAGCATCATCGGCGCCTGCCCCAGCAACAGCCCAGTGAATCGACGCGGCGCTGAAGAGCGACAGCAATGCCGCTCGGTCGCCGACGAGCCGACGCGCCGCGAAGAAGAACAGGAGAAGCGAAAGGGCCGTCCACAATACATAACCCGGCACGAAACCGACCAGCCGCAGCGGCTGAAGCGCCAGAAGCGCCGGCGGCGGATTCACGAAATACGCGTCGAGTCGGTACGGGTCTGCTCGCCTCACCGCCTTCCAGAACACCGCATAATCGATCGCGACCGGATTCCAGCGTCCGGCCAGATAGATCGATAAGGAAATGATCATTGAGGCGACGGCGAGTGCCGGAAAGAGCAGAGCGGCCGGCGCCGTCAGTCGCCGTCGCTTGGGCGTCGTCTCGCTCAGCCGATTTGCTCGCGAATGACGTAAAGCGGCCTTCGCTTCGTCTCGATGAGGATCCGGCCCACATATTCTCCGATGATGCCCAGTGAGAGCAGCTGCAGGCCGCCGAGGAAAAGGACCGCGACAATCAACGAAGCGTAGCCGGGGACGTCGGTCCCGAAGATCAAAGTCCGCAGAAAAATGAAGGTGGCGAACGCCAGGGCGAACGTCGCAATCGTCGCGCCGACGTAGCTCCAGACGCGCAGCGGCACCGTCGACGTCGACGTGATGCCATCGAGCGCGAACGTCCACAGCTTCCAGTAGCTGAACTTGGTCGCGCCCGCCTGCCTCGGCTGCCGGGTGTAGCTGATCGCCGACTGGCGGAAGCCCGCCCAGGCGAACATGCCTTTCATGAAGCGACTGCGCTCAGGCATGGCGCGAAGCACCTCGACCACCTTGCGATCGAGCAGGCGGAAATCTCCCGCATGTTCGGGGATCTTATCATTGCTCATGCGGTTGTGAGCGCGATAGAAGAAGTGCGCCGAAATCCGCTTGGCCGGGCTGTCCTTTTCGCGGTTCGAGCGGACGCCGTAGACGACTTCAAACCCTTCCCGCCATTTCTCGATCATGGCGCCGAGCACTTCCGGGGGATCCTGCATATCGACGTCGATCGGAACCACCGCTTCGCCGCGGACATGGTCGAGTTCCGGCCGAAAGCGCCGCCTCCTTGCCGAAATTGCGTGAGAAAGACAGCACCCGGATCCGCTCATCGGCGGCGTGGGCGGCACGCAGCAGTTCGAGCGTGCCGTCGCTGCTACCGTCATCGACGAACAGGATTTCAAAGCTCTTCGCCGCCTCGTCATCGAGCGCGCTCACGACTCGCACGACGCGGTCGAGGAAGAACGGGATCGCCTCCTCTTCATTCATGACCGGGACGATGATGGAGAGGACTGGGCCAGGATGGGCGAGCGACGCTGCCTCGCGGATGTCGACCTCCTGGAGCATGCGCTAACTCCCGCCTACCCCTGGACCAGCAGCAGCTTCCTCAGCTGGTCGTGGAACGCCACGAGCTTCTGGCCCTCGAGCATGCCCGGCCCGGCGCCGATCGCCTTCACCGACTTCGGGTTCACCGGGCGGCCGTTCTTCAGGACCTCAAAATGGAGGTGCGGTCCGGTCGAAAGACCGGACGAGCCGACGTAGCCGATCACGTCGCCGCGATGGACGAGCTCTCCCGCATAAGCGGCGATCCGGCTCATGTGACCATATTTGGTTTCGATCCCGCCGGAATGAGCAATCGCGACCGCGCGTCCGTAACCGCCGGCCCAGCCGGCGCTCACCACCTTGCCGTCGGCCGCCGCCACGATGGGCGTTCCCGCCGCGGCCGCGAGATCGAGCCCCGCATGGAAGCGCTCATAGCCGAGGATCGGGTGGTAGCGCTCCCCAAAGCCGGAGGTGAGCCGGCCCTGGACCGGCATGCGCATGCCCTGGCTCCCATCACCCCCGACGCCGTCGGCGTTGACCCAGATGATATTCTTGCCGTCGGTCCATTTCAGCAGCTCGACATCCGCGCGCGCGACGCGGTCCATGCCGGCATAGACGAGCTGGCCGAATGTCCCATCGGGATTGCGCTGAACGACGAGGTCGAAGCGGTCGTCGACGCTCAAGCCCTCGGCAAGCGGGATGGCGCGAGCGAGCAAGGCGACATATTCGCGGCCCTGTCGCTCGGGAACGCCTGCCGTGGCCAGCGCCTGGCTTAGGTCCGGTCCGACCTGGCCGGTGAAGCGGCGGATGGTGGGATCCGACTCGGTCGCCGAGGTGCCGGCCGACTTCGCGGACGGTTGGACCGAAAGCGGCGGCTGCGGCTGAGGCGCCGCGACGGCGCGGCTCGCCGGGGTCAGTGACGGGAGCGCGGTCGCGGCGGTAATCGCGATCACGGCGGACACGGCGACTGCGGCAATGGCCACGCGCCTCCTGTTTACGCTCACGCCTCTCCCTTCGCGAACTGCAATGCTCGGTGTCGATAGTGACTTCACGCCGCATGCCCCCCAAAAAGGCGCCGGCCCGGTTCCGTGCCCATTGTCACGCGTCGGGGGGCGGCGCGTCAAGTGTCCTGAAGCGGCACAGCCCGAACCTGGAACTTGTGAGCCCGTCCGGGGCGTGTCAGGCGAGGATACCGGCCTGCTTTTTCCCCTGCAGCCGGTGCGGTTTCGGGAGACCGCGGTCAAAGATCCTGCGTAGGAAGGCCCGTGCTTCGGGAGAAGGCGCGGGCCTTCTCGTGAGCGCGCGCGGCCCGCGTCCCCCGTTGATGCATGTCAAATCTGGGAACGGCTCCTCGCGCCCATCGTGTTGAGCCAGGATGCCGCTGAGTGGAGCCACGACATTCGGGACGGAGGCCGTTCCTGCCGCTTCGGCTGCATTGATGAATTCGGCAGGATGGCGGCCCTTCGCGCGCATCCCAGTGCCGCGGTGAGAGTTCAGCCTTCGTGCCGCAGATCTTCTCGCGCAGCGCGGATACCTGGTTTCGGGCGATCGCCCTCGGCGCGCTCGTCTTCGCGGTCGGCTTTTTCCTTGTCGCCTTCGCCTTCGCGCGCTCGCAATATTGGGACGTCGTCGCGCGCACCCCGCTGCAGCCGGTGCCGTTCAGCCACAAGCATCACGTCGGCGATGACGGGATCGACTGCCGCTATTGTCACACCACCGTCGAAACCAGCGCCAACGCCGGCTTTCCCGCGACGCACGTGTGCATGACCTGCCATTCGCAACTGTGGACCAATGCCGACATGCTCGCGCCGGTCCGGCAAAGCCTTGCCGAGAACCGCCCGATCGATTGGCATCGCGTGGCCCGAGTGCCGGACTATGTCTACTTTCGCCACGACATCCACATCGCCAAGGGCGTCGCCTGCGTCGAATGCCATGGGCGCATAGACCGGATGCCGCTGACCTATCGCGCCAAGGCGTTCGAGATGAAATTCTGCCTCGACTGCCACCGCGATCCGGCGCCGCACCTGAGGCCCCGCGACAAAGTCTACGATTTCGACTGGAAACCGCCGCCCGACCATGCCGTGCTCGGGCGCAGGCTGATGGCCGAATACAAGATCAAGTCGCCGGCCGAGCTCACCTCGTGCGGGACGTGCCACCGATGAGCGGCAAGAGGTTCTGGCGCTCGCTCGAGGAGTATCAGCGGAGCGACGCCTTCGGCGAGATGCTGAAGGCCGAGTTCCCGTCGCTGTTTGAGCTATGGACGGTCGACCGCCGCGAGGTCTTGCGCGTGATGGGCGCGTCGCTCGCCCTCGCCGGCATGAGTGCATGCAAGCCGGTGCGCTCCGACGACGTGGTCCCCTTCGTCAACCGTCCGGAAGGTTTTCTCGAGGGACGGGTCGATCATTATGCGACCGCGGTCCTGTTCGACGGCTATGCGCAGCCGGTGCTCGCGACCACTTCGGCGGGCCGGCCGATCAAGCTCGACGGCAACCCGGAGCATCCGGCGTTCCGCGGCGGAAGCACGCCCTTCATGCAGGCGGCGATCCTCGACCTCTATGACCCCGACCGCAGCCAGGCGCCGCTGATGGGCGGCCATCCGGCGAGCTGGGGCGATTTCGACGGGCAGATGGTGCGCTGGCGCGATGCGTGGCGCGCAGAATCAGGGCGCGGGGCTGCGCCTGCTGATCGGGCCGACGACTTCGCCGACGATGCTGCGGCAAATCGCCGAGCTGAAGAGCGCGTTGCCGCGGGCGCGGGTGCATCTGTTCGATCCGCTGGCCGGCTATTCGGGCGAACCGCAGCCGCAGCTTCGGCCGAAGCTGGAAAATGCCGAGGTCGTGGTCAGTCTCGACGACGACTTCCTCGGGCCCGGCGCCAGCCAGGCGATCAACGCCCGCGCCTGGAGCGAACGGCGCGGCGACGCGCCGAGCGGCGGGCGAATGCGGCTGTTCATGGCCGAGGCGACGCCGACGCAAACGGGCGCGAAGGCCGACCCGCGGATCGGTGTTCCACCGTCGCGCTTGTTGATGCTGGCCAAGGCCATTGCCGTCGGCGGCGAAGTGCGGCTGACGGACAAGGAGATCGCCTGGGCGAAGGCGGCGAGGCAGGCGCTCGCAAGCGCGCACGGCCGGTCGCTGCTCACGGTCGGGCGCTATGCGCCGCCGTCACTCCATGCGCTTGCGCTTCAGGTGAACCAGGGCCTCGGCAATCTCGGCCGGACTTGCGAGATTGCCGCACCACTGGCCTTGGCTCCCCGCCCCGGCAAGTCCTTCCTCGACCTCGTACGCGACATTGAGGCACGGCGGGTCTCGGCGTTGTTCGTGCTGGGCCCAAACCCGGTTTATCAGGCCCCCGGCGACATTCCATTTGCCGCCATTTACGCGAAGGTGCCGCTGCGCGTGCACGCAGGCCTTCACATCGACGAGACGGCGGCGATCAGCAACTGGCACCTGCCCCTGGCGCACGCGCTCGAGGACTGGAGCGACGCGCGCTCGCCGGACGGGCTGGCGACGATCATTCAGCCGGTCGTCCGGCCGCTGTACGACAGCCGCTCGCGCACGAGATCCTCGCGGCGATGACGGCCGACGAGACGCCTCCGCGCGCGCGAGCTGGTGCGGCAGACCTGGGCGAGGCAGCTCGGCCGACGACGCGGCCTGGGCGGGTGCGCTCAAGACGGGGTTCGTCGCCGATGACTGCCGACGCAGAGGGACTGTCCCTGCAGGAGGGACTGCCCCTGCCGAAGGGACCGTCCCTCCCCAAGGACGATGAGGTCGAGATCGTCATCCGGCCCGACCCGACGATCCACGACGGCAGCTTCGCCAACAACGGCTGGCTTCAGGAACTGCCCAAACCCTTGTTCAAGACGACATGGGAAAATGTCGTTGCGATCAGCCCGCGGCTCGCCTCCGCAACTCGAGCGTCGACAGCGGCGACGTGCTTCGGGTCGAGAGCAACGCGCGCGCGATCGAAGGGCCGGCCTGGGTGCTCCCGGGGCAGCCCGAGCGGGTCGTCACGCTCTATCTCGGCTACGGCCGCAAGCGCGGCGGCCGCGTCGGCACCGGCGCCGGCTACGACGCCTATCGGCTGCGGAGTGTCGCAGCGCCGTGGACTACGGTCGGGACCGTCAAGCCGACCGCCGAAAAAGTGAAGCTCGCGACGACTCAGGAACAGCATCTGATGGACGGCGAAGTCGCCGGCCTCGTGCGCACCGTCACGGCGGAGAATCCGTCGGTTCGCCGCTCAGACGAAGAACTCGATCGCGCGTCCTTCTATCCCGAATGGCCGCAAGGACAACCCGCATGGGGCATGGTCATCGACCTCGACCGCTGCATCGGCTGCAACGCCTGCGTGGTCGCCTGCCAGGCCGAGAACAACATTCCCGTGGTCGGCAAGAAACAGGTTTACGAGGGGCGCGAAATGGCCTGGCTCCGCGTCGACCGCTATTATGCCGGCGATCCCGACGAGCCCGAGACGCACTTCGAACCGGTCCCCTGCATGCACTGCGAGCAGGCGCCGTGCGAGATGGGCTGCCCGGTGCACGCGACCGTGCACAGCCCCGAGGGGCTCAACCTCATGGTCTACAACCGCTGCATCGGGACCCGCACCTGTTCGAGCTATTGCCCGTACAAGGTGCGACGGTTCAACTGGTTCGACTACACGACGGATGCGCCGAGCCCGACCGAGGCGCAGCGCAATCCCGACGTCACGGTGCGCGGCCGAGGGGTGATGGAGAAATGCACCTATTGCATCCAGCGGATCGAAGGCGCGAAAGTACAGGCCGACATCGAAAACCGCCCCGTCCGCGAAGGCGAGGTGGTGACCGCCTGCCAGCAGGCCTGCCCGGCGCAGGCGATCAGCTTCGGCAACCTCGCCGACCCCGAAAGCGCGGTCGCGAAGCAGCGCAGGAGCCCGCGCAACTATGCGCTGCTCGAGGAACAGGGCACGCGGCCGCGGACAACCTATCTTGCCCGCATCGCCGGGGGGAAAGACGATGGCGAGTAAGACGCCCGTCATCCCGCTGAGCGAAACCTATCGCGACATCACGCGCGAGGTTGCGCGCGTGCCGCTCCAGATGCCGGCGCGGATCCCTTGGCTGATCGCGCTGATCCTCAGCCTCGCACTGCTCGCGCTGTTCCTCGCCTCGGTCACCTGGCTGTTCGCGCGAGGGGTTGGCGTGTGGGGCCTCAACATCCCAGTCAACTGGGCATTCGCGATCCACCTCTATGTCTGGTGGCTGGGCCTCGGGCACGCCGGAACGCTCATTTCGGCGATGCTGCTGCTGATGGGCCAGGACTGGCGCAACAGCCTCAACCGCTTCGCCGAGGCGATGACGGTGTGCGCGGTGATCTGCGCGGGAATGGAGCCGATCATCCACCTTGGCCGGCCGTGGTTCCTCTACTGGATGTTTCCCTACCCCGCGACGATGGGCGTCTGGCCGCAGTTCCGAAGCCCGCTCGAATGGGATGTATGGGCCGTCCTCACCTACCTCATCGTCTCGATCCTGTTCTGGTACATCGGACTGGTCCCCGATCTCGCCACTGTCCGCGACCGCGCGAGGAAGCGCGGCTGGCAAGTCTTCTTCGGAATCTTCGCGCTCGGCTGGCGGGGATCGGCACGGCACTGGGCGGTTTGGAACAAGACCTACCGGACGATCGCGGCGATCGCGGTGCCGCTGGTCGTTTCGGTCCATAGCGAAGTCTCGCTGCTGTTCGCGTCGGGCCAGATCCCCGGCTGGCACTCGACGATCTTCCCGCCTTATTTCGTGCTCGGCGCCGCATTCTCCGGCTTCGCGATGGTGGCGATGATCGCGATCGTCATGCGCCACACGTTCAAGCTCGGGCACATCGTCACCGCGCGCCACCTCGACGTGCTCGCCAAGGTCACGCTCGCGATGGGGATGATGACCGCCTACGGCTATTTCTTCGAGGTCTTCGACGCCTATTATTCCGGCGAGCTGCGAGAGATCGCGACCGTCCACGACCGCTTCTTCGGCACCTACGCCTGGGCCTATTGGGGCGCGGTCTTCTGCAATTTCGTTCCGCTCCAGGGGCTGTGGCTCGACCGCGTCCGGCGAAGCCCCGTGCTGCTGTTCCTGATCAGCACCTCGGTGGTGATCGGCATGTGGCTCGAGCGTTACATGATCCTCGTCACCAGCCTCTACAAGGACTTCCTGCCGTCCTCGTTCGGCTATTATCATGCGAGCTTCTGGGACTGGAGCACCTACATCGGGATGCTCGGCCTGTTCATGACGCCCTTCCTGCTGTTCGTCCGGTTCCTGCCGTCGATCTCGATCTTCGAGGACAAGGAAGTGCTCGCGCGCGAAAGAGGAGGCCGCGCGTGGCTGAGCACACCCTCGGCTATATCGGCGAATTCGGGACGCCCGAGGCGCTGCTCGATGCGGCCCAGACAAGCGAAAGCGGACGGCTTCCGCTGCATCGACGCGTTCAGCCCCTTCCCGGTCGAAGGGATGGCCGAGGTGCTCGCGCTGAAGCGCGACCACCGCATCGGCTGGATCACGATCGGCGGCGGGCTGTTCGGGATCGCCGCGATGCTGGCGATCCAGCTGTTCGTGAACGTCGATTACCCGATCGAGGTCGGCGGCCGGCCGCTGTTCGCCTGGCCCGCTTTCGCGGTTGTCGATTTCGAGATCATGATCCTGTGCGCCGTCAGCTTCGCGGTCGCTGGGATGCTGGTCATCAACCGGCTGCCCAAGCTCTATCACCCCTTGTTCGGGACGCCGCGTTTCGGCCTCGCTTCGGAGGACCGCTTCTTCCTCTACATCGACGCGCAGGACCCCAAATTCGATCCCGAGCGCACCCGGACCTATCTCGGCAGCCTCGGCGCGTGGACGGTCGAGGCGGTGCGGCCATGAGGAAGGCGCCATGCCTTGCCGTGCTGCTGGTCGCCGGATGCAACCAGAATCTGACGATGAGCGACCAGCACAAGCTCGACGAATATGAACGCTCGACCGTCTTCCGCAACGGCAAGGTCCTGCAAAGCCCCGCGCCGGGAAGCGTCTCGCGCGAGCAGGACCTTGGCAACGTGCTTGCCGAGAAACCGCCGATGACTCTGGCGCTCGTGCGGCGGGGGCGCGAGCGGTTCAACATCTTCTGCTCCGAGTGCCACGGCGCCGGCGGCGACGCCGACGGGATGGTCGTGCAGCGCGGCTTTCCGAAGCCGCCGAGCTTTCATGAAGCGCGGCTCGTCAATGCGCCCGACGAGCATTTCGTCGACGTGATCACGCACGGGCATGGTGTCATGTACAGCTACGCCGACCGAGTGCCGCCGGCCGACCGCTGGGCGATCGCCGCATACATTCGTGCGCTGCAGCGCATGAAAGCGCCCGAGCGATGAGCCGCGACCGCGCGCCTCTTCATCGGAATCGTCGGCCTGATCGGCTGCGCCACCGGACTGGTCTTCGTGCCGCGCGATGCGCTCGCCGCCTGGCTGGTCTGCTGGCTCGGCTGGGGCTCGATCCCCATCGGATCGCTCGCGCTGCTGATGCTGGTCGCGCTCATTCCGGGAAGCTGGCGCCAGCTCTATGGCCGGCCGCTCGTGATCGGAGCCACGCTGATGCCGGTCGTCGCCATCGCGATGATCCCGCTGCTGGTCGGAGCGACGTCTGATCTACCCGTGGACGGCGCACGGCGCGACCGAAGGCTACGCCGCGTTCAAGGGCGCGTGGCTTTCGACCGGCTTCTTCGTCGTTCGAGCGATTGTCTACCTCATCCTGCTCAGCCTCATCGCCTGGGCCTTGCTCGCCGCCGAGCCCCGGCTGCGCGCGCCGATCGCTGCCGGCGGAGTGATCGTCTACGCGCTCATCGGATCGCTGATCGGCATCGATTTCGCGGAATCGACGCAGCCGGATTTCCACTCGTCGATCTACGGCCTGCTCGCGCTCACCAACCAATGGCTCGCGGGGATTTCGTTCGCGATCCTGCTCGGCCTGTGGAGCACCAAAGGAGAAGGCGCCGCTGCGCCGCCGCCGGCGTGCTCGTCACCGCCATCCTCATGTGGGGCTACATGCACGCGATGCAGTACATCGTGATCTGGGCCGGAGACATTCCGGCCGAGGCGCGTTGGTATATTGAGCGCGGACGCCACGGCTGGGGTGCGCTCGCCTGGCTCCTTTATGGGTTG
Organism: uncultured Alphaproteobacteria bacterium; assembly: GCA_963831215.1. Classification (GTDB taxonomy): domain Bacteria; phylum Pseudomonadota; class Alphaproteobacteria; order Sphingomonadales; family Sphingomonadaceae; genus Sphingomicrobium. Next base: position 25,541 of record CAWHPM010000010.1, on the reverse strand, counting down.
CAGGGACTGCTCTCGTTCGCAGCGCTGCTCTCGCCGAGCGTACGCAGCAGCCGACGAGCGATGATGGCGCTTGCCGGACTCACCCTAGTCATGCGGCTCGTAGAGCAGGCCTGGCTGGTGCTGCCCGGCCTGGTTGGAATCGGCTGGGCGGTAGCGCCGCTGATGTTCGCCGCGTCGCTGACGATGCTGGGCTTCGGATGGGTCGGCGCGGTCAGGCTGCGGCGGCACGAAAGTCTGTGGAGCGAGCCGGAGTGGGTGGGGAACGCAAGGAACGTGTGATGAGTGAAGCGCAACCCTCGATCGTCGTCGTCACTGGAGGCACCGCCGGCATCGGCCGCGCGACCGTGAGGGAGTTCGCCCGCAACGGCTATGATGTCGCAATTCTGGCTCGCGGGCACGATGGCCTCGACGCGGCGCGACGCGACGTCGAGGAGATCGGACAACGCGCTCTCGCGATTCCGACCGATGTCGCGGACTGGAAAGCGGTCGAAGCCGCGGCGGACCGTATCGAGCGCGAGCTCGGTCCGATCGACATTTGGGTCAACAACGCGTTCGCGGGCATCTTCTCGCGCTTCATGGACGTGACTCCCGAGGAATATGAGCGCGTCACGCAGGTCACCTACCTCGGGCAGGTCAACGGTACGCGGGCGGCACTGAAGCGCATGCTTCCGCGCGATCGCGGCAAGATCGTGCTCGTCGGCTCCGCCCTCGCCTATCGCGGAATCCCGCTGCAATCGGCCTATTGCGGCGCAAAGCACGCGATCCAGGGCTTCATCAATTCCGTCCGCTGCGAGCTGCTCCACGACAAGACCGGCGTTTCGATCACGATGGTCCAGATGCCGGGCGTCAACACGCCGCAGTTCGACTGGATTCGCGCGAAGCTTCCGGGCCAGCCGCGTCCGGTCGGCAAGGTCTATCAGCCCGAGGTCGCCGGACGCGCGATCTATGCGGCGGCCCACGACGACCGAAAGGAGATGCTGGTCGGGCTCCCGACGGTTGAGGCGGTGTGGGGCAACAAGGTCGCCTCGAGCCTGATGGACGATTATCTCGCCGCGACAGGATTCGAGAGCCAGCAGCGGCCGGAGCGCGTGCAGCCGGACCGCAAGGACAATCTGTTCGAGCCGGTCGCGGGCGATCACGGCGCGCGCGGAAGCTTTTCCGACGAAGCGGTCGACATCGAGCGCGGAGCTCTGGGTAAGCGAGCACAAGAAGCAGCTCGGGCTCGCGGCGCTCGGGGCTGCAGCGGTCGCGGGCGTCGGTTTCATGCTCGCGTCACGAAGCGGCAATGATAGCGGCAGCAAGGGCACCCGTAAAAAAGCAAAGCAGCGGAGCTGATCCTTGCTTGCACCGCGCCTGCCCGAACCTTCGCGCCGCCCGCTGATCGCGGTCGCGGCGGCAACTCTTGCGTCGGCGGCCGGCGTCGGCTGGCTGTTGCAGCGCGCGTGGAAACCGAAGGGCGACAGGAACCAGCGCGCGGCGCAGGCGCTCGGCGCGGGCGCGGCGATCCTGTGCGTCAGCGTCGCGCTCGACAGCGCGATCGAGCATTACCGCGGCGGGTTCAAGAACCGGGCGATGTTCGTCGGCCCGACGATGGCTTTGCTCGGCCTTGGCGCCGCCGCCTGCATCGCCTTCCGGCCGGAACGCGCGAACGACCTTTTGCCAAGGGTCGCGCTGGTGACCGTTGGCGCGACGGGGCTGATCGGCCTCGGCTTCCACGCCTACAACATCCTCAAGCGCCCCGGTGAGCTGAGCGCGCTCAACCTCTTCTACGGCGCCCCGGCGGGCGCGCCGGCGGCGCTGACCCTTGCGGGATTGTACGGCGTGATCGCGGGTGAGATGCTGAGCGGCCGCGATTATGTCCGCACGCGGCTGCCGAGGCATACCGCGGCGCTGATCGCCTTCTCGCTGTTCGGCACCGTCTGCGAGGCCGGCTTTCTCCACTTCCGCGGCGCGTTCCAGAACCCCGCCATGTATGCGCCGGTGACGATTCCGCCGCTCGCCGCGCTGAGCATCGGCGCAGCCGCATTGTCGCCGCGCGCCACGCTGCTTGCCGAGCCGCTCCTCAAGGCGACGGCGGTGCTCGGGATCGCCGGACCGATCTTTCACGCCTACGGAATCCACCGAAACATGGGCGGCTGGCGGAACTGGAGCCAGATGATCCTGCAGGGACCGCCCCTTCCCGCGCCGCCGGCGTTCCTCGGAATCGCCGCAGCCGGAACTCGGCATACTTCCTCTTTTGCGGGAACCGCAGAAGTGAGCGAGTTCCGCACGCCTTTCCCGACCTACGACGTCCTCGATAAGTGGGACTCGCCGTCGTGGAACGACCAGACGCGAGAGGCGGTGCGGCAACGCCTCGACGAAGTGCCGCAGCGGCACTTTCTCACCAAAGAGCAATGGTCGCTGCTTGAGGCGATCGTCGCGCGCCTCATGCCTCAGCCCGAACGTGAGGAACCGGTGCCGATCGTCCCGTGGATCGACGACATGCTGCACCGCAACCACTCGCCCGGCTATCGCTATGCCGACATGCCTCCGATGCGCGAGGCATGGCGACAGGGGCTGGATGCGATCGCGGCCGAAGCCCGGAACCGGCACGGCAAGGCCTTCGAGGAGCTGTCGCCGCACGGGCAGGATGAGCTGCTGGGCGACGTGCAGCACAATCGCGTCGAGAGCCGCTATTGGCGCGAGCTTCCCGCCGGCGGCTTCTTCCTCCATCATCTGCTGAAGGAGACCGTCGCCATCTATTATTCGCATCCCGCGGCGTGGAGCGAGATCGGCTTCGGCGGCCCCGCGTCCCCGCGCGGATATGCGCGGCTCGGCTTCGACGAGCGCGACCCGTGGGAAGCCGAGGAACATGACTTCGAGGCCGCCGCCGATGCTTGAGGTCGAGCAGCCGAGAGCCGTGCGCGGCCACGCACCCGACGTTTTCCGCCCGGGGCAAGTCGGTCGCGATGCGTTGTTACGACGAGAATGAGGAAGTGGACTTCGCGATCGTGGGCACCGGCGCCGGCGGCGGGACGCTGGCCTGCAAGCTGGCCGAGGCGGGCTTTTCGGTTGTCGCCTTGGAGGCCGGTCCCTTCTGGCGGCCGCTCGAGGATTTCGTCTCCGACGAGGCCTCGCAGGGCGGCCTTTATTGGACCGACGACCGGATCACCGGCGGGGCCGATCCGGTCGAGCTCGGCTCGAACAACAGCGGCCGCGGCGTCGGCGGAAGCACCGTCCATTACACCATGATCGCGCTGCGCTGGCGGCCCGAGTGGTTCAAATGCAAATCGACGCTCGGCTACGGCCGCGACTGGCCGATCGGCTTCGACGAGCTCGAGCCTTATTACGAGGAAGCCGAAGAGGCGCTGAAGATCTCGGGGCCGATCCACTATCCCTGGGGCCGGCACCGAAAGCGCTACCCCTACCGCGCACATCCGGTGAACGCCGCCGGCCTCGTCCTCGCCCGGGGCTGCGAGGCGATCGGCGTCAAATGGTCGCCGCTCCCCCTGGCGACGCTCTCCGCGCCGCGCGGCTTGGCGCATCCGTGCGTCTATCGCGGCTTTTGCGCCTACGGCTGCTCGACCAACGCCAAGCAGAGCGTGCTCGTCACCTTCATCCCGCGCGCCCTCAAGGCCGGCGCGGAGGTTCGCGATCTCGCCATGGTCGGCAGGATCGAGATGGGCAAGGACGGCCGCGCCTCGGGCGTGACCTATCACCGCGGCGGCACGTGGCGGCACCAGAAAGCGAAGCACGTGGTCGTCGCCGGCTATGCGATCGAGACCCCCCGACTGCTGCTCAACTCGCAATGCAACCAGTTCCCGAACGGGCTCGCCAACGAGAACGGGCTCGTTGGCACGCACATCATGATCCATTCGGGGCCGGGCGTCTGGGGCGTCATGGACGAGGAGGTGCGCTGTTACAAAGCGCCGCCGTGCATGACGGTCACCGAGCACTGGAATTACGACGACAGCGACAACAAGGATTTCCACGGCGGCTATGCCTTCATGAGCCAGGGGCCGCTTCCCGTCGGCTGGGCGCAGGCGCAGGCGATCAACCGCGGCATGTGGGGGATGAAGCTGCGCCAGGAGATGACCCGCTACAACCATATCGCGGGCTTGCGCATCGTCGGCGAGACCGAGCCGCAACGACACAACCGCGTCGAAGTCGCGGACGACAAGGACCAGTACGGCCTTCCCATCCCGCGCATGACCTTCAGCTATTCCGAGAACGACCGCAGGCTGATGAAACATTCGATCGGTTCGATGCGCTCCGTGCTCGAGGGCGCGGGTGCAAAGGAACTATGGGTCGACGATGACACCTCGCATCTGATGGGCGGGTGCCGGATGGGCAATGACCCGCAAGACAGCGTCGTCGACAGTGACGGGCGCAGCTGGTCGATCCCCAACCTTTGGGTGTGCGACGGCTCGCTCTTCCCGACAAGCGGCGGGGTCAATCCCTCGCTGACCATCCAGGCGCTCGCTTGCCGCATCGGCGACCGCATGACCGCGATGGCGAAACGGGGCGAGCTGTGAGGAAAGCGCCCGATACGATCGCCAGCATCGAGGACCTGCGCAAGCGCGCGCATGATCGAGTCCCCAAGCCCTTCATGGACTATATGGAGGCCGGCTCCTTCTCGCAGATCACGCTGCGCGAGAACCGCCGCGACCTCGATGCGATCCGTTTCCGCGAGCGGGTGATGTTCGACGTTTCGAACCGCAAGCTCGAAACCACGATGCTGGGTGAAAAGGTCGCGATGCCGGTCGCGATCGGCCCGACCGGGATGTGCGGCGCGATCTGGTCGAACGGCGAGATATTGTCCTGCCGCGCGGCGCATGGGTTCGGCATCCCCTTCTCGCTCTCGACCAATGCGCTCCTTTCGATCGAGGACGTGCGCAGCTCCGTGGATCGCCCCTTCTGGTTCCAACTCTATCTCGAAAAGGACCGCGGTTTCTCGAAGGAACTACTGGAGCGGGCGAAGAAGGCCGGATGCCCGGTGCTGATCCTGACCATGGACCTGCACGTCGAGGGGACGCGCTATTGCGATGTCCACAACGGCCTCGGCGTCCCGCCCAAGCTCACGCCCGCGAACATCTGGAGCATCGTCAGTCACCCGCACTGGGCGTTCGCGATGCTCCATTCGAAGCGGTGGAGCTTCGGCAATTACGCCGGGAAGGTGAAGTCCGGCAACGTCAAGGAAATGGCCGAGCTGGTCAAAAGCCAGCTCGACAGCTCGTTCGATCTGAAGACGCTCGAATGGGTGCGCTCGCTCTGGCCGGGTAAGCTCGTGGTGAAGGGCATCATGGACGTCGAGGATGCAAAGATGGCCATCGCCGCCGGCGCCGACGCGATCCTCGTCTCCAACCATGGCGGGCGCCAGCTCGACAGCGCGCCATCCACTGCGTCGATCCTCACCAGCATCGTCGACGCTGTCGGCGACAAAACCGAAGTCTATGTCGACAGCGGCGTCCGCTCGGGGCTGGACGTGCTCAAATTCCTCGGGCTCGGCGCGCGCGCCTGCTTCATCGGGCGCGCTTACCTCTATGGCCTCGGAGCCTACGGCCAGGCTGGCGTCACCAAGGCGCTCGAAATCCTCGAGGACGAGCTCAGCATCGCGATGGCGCTGACCGGGGTCACCGACGCCTCGGAGGTGCCGCGCGACATCATCCTTCGGCCGCCGCCCGCACCGGCCGAACCCTCGGTCGGGACCAGCGGGGGACCGTTCCGCGACGTGCGCGTTTACGAAGAAAGCTAGGAGTAAGGACAATGGCCAAGACCGGCGGCGACATCCTCGTCGAGACCCTGATCAAGTGGGAGGTCGACACGATCTTCGGGATTCCCGGGGACGGGATCAACGGAGTGTTCGAAGCGCTTCGACAGCGCCAGGACGAGATCCGCTTCGTCCAGGTCCGCCACGAGGAAGTGGCGGCCTTCGCCGCCTGCGCCTATGCCAAGTTCACCGGCAAGCTGGGCGTCTGTCTCGCGACGTCGGGGCCGGGGGGCATCCATTTGCTCAATGGCATTTACGACGCCAAGCTCGATAACCAGCCCGTCCTGGCGATCACCGGCGCGCAGCACCACGATCTCATCGAAACGCTGACTCAGCAGGATGTCGCGCTCGACAAGCTCTTCATGGACGCGACCGCTTATTCGGTTCGGGTGATGGGTCCTGCCCACGTCGAGGGCGTGGTCGAGCAGGCGTGCCGCACCGCCCTCGCCTATCGCCAGCCGACGCACGTGATGATCCCGGTCGACTTCCAGTCCCAGCCGGCGAAGGACAGGTCGGAGCGCAATGTTCCCCACCACGTGTCGAACATCATGGCGCGCGGCGGTCAGCTCCCGGATCCGGAGATGCTGCAGCGCGCCGCCGACATTCTGAACAAGGCGGAAAAACCCTTCATTCTCGCCGGCCGGGGATCGATTGGCGCCACCGAAGAGCTGATCGCGGTCGCCGAGCGGCTCCAGGCCCCGATCGGCAAGCCGCTGCTCGGCAAGCAGGCGGTGCCGGACCAGAGTCCCTACACGACGGGCGGCGTCGGGTTGCTCGGCACCAAGCCGTCGCAGGAAGCGCTCGAGAGCTGCGACACTCTTCTGATCGTCGGCTCGAGTTTCCCCTATATCGAATTCTATCCGAAACCCGGCGATGCCAAGGCGGTGCAGATCGAGCTCGATCCCAAGCGCGTCGGGCTTCGCTATCCCGTCGACGTCGGCCTGGTCGGCGACAGCCGGCTGGCGCTCTCCGAACTGCTTCCGCTGCTGAAGAAGAACGAGGGGCGGAAATTCCTCGAATCCGCGCAGAAGGGAATGCGCGAGTGGCGTGAGCTGATGAACGAGCGCGCCACTCGCACCGACATGCCGATGAAGCCGCAGGTCGTCACGCACGAGCTCAACAAGCTGCTCGACGACGATGCGATCGTGATCACCGACAGCGGGACGATCACCTCGTGGACCGCGCGCCACGTCGACATGCGCGGTTCGATGCAGTTCAGCTGCTCGGGCACGCTCGCCAGCATGGCGTGCGGCCTGCCCTACGCGATCGGCGCTTCGACCGCTTTTCCCGATCGCCAGGTCGTCGCGGTGATCGGCGACGGGTCGGCGGCGATGCTGATGGGCGATTTCGTGACGCTCAGGAAATACGACCTCAACGCCAAGATCATCGTCATCAAAAACAACGCGCTCGGCCAGATCAAATGGGAGCAGATGGTCTTCCTCGGCAATCCTGAATATGGCTGCGAGCTCGAGCCGATCGACTTCGCCAAGGTCGCCGAGGGCTGCGGAATCCGCGCAGTCACGATCGAGGACCCGGCCCGCTGCGGCGAACAATTGCGCGACGCGCTCGCCGCGCCCGGGCCGTGCCTGATCGAGGCGGTGGTCGACCCCTACGAGCCGCCATTCCCGCCGAGCATCGCGATGAAGCAGGCGCTCAACATGGGCAAGGCGCTCGCCAAGGGCACGCCTCACGCGATGAAGACCGCGCTGACGCTGGCATCCGACACGGTGCGCGAGCTCGTGTGATGGATGGCGAGCCGAGGCTCGCGACGCGTGCGCCCGACGGGCAGGTGCTGCGTGAATGGGATCGTTACCCGCCGGATGCCGCTCGTGCACTCGAGGCGGACATGGAGCGCGCGCTCGGCGCTTCGGTGGAGTTCGACGCGCAGGCGAAGGCGCTCTACGCGACCGATGCTTCCAATTACCGCCAGGTACCGATCGGCGTGGTCTATCCCCGCAGCCGCGACGAGGCCGTCGAGGCCGTGCGCATATGCCGCGAGCATGAAGCGCCGATTGTCGCGCGCGGCGGCGGGACGAGCCTCGCCGGCCAAGGCTGCAATGTCGCCGTATGCATCGACTTCTCGAGGCATCTCCACCGCGTGCTCGAAATCGATCCGCAGGCGCGGCTGGCGACGGGTCGAGCCCGGTTGCATCCTCGACCGGCTGCGCAACGCGGCCGCTCCTCATGGGCTGACGTTCGGCCCCGATCCCGCCACGCATGACCACAACACCCTCGGCGGGATGATCGGCAACGACAGCTGTGGCGTGCATTCCGTGCGGTGGGGACGGACGGCGGACAATGTCGAGCGGCTGACGGCGCTCACCTATGACGGCCTCCAACTCGAGCTTGGTCCGACGCCGCGGCTCGACCGGCTGACGGGCGAGATCGGGCGCCGCGGCGACATCTACCGGGCACTCGTCGCCCTTCGCGACCGATACGGCAGGTTGATCGAGCAGCGCTTCCCGAAAATCCCGCGCCTCGTGTCGGGCTTCGAGAACCTCGACGCGCTGCTGACCGGCCGCGACTTCAATGTCGCGCGCGCCGTGACCGGCACCGAAGGCACCTGCGTGATCGTGCTCGAGGCCGAATTGAATTTGGTACCGCGCCCGAAGTGCAAGGCGATCGCCTTGCTCTCGTTCGATGACGTCTATGCGGCCGCCGACGCGGTGCCCGCGCTGCTCGAACAGCGGCCGGATGCGATCGAAGGTTTCGACGGGAAGCTTTATGATGCGGTGCGCGAAACCGGCGCGGGCCACGGCGGGTTGAAGGCCTTTCCCGAGGGCCGGGGCTTCCTGATCGTGGAGGCCGGCGGCGACTGCCGCGACGAAGCGGAAGCGAATGTTCGTCGCATTGTCGAGAAAGCCGACACCGGCGCGCGCAGCCGGATCGTGTCCGACCCGGTCGAGCAGCGGCGCATCTGGGAAGCACGCGAAGCGTCGCTCGGCGCGACCGCCTTCGTTCGGGGCCAGCCCGAGCACTGGCCAGGCTGGGAAGACAGCGCCGTTCCGCCGGACAAGCTCGGCGCTTACCTGCGCGATCTCGAAAAGCTGTTCGCCGAGCACGGCTATACGGCCGCGCTCTACGGCCACTTCGGCGACGGCGTGACGCATTGTCGCGTGAACTTCGACTTCCACTCCGACCGCGGCCTCGCCAACTACCGGCGGTTCATGCGCGAAGCGGCGAAGCTCGTGCACAGCTACGGCGGGTCGTTGTCGGGGGAACACGGCGACGGCCAGGCGCGCGCCGAGCTGCTCAAAATCATGTACGGCGACGAACTCGTGCAATGCTTCCGCGAGTTCAAGGCGATCTGGGATCCGGACAACCGCCTCAACCCCGGCAAGGCGATCGACCCTTTCCCGATCGACTTCAACCTGCGGCTCGGACTGACCTACGAGCCGCGCAAGCTCGAAACCTTCTTCGAATATCCCGACGACCACAACTCCTTCGCGCACGCGACGACGCGCTGCGTCGGGGTCGGCAAGTGCCGCCGACGCCAGGTCGGCGAGGAGGTGATGTGCCCTTCCTATCTCGTCACCGGGGAGGAGAAGCATTGCACCCGCGGGCGGGCGCACCTCCTCCACGAGATGATCGCGGCGAGGTCATTGCCGACGGCTGGGACAGCGAGGCGGTCGAAGATGCCCTCTCGCTTTGCCTCGCGTGCAAGGGTTGCAAGGCGGATTGTCCGGTCGGCGTCGACGTCGCGACCTGGAAGGCCGAGTTTCGGGCGCACCATTATGCAAGTCGGACGCGACCAAGGTCCGCTTACGCGATGGCGCGGATCGACCGCTGGGCGCGCGCCGCGGCTTATGCGCCCGCCGTCGCCAACCTCGTCGCGAAAACGCCGCTGGCGAAATGGGCTGCGGGGATTCACCGCCAGGCGCATTTGCCGAAATTCGCATCGCAGACGTTCCGCGGCTGGTTCCGTGAGCGCGGCGATCGCGGAATGGGAAGCGAGCGCGTCCTGCTCTGGCCGGACACGTTCAACGACCATTTCCGGCCGGGAACGCTGATCGCCGCGACTCAGCTGCTCGAACGCGCGGGGTTCAAGGTCGCGGTTCCGCCAGTACCGCTGTGTTGCGGCCGGCCGCTCTATGACTGGGGCTTCCTCGACGAAGCGAAGCGCCGACTGCGAACGGATCCTTGCCGCGACCCGAAGCGACCTCGAGGCCGGCACCCCGATCCTCATGCTCGAGCCGGCGTGCGCATCGGTGTTCAAGGACGAGCTGCTCAACCTGTTCCCGAACCGCGAGGATGCGCGCCGCCTGTCGCGGCAGACGCGGTACATCGCCGACTTCGTCGCACAGTCCGTCGATCGGTTCCCTCGCTTCCTCAAGGGCGGGTCGGCGCTCGTCCAGCCGCATTGCCACCATCACGCGGTGATCGGCTTCGGTTCGGAATTGGCGCTGTTCGATCATCTCGGGCTTGATGTGGAACGCCCGCCGCAGGGCTGCTGCGGGATGGCTGGGGGTTTCGGAATGGCGATCGAGACGTTCGAGGTCGCTCGCGCCATCGGCGAGCGCGTGCTGCTGCCGAGGGTTCGCGAACTCGACTCCGGATACGATTATCGTCGCCGACGGATTCAGCTGCCGCGAGCAGATCGAGTTCAACGGCGGCCGCAAGACCATGCACGTCGTCGAACTCCTGCGCGAGCGCATGCAATGAACGCGGGCCTGGCGCGGCCGCGGCTTGACCGAGGATAAGAAATGCAACGCCGCGGCAGCGCGGCCATTCTGAAGGGGAACGACCGGGAATGGCGGAGGAGCGGATAGGCCGGCGACCCAAACCACAGCCTGCACCTTCGCCCGGAGAGCCGTCGCGATACGAGCCTCTCGACGTACCTGCTTGGGTGCCGTTCTGGCTTGGCGCCCTGCTCGCTTTCTTCGTTGTCGCCGTCTTGGTGGTCATCACGATCGGCTATCCGCTCGCGACGCATCAGCAGAACAGGGGCCCGATGAAGGAGCTTCCGTCGGCGCCGCGTCTCGAGACTGCGCCGATGCGCGAGTTGCAGACCTATGAAGTCGCCAAGGCCCGAGAGTTGAGCGGCGCCCGAGCGGCCGAGCCGATCGACCAGGCCATGCGCGACACGGCGAAGCAAGGCTGGGGGCCTCCGAAGTGAGGGTCGCGGCCTTCCTGCTCGGCCTGTTCCTCGCCGCAACACCCGTGTTCGCGGCAGTCGATCCGGCGAGCTTCGCGGACCTCTCCTTCCGGCAACATCCGGGCGCCTCGCTGCCGGCCGAGGTCCGGCTCATCGATGCTTCGGGACGGCCGACGACGCTAGGCAGGACGCTTGCGGATCGGCCGTCATTTCTCATATTGGAATATTTGCGCTGCAAGAACCTTTGCAGCCTGGTCATCAACGGCGCCGTCCACGGCATCCGTGCCTCGGGCCTCGTTCCCGGGCGCGACGTCAACCTCGTCGCAATCAGCATCGACCCGCGCGAGAATGCACGCGATGCCGCAGCCGCGCAGGCGATGTATGCGGCCCGATTTCCGGATCGCGCTGCGGCGGCTGGAGGCGTGCGCTTCTTCACCGCCGCGCCGGACGACGTCGGCAAGATCGCTTCCGCGGTCGGCTTCCCCTACCGCTACGACAAGGCGTCCGACCAGTTCGCCCATCCGGCCGGCTTCGTGGTGACGACCCCCGAAGGCCGGGTCTCGCGCTACATCCTTGGCCTCGATCCGCAGGCGGCCGAGCTCAAGCAGGCGGTCGCCGAGGCCGCGCTCGACCGGGTCGAACCTCCGGCGCATCCACTTCTCCTGCTCTGCTTCGGCTACGATCCCGACGAGGGCACCGCCGCGGCGCTGGCGATGCGCCTGGTGCGGTGGGTGTCGGCGGCGACCGTCTTCGGCTGCGCCGCGCTCATCCTGTTCCTCTTGCGTCGGCGGCGGGCCGCCTAGTGCCCGGCTTTCCGTTCTGGCCGGACACCGCAAGCGCCTATGCGAGCAAGGTCGATTTCCTGTTCATCAGCCTCCTCGTGATCGCGCTCCTCACGAGCGGCCTGGTCTTCTTCTTGCTGATTTTCTTCGCGAACAAATATCGCCACGGCAGCAATGCCGACCGCAGCGGGGCGACGAAGAAGACGTGGCGGTTCGAGGTATCGTGGACCGCAGCCACGCTGGCGATCTTCGTCGGGCTCGCGGTTTGGGGCGGTGCTCTCTACGTCCACGTCTACAACCCGCCCGCCGACGCACTTCAGATTTTCGTCGTCGGCAAGCAATGGATGTGGAAGGCGCAGCACCCCGGCGGGCAGCGCGAGATCAATGAATTGCACGTGCCGGCCGGGCAGGACGTGCGGCTCGTGCTCGCCTCGCAGGACGTGATCCACAGCTTCTTCGTACCGGCGCTGAGGATCAAGCAGGACGTCGTCCCCGGCCGCTACGAGACCTTGTGGTTCCGCGCCGACAAGGTCGGGCGCTATCATCTGTTCTGCGCCGAATATTGCGGGACCGACCACGCGCACATGGGCGGATGGCTGACCGTCATGAACCCGCGCGATTTCGCCACCTGGTTGCAACAGCAAGGCGGCCAGGAGACGCTTGCGGCGCAGGGCAAGGACCTGTTCCGCCGCTACGGGTGCAGCGGATGCCACGAGTCCGGCGGAACGGTGCGCGCGCCGCATCTCGAAGGCCTGTTTGGAAGTCCGGTGCCGCTTTCCGACGGCAGCCTCGTCGTCGCGGACGAACGTTACATCCGGGATTCGATCCTCGACCCGAAGGCGCAGGTCGCCGCGGGCTACGCTCCCGTCATGCCGACATTTTCGGGCCAGGTCGGCGAGGACGATCTCGCCAAGCTTGTGGCATACATCGAATCCATCGGACCACAGCCGGACGGGGGACATTGATGGTCGCCCCCCATAACGACAATTATCTCAACGCTTCCGTCGGCATCCGTTCATGGCTGCTGACCACCGACCACAAGCGGATCGCGCTCCTCTATTTCGCCGGCGATCACCTTCTTCTTCTTCATCGGCGGCATCGCGGCGACCTTGATCCGGCTCGAGCTGATCACGCCCGGTCCGACGCTCGGCAGCCCCGATTTCTACAACCGGCTGTTCACCATGCACGGCATCATCATGGTGTGGTTTTTCCTCATCCCGTCGATCCCGGCGACGATGGGCAATTTCATTCTGCCGATGATGATCGGCGCGCGCGATCTCGCCTTTCCCCGACTCAATCTCTTGAGCTGGTACCTGTACATGGCGGGCGGCGTCATCACGATTGCCGCGCTGCTGCTCGGCGGGGTCGACACCGGCTGGACCTTCTACGAGCCCTATTCGACCTTTTACGCGACCGGCTACCTGATCCTCGCCGTCTTCGGCATCTTCGTATCCGGCTTCTCGTCGATCCTGACCGGCCTCAATTTCATCGTCACGGTGCACAAGCTGCGCGCGCCGGGAATGACGTGGTACCGGCTGCCGGTCTTCGTCTGGTCGACCTACGCGACCAGCATCATCCTCGTGCTGGCGACTCCCGTGCTCGCCATGACCCTGTTGATGCTGCTCGCCGAGCGCGTCCTGCATGTCGGCATCTTCTCGCCCCAGCTCGGCGGCGATCCCTTGCTGTTCCAGCACATGTTCTGGTTCTACAGCCACCCGGCGGTCTACATCATGATCCTGCCGTCGATGGGCGTGATCAGCGAGGTCGTGCCCGTGTTCGCGCGCAAGCCGCTGTTCGGCTACGAATTCGTCGTCTGGTGCAGCATTGCGATCGCGGCGATCGGCTTCCTCGTCTGGGGCCACCACATGTTCGTCGCGGGGCAGTCGCTCTACGCCAGCCTCGCCTTCTCGTTCCTGAGCTACCTCGTCGCGGTTCCCTCCGCGATCAAGGTCTTCAACTGGACCGCGACGCTCCACGAAGGCTGGATCCGCTTCGACGCGCCGATGCTCTACGCCTTCGGGTTCATCGGCCTGTTCACGATCGGCGGGCTGACCGGCCTGTTCCTCGCGGCGCTGCCGATCGACGTGCACGTGACCGACACCTATTTCGTCGTCGCGCATTTCCACTACATCATGGTCGGCGGCGCGGTGATGGGCTTCTTCGCGGGCCTCCATTACTGGTGGCCGAAGATCACCGGACGGCTTTACCCGGAATATTGGGCGCGGTTCGCGGCGATCCTCGCCTTCTTCGGCTTCAACCTCACCTTCTTCCCCCAGTTCATCCTCGGCTATCTCGGGATGCCGCGGCGTTACCAATCCTATCCGCCCGAATTCCAGATCTGGCACGTGCTGTCGTCCGCGGGCGCGAGCATCCTCGCGGTCGGTTATGCGCTCCCGCTCTTCTATTTCGCCTGGTCGATCCTGAAGGGCCCGCGCGCGTCGGCCAACCCGTGGGGCGCGACCGGCCTCGAATGGTCGACGCGCTCGCCACCGCCGCCGCGAGAATTTCGCGGCGACGCCGACGGTCGTTCGCGCGCCCTATCGATACGATCGCGGCGAGCCGCGCATGCAGGCCGGCGATGTCTGAGCAGCCGCTCGGCTTCCAATATTCGACGCCGGCGCAGCAGCGCGAGGCGGCGACGCTCGGGATGTGGGCCTTCCTTGCGACCGAAGTCCTGTTCTTCGGCGCGCTGATCGCCGCTTATCTCAACTACCGCGATCTGGTTCGGCGCCGACTTCATCGCCGCGGCGCGGATGACCAAGGTCGCGCTCGGCACCGCCAACACGGCGGTGCTCCTGACGAGCAGCGCCTGCATGGCGATGGCGGTGACGACGTTCGAGCGCGGATCGAAGCGCGCGCCGCGCATTGTGGCTCGGCGCGACGGCGCTGCTCGGCCTCGCCTTCGTCGCCATCAAGGCGACCGAATAGTGGCTCGAATATCAGGAGCATCTCGTCCCGGCGCTGAACTTCGACCTCGACGCGATACGGCGGCGTCGCCGAGATTTTCTTCATCTTCTATTTCTCGCGCGACCGGCTTGCACGCACTCCATCTGCTGATCGGCATCGCGATCGTGACCTGGCTCGCGGTTCGGATCGGCGACCGGACGCATCCGCCCCGGCGGGTCGACGACGAGGCTGATCGGCCTCTACTGGCACTTCGTCGACATCGTCTGGATCTTCCTCTTCCCGCTCATCTACCTCGCCGGGAGGAGCCGTGATGACCGCGCGGCACGATCTGGCGCTGCTGGGCTGCGCTGATGCTGCTGCTGGCGGCGACCACGGCGAGCGCCTTCGTTCCGCTCGGGGACTCAACCTTGTCGTCTCGCTTTGCATCGCGGTGGCCAAGGCGCTGCTCGTGCTTCTGTTCTTCATGGAGCTGCGCGGCAGCCGCGCTTTGGTCCGCTGCCTTCGCCGCCGCCGGCTTCTTCTGGCTGCTCATCATGATCGTGCTGACCGGCGCCGATTACTGGCATCGCTCCGACGCCCGCGCCCCCATCGACCAATTCACAGGCTAGTGCCGCGTATCTTGCCGCTCGGCGCGGATCGGCCCCTTTTTCGCCGCCGCCGCGTCAGGCCCGACGTCGGCGTGTTTCGAGGCAGTCTCGAGGCTTTCATGGAGCGGGCGATGGACGAACGGGACGAGAACTCCCGTCGCGAATCCCCAGACGATGAGCGAGAGCGCGACGCCCGCGGCAGCTTCCCCCGCGGGCGTTCGTCCGCCGCTCAGCAACGGCAGCACGAGAACGGCGCCTCCGGCCCATAAAGCAAAACCGAAGGACATGCCGAACAGCCACCCACCCCTTACCGCATTCGCCGCGCGGCCGAAGAAGCGCGCATAGATCGCGCCGGCGACCGCCATCGCCGCCCAGCCTGCCGCCAGCGTCAGCAGCGGGGACATGCCGAGGATCTCCGCCTCGACGCGGAGCGAGCCGAACGCGACGAGCACGCCGATCGCGGGCACCGTCGCGATCACGCCGGAGATCGCTCCGGAAAGCAGCGGTCGCTGGCTCGGACCAGGATCGTAGCCGTGCGCATTGAGGAAGCTTTGCATCATTGCAGGAGTCTCCTTGAGCGCGTTGCATTCGCGATAGTCGGGTTGGTCGCGATAGAGATCGATGAGGTGCTTGTAGGCCAGGCCGACGATCCGCGGCTCGCGATTGAGATCGAACAGGCCGACCGGATAGACGAGGCCGATCGCCTCGCTCATGGCGATGCTCCAGTCGATCTGGTCGGTCAGGCTGTACCAGGTGAAGCCGACCAGCGGCACGCCGGCCTTTGCCAGCAGTTGGACGTTGTGCCACTGCCGCCACAGCCACCGCGGCGCGCCGTCGGCATCCATCTTGTTGGTTTCGGTGTGCATCATCGGCCGCCGATAGCGTTGCCAATATTGGTCGGCGATGACGTACCAGCCGAACAGCTCGCCGAGCGCCTCGGGCATTGCCGTTCCGGTCGATCAGCCGCTCGTTCCACTCGTAATAATCGACGCCGAGGATCGAGCGGCGCGGCACCTTGCGGCGAGCGAGCCCGGCGATTTCGTCCTCCGCAATGCCTTGCGAACACAGCAAATCGTGCATGTCGCTTGCTGAGCGGGATGCGCGTAGATGAGATCGAGCGGCAGGAACCGGCGCTCGTTCGCGGCCTCGGCGATCCTGCTGAATCGTCGCGGGTCGGGACAGCAGGGCTGGTAGAATTCGCTGCTCTCGCTGTTGATGAAGACGCGTCCTGCCGCCGCTTCAGGATGGCTTCGCTCATGCGCGATGCTCGCATTGGCGAGGTTCCAGGCGGCGCTCGCGTACGCGCCTTCGTCGTGCAGCTGCTCGTTCCACAGCCCGTCGAGGGCGCTCATCCGGGCGCAGACGTACATCTCGTTGACGGGCGTGTAGAACCTGCACCCACGGGAAGCGCTCGGCGAACGCGCCGCATATTCGCGCGAGCGCCGGACAGATGTCAGGGTTCTGGAAATTGCCGAGCCAGCTCGGCACGCCGAAATGGCAGAGATCGATGATCGGCTCGGGCCCAATCGCGCAGCTCGTCCATCTGCGGGTCGCATATATTCCCAGTCATAGCGGCCCGGCCCGTCGTAGATGAGGTGCAGCGGCGGGCCGTAGCGGATGTGCGTGATGCCGATCTCACGCGCCAGCTCGAAGTCGCGCTGCCACAGCTCGTAATGGCGCGTCGAAATCGAGCTCGTCCCGTCGCCACGTGCCGTGGTCGATCGTCGGATAGCTGCACTCGATCCCCGTCGCGAACATGAAGCCCGCGCTGTTCGCCCTCCGTTGCTCACCGCGACGCTGCGCGCGACGAGGTCGCGGGGGATCCGGGCTTGCGATCCGCCGCGTAGCCGACGGGCTTTCGGTAGATCGCCCCGACGGTGAGGCCGAACAAGCGCATGCCCGACGATGCAGGCTGGCGATCACGCCGGGGCTCATTGGCGCGAGCAGAACGTTGCCGAGATGCACGGTCAACGCAGGCGCCTGGACGCGAATCAGCGCGAGTTCGGGATAGACGACGAAGATCGCCAGCGCCGCGGGCAGGACTGCGAAAATAAGACCCTGGAGCGGCGGACGCAGATGGAACCGGCCCCAGAAAAAGAAGGCGTAGAAGATGGCCCAGCACACGCCGACGGCGAGGTGGACGAGAAGTCCGCCCCGACGATAAGGAGTGGCGAGCTGTGCGGGTGCATAGCGACCAGCTCGGAGACGAGGTCAACCGACGGGAGGCCGGCCGACCTGCTGACGATCGAGAACAGCTCCATCGCCGCCGCCCCGCTGAGGCCGGCGACCGTGGCGCGGCGAAGATCGACTGTCCGAATCATAGCGAACTATGGTCGGGTCTGCTAACCGAAGGATGCTCAGCGATCGGTTGGACGCCGAGGCTTTGCCCGGTCCGGCCTCGCCGAACGCCCTCGCGACAATTCCTTGCGTCGTTCAGGAGCAGTACGATCATACGGAAGTCGTCTCGTGTTCGGACCGATGAGTGTCTTTCCCTCGCTGCTCATCGATGAACGAGCGGTCCCTGCGACCGTTCCAACCGCCGCGCGCAGGCGCTCGAGCCCGACGCCCGAGCTGAGGAGCGACACACCCGCAACTGCCAGCCGGACACCGGATGTTCATTTCAAACATCTGATTTAAAAGGGAAAATGGTGGGCGTGGCAAGGATTGAACTTGCGACCCCTGCGATGTCAACACAGTGCTCTACCACTGAGCTACACGCCCACCCGGGTCAGCCATGCGGCTTGGAGAGGCGGCATTTAGGGAGCAGTTGCGAAAGGCGCAACAGGCTTGTGGCGGCTACAGCCGCCCGTGCTGATCCTCGGTCTGGAAGATGCGGTCGACCTCCATGACCAGATCCTTCAGATGAAACGGCTTGGACAGCAGCTTCGCCTCCGGCGCGGTGCGGCCGCCCTGCAGCGCGACCGCCGCAAAGCCGGTGATGAACATGACCCGGATCGCCGGATCGATCGCGCTCGCCTTCTGGGCGAGTTCGATCCCGTCCATTTCGGGCATCACGATGTCGGTCAGCAGAAGATCGAAACGTTCGCATTGCGAGCAACGGCATCGCTTCGGTGCCGCAGCCGACGGCCGCGACCTCGTAGCCGACGCGCTGCAACGCGCGCTGCAGATACTCGCGCATCGACGTGTCGTCTTCGGCCAGAAGGATTTTCGCCATGGCCTCGTTATGCTCTCACCGATTTCGTTTTGCCAGAAGCGAATATCGGCCCCAGGTGTTGCAGCCCCCCATCAGCAGTCCTAAACTGGCACAAAATGCAAAGGATTGGCGCGAACGCGTCGTGACGCCGCTTCCCCTCACCCATCATCCATGCGCCGCGAGGCGACCTGCCGGTGCTGCTTTCGATCCCGCATTCGGGTCGCGACTATCCCGACTGGCTGATCGAGAGCGCGGCTGCCGGGCAGGGGGCGCTCACGAGCCTCGAGGATCCGCTCGTCGACCGCCTCGTCTGGCGCGCCCTCAAGCGCGGCTGCGGCGCGGTGATCGCGCGAACCCGCGGGCCGCCGTCGACTGCAACCGCGCCGAGGACGACATCGATCCGTCGGTGATCGACGGCGCCGGGCGCGGACGAGTGACGGCGCGGGCGCGGGGCGGTCTTGCAATCGTGCCGTCGCGGACTGAACGGCACGGCTTCCTCTGGCGACGGCCGATCACCCCGGCGCAGCTGCACGATCGCCTCAACCAGGCGCACCGTAAGCAAGACGACGAATCAATACCCGGCAGCAACAAAGCGGCCGCGCTCGCGTGGCTGGCGGGGGTGGTGCGGCGTGGAGGCCGTGAGCCCCGCGTACGAGACCGCCCCCGCGACCTGCTGGACCAGCCTCCGTTCCTCAACGCCGCGCGCGCGGGGACGCCGCTGGACGCCGCCGGCCGTGCTGGCCCGCCAAGGGCTCGAGCGCGAGCTGGGGCGCGACCGGGCGGGCGCCGCTTCGGGCCGCGCGCGATCGACTGCGACCTGCTGCTCTGGGAGGGCGGCGCCTGGCACGACGGCGCGCTCGAGGTGCCGCACCCGCGCCTGGCCGAGCGCCGCTTCGCGCTGCTGCCGCTGCTCGACCTCGACCCTGGCCTGGCCCTTCCCGACGGCCGCCGCCTGGCCGACCTGGCCGCGGCCCTGGACCCCGCCGACCAGCCCGCGGCGCGCCTGGCGGAGCGCTCGCGGCGCGGCTGAGCGCCGGCGGGCCGCGAGCTATGATCCAGCGGCCGTCCCAGCACCAAGGAGCCGCGCATGTCCCACACCGATGAGCTCGAGGAGTACGACGCCGAGCTCGAGCTGCGGCTGAAGCGCGAGTACGCGGACGTCTTCCCCCTCTTCCGGTTCTGCGTGCTGACGCAGGAGGCGACCTACCTCTGCAACCGGTTCGAGCGGGACTTCATGCCCCAGGCTCGTACCCGTTCTTCCACATCACGATGGAGGACGTCTGGGTGTGGGACAAGAACCGCCCGACGCGGATCATCCCGCGCGTCGAGATCTATACGACGCAGGACGTCACGGTCGAGATCCTGCGGGGTCGAGGCGGTGGAGGCGGGCGACGCCGAATGCCATGCTCCTCGCGATCGACGTGGGGAACACGCAGACCCAGGCTGGTGCTCTCACCATGGTGACGACGACCTGCTCCAGGAGTGGCGCATCTCCACCGAGCGGGGCGCCACGGCCGACGAGCTCGCCGCCCACCACGACCAGATCCGCGCCTGCGGGGCGACGGCCAGCTCGACTCGATGGTGGTCGCCTCGGTGGTGCCGGCCCTGTCGGCCCAGTACCAGTCCCTCGCCCTCAAGTACCTGCAGCACGACGCCCTGCTCGACGGCCTGGGCGTGCGCACCGGCATCTCGCTGGCGATCGACAACCCGCGCGAGCTCGGCGCCGACCGGCTGGTGAACGCCGTCCCGGCCTACCGCCTGCACGGCGGGCCGTGCATCGTCGTGGACTTCGGCACCGCGACCACCTTCGACGCGATCTCGGAGAGCGGGGAGTACCTCGGCGGCGCCATCGCGCCCGGCATCGAGACCTCGCTCGACGCCCTCACCGCGCGCGCCGCGCGCCTCGTGAAGATCGACCTGGCGCCCCGCCGCGGGCCATCGGCAAGTCCACCGCCGAGAGCATGCGCTCGGGCCTGGTCTTCGGCACGGTCGCGATGGTCGACGGCATGGTCGAGCGGATGAAGGAGGAGCTGGGCCCGGGCACCTTCGTCCTCGCCACCGGCGGGCTCGCCGCGCTGGTCGTGCCCGCTCTCGCTCCAGATCGACGAGAACGACCCGCTGCTCACGCTCGAGGGCCTGCGCATGGTCCACGAGCTGAACGCGCAGCCGGTCGCGGCCGGCGGGGAGGTGCCGCGTGAAGAAGCGCATGCGCGCCGATCCTGGCCGAGCGCGCCGCCGAGCCCGCGGACGCCGGCGCCAGCCGCGCCCCCGGGGACCTGGCCCGTCGCGCAGCCGTTCCGATCGGCGGCGCTCCGAGATCGAGAACCGCCTGGTGCAGCCGCCCCTCGCCGGGATCGCCAACTGGGCCTTCCGGCGCCAGTCGCGCCGCCACGGCGCCGGGCTCGCCGTCTCGGAGATGATCGCGAGCTTCGGCATCCGCTACGCGAACCGCAAGACGCTGGGGATGCTCACGATCGCGCCCGACGAGCACCCGTGGGCGTGCAGGTCTTCGGCGCCGACGTGGACGCGATGGTCGAGGCCGCCCGCGCGGTGGAGGCGGCCGGCGCGGACCTGATCGACATCAACATGGGCTGCCCGGTGCCGAAGATCTGCAAGACGGGCGCCGGCGCCGCGCTGCTCGCCGACCCCGCGCCGCCGCGCGGATCGTCGAGGCGATGGTGCGCGCGGTGGACGTGCCGGTCACGGTGAAGATGCGCCGCGGCCTCACGCCGAGCACGTCCGACCCCGCCGAGACCGCCCGCCGCTTCGAGGCGCGCGGGCGCCGCCGCGCTCTGCTTGCACCCGCGGGCCGCGGCCGAGGAGTACGAGGGCACGGCCGACCACCGCATCACCGCCGAGGTCGTCGCGGCCGTCGGCGTCCCGGTCGATCGCGAGCGGCGACATCGCCACGCCGGAGCGAGGCCCGCCGCGTGCTCGAGGACACCGGCTGCGCGGCGATCGCCGTGGGCCGCGCGGCGCCTCGGCAACCCCTGGGCGTTCGGCGAGATCCTCGCGGGCGTCGCGCGACCGCGCCCCGACCCTCGACGAGGTGGTCGACGAGATCGCCCTCTTCGCCGCCGACGCGCGCCTCGCCATCGGCGAGTCCGCGCGGCTGCGGCTACATGCGCAAGTTCTACCCCTGGTACCTGGCCGGGCACGAGCTGCCGGCCGTCAGAGCTCGCGGAGCTTCTCACGACGCCGAGCTGGACGGCGCCCTGGCGCGGCTGCGAGCCCTCGCGGCGGCATCGGCCGCCGCTTGATAACCCGAGGGCGTCGAAGCTACCTTTCGCGCCGCCGACGGGCCGTTTTGCGCCGAAACGAAGGAGACCCACCCGATGGACCGCGAAGTGATCCTGACGGAAGAGGGCTACGCGAAGCTCACGGAGGAGATCGAGTACCTCACGACCACCAAGCGCCGCGAGGTGGCCGAGCGGATCAAGGAGGCGCGTGAGTTCGGCGACATCTCCGAGAACTCGGAGTACGACGACGCCAAGAACGAGCAGGCGCAGCTCTTCTACCGCATCCAGCGCTGGAGCAGAAGCTCCGCAACGCGCCGGTGGTCGACACCGAGCACCTCTCCACCGACACCGTCTCGATCGGCGCCGCGTGACGCTCAAGGACGCCAAGAGCAAGGCGACGCGCGAGTACTCGATCGTGGGCTCGGCCGAGGCCGACCCGAAGAACCGCGGCTCTCCAACGAGAGCCCGGTGGGCAAGGCGCTCCTCGGCAAGAAGAAGGGCGAGAAGGTCGACGATCCCGGCTCCGCGCGGGGCGCTCCAGTCACCAGATCGTCGACATCCGGGCCGGTGAGCACAACGGCTGACGCCGCGGCCGGAGGCGGTCTCCCGGCACTGATCGCGGAGCGGCGCGCCAAGCGCGGGCGCTGCGCGAGGCGGGTGTTGACCCGTTCCCGCCCGCTTCGCGGGCGCGGCGAGATCGCGGCGGTGCGGGCGCCGCACGAGGGCCTCGAGGCCGGGGGAGACCGGGGGCGCGCCGGTGCGCGTGGCCGGCCGGCTGGCCGCGCGCCGCGGCCAGGGCAAGGTCGCCTTCCTCGACCTCGACGACCGCAGCGGGCGCATCCAGCTGCGGGCGAGCGTCGACCGCCTGGGCGAGGAGGCGATGGCGGCGCTCCTCGACCTCGACCTCGGGGACATCGTCGGCGCCGCGGGCCCGGTCGTCGCGCACCCGCCGCGGCGAGCTGTCGCTGCGCGGTCGACGGCTGCGAGCTGCTGGCGAAGGCGCTGCGCCCGCCGCCGGACAAGTACCACGGCGCTGAGCGACCCCGAGACGCGCTTCCGCCGCCGCTACCTCGACCTGATGGCCGACGAGGAGGCGCGCGAGCCTTCATCACGCGCTCGACGGTCGTCGCCGGCGTGCGCCGCTTCCTGGACGACGCGCGGCTTCATCGAGGTCGAGACGCCGATGCTGCAGCCGCTCTACGGCGGCGCCGCGGCGCGGCCGTTCGTGACGCACCACAACGCCCTCGACCGCGACCTCTACCTGCGGATCGCCACCGAGCTCTACCTCAAGCGGCTGATCGTCGGCGGGCTCGAGCAGGTCTACGAGATCGGCAAGGACTTCCGCAACGAGGGCGTCTCGCCACAAGCACAACCCCGAGTTCACGATGCTCGAGATCTACGAGGCCTACGCGGACTACCGCGACGTCATGGAGACGCTCGAGCAGCTGGTCGCGGCCGTCGCGCGAGGCGCCGGCGGCACGACGCGTCGCGCTGGAGGGCGGAGATCGACTTCGCGCCGCCCTGGCGCGCGCGTCGACGCTCCGCGACGCGATCCGCGAGGCGAGCGGGCATCGACTTCGCGCGAGCACCCCGACGCCGACTCGCTGCGCGCGGCCATGCGCGCGGCCGGCCTGACGCCCCGACGGACGTGCACCTGGGCGCAGCTCGTCGACGAGATCCTCTCGCAAGCTCGTCGAGCCGACGCTGATCCAGCCGACGTTCCTCGATCGACTACCCGCTCGAGCTCTCGCCGCTTCGCCAAGCGCCACCGCCGACGACCCGGACTGGTCGAGCGCTTCGAGGCCTTCGCCGGCGGCATGGAGATCGCCAACGCCTTCACCGAGCTCAACGACCCGGACGACCAGCGCGCGCGCTTCGAGGAGCAGGCGGCCGACCGCGCGCGGGCGACGACGAGGCCCAGCCCATGCGACGAGGAGTTCCTCGACGGCGCTCGAGCACGGCATGCCGCCGACCGGCGGCCTCGGGCTCGGCATCGACCGCCTGGTGATGCTCCTCACCGGACCGCCACACCATCCGCGAGGTCATCCTCTTCCCGGCGCATGAGGACCTGGGCGGCACGGCGTTTGCCGCCCCCGCGTCCCGGGCACCTCCGCCGGTGCGAAAACACGGACGACGGGGGTTTCGATGAGCGAATCCGGGAAGGCGCCGGGAGCACCAAGGGCAGGGTGAAGGAGGCGGCGGGCGCCGACCGGCGACGACGAGCGAAGGACGAGGGTCGCCGCGGACCAGGCCGAGGGCAAGCTCGCGCCAGGCCGGCGAGAAGGTCGCGACGCCGCCGAGGACGTGAAGGACGCGCCTGCGCAAGGCGAGTAGTGTCCATGAAGAAGACCAACGCGCGCTCGGAGTGTCACCTGGAAGGTCGCAGCGCTCGACGGCGCCGGCGCGGCGCGACGGCGTCGCCCGCTGATCAGCGCGGCGCCACCGGTGGGCGCCCTCGCATGTCCCTGCCGTCGAGGGCCGAGCGAGGAGCGCTGGCGAAGCCCAGAGGCCGCGCGCGTCGAAGACGAAGGGACGCAAGGGCGGCGCGCCCGCCCAGCGCAAGCGCCGGCCGCCAGCTCGCCGCGGAGGAGATCGACTGGAAGACTACCCGTCGCTCCGCCGGTTCGTCAGCGAGCGGGGCAAGATCCGCTCGCGTCGCATCACCGGCCTCTCCCGTCGCCAGCAGTCGCTCGTGCGACCGCCCGTCAAGCGCGCCCGCACCATGGGCTGCTCGTGTACCCCGATCAGGACCGGCGAGTCCGCCGCGCGTGGCGGGCCGGCCCGGTGCGGCGTCGGGGCGGGGGATCAAGCCCGATGGAGATGGCCGGTCCGGCGACCCCACCGTCCGGGGGGTGCGAGTTCGTCCGGCCCGCCGTTCGGGGGGCGGCCATGGCCGCATCTTGAAATGGCCGCCCGCCGCTCACCGTGGGGGCCGTGCTGGGATCGCTAGGAGCGTCGTACCTTACTCGGCGCGGGCGCCTGCTCCCTCCGGCGCACACACCCGTTGTCCCGCACTCTCCAACGCCCGACGCATACCGCCGGCGGGTTTTCGCGTCTCCGGGTTCGGGTGAGTAGGAAGGGGAATCCCGATGTTCGAACGGTTCACCGAGCGCGCCAGGCAGGTCGTCGTACTCGCCCAGGAGGAGGCGCGCACCCTCAAGCACAACTACATCGGGACCGAGCACATCCTGCTGGGTCTGCTCCGCGAGGAGGAGGGCCTCGCCGCCCGCGTGCTGGAGGGCCTCGAGATCACCGTGGAGGGTGTCCGCGCCCAGGTCATCCGCATCGTCGGCTCCGGCGAGGAGGTCACCTCCGGGCAGATCCCGTTCACCCCCGGGCGAAGAAGGTGCTCGAGCTGGCGCTGCGCGAGGCGCTGTCGCTCGGCCACAACTACATCGGCACGGAGCACATCCTGCTCGGCCTCGTCCGCGAGAACGAGGGCGTCGCCGCCCGCATCCTCGCCGACTTCGACGCCGACTCGGAGAAGATCCGCAACGAGATCATCCGCATGCTGTCCGGCCCGCGGCCGTCGCCAGCAGGGCCAGGCCACGGGCGGCCGGAGGCGGCGACAAGAAGTCGAGCAAGCTGCTCGACCAGTTCGGCCGCAACCTCACCAAGCTGGCCGCCGAGGGCAAGCTCGACCCCGTCGTCGGCCGGGCGACCGAGATCGAGCGGGTCATGCAGATCCTCTCGCGGCGCACCAAGAACAACCCGGTCCTGATCGGTGAGCCCGGCGTGGGCAAGACCGCCGTCATCGAGGGCCTCGCCCAGCGCATCGCCAGCAACGAGGTCCCGAGCTGCTGCGTAACAAGCAGATCTACACGCTCGACCTCGCGGCCCTCGTCGCCGGATCCAAGTACCGGGGCGAGTTCGAGGAGCGGCTGAAGAAGGTGATGAAGGAGATCACCCAGCGCGGCGACATCATCCTGTTCATCGACGAGCTCCACAATCTCGTCGGTGCGGGTGCCGCCGAGGGAGCGATCGACGCGGCCTCCATCCAGCAATACGGAACCGTACCGCCATGGCCG
>CAWHPM010000009.1:0-15941 GCA_963831215.1 uncultured Alphaproteobacteria bacterium | reverse complement strand
TGAAGCCGCCGATGGTCGGCGCGGGCTTGCCGTTCAGCGACGCCTTGTACGCGTCGTAGGCGGCCGCCAATCCGGCCACGTCGGCGATGTTCTCGCCCAGGGTCAGCTTGCCATTCACGTGCAGGCCCGGAAGCGCTTCGTATTCGTCGAACTGCGCAGCGAGGGCCCGCCGGCCGCCTCGAAGCGCTTGAAATCGGCCGGCGTCCACCGGTTGCGGAGGCGGCCGGTCGAATCGAACAGGCGCCACTGTTGTCGAAACTGTGGCTGATCTCGTGACCGATGGTCGCCCGATCGCGCCATAGTTGAACGCCGGATCGGCCGGCGGATCGTAGAATGGCCGGACGAGGATGGCGGCGGGAAAATTGAGCGCGTTCTGCACCGGCAGGTTGACCGCGTTCACCAGCTGCGGCGGCATCCACCATTCGGCACGGTTCAGCGGCTTGCCGATCTTCGCGATCTGATGGCGATATTCGGCGAGCCGTGTGTTCTTCAAATTGGCGTAGGCATTGTCGGGCGTGATCTGCAATCCAGAATAATCGCGCCACTGGTCGGGATAGCCGACTCCGACGACGATATTCTGCACCTTCTTCAGCGCTTCCTGCTTGGTCGATGGCGCCATCCAGTCGATCGCCTGCACCCGGCGCGCGAACGCCGCCTTGATGTTATCGACCATCTTCTGGATCTCGGCCTTTGACGACGCCGGGAAATATTTGTCGACATAGGCCTTGCCGACGGCGTCCTGCAGCGCGTTGCTGGTCGCATTGAGCGCGAGCGCGTCGCGCGGGCGCTGCTGCGGCTGGCCCTGGAGCACGGTCCCCTTGAACGCGAAGCTCGCGTCGCGGAACGGCTTGGGAAGCACCTCCGCCTCCTGGTTGAGGGTGTGGAACGTCAGCCAGTCCTTCCAGTTCTGCAGCGGCTCCGAGCCGACCAGCGCCGCGAGCCGCGGGATCGACGCGAAATGATAGGCGTCGAACTTCTGGACGCCGCCGAGCTGCGCGGCGTCGAGAAGCGCGCCCCGTCGATGCCCGGCGCCTTCTGCTCGAGCTGCTGGCGCGTCCAGACCTGCGCGCCGTTGGCGAAATCCTCGCTCTGCTCGCGCGGCTCGTGCGCCTTGGCGATCTTGGTCTCGAGGTCCATGATCCGACCTGCCGCGCCCTGCGGATCGGCATAGCCGGCCGCCTGCAGGATTTGGGCGACATAGGCCCGGTACTTGTTTCGGATGTCGCCCATCTTGCCGTCGCTCGAGACGTAATATTGAGCGTCGGGCAGACCGATTCCGCCCTGCATCAGGTAGGGCAATTGCTCGCCCGGGGTCGCGAGCCCCTGAGTCACGAAGATTCCGAACAAATTCTCGGTCTGGTAGTTGGTTGCGTTCAGCGGATCGGTGTCGGCGCGAAGGCTCTTGCCGATCGCCGCGCTCAGCGCGCGCTTGTCGGTGATCGCGCCGATGGCGTCGAGGTCGGCCCTGGCCGGAGCAATTCCGGCGCGGTCGATCGCGTCGGTGTCGAGATAAGCTTTGTAGTAATTGGCGATCAGCGCGTCGTTGCCGCTTGTCGGGTTCGACTTGAGGATGTTGTCGAACAAGGCGCGCGTGTTCTTCTCGCGCTCCTGGTCGGCGATCCAGAAGCCGCCGATGCGCGAGCGATCCGGCGGGATCGCCGTGTTCTTGACCCAACTGCCGTCGGCGTAGCTGAAGAAATCGTTCCCCGGCGTGACGCTCTTGTCCATCCAGCTCGTCTGATTCCGAGCTCGGTGCCGGGCTTCTGCTCCTGGACGGCATTCTCGGTGCTGCGTATTGCACGCGGCGAGCGCGAAGGCCGAGGCGACGACAAACAGGACTGCTCGCTTCACAATGAAATCCTCCTGGAGGCTGCTTTGCCATCGCCTGCCGTTGCGGCTAGGCGAGCGGCAGGGTTTTTCGACCAACGGACAGACAAACGGCATGAGCGCACCGCGCATCGAGAGCAAAATCGTTGCGGACAGCGACGAGTTCCGTGCGCGCGCTCAACATAACCGGGCGCTAGTCGAGAAACTGCGCTCGGATGTCGCCGAAGCGGCGAAGGGCGGCCCGGAGAAACATCGCGAACGCCACGTTGGTCGCGGCAAGCTCCTGCCCCGCGACCGCGTCGAGCGGCTGCTCGACCCCGGCTCGCCGTTTCTCGAGATCGGCCAGCTCGCCGCCTGCGACATGTACGACGGCGAAGTTCCGGGCGCGGGCCTGATCGCGGGGATCGGCCGCGTCTCGGGCCGCCAGGTGATGATCGTCTGCAACGACGCGACGGTGAAAGGCGGCACCTATTATCCGCTGACCGTCAAGAAGCACCTCCGCGCTCAGGAGATCGCCGAGCAAAACCGGCTGCCGTGCGTCTATCTGGTCGACAGCGGCGGCGCGAACCTGCCGCACCAGGCCGAGGTGTTCCCCGACCGCGACCATTTCGGCCGCATCTTCTTCAACCAGGCGCAGATGAGCGCGAAGGGCATCGCCCAGATCGCCTGCGTCATGGGAAGCTGCACCGCCGGCGGCGCCTACGTCCCCGCGATGAGCGACGAGAGCGTGATCGTCCGCGAACAGGGCACGATCTTCCTCGCCGGCCCTCCCTTGGTGAAGGCGGCGACGGGCGAAGAGATCAGCGCGGAGGATCTCGGCGGCGGCGACCTGCATGCGAAGAAGAGCGGCGTCGTCGACCATCTTGCCGAGAATGACGAACACGCGCTGACCATCGTCCGCGACATCGTCTCGACTCTCGGTTCCCCGGCGGAGGCCGGGGCCCAGGTCGCGCAGCGAGAGCCGAGACCTCCGCATTACGACTCCGATGAGCTCTACGGCATTATCCCCGAAGACGTGCGCGCGCCTTACGACGTGCACGAGATCATCGCCCGCATCGTCGACGGGTCGGAGTTCCACGAGTTCAAGCCGCTCTACGGCTCGACCCTCGTCTGCGGTTTCGCCCACATCTGGGGCATTCCCGTCGCGATCCTCGCCAACAACGGCATTCTGTTCTCGGAGAGCGCGCAAAAGGGCGCGCATTTCATCGAGCTCGCCTGCATGCGCCGCACGCCCTTGCTGTTCCTGCAGAACATCTCGGGCTTCATGGTCGGCGGGAAATATGAGGCGGAAGGCATCGCCAAGCACGGCGCCAAGCTCGTCACCGCCGTGGCCACCGCCAGCGTGCCCAAGATCACCGTCCTGATCGGCGGCAGCTTCGGCGCCGGCAATTACGGCATGTCCGGCCGCGCCTACTCGCCGCGCTTCCTCTTCACCTGGCCCAACAGCCGCATCAGCGTGATGGGCGGCGAGCAGGCGGCGAGCGTGCTCGCCACCGTCCACCGCGACGCCGACAAGTGGACGCCCGAGCAGGCCGAAGCGTTCAAGCAGCCGATCCGCGACGATTATGAAGCGCAGGGCAATCCCTGGCACGCCACCGCGCGGCTGTGGGACGACGGCATCATCGACCCGGCGCAGACCCGCGACGTGCTGGGACTTGCCTTCGCCGCAACGCTGAACGCGCCGATCCCGGAGCGGCCGCAATTCGGCGTGTTCAGGATGTGAGCGGCCGTTGCCGGTCATCCTGAACTCGTTTCAGGATCCATCCCGGCGAGGGCCACAGAAGTTGGAGAAATGGATGCTGAAACAGGTTCAGCATGACGAAGGAAGAACTGACTGGACCCGCGAGGAGATCGCGGCGCTTTTCGACCTGCCGTTCACCGAGCTCGTGTTCCGCGCGGCTGAGGTGCACCGTGCGCATCATGCCGCCGGGCGAGGTGCAGCTGTGCACCCTGCTGTCGATCAAGACCGGGGGCTGCCCGGAGGATTGCGGCTATTGCGCGCAATCGGTGCACGCGCACACGGGCCTTAAGGCCGAAAAGCTGATGGACGTCGAGGCGGTGCTGGCGGCCGCGCGGGACGCCAAGGCGGCGGGCTCGCAGCGCTTTTGCATGGGGGCGGCGTGGCGCGACCTGAAGGACCGTGACCTCGCTGACGTCTGCGCGATGGCACGCGAAGTGAAGGCGCTCGGGCTCGAAACCTGCATGACACTCGGCATGCTGACGGCGGATCAGGCGCGGGCGCTAGCGGACGCCGGCCTCGACTATTACAACCACAATATCGATACCTCGCCCGAACATTATGGCGAGATCATCACCACGCGGACCTTCCAGGAGCGGCTCGACACGCTTGAGGAAGTGCGGAAGGCGGGAATTTCAGTCTGCTGCGGCGGCATCGTCGGCATGGGCGAGAGCCGCGACGACCGGGTCGGCTTCATCCACGCGCTCGCGACCCTTCCGCGTCACCCCGAAAGCGTTCCGATCAACGCGCTCGTGCCGGTCAAGGGGACATTGCTCGGCGATATGTGGGGCGAGGACGGCCATCGACGATATCGAGTTCGTGCGCACGGTCGCGGTCGCGCGCATCGCCATGCCGAAGTCGATGGTGCGCCTCTCGGCCGGCCGCGAGAGCATGAGCGAGAGCGACGCAGGCGCTGTGCTTCCTCGCCGGCGCGAACAGCATCTTCACCGGCGAGAAGCTGCTGACCACGCCCAACGCGGGCGGAGGCGCGGATGCGGCGCTGTTCGCGAAGTTGGGGCTCAAGCCGCTCGAGACGGGAGAGCCGATGCGCCAGTTTCCCGGCGAAGGCCGGGACCCAGGCCGCTGCGAAGCAGCGGTTCCCGCTGCCCTGGACCCCGGCTTCGCAGGGAACGGATTCCGCATGCTGAAATCCCTCCTCATCGCCAACCGCGGCGAGATCGCCTGCCGGGTGATCCGCACCGCGCGGCGGCTCGGGATCCGCACCGTCGCGGTTTATTCGGACGCGGACGCCAAGGCGCTGCACGTGCGCATGGCCGACGAGGCGGTGCATATCGGGCCGAGCCCGGCGCGCGAGAGCTACCTCGTCGGCGAGAAGATCATCGCCGCGGCCAAGGCGACGGGCGCCGAGGCGATCCACCCGGGCTACGGCTTCCTCTCGCGAGAACGCCGACTTCGCGCAGGCCGTGATCGACGCCGGGCTGATCTGGGTCGGGCCGAAGCCGGACAGCATCCGCGCGATGGGCCTCAAGGACGCGGCCAAGAAGCTGATGGCCGAGGCCGGCGTGCCGGTGACGCCCGGCTATCTCGGCGAGGACCAGGACCCGAAGCGGCTCAAGCAGGAAGCCGACGCGATCGGCTATCCGGTGCTGATCAAGGCGGTCGCGGGCGGCGGCGGCAAGGGCATGCGCCGGGTCGACGCGCGCCGAGCGATTCGACGACGCGCTCGACAGCTGCAAGCGCGAGGCGGCGTCGAGCTTCGGCGACGACCGCGTGCTGCTCGAGAAATACATCCTCTCGCCCGCGCCATATCGAGGTGCAGGTGTTCGGCGACAGCCACGGCAACGTCGTCCATCTGTTCGAGCGCGACTGCTCGCTCCAGCGCCGCCACCAGAAGGTGATCGAGGAAGCGCCCGCGCCGGGCATGGACGCGGAGACGCGCGAGGCGGTCTGCGGCGCGGCGGTGAGGGCGGCCAAGGCGGTCGACTATGACGGCGCCGGCACGATCGAGTTCATCGCCGACGCGTCCGAGGGCCTCAAGGCCGACCGCATCTGGTTCATGGAAATGAACACGCGCCTGCAGGTCGAGCATCCGGTGACCGAGGAGATCACCGGGCAGGACCTGGTCGAATGGCAGCTGCGCGTCGCGTCGGGCGAGACGCTGCCGAAGACGCAGGACGAGCTGGCGATCAACGGCCACGCGATCGAGGCGCGGCTCTATGCCGAGGACCCGGCGAAGGGCTTCCTGCCGAGCGTCGGCCGGCTCGAGCATTTCGACCTCGGCGAAGAGGGCCGCTCGACACCGGCGTCGAGGAGGGCGATGCGATCTCGCCCTTCTACGACCCGATGATCGCCAAGCTGATCGCCCGCGGCGACGACCGCGACGGAGGCGATCGACGAGCTCGCGGCGATGCCTCGACGACGTCGAGGTTTGGCCGGTGAAGACCAACGCCGGCTTCCTGTTCAATGCGCTGCTCCGAGCCGGACTTCGTCGCGGCGAGTCGACACCGGCTTCATCGAGCGGCACTCGACGAACTGGTGCCCGACGCCGGCCCGACGAGAGCTTCTGAGGCAGCGGCGCTGCTGCGGTCGCGATCTTGCCGCCGACGAGGACGAGGCACGCTCGGCGACCTCGCGGGTTTCCGGCTCAACGCGCCGCCGCGGCTCGGCGTCGCGCTTGGCGAGGCGGCAATCCGTCGAGTCGCTCGACGAGCGACGAAGATTCGCCGACGGTGTCCGGCTTTCGCCGACGACGAGCGCGTCGTCGTCTTCGCGAGGGCCAGGCGTTCGAGTTCGCGCTGACCTCCGCGCGGCACCGGCACGTCGCACGGCGTCCACGACGGCGAAATCGAGGCGCCGATGCCGGGGAAGGTGACGGCGGTCGAGGTCGCGGCAGGGGACAAGGTTGAGAAGGGGCAACGGCTTGCTCACGCTGGAAGCGATGAAGATGGAGCATGCGCTGACCGCGCCGTTCGATGGCACGGTGGCGGAGCTCAACGCGAGCGCGGGCGCGCAGGTCACCGAAGGCCAGTTGCTGGTGAAGGTCGAGGCGGCGGAACAGCCGTCGTCCTGAACTTGATTCGGACCCATTCTACCCGCTGCGTGGATCGCAGGCATGGATGCCGAAACAAGTTCAGAATGACGAAAGAGGGAAAGCCATGCGGAAGTTCGTCTCTTCTCATTCCGCCACCATGCTCGCCGCTTGCTCGACGGTCGAACCCACGGCGGCGCGCCGATGCCGCTGATCAACGCACCGGGCCAGACGATCGGCAGCGTGCGCGCCTGGCAGACCGCGGGCGGCGTGAGCTTTCGGGTCAATGCAACCGGCCTGCCGCACGGCCTCCACGGCATCCACGTCCACGCCGTGGGCCGCTGCGACCCGCCGGACTTCGCGAGCGCAGGGCCGCACTGGAACCCAGCCGCGAAAAAGCACGGGCTCAACAATCCCGCGGGCCCACACGCCGGCGACCTTCCGAACGTTGAAGTGGCCGCCAACGGCGCGCTCGGCGCGACGGTGACGCTGGCGGGCGCGACCATGGCCGGGTTGCTCGACGCGGATGGATCGGCGCTCGTGATCCACGCTCAGGCCGACGATTATGTCACTGACCCCAGCGGCAACAGCGGCGCGCGTATCGCCTGCGCGGTCATCCGACCAGGCGCCGAGATGCGCTGAAATCGCATCTGAAATGGAGGATTGTGAAAGCCGCTCGTCCATTGTCGAAGCATCAAAATGGGCGCAGACTTCGACCCGGCGAACGATGAAGCAGGACGGCGAGCCGATCGATCGACAGGACCGCAAGCCGGTCAAGCTGCGCGGCGTCGCGGTGCGCCAGGACTCCTCGTCCCTCGATGTCGTGCTTCTCGACCTTTCCTACGAGGGCTGCGGGATCGAGACTCCGGCGGAGCTCTATCCCGGCGAACCGATCAAGCTCTCGATCCTGTGCCGTCCCGCGATCGACGCTTACGTACGCTGGTACGAGAAGGGCCGCGCCGGCCTGGCGTTCGGCGCCGAAGACGCTGACGAGAAGGCCTATTTGACGCGACGGAGTCCGCGGATCGCGCTCGGCGGCGAAGTGTCGCTACGCCGTCTGGGCCAGAACAATTACCGGGTGCGGGTCAACGACCTCTCCCCCGAAGGCTGCAAGGTCGAGCTGGTCGAACGGCCCCGCGTCGGCGAGCATGTGCTGATCAGGTTCGACGGTCTGGAATCGCTCGACGCCGAGGTCTGCTGGGTCGAGGGCTTCGTGGCCGGCCTTCGTTTCGAAAAGCCGATCCACGTCTCGGTCTTCGACCTTCTGCTCGAGCGCCTCAAGTAGCGCTCTTGCCGTCGGCGACGCCGGCGTTTTCCGAGGCGCAACGGACTGAGCTCGGTGAAGCTCACTTCGTCAGTAGGCGCGATAGAGCGGCTCCAGCTTCAGGTTCTGGACGTAGCCGTTGTAGTTGACGTCGCAACGGAAGTTGAACGCCGGCCGCGCATAGCCGCCGCCGCCGTAGCCGGGCCCTCCGTAGCCCGGCCCCCCGTAGCCCGGGCCACCGTAATCGCCGCCGCGCCCGAGCGTGCCGCGAACCCGGAGGACCAACGCGCGCCGTCGAACGTCGGTGATCGCGGTCACCCGGAAGCGATTGCCATAGCCCTGCCCGTAACCGCCGCCGTACTGGCCCCGCGCCCGCTCGACCGCGGCCCAGGCGCACTGCCGGATCGCCTGCCGGTCACCGACCGCGTAGCGGTTGCCGATGAGGGAATCGACGATCGCGCCGACGACGCCTTGATCATTGCCGTAATTTTTTCGTAGTTCTGCCCGGATACGGATAGGACGGGACCGGCTGCGGGTAGGGCTGCGGATATTGGTATTGCGCGGTTGCGGGAACGGCCGCCAAGCCGGCCACAACGGCCGCGGCGATCAGTGAATCGAGACGTGCCATGGATTTCCCTCCGTTCGAAAGGAGCGAAGAGCTCTTACCACGGCTCGGAACCGCGAAACAGCCGTGCGACCCGAGCGACCGGAATCCCGTTCAACGTTCACTTCTGCCTGGCCGCCCGAAGGCGTATGGCTGTTTCCAACTCCGGGCGGCGCCGGAGTCGAGTCACGCGTCGTCCCACTTCAAGGAGCGTCAGAATGGGCAACACGACCAGCGACCGTAGCCGCGTGGCGGCGAGCGATCCGAGCGAAGTCCGCTATTTCGGCAAGAAGCACGGACTGACCGACGACCAGGTCAGGGATCTCATCAAGCAGCACGGCAACGATCGCAAGACCCTCGAGGCCGCGGTGGCCTCGATGGGAGGACCGACTCCGGCCTGAGCGGTCGGGACACCGAAATCCCTCGACCGAGCTAAAACAACCGCGAAGTACTGACGGCGGCAAGACAGTCGGCGTGGAGGGGAAGCGTCTGCTCCTCGAACTCCGGAGCCTTGACCGTTCCGACCGGACGCTGGACGCGGAGGCGGACGAGGTCCGGGGCGGCGATGCCCTTCGCGCACATCGCGCAGGGACGGCCGTTCACGTCGGCGCTGTCATCGGGCAGCGGCGGATGGCCGTTCCAATGGCGATGGAGGGTGAGCGAGACTTCGGGGAGCAAGACGTCGAGCAGGCAATCGGTATGGCAGGCGCTTTCCTGAAGCATGAAGGCCGGCGCGCCCGGATCGACGCGGATCAGGCGCAGGATCGAGGTCCATGCCACCAGCTCCCCGCAGAAGCGGCAGAGATGGCCGGTGGTGAAATCGGGATCGCGGCGGCGGGGCATTCCCCCTGATAGCCGATTGGCCGGGCCGCCGCACTGACCGCCTGGTGGATCGAGCTCGAGCATCATCCACTGGCTGCCCGGGCAGGATTGCCGCACTCTCGCGCGCAAAAAGCCCGACCGCGTCTGGTGGCGCGGCCGGGCGTATTGGACGTTGCGCGCTTACTTCGTGTTGCGCTTCATCTTCTGGTCGAGCATCTGCTGCGAGACGAGCCGCGCCAGCGCCGACGAGCCGCTCTGCGCGTCGCAGCTGCCGCCGCCCTTGTTCTTCTGCGAGGCCAGGGCCGAGACGGCCACGTGGCAGACATTCGCGGCGACGCTGATCGGCGCCTGGACCGTGATCGGCACATTCAGCGCGTTGAGCGCGGCGATCTGGTCGTTGTTGAGGAAGTCGTTGAGAAGCGCGACGTTCTGCACGTTGACGGCGATCAGGCCGTTGCCGCTGCCGGTGTTGACCTGGGCGAGTAGCGGGGGTCGCGGTGACCGCCAACATGGCGGCAGCAATGACCATCTTACGCATACGTATCTCCATGGATTTGAGCGTTGCAAAGCGGGCGCGAAAATACGCCGTCCCTTTTCCCGCCTCATCGGACGGGTTGAGCGCTAAAACGCGCGTAAGTCATTGATTGTTCAAAAGATGCGGCGATTTGTGTCGGCTCTTCGGCAAAGCGACACGGTGCCGGGACGCCGCAGTTTGAGCGAACGCCCCGGCGTATTGCTGTTAGCGGCTGTAGACCTGCGCGCGGTTGATGCGGATGTTGGTGACGGCGCCGTTGTAGGCGACGTTGCAGCGGAAGCTGAGGTCGCCGTAGCTGCCGCGGTTCTGGTAGCCGTACTGGCCGCCGTAACCGGCGTTGCCGGAAGCCAGCGTTCCGGTCACGCGGAGCCCGTTGTTGCGTCGTTGCACGTCGGTGATCCCGGTCACCCGCAGGTTCGAATAGCCGCGGTTGTAGCCGTTGTGACCGTAGCCGTTGTTATAGCCGTTGCCATATTGGCTCGACGCCTGGGTCATCACCGCGCTCGCGCAGCGCGAGACCGCCTGGCGGTCGCTGACATTGTAGCGGTTGCCGAGTAACTGATCGATGATCTGGCTGACCGGGTTCTGGGCATAGTTCTGGGAATAGCCTTGCTGACCGTAGGCGTAGCCGGGCTGGGCGTAGCCGGGTAGGCGTAGCCGGGGTAGGCGGGCTGTGCGTACGGCTGCTGGTAGGGTTGCTGGTAGGGTTGCTGATAATATTGCGCGGTCGCCGGTGCGGCGAGAGCGGCGAGCGCCGCCGCGGCGGCGAGGGTATGGGTCCGGATTGTCATGGGATTTCCTTGCTCTCACCCGGAAAACGCCGGTGAGTTCGCAGGCAAGAACGCGTGTTACGCAAATAAGACGCATGAACAGGGAACAACGAGGCGCCGCCCGGGCGAAGCGATCGACTGGCTGCGCTGGAGCGGGGATGCGGCCAAGCTCAGCCAGGAATGGTTCCGCGGCGTGCTTCGTGGACATTCACAAGCGTTCGCGCGCTGAGCACGATTCGTGAGCATTGCGAGTGAGCTTCGTCGGGGCAAAGTGGAAGGCGAATGATTGAAACGGGGGTCCTTCCACTTCCTCCACTTCCCGGGATTTGACACGAAGCGCGGCATAACTCACGCGACGCCTCGCGCAATCTTCGCGAATGTTCGCGGTGACGAGCCAACGTCCTCGCGCAAAGCCTGGTGACGGTCAGCGAACAGACACGTTCAAAGAGCCGCGTTAACTCAGTCATGGAGGCGGGGCCATAGGATGATTTCTGCGGTAGGGCTGCATATACTGATCGGCTCGTTAACGTCTTTTTTGCCTGTGCGATGTGAATAGCGCTGAGCCGACATCGCTGCGCGCTCAGCTCGGGGCGAGTGTGTTCATAGGCGGAGTATTTCCATGATCATTTCGATTTTCGCGCTGGCCGCAGCCGCGGCTGCGCAGCCGGCTGCGTCGCAGGCAGTCAATCCGACGCAAGCGCAGGCGCAAGGCTATGCACAGGCGCAGCAGGCCCTCGCTGCAACGCCAGCCGGGCCGCGCGGTACGGTTTTGTGGCGCGGCGTCGAAGATGCAATGAGCGTCGCCCAGGTGCATGCGCTTTTCCCGGAAGGGCAGGACGTCGATTGGCACAATGACCGAACGGTGCTGACCAACGTGAGCGTATTGGACGGCTGCTCGGCCAAGGTGAACATCATGCACCCGGACGGTGTGGTGAAAGAGATTGTCATGCGCGGTGATGGATCAATCGCCGGGCGCTGCTCGCTCAAGCTGATCACCGCATTGTCCGGAAAGTACGGGGAGCCGATGGACAAGGACAAGGTTCACGGATCGCTGTTCGGTCGCGAGGGCAAGAATTACATCTGGGCGCACGATGGCGTGACCCTGCAGATGAAGCGCTATACCAACGGGCCCTTCGGTGGCGGCGGCTTGCTCGCTGCCAGCTGGGAGCTTCGCTACTCGGCCACCGATACAAAGATCGACTTATAGATAAAGGCGACGAAGGGGGCGGGGGTTGGCTTTGTCGAGGTAGTGACGGGAGACACGCCGGCGGAACTGGGGCGGGTGCTGGAGAAGCTGGTGCAGCGAAATTAATGCACTGTCGCGATAATCGGATGCCATCTAGGCTGCCGCGGGGAGGGCCGTTCGGTGGACGCGTTCAACTTCGCTTTCTCGCTGTTCGCGATCGTCCTTGGCTTGAGCCTGGTCGAAGTGCTGACCGGGTTCGCGCGGGCGCTGAAGCGGCGGCGCGTCGTGCACCTCGGCTGGCTGACGCCACTGGCGGCGATCTTCGTGATGCTCGACCTGACCAGCTTCTGGGAATCCAGCTGGGGCTCGCGCCGGTTCGTCTCCCCGCAATACGGCTATCTGCTGATCGGACTGTTCGTCAGCGCCCTTTATTATCTTGCCGCCTCCGTCATCTTCCCGAGCGAATTCGGCGAGCGCGCCGATTTCGACGCCCATTACATGCAGCACCGCAGGCAAGTGTTCGGCGCCATCGCGATTTGCGACCTGATCCAGATGGTGCCGATCCTGATCATCCGCTTCAACGAGATCCCCGCGCGGGTGTGGGTCGAGAACGCGCTGCAATTGTCGGCGCTGCTGACCTGCATCGTCTCGCGCAGCAAGCGCGCAACATCGCCGCGCTGGCGGTGCTGATCGGGATCTATGTGTACACGGCGGTGATGAGCTTCGTGACGCCGGTGCCGTTGTGAGATGACCGGACGACAATTCTCGGGGGAACGGCGGCGTCCACGAGGGTCGATCTTCGATCTGAAGCCTGGACCGCGTCAGTGCTTGTCCCTGGTGCGGGATGCGGGCGACGAACTGCTTGCCCTTCCAGAGCTCGCAGTCGTGCCCGTCCATCATCGTCTTCGCGACCTCGATCGTCTCGTCGTCCTCGGCGTCGAACCATTCGCCGGACGCGACCTTGTTGACCCCGTCGAGCCCATAAAGCCTGTATTCCGCCACGCGTACAAACCCGATCGCTGCGCCGCCGGAGCGGCATTTTGACGCCGAAACGGCCGGTCGAGATTTGGTTTCATGGCCGATTTGGGGTGGGTGAATTACTCTGGGTAGACGGAGCCGAGCACCGTCAGCTTCGCTTCCTTGCGGCGGCAGCGGTGGCATTTGAGGCGGGGCGTGAGCTGGGAGAGCTGGGCGTTGCCGTGCACCCGCGCGACTTCGATCCCGTTCAGCGTCCGCGCAGCACCACAGTGGGTGCACTGTCCTGCGGTCATCTTCGATTTCGACCTTGAAGGTCCACCCGAAGCGGACGAGATCGCTGGCCGTGCCGGCATGCTTGTAGGACATTCACTAGCGCTAGCGCGATGAGAACTTTTCGTGAACAGCTAGGCGAAATTATTTGCCACTACTTGCGGCCCACAATATCGTACGGCCAGTTGTAGTGAGAGTATAGGAAGGGCGTCTCCCTTCTTGGAAGTCTCCTTGGCGTAGACACGGAAGCGTTCCGACCGGATGCGCATATCGCATGTCTCGGGAACACTCGACGTGCATCGTCGTCGGATAAACTGACCTCGGATCGGCCTTGCCCGCACGGTTCCGCGACTCACCGCGAGGCCGATCATGATAGGTCCAATGATGATCTGCCGGTAGGGTGACCAAGGCCTAGAAAGGGTCATCCTTCGATCCTCCCGTGCATAGACCGCTTCGCTACCATGCCCGGTTGATAGAACCCGATGGCGCGCGTTCGGTTTTATCCGGATCTTCTTCGCAATCTTCTTCAAATGCTCTTCGATTTTCCCCAGCCACTCTGCGGTAGTTTTTGCATGGTGCGTTTGGAAAAACGCCTTCAAATCCACTGGTACTGTTTCGTCAAACTCCTGATCGCGAGAAGCATAGGAAACGGTGATGTTGAAGGTCGTAAAGGTGTGAGGTTTCTTCCGTCAACTTCAGTGTTCAAATTGAAGCCCTGCGCTAGGTCAATTGGTAGCTCCGTGCCAGGCGCAAGGACGGGAATCTGTCCTTGAAAATGTTGAAATCGCGAATGTTTCGTTGCGGGTTCGCGAACTGGAAGAAATCCGTATCGAGTTGCGCTCGAACTCGATACGCGGGAGATCGTCCGGTGTTCGCGAAAACGAGAACGAGGACGATCTGCTCTCGAACCTGAATTGACGGAAATACCACGGGTCTAAGTGAATCTGGTACTGCTCACGAATGTTGTCGAGCATCCCCTTGTTCGCGTTTGCAATTCGCCAGTTCAAATCACTGTCACGCCGGTGACGACGACGAGGACAAGACTGATTACATTCGTGGTCGCCGTGGTGCCCCAGGCGGCAGGATTGAACAGGTCGATCATTGTGCAACCTAGGTGCGGCGGACTTCTCCTCCGATTTCTTGGTGTGATGGTAAGCAGCTTTTGTGACTTCTCGGGCGACACGGACCCGCATTTTGTCCAGCGGAAGCTCTCCGATCCGTTGGCGTTCGGGATGGTCTCGATTTGCCGTAACAGCGCGTCGCGATCGTATTTGGAATAGACTTCCAGAAACCAGCCATACAGTTCGGTGATATCCCTCATTTCCTGTCGCTTCTGAGGTTTGCCAACACCGCGTCCCCAAATGCGCGAGCTGCGGCCGTCTCCGTGGGCGTAAGTGGATCTCCGTGATGCTGTGCTGACCGTCGGGAGCTTCGAGGACAATGTGCGCCTTATCTTCGTGCGATACGATATCGTGGACCTTGCCTTTCACGGCAGTCCCGTCGGGCATATCAATCTGACTATTTCGCCGATGTGGAGGATATGCTCGCCAGCCTTTTCGGCAGCCATAAATTGGGGCGGTCTGCCGTCAAACGTTGAGGAATTTGTTCCACTTCTTCCATCGATCTCATCAACCAAGTGATGTCGCGATGCTCGTCATGCCATTCCAACGCAGTTTCCAGCGGAACTTCTACGCCCGGTCGGAAGGTCTCGAGCTTGTATCCTTCGAGCATGGCGACCTGATCGATGCCGTGTGCGTCATCGTTCACCAAGTGGGCGTGATTTGTGACGATCACGTAGGCAGGCACAGTCGGCTCTTGATTTACGGTGATTCTCTCTGCTTCCAGGAGCGTAGCTCTCGCCAGCGCTTGGATTGACCTCCATGTTTCCACATCGAAGGTCTCCGGAACCGATAACTCGAAGCAGTCAACTGCATTTTCCAGCCGCTTCGATGCGGCACGATAAACTTGATCACGCAGCCACTGGCGAAGCTCGGCTTTGAAGTCGTCGGACTGTGGGTCGATCGGGCATTTCCAAATCGACTTGCATTTCGCCTCGACCGCATACCGTTTGCCCGATTGGCCGACGGCCCGAAATTCGGGCGTTCGCCTCGACTGTCCTCGATGCTCCGCCATCTGGATTGTTGCACCAGATACGGCGAACGCAGCCGCAATCAACGTCTCATAGTACGCAGCATGGAAAGCTTGAGGCCGCCGGAAGCGTGCCACCAGAAGATTGAGCTGGTCATGATGCTCAATGAGGTAGAGTGCATACCCGAGACGGAAGACTGACGTGACGAAGCCGACGGCATCGTGCTGAACATCCCCCGATCTGTCCTCACCGGACCTTGTTCATTCTGGCGAGCCAGCGAAAGAGCGGGTGATCCAGCTTGCGCTGCTGAGCCTCCATGCCCCACTGCCGCCCGAGCGTGTCTTTCACGTGATCGAGCAAGAAATCGGGGAACCAGCGCCATTTCGTTGACCATTTGATCCGCTTGGAGACAGCTACGATGCGGGCGCCCTTCAGTTCGGCGCTGATTATCGGCCGACCAAATCCCTGTTGGTACTGCCGCACCAACTCTGAGGCTTCATGATCCCGAATTGCTTTGCCCATGGCAATTCCCGCGGCGTCCTTCGGCACTGCCTGATGAGCAGGATCGCCATGGCAGTGCTTGAACCGTTTTCCGCTACCGCACGGACAAGGCGAATTTCGCATTTTCCGGTTGATGTTGAGCGCCCCTACTTCGCCGCAATCAAATCCGGCTGGCTTCAGCCACCGCCACCCGCCGTGACCGCGCCGGACGCTTCGGCTTCGCCTCCACCACCTCCGGCTTTACGCTCGCCCGCTCCAGCAGCGGCTTCAGATACTGCCCCGTGAAGCTCGCTCCGTCGCCGGCCACCGTTTCCGGCGTTCCTTCCACCACGACGATCCGCCCGCCGTTCACGCCCCCGCCCGGTCCC
>CAWHPM010000008.1:0-34626 GCA_963831215.1 uncultured Alphaproteobacteria bacterium | reverse complement strand
TGAAGCTGCGCTGGCGGGCCGCGGCCTTGGCAGAATCGAAATTGAGACCGGAGGCCGCGAAGATCCTCTCCGCGAGCGAGCGCTGGATCCAGCTCTCGAACAGCGGATGCTCGGCGGCGGGGTCCTGGCGGACAATGTCGAACATCGTGTTGGTGTTGGAATTCTTGACCGTGTTCCAGCCGTAGGAGGCGGGATCGGTCTCGTGGACGATCAGCACGCCGGCCGCGCCGCGCCGCGCCGCTTCCTCATATTTGTAGCTCCAGCGGCCGTAATAGGTCATCGCCTTGCCGCCGAAGCCAAGGTCGCCGCCCCTCGAAGTCGGGATCGTTGATGAGGACGACGATGAGCTTGCCCTTGACGTCCACGCCCTTGAAATCGTCCCAGTTGCGCTCCGGCGCGCTCGACTCCGTAACCGAGGAAGACGAGGGGGACGTTGGTGAGGTTGACCGCCGACGCGCCGTTCATGGGCGAGCGTAGCGCGATCTGATCGCCCTGCGTCAATTGCAGCGTCTGACCATTGCCGAGGTTGACGCTGACTTGCGGGGGAGCCGCGAATTCGGACTTGAGCAGCGGCACCACCTGGAACCACGAGCGCTGGCCGTTCACCGTGTCGCCGGCGGGTTGCAGCCCCGCGGCTTTGAACTGGCCGGCGATATAGTCGATGGTCTTGGTTTCGGCTCGCGTATTGGGGCCGCGGCCTTCAAAGGCGTCGGACGAGATGGTCTTGTCGATGTCCGACAAGCGCTGCGGCTGAACGGGCCCATCGACGCGGCGAGCGCCGGGATGGCGGAAATGGCGAAGGCGGTCGCGGTCAGCCAGCGAAAGGTGTTCACAGCACGTCTCTCCCAGACGTCTGAACGCCAACTAGTTGGCGCGCGCGCGAGGGGGAAGCCCCCGCCGGCCGATCTTATTCAACCAGATGGTTGACAGTTTGGCGTGATCGGCCAATATGAGCCGCACGGTTGAACATCAACTCGACGCGACCTTCAAGGCGCTGTCCGATCCGACCCGCCGCGGAATGCTCGCCAGCCTGGCGCTCGGCGATAAGTCCGTCGGCGAGCTCGGCGAGCCGTTCGCGATGACCTTCGCCGGCGCGGCCAAGCATGTGAAGGTGCTCGAAAGCGCCGGGCTGATCGAGCGCAGGAAGGCGGGGCGCCGAACAGATCTGCGCGCTCAAGGCGGAACCGCTTGCGGAGGCCGAGCGCCTGGCTGCGGCAATGGGAGCAATTCTGGATCGACACGCCTCGACCGCCTTCAGGCGGCTCGTCGAAAACCATCCCAAGGAGAAATGAAATGGCTGAATCCGCATCGATCCAAATCGCGCGCACCGATCGAGCGCATCGCTCCGGATACGATCAGGCTCGAGCGCTCGCTCGACGCGCCGGTGGAGACGGTGTGGCGCTACCTGACCGAGGGCGAGCTTCGGAAGGAGTGGTTCATGGGCGGCACCGATGCTCGCGCCGATAGCGAGTTCGAGCTGCTGAACGATCACGACAATCTGTCGGACGACGATGTGCCCTATCCCGAAGACTACGCGCGCTTACAAAGGGAAGAGCTGGAACGAGAAGCGTCATCCGGTTCGAGCCGCCGCGGCTCCTCGAAACCACCTTCCAGGGCGGCCAGAACGGCACGGTGACATATCGAGCTGTTCCCCGAAGGCGATCGCAGCCGTCTCGTCATCACTCACAGCGGTATCGGCAGCCCGACGGGCTTCCAGGATTTCGGCGGCGGCTGGAACTCGCACATGATCGTGCTTCAGGAGCGGCTCGCGGGGCGCGGCGTGAAGGACTTCTGGGCGCTGCACGCCAAATCGCGTGAGGCCGTGACGGAAGCGCTGGGCTTGACGCAGAGGTGGTCAACTGTGTTATACAGATAACACAGGAGGTCTCCGATGAACCGTTCCGCTCTGCTTCTGCTCGTGCCGTTACTCGCCGGATGCAACGTCCATTCGAAGAACCCGGCGGACGGCGACGAGAATGTCAGCATCCACGCCGACCAGAGCGGCCACGTCAGCTTCAACCTGCCGATCGCGCAGGGGAATGTGAAGCTGCCCGAGGGGATGATGAACCATGGCGACGTCGACATCGACGGCGTGAAGCTGATGCCGGGGAGCAAGGTGA
This sequence comes from uncultured Alphaproteobacteria bacterium, assembly GCA_963831215.1. Taxonomy (GTDB): domain Bacteria; phylum Pseudomonadota; class Alphaproteobacteria; order Sphingomonadales; family Sphingomonadaceae; genus Sphingomicrobium. The sequence continues at coordinate 32,506 of CAWHPM010000008.1, read as the reverse complement.
CCGGCTTCAACCTCGACGCGTCCAAAGGGAGCGGCGCCAATATCGACATGAGCTTCGCCACGCCCGCTTCGCCGGACGCAGTGCGGGCCTATTATGTCGACCAGTTCAAGCAGAAGGGCGTCGAGGCCGCGGTCTCGGGCGACGAGGTGATCGGCAAGTCGAAGGACGGAAGCCCCTTCGCGATCCACATCAGCCCGGCCGCGAGCGGGTCGCAAGGGAAGATCGAGAATCCAGTCGAAGGATTAACCGTCATCCTGACGAAGGTCAGGATCCATGAACACCAGCGCCGAGTGAATCCTCATACGATCGTGTTCATGGATGCTGAAACGAGTTCAGCATGACGAAAATGGCTACTCCGCAGCCGGTGCGTCGTCGCTGGCCTTTTTCTTCGCCGTCTTGGCCTTGGGCTTCGCCTTGCTCGGCTTGGGCGGGGCCGGGACGATCTCGAACGCCGGGGCATTGTCCTTGATCCGGACCTTGACCTCGCCGCCGTTGACCAGCTTGCCGAACAACAGTTCCTCGGCGAGCGGCTGCTTGATCTTCTCCTGGACCAGCCGGCCCATCGGACGCGCGCCGTAGAGCTTGTCGTAGCCGCGATCGGTGAGCCACTCGCGCGCCTCGTCGTCGAGCTCGATATGGACGTTGCGGTCGGCGAGCTGCAGCTCGAGCTGCAGGATGAACTTGTCGACGACGCGGGCGACGACCGCCGGCGGCAGGTAGCTGAACGGCACGATCGCATCGAGGCGGTTGCGGAACTCCGGCGTGAACATCTTCTTGACCGCGTCCTCCTGCGCATCCTCGCGGCTGAGGCGCCGAAGCCGATCCCCTCGCGCGCCATGTCGGAGGCGCCGGCATTGGTGGTCATGATCAGGATGGTGTTGCGGAAATCGACCGTCTTGCCGTGATGGTCGGTCAGCTTGCCGTTATCCATCACCTGCAGCAGGATGTTGAACAGGTCCGGGTGCGCCTTCTCGATCTCGTCGAGCAGCAGCACGCTGTGCGGATGCTGGTCGACCGCGTCGGTCAGGAGGCCGCCCTGGTCGTAGCCGACATAGCCCGGAGGCGCGCCGATCAGCCGGCTGACCGAGTGGCGCTCCATATATTCGGACATGTCGAAGCGCTGCAGCGGGATGCCCATGATCGAGGCGAGCTGGCGCGCGACCTCGGTCTTGCCGACGCCGGTCGGGCCGGAGAACAGATAATTGCCGATCGGCTTGTCGGGATCGCGCAGCCCCGCGCGGCTGACAGCTTGATCGCCGAGGCGAGCTTCTCGATCGCCAGGTCCTGGCCGAACACGACGCGCTTCAGGTCGGCTTCGAGATGCTCGAGCACCTGCTTGTCGTCGGCGCTGACCGACTTCGGCGGGATGCGCGCCATGGTCGCGACCACGGCCTCGATCTCCTTGGTCGTGATCACTTTCTTGCGGCGCGTCGGCGGCACCAGCATCTGCATCGCGCCGACCTCGTCGATCACGTCGATCGCCTTGTCGGGCAGCTTGCGGTCGTGGATGTAGCGCGCCGACAGCTCGACCGCGCTCTTCACCGCGTCGGGCGTGTAGCGGACGTTGTGGTGCTGCTCGAACGAGCGAGCGCAGGCCGGCGATGATCTTGATCGTGTCCTCGATCGTCGGCTCGTTGACGTCGATCTTCTGGAACCGGCGCAGCAGCGCGCGATCCTTCTCGAAATGGTTGCGGAATTCCTTGTAGGTGGTCGAGCCGATGCAGCGGATCGCGCCCGACGGACAGCGCCGGCTTCAGCAGGTTCGAGGCGTCCATCGCGCCGCCGGAGGTCGCGCCGGCGCCGATCACGGTGTGGATCTCGTCGATGAACAGGATCGCGTTGGGCAGCTTCTCGAGCTCGTTGACGACCGACTTCAGCCGCTCCTCGAAGTCGCCGCGATAGCGGGTGCCGGCGAGCAGCGCGCCCATGTCGAGCGAGTAGATCACCGCCGGCTTCAGCACCTCGGGAACGTCGCCCTCGATGATCTTGCGGGCGAGGCCTTCGGCGATCGCGGTCTTGCCGACGCCGGGATCGCCGACATAGAGCGGGTTGTTCTTCGAGCGGCGGCACAGGATCTGCACGGTCCGCTCGACCTCGGGCATGCGGCCGATCAGCGGATCGACCTTGCCGGCGCGCGCCTTCTCGTTGAGGTCGACGGTGAACTGCTTGAGGGCGGATTCCTTCTTGCCGCCCTCCTTCTCGCTCTTCTCCTCGGCGCCTTCGGCGTCGCGCGGCTCGGCGGCGGTCTCGCCCTTGCCGACGCCGTGGCTGATGTAGGTCACCGCATCGAGGCGGCTCATGTCCTGCTGCTGCAGGAAATAGACCGCATAGCTCTCGCGCTCGGAGAAGAGGGCGACGAGCACGTTGGCGCCGGTCACCTCGTCGCGGCCCGAGGACTGGACGTGGAGGATCGCGCGCTGGACGACGCGCTGGAAGCCGCTGGTCGGCGTCGGGTCGGTCGCGCTGTCGGCGACCAGCGCCCCGAGCTCATTGTCGAGATATTGCTTCACCGATGCGCGAAGCTCGTCGCGGCTGACGCCGCAGGCGGTCATCACCTTGGACGCATGTTCATCGTCGACGAGCGCGATCAGCAGATGCTCGAGGGTCGCATATTCGTGCCGGCGCCGCTGGCCTCGCCCAGCGCGTTGTGGAGGGTCTGTTCGAGTTCGCGAGCAAAACTAGGCATTTAGGCTGTTACTCCCGCGCCCGCGGCGGAAGCCACGGGCTTTGACTTAATGTCATACGCACGGACGCGGCAATCAAGAGCCGCGTTCGCGGCTTTTCAACAGATTATCGCTTGGCGAGCTGCGTCAGGCTGAATGGCCGTCAGACGTTCGCAGCGGCCTCATGCTTCTTGAATAGCTCTTCGGCCGCGGAGCGGTGGGTCTGCGCGCGCTTCATGTGGCCCTCGACCCGGGCGATCTCGGCCTTGAGGGTCGCGATCCGCGCCCTCAGCTCCTCGATCGACATCGGATCGAGGTCCTGCTTCGCAAGCTCGACGAGCGGATCGCCGGGCTTGCTCGGGAAAAGTCTTCCAGGTCCACGACGCGAATCGTTGACCGCGCGTGGCGCCGTCAATAAGCCGCGCCTGTGAGCGAGCGCTGCCATCCATCCGATGCGGGCGCGTCGTCGCCGACGGCGCCCGAGGGCTGAGCGCTGGTCGAGCGGCCGGTGCCGCGGCCGCGGGCCGGGCGAAGTGCTGGTCCGGGTCGCCGCGGCGGGCGTCAACCGGCCCGATGTCTTGCAGCGGCGGGCTCTACCCGCCGCCGCCGGGCGCGCCGACATCCTCGGGCCTCGAGTTGCCGGAGAGATCGTTGCAGCGGGACGGCGCGGAGGAGCTGATCGGCCAGCCGGTCTGCGCGCTGGTCGCGGGCGGCGGCTATGCCGAATATTGCGTCGCGCCGGCCGGGCACTGCCTGCCGGTGCCGGAAGCGCTGTCGATGGTCGAGGCCGCGGCGATGCCGGAGACGCTGTTCACGGTCTGGGTCAACCTGTTCGAGCGCGGCTTCGCGGCGGACGGCGATTGGGTGCTCGTCCACGGCGGCACCAGCGGCATCGGCACGATGGCGATCGCGCTCGGCAAACTGTTCGGGCTTAAGTGATCGTGACCTGCGGCACCGACGAGAAATGCGCGCGGGCGCTGGAGCTCGGCGCGACGCCGGCGATCAACTACGCGAGCAGGATTTCGTCGAGGAGGTCAAGCGGGTCACCGACGGCGGCGGCGTCGACATCGTCCTCGACATGGTCGGCGGCGATTATCTGCCGCGGAACCTCGCTGCCTCGCCGAGGAGGGACGGCACGTCTCGATCGCCGTCCAGCGCGGCGCCAAGGCGGAAATCCCGATCTCGACATGATGCGCCGGCGCCTGACCCTCACCGGCTCGACGCTTCGGCCGCGCTCGGTCGAGTTCAAGGCGATGGTCGCCGACGAGATCGCCAAGACGGTCTGGCCCTATGTCGAGGGCGGGCGGCTCAAGCCGGTGATCGACCGCGGCTTTCCGCTCGCGAAGCCGCCGCGGCGCACCAGCGGATGGAAGCGGGCGAGCATTCGGCAAGATCGTGCTGGAGGTTCGGTGACCAGCTCGATGGAGAAGCCGATGACGGAACGCCTGATGCTTCACGAATATTCCCCGTTCGGAAATTGCTACAAGGTGCGGCTGACCGCGGCCTTGCTCGGCGTTCAGCTCGAACGGCGCGAATATGACATCATGAAGGGCGAGACGCGCACTCCGGATTTCTCGCCAACGTCAACGCCAATGGCCGCATTCCCGGTGCTCCAGGTCGGCGACCGCTTCATCCCGGAGAGCAATGCCGCCTGCTATTATCCTGGCGGAGGGGTCGAACCTGATTCCGACCGATCGGTTCGACCACGCCGACATGCTGCGCTGGATGTTCTGGGAGCAGTATAGCCACGAGCCCAATGTCGCGACTCTGCGCTTCTGGATGCGCTGGTCGGCGTCGAGAAGCTCAGCGAGGCTTCAGCGCGCTGCAGATGGCGGCGAAGCGCGCCGCGGGGGATGCGGCGCTGAAGCTGATGGACGAGCATCTTGCAGGGCCGCGACTGGTTGGTCGGCGACGCCATCAGCCTCGCCGACATCTGCCTGTTCGCCTACACCCATGTCGCCGGGATGCCGACTTCGAGCTCGCGCGCTATCCGCACGTCGCCGCAGTGGCTCGAGCGGATGAAGGGCCAGCCGCACTACGTGCCGATGGACGCCTAACAGCGGCCTTGCCCCGCAGGGCGGCGAGGGCTACATCGCCCGCCATGCCGGCCGCTCCGCGAGGGGCGGCCCTATTTTATTTGTAATTCCGGAGACACCCAGTGGCCCAGCCCCTGATGCCCCATGCGACCGCCGCCTGGCTGGTCGAGAATACTCGCTGACGTTCGAGCAGATCGCCGAATTCTGCGGCCTCCACATCCTCGAGGTGCAGGCGATCGCCGACGACACCGCGGCGACCAAGCTGACCGGCCGCGACCCGATCCGCGCCGGCGAGCTCACCCAGGAGGAGATCGTGAAGGGTCAGGAGGACCCCGACCACAGGCTGCAGATGCACAAGGCGCCGGAGGAAGTCCGCCGCACCAAAGGCCCGCGCTACACGCCGGTGTCCAAGCGCCAGGACAAGCCCGACGGGATCGCCTGGATCATCCAGAACCATCCGGAGGTCACCGACGGCCAGATCGGCAAGCTGATCGGCACCACCCGCACGACCATCGCCGCGATCCGCGAGCGCAGCCACTGGAACATGGCGAACATCACGCCCAAGGATCCGGTGACGCTGGGCCTGACGACGCAGCGCGAGCTCGATGCCGCGGTTGCCAAGGCCGCGAAGGCGGCGGGCATCGAGGCACCGTCGACACGAGCTTCGAGGGCGACCGCGAGGCGCTGATCGACGAGCTTCGCCGCGAGCGCGAGCAGCATGTCGCGCGATGCCGAAGCCGCGCTCGCCGAAGCGGGCGACGAGGCGCTTCGCGACGAGATCGTCCCAGGCATCCGCGACCCGTTCACCAACCGGCCGGGCGATAGCCGTTCGCTTGATTCGAACCGCGCGCGCGGCTCAAATCTGGCCATGGACGGTGCCGAAACGAGACCGTTAACCAGCTGAGCTTCGAGGCCGCGCTTGCGCGACTTGAGGAGATCGTCCGCACGCTGGAGAGGGGCGAGGCGCCGCTCGACCAGTCGATCGAGCTTTATCAGGAAGGCGACCGGCTGAAGCGCCACTGCGAAGCGCGGCTGAAGCCGCGCAGGCGCGGATCGAACAGATCGCATTCGGTAGCGACGGCAAGCCGGCGGGCCTCATTCCGTTCGATGCCGGTTGAGACCTTCGACCGGCTCGCCGAGGAGCTGAACGCCGAGGCGAGGGCGCGTCTCGGCCGAATCGACCGCTTTTTCTCGGAGCTGCTCAGTCCACCGGAGACAGCCGCGACGCTTTACGAAGCGATGCGCCACGCCGCGGTCGGCGGCGGCAAGCGGCTTCGTCCGCTCCTCACGGTCGCCGCATCGCGCTTGTTCGCGATCTATCCGCGAGCGCGCGCTTCGGGTCGGCTGCGTGATCCAGGCGATCGACGTCTATTCGCTGATCCACGATTTCCTGCATGGACGGTGCCGATTTTCGGCGGGCAAGCCGACGCGTCCACAGGGCGTTTGGCGAGGCGGTGCGGTGCTTGCTGGCGACAGCCTCCACGCGCTGGCATTCGAAATCCTCGCCCATCCGGCGACGCACGAGGATCCGTGGGCGCGCTCGACCTCGAGCGCCTCGCCCTCCGCGGCGAGGTCCATCATCTGTCCGCCGGCCATGCCGTTCGGCCCTGCCGCTTGAGCGAGCTCGAGCACGAGGTCGGAGCGCACCCATCGGATCCTCATGGGTCGCCGGATGCGCGAGGATCTCGAACGCCAGCGCGTGCAGGCTGTCGCCGGCGAGCACCGCGGCCGCCTCCCCGAACGCCTTGTGCAGCGTCGGCTTCCCGCGCCGAAGCTCGGCGTCATCCATGCACGGCAGGTCGTCGTGGACCAGCGAGTAGACGTGGATCGCCTCGATCGCGCAGCCGACCCGAAGCGCGCGCTCGCGATCGATCGCGAACAGGCGTGATGCGGCGACGGTGAGGAGCGGACGAAGCCGCTTGCCGCCACCGACCGCGGCGTGGCGCATGGCGTCGTAGAAGCGCTCGCGGCTGTCTCCGGGAGGACTGAGCAGCTCCGCAAAGAAGCGGTCGACCTCGGCCGAGACGGCCTTCGCCTCGGCGTCCAGCGCGTCGGCCAGCCGGTCGATGGTCTCAACCGGCATCGAACGGTTTGAGGCCCGCCGGCTTGCCGTCGCTCCCGAAGGCGATCTGCTCGATGCGGGCCTGGGCGTCCTTCAGCCGTGCTTCGCAATGACGCCGCAGCCGGTCGCCTTCCTGGTAAAGCTCGATCGACCGGTCGAGCGGCGCCTCGCCCTTCTCCAGAGTGCGGACGATCTCCTCGAGTCGCTTCAATGCGTCCTCGAAGCTCAGCTGGTCGACGGTGCTCGTTTCAGCAGTGGCCATCGGCTGGGTATTGAGCCGCGCCGCGGTTCAAATCAAGCGAACGGCTATTCGCTCGGCCGGTTGGTGAACGGGTCGCGGATTCCCGGCACGACCTCGTCGCGAAGCGCCTCGTCGCCGGCTTCGGCGAGCGCGGCCTCGGCATCGCGGACATGCTGCTCGCGCTCACGGCGAAGCTCCTCGATCAGCGCATCGCGGTCTCCCTCGAAGCGCGTGTCGACGAATGCGGCCATGCCCGCGGCCTTCGCGGCCTTCGCAACCGCCGCGTCGAGCTCGCGCTGCGTCGTCAGACCGAGCGTCACCGGGTCCTTCGGCGTGATGTTCGCCATGTTCCAGTGCGTGCGGTCGCGAATTGCGGCGATCGTCGTGCGCGTGGTGCCGATCAGCTTGCCGATCTGGCCGTCGGTGACCTCGGGGTGATTCTTGATGATCCAGGCGATTCCGTCCGGCTTGTCCTGCCGCTTGCTGACCGGCGTGTAGCGCGGCCCCTTGGTGCGGCGGATTTCCTCGGGCGCCTTGTGCATCTGGAGCTTGTGGTCGGGGTCGTTCTGTCCCTTCACGATCTCCTCGTGGGTCAGCTCTCCCGCGCGGATCGGGTCGCGGCCGGTGAGCTTGGTCGCCGCGGTGTCGTCGGCGATCGCCTGCACCTCGAGGATGTGGAGGCCGCAGAATTCCGCGATCTGCTCGAAGGTCAGCGACGAATTGTCGACCAGCCAGGCGGCGGTCGCGTGGGGCATCAGGGGCTGGGCCACTGGGGGTCTCCGTATTTCACAAACAAAATGGGCCGCCCCTTCCCGGAGCGGCCGACATGGCGGGCGATGTAGTCCTGCCGCCCGTGCCGGGCAAGCGTTGTTACGAATCCATCGGCAGGTAGCGCGGCAGACCCTTGATGTGCTCGACCCACTTCAGGACGTGCGGATAGGCGTCGAGGTCGAAGTCGGCGTCTCCGGCGACATGGGTGTAGGCGAACAGGCAGATGTCGGCGAGGCTCATCGCATCGCCGACCAACCATTCGCGGCCCTGCAAGCGCTCGTCCATTAGCTCGAGCGCGGCATGCCCCGCGGCGCGCTTCGAGGTCAGCTGCACGCGCTGCGCCTCGGTGAGATTGTCGAGGCCGATCCAGCGCATCCAGAAGCGCAGCGTCGCGACGTTTGGTTCATGATTATACTGCTCCCAGAACATCCAGCGCAGCATGTCGGCATGATCGAACCGATCGGTCGGAATCAGGGCCGGAGCCTTCCGCCACATAATAGCAGGCCGCATTGCTTTCCGGAATGAAGCGGTCGCCGACCTGGAGGACGGGGATCCGCCCGTTGGCGTTGACGGTCTGAAGAAACTCCGCCGTGCGGGTCTCGCCCTTCACGATGTCGTATTCGCGGCGTTCCAGGTGCACGCCCAGGATCGCCGCTGTCAGCCGCACCTTGTAGCAATTGCCCGACGCGGAATATTCGTGGAGCAACAAGCGTTCCGTCACCGCTTTCTCCATCAGCTGGTCATCCGACCTCCAGGACAATCTTGCCGACGTGGTCACCGGCCTCCATCCGCTCATGCGCGGCGGATGCTTCGGCAAGCGGAAAGCTGCGGTCGACCACGGGCTTGAGCCGGCCGCCTTCGACATAGGGCCAGACGGTCTTTGCAATCTCGTCGGCAACCATCGTCTTGAACTCGATCGAGCGCGGCCGCAGCGTCGAGCCGGTGAGCATCAGCCGGCGGCGCATGATGTCGAAGATCGGGATTTCCGCGGTCGACCCGCGCTGGACCGCGATCGACACGTGGCGGCCCTCCTTCGCAAGGCAGGCGAGGTTGCGCGGGACGTAATCGCCGCCGACCATGTCGACCACCACATTGACGCCGCCGCGCGACGTGACCCGGTGGACCTCTTCAACGAAGTCCTGCTCGCGATAATTGATCGCCGCCGTCGCCCCGAGCTCCATCGGACGCGCGCATTTCTCATCGGTGCCGCAGGTGACGATCACCTTGAGCCCGAAGAGCTTGCCGAGCGCGATCGCCATCGTGCCGATCCCGCTGGTCCCGCCGTGCACCAGCACCCAGTCTCGCCGTCCGCCGCGAAGCCCCGCTCGAACAGGTTGATCCAGACCGTGAACAGGGTTTCCGGCATCGCCGCCGCCTCGACCAGCGAGATCGCGTCCGGTACGAACAGGCAGGTGCCGACCGGCGCCGCGCAATATTCGGCATAGCCTCCGCCCGCGACCAGCGCGCAGACGTTGCGGCCGACCAGTTCCTCGGGTCCATCGACGACCTCGCCGGCGATCTCGAGGCCCAGGATGTCGGGCGCGCCGGGCGGCGGCGGGTACATGCCTTTGACCTGGAGGACATCGGGCCGATTGATTCCGGCCGCGGCGACCCTGACCAGAACCTCATCCGCCCGCGGACGAGGCACGGGCCGCTCGACGAGCCTCACCTCGTTCGCCTCGGCGACAACCGCCCGCATGGAGGATGGAGCGCTGCTCACAAGCCGCGGCTTATTGACTTGCGCCTCGCGCGGGTCAACGATTCGCGCCGTGGATTTGGAAGAGCTTTTCCCGAGCAAGCCCGACGATCCGCTCGTCGCGCTCGCGAAGCAGGACCTCGATCCGATGTCGATCGAGGAGCTGAGGGCGCGCATCGAGGCGCTCAACGTCGAAATCGCCCGGGTCGAAGGCCACATGAAGCGCGCGCAGCACCACCGCTCCGCGGCGGAAGAATTGTTCAAGAAATCATGAGCGCCGCGTCATGCGAATGATGCATGACGGCCTCATTCAGCCTGCCAACAGCTCGCCGGGCGATAATCTGGGGAAAAGCCGGGATTCGGCTCTTGATTGCCGCATCCGCCCGTATGACATTCCATTCAAAGCCCGTGGGCTTTCCTGCGGGCTCGGGAGAATATCCTAAATGCCTAGTTTCGCTCGCGAACTCGAACAGACCCTCCACAACGCACTGGGGGAGGCCAGCAAGCGCCGGCACGAGTATGCGACCCTCGAACATCTTCTGATTGCGCTGATCGACGATGAGCATGCCTCGAAGGTGATGACCGCCTGCGGGGTCAGCCGCGACGAGTTGCGCGCCTCGGTGAAGCAATATCTCGACAATGAGCTCGGCGCGCTGGTCGCCGACAGCGCGACCGATCCGACGCCGACGAGCGGTTTCCAGCGGGTCGTCCAGCGCGCGATCCTCCACGTCCAGTCATCGGGCCGCGACGAGGTGACCGGCGCCAACGTGCTCGTCGCTCTCTTCTCCGAGCGCGAGAGCTATGCCGTCTATTTCCTGCAGCAGCAGGACATGAGCCGGCTCGATGCCGTCACCTATATCAGCCACGGCGTCGGCAAGGGCGAGACCGCGGCCGAGCCGCGCGCCGCCGAAGGCGCCGAGGAGAAGAGCGAGAAGGAGAGCGGCAAGAAGGAAATCGGCGCTCAAGCAGTTCACCGTCGACCTCAACGAGAAGGCGCGCGCCGGCAAGGTCGATCCGCTGATCGGCCGAATGCCCGAAGTCGACCGGACCGTGCAGATCCTGTGCCGCCGATCGAAGAACAACCCGCTCTACGTCGGCGATCCCGGCGTCGGCAAGACCGCGATCGCCGAAGGCCTCGCCCGCAAGATCATCGAGGGCGACGTGCCCGAGGTGCTCAAGCCCGCGACGATCTACGCGCTGGACATGGGCGCCCTGCTCGCCGGCACCCGCTACCGCGGCGACTTCGAAGAACGGCTGAAGTCGGTCGTCAACGAGCTCGAGAAGCTTCCCAACGCGATCCTGTTCATCGACGAGATCCACACGGTGATCGGCGCCGGCGCCACCTCGGGCGGAGCGATGGACGCCTCCAACCTCCTGAAACCGGCGCTGTCGTCGGGCGCGATCCGCTGCATCGGCTCGACCACCTACAAGGAGTTCCGCAACCATTTCGAGAAGGACCGCGCGCTCTTGCGACGGTTCCAGAAGATCGACGTCAACGAGCCGACGGTCGAGGATACGATCAAGATCATCGCCGGGCTTCGCAGCTCGTTCGAGCAACACCACAACGTCCGCTACACGCCCGATGCGGTGAAGAGCGCGGTCGAATTGAGCGCGCGCTACATCCACGACCGCAAGCTGCCCGACAAGGCGATCGACGTGATCGACGAGGTCGGCGCGATGCAGATGCTGGTGCCGCCGTCGCGGCGCAAGAAGGTGATTACGCCCAAGGAGATCGAGGCCGTGGTCGCGACCATGGCGCGGATTCCGCCCAAGTCGGTCAGCGCCGACGACAAGCAGGTGCTCGAGCATCTCGATGCCGATTTGAAGCGCGTCGTCTTCGGCCAGGACCTCGCGATCGAGAAGCTCGCGTCCGCGATGAAGCTGTCGCGCGCCGGCCTGCGCGATCCCGACAAGCCGATCGGCAACTATCTGTTCTCGGGCCCGACCGGCGTCGGCAAGACCGAAGTCGCGCGCCAGCTCGCCTCGATCATGGGCATCCCGTTGCAGCGCTTCGACATGTCCGAATATATGGAGCGCCACTCGGTCAGCCGGCTGATCGGCGCCCCTCCGGGCTATGTCGGCTACGACCAGGGCGGCCTCCTGACCGACGCGGTCGACCAGCACCCGCACAGCGTGCTCCTGCTCGACGAGATCGAGAAGGCGCACCCCGATTTGTTCAACATCCTGCTTCAGGTGATGGACAACGGGAAGCTCACCGACCACCACGGCAAGACGGTCGATTTCCGCAACACGATCCTCATCATGACCACCAATGCCGGCGCGTCCGACATGGCGCGCGAGAGCATCGGCTTCGGCGCCGCCTCCCGCGAGGATGCACAGGAGGACGCGGTCAAGAAGATGTTCACGCCGGAATTCCGCAACCGCCTCGATGCGATCGTTCCGTTCAGCTACCTGCCGCCGGCGGTGGTCACGCGCGTCGTCGACAAGTTCATCCTCCAGCTCGAGCTTCAGCTTGCCGACCGCAACGTGCACATCGAGCTCGACGACGAAGCGCGCGAATGGATCGTCAACCGCGGCTACGACAAGCTCTACGGCGCCCGCCCGATGGCGCGCCTCGTGCAGGAGAAGATCAAGCAACCGCTCGCCGAGGAGCTATTGTTCGGCAAGCTGGTCAACGGCGGCGAGGTCAAGGTCCGGATCAAGGACAATGCCCCGGCCTTCGAGATCGTCCCCGCGGCGCCCAAGCCGAGCAAGGCGAAAGCAAAGGCCAAGGCTCCCGCGAAGAAGAAAGCCAGCGGCGACGCTCCTGCGGCGGAGTAGCCATTTTCGTCATGCTGAACTCGTTTCAGCATCCATGAACACGATCGTATGGGATTCACTCGGGCCTGGTGTTCATGGATCCTGACCTTCGTCAGGATGACGGTTAATCCTTCGACTGGATTCTCGATCTTCCCTTGCGACCCGCTCGCGGCGGGGCTGATGTGGATCGCGAAGGGGCTTCCGTCCTTCGACTTGCCGATCACCTCGTCGCCCGAGACCGCGGCCTCGACGCCCTTCTGCTTGAACTGGTCGACATAATAGGCCCGCACTGCGTCCGGCGAAGCGGGCGTGGCGAAGCTCATGTCGATATTGGCGCCGCTCCCTTTGGACGCGTCGAGGTTGAAGCCGGTCACCTTGCTCCCCGGCATCAGCTTCACGCCGTCGATGTCGACGTCGCCATGGTTCATCATCCCCTCGGGCAGCTTCACATTCCCCTGCGCGATCGGCAGGTTGAAGCTGACGTGGCCGCTCTGGTCGGCGTGGATGCTGACATTCTCGTCGCCGTCCGCCGGGTTCTTCGAATGGACGTTGCATCCGGCGAGTAACGGCACGAGCAGAAGCAGAGCGGAACGGTTCATCGGAGACCTCCTGTGTTATCTGTATAACACAGTTGACCACCTCTGCGTCAAGCCAGCGCTTCCGTCACGGCCTCACGCGATTTGGCGTGCAGCGCCCAGAAGTCCTTCACGCCGCGCCCCGCGAGCCGCTCCTGAAGCACGATCATGTGCGAGTTCCAGCCGCCGCCGAAATCCTGGAAGCCCGTCGGGCTGCTGATACCGCTGTGAGTGATGACGAGACGGCTGCGATCGCCTTCGGGGAACAGCTCGAATCTCACCGTGCCGTTCTGGCCGCCCTGGAAGGTGGTTTCGAGAAGCCGGGCGGCTCGAACCGGATGACCTTCTCGTGCCAGCTCTTCCCTTTGTAAGCCGCGTAGTCTTCGGGATAGGGCACATCGTCGTCCGACAGATTGTCGTGATCGTTCAGCAGCTCGAATTCGCTATCGGCGCGAGCATCGGTGCCGCCCATGAACCACTCCTTCCGAAGCTCGCCCTCGGTCAGGTAGCGCCACACCGTCTCCACCGGCGCGTCGAGCGAGCGCTCGAGCCTGATCGTATCCGGAGCGATGCGCTCGATCGGTGCGCGGATCTGGATCGATGCGGATTCAGCCATTTCATTTCTCCTTGGGATGGTTTTCGACGAGCGCCTGAAGGCGGTCGAGGCGTGTCGACCAGAATTGCTCCCATTGCCGCAGCCAGGCCTCGGCCTCCGCAAGCGGTTCCGCCTTGAGCGCGCAGATTTGTCGGCGCCCCGCCTTCCTGCGCTCGATCAGCCCGGCGCTTTCGAGCACCTTCACATGCTTGGCCGCGCCGGCGAAGGTCATCGCGAACGGCTCGCCGAGCTCGCCGACGGACTTGTCGCCGAGCGCCAGGCTGGCGAGCATTCCGCGGCGGGTCGGATCGGACAGCGCCTTGAAGGTCGCGTCGAGTTGATGTTCAACCATGCGGTTTATATTGGCCCATCACGCCAAACTGTCAACCATCTGGTTGAATAAAGATCGGCCGGCGGGGGCTTCCCCCTCGCGCGCGCGCCAACTAGTTGGCGTTCAGACATCTGGGAGAGACGTGCTGTGAACACCTTTCGCTGGCTGACCGCGACCGCCTTCGCCATTTCCGCCATCCCGGCGCTCGCCGCGTCGATGGGCCCGTTCAGCCCGCAGCGCTTGTCGGACATCGACAAGACCATCTCGTCCGACGCGTTTGAAGGCCGCGGCCCCAATACGCGAGCCGAAACCAAGACCATCGACTATATCGCCGGCCAGTTCAAAGCCGCGGGGCTGCAACCCGCCGGCGACACGGTGAACGGCCAGCGCTCGTGGTTCCAGGTGGTGCCGCTGCTCAAGTCCGAATTCGCGGCTCCCCCGCAAGTCAGCGTCAACCTCGGCAATGGTCAGACGCTGCAATTGACGCAGGGCGATCAGATCGCGCTACGCTCGCCCATGAACGGCGCGTCGGCGGTCAACCTCACCAACGTCCCCCTCGTCTTCCTCGGTTACGGAGTCAGCGCACCGGAGCGCAACTGGGACGATTTCAAGGGCGTCGACGTCAAGGGCAAGCTCATCGTCGTCCTCATCAACGATCCCGACTTCGAGGGCGGCGACCTTGGCTTCGGCGGCAAGGCGATGACCTATTACGGCCGCTGGAGCTACAAATATGAGGAAGCGGCGCGGCGCGGCGCGGCCGGCGTGCTGATCGTCCACGAGACCGATCCCGCCTCCTACGGCTGGAACACGGTCAAGAATTCCAACACCAACACGATGTTCGACATTGTCCGCCAGAACCCCGCCGCCGAGCATCCGCTGTTCGAAAGCTGGATCCAGCGCTCGCTCGCGGAGAAGATCTTCGCGGCCTCCGGCCTCAATTTCGACCAGGCCAAGGCCGCGGCCCGCCAGCGCAATTTCCAGCCGATCCCGCTCAAGGCCACGCTCAGCGCGCAAGGCCAGGCGCAGGTCTCGACGATCAACTCGCACAATGTCGTCGGCTACCTTCCCGGCAAGAAGTACCCCGACGAGACAGTGATCTACTCGGCGCACTGGGACCATCTCGGGATCGGCAAGCCCGACGAGACGCGGCGACACCATCTACAACGGCGCGCTCGACAACGCGACCGGCATCGCCCAGCTGATCGAGCAGGCGCGCGCCTTCGCCCATGAGCCGCGGACCGACCGCTCGGTCGTCTTCCTCGCCGTCACCGCCGAGGAAAAAGGGCCTGCTCGGTTCGGAATATTATGCGCAGAACCCGCTCTTCCCGGTCGCCAAGACAGCGGGCGTCATCAACACCGACGGCGGCTCGATCTACGGCCCGGCGAAGAACTTCACCATCTCCGGCAACGCCAAGCTGGGCCTGCTCGACATGCTGATCGCGGAAGGCAAGAAGCAGGGCCGCTATTACAGCCCCGACCCGCATCCGGAAGCGGGCCATTTCTATCGCTCGGACCATTTCTCCTTCGCCAAGGTCGGAGTGCCGGCGATCAGCTTCGGCGACGGCAACGACCTCGTGAACGGGGGCACCGCGCGCGGCGAAGCGCTCAGCAAGGAATATACCGACAAGCATTACCACCAGCCGAGCGACGAATGGCTGCCCACCTGGGATTTCCGCGGCATGGCCGAGGATGCGAACCTGCTTCACAACCTCGGCCGCGACCTCGCCAATTCCCGCGCCTGGCCCGACTGGTCGCCCGACAGCGAATTCCGCGCCCTTCGCAACTCGACGGCCGGGGAGAGAGGTGGGGCGCCCGCGCCTGCCGAAGCGCCCACGCCGAGGAAGGGAGAGCGCGGCTGAGCGAGAGTTGAGCGACCCGCTCAACAGGAGTAGTTCGCTCTTTGTTCCGAGTCTTCAGCCTGGGAGAAGCAGCGATGGCCGACCTCGTCTTTTACACCAATCCGCAATCGCGCGGACGGATCGTGCGTTGGATGCTCGAGGAGATCGGGACGCCCTACGAGACCGAGGTGGTGCCGTACGATCAGATGAAGGGCGAGCGCTTCCTCGCCGTGAACCCGATGGGCAAGGTGCCGGCGATCAAGCACGGCGACCACGTCGTCACCGAGTGCGCCGCCATCTGCGCCTATCTCGCCGACGTCTTCCCGCAGGCCGGCCTCGGTCCTCGCGAGGAAGAGAAGGCCGATTATTACCGCTGGCTCTTTTATGCCGCGGGGCCGATCGAGGCGGCGGTGTCGAACCAGGCGATGGGCTGGACCCCAACTCCGGAACGCGAACGGATGTTCGGCTACGGCAATTTCGACAAGGTCCTGTCCGTCCTCGACGAGCATTTCAGCTCGCACGACTATGTCTGCGGCGACCGCTTCACCGCCGCCGACGTCTATGTCGGCTCGCAGATCATGTTCCCGATGCAGTTCGGAATGCTGCCCGAGCGGGAGAGCTTCCTACGCTATCGCGACCGACTGCAGGCCCGCGACGCCTACAAGCGCGCGACGGAAATCGACGAGAAGCTCATCGACGAGATGGGCCTGAGGCCGCCCCAGCCCGCGCAACCGCAGCCGGCCTGAGCGCAAAAAAAGGGCCGGCTTCCGCCGGCCCTTCCCTTGTCCGTTCCGCTTCGCGCCTAGCGACGATTGCCCATGAACATCAGCAGGAACTGGAACATATTGATGAAGTCCAGGTAGAGCTGGAGCGCGCCCATGATGACCGTCTTGCCGGCCATTTCGGTGCCCGCCACCTGGAAGTAGAGGCTCTTGATCCGCTGCGTGTCATAGGCGGTGAGGCCCGCGAACAGCAGCACGCCGATCGCGCTGATCACCAGGGCCATCGCGCTCGACTGCAGGAACATGTTGACGAGCATCGCGACCAGGATGCCGACCACGCCCATGACCAGGAACGTACCGAAGCCGCTGAGGTCGCGCTTGGTCGTGTAGCCGTAGAGGCTGAGGCCAAGATACGCCGCCGCGGTCGCGAAGAAGGTCTGCGCGATCGAAACGCCCGTGTACGCCAGGAACAATGTCGACATGGATAGGCCCATGAGGCCCGCGAACGCCCAGAACAGAAGCTGCAGAGTTGAGGTCCGCATCCGCGCCATGCCGAAGCTCATCGCGAACACGATCGCGAGCGGCGACAGGATCACGATCCAGCCGATCGGACTCATTCCGCGACCGCTCTGCGATAGCAGGATGTCGGCGGCATAAGGGGCGAACAGCATCGCGACGATGCCGGTCAGAAGCACGCCCGACGCCATGTAATTGTACACCGACAGCATGTACGACCGAAGGCCCGCATCGCGGGCGGCGCGCGGAACACCGATCGTCGCGGTATTCACGCCTGTCGTGCGCGGGTCTTGCCAATTGGCCATTTCATCTCCTCTCGCGCGGGCGAAGGGGCCCGTTCGCTACCGCTGATATATCGTGGATGGCCGAAGGGACTTCAAGGAAAACCGGACAGCGGCACAAAAAGCGCCCCGGATTAGAACGCCATTGCCCGGTCCGCCGCTCGGTGCGACAGTGCGGACGATGGGGGCAGTCGCGGCACCATCCCCGCTCCAGCGGTCGATCCGCATTGCGCTGTTCGCGCTTGCGGCCTTGCTGCTCCTTATCCCCATCGCCGCGCGCGCGGCCCAGCCGGGGCGCATCGTCGCCGTCGGCGATCTCCACGGCGATTATCAGGCCTGGCAGGCGATCGCCCGGGCCGCCGGCCTCATCGACGCCAACGGCCATTGGGCGGGCGGCAGGACGACGCTCGTCCAGCTCGGCGACATCCTCGACCGCCAGCCGGACTCGCTGCAGATCGTCCGCAGCCTCCAGCAGTTGCAGCAGGAAGCGCCCCGCGCCGGTGGACGCGTCGTCGTCGTCCTCGGCAATCACGAGGCGATGAACCTGCTCGGCGACTTCCGCTACACGACGGCTGGCGAATTCGCCGCCTTCGCCGACGACCGTTCGCCGGCCCGCCGCGAGCAATATTATATGCGCATCCGCAAGCAGCTGGAGGAGGCCAACCCGCAGGCGAAGCCATCGGAAGTCCGCCAGGTCTGGATAACTCAGCATCCGCTCGGCTGGGTCGAGCACAAGGCGGCCTGGAGTTCCTCGGGCGAGCTCGGGCGCTGGGCGGCGCGCAACGCGGCGATCGTCAAGATCGACGGCACTTTGTTCATGCATGGCGGGCTTGCCGCCGAATATTCGAAGCTGCCGATGAACGAGATCAACCGGCGGGTCGCCGCCGCCATGGCCGCGGGCGACACGGGCGAGCCGACGATCCTCGACGACCCCCTGGGGCCCCTGTGGTACCGCGGCCTCGTCGCGCGCGATCCCGATGCCGAGGCTGCGCGCGCGAAGCTCGAGCCGGGCGCGACACGGCTCACGGCGGAGCAGGAACTGGCTGCGGTGCTTTCGGCCTATGGCGCGCAGCGGCTGGTCGTTGGCCACACGCCCGACCTCAAGGGCATCGAGATCCTCTACGGCGGACGGCTCGTCCGGGCCGACACCGGCATTTCGCGCGCCTACGGCGGCCCCCTCACCTGGCTCGAGATCGCCGGATCGGCGATGATCCCCCACACCGTCCCTAGGCCAACGCCATGAGATGGATCACAGCTCTCGCCACCCTCGCCGTCGCGGTCTCGACGCCCGCTCCCGCCGAGCAGCCGAAACCGCTCTTTGCGGCCTCGGATCCGATCCACATCGTCATTCAGGCGCCGATCCTGGCCCTCGCCCGCAAGCGCTCGTCGGATGCCCCCATCGAGGGAACGTTGACCGACCCCGGCGGGCAGCCCCTTCCCATCAGCCTCACCCTCCGCGGGATTACGCGCCGCGCCTCGGACATCTGCCAGTTCCCGCCGCTGAAAGTCGAGTTCTCGACCCCGCCGGGTGCAAACTCGCTGTTCTCCGGGCAGAAGAAGCTGAAGCTCGTCACGCACTGCCGCAACGCTCCATCGTTCCAGCAATATGTGCTGCTCGAATATTCCGCCTACCGGATGTACAATCTGCTGACTCCGTACAGCTTTCGCGTGCGCCTCGCGAACATCGACTACCGCGATTCGAACGGCGCGCCGATCGTGTCACGAATCGGCTATTTCCTCGAAGACCTTGGCGACGTCGCCAGGCGAAACGGGATGCAGCAGACCCACGCTCCGCAGAAATTCGACATGACGGCGCTCAGTCCGCCCGACGCCGCGCGCTATGCGCTCTTCCAGCACATGATCGCCAACCACGACTGGTCGATGCGCGCCGGTCCGGCGGGCAAGGACTGCTGCCACAATGCCGAGCTGATCGGCCCGCTGGCGCTCGGCAGCGTGGTGCCGATCCCCTATGACTTCGACTTCTCTGGCTACGTCAACGCGCCCTACGCGACCCCGCCCGACGTGCTCGGGATCAACAACGTCCGCCAGCGTTTCTATCGCGGATATTGCGTCCACAACAACGAAGTGCTCGCCGCGGCACGGCAGATGCGCGAGCTGCGGCCGCAGATGATCGCCGCAGTCACGTCAACGCCGGGGCTCGAGCCCTCGACTCAGGGACGCGCGATCGCATTCCTCGACGGCTTCTTCGCCGACATCTCGTCCGACGCCTCGGTCAGCGAACGGCTCCTGAAGCGCTGCTACGGCTAGGCGGACGCTTACTTCTTCTTGTCAGGCGCTGGCGGTGCGGCCTCGTCGATCCCGTCATAGTCGGCGAGGTAGCGCTTCATCCCCGCGCGCTCGCCATATTCGGTGATCCACAGCATCGCGAACGTGTAGTTGAAGAAGATGCTGATGACGGCGGCGAGCTCGATCGCGCCGATCCCGGCGCTCAAGCCCGTCCCGACCGCGAGCAGGATGAACAAGGCGTCGCCCGAGCTCTTGAGCGAATTCCTGAACCGCACCGCCCCCGCAATTCCCGCCAGCGAAAAGGCGAGCGCGAGGCTGTTCTGGACGATGATCACGATTCCGGTGACGACCATCGGCAGCACCAGGATCGTGTTGACGAGGCTCTGGTCATATTCCTCGCCGCCGCGCACCGCCATGTACGTCCAGCTCACCGGCAGCGAGACCAGGATCGCGGCGATGATCGCGACGACCAGCCAGAATACGCTCTGCCCGAAATTGGCGACGTGGGCGGCGCGGACCGCCTCGCCCGCCTGGAGCGGATTCTTGGTCGGTTGGCTGATGAGTTGCTCGACTCCGCCGATCGGAAGGTAGCCGCGAAGCTCGGGCCACAGCTTCAGCGCGATGAAGATGACGAATGCGATGACGAGATAATAGACGGTGATCTGCATCAGCAGCTTTGACGCGCGCATCTCTAGTCCCCCGTGAAGCGCCTCGGCGCGATTGTGCCCAACTAGTTCCTCCGTCCCTGCAGTCCCTGCGCCGCGACCACTCCGGGCCCGTCCGTCGCGTAAGGCTCGATAGGCTGCAGGACGCCGTACCTCTCCATCAAGGGCTCGGGGCCGATCGACGGCCACGGGATCTCGGCGAGCGGCAGATCGGTATCAGGAAGCCGGTCGAGCAAATCGCGAAGCAGCGTCAGGCGGCCGACGGCCTGGTCGTTGAAGTCGACGAGCGTCCACGGCGCATAGTCCGTATGCGTGGCCGACAGCATCATTTCGCGCGCTTCGGTATAGGCGTCATAGAGCTCGCGCGCCGCGATATCGATCGGCGACAGCTTCCACCTTTTCATCGGGTTGCGCAGGCGGTTCTCGAACCGTTCCTCCTGCACTTGCTGGTCGCAGCAGAGCCAATATTTGAACAGCATGATCCCGTCGTCGACGAGGTGCCGCTCGAACTGCGGAACGGCGTTGAGGAAGTCCTGCGTCTGCTCCTGGGTGCAGAAGCCCATCACGCGTTCGACGCCGGCGCGATTGTACCAGCTGCGGTCGAACAGCACGATTTCGCCTTCCGCGGGAAAGTGTTCGACGTAGCGCTGGAAGTACCATTGGGTCTTTTCGCGCTCGCTCGGACCGGGAAGCGCAACGACGCGGCATTGCCTGGGGTTGAGCACGCGCGCGATCATGTCGATCGAGCCGCCCTTTCCGGCCGTGTCGCGCCCCTCGAAGACCACGATCACGCGCTGCCCGGTCTCGGAGACCCAGCGCGCCATCCCGCTGAGCTCCTTCGCCATCGGCTTGAGGAGCTCCTCATACCGCTCCTGCGTGAGCTCGATCATCCCGCTCATCCAGCGCGCCCCCTGCCGATGCGGCAGTCTGGCATGGCGCGGATGCGATTGGAACCACTCACGCGCACCCGCTACTGAACGGGCATGAGCTGGTATGACCGCCCGCTGCGCATCGCGTTGACCGCGGCGCACAAGCTGATGAAGGCCGGCTGGTTCGTCCGTCGTCCGCGCACGTTCGGCGCTCACGGGATCGCGCTCACTCCGGGACGAAAGCTGGTCCTCGTCAAGCTGCGCTATGCGCCGGGCTGGCGCATCCCCGGTGGTGGGCGCAGAGCCAATGAAGACCCTCAATCCGCCGCAATCCGCGAGCTCCGCGAGGAAATCGGAATGATCGCGCACGGCCGGGTCCGCTTCGGCTGCGAGCTTGAGGAAGCCGTCGACTTCAAGCGCGACCTCGCGGCGCTGCTCATCGTCGAAGATGTCCGCTACCATCCGCCTCGCTGGTCGTGGGAGGTGGAGCAGGTGGCCGAGTTCGACATCGACGGCCTGCCGCCGGACATGTCGGCACCGACGCGGCGGTGGATCGCGACGTTGCGGGATCGCATTTAGCGCAGATGCACCGCCTGTTCGTCGCCATCCGCCCTCCCGAGCCGATCCGCGACCTGCTGATCGATGCGATGGACGACAGCGCCGACTTCCGCTGGCAGGACGACGAACAGCTTCACCTGACGCTGCGCTTCGTCGGCGAGGTCGAGCGGCCACTGGCCGATGACCTCGCCGATGCGCTCGGTCGGGTCCGCTCCGGATCGTTCGCACTGCGCATCGCCGGGGTCGGCCGTTTCGAACAGCGCAATTCCGGCGCTCTCTGGGCTGGAGTCGAGCCAAAGCCGCCCCTCGCCAGCCTTGCGGCCAAGGTCGAACGCGCCTGCATCGCCGTCGGCCTCGAGCCCGAGCGCCGCGCCTTCCATCCCCACATCACCCTCGCCCGCTGGAAGGGCCGGCGAACGCGCGAGGTTCACAGCTTTCTCCAACGAACTCGCGGCTTGTCGTCCAATCCTTTTGAAGTGACCGAGTTCATCCTCTTCGAAAGCCGCCTGTCGCGCCACGGTGCTCACTACGAAACAGCCGCGCTCTATCCGCTCGAATAACCGCGGGGCGCGTCTGTATTGCGGTCGCCACTTGCTGTAAGGCGGCAGGCTCAGTTGGGGGCGGCCGCTGATGCTTCGCCGCGAATGTCAGCGCGTAATCATGGCCACGGTCGGAACCTCGATCGCAAGCGCGAGCGCGTCCGCAATGGCCCAGCCGGCCGATTCCTGTCCAAACGGCGGCTGTCCGGAAAGCGCGCCGATCATCATCACCGGCTCGCGCGTTCCCGCACCCAAGTCCGCGCCGGCGCCGCTGCAGAGGATCGACGCCGAGGAGATTGACCGATCCGGCGTCGTCAATCTCCAGGACCTGCTGAACGAGAATCCCCAGTTCGGCAGTCCCTTGCTCAATCGGACCAACTCGAACTTCCAGACCGATGCGGCCGGGATGGCGACGGTCGACCTGCGCAACCTCGGCGAGAACCGCACGCTCGTGCTGATCAACGGCAAGCGAATGGTTCCGAGCGTCCCGGGAACCGGCGTCGTCGACCTCAACGTCATCCCGACCCAGCTGGTCAAGAGAGTGGATGTCCTGACCGGCGGCGCCTCCTCGATCTACGGCTCCGACGCAGTGGCGGGCGTCGTCAACATCATCCTCGACGACCGGTTCGAAGGGGCGAAGGCGGAAGGGCAGAGCGGCCTTACCGGCGAGGGCGACGACGTCCGTCGCCAGGCCAGCCTGACTTATGGCACAGCGTTCGCCGAGGGGCGCGGCCACCTCGTCCTTTACGGCGGTTATTCCGACGAGGGCGCGGTTTTCTCGCGGAGTCGAGCACGCACGGCGAGCCAGCCCATCGATTGCTTCCGCGCCAATGGCGGCGACCCTTTCGAGAAGTGCGGCACGTTCCGATCAATCTTCACTCCCGAGGGGACCGTCTTCGGCGGCTCATTCGACGAGCCCGTGGATTTCACCTTCTTTGGGAGCGAGGCCATTGAAGGCGATCCGGCGGGCTTCAACTTCAACTTCGACCGATTGGTCGCCGTCCCGACCCGGCGATATTTGCTGAACGCGCTCGGCCGCTTCGACGTGTCGGAACGGCTGAGCGCCAACTTCGAGGCCAGCTACGCGCGCACCAAAGTTCAGCCGCAGCTCGAGCCGGTCCCCATTGATTCCGCCGACATCTTCCCGGAGACGGGCGGCCGGTTCGACATCGAGCAGGAGGTCGCCGGTCCCGGTGGGAATCTGATCCGCGTCCGCAACCCGTTCGTGCAGGACGCCATCTTCAACGCGGCGACCGACACCGACGGCGACGGGCTGCGCGACGTCGGCTTTCTGCGCCGAATGTCCGAGTTGGGTGACCGGGGAAGCGACACCGTTCGCCAAACGTGGCGAGTGCTTGCCGGCCTGGATGGCCGCGCCTCCGGCGACTGGCGTTGGAACCTCTATTATTCCTACGGCCGCTCGAGCCAGGATCAGGTCGCGCATGGCCTGTTCGACTTTCGGAGGTTGCGCCAAGCGCTCCTTGTCGTCCCCGATGTGTCCGACGTCGATCACGACGGCAATGTGTCCGAACCGATTTGCCTCGATGCGCAAGCGCGCGCGCAAGGCTGCGTCCCCGCGAACCTGTTCGGCGGCGCCGGCGCGCTGGCCCCGACCTTTTCTTACCTCCATGTCGACGGCACCTCCTTCAGCGCGGTCACCCAGCATTTGGCGGGCGCCGGCGTGACCGGCTCGCTGTTGCGCCTGCCCGGCGGCGAGCTGGGGATGGCGGCAGGCGTCGAATATCGCCGGGAGCACACCAGCCAGAGGTACGACGAACTGACCCAGCAAGGGCTCAACGGTTCGAACGCACTGCCCAACCTTTCCGGCGGCTTCCGCGTCGCGGAGGCTTACGGCGAGCTGGTCGCGCCGATCCTGGCGGACCGCCGCTTTGTCGAGATGCTCCGTCTCCGAGGCGCGGTCCGGGTTGCCCATTATTCGACAGTCGGCACCAACTGGACCTGGAATTACGGCCTCGAATATGCGCCCGTCGAAGCCGTTCGCTTCCGGGCGGTGAGGTCGCGCGCGATCCGCGCGCCCAACATCGGCGAGCTGTTCGTGCCGCAAGTCAACAGCGACACCTTTGTCCAGGACCCATGCGAAGGCGTGACCGCGAGCACTGCGGGAACGCTCGGCGAAACTTGCCGGGCCGCGCCGGGGGTGAGCGCGAATATCGCGGAGAACGGACAATTCACTGTCAGCGAGCAGGATTTCAACAGCGTGACCGCCACGTTCGGCGGCAACCCCAGGCTTCGCGAGGAAAAGGCGGATTCGCTGACCGCCGGGGTGGTCGTGACCCCGCTCCGAGCGCTGGCGCTCACCGTGGATTACTTCAAGATTTGGGTTTCCGACGCGGTCTTCGGCCTCAATGAGCAGCTGATCCTCAACGAATGCTTCGAGGACGGGATTGCCGCGCTGTGCGACCTCGTCGCGCGGCGGCCGGCCGCCGTCAACGGCGCCAGCCCAGGCTCTCTCGACCGGATCGACACACGGCTGATCAACTCCGGTGGGCTCGAGGTGAGAGGCATCGACGCGACGGCCAGCTACCGTTCCGACATGGCCGGCGGCCGATTGAGCCTCAACCTCGCCTACACCCACCTCATCCGGGGGCTTGTGGTTCCCGTCGAAGGAGGGCCGGCCGACCGCTTCGCCGGGGAGATCGGATCATCCCGCGACCGCGCCGTCGCGAGCGTCAGCTACGATCGCAGCAAATGGGGCGCCACGTTGCGTTCCGTTTATACCGGCCCCGCCTACCTCGACGACCAGATCAGCGGCGTCCAGCGGACGAGCAAGTTCAGGACGCACGCGGAGACGGTCTTCGATGCGCAGCTTCGCTTCACGCCTGTGGCCCGCTTCCAACTCTACCTTGGCGTCGACAATCTGCTCGACAACGCGCCGCCGTTCATCCTCGGCGGCGCCCCCGGAACGAACACCGATGCCGGCACCTACGATGCAATCGGCCGCCGCTTTTATGCTGGCGCGCGGGTCAAATTCTGAAGCGGCCGGTCTAAAGCACGTTGAGCGCCAGCACCTCTCGCCGCTCCTGCTGAACTTTGGCGACCGACAGGCGCGCGATCCGTTCGAAGCGCGGATCGCCGCGCAGATTTTCCCACACCGGGTCGATTTCGCCCTTGCCCGATACGCCCATGTAGAACCCCTTCGCGGTCGCTTGCTGAAGCAGCTGAATGGCTTCCTCGCGATGACCGCCGACCGCGTCATTTCCGGCGATGGTGATCAGGTCGTATGGAGCTACCCTTCCGTAGCCCAGGATCGCCTGATCGGCGTCGTCGGTCAGGCGCAACATCTGCGCGGCCTCGACCTTGCGGCCGACCTTCATGAGCGCCTGTGCAACGACCCCTCCAAGGGTCATTCGGACTTCGCGGTTGGCGAACGTCGCTCGGCGGATTTCGAAGAGATCGCCCTTGCGCGCGTCGTACAGAGCCGCGACGTCACCGTAGCGCCCATGCGTGCGCAATTGATAAAGCGCCGAGCCGTAGTCGAATGTTTCGGGGTCTTCATTTACGAGCTTCAGGAGGGTCGCGCGGTCGGGCACGCTATCGCTGTTGAACAGCACGTCCTGGGGACCGAAGTGCCCGATCAACCTTCCTTCCCGTTCAAAGCCGAGATTGATCAGCGCGAGCGCCGCGAATTCCGTGGACTGCTGGTACGGGCGGCTCTTGTCGCTCAACCCGAGTTCGACCACTCGCGAGAGGTCGCCTTGCTGCGCGGCGAGGTTGGATTCGACCTCGATCGCCCCGGCCGGATTGCCGGCCTTGATTCGCTGCAGGTATCGCTGAACCGCGGCTCGATCGCCGGCCCACAGGCTCGCGCTCGCGGCTTCCGTCACCACCTTGGGCCACAATGGATCGAGCGCGGCCGCCTTGGTCGCGACGTCGGCGTAGCGGGCGTAATTCCCCTGCCTCAGAAGCGATTGGGTCCACCAGAAGAGGATTTGCGAGTTGTTGGGACTGAGCTCGACGGCGCGCTGCAAATGTCCGACCGCTTCCACCGACCAGGGCCCGCCGACCCACCCCATGAAACCCTGCGCATCGGGGAGGTTCGGATCGAGCTTCAGCGCATGCTCGACGGCCTCGGTGGGAGTCATCGATGGCCCGTCCGGATGCGCCGGATCGAGCTGGAAGCTCTTCTCCCCCAGCAAGGCCGTGATCCCGCCGGCATAGGCGTAGGGCGCGGCGAATTTCGGGTCGAGGCTGATCGCCCCTATCATCAGCGTGCGCGCGCCTTCCATGCTCGAGCTCGTCCGCTGGCGGAACAGCGCCCTCCCTTTGAGATAGAGCGCGTAGGCGTCGCCGTTGGGCTTGTAACCCCGCCCGTCGGATGCTTGCGGAACGCCCAACGCGTCGACGAGGCCCGCTCCGATCGCGGCCCGGATCGTCGGCGTCTGCTGGTTGGACGCGGTATAGACGTGCGACCACATCGTGGTCCCGTCGCTCGCCCGGACCAGCGACACCGCCACGCGCATCCCGTTCCCGTCGCGCGCGACATTCCCGTCGACCAGATAGTCGGCGCCGAGCTGCCGTCCGACGGTGCGCAGGTCAACCGCCTTGCCCTTATATTGCCAGGCCGATGCCCGTCCGATCACGCGCAGCTCCCGGTTCTGGGACAACTGCGAGATCAGTTCCTCCGACAAGCCGTCGGCGACGTCCCCGTCCGCGCCGTTGCTGGCCTGGAACGGCAGCACCGCGAGCCGCTTGGGCTCGGTGTCCTGCAAATGGCGGATGCCGAGAGTCCCGAGGGCTCCGGCGAGCAGGACTAGCGCAGCGATCGGCGGCCACATCTTGCGCGGTGCAGGAAGGGCGACGCGGGCCGGCGCCGCGGCATCGGGCTCGGCGGCCCCGGTCAATGCCGCGACGCTGGCCAGGAGCTTGCGCCATCCGTTTGCGTCGGATTGGCCGGTCCATCCGCGCAGATCGGCCGATTGGATCTGATTGAAGGGCAACGGGGGCAGGGTCCCGTCGAGGCTCGCCTGGACGAGCGTTCCGGCGTTGCGGGCGGTATCGGCTTCCGCCCTTACCCACTGCGACCTCGCCGCGTCCGCCGACCATAGCACGACGACGGCCTTGGCCGATTTCAGCCGTTCCTCGATGACCTCGGCATAAGCGCGGTGCGCGGGAAGCTCGTCATCGCGCCAGACATTGAAGCCACGCGACCGCAGCGCCTGTGCGACGAGCAAAGATTGCGCCTCGTTCGGGCGCGCATAGGAGATGAACACGTCCATCCGATCGCCCCGGCCCGGTTGTCCCACGCGGCTTCATCGTCGGCAATGGGTCATCAATCGGGCATTCTTGGGAGCCGCGAACAAAAAAAGGGGAGCCGCCCGAAAGCGACTCCCCTCATTCACTCACCCAAGCTCACCAGATCTTGGCGCGCTTCTCCGGCGGGATGTACATCGCGTTGTCCGGCGTAATCCCGAACGCGTCGTACCACGCCTGGACGTTGCGCACCGGACCCCAGATGCGGAACCGGCCCGGGCTGTGCGGGTCGGTCGTGACCTGGCTGCGCAGCGCGTCGTCGCGCTGCTTCTCGCGCCACACCTGGGCGTAGGCGAGGAAGAAGCGCTGGTCGCCGGTCAGGCCGTCGATCACCGGCGCCGGCTTGCCGCCGAGCGAACGGTGGTAGGCGTCGAGCGCGACCTGGATGCCGGCGAAGTCGGCGATATTCTCGCCCATCGTCAGCTTCGGGTTCACGAACGCGCCCGGCACCGCCTCGAACTTGGCATATTGATCGCCGAACACCTTGGCCTCGGCGTCGAAGCGCTTGCCGTCCTCGGCGGTCCACCAGTCGCGGACGTTGCCGCTCGCGTCGAACTTGCGTCCCTGGTCGTCGAAGCCGTGGCTGATCTCGTGGCCGATGACCGCGCCGATGCCGCCGTAATTCACCGCGTCGTCGGCGTTGGGGTCGAAGAACGGCGGCTGCAGGATTCCGGCCGGGAACACGATCTTGTTCTCGCCGCCGCCGTTATAGGCGTTCACCGTCTGCGGGTTCATGCCCCACTTCTTGTGGTTCACGGGCTTGCCGAGGTCTTCCATGTCGTAGGCATAGTTGAAGGCGCTTGCCCGCTCGACATTGCCGTAGAGGTCGTCGGCCTTGATCTCGAGCGCGCCATAGTCGCGAAACTTGTCGGGATAGCCGACCATCACGTCCATCTTCGCGAGCTTGTCGACCGCGGCCTTCTTGGTCGCCGCGCTCATCCAGTTGTTGCCCTCGATGCGCGCCGCCATCGCGGTCTTCAGATTGGCGACCAGCTCGACCATCTTCGCCTTCGACGAAGCCGGGAAATATTTCGCGACATAATCCTGTCCGATAAGCTCGCCGAGCGAACCGTCGACGAGGCTCAGCGAGCGCTTCCAGCGCGGGCGCTGCTCGCTGACGCCGCTAAGCGTCTTCACAAAGTCGAAGCGGCTGTCGACCATCGCCTTGTTCAAATAGGGCGAGGCCTGGTCGGCGGTGTGGAACGCTTCCCACTCCTTGAGCGTGGCGAGCGGCGTCTGGCCGTAGAGCGCCGCGATCTGCTTGATCGCGCTGTTCTCGTTGACGATCATCCGCTTTTGCGCCGGGACCTTGCCGCCCTCGAAGAAGGCGTTCCAGTCGAGTCCGGGTGCGTATTTGGCGAGCTCGGCGCTGCTCATCGGATTGTTGGTTTTGTCGATGTCGCGGCGGTCGGCGCTCGCCCAGCTTACCTTCGCGATGGCCGTCTCGAACGCCATCACGCGGTCGGCCGCGGCCGCCGGGTCGGGCTGGCCGATCGCCTTGAAGGTGCGCTCGATATAGGCGCGGTAGGCGTCGCGCTGGGGCTTGAACGAAGCCTCGAGATAATAGTCGCGGTTCGGCATGCCGAGGCCGGCCTGGTAGAGGTAGAGCGAATTCATCGACGCGTCGGCCGTGTCGGGCTCGAGGTCGTAGGCGAAAAGCGCGCTTCCGAAGCCGCCGCTGGTGGTCCCCATGTGGCGCGCGAAGTCGGCCTTGCTGGTGATCGCGGCGACCTTCGCGAGGTCGGGCTTCAGCGGCTCGATGCCGAGCTGCTCGACGCGACCCTCGTCCATCATGCTCTGATAGAGGGCGCCGTACTTGCTCGAGGCGGGAGCACTCGTGACCAGCGCCTTCAGCTGGTCCTGGCTGAGGTCGAACACGTCGTAGAACGACCCGACCTCGGGCTTGTCCGCAGGGATCTCGGTCTTCGCCAGCCAGTTGCCCGAAGCGTATTTCTGGAAATCGTCGCCCGGCTTCACCGACATGTCGCGTGCCGAGAGGTCGACACCCCAGGTGCCGAGCAGCGTCTTTGCCGGGGCGCTTCCCGTCGCCGTTGCAGCCGCCGCGGTCGTCTGCGCGGCCGCGCTCGTCACGGCCATGGCCGTCGAAGCGACAAGCATGGCCGCCGCCGTGCGCACGAACGCTTTCCTACTGATAATGCTCATGAAAATCCCCGCCGATGGTATGAGACCTGCTACTTGGGAAAGTTGCGCGCGAAGATCCAGCCGCCCGTTCGACAAGCGTCGGGACTTCGCTCGACAAACTGGGGAAAGCATGGCCGGGCGGGTGACAATTCGACGCTCCGAACCCATATCGCCCAAGCCGCGTTGACCGGGCGCGGCGCCTCACGCTACATTGGAACATAAACGGAACGAAGCTCGGCTCATGCTCACTCACATTCGGAAGCATAGGTCTATCGTATGCTGACCCACATAGCGTCCGCGGCGCGCGAGCACAACCTCAAGGGCGTGGACGTCGACATCCCGCGCGAGAGCCTGACGGTCATCACCGGCCTCAGCGGCTCCGGCAAGTCGAGCCTCGCCTTCGACACCATCTACGCCGAAGGCCAGCGCCGCTACGTCGAGAGTCTGTCCGCCTACGCGCGGCAGTTTCTGGAGATGATGCAGAAGCCGGACGTCGAGCACATCGACGGCCTCTCGCCCGCCATCTCGATCGAGCAGAAGACCACCAGCCGCAACCCGCGCTCGACCGTCGCCACCGTCACCGAAATCTACGATTATTTGCGCCTGCTCTGGGCCCGCGTCGGCGTTCCCTATTCGCCCGCCACCGGCCTTCCGATCGAAGCGCAGCAGGTCAGCCAGATGGTCGACCGCGTGATGGCGCTGCCCGAAGGCAGCCGCCACTACCTCCTCGCCCCCGTCGTCCGAGGCCGCAAGGGCGAGTACAGGAAGGAGCTCGCCGAGTGGCAGAAGGCGGGCTTCCAGCGGGTGCGCATCGACGGCGAATTCCACGCCATCGAGGACGCCCCCGCGCTCGACAAGAAATACAAGCACGACATCGAGGTCGTCGTCGACCGCATCGTCGTTCGCGAAGGGATCGAGGCGCGCCTCGCCGACAGCTTCGAGACCGCGCTGAAGCTCGCCGATGGCCTGGCGTATCTCGACCCGGCCGACCCCCTCCCCCGGACGGGGGAGAGGGCGACTCCCGGACCCGATCCGGGGGAGCGGGGAGGGGGGCCGAATGATGCTCGTCGCCCCCTCCCCCGGCCCTCTCTCCCGACACGGGGGAGAGGGAGAAATCAGGAATGAAGCTCGACTTCGGCGCCCCCGGCCGAATCCTCTTCTCCGAGAATTCGCCTGCCCCGTCACCGGCTTCACCATCGCCGAGATCGAGCCGCGCCTGTTCAGCTTCAACGCGCCGCAGGGCGCCTGCCCCGCTTGCGACGGCCTCGGCGAGAAGCTGGTGTTCGACGAGGACCTCGTCGTCCCCAACCACGCGCTGTCGATCGCCAAGGGCGCGGTCGTCCCCTGGGCCAAGTCCAACCCGCCCTCGCCCTATTACATGCAGGTGCTGAGCAGCCTCGCCCGCGCCTACGACTTCGACCTCCACGTCCCGTGGAAGGACCTCCCCGAGGAGGCGCGCGACGTCGTCCTCCACGGCACCCACGGCCGCGCCGTCACCCTGCGCTTCATCGACGGCAAGCGCAGCTACGAGGTCAAGAAGCCGTTCGAAGGCGTCATCGGCAACCTCAACCGCCGAATGGCGCAGACCGAGTCCGCCTGGATGCGCGAGGAATTGAGCCGCTACCAGGGCAGCCGCCCGTGCGAGGTCTGCCACGGCGCCCGCCTCAAGCCCGAGGCGCTCGCGGTGAAGATCGCCGGCGAGGACATCTCCATGTCCACCCGCCGAAGCGTC
Source organism: uncultured Alphaproteobacteria bacterium (assembly GCA_963831215.1). Taxonomy (GTDB): domain Bacteria; phylum Pseudomonadota; class Alphaproteobacteria; order Sphingomonadales; family Sphingomonadaceae; genus Sphingomicrobium. The sequence continues at coordinate 1,396 of CAWHPM010000008.1, read as the reverse complement.
GCCGATGCCTTCGCCTGGTTCGCCGACCTCCACACCAAGCTCACCGCCACCCAGAACGAGATCGCCAAGGCCATCCTCAAGGAGATCAACGAGCGCCTCGGCTTCCTCCACAATGTCGGGCTCGACTATCTCCACCTCGACCGCACCAGCGGCACGCTCTCCGGCGGCGAGAGCCAGCGCATCCGCCTCGCCAGCCAGATCGGCTCCGGCCTCTCGGGCGTCCTCTACGTCCTCGACGAGCCCTCGATCGGCCTCCACCAGAAGGACAACGACCGCCTCCTCGAGACGCTGAAGCGCCTGAAGTCCCTCGGCAACACCGTGCTCGTCGTCGAGCATGACGAGGACGCGATCCGCCACGCCGACCATGTCATCGACATGGGCCCCGGCGCCGGGGTCCACGGCGGCGAGGTCGTGTGCCAGGGCACGCTCGACGACCTCCTCGCCTGCGAGACCAGCCTCACCGCCGACTACCTCTCCGGCCGCCGCGAGATCCCGCTCCACAAGACCCGCCGCAAGGGCTCGGGCAAGTTCGTCACCGTCGCAGGCGCCACCGCCAACAACCTCCAGGACGTGACGGTCAAGTTCCCGCTCGGCACCTTCACCTGCGTCACCGGCGTCAGCGGCAGCGGCAAGTCGAGCCTCACCATCGACACGCTCTACGCCGGCGCCGCGCGCGCCCTCAACGGCGCCCGCATCCCTGCGGCCCGTGCAGCGGCATCAAGGGGCTCGAGCAGCTCGACAAGGTCATCGACATCGACCAGTCGCCGATCGGCCGCACCCCGCGCTCCAACCCCGCGACCTACACCGGCGCCTTCACCCAGATCCGCGACTGGTTCGCCGGCCTGCCGGAGAGCAAGGCGCGCGGCTACAAGCCCGGCCGCTTCAGCTTCAACGTCAAGGGCGGCCGCTGCGAGGCGTGCCAGGGCGACGGCCTCATCAAGATCGAGATGCACTTCCTGCCCGACGTCTACGTCACCTGCGACGTGTGCCACGGCGCCCGCTACAACCGCGAGACTCTGGAGGTGAAGTTCAAGGGCCACTCGATCGCCGACGTGCTCGACATGAACGTCGAGGAGGCGGCCGAGCTGTTCAAGGCGGTCCCCGGCATCCGCGACAAGATGCGCATGCTCCAGGAGGTCGGCCTCGGCTACATCAAGGTCGGCCAGTCGCGCGACGACGCTCAGCGGCGGCGAGGCCCAGCGCGTCAAGCTGTCGAAGGAGCTCGTCGCGCCGAGCCACCGGCAAGACCCTCTACATCCTCGACGAGCCCACCACCGGCCTCCACTTCGAGGACGTCCGCAAGCTGCTCGAGGTGCTCCACCGCCTCGCCGACCGGCAACACCGTGGTCGTGATCGAGCACAACCTCGACGTCATCAAGACGGCGGACTGGGTGAT
>CAWHPM010000007.1:0-38765 GCA_963831215.1 uncultured Alphaproteobacteria bacterium | reverse complement strand
GTTCCTGGTTCGGCCATGAAGTCCCAAACCTCCGTCAGGCCAAACTTGTTTCAGCATCCACTGGGGAAACGACGGAGCCGCTCGAAGACGGATGCTGAAACGAACTCAGGATGAACTCGCCGCAAGTCGCTCCACCAGGCCTAGCGCGAAGTCGATCAGCGTATCGTCGCGAGCGCCCATGATGAGGATTGGGTCTCCAGCGTTCGCTTCGGCGACCAGCGCGTCCCCGATCGAGGCACGCTCGGCGATGTGCTCAGCCTGACGTCCCCGCTCTTCGATTTGTTCGGCCAGCCAGTCCGATCCGCGAGTCCGTTCGACCGTGCCGCCCTGATAGACGGGGTCGGGAAGGTATAGCCGATCGTCAGCCGCCATGCCGCCCGCGATCGCTTCCGCGAGCTCCTCGCCCATCTTGGTGAGCGGGCCGTAGCCGTGAGGCTGGAACATGATCAGAAGCCGGCCGGGATGCGCTCGCAGTGTCGCGAGCGTCGCCGCGATCTTGTCGGGGTTGTGCGCGAAATCGTCGATGACGGTTACGCCGCCCGCCTCGCCGACCGTCTCGAGCCTTCGCCGCAACCCTTCGAAGCGGCCGAGCGCCGCCGCCGCGTCCTGGACCGGCACGCCGAGTGCGCGGGTCGCGGCGATCGCGGCAAGCGCGTTCGACGCATTGTGCCGGCCGGGCACCTGCAGCCGGACCTCGACGCGCGCACCTTCCGCTTCGAGCGCGAAGGTTGCGCCTTCGGACCTCAATTGCAGATCCTTGCCCATGAAGTCCGCTCCCGGGCTGTCGAAACCATAGCCCAGACGGTTGTCGGCCGGGACGACGTCCGCGATTGCCCGGGTCTCGGGATCGTCCAAATTCACGACCGCTTTGCGCGCGCGCAACAGGAAAGCCGCGAACAGGCTGCGGAGTTCGTCCATTTCCTTGTGATCGAGGCTGATGTTGGTCAGTACCGCAATCTCCGGCTGGTAGAGCGCGATCGAGCCGTCGCTCTCGTCGACCTCGCTGACGAACAGTTCGGGATCGCCGACCAGGGCACTGGCAAACGGCGCAGACGGCGTCACGAAATTCTTCATTACCGCGCCGTTCATGACCGTCGGCTGGCGATGGCAGGCGTGAAGGATCCAGCCGATCATCCCGGTCACGGTCGACTTGCCGCTGGTGCCCCCGACGGCGACGCTGCGTTGGGCGGAATTGAGCAGCTTGGCGAGAAACTCCGGCCGTGTGAGGTGGCTTAACTCGAGCTCCTTTGCTCGCATCACGTCGGGCACCGTCGCCTCGACGGCGGCGGAGGTCACGAGCATCATCCCGGCCTGCAGTCCCGAGCCGTCCTGCGGGAATAATTGGATTCCGAGAGAGCGAAGATAGTCGAACTTGTGCGGCGTCCGCCCCGCGTCGAGCGAGCGGTCCGACCCCGCGACCTTCGTCCCCGACGCGCGTACGATCGAGGCCAGAGGCAGCATCCCGCTGCCCCCGATCCCACTGAAGAAAACTGGAGAATCGATCATCGCCGCGCCCTATTGGAGGGCGCAGCGAATGGCTAGGCCACAGGTGCCTCGCCCGCTGCTCTCGCTAATGGCAGCTTTCGACCCAAAGGAGACATTAGGTCCGATCGCACAAAGGCCAGGGAACAGCCCGCTACGGGGCTCGTTAGGTGGTGCACGCCCACCGAGGGCAGTGGGAAACAATCGCCGAGTCAGAGCACCCGTCGAGTACGGCCAGCAAATTTGAACTGCTGGTCCAGAGCGTCACCGATTACGCCATTTATATGCTCGACCCTGAAGGCCGAGTGACGAGCTGGAACGCCGGTGCTCGACGTTTCAAGGGCTACGAGGCCGATGAGATCATCGGCGAGCATTTTTCGCGCTTCTACACACCGGAGGAGCAGGAGCAACAAATCCCGCGGATTGCGCTGGAAACAGCTGAGCGTGAGGGCCGCTTCGAGATCGAAGGCTGGCGTGTTCGGAAAGACGGCAGTCGATTTTGGGCGAACGTGGTCATCGATCCCATCCGTGACCCTACAGGTGCCCTCGTCGGCTTCGCCAAGGTCACCCGCGATCTGACGGATCGGAGAGCTGCAGAAGCAGAACTACGCGCGAGCGAGGAGCGGTTTCGGCTGCTCGTTCAGAGCGTGACCGATTACGCCATCTACATGCTCGACCCAGAAGGCCGGGTGAGCAGCTGGAACGCAGGTGCCGAGCGCTTCAAGGGTTATTCCGCCGACGAGATCATGGGGCAACATTTCTCGCGGTTTTATACCGAGGAGGATTTGGAAGCTGGCATTCCTCGGATTGCTCTGGAGACCGCCGCCCGTGAAGGGCGTTTTGAAGCCGAAGGGTGGCGCAAGAAGAAGGATGGCACCAAGTTCTGGGCCAGCGTGATCATCGATCCCATCCGGAACGAAGCGGGCGAATTGCTTGGATTTGCCAAGGTCACTCGGGACCTCAGCGAGAAACGTGCGATCGAGGAACAGCTGCGGCAGTCACAGAAGATGGAGGCCGTGGGTCAGCTGACTGGCGGGCTCGCGCACGACTTCAACAACCTGCTCACTGGCATCAGCGGCAGCCTGGAGATGATGCGGGTTCGAATGGCCCAAGGGCGCGCAGCTGAATTGGACCGCTACCTGTTGGCCGCTCAGGGGGCGGTCAAACGTGCCGCATCGCTCACGCATCGCTTGCTGGCGTTTTCTCGACGTCAGACGCTCGACCCGAAGCCCACCAACGCCAACCGGCTGCTGAGTGGCATCGAAGAACTTGTACGGCGCACAGTTGGCCCTGACGTGCATGTGGAAGTCGTCCAAGCCAGCGGCCTCTGGCCTACCTTGGTGGATCCAAACCAACTCGAAAATGCCGTTCTGAACCTCTGCATTAATGCGCGTGACGCCATGCCGGATGGGGGCAGGCTGACAATCGAGACGGCCAACAAATGGTTAGACGAGCGAGCGGCGCGAAAGCACGATTTGCCGGTAGGTCAGTACGTTTCCGTGTGCGTCACGGACACCGGCACTGGCATGACGCCCGAGGTCATCGCGAAAGCGTTCGACCCATTCTTCACTACCAAGCCGATAGGCCAGGGCACCGGTCTCGGACTTTCGATGATCTATGGTTTTGCGCGACAGTCAGGCGGCCAAGTGAGGATTTATTCCGAACTAGGTCAAGGCACCACCATGTGCCTCTACCTCCCCCGCCACGCGGAAGATGCTCCTCAGGATTCGGACATCGCGGACTGATCAAGCTGAATGCGCCAGGCGAGGGAGAGGTTGTACTCGTCATCGATGACGATCCGACGATCCGGATGCTGGTTGCGGAGGTGCTGGCGGAATCCGGTTATTCGGTCATAGAAGCCCCCGATGGCCCAGCGGGTCTGAAGGTGCTCGACTCAAACGCCAGAATAGATTTGCTGATCACTGATGTAGGACTGCCGGGAGGATTGAATGGCAAGCAGGTGGCCGATGCTGCTCGGGTAAGTAGGCCGAATTTGAAGGTGCTGTTCATTACCGGGTACGCTGAGAACGCGGTCATTGGTCAGAGCCGCCTGGAGAGCGGCACGTTTGTGATGACCAAACCGTTCCAAATGGAAAACCTCGCCCATCGAATAAGAGAGATCGTCCAGGGTTAGGCAATGCGATGCGCGGCCTCTCGGCTGACGCAAACACAGCATCGGCTTTCCACCCATTCCTGCCATTCCTAGCAAGGCGTCTCAGTCGATGAAGATGCCCAAGTAATTCAGGCCTGCCTTCTCGATGCACATAGCCAGGCGCCACAGGCCCGCTGCCCCATCCCGACTAGGTCCATCCGGACGATCTTCATATCGCCCAGTTTAGAAACCCGCGCGTTCGTTAGTGAGCAGCGGAACCCCGCCGGATCTTCTTCGATCATCTTGCGAGCGGCGTTCTCCGCTCGCAATCGCGGATGGCGACCTGCTCCGGGCTGGGCGAACGGTAAGCGGAACATTGGATCATCTCTGCTAAATCGCTCTCCGCGAGGCGTGGCGTCAATGGCAGCTTTCCACCCATTGCAGACATAAGGCGGACCAACCTAAGCATTGGCGATGCGCATCGCGATTGTCGCTCCGAGCTGTCCACTGAAGCCCGAGGCTGCCGAGCGTGTGCAGGCGATCGTCGCGGAGCGGGGCGACTGCGAGCTTTTCATCCACCCGCAATGCTTTTTGTCGGAAGGGCATTTCGCGGGTCCCGACCACGCGCGGCTGGCGGCGCTTCGGGAAGTCATGCGTGACCCCTCGTTCGACGCGATTTGGTTTGCGCGCGGCGGCTACGGGTCCAACCGGATCGCCGAGGCCGCGCTCGCGGATTTGCCGGACGCTGCGCGGTCGAAGAGCTACATGGGATATAGCGACGCGGGTTTCCTGCATGCTGGCCTGCACAAGGCGGGGATCGGCGTCTCCTGGGGGCCAATGCCCCAGGACGTGATGCGCAGGGGCGGAGAGGCAGCCGTGACGAGGGCGCTCGACTGGCTCGTGCGCGGCGAGGCCTCGGCGCTCGAACCGGCGCTCGAGCCGCCGGCAATGGCGTTCAATCTTACGGTGTTGTCCAACCTGCTGGGAACTCCGCTCGAGCCTGACTTAACCGGCGTTGATTTGTTGATCGAGGATGTCGGCGAACAGCTCTATCGCATCGACCGCACGATGTTCCATGTGACCGCGAGCGCAAACGTCCGCCGAGTCCGCAGAATCCGCCTCGGCCGAGTCTCCGATGTGCTTGAAAACGACCCCGCTTTTGCCATCGACGACGCGGCGATCGTGGAAGAGTGGTGCCGGCGTTCGGGCATCTCATTCGGCGGCCGCGCGGACATCGGTCACGACGCCCGAAATCGCGTGGTTCCGTTCGGCCCGCAAAATCGCTGATTTCCCCTCTGCAACAGCATTGCAAAGCAGCGAGCTTTGCGCTCTACCCATCTAGGAACAACAGGAGGGCCTGATGGCACAAGGAACTGGTCGTAAAGCAGGGGGCGGACTGGCCCGCCCGGTTCAACCTTCAGCCGATCTCGCGAAGATTACCGGAAGCTCGCCGCTTCCGCGCAGCCAGGTCGTTTCGAAGGTGTGGGATCACATCCGCAAGAACAACCTGCAAAACCCGCAAAACAAACGGGAAATCGTGGCCGATTCGACGCTGAAGCCGATCTTCGGGGGCAAGGATCGAGTCAGCATGTTCGAAATGAACAAGCACCTCTCGAACCACCTGAAGTAAGCTTCGGAAAGGTTTGGGGGCGAGGAGGGGTCCGCTTCGGCGGGCCCCTTTTTCACGTCCGTGCCGTGCGACTCGGCGCGGCGATTCATCCTCGCCAGAGGCCGTCGAGCCTCTCCTGCGTCACCGGGAAGCCCAGATGCGACGGGATGGTGATGAATTTTTCGCCGTCCCGATCCTCGACCCACGGCGTCACCGGCTCGACCGGATAGGCGAGCGCGTCGGCGCGGATCGCGTCGAAATCCGCATGTTGTGCCAGCCGCTCGAGGGTGCGCCGGGTCGGGAAGATCAGCCGTGCCTCGCCGAGCCGGTCGCGCTCCAGCACCTCGACAGCGCTCAGCCAGGCCGCGCCGGCGCACTCTCCTTCGACGACGCGCGGTTGCCAATCGCCGGCAGGGCATCGCGCGACGAAGAACAGAGTGTCGAACCGGCGCACGGCGTGAAACTTCGGCACCCATCGGGCGAAGGGCGTCAATGCGTCCGACACGATGCGAACTCCGGCCGCGCGCAAAAGCTGCGCGGCCGGCTCGTCGGCAATCAGCGCGCGTTGGAGGTCGAGCGCGGTTTCCGGGGCTGGAACAGGCGCAAGTCCAACCGGGATTGCGGTCTCTTCAATCGTCTCGCGCACCGCCGCGACGACCTCGGCCTCGAGGCCGAACTCGTCCGCAAGCTGGCGGTCGGCGCCATCGACTCGGCCACCCGGGAAGACGAGCGCGCCCGCGGCGAACGCCATGCCCTCCGCCCGCTCGACCATCAGCAATTCGGGCGGGGCACCGGCGCGGTCCCGAACGACGATGAGCGTGGCGGCGGGGATCGGCGTGTCCGGCATCGCCTCGACCTAGGACCTGCGCGGGCAAAGAAAAAGCCGCCCGAGTTACCCTCGGACGGCTTGCTCATTCAGCAAAGTCTCTCGCGCCTACATCGCGTCGACGTTCTGCTCCTCGGCCTCGCTCGGGTTCGTGCCGTTGTCCGGCGCTGCCGCATTCTGGTCAATGGGTTGCAGCGGAGCGCCGAGCGCCTGGTTCTCGGCGTTCGCGGCAGCGTCGTTGGCGAGAGCGTTCAAATCCTCGGCGGCAGGCTGGTTGAGCTCGGCATTGTTGACCGCGTCCTGATTGCCGTTGTTGCATCCAGCAAGTCCGAGCGCGGCCGCACCGCCGATCACAAAAACCAGTCTTTTCATGTCCTTATTTCCCCAGCGATCAGAAATGGATGTCTATCCATATCAGCAGTTTGCTTGCCTGTTCCACCCCTTTTCATTGACTTGACGGTATCGTGCGGGCGTCCGATCCTTGAGATTCGAGCCCAAAAGCCCTATCTCGGGCAGTGCCGGGCAACCGGCTATGTCGGTAGACTGTCAGGTGGAATAGGCACTTCGGACCCGGGGGGCAGTACCCCGGCGCCTCCACCATCACCCCCCGCTTTCGCGAGGGCTGTTGATGGGGGCGAAATAGGATCGACGAGTGCAATAAAGGCCCGATTGCCGATCGGATTGAGCCACCGCAACGGCTCATTCACACAAGTGCCAACGATAACGAGGCGCTCGCTCTTGCTGCGTAACTGAGGTCCTAACGGACTGAGGTTACAAAGCTAAAGCGCGGTTGGACCCCACCGGGCAACAGAAGGGGATTCCAGCGGTTCGGGGGACGCCGGGCAACAGAAGTCCCCCACTTTCTCCCTCGCTTCCGGTCCGGTAAACAGCGGTGGAGGCTCTTCAATGCACCAATGGACCAGGCGTCTGTTCGCGCTCGCCGCGCCGCTGCTGCTCACGGGGTGTCTGTGGGGGCCCGGTAAATTCGCGTCCGACCTCGCGCTGCGCAAGGACGGCAGCTTCACGCTCGATTATCGCGGCGAGATCGTCCTGCAACTGCCGCCCGACGAGGATCTGCGGCCGTGGACCGACGCAAAAGCGAAATGCGATGATGACGGCAAGGCGCGTCCCTGCACCAAGGCGGAGATCGCCGAGCGAAGAGCCGCATATGAGAAGAAGCGCGACGATGCCGAGGGAATGGCGAAGGCATTCGGTCTGCCAGGCCTTGATGACCAATCCAATCGCGAGTTCGCCGCCAAGCTGGCCAAATATGCCGGCTGGCGTTCGGTCGCTTACCGCGGGAATGGCGTATTCGAGGTTGATTATCATTTCGAGGGCCGGGCCACGCAGGACTTTCTCTTCCCCGCGCTCCCGGACAACGACCTCATCATTCCGTTCATCGCCATCCGCCGGCGCGCCGACGGCTCGGTCCTCGTGACCGGTCCCGCGCTTACCGGCGGCGCCGGTCCGATCGCCGCGCGCGCCGGCGCCGCCGCGTCGCAACAGATGAAAGGCGGACCCGTTTCGCGCGCTCAAGGCCGCTTCACCGTCATGACCGACGGGGAGATCCTGACCAACAACAGTGAGGATGGACCGCGGCCGAACCAGCTCGGTCGCCAGGTCCATTGGGATGTGGGGCCGGCCTCGAACAAGGTCCCGGAAACGCTGATCCACCTATAAAGCGGCGTTCGTCGAAGCGGCGGTTGCGTTTGCGCGAGCGCCTTGCCACGCTCGGCGCAATCACAACCGGGGGAAATCCGATGCGTCGATCAATCCTTGCCGCGCTGCTCGCCGCCAGCGCGTCCGTCGTCACCGCAGCGCCGACGCCGAAGGAACAGCTCATGAAGCCGCCGGCCGGCGCGCGTCACTATACGATCAGTTCGACCGCCGGGAAGCATGGCGACATCTGGTCGTGGACCACCCCAGACGGAAAAGTCGCCTACCGCATGTCGATGTCGCTGCGCGGCTGGATCACCGAGGATGACGAACTGATCACCCGCGGGTCCGATGGCCGCGCGACGGCCATCGCCATCCGCGGCTTCACCGACGCCGGCGACGCCACCGAGGACTTCAGCGTCGACAGCAACGGCGTCGCCCATTGGAAAACCGCCGTCGATTCCGGCTCGGCGCCGTTCGGAGCGAAGCGCTACAACACCTACGGCGGGCCCTGGCTGGCGGGTGAGAACGACGTCGAGGCGTTCGTCGCCGCGGGCGAGAAAGGAATTGACCTCCTCCCGACCGGCCACGCAACCCTCAGTCTCGGGCCATCGGTTCAGATCGATGGTCCGGCCGGTCCGAAGACTCTGAAGCTGGCTTTCATCAAAGGACTGGGATTCTCACCGAACCCGTTCTGGCTCGACAGCGACAACCATTTCTTCGGCTTCGCGGGCACGCTTTCGCTGCTTCCGGAGGGCTATGAGAAAGCCGGCCCGAAGCTGAAAGACATTCAGGACAAGGCGACCGCCGAGATGGTCCGCGATGTCGCGCACCGTTTTCTCTCACGCGCCAACCGCACGCCGACGCTCATTGACCATGTGCTCATGTTCGATTCCGTGGCCGGAAAATACCTTCCCGACCGCGCGGTCCTGATCGTGGACGGCAAGGTCGCCCAAGTCGGAGCCGCAGGATCGATCAAGGCACCTGCGGAGGCGACGGTGATCGATGGCCGCGGCAAGACGCTGTTGCCGGGTCTGTGGGATTCGCACCAGCACGTCGGCGACGACTGGAACCTGCTGCAGAACGTCGCGACGGGGATGACCAATTACCGCAGCCCCGGGACCTCGATCGAGGACGCGCTGAGCATTTACAAGCGGCGCGCCGCCGGCGACCTTCTGGCGCCCGATGGCAAGATTTCCGTCATCATCGACCGCAAGGACCCGCTCGCGGCGCAGGGCGCCCTGACGGTGACCTCCGCGGCCGAAGCGATCGCCGCGGTCGACAAGATCAAGGCCGCCGGGCTGTGGGGCGCGAAATTCTATACCTCGATGAATCCGGCCTGGATCGCGCCTGCCGCCGCGGAAGCGCACAAGCTCGGGCTCCATGTCCACGGCCACGTGCCGGCGGGCATGCGGCCGCTCGACGCGGTGCGCGCGGGGTATGACGAGATCACGCACATCAACTTCATCATCATGCAGGCGATGCCGCAGGATGTCGTCGACAAAGCGAACACGGCCGCGCGCATCGAGGGGCCGGCGAAGTACGGCAAGGATGTCGATCTCGATTCCCCGGCGATGAGGGCTTTCTACGCGGAGCTTTCGAAGCGGCACACGATCGTCGATCCGACGATCAGCGTGTGGGAGCCGCAGATGACGTCGGACGGCACCGCAATTCCACCGGAATATGCGCCATATGCCGACATCGCTCCGCCGTCGGTCACGCGCGGCTGGAAGATTCCCGGCTATCCGCTGTTCGGTGGCCTGACCCGGGATGATTTTCGCAAGAGCTTCGCCAAGATGGTCGGCCTCGTCGGCAAGCTTCACCAGGCGGGCGTCAGGATCGTCGCTGGCACCGACGGCTATGGCCTGGAGCTGGTGCGCGAACTCGAGCTTTACGAGGACGCCGGACTCACCAATGCCGAGGCGCTCCAGACGGCGACGATCATCCCGGCAAGGATGACCGGCATGGATGGACGCGTCGGGTCGATCGCCAAGGGCAAGACCGCCGACATCATCCTCGTCGATGGCGACGTGTCGAAGAACCTCGGCGAACTGCGCCACGTCGATACCGTCTTCCTCGACGGCTATCGTCTCGACGGAGCGCAGTTGCGCGAGGCCAGCGGCCTCAGCGGGATGCCGAAGTGACGGCGTGACGGACGACGGTCAGCGCCGTCGAAGCTCGTCCCTGATTTCCGCAAGCAGCTCGATTTCGGTCGGCCCGGTTTCGGTCTCGACCACTGGCGGCGTGCGCATGATCTTCGAGGCCCAGCGCACCATCAGGAAGATGATGAAGGCAAGGATCAGGAAGCTGACGACTTCGGTCACGAACGATCCCCAGCCGAGCACTGGCACGCCGGCCTTTTTGAGCGCGGCATAGTCGGTCATCGATCCGTGATAGTCGGCCGGGACCGGGCCAAGCAGCAGGAAGTAACTGGAAAAATCGAGCCCGCCGAAGATCTTTCCGACGATCGGCATGATGATGTCGTCGGTGAGGCTGGCCACGATCTTCGCGAAGGCGGCGCCGATGATGACCGCGACCGCGAGATCGAGGACGTTTCCCTTGGCGATGAAGGCGCGGAATTCCTTGAGCATGGCATCCCCCCAATGTCGGCGAACCGACATTAGCGGGATTTTCTGCGCAGGGAAGCGGTCTTGCTGTATTGCTACCCTATAACAGCTTATTGAAACCCGGGGCTCGCATCTCTAGTTATCCGCGCATCTGACCAGTCGGAGGGGCACATGACCACCATTCGTCGTTTCGGTTTACTCGCACCGCTTGCCGCGCTGTCGCTCGCCGGATGCGGGATCAACAGCGTCCCGACGGCGGAGGAGCATGTCAACGCCGCGTGGGGCAACCTCCAGGCCGACTACCAGCGCCGCGCCGACCTGATCCCCAACCTTGTCGCGACGGTGAAGGGCTATGCGCAGCAGGAAAAGACGGTCCTCACGCAGGTGACCGAAGCGCGCGCGAAGGCGACCAGCATCCAGCTTAACGCCGGCGACCTCAGCGACCCGGCGAAGGTCCAGGCGTTCCAGAACGCACAAACGCAGCTTGGCGGCTCGATCGGGCGGCTCCTGGCATCCTTCGAGGCCTATCCGGACCTCAAGTCCAACCAGAATTTCCTCGCGCTTCAGGACCAGCTCGAAGGTTCGGAGAACCGGATCGATGCGGCGCGTCGCGATTATAACGAGGAGGTGCGGCAATATAATACGTTGATCCGCACCTTCCCGACCGCGATCGGCGCCAAGGTCTTCTACGGAGCGAAGCCCAAGGTGCCGTTCGAGGCGGCAGCCGCGGCGCAGACTGCGCCGACCGTGAACTTCAACACGACCGGCTGAGGCTGAAGTGACAACGTTCTTCGTCACCCCCGCGGAAGCGGGGGTCCCGCTGCCGTCGCGGTGGAGAAGCGGGATTCCCGCCTTCGCGGGAATGATGATGGCGTGGCTTGCAGCGCTCCTGTTCTTCGCGGCGCCCGCGGCAGCACAATCCTTCCCCCCCAACAATGGATCGCCCGTCGTCGATCAGGCCGACATCCTGCGGCCCGAGCAGGAGCTCGATCTCAAGTCGAAGATCGACGCGCTCTACGCGCAGTCGCATCGCGCGTTCGCGGTGGTGACCGTCAAGAGCCTCGAGGGCTATCCGATCGAGGATTACGGCTATCGCCTCGGCCGCGCCTGGGGACTGGGCCAGAAGGGGGAGGACGACGGTGTCATCCTGCTCGTGGCGCCCAATGAGCGGAAGGTCTCGATCGCGACCGGCTATGGCGCCGGCGGGTTCATGACCGACGCGATGTCGGGCATCATCATCCGCCAGGCCATCCTTCCGCATTTCAAACAGAACCCGCCGGACTATGGCGGCGGGATCGAGGCCGGCGCGGATGCGATCATCAAGCAGATGAGCCTCCCGCCCGAGGAAGCCCGGAAGAACGTTGCGGAGGCCCAGCAGTCGCAGCAGCAGCGGCAGCATTCGGGCGGCAATCCGCTCCCGATCGTTTTCTGGGCGCTGGTGATCGGATTCGTCGTGCTGTCGCATTTCCGGAGAGCGGCGGGCCGGCGCTACCGGTCCCGCCGTAGCGGCATCAGCCCATGGGTTGTCCTGTGGGGACTGAACGAGCTCGGCCGCGGATCGCGTGGCGGTTGGGGCGGCAGCTCTTCCTGGGGTGGCGGCGGAAGTGGTTGGGGCGGCGGCGGAGGTGGCGGCTTCGGCGGCTTCGGCGGCGGTTCGTTCGGCGGCGGCGGAGCCTCCGGATCATGGTGAGGCGAATGACCGAAGCCGATCACGATAAGGTCAGCGCCGCGATCACCAAAGCGGAAGGTTCGACCGCGGGCGAGATCGTCGCGGTCGCGACTCCGATCAGCGATGCCTATCACGACGTCGCGCTCCACTGGGCGCTGGTCCCGCTCTTCGCGGTGCTCGCCTGGGCGGCGTGGCGGCCGACGGCGCTCTCTTGGTGGTACGACTTCCTGTTCGGCGGCTGGCAACCCGAGCCGAGCCAGAGTCAACTGCTGACGCTTCTGATGTTCTTTGCCGCGCTCAAGTTCACCGTGGCGCTGCTGATCCTCAAATGGATGCCGTTGCGCCTGTTCCTGACCCCGGCCGCGACCAAGCATCGGCGAGTCCGCCGCCGCGCAGTGGCGATCTTCCAGGCCGCGGCAGCCGCCGGACGACGGGCCGCACCGGCATCCTCATCTATCTGTCATTGGCCGAACGGCGCGCGGAGATCATCGCCGACGAGGCGATATTGAAGGTCACCGACGACCACACCTGGGGCGAGGCGATGACCGCGCTTCTCGCCGACGTGAGGCAAGGGAAGGTCGGTGACGGCATCGCCGCGGCGGTCGAGCGGGTCGGCGTGGTGCTCGCGGAGCATTTTCCGCGTTCAGCGGCAGATTCCAACGAGATCCCGGACAAGCTGATCGAGCTATGAACCTCGAGGATCTTCCTCCGCCAGAGGTGATGTGGGCAGGCAAATATGTGCGCGCCGTGAAGCGCGACAAATGGGAATATGCGAGCCGCACGGGCAGCATCAATGCGGTCGTGATCCTTGCCGAATATGACGGCAAGGTGATCCTCGTCGACCAGCCGCGCGTGCCGCCGGACTGCCGCTGCATCGAGCTTCCCGCGGGCCTCGTCGGCGATACCGATCCCGACGCGACGGTCGAGAGCACCGCGATCAAGGAGCTGGAGGAAGAGACCGGGTTCACCGCCGAGCGCGTCGAGCGCCTGGGCGAGTTCTACGCTTCGCCCGGCATGCTGTCGGAAAGCTTCACGCTCGTCCGCGCGCACGGCGTCCGCAGAATCGGCGAGGGCGGCGGCGACGAGAACGAGGACATCGAAGTCCATCTCGTCCCTCGCGAGGAAATCGCGAACTTCATCGAGCAGAAGCGCGCCGAAGGTTTCGGGATCGACGTGAAGCTGTTGTTGTTCCTGGGTTACTGAACCCGCGCGTGGTCGGGGCGTTGATTGCCCATGGCCCGATCGTGCATCTTTCCGACCTGCATTTTGGCGCCCATGACGAACGGCTGGTGAAGGCGGTCGAGAGCCGGATCGACGAGCTGAAACCCGATCTCGTCGTCATCAGCGGCGACTTCACCCAGCGCGCCCGCACCGAGCAATTCAAGGAAGCTTGTCGAGTTCCTGGAGCGGCTTCAGCATTCGGGCCATGAGGTACTGGGCGTTCCCGGCAACCACGACGTTCCGCTATACGACGTGCTCCGACGGTTCCTGTCGCCGCTTTCCCGCTATCGCCGGTTCATCGACGACAACCTTTGTCCGTTCGTGGAACTGCCCGGGCTTGCCGTGCTGGGAATCAACACCGCGCGATCGCTGACCTTCAAGGACGGGCGCATCAACCAAGACCAGGTCGCCTTCATCCGCGAGACTTTCTCGCGCACCGCCGCGCGAGTCCTTTCGAGTGCTCGTGACCCACCACCCGATGTTTGCGCTACAGGTCGGCGATGAAATGACTCCCGCCATTGGGCGGCAGCAACTGGCACTGGACGCGATCCAGGAGGCCGGGGTGGACATGCTCCTCGCCGGCCACAACCACCATGCATCGAGCCACAGCGCGAGCGATCTGGTCACCCGAGCGGGCGGGGCGCTCGTGGTCCAGGCCGGGACGGCCACCTCGACCCGGGTCCGCGAGCAGGATCAGAGCTTCAACGCGATCGACGTCGGTGACGCGTCGGTGACGATCACGGTCAACGCCTGGAAGGACAATCGCTTCGCGCCGCTCGATGCCCAGCGCTACGCCTGGACCGAGGGTCACTGGCGCCTCGCGCCGAAAGCGGAGCCCGCGCACTGACGTTGGCGCGAACGCGCGGCGGCGACTAAAGCGACACCATGCCGCTTCCCGAAACCTTCGATGTCGATGAATTCGTCCGCAGCGTGCTTGCCGAGGATCTCGGACTGGCGGAGACATCACGTCGAACGCGACGATCGATGCGGATGCGCGGTTCACGGCCGAGATGAACTGCCGCCAGGCTATCGTTGTCGCCGGGCTGGATATCGCCGCTGCCTTCTTCCGCGCGCTCGATCCGCATGTCGACCTGGAACAGCTGGTTAACGACGGCGACCGCGCTCGAGCACGGAACGACGTTGATGCGGCTCGACGGCAATGCGCGCGCGATGCTCGCGGCCGAACGGTCGGCGCTGAACACGCTCCAGCATCTCTCCGGGCATCGCGACGCTGACGCGGCAGCTATGTCGACGCGATCGCCGGAACCGGCGCGGTGCTGATCGACACCCGCAAGACCATCCCGGGTCTTCGCGTGCTCGAGAAATATGCGGCGCGGATGGGCGGCGCGGAGAACCATCGCATGCGGCTCGACGACGGCGTGTTGATCAAGGACAATCATGTCGCGGTCTGCGGCGGCGTGGCCGAGGCGGTGCGCCGCGCCAAGGCCGCGAACACCGGCCTCCAGGTGCAGGTCGAGGTCGACCGCATCGACCAGATCGAACCGGCGCTCGCCGCCGGCGCCGACCGGCTCCTCCTCGACAATATGGACCCGGCGAATGCTGCGCGAGGCGGTGGCGCTGGTCGACGGACGTGTGCCGCTCGAGGCATCGGGAGGAGTGACGCTCGACACCATCCGCTTCCATGCGGAAACCGGCGTCAACTTCATTTCGGTCGGCCGCATCACCCAGTCCGCGCCGGCGGTCGATATCGGGCTCGATTACGCGCTCAGTCGTTGAACAACCGCAACATTGTTCATTTTTGGGACAGCAAGCGAGGCGCACTCAGCCCGCTGAAGTCGGTTCGCGCGTCCATCGGCGGCCGACGATCCAAGGATCGAGGAGTATTTCGATGAAGAAGCTTATCGCTCTTGCCCTCGCCAGCACCATCGTCGCCCTGCCCAGCGCCGCCAATGCCCGCGACCGGCATCATCACGGCGATCGGGATGGGCGTCATCACGGCGATTGGGACCGGCACGGTCATCACTATCGCAATTACGGCTATGGATACGGCTACGCCTATCCGCGCTATTCGTCGCTACGCCTATCCGCGCAGCCGGACGGTGATCGCGATCGGCTCGGCTACGGCGGTTATTATGGCGGCTACGGCTATCCGGCGTACGGCTACGGCTATCCGGCCTACGGCTACGGCTATCCGGCGTACGGATACGGTTATCCGTCCTATGGCTACGGCTATGGCTACCGGGCTACGGCTATCGGCTACGGCTACAGCGTTACGGCTGCGGCAACCCGGCGGCCGGCGCCGCGGTCGGCGGAGTTGCCGGCGCGGCACTCGGCGGCGTGAGTCGCCGGCGGCAGCCACCATTACGGCCGCCGCCACAATACGGCACGGGCACGCGGCGCGGCGATCGGCGGCGTCCTCGGCGCCGTCGTCGGTGGCGCTGCGCCTCCGGCAACTGCTACTAGGCTTACCATCCGCGAGTCAGTGAGCGGGGCTCCGGAACCGACCGGGGCCCCGCTCACTTTTTGCGCGCAATGTCGCGAAACGCCTCTTATATGGGCGGCGAAGCGCCTGGTGCGCCGGGAGACGGGTTTTGTTCAAGGGGCTCAAGCCCATCCTCTATGGCGGACGCGAAGTCTGGCCGCTGATCGAAGGCGGCAAGGGCGTCAGCGCGACCAACCATGCGAGCTCGGGCGCATGGGCCGCGGCGGGCGGCATCGGCACGGTGTCGCGCGGTCAATGCCGATAGCTACGACGCCGAAGGCCGTATCGTCCCGCAGGTCTATGAAGCGCTCACCCGCCGCGACCGCCACGAGGAGTTGATCCAGTACGCGATCGACGGCGCGGTTGCGCAGGTCCAGCGCGCTTACGATATCGCGTCGGGCAAAGGCGCGATCAACATCAATGTGCTGTGGGAAATGGGCGGAGCCCAGCGCGTGCTCCACGGCGTCCTCGAGCGGACGAAGGGCCTGGTCACCGGCGTGACCTGCGGCGCCGGGATGCCGTACAAGCTGTCCGAGATCGCGGCCTCTTACGGCGTCAATTACCTGCCGATCATCAGCTCGGCGCGCGCGTTCAGCGCGCTGTGGAAGCGCGCCTATCACAAGGCTGCGGAATGGCTCGCGGCCGTGGTCTACGAGGATCCGTGGCTTGCCGGCGGTCACAACGGCCTGTCCAACGCGGAAGATCCGCGCAAGCCGCAGGACCCATATCCGCGGGTCAAGGCGCTGCGCGACACGATGCGCGAGCAGGGCATCGCCGACCACGTCCCGATCGTCATGGCCGGCGGCGTCTGGCGGCTCGACGAATGGGAAAACTGGATCGATAATCCCGAGCTCGGACAGATCGTCTTCCAGTTCGGGACGCGCCCGCTGCTGACCCAGGAAAGCCCGATCCCGCCCGAGTGGAAGGCGCGGCTTACGACGCTCGAGGAAGGCGACGTGCTGCTGCACCGTTTTTCGCCGACGGGCTTCTATTCATCGGCCGTGCGCAATCCGTTCCTCCGCAACCTCGAGGCGCGGAGCGAGCGACAGATCGCCTACACGAAGGAGCCGATCGGCGATCACCATTTCGAGCTGGATGTCGGCATCGGCACCAAGAAGAATTATTGGGTCACCAAGGGCGACCTGATCCACGCGCGTGAATGGTATGCGCGCGGCTGCACCAATGCGATGAAGACGCCGGACGATACGCTCGTGTTCGTCACGCCCGAGGAAGAAAAGCAGATCCGCAAGGACCAGGCCGAATGTATGGGCTGCCTCAGCCAGTGCGCATTTTCGTCATGGGCGGACAATGAGAAGAACTCGACCGGCCGCCTCGCCGACCCGCGCAGCTTCTGCATCCAGAAGACGCTTCAGGAAATCGCGCATGGCGGACCGGTGGAACAGAACCTCATGTTCGCCGGCCACGCGGCCTTCCGCTTCAGGAGCGACCCCTTTTATTCAAACGGGTTCATCCCGACGGTTAAGCAACTGGTCGACCGGATTCTGACGGGGGCGTAAGTGCGCAGTTTCTTCGTCATTCCCGCGAGAGCGGGAACCCGGTTTTTCTTTACTCGCTGGATCCCCGCTTTCGCGGGGATGACGATGTCGTTGTTGGCGAGTGCAGCCTCAGCGCAGGACAAGCAACCGCCTTACTGGGCATCGATCGCATCCGGGCAGGCGATGACTCACACCGGGCCGGGACGCAATTACCCCAACGTCTGGCTTTACCAGCGCCGCGACCTTCCGGTGCGCGTGATCAAGAAGTACGAGACGTGGCGCCTGATCCGCGACCCCGACGGCGCTCAAGGCTGGATGCTGGTGACGATGCTCAGCGATCGCCGCACCGCGATCGTCAAGCCCGGCGATCCGCGCCCGGTCCGCACCGACCCCAACGACGATGCCAGGGTCCGCTACGAGGCCGAGCATGGGGTCGTCGGCCGCATCGACAAGTGCAAGGGCAACGGCTGGTGCCGCATCGAGATCGGCAAGAAGGAAGGCTATGTCCGCACGTCGGACTTGTGGGGAGTCGCCGCCGACGAGGTGGTGGATTAGACAAGCGCCGTCATCCTGAACTCGTTTCAGGGTCCATGAACACGGCGGGTTGAGCTGATCCAAAGGCGGTGTTCATGGATGCTGAAACAAGTTCAGCATGACGAGAGGGGGCGCGCATGAATCTGTACGTCGCAGCCGCAATCACAACCGGAGCTCTCGCCATGAGCATCGCACCAGCCGACGCCCAAACCCGCCCAGCGGTCGAATATTTCGGCCGCCCAAACCTCAACGGCCAGCCTCTACCCTTCTCCGACGCCGTTCGCGTTGGCGACGTACTTTATCTTTCAGGCCAGATCGGGGTCGGCGCCGACGGCAAGCTGCCCGATGGAATCGAAGCGCAGACGAAGCAGGCGATGGACAATATCGGCGCGGTCCTGAAAGCCAGAGGCCTGAGCCACGGCGACCTGTTCCATTGCACGGTCTTCCTCGCCGACATGAAGGACTGGCCCGCCTTCAACAAAGTCTATGTGCCATATTTCCCCGCCGGAAAATTGCCCGCGCGCAGCGCGTTCGGCGCGAACGGCCTCGCGCTCGGGGCTCTGCTCGAGATCGAATGCCAGGCTTACGCGGGCAAGATGTGACGGTCTGACCGGAGCCTTACTTCGGCATCGACATCGGCACGTATTTGACGCGAGTCACCTTCAGCTTCTTGCCTTTGTCGTTGGTCGTGACCATCGACTGGCCGACCTTTGTCGCCTTGGTCGTCCAGCACAATTCGCCGTCATTGTTCATCGCGCTGGTGAAGCAGACCTTGCTGCCCTTCATCACCGCGGTGCCATGGTCGATGTGCTTAC
Organism: uncultured Alphaproteobacteria bacterium; assembly: GCA_963831215.1. Taxonomy (GTDB): domain Bacteria; phylum Pseudomonadota; class Alphaproteobacteria; order Sphingomonadales; family Sphingomonadaceae; genus Sphingomicrobium. Next base: position 20,355 of record CAWHPM010000007.1, on the reverse strand, counting down.
CGCTCACGGCATTCTCGATGTAATTGCCCTTGGCGTCGACCAACTCGCGCGCTTTCACGCCGTGGTCGACGTAGGTCCAGGTCGTTCCGTTGATCTGGAATGCCGCTGGCTTCGCATTCGCCGCTGTTGAGCCGCCCCAAAGAACGAGGGCGGCGGTAATGCAGATGGTCAGGCGCATTGGCTGTCTCCCCTGCTGAGGGGAGCGCCCATACCACCTGCAAGTCACTGCGGCGAGTTAAACCTTAGACGAGCTCCACCGCGACAGCGGTCGCCTCGCCGCCGCCGATGCATAGGCTGGCGACTCCGCGCTTGCCGCCGGTCTGCTTGAGCGCGTTGATCAGCGTGACGAGGATGCGCGTGCCGCTGGCGCCGATCGGGTGGCCGAGCGCGGTGGCGCCGCCGTGGACGTTGATCTTCTCGTGCGGGATGCCGAGGTCCTTCATCGCGAACATGGCGACGCAGGCGAAGGCTTCGTTGACCTCCCACAAGTCGACCTCGCTGGCCTTCCAGCCGGCCTTCTTGAGCACCTTTTCGATCGCGCCGATCGGGGCGACCGTGAACTGCGCCGGCTCCTGCGCGTGCGCTGCCGTAGCGACGATCCGCGCAACGGGTTCGAGGCCCTTTTCACGGGCGTTCAACTCGCTCGTCAGGACCACCGCCGCGGCGCCATCGGAGATGGACGAAGAGGTTGCCGCGGTGATCGTGCCTTCCTTGGCGAAGGCAGGCTTCAGCTGCGGTATCTTGTCGGGACGGCCGCGGCCGGGCGCCTCATCGGTGTCGACGATGGTCTCGCCAGCGCGCGACTTGATGGTGACCGGCACCACCTCGTCCTTGAAGCCGCCATTGTCGATCGCGTCCTTGGCGCGGCGCAGGCTCTCGATCGCGTAATCGTCCATCTGCTCGCGCGTCAGCTGATATTCGTCCGCGGTGCACTGGGCGAAGCTGCCCATCGCGCGGCCTTCCTCATACGCATCCTCGAGGCCGTCGAGGAACATGTGGTCGTAGGCGGTGTCGTGCCCGATCCGCGCGCCCGAGCGGTGCTTCTTCAGCAGGTAGGGCGCATTGGTCATCGAACTCCATGCCGCCCGCGACGATCACGTCGGCGTTGCCGGTGCGGATCGCTTCGTCGCCCATGATCACGGTCTGCATGCCCGAACCGCAGACCTTGTTGACGGTGGTCGCCTGGACCGACTTGGGAAGCCCGGCCTTGATCGCCGCCTGCCGCGCCGGCGCCTGGCCGAGCCCGGCGGGAAGAACGCAGCCCATATAGATGCGGTCGATGTCCTCACCCGAAACGCCGGCGCGCTCGACCGCCGCCTTGACGGCCGTGGCGCCGAGGTCGGTCGCGGAGGCGTCGGCAAGCGCCCCCTGCATCGAGCCCATCGGCGTGCGGGCGATCGAGAGGATGACGGTCGGGTCGGACGAGGGGGTGGTGGCCATTTGAACTGCTCCAGAGTCGGATTGTTGCAGCGCACATAAGGCCGGCACCTCGCTTGTTCAAACGGTCGGCGCTCTGCTAGCGGCGGGCCGGACAGGAGACACGACATGTCCGACACCGGACTCGATTTTCAGCTCGGCGAAATGGCGGACACGATTCGCGAGACGACCGAGCGCTTCGCCCGCGACAAGATCGCGCCGATCGCCGCCGAAATCGACGAGAGCGACGAATTTCCGCGCGCTCTGTGGCCGCAGATGGGCGAGCTGGGATTGCACGGCATCACCGTCGAGGAGGATTATGGCGGGCTCGGCCTCGGCTATCTCGAGCATGTGGTCGCGCAGGAGGAAGTGGCGCGGGCGTCGGCGTCCGTCGGCCTCAGCTATGGCGCCCACTCCAACCTCTGCATCAACCAGATCCGCCGCTGGGCCAACGAGGATCAAAAGCGCAAATATCTCCCGAAGCTGATCAGCGGCGAACACGTCGGCGCACTGGCGATGAGCGAGGCGGGCGCGGGCAGCGACGTCGTCGGCATGAAGCTCAAGGCCGAGAAGAGCGGCAACGGCTATCGGCTCAACGGAACCAAGTTCTGGATCACCAATGGGGGCTACGCCGACACGCTGGTCGTCTACGCCAGGACTGGCGAGGGCAGCCGCGGGATCACTACGTTCATCATCGAGAAGGACATGGATGGCTTCTCGATCGGCCAAAAGATGGACAAGCTCGGAATGCGCGGCTCGCCGACTAACGAGCTCGTGTTCGACGATTGCTTCGTGCCGCCCGAGAACATCCTCGGCGAAGAAAACAAGGGCGTCGAGGTGCTGATGAGCGGCCTCGATTACGAGCGCACGGTGCTCGCCGGAATCCAGCTGGGCATCATGCAGGCGTGCCTCGACACCGTCCTGCCCTATGTCCGCGAGCGCAAGCAGTTCGGAAAGCCCATCGGCAGCTTCCAGCTGATGCAGGCCAAGATCGCCGACATGTACGTCGCGCTCAATCAGCGCGCGCGCCTACGTCTACAATGTCGCCAGGGCCTGCGACGCCGGCAAGACGACGCGCTTCGACGCGGCGGGCGCGATCCTGCTGGCGAGCGAGAATGCGGTGAAAGTCGCCAACGAAGCGGTTCAGGCGCTGGGCGGCGCCGGCTACACCAAGGACTGGCCGGTCGAGCGCTACTACCGCGACGCCAAGCTGCTCGACATCGGCGCGGGGACGAACGAGATCCGCCGAATGCTGATCGGGCGGTCGAGCAGGTCGCAATGTCACGGAGAGCGGCGCTTTTGCGTGACCTTAAGGTGCTCGCCCAAGCGCCTGCGAAACTGGACGATGCGAATGAGCCGTGCCGCGATTTACAGCGCGGAGCGGGTAGCAGCCGAAGTCCTATTTTGAAAGGTCGTCGCTAATGCCTGGAACGGGTCGAAAGCGGACATTAGCGCCGAAGCCGTCCGGAGTAACCCGTGACGTCGGTCTGCCGCTCCGCGGCAGGCTGGCCGCCTCTCCGGCCAAGGCAGAATTTTGCTGTGCAAACCCTCCGTTAGTCTCGGCACCGCTCAGCTCACCCCAGATCTTCACGCGCTTGTCGGGCGCGAGGTAAAGCTTCTGTCCCGGCTGGACGTTGAACGCGGGGTACCAGGCGTCGAGGTTGCGCACGGTCTGCGCCCTGAATTGCTCGGGCGCATGGCCGTTGGTGAGGACGATGTTGCGCAGCGTTTCGGGCCGGGTCTTCACCGCCCATGACTGGGCATAAGCGAGGAAGAAGCGTTGATCGCCGGTGAAGCCGCCGATGGCCGGCGCGGGCTTGCCGTTCAGCGACGCCTTGTACGCGTCGTACGCCGCGGCAAGTCCGGCGACGTCGGCGATATTCTCGCTCAGCGTCAGCTTGCCGTTCACGTGCAGCCCCGGAAGCGCCTCATATTGATCGAACTGGCTTGGCGAGCGCATCGCCGGCGCCTGGAAGCGCTTGAAATCCGCCGGCGTCCACCAGTTGCGGAGCGCCCCGCCGCGTCGAACAAGGCCCCGCCGTTGTCGAAGCTGTGGCTGATCTCGTGGCCGATGGTCGCGCCGATCGCGCCATAGTTGAACGCCGCGTCGGCGTTCGGATCGAAGAATGGCCGGACGAGGATCGCGGCAGGGAAGTTGAGCGCGTTCTGCACCGGCAGGTTGACCGCGTTCACCAGCTGCGGCGGCATCCACCATTCCTTGCGGTCCATCGGCTTGCCGATCTTCGCGATCTGGTGGCGATATTCGGCGAGCCGTCGCGTTCTTCAAATTGGCGTAGGCATTGTCGGGCGTGATCTGCAGCCCAGAATAATCGCGCCACTTGTCGGGATAGCCGACTCCGACGACGATGTTCTGCACCTTCTTCAGCGCTTCCTGCTTGGTCGACGGGCGCATCCAGTCGATCGCCTGCACGCGGCGCGCGAACGCCGCCTTGATGTTGTCGACCATCTCCTGGATCTGCGCCTTTGACGAGGCCGGGAAATATTTGTCGACATAAGCCTTGCCGACGGCGTCCTGCAGCGCGTTGCTGGTCGCGTTGAGCGCGAGCGCGTCGCGCGGGCGCTGCTGCGGCGTCCCGGCAGCACGGTCCCGTTGAAGGCGAAGCTCGCGTCGCGGAACGGCTTGGGAAGCACGTTCGCCTGCTGGTTCAGCGTGTGGAACGCCAGCCAGTCCTTCCAGTTCTGCAGCGGCTCCGAGCCGACCAGCGCCGCGAGCTTCGGGATCGCGGCGAAATGATAGGCGTCGAACTTCTGCACGCCGCCGAGCCGCGCGGCGCCAGCAGCGCGCCCCAGTCGATCCCCGGCGCCTTCTGCTCGAGCTGCTGGCGAGTCCACACCTGCGCGCCGTTCGCGAAATCCTCGCTCTGCTCGCGCGGCTCGTGCGCCTGCGCGATCTTGGTCTCGAGGTCCATGATGCGCCCGGCGGCGCCCGCCGGATCGGCATAGCCGGCGTCCTGCAGGATGGTCTGGACGTAGGCTTTGTACTTGGTGCGCGTGTCCGCCATCTTGGGGTCCGCGGAGAGGTAATATTCGCGTCCGGGCAGCCCGATCCCGCCCTGCATCAGGTAGGGCAAGCTGCTCGCCCGGCGTCGCGAGGCCCTGGGTCACGAAAATCCCGAACAGGTTCTCGGTGTGGAAATTGGTCGCGTTGAGCGGGTCGGTGTCGGCGCGCAGCGTGCCGCCGATCGCAGCGCTCAATTGCTGCTTGTCGGCGATCGCGGCGATGGCATCGAGGTCGGCCTTGGCCGGAGCCATCCCAGCGCGGTCGATCGCGTCGGTGTCGAGATAGGCCTTGTAATAATTGGCGATCAGCGCGTCGGTGCCGCTCGTCGGGTTTGACTTGAGGATGTTGTCGAACAGCTCGCGCGTGTTCTTCTCGCGCTCCTGGTCGGCGATGTAGAAGCCGCCGATGCGCGAGCGGTCCGCCGGGATGGCCGTGTTCTTGACCCAGCTGCCATTGGCGTAGCTGAAGAAGTCGTCCCCCGGCGTGACGCTCTTGTCCATCCAGCTCGGTCGATGCCGAGCCCGGTGCCTGCCTTCTGCTCCTGGGCGGCATTCTCACCGCCCTGGTGTTGCACGCGGCCGAGCGCGAACGCCGACGCGACGACAAACAGGACGTGCTCGCTTCACTATTCATCTCCTTCTCCGGGGCTGCTTTGCCATCCCCTGCCGTTGCGGCTAGGCGAGCGGCAGGGATTTTCGACGAACGGACCGACAAGCGGCATGAGCGCACCGCGCATCGAAAGCAAAATCATCGACCGACAGCGACGAGTTCCGAGCGCGTGACGCACACAACCGCGCGCTCGCCGAGAAACTGCGCGCCGATGTCGCCGAAGCTGCGCAAGGGCGGCTCGGAGAAAAGCCGCGAACGCCACGTCTCGCGCGGCAAGCTTCTTGCCCCGCGACCGCGTCGAGCGGCTGCTCGACCCTGGCTCGCCGTTCCTCGAGATCGGCCAGCTCGCCGCCTGCGACATGTACGAGGGCGAAGTGCCGGGCGCGGGCATCATCGCCGGCATCGGCCGCGTGTCGGGCCGCCAGGTGATGATCGTCTGCAACGACGCGACGGTCAAAGGCGGCACTTATTATCCGCTGACGGTGAAGAAGCACCTCCGCGCGCAGGAGATCGCCGAGCAGAACCGGCTGCCGTGCGTCTATCTGGTCGACAGCGGCGGCGCGAACCTGCCGCACCAGGCCGAGGTCTTCCCCGACCGCGACCATTTCGGCCGCATCTTCTTCAACCAGGCGCAGATGAGCTCCAAGGGCATCGCCCAGATCGCCTGCGTGATGGGCAGCTGCACCGCCGGCGGCGCCTACGTCCCCGCGATGAGCGACGAGAGCGTCATCGTCCGCAACCAGGGCACGATCTTCCTCGCCGGCCCGCCGCTGGTGAAGGCGGCGACGGGCGAGGAGATCAGCGCCGAGGATCTCGGCGGCGGCGATCTCCACGCGAAGAAGAGCGGCGTCGTCGACCATCTCGCCGAGAATGACGAGCACGCGCTGACCATCGTCCGCGACATCGTTTCGCACCTGTTCCCCGGCGAAGGCCGGGGCCCAGCTTGAGCTAGCGAGCCGCGCCCGCCGCACTACGACGCCGAAGAACTCTACGGCATCATCCCCGAGGACGTGCGCGCGCCCTACGACGTGCACGAGATCATCGCGCGCATCGTCGACGCGTCCGAATTCCACGAGTTCAAGCCGCTCTACGGCTGCGACGCTCGTCTGCGGCTTCGCGCACATCTGGGGCATGCCGGTCGCGATCCTCGCCAACAACGGCGTGCTGTTCAGCGAGAGCGCGCTGAAGGGCGCGCATTTCATCGAGCTCGCCTGCATGCGCCGGACGCCGCTCCTGTTCCTGCAGAACATCTCGCGGCTTCATGGTCGGCGGGAAATACGAGGCCGAAGGCATCGCCAAGCACGGCGCCAAGCTGGTCACCGCCGTCGCCACCGCCAGCGTGCCCAAGATCACCGTGCTGATCGGCGGCAGCTTCGGCGCCGGCAATTACGGCATGTCCGGCCGCGCCTACTCGCCACGCTTCCTGTTCACCTGGCCCAACAGCCGCATCAGCGTGATGGGCGGCGAGCAGGCGGCGAGCGTGCTCGCCACCGTCCACCGCGACGCCGACAAATGGACGCCCGAGCAGGCCGAAGCCTTCAAGCAGCCGATCCGCGAGGAATATGAGAAAGAGGGCAACCCCTGGCACGCCACCGCGCGGCTGTGGGACGACGGCATCATCGACCCCGCCCAGACCCGCGACGTGCTCGGCCTCGCCTTCGCCGCAACGCTGAACGCGCCGATCCCGGACCGCCCGCAGTTCGGCGTGTTCAGGATGTGATGGATGCTAGACGATTTCGGAACGAATAGGGGGTCGCTTGGCGATTCCGCTGGTGTACGCCGCGCTTGCTTGCGCGTCCGTCATTAGGCGCGGTTACGGAGCGATGACCTGGCCGAAATCTCGTGGTAGCGAACGCGCGACGCACGGCTGTCGGTGCAACCTGGCGGAGGTCGATCCAAACTGCAGGCCGGCTATCTCGTGTGATACAGTACACGGTGGACCTGAGAGCGACGCGCTACTGCAGGGCAGAGTTCGCGTCGCCGATTCGGCGGTATGCCGGACGACAGCTTGACGTCGGCGCGACCTTTCGGTGGTTGGCTACATCCGGCTCACGTGAGATTCGCGGTTCAGCGGATGATTCGTGATCGCTCCCTCCTCATCGCCAATCGCGGGGAGATCGCGTGCCGCGTGATCCGCACCGCTCGGCGGCTCGGGATCCGCACGGTCGCGGTTTATTCCGATGCCGACGCCAAGGCGCTGCATGTGCGCATGGCGGACGAGGCGGTGCATATCGGGCCGAGCCCGGCGCGCGAAAGCTACCTCGCGGCGACAAGATCATCGAGGCGGCGAAGGCGACCGGCGCGGAGGCGATCCATCCGGGCTACGGCTTCCTCAGCGAGAACGCCGACTTCGCGCAGGCGGTGATCGACGCCGGGCCTGATCTGGGTCGGGCCGAAGCCGGACAGCATCCGCGCCATGGGCCTCAAGGACGCGGCGAAGAAGCTGATGGCCGAGGCCGGCGTGCCGGTGACGCCCGGCTATCTCGGCGAGGACCAGGACCCGAAGCGCCTCAAGAAGGAAGCCGACGCGATCGGCTATCCGGTGCTGATCAAGGCGGTCGCGGGCGGCGGCGGCAAGGGCATGCGCCGGGTCGACGCGCGCGGCAGGACTTCGACGACGCGCTCGAAAGCGCAAGCGCGAGGCGGCGATCGCGTTCGGCGACGACCGCGTGCTGATCGAGAAATACATCCTCTCGCCGCGCCACATCGAGGTGCAGGTGTTCGGCGACAGCCACGGCAACGTCGTCCACCTGTTCGAGCGCGACTGCTCGCTCCAGCGCCGCCACCAGAAGGTGATCGAGGAAGCGCCCGCGCCGGGCATGGACGCGGAGACTCGCGAGGCGGTGTGCGGCGCCGCGGTGCGCGCGGCCCAGGCGGTGAACTACGAAGGCGCCGGCACGATCGAGTTCATCGCCGACGCGTCCGAGGGCCTCCGCGCCGACCGCATCTGGTTCATGGAAATGAACACGCGGCTGCAGGTCGAGCATCCGGTGACCGAGGAGATCACCGGGCAGGACCTGGTCGAATGGCAGTTCCGCGTCGCGTCGGGCGAGCCGCTGCCGAAGACGCAGGACGAGCTGGCGATCACCGGCCACGCGATCGAGGCGCGGCTCTATGCCGAGGACCCGGCGAAGGGCTTCCTGCCGAGCGTCGGCAGGCTCGAGCATTTCGACTGGCCGACAGAAGGCCGGGTCGAAACCGGGCGTCGAGGAGGGCGACGAGGTCTCGCCCTTCTACGATCCCGATGATCGCCAAGCTGATCGCGCCCGGCGACGACCGCGCGGCGGCGATCGCGAGCTCGCGGCCATGCCTCGACGACGTCGAGGTCTGGCCGGTCAAGACCAATGCCGGCGTTCCTGCTCAACTGCTTGGATGATCCGGATTTCGGGCAGGCGAAATGACGACCGGCTTCATCGAGCGCAACGTGGCGATGAACTTCTCCCGGGCGACGCCGAGCCGACGATGCGAACATCGGCGAAGCGCTCGTCAGGCCAGGCGCTCATGCTCGTGGAGATCCGCCGACGAGGAGGACTCCGGCGCGGCCATGGACTGGCGGGCTTTCGGCTGAACTCGGCTCCGCAGCAGGCGTGTCCGCTTGTCGACTGGGCAGGCGACGCGCACTCGCGATGAACGGCGATGTTGCGCCTCTCCGCTTGGGTGAACGAGGAGCGCAGTCGTCATCGTTCTGCATGATGGGCCAGTCTTTCGAATTCGAACTCGACGAGCCCCGCGGCACCGGCACCACGCACGGCCTGCACGATGGCGAGATCGAGGCGCCGATGCCGGGGAAGGTGACGGCAGTCGAAGTTTCGCGGGGCGAAAAGGTTGCCAAGGGGCAACGCTTGCTGACGCTCGAGGCGATGAAGATGGAGCATGCGCTGACCGCGCCGTTCGACGGCACGGTCGCGGAGTTGAATGCCAAGCCCGGCGCGCAGGTGACCGAGGGGCAGATTGCTGGTGAAGGTCGAGGCCGAACAGCCGTCGTCCTGAACTTGTCCCAGGACCCTTCGTTGAGAAGCATGAGAGCAAGGCATGGATGCCGAAACGAGTTCAGCATGACGAAAAGAGGGACCGATGCGCAAACTTCTCCTTCTCATTGCCCCCTGACCGCTCGCCGCCTGCTCGACCATCGAGCCGACCGGCGGGGCGCCGATGCCGCTGATCAACTCCGCCGGGCAGAAAATCGGCACGGTGCGCGCCTGGCAGACCGCGGGCGGCGTGAGCTTCCGGGTCACCGCCAGCGGGTTGCCGCACGGCCTCCACGGCATCCACGTCCACGCGGTCGGCCGCTGCGACCCGCCCGAATTCACCACCGCCGGGCGCGCACTGGAATCCGGCGGACAAGAAGCACGGGCTGAACAATCCCGCGGGCCCGCACGCCGGGGATCTTCCCAACGTCGAGGTCGCCGCGAACGGCGTGCTCTCGGCGCGACGGTGACGCTGCCGGGAGCGACCATGGCGACCCTGCTCGACGCCGACGGCTCCGCGCTGGTCATCCATGCCCAGGCCGACGATTATATGACCGACCCGAGCGGCAACAGCGGCGCGCGCATCGCCTGCGCCGTGATCCAGCCGGGCGCGGAGCTCCGCTGAAACTGCATCCGGAATGGAGTGAAGATTAAATCGGCGGAGAGGGCTGCGGGCGCAGGACCGCCGCATGAGCTCGCCGCTTCTCCAGTCCGCCGAACGCCGCAGCGAACGCGTTGCGCTGAACGCCAATGTTTCGCTCCGCCGCTCCGGGCAGCTGAACTACCGGGTGCGCGTCTATGACGCGTCGCTCCACGGTTGCCGCGTGGAGTTCGTCGAGCGGCCACAGGTCGACGAGCAATTGTGGGTCAAGTTCGACGGGCTCCAGCCGCTCGAGGCCGAAGTCTGCTGGGTCGACGGCTTCATCGCCGGCGTGAACTTCCTCCAGCCCATCCACCCGGCCGTTTTCGACCGCCTGATCGCGACTTTGCGCCCTTAAGGGTCGCTTTACTGCGGGGGCGTAAATTGCGGTTGCCGAAGTCGAAGGACGAAAATTGGGCGCTGAACCGGATCCGGCGACGATGAAGCGGGATGCAAGACCCTTCGATCGCAACGAGCGCAAGCCGGTGAAGCTGCGCGGGGTCGCGGTGCGCCGGGGCGGCTCGTCGGTCGATGTTGTGCTCCTCGACCTCTCCTACGAAGGCTGCGGGATCGAAACTCCGCTCGAGCTCGAGCCCGGGGAAGCGATCAAGCTTTCCATCCTGTGCCGGCCGGCCATCGATGCCGTCGTGCGCTGGTACGAGAAGGGCCGCGCAGGCCTCGTGTTCGGCGCCGAAGACCCGCAGGAGAAAGCCTATCTGACGCGACGCAGCGTTCGCGGTCGCGCTCGGTGGCCAGGTGTCGCTTCGGCGCCTCGGCCAGAACAATTACCGCGTCCGCGTCAACGACCTCTCACCGGAGGGGTGCAAGGTCGACCTCGTCGAGCGCCCGCGGGTCGGCGAGCACATGCTGATCAAGTTCGACGGCCTCGAGGCGCTCGACGCCGAGGTATGCTGGGTCGACGGCTTCGTCGCCGGCCTGCGCTTCCAGAAGCCGATCCACGGCTCGGTCTTCGACATCCTTCTCGAACGCCTGAAGTAGCGCCGCCGAGCGCCTCAGTAGCCGCGGCCGAGCGGCTCGATCCTCACGTTCTGGACGTAGCCGTTGTAATTGACGTCGCAGCGGAAGCTGAGCTCCGGCCGGGCATAGCCGCCCCCGCCGTAACCGCCGCCGTAGCCGTTGTTGTAGCCATTACCGTAGCCGCCGCCCCCGCCGCGACCGAGCGTCCCGCGAATTCGAAGGACGAGGGTGCGGCGCTGGACGTCGTTGATCGAGGTGACGCGAAGGCGGTCGCGATAACCCTGGCCGTAGCCACCGCCATACTGCCCTTGCGCCCGCTGCACCGCGGCCCAGGCGCACTGGCGGATCGCCTGGCGGTCGCCGACCGCATAGCGGTTGCCGATGAGGCTATCGACGATCGAGCCGATGACGCTCTCGTCATTGCCGTAATTGTTGCCGTAGTTCTGGCCCGGATAGGAAGGGACAGGCTGGACGGATAGGGCTGCTGATAGGGCTGCTGGTATGGCTGCTGATACTGAGCGGCTGCAGGAGCGGCTGACGTGACGGCCAGCGCGGCCGCAGCGGTGATCGACGCGAAACGGGTCATGAAGAACCTCCGACGCAAGGAGAGGAGCGGCGCTCATATCACGCCTCGGCGAGGCGAAACAGCCGTCGCGGGGCCGGCCCGTGTTCACTTCTGCGGCGCCACGAAAGGCGTATGGCTGTTTTCCAACTCCGCATCGGGCGCGGAGTCGAATGACGTGTCGTTCAGGTGAAGGAGGGCGAGGATGGGCAATACGACCAGCGACCGCAGCCGGGTCGCCGCCAGCGACCCCAGCGAGGTTCGCTATTTCGGCAAGAAGCACGGGCTGACCGACGACCAGGTCAAAGACCTCATCAAGCAGCACGGCAACGACCGCAAGACGCTCGAGGCCGCGGTCGCTTCGATGAGCGGGCCGACGCCGGCCTGACGGGTCGGAGAACAGGCGGAGCGTCCGCGGCGCCCCGCCCGTGCGCGCCAATTCGAACGACAGCAAGGGGAAAGCGCCATGACCGCGTTCAACGCCGTGCGTTTCAAGGTGAAGCCGGGCCGCACCAGGATTTCTCGACGCCCATGAACGGGTCGACCGCGACGGCCGGGCCTCCGCCACGTCAACATCATCCAGCTCGGGCGACCCAGTATTTTTGCATCATCGGCGAATGGGACGACATGAACTCGGCTTGCCGCCGCCCGCACGACATGATCGCCACCCTCGACAGCTTCCGCGACACTTGCCTCGAGGGCGACACCGACCCGGTTCGGGGCCGGTGGTAGCTGACGCTGAAATAGTCGGAAACCGAGGTTAATCGATGTCGACCGCCCGTTTCAGCGTGGGCGCGTAATGAAAGGCTAGCATCACCGCGACTTAGCCTCGGCGCAGCGGTGGACCGAGAGACAGTCGTCGTGCTCCCGCTGGAGAGGGAGGAGCCTCGTATGCCGGCGTCGAGCATGCTACCTGACCGCATCTATTGCTACGACGGCGCGCCCAGGTCGTCCACACCGCCGACTGGATCGAAGCCGCGAGCGACGAGGAAGCGATACGCGAGGCGGAGCCGCCGGCTTCCAGGCTCCAAGTGCGACCATGGGACGGCAAGCGCCTCGTCGCATCGCTGGAGGACGAAGCGCCGCTCGGCCTGGCCCGGGCACCGACGATCAGGTCTGCCGCTTGTGCTCGATAGCGCGCGACGAAGCGGCCGCCCTGCCACAGCTCGCAGTCGCTGTCCGTCCCATCCTTTTCTCGCGCGGCCCTCGTCGCGGTCTCGTCGTCCTCGGCTTCGAACCATTCGCCGGACGCGACCTTCTGACCGTCGAGGCCATAAAGCCTGTATCCCGCCACGCGTAAAAAACCCTGTTCATGACCGCCGCAGCGGCCGTTTCGGGTTCGAAAACGCCGGCACTTTGAATTTGGTCTCACCGCCGTTTTCACGCTCGATGGCGTCCCAATCTTCGCGAATGTTCGCGCTCCGCATCGAGGAACGGGGGGTGGCGTGACGCCGCGCCTGCGCTCCGGCATTAACGACTGGACGCCAGCAATACCCTAGATTGAGCGCATGTCTACCGGAAGTCATCGGCTTCGCGATTGCCTTCGCCATCGGGCTTTACGCGGCATCACTCGAAAAATCATTGGCGCGGGATCGGCGCGCGAAATGGCGCGCAAGAACGACAATGTGCTCTCCCTGCACCCGAGGCACGATCCGGTGCCGAATTGGGACGCGGCGGACCAATTGCGAACCGTGATGAGGGCCGAGTTCAAGCCGCCTCGGCTGCTCAACAAAAGCGAGGCGCGGCTGTTCAGGGCGATCGACCGGCAGGTGCTCGACGCGCGGCCCGGCTGGCAGGTGATGGCGCAGGTCGACCTGGGCGAAATCCTGCGGTGCGAGGACAAGGACGTCGTACGCCTGCATCAACTCCAAGCGCGTCGATTTGCTGATCGTCGATGACGAGTGCCGGCCGCTGCACGCGATCGAGGATCGGGGGGGGCGCGCATTTCAAGGGCGCCCACGCCACCGCCGCGCGCGATGCGGTCAAGAAGGAAGCGCTGCGGCGCGCCGGGATTGGCTATGTCGAGGTGGTCACGGGGGATACGCCGGCGGAGCTTGGCGCGTGGTGGAGCGGCTGGTGAATAAGGGAGCGGGGCTAGCCTCAGCCGCCACTCACCATATCTTCCCGTTCATGCGATACATTTGCCACGCCAGGCGCGCAGAAGCATTCGTGAACGTCGCGGATGGCATATGTGGCCGGGCGAGCGCTGTTGCGCCCGCCCGGCGATTTCGCGTTATCGGCGGTAAGCCTGCGAACGGTTGATGCGGATGTTGGTCACCGCGCCGTTGTAGGCGACGTTGCAGCGGAAGCTGAGGTCGCCATAGCCGCCGCCATATTCGGTTGCCGTATTGGCCGCCGTAGCCGCCGCTGGCGGAGCCCAGCGTCCCGGTCACCCGAAGCCCGCTGCCGCGGCGCTGGACGTCGCTGATCCCGGTAACGCGCAGGTCCGAATAGCCGCGGTTGTAGCCATTGTGGCCGTAGCCGTTGTTGTTGCCGTTGCCGTACTGGTTCGACGCCTGGCTCATCACCGCGCTCGCGCAGCGCGAGACCGCCTGGCGGTCGGTGACGTTGTAGCGGTTGCCGAGCAGCTGATCGATGATCGCGCCGACCGGGTTCTGGGCATAGCCCTGCTGGCCGTAGGCGTAGCCGGGCTGCGCGTAGCCGGGGTAGGCGGGCTGCGCATAGGGCTGCTGATAGGGTTGCTGGTAGCCATACTGGGCGGCGGCGGGCGCCGCGAGCGCAGCCAAAGCGGTCGCCGCGGCGAGGTAGTGGGTCCGGAATGTCATGGAATTTCCTTGCTCTCACGCGGGAAACGCCGGTGAGTTCGATGGTCACAACGCGCCATCACGGCTGTAGGGGGCATGAATGTCGGTGGCACCCTGGGTTCAGGTGGCCGGCCGTGGTTCGGTTGACGCGGATTGGCCGTGGACAGCGAAAGGCCCGGTCGGATCGCTCCGCCGGGCCCCTCGCGTGACGTACTGGTATTAGACGGTCTGCAGGTTCAACGCGCGGACCTGATCGTTGGTCTTGCCCGATCATAGGACAGGCGCTGACCGATCGTCGGGTCCGTCTTCTTGTCCCACGCGATCGCGCTCTTGTCGAAGCGGATGAGGTCGCCGCCGGCTTGCCGGAGTGATCTGGCCGTGGCCCTGGGCGCTGTCGAATGACTTCACGGTGCCGAATAGCTTCATGGTGAATTCCTTCCTGGGGCACGCGCCGGAATTGGCGCCGTGCCGGCTAGGAGGCGTTACTGAGGGAAAAGGGAGCGACTTAGCGCCGAAGACCGTCGATACCGACTGGTAGCAAGACGGAAGGTGGGGAGGGGGAGGGTCGATTGTAAGCGGGTGGGGCGAAACGACCGTGGCTAAGTGGCTGGTCTGGGGCGTTTATTTATTTTGCGGCGGAGGGGGCTGGTGGAGCGGCAGCGCCGATGCAGGTTCAGGCGCCGACGGCGGGACAACGGCATTAGTCTTTAAAGCCCCGCTCTTCGCAGAGGCGCGCGTTTGCTGCACAAGGCGCGTCTTCTGCTCGGGGGGGTGAGCGTGGACGCATTCAACTTCGCATTCTCGCTGTTCGCGATCATCCTCGGGCTCAGCCTGGTCGAGGTGCTGACGGGGTTCGCGCGGGCGCTCAAGCGGCGGCGCGTCGTGCACCTCGGCTGGCTGACGCCGATGGCCGCGATCTTCGTGATGCTGGACCTCACGAGCTTCTGGGAATTCGAGCTGGGGCTCGCGCCGGTTCGTGTCGCCGCAATACGGAATCCTGCTGATTGGCCTGTTGGTGAGCGGCCTCTATTATCTCGCGGCGTCGCTCGTCTTCCCGAGCGAGTTCGGCGACGGCCGCCGGACGATGCAGGGGACCGACTTCGACGCCCATTACATGCAGCACCGCGCCCAGGTGTTCGGCGCCATCGCGATATGCGACCTGATCCAGATGGTGCCGATCCTGATCATCCGGTTCAACGAGATCCCGGCGCGGGTGTGGATCGAGAATGCGCTGCAATTCTCCGCGCTGCTGACCTGCATCGTCTCGCGCAGCAAGCGGGCCAACATCGCCGCGCTGGCGGTGCTGATCGGGATTTATTGGTACACGGCGGTGATGAGCTTCATCACGCCGGTGCCGTTGTGATAATGCGGCTGGTGAGTAAGGCGGCGGTCTAGCTCAGCCGCGCACCATTTCTTGCCGGTTGCGGCGATGGCGCGGAGGAGCGCCTTCTTGCTCGGCGTGCGGCGCTTGCCGGAGTTGCGGGGGACGGCGAGTGGCTTCCAGTCTCGGCTTCGATCTCGGCGCGGCGAGGCGTCAGCCAGCGGCCGTATTCGACCATGTCGATCGGCTCGCCCCAGTTCCGTTCGTCAGCGTTCGAGGTCTTCGACACCGTAATCGCCCATGGTTTCCGTGCGGATACGCCGGTCAATATAGTCGCGATCGGCTTCGCTCACGAGGGGTAACAACTGGCGAGCCTGTCGGAGCATGTTGCGCGCCGTGCCGCAGTGCATCCCTTGAACGTAGGCACGCCTTCCCAAAGTTAATAGCTTGAGTCACTCTTATTGCCGCGCTCGTGCTCGGGGAGCGAGTCGCGAAGGGGGTCGTGCAATGGCGTTTTTCGTCCCAATCGTTCTGGCGCTTGCCGCCGTGCAAGGCGTCTCGGAGCAGCCGGTGAATTTGAGTTGCGGCGGAGGGGGAACCGCGAACAAGCTGGCCGTTGCAACCGCTGATAGCAGCGGAGGGTTTACGGGAACAGTCGGCGTGACTCCGATCAACGGTTCCACTTACAGCAGTACGACCATCACGGGCAGGCGACAGCAAGGATTCGAGGACCAGGTCGATATTCGCCTGTTTGGTGGCGATGACCGAATCCGACTGCCGCGAACAATGCTGCCCCCCCTTCACGGAGGATCCGACGGCTGGTTCAAGTTGAAGGATGTGAAGGTCGACGCGCGCTCAATTCACGCTAGCGCAGCGGTGAATTTCATGAACAATCCAAAGGTCTACATCGATCGCGTAACCGGCACGATCTCAATATCTGGTAAGGCTGGCGATTACTCGGGCCAATGCGAAGCGGTTCGAGCGGACGCACCGGCCAAATTCTGATCCTCGACAATTAGGCGAGATAATCGGTCCTAGAGCCGCATGGGCGGATGAAGCCGAGCTTGCGCAGCTCCTCTTCGAGCTCGGGCTGGACCGGGGAGATGACGTCGATGTCGCCGGTCATGACGGCGCTGCCGGTATAGAACTCGACCGCTCCGCCGCCCCCGGATCAAGTCCGGGGCAGGCTCAGCACCGGCCGCGGAAGCCCGCGCCGCGCAAGCGCCTCGCTAAGCCGGTCAAGCATGCGCAGCGCATCGAGAAACTCGGGGCGCCAGGGACTGTCAGGTTCGGACCTTGGCGCATGCTCTCCGACGATGCACAGGTCTGCAAGAATAAACCTCATTCGAAGACGCGAAGGCGCCGGAAATGAGTAACTGTCGCCGAAACCGGCCCAACTCTCGACAAGCCGGCTTCATATTTAGCTCTAAGATTCGAGGCAGCGATGGTTCCGACGCCTCGACTGCGGACGCTATCTGCTCCTCCGCGCGACGATAAATCTCGTCCGCATTGAACATCAGATCCGTTTGATTTCAGCATCTCCTCAAGATCGGTCTTCGTGAGGACGAGAACGCCACGTCGCTGCGCGGGAAGGATTTCTTGTTCGACCTCCTCTCGCGCACAGGAAGTCACGAGGACCGGCAACACACGCAGGGCATTGTGGCCAGAACGCCCCAATTTCTCCAGAACGAGTGCGCGGCGTCTGAGCAAGTTCGGGACCTTACGGTCAGCAGAGATTACGCCAGTGGTGCAACCAACGAGCGCGAAGTTTCCACCAGGCGTCGCCGTAAGAATGTCAACGGCATCTTGGGTCAACTTGTTCGAGCCCAAGTGCGCTACGCTAAATCCCAAAAGCCCAACACGGGCCATGGCAGACTCAAAGTCTCGTGCGGCGCCCTTAGGAGAATTGGTGATGAGTTCCCGCAAAATCGCCAGTTCTATCAACGACCTCGAAGACGCCTTTGCGAGGATTGATTACGTGCCGAGGGTCTACGATCCACCAAAAGTTGTATGCCGTGCCCGATAGCGATTCGATAGCCTGGACAAGTCGACCTGCGGGAACTTGGCAGTCGATAGCCCGATAAGGAACTGCCCATCGTCTTCCCACTCTAATCTCGTGCCTGCGATGGTTTGACGCTGTGGTGTCTCTCCGGATCGGACTGCCACGACACCTGATTGAGCTTCAGATGGATCGAGTTCCGCGCTCCATCTTCAATGTGATCGTTGCGGTCGTATCATCGAGGCTGGTTCGGCCACCGTCGATCGCGATTGGAAGAGCGTGATAAGCTTCGAAAATTGCGGATCCTTGCGGAACGAGCACACCATACTCAGCCAGAAGTTCTTGGAAGGTTAGATGGGGAGGCGCGCAGCTCTCAATTCCCAATCGAGTTGCGCTGAATCGATCAATCGCGTTGTTGAGCAACCGCGCATGGTCAAAACCGAAAGTCGAGTTTGCTGGCCCGCGCCCTGGTGAAAGGGCTCAAAGTCCACTCGAATGCCTCCTTCTTCACTGGGAAATAGATAGGATTGACCTTGAAATGAACTGGCCGGACGCAAAGGAGCCGATTACACGCTCGGCCGCGGACAGATCGGGCAGTCGGCGGGAGAGCGCCGTCCAGATGACAGACTCAAACGTCCTCTCGATCAACGTAGGCGTGGGGGTAGCAAACTCTAGTCGCCCGAGACCACAGTGTTCGCGTCGTGTCCGCGAAGCGCGACTAGGGAAAGGAAAGGTGTGAGAACGCGGCCAAAGCTTGCGATAGAACGAACGAATTCTTCAATGCGGTCGATCTGCCATTGGGCCAAAGCCGTAGGTTCATTACGCATTTTGGAACTCACTTCGCCGCGATCAAATCCGGTTCGTCCTCGTCTACGACAACCTTCCGCGACCGCGCCGGCCGCTTTGGCTTTACATCCACAACCACCGGCTTCACGCTCGCCCGCTCCAGCATCGGCTTGAGATACTGCCCCGTCGCCGAAATCGCGACGTCGCGATCGTCTCCGGCGGCCCTTCAGCAATGATCTCGCCCGCCATTCACCCCGCCGCCCGGCCCGAGATCGATCACCCAGTCCGCGGTCTTGATGACGTCGAGGTTGTGCTCGATCACGACCACGGTGTTGCCCTGGTCGGCCAGGCGGTGCAGCACCTCCAGCAGCTTGCGGACGTCCTCGAAGTGGAGGCCGGTGGTGGGCTCGTCGAGGATGTAGAGGGTCTTGCCGGTGGCTCGGCGCGACAGCTCCTTCGACAGCTTCACGCGCTGGGCCTCGCCGCCGCTGAGCGTCGTCGCGCGTCTGGCCGACCTTGATGTAGCCGAGGCCGACCTCCTGCAGCATGCGCATCTTGTCGCGGATGCCGGGGACCGCCTTGAACAGCTCGGCCGCCTCCTCGACGTTCATGTCGAGCACGTCGGCGATCGAGTGGCCCTTGAACTTCACCTCCAGCGTCTCGCGGTTGTAGCGGGCGCCGTGGCAGACGTCGCAGGTGACGTAGACGTCGGGCAGGAAGTGCATCTCGATCTTGATCAGGCCGTCGCCCTGGCACGCCTCGCAGCGGCCGCCCTTGACGTTGAAGCTGAAGCGGCCGGGCTTGTAGCCGCGCGCCTTGCTCTCCGGCAGGCCGGCGAACCAGTCGCGGATCTGGGTGAAGGCGCCGGTGTAGGTCGCGGGGTTGGAGCGCGGGGTGCGGCCGATCGGCGACTGGTCGATGTCGATGACCTTGTCGAGCTGCTCGAGCCCCTTGATGCCGCTGCACGGGCCGCAGGGGATTCGGGCGCCGTTGAGCGCGCGGGCGGCGCCGGAGTAGAGCGTGTCGATGGTGAGGCTGGACTTGCCGCTGCCGCTGACGCCGGTGACGCAGGTGAAGGTGCCGAGCGGGAATTTTACCGTCACGTCCTGGAGGTTGTTGGCGGTGGCGTTCTGCACCGTGACGAACTTGCCCGAGCCCTTGCGGCGGGTCTTGTGGAGCGGGATCTCGCGCCGGCCGCTGAGGTAGTCGGCGGTGAGGCTGGTCTCGCAGGCGAGGAGGTCTTCGAGCGTGCCCTGGCACACGACCTCGCCGCCGTGGACCCCGGCGCCGGGGCCCATGTCGATGACATGGTCGGCGTGGCGGATCGCGTCCTCGTCATGCTCGACGACGAGCACGGTGTTGCCGAGGCGACTTGCAGGCGCTTCAGCGTCTCGAGGAGGCGGTCGTTGTCCTTCTGGTGGAGGCCGATCGAGGGCTCGTCGAGGACGTAGAGGACGCCCGAGAGGCCGGAGCCGATCTGGCGGCGAGGCGGATGCGCTGGCTCTCGCCGCCGGAGAGGGTGCCGCTGGTGCGGTCGAGGTGGAGATAGTCGAGCCCGACATTGTGGAGGAAGCCGAGGCGCTCGTTGATCTCCTTGAGGATGGCCTTGGCGATCTCGTTCTGGGTGGCGGTGAGCTTGGTGTGGAGGTCGGCGAACCAGGCGAAAGCGTCGGCGACGGAGCGGCGGGTGGACATGGAGATGTCCTCGCCGGCGATCTTGACGCTGAGCGCCTCGGGCTTGAGGCGGGCGCCGTGGCACACCTCGCACGGCCGGCTGCCCTGGTAGCGGCTGAGCTCCTCGCGCATCCAGGCGGACTCGGTCTGCGCCATTCGGCGGTTGAGGTTGCCGATGACGCCCTCGAACGGCTTCTTGACCTCGTAGGTGCGCCTGCCGTCGATGAAGCGGAAGGTGACGGCCCGGCCGTGGGTGCCGTGGAGGACGACGTCGCGCGCCTCCTCGGGCAGGTCCTTCCACGGGACGTGGAGGTCGAAATCGTAGGCGCGGGCGAGCGAGCTCAGCACCTGCATGTAATAGGGTGAGGGCGGGTTGGACTTGGCCCAGGGCACGACCGCGCCCTTGGCGATCGAGAGCGCGTGGTTGGGGACGACGAGGTCCTCGTCGAACACGAGCTTCTCGCCGAGGCCGTCGCAGGCGGGGCAGGCGCCCTGCGGCGCGTTGAAGGAGAACAGGCGGGGCTCGATCTCGGCGATGGTGAAGCCGGAGACGGGGCAGGCGAATTTCTCGGAGAAGACGATCCGGCCGGGAACGCCGAAGTCGAGCTTCATTCC
>CAWHPM010000006.1:0-12850 GCA_963831215.1 uncultured Alphaproteobacteria bacterium | reverse complement strand
GGGCACCGGCAAGCTCACGCCGGCGATGGAGGCCAAGGCGAGCCAGACCTTCGCGATCTGGGGCAAGGGTCTCAACCTCGCCTACCGCACCGGCGTGAAGATCGCGCTCGGCACCGACAGCGCCGTCGCTCCGCACAGCGAAGCCAACAAGGAAGCTGGAACTGATGGTCACCAAGGGCGGGATGACCCCGCGCGACGCGCTCATCGCCGCGACCAAGGGCGGGCCGGACCTCATGGGCCTGTCGAACGTCACCGGCACGCTCGATCCGGGCAAGTCGGCCGACCTGATCGCAGTCGATGGAGACCCGTTGGTCGATCCGACCGCGGTGCAGCGCGTCGGCTATGTCATGGTCGAGGGCAATCCAATCCCGATGAAAGGACAATGATGCGCGCGTCTCTGCTTGCCCTCTCGCTGCTGCTCTCGAGCGCCGCTTATGCGGCCGACACGCCGGCCGGCGACGTTCCCAAGAAAGAAGCCAAGCCGGACGCCGCCAAGCCGGAAGAGGACAATGCCAAAGCCAGCGTCCAGGAAGATGCGCAGCCGGTCCGCCGATCGATCCCCCTCAACGGGCACACGCTCGCTTATACGGTGACGCCCGGCCACCTGACGATCGGCAACGATGAGGGCGAGCCGATCGCGAGCATGTTCTATGTCGCCTACACGGCGCCTTCGGCGGGGCGGCCGCGGCCCGTAACCTTCCTGTTCAACGGCGGACCGGGCTCATCCTCCATGTGGCTCCATCTCGGCTCGTTCGGCCCGATGAAGATCGACGCGTCGCTGCCGCAAATGGAACGCCCGGCGCCGTTTCGGATGGTCGCCAATCCCGACACGCTGCTCGACACGAGCGACCTCGTCTCGATCGACGCGCCGACGACCGGCCTGTCGCGCGCGCTCGGCAAAGCCGAGACGAAGGAACTCGTCGGCGTCGATCATGACCTCGACGCCTTCACCCGGACGATCCAGCGCTACCTCACCGTCTATGGCAGCTGGAACAGCCCCAAGTTCATCATCGGCGAGAGCTACGGCACCCTGCGCGCGCGGGGCTCAACCACATGCTCGCCGACAAGGGAACCCAGGTCAACGGCATCACTTTGTGTCGACCGTGCTCGACATCGGCCTGCTGTTCGGCACCTACGACGAGGGTTATGTGAACATCCTGCCGACCTATGCGGGGGCCGCCTGGTACATGACAAGGTCGCTGGAGCCGGCGCTCGACTCCTTTTTCAGAAGCGCGCGTCTGCGCACGCGCCGCTATGGGTCCGCGCTTCAGCAGGGCAACGCCTTGGTTCCCGACGACGTCAATCGGTCGCCGCCGAAGCGGCGCGCTTCACCGGCCTCAACCCGCCTATTTCATCGCCAACAACCTCCGCGTCGATCCGGACCGCTCCCGCAAGGAGTTGCTCGCAGCCAGGGTCAGATCATCGGCCGCCTCGACGCCCGGTCCACCGGGAGCGAGCCCGACCTTGCCGCCGCGGGCGCGGACTATGACCGCAGGACAAGGCGATCTCGGGCGCGTGGATCACGATGATCAACGATTATATGTTCCGCGACCTCGGCTACAAGATGCGCTCACCTACCGTCCCAGCAACAATGTCTTCTTCGACTGGGACTGGAAGCATTCGTCGGGGACGGTTTCCCGCAGATGGCCGCCGACACCAGCGTCGACCTCGCGCCGCGATGCGCGAGAACCCGAACCTGGAGCTCTTGTCGGTGGACGGACTCCTCGATCTCGCAACGCCGTTCACCGGCGCCGATATGATTTTGGCCACATGGCGCTGGGGCCCGTCGAGCTCCGGAACATCGCTACACTTATTATCCCGCGGGCCACATGACGTACATCGATCCCACCTGGCGCCGCAGCTCAAGGCCGTTCTCGGGGCTTCTACGCGAGCGCCCTCTAGGCAAGGGAAGGGCCGGCGAAGCTTCCCCGCCGGGCCTCTCGCCCCCTGATTTGATGAAGCCTAGCTGATCGGTTGCAGGGTCACCGCGGCGGTCTTGCCACGGCGGTCGACCCGAGCTCGACTCGAGCGGTCGCCTTCGTTGAGCGTCGGGATCCCCGCGCGCTCGACCGCCGAAATGTGAACGAACGCATCGGGCTGGCCGTCATCGCGCTGGATGAAGCCGAAGCCCTTCATCGCGTTGAAGAACCTGACCGTCCCGCTCGCCTTTTCGCCGGTCAGCTCGCGCTGCGGACCGCGCTCGCCGGCCCGCTCGACCGCCGCGCTGACCATCGGCTCGCCTTCGATCCGAGTTTCCTCGCCGAGATTTGCCCGCCGCGGTCGACGAGCGTGAACTCGAGCGGCTGGCCGTCCGCGAGGTCGGTCAGGCCCGCCTGCTCGACCGCCGAGATGTGGACGAATACGTCCTCTCCGCCATCGTCGCGAACGATGAAGCCGAAACCCTTCTGCGGGTTGAAGAACTTGACGATGCCCTTGCCTTCGCCAACGACCTGCGGGGGCATTCCGCCACCGCCGCCGCCACCGCCACGGAAACCGCCGCCGCCGCCACCGCCGCCGCCGCGATAACCGCCGCCACCGCCGCCGCCGAAGCCGCCACGATCGCCAAAGCCGCCGCTGCCGCCGCCACCGCCGCGATATCCACCGCCGCCGCCGAAGCCGCCGCGGTCACCATAGCCGCCGCCACCGCCGCCGCCGTAGCCGCCACGTTCCTGCGCACCGCCGAATTCGAAATTACCTTCGCCGAAACTTTCGCGCTTGTCCCGACCGCGTCCGCCGCGATCTCCTTTGCGCCCTCTATCGAAACCCATAACCGTCCGAACTTAAAAGAGCCCGCCTACCCCTGAAACCAACGCGCTCGGGCCGAATGGCGCAACCGGTCATGACGCGTAATCCACTCACGCACCGTTCACGCCATTACAGCAAAAATAAGCGCCGCTCTAGTGACTCAAATCGCACGTTATTCCGACGGGGCTGGCAAGCCAGGCTCCAGGGAGACTAAAGCGCCTTGAGACGCTTGGCTCAGGAGTTCGAATGGCTGTCCATCTACACCAGGAAGACCTGCCCGCCGAGGTGAGGTTCGCCGACGGGCCGATCGCCGTCGACACCGAAGCGATGGGCCTCAATTTCGGACGCGACCGGCTCTGCCTCGTGCAATTGTCGGATGGCCACGGCGACGAGCATCTGGTGCAGTTCAGGCGCACAAGCGACTATTCGGCGCCCAACCTCAAGGCCCTTCTCGGCGATCCGAACCGCCTTAAACTCTACCATTTCGCGCGCTTCGACATCGGGATCATGCAGGCCTACCTCGGGATCATGGCCGCCCCGCTTTACTGTACGCGCACCGCGTCGCGGCTCGTGCGCACCTACACCGACCGCCACGGGCTCAAGGATCTGGTGAAGGAGCTGCTCAACCACGACCTCTCCAAGCAGCAGCAGACCAGCGACTGGGGCGCAGACGAACTGACCGACGCGCAGCGCGACTATGCGGCGAGCGACGTTCGTTATCTCCATGCGCTGAAGGAGAAGCTCGACGAGCGCCTGGCGCGCGAGGAGCGCGCCGAACTCGCTCAGGCGTGCTTCGACTTCCTGCCGACGCGCGCTCTGCTCGACCTCGCCGGCTGGCCCGAGCAGGACATTTTCGCGCACGATGGCTGAGGCCCCGACCATCAGGCGCGCGGGCAAGCAACGGTGGGCGGAGCCCGGCAGCGGCCACGACTGGCTCGTCAAATGGAGCAAGGTGCTTCTGCCGAGCGCGGTGGGCGTCCTCATCGCCATCCTCGCGCTGGCGCCGCTCGGCAAGCACAGCGACGTCAGCTTCATCCTCGACAAGAAGAAGGTCGCCAATGCGCCCGAGCGGATGCGGGTCGAGCGGGCCCGCTACGTCGGCACCGATAACAAGGACCAGCAGTTCACGATTGTCGCGGACCACGCGATCCAGCGCAGCTCGGACGTGCCGGTGGTCGATATCTCGGGCATGTCGGCGCGCCTCAACCTCGCAAAGGGGCCGCTTCTGATCAATGCCAACGAGGGCCGCTACAATCTCGACCTGCAACGGCTGATGATCGACGGCCCGGTCAAGGTCGCCGGCGCCGATGGCTATCAACTCGCGACGCGCGATGTGGCGGTCGACCTCAAGGCTGCGCCAGCTGGCGAGCCAGGGCCCGGTCGCCGGCGCGATGCGGCTCGGCCAGTTTCAGGCGGGGCAGCTGCACGCCGATCTTGGCGACCGTACGGTCGTCCTCGACCATGGTGCGCGCTTGAAAATCGTCCAGGGGGCGGTCAGATGATGCGCATGCGTTTTTCTGGCATCATCCTTGCTACTGCTGCGGCTGTCGCCATCGGGGCGCCGCTGTCGCGGCCACGGCGGCGCTCGCGCAAGTGAAGCAGGAGCAGCCGCGCTCGGCGCTGGGAGGTCACAACACCGACGCGCCGGTCGATGTCACCGTCGGAACGGATCGAGGTCCAGGACCGCGCCGACCGCGCCGTTTTCTCGGGCAATGTTCACGTAACTCAGGCGGACATGACCCTCGATACGCAGCGACTGACCGTCGCTTATTCGGGCGGCCGGGAAACAGCAATCTGCAGATCGACCGGCTGGATGCCGCCGGAGGAGTGGTCGTGCACAGCCCGTCGGAAACGGCGAAGGGCGACTTCGGTGTCTATGACCTCAATCGCAAGCTCATTACCTTGATCGGCAACGTCCAGCTGACGCGCGAGAACAACATCGTGAACGGTTCGCGGCTGGTGATCGACCTGAACTCGGGCCGGGCGGTGGTCGACGGCGGCCCCCCGGGCGTGAACTCGAGCGGAGGGCGGGTCACCGGCCATTTCACCGTGCCCCCAGCGCCAGCAGCAGCCGAAGTAGCGGAGAAAATGAACGAAGCCGCCACCTTCGCGCGGCCGCTCCAGCGAGGCGCAGCGGGTGAGCGGCGGCCTCGAGGTTCGCTCGATCGCCAAGTCCTACGACCGCCGGGCGGTGCTTCATGATGTATCGCTCGACGTGCATCGCGGCGAAGTGGTCGGGCTGCTCGGGCCCAACGGCGCCGGCAAGACGACCTGCTTCTACTCCGTGATGGGGCTGGTGAAACCCGACAGCGGGCGCATCTTCCTCGACCACCAGGACGTCACCGGCCTGCCGATGTACCGGCGCGCGATCCTCGGCCTCGGCTATTTGCCGCAGGAAACCTCGATCTTCCGCGGCATGAGCGTCGAGAAAATATCATGGCCGTGCTCGAGGTCGCGCCAGCCCGAACCGGCGCGTCCGTGCCCGAGCGGCTGGAGCAACTGCTTGGCGAGTTCGGCCTGACCGCGCTGCGCAACTCAGCGGCCATGTCACTTTCCGGCGGAGAGCGGCGCCGCTGCGAGATCGCACGGGCGCTGGCGGCGGAGCCGACCATCATGCTCCTCGACGAGCCCTTCGCCGGGATCGACCCGATCTCGATCGCCGACATCCGCGAGCTGGTCCGCGAACTGAAGAGCCGCGACATCGGCGTGCTCATCACCGACCACAACGTCCGCGAGACGCTCGACATCGTCGACCGCGCCTGCATCATCTATGACGGTCAGGTGCTGTTCGCGGGGACTCCCGAAGCGTTGGTCGCCGACCAGGAGGTCAGGCGCCTCTACCTCGGCGAGAGCTTCGCGCTGTAGCAAGTGATCACCATGGGCCTTGGCCCCTCCCTAAGCATCCGCCAATCGCAGCAGCTGGTGCTGACGCCACAGTTGAGGCAGGCGATCCAGCTCCTCCAGCTCAGCAATCTCGAGCTCGACGCCTATCTCGCCGAGGAACTGTCCAAGAACCCGCTGCTCGAGACCCCCTTCCGACGAGCCCGACGATCAGCCGGCGGCGGATGTCGTCAGCGCTGATGGCGGCAGCGACGAGGCGCCCGACGATCCAGGGGCGGACGATCTCATCCTCGGCCAGGCTGACGACGACCGCCCGCTCGACGTCGACTGGCAATCCGAGGCGCTGGAGACCGACAGCTATTCGGACGTCGTGACGTCAACCGGCGGCGAGGAGGCCTTTGATTTCGACCGGGTGCAATATGCCGCGGGCTCGCTCGCCGAGCATCTGATCGACCAGCTCCACGGGCTTTCGGGGGATGTCGGCGATCTTGCCCGGATCGTCGCCGAAACGCTCGACGAGACCGGCTATCTGACCGTGACCTCTCGACCACATCGCCGAGCTGACCGGCGCGCCGCCGGCGCTGGTCGAACGCGCGCTCGAGGCGGTGCAGGGGCTCGACCCGCCCGGTGTCGGCGCCCGCTCGCTCGCCGAATGCCTGGCGCTCCAGGCCAGGGCCGCCGATCGCTACGATCCGGCGATGGCGCGGCTGATCGACAATCTCGACCTGCTGTCGAAGGGGCGCACCACCGACCTGAAGCGCATCTGCGGGGTCGATGACGAGGACCTCGCCGACATGATCCGCGAATTGCGAGCTTATGATCCGAAGCCCGGATGCCAACTCTCGAAGCAAGGCGGCGAGGATGTCGCTCCGGACGTGTTCGTCCGGCCGCTTGCGCGGGATTCGCGGTCGAGCTCAACCAGGCGACCCTGCCGCGCCTGCTCGTCAACCGGCGATACTATCAGGAGCTGAGGTCGGGGCCGCAGGACAGAGCTCGCGCGCCTGGCTCAGCGAATGCCTGGCCAGCGCCAACTGGCTGGTGAAGGCGCTCGACCAGCGCGCGCGGACGATCGTCAAGGTCGTGTCCGAGATCGTGAAACGCCAGCAGGGCTTCTTCGAACGGGGGGTGTCGGCGATGAAGCCGATGACCCTGCGCGAGGTCGCCGAGGCGATCGGAATGCGCGAATCGACCGTCAGCCGGGTGACCTCCAACAAATATCTGCTGTGCGACCGCGGGCTTCTACGAGCTCAAATATTTCTTCGGCTCGGGCGTGCAGTCGGCCGAGGGAGACGGGGCCGCCGCCGAAGCGGTCAAGGACTCGATCAAGCAGCTGATCGATGCCGAGACCGACATCTTGAGCGACGATGCGATCGCCGGCCTGCTCAAGGAAAAAGGCTTCGACATCGCGCGCCGCACCGTCGTCAAATATCGCAAGTCGATGGGCATCGGCTCGTCGATCCAGCGGCGGCGGCTGGAGGAAGATCGAGCGGCTAGAGCCGGACACCCGCGCCCAGATCGGCAGATGGTCCGAGGCCCGGCGCGCGGCACGGGCTCATGTGGACGCCGGCGGCCTCGATATTCAGATCCTTGTGGACAATGATCCGATCGAGCTGCGCGACCGGGTGACGCGCGTGGAAGCTCGGGCCGGTCGGCGCGAGATGGAACTCCGTCCAAGGTCGTTGAGGCATCCGGCAAGGGTGCGCCACTCGTTGGTGTCGCCCATCGGCACCGTCGGCATCTTTTGCGGACGACGGGCGATCGCGTCGAGGATCGCGCGCGTCTGGCGTCGGCGCCAAAGCCCGGAGAGGTCGAGGTGCATGCCGATGACGCGCAGCGGCTTTTCGTCGATCAGCAGCTCGGCGATGACGGCGCCGCGCGGTTCGAGCGTCGGAAGATCGAGCGCCGCGCAGTCGAGCACACCGACGTGCTCCTTCACCAGGATTGCATTGCCGTGCCAGCCGATGTTGCGGGTATCGACCTTGAGCAGCCGGTCGGTGTGCTTGCGGACCTTGTCGAACGCCCGCTTGTGACGGACCCCAGATGAACGGGCTTGTAGAGGCCGTGGCTATCGATCAGCTCGTGCGGGACGGTCGAGCCGCGCCCGCCCATGCGCTTGTCGGCTTCCTGCAGGGCGACGATGTCGGCATCGATCTCCTGAAGCACGCGCAAGATGCGATGCGGATCGCGTCGGCCGTCGAGCCCGACCGCCTTGTGCATGTTGTACGATGCGAGGGTGATGCAGGGGCCGCTGCTCATTCCTTCGCCCAATGGCCGTTGCTGCCGAATGGTTCCTAGACGTCCAGGTTGGCGACGCTGAGCGCGTTGTCCTGGATGAACTCGCGGCGGGGTTCGACGACGTCGCCCATGAGGCGGGTGAAGATTTCGTCTGCGACGTCGGCCTGCGCGACTTCGACACGGAGCAGCGAGCGGTTGGCGGGGTCCAGCGTGGTCTCCCACAGCTGCTCGGCGTTCATTTCGCCGAGGCCCTTGTAGCGCTGGATCGACAGGCCCTTGCGGCCCGCGGCGAGCACGGCGTCGAGAAGCTCCGATGGACGCGTTACGGCGACCGGCTTGCCCTTTGTGTCGGCGGCAGCTTCTTCCGCTGCGTCCTCTCCTTCGCCGGGACCGACCGTCGGCTCCTGCTCGACTTGAGCGCCCTTCTTGAGCGTCCGCAGAGTCGAAGGCTTCGCATAAGCCGCCGCCTGCTCCTTCGCGAGCGTGTCGAGCTTGCGCGCTTCGGCGGAGACGAGGAAGCTCGGCTCGACGATATGGGCGTCGGTGACGCCGCGCCACAGCCGCCTGAGCAGATAGCCCCCCTCGGCCGAACCTCGCCCGACCATTCGGCTTCGAGGTCGCCGGCGCCGAGCCACTCGGCCACCTTGGCGATCGCCTTGGCCTTGCCGTCCTTGTCGATGTTCGGCTTCAGCGCACCGTTGATCGCAAGCGCCTCGATCAATGTCGGATCGTACTTTCGCGGCGCGTAGCGCATCAAGGTGCGCATTCGGCGGGCATGGTCGACCATCGCCTTCAAGTCGTTGCCGCTGCGCTGGCCCTCCGGCGCGTCGAGAACGAGGCCTTCGAGCCCCGCTTCCTCGAGGTAATCGTCGAGCGCCGCATCATCCTTCAGATAGACCTCGGAGCGGCCGCGGCTCACCTTGTAGAGCGGCGGCTGGGCGATGAAGAGGTGCCCGTGCTCGATGAGCTCCGGCATCTGCCGGTAGAAGAAGGTCAGCAGCAGCGTGCGGATGTGCGCGCCGTCGACGTCGGCGTCGGTCATGATCACGATCTTGTGGTAGCGCAGCTTTTCGAGGTTGAATTCCTCGTGCCCGATCGACGTGCCGAGCGCCTGGATCAGGGTCCCGATCTCCTTCGAGCCGAGCATCCGGTCGAAGCGCGCGCGCTCGACGTTCAGGATCTTGCCCTTCAGGGGAAGGATCGCCTGGTTGTGGCGGTTGCGGCCCTGCTTGGCCGAGCCGCCCGCCGATCGCCCTCGACCAGGAATAGTTCGGACAGCGCCGGGTCGCGCTCCTGGCAGTCGGCGAGCTTGCCCGGCAGCGAGGCGATCCCCATCACCGACTTGCGGCTCGCCTCGCGCGCCTTGCGGGCCGCTTCGCGCGCGGCCGCCGCATCGATCGTCTTCTGGATGATCGAGCGGGCGTCGGCGGGATGCTCCTCGAGCCATTCGCTCATCTTGTCGCCCATCAGGCTTTCGAGCGGCTGGCGCACTTCGGAGCTGACCAGCTTGTCCTTGGTCTGGCTCGAGAATTTGGGATCGGGAAGCTTGACGGAAACGATCGCGGTCAGCCCCTCGCGCATGTCCTCGCCGGTCAGCGTGACCTTCTCGCGCTTCAGCATGCCCGACTTGTCGGCATAATTGTTGATCGTGCGGGTGAGCGCGGCGCGGAACGCGGCCATGTGCGTGCCGCCGTCGCGCTGGGGGATGTTGTTGGTGAACGGAAGGACGTTCTCGTAATAGATGTCGTTCCATTCGAGTGCGACGTCGATGCCGATCCCGTCGCGCACCGCCGAAATGGCGATGGGCTCGGGAAACAAGGCGTTCTTGGCGCGGTCGAGCCATTTGACGAACGCGGCGATTCCGCCCTCGTAATAGAGCTCGTGCTCGACGCGCTCGTCGTGGCGGGCGTCCGCGAGAACCAGCCGAACGCCCGAATTCAGGAAGGCGAGCTCGCGGTAGCGATGCTCCAGCCGTTCGAAATCGAAGTCCGTGATCTTGAACGTCTCGGGACTCGGCAGGAAGGTAACCCGGGTGCCCTTCTTGCCTTCGGGCGCGGGGCCGGTGACCTTGAGCGGCGCTTCGGCCTCGCCGTGGCGGAAGCGCATGAAATGCTCCTCGCCGTCGCGCCAGATGGTGAGCTCGAGCCACTCCGAAAGCGCGTTGACGACCGAAACCCCGACGCCATGGAGACCCCCAGATACCTTGTAGGCATTGTCGTCGCTGGTGTTTTCGAACTTACCTCCCGCGTGGAGCTGCGTCATGATGACCTCGGCCGCCGAGACGCCTTCCTCGGAATCGATCCCGGTAGGGATCCCCCGCCCATTGTCCTCGACAGTGACCGAGCCGTCGGGATTGAGCTGGATCAGGATCCGATCGCAATGCCCGGCGAGCGCCTCGTCGATCGCATTGTCGCTGACCTCGAACACCATGTGGTGGAGGCCCGAACCGTCGTCGGTGTCGCCGATGTACATGCCGGGCCGCTTGCGCACCGCATCGAGCCCCTTGAGGACCTTGATGCTCTCGGCGTCGTAGGCGTTGGCGTTGGCGCTGTTTTCGGGGGGAATTGCCATAGTCCAGATATAGGGAATTTCAGCCTGATGTCACGCGCGCGGACGTGCGCGCACGCGTGAATTCGCGGCCGGAAGTTGCCGAAGTTGTCCTCAACGCCGCGCCGTACGCTCGCGGGCGGCTTCTAATTTCTGAAGAGCGAGGCGCATCACCAAGACTGTGCGCCTCCGCTCCCATTCAGCGCAGGAAGGGCTCACAGCCCTGCGCGCGATTGCCACCGCCGAAGCGACGGCGCCCGCGAAACTTCGGCTTGCCCTTGACCACCTTCGGGACGGTGCGCCGTATGCGCTGCGCCGCGCTGAGGATGGCGTTGCTGAGCCGGGTTGCGTTTGGAGTGCGCAGTCAACTTGCGCCTGCGGCTGCTGCCCCGAGTTTCGGTTCTGCCCGCTCGCGAGGACGGTAGACCGACTGGCCTTCGCCGCGCTTCACTGCGGCCGAGGCCCGGCGTTGCGATTCTGGCGGCGCTGACCGTCGTGGCGGCGATCGGCCTTGGTGATGGCCCGATCGGAACGCTGAGGGACGTCCTTTGGAGCCGGCTTCAGTCGCTTCAGCGCCTCGGCCGCCATCGCAAAGCCTTCGGGCAGCGGCGTGACCGCGATCCGCTGGCGCGTCGTACGCTCGATGTCGCGCAGATTGCCGCGCTCGTCGGGACTGCAGAAAGCAATGGCGATGCCGTCGGCGCCCGCCCGCGCAGTGCGGCCGATGCGGTGAACGTACTGTTCCGGAACGTCGGGCAGGTCGAAGTTGACGACGTGGCTTACCGCCGGGATGTCGATCCCACGCGCGGCGATGTCGGTCGCGACCAGCACGGAGAGGCCTCCCGACTTGAACGAAGCCAGCGCACGCTCGCGCTGCGGCTGCGATTTGTTGCCGTGGATGGCGCCGGCGCCGATCCCCGCGGCTTCGAGCTGTCGCACGATCTTGTCGGCACCGTGCTTGGTGCGGCTGAAGACCAGCGCGCGCTGCACGTCGTGCGACCGGAGAAAGAGGGTCAGCAGCGCGATTTTCTTGGCCTGGTTGACCATCGTGACGCTCTGGTCGATCCGGTCGACCGTCGTCGCGGTCGGGGTGACCGAGACTTCGGCCGGATTGGTGAGATATTTGTCGGCCAGCTCCTTGATCGCCCTCGGCATGGTCGCCGAGAAGAACAGGGTCTGGCGCTTGGGCGGGACCAGCGCGACGATCCGCTTCAGCGCATGGATGAAGCCCAGATCGAGCATCTGGTCGGCTTCGTCGAGCACGAGGATCTCGAGATCGCGCAGGGACAGCGCGCGCTGGTCGACGAGGTCGAGCAGGCGGCCGGGGGTCGCGACCAGGACATCGAGGCCGCGAGCGACCGTGCGGACGCTCTTCGAATTGGGGACGCCGCCGAAGATGACTCCGACGGAGAGGCGCATGAACTTGCCATAGGCCTCGGCGCTGGCCGCGATCTGCGCGGCGAGCTCACGCGTCGGCGCGAGCACCAGCATCCGGATCTGGCCCGGACGTGGGATGCGCTTGGCGGCGGAGCACCAGGTCGAGACCATGGCAGCATGAACGCCGCCGTCTTGCCGGTTCCGGTCTGGGCGATTCCGAGGAGATCGCGGCCCGTCAGGACCGTCGGGATCGCCTGGCTCTGGATTGGCGTCGCGTGCGAATAATCTTTCGCGGCGAGCGCGTCGAGCAGGGGCTTCGAAAGCCCCAGGGACATGAATGACAATGAGAATACCTTAAGAATGAACCGGGACGCGCGCGATGATGCGCGTGTCGGCGGCGGGGAAAAGCACCCCCGCGTGAAATGGGATGAAGTTGGTTGAGGCGCGGGCCGTTTCCCTTTGGGAACCGATCACGCCGCTTGCTGAAAGCGCCTCGTGTTGCAGTGCAATATACAGAGATGAGTTAAAAAGTCCACCTCAGGCCGAAAGCACGCGCCCGGGCTCGACGTGGAAACGGCTCGCGGTCGCACCGATCCCCTCGAACAGCGCCGCTTCGGTCGCTGTCATCCACACCTGGCCGCGGCCGTTCAGCCGAGCGAATAGCGCGGCGCGCCGCTTCGGGTCGAGGTGCGCCGCGACCTCATCGAGGAGCAGGATCGGGGGGTCGCCACGCCGGTCGGCGACGAGTCCGGCGTGGGCCAGCACCAGCCCGAGCAGCAGCGCCTTTTGTTCGCCGGTGAAGGAGCTGGCGGCGGACATCTGCTTGGCGCGGTGCGTCACGGCGAGATCCTGGCGATGCGGGCCTTCGGTCGTTCGGCCCGCACCGGAGTCGCGTTGGCGATTGGCGCTGAGCGTCGCTGCGAGATCGCCACCTTTCCAGCCTTCCAGCGCGATCGCCGCGCTCGCAAATTCGTCCTCCGGCGTGGCGGCAAGCCGTTCATCCAAGGCGGCAATCGTCCACAACCGTGCCTCGGCAACCGCGTTGCCATGCTCCGCCATCGCGGCCTCGAGGGACTCGAGCCAGGCCTCGTCCCAGCTTACCTCC
>CAWHPM010000005.1:0-295000 GCA_963831215.1 uncultured Alphaproteobacteria bacterium | reverse complement strand
CGACTAAGAAGAGGCACGAAACGAACGCGAGACCCTCAAGGAAGGCCGCGTCCGCTGCTGAGGGGCGCATATATGGGTGGCCCCCCGATGCGTCAACCGGGTTTTTTGCACTTATTGCTGCAATTGCCCGATCACGCCGCTCGGACGCCCTGAGGGCGCTCTTGCGTACATCCTAAGATAAGGGCTCGCCGCTCGAGCGTTCAAGGGCAAGCACGCTGAAATCCATGAGCTTTTCCGCGAGGTTCGCTCAGGCGCTCTGGATATAGACGCGCATCGCGTCGGCTTCCGCCTCGATCCGCTCCATCCGGTATTTGACGAGATCGCCGATCGACACGATGCCGCGAATCTCGCCGCGTTCGACCACCGGCAGGTGGCGGATTCGGCGCTCGGTGATGAGCGCGAGGGCATCGAGGACGTGTGTCTGCGAATCGACGGTGATCGCCGGCGAGCTCATCGCCCGGCTGACCGGCAAGGTCGAGCGCATCGCGGCCGTGCTCGCGCAGGCAATAGATGACGTCGCGCTCCGAGACGATGCCGACGATCCGGCCGTCCTCGACGACCGGAAGCGCGCCGATCCTCTTCTCGCCGAGCCGTCCGCACGACGTCGAACAACGAGGACGTCGGCGGCGATCGTCTCGATCGTCGCTGCCCTTCCCCTCGAGCACTTTCGCAATCGTCATGGCGTCGCCTCCGAGACTCGCCTCCCGCCGCGCTTGATAGTCCCACTTCCGCGCGGCCAAAGGGAAGCCGTGCCCGTCCACGACCCGCTGCCCAGCCCGCGAAATTCGATGAGGCGCCGGTTCTGGCGGATCTTCCGGCTGCTCGCGCTGCTGTCGATCGTTATCGCCGCGATTGCGGTGGTCCTGGTGAGCGAGGGCGATCCCACGCTTCACGTCAACATGCTGGTCGCGACCGCGCTCGGCGTCGTTCTTCACCGTCCTGCTCGGCACGGCGCTGATGACACTCGTCTTCCTGAGCTCGGACACCGGCCACGACGATGCTGCGGGAGAGCATCATTATAAGGAGAAGGAATGACCGACCTCGAGCGCGCGCCGATCCTGCGCGTAATGCCCGGCCCCGCCGACATCAATGCCAACGGCCACATCTTCGGCGGCTGGGTGCTGAGCCAGATGGACATTGCGGCGGGCATCGTCGCCACGCGCCGAGCTCGCGGTCCGGTCGCGACGGTCGCGATCGAGGCGATGAAGTTCATCGCGCCCATCCACCTGCGCGACCTGATTTCGGTCTATGCGGACGTCGAGCGGGTCGGCCGGACGTCGATGGGGGTCCGGATCGAAGTCATCGCGCACCGCGACCTCGGCGCGACCGAGGTCAAGGTCACCGAGGGTCTTGTTCACCTTCGTGGCGCTGGACGCGAACAACCGTCCGCGTCGCGGTCGATCCAGGCTTAAGCGGCGGGCGCGACCTCCTCGTCGCCGTCGGCCGGCCGCGCCGTGCGCGTGCGTCGGCGCGGACGCGGCGCAGCAGTTTCCTCGTCGCCGGCAGCTTCTGTCGGCGCCGATCGCCGGCGGAAGCACGTCGAGCGGAAGGCTGTCGCCGCCGTTGAGGCGAGGACGCTGCTCGGACTGCGCTCGTCCTCGTTCGCACCGCGCTCGTCGCGGTTGAAGCGGCGCGGCTCGCGGTCAGCGGCGCGGCGAGTGCCTCTCCTGACGCTCGCGGCGATCCTGGCGCTCATCGGCCTCGGAGGCTTCGGCCTCGCCTCGGCCTCGACCATCTCCTCGTCGCCGCCATCCTCGTCGTCGAACTCATCGTCGCGCTGGCGCGGCTGCGGGTTCTGCTCCTCGAAGCGGGCGCGGCTCTCGCTCAGCACGCGGAAATAATGGTCGGCGAACTGGAGATAATATTCGGTCTGGACGCGGTCGCCCGCGAGCTGCGCGTCGCGCGCCATGCTCTTGTATTTTTCGAGGAGCTGGGCGGCATTGCCGCGCTGGCGATTGTCCTGCCGGTTCCCCGGCTGTCCGCCGAGGTTCTGGCCCCGCTGTCCCCCACGACCGCGCCGGCGGCCGCCCTGACGATTGTTGATCAAATGCCTACGTCCTTACGCAGTAGTTGCTAGTCCCCCTTGGGTCCTCGGTCGAGCAGGGCCGCGCCATGCGCGCCGGTCCTGACCCTCTCGTTCCGGTCTGCGCTTCATGCGCGTCAGACGAACGGCCGATTGCGTCGGGGGTTGGGACGGGATGCGCTCAGCTTGTTCTAAGGGAGCGGGCCCGGCCCAGACCATTGATGTAGTGCGCCCGGCAGCGCGATTGCCAAGCGATTTTCGTCTCAAACCCAGGTTAACAGCACCGCACGCGGGCGGCCGGCGAGGTCGTTCGCCACCTGCGCCTGCAGCCCGTCGCGAGCGAGAAGATCGCGTCACCGCCGTCGGCCTGGTCATGCGCCGATCTCGATCGCCGCGAGCCCGCCGGGATCGAGCAGCCGCGGGAGCTGCGGGGCCAGCTCGCGATAGGCGTCGAGGCCCTCGCGGCCGGCGAACAGCGCCTCGTCCGGCTCGAATTCGCGAACCCCGGGCCCGAGCTCGGCCCCTTCGGCGACATAGGGCGGGTTGCACAGGATCAGGTCGAACCTTTCGAGCAGTCCCTTCGCCCAGTTGCCCTGCATCAGCTTGGCGCGCTGCTCGAAGCCGAGGCGGCGGGCATTGGCCGAAGCATAGGACAGCGCGTGGCGCGAGAGATCGATCGCCGAGCCCGGTCGCGTCCGGCCAGATGTCGAGCGCGGCGAGCAGCAAGGTTCCCGGCCCGGTGCCGAGGTCGAGGATCCGCGCGGGCCCGGCGTCCCTTCGAAATGCTCGATCGCCGACGCGATCAGCACCTCCGAATCCGGCCGCGGCACGAGCACGCCGGGGCCGACGTGAAGCTCGATGTTCCAGAAGGCGCGGCGGCCGGTGATGTAGGCGACCGGCTCGCCTTCGGAGCGGCGCTCGACCATCTCCCAGAAGCGCTCGGGAACCTCGCGGTCGGGCGGCGACGAGCAGCAGGCGGTCGCGGTCGATGTGCAGCGCCTCGGCCATCAGCAGCTCGGCATCGAGGCGCGCCGTATCGCTGCGTCTTGGTCAACTGGCGCGTGGCATCGTCCAGCGCGCGGGCGATCGGCTTCACGCCTCCTCCAGGCCTCGCCAGCCGCTCGGCTTCGTCCTCGGCGACCAGCGCGTCGACGATCTCGGCCAGCCCCGGCCCTTCGAGCACCTCGTCGAGCTTGTGCAGCGTGAGGTTGATGCGGTGGTCGGTGACCCGCCCCTGCGGGAAATTGTAGGTGCGGATGCGCTCCGAGCGGTCGCCCGAGCCGACCATCGACTTGCGCGCGCCGGCGCGCTCGCTGGCCAGCCGCTCGCGCTCCAGCTCGAACAGGCGCGTGCGCAGCACCTTCAGCGCCTTGGCCTTGTTCTTGTGCTGCGATTTCTCGTCCTGCTGGATGACGACGAGGCCGGTCGGAAGGTGGGTGATGCGGACCGCGCTGTCGGTGGTGTTGACCGACTGGCCGCCGGGGCCGGACGAGCGATAGACGTCGATGCGCAGGTCCTTGTCGTCGATCTGGACGTCGACGTCCTCGGCCTCGGGCAGCACCGCGACCGTCGCCGCCGAGGTGTGGATGCGGCCGCCGCTCTCGGTCGCCGGCACGCGCTGGACGCGGTGGACGCCGCTTTCGAACTTGAGCTTGGCGAACACGCCCGCGCCGTTGATCGAGGCGATCGCTTCCTTGTAGCCGCCGAGCTCCGACGGGCTCGCCGAGATCAGCTCGAACCGCCAGCCCTGGGTCTCGGCGAAGCGCTGGTACATGCGCAGCAGATCGCCGGCGAACAGCGCCGCCTCGTCGCCGCCGGTGCCGGCGCGGACCTCGAGCATCGCGGCGCGCTCGTCGGCGGCGTCGCGCGGCAGCAGCTGGACCGCCAGCGCGCGCTCGGCGTGCGGCAGCTTGTGCCGGATTTCGTCGGCTTCGGCCGCCGCCATTTCCTTGAGCTCGGGCTCGGCGGTCGGATCGGCGACCAGGCCGTTCAGCACATCGAGCTCGGCGCGAAGCCGCCGCACTTCGCGCGCGGCGGCGGCGACCGGCTCGATCGCCGCATAATCCTTCGACAGCCGGACGAACTCCTCGGGCGCAAGGTCGCCGCGCGACATCGCCTCGGCAAGCTCGTGCCGGCGCGCCTCGATCGACGCGATGCGTTCGGACGAGATCTGGGTCATCGCGCCGATCGCCTCCGCGATGAGGTCGAGCGAGACGCGCTCGCTGCGTCGCCGCGATCGCAAGGTCCTTGAGCTGCGCCTCGCCACGCTCGAGCTCGTCATCGCCGATGATCAGCGCATAGCGCCGCGCCGGCTTCATTGGCCCGGCTCGTAGCCGCTTCTTCATGTTGCCGCGATAGGCCATGTCGGCGGCGATGCCCGCGCGGCGAAGCCCGGCGACGAATGCGCCTGCGCTTCGCCTTCGGCGCGCGTCACCGAGCGGCACGATCGACGACGTCGGCCGCTCCGGCTCGGGCGCGCCGATCATCATCGCCAGCCGCTCGATGCCCGCCGCCCAGCCGACCGCCGGCGTGTGCGGCCCGCCGAGCGCCTCGATCAGCCCGTCATAGCGGCCGCCGGCGAGCACCGTGCCTTGCGCGCCGAGCCGGTCGGTGACGAACTCGAACGCGGTGTGGCGGTAATAATCGAGGCCGCGCACCAGGCGCGGCGCTCGCTCCCACGCGACGCCGGCCGCATCGAGGCCCGTCCGTCACCTTGCCGAAGAAGTCCGCGGCTTCGGCGGTCAGGAATTCGTCGATGGCCGGCGCGCTGTCGACGATCGGCCAGTCCTGATGCGCCTTGCTGTCGAGGATGCGCAGCGGATTGCGCTCGAGCCGCGCCTGGCTGTCCTCGCTCAGCGCCGCCGCGATGGCCGCGGAAATGCTCGTAGAGCGCGTCGCGCCAGGCGGCGCGCGTCTCCGGGATCGCCGAGCGTGTTGAGCTGCAGGATCGCGCCGTCGATGCCGAGCTCCTTCAGCAGCTGGTCGGCGAAGGCGAGCAGCTCGACGTCCGCCTGCGGCTCGCCGGCGCCGATGATCTCGGCATCGAGCTGGTGGAACTCGCGGAAGCGGCCCTTCTGCGGCCGCTCGTAGCGGAAGGCCGAGCCGTAGGTCGCGACCTTGAGCGGCGCATATTGCTGCCAGCCCTCGCTCAGATAGGCGCGGCAAATGCCGGCGGTGAACTCGGGCCGAAGCGTGATCGACTTCCCCGCCGCGATCCTCGAACGAATACATTTCCTTCGAGACGACGTCGGTGGTCTCGCCGATCGTGCGGGCGAACACCGCGGTCTGCTCGATCGTCGGCACTTCGACGCGCTTGAAGCCGTACAGGCGGCGCACGCGATCGAACGCCGCGACCACCGTGGCGAGGCGGTCGGCGTCTTCTCCAAGCAGGCTTTGCGTGCCCCGAACGGGCTGAACCGGCGTCATCGCGCGGCGCTTAAGCATATTCGGACCAGCGTGGCGGAACCAGCGCATGGCGTCGGCTGCTGCTGCCGCTCCTGCAACTGCGCCGAACGGCCGGCGAGGGCAGGAACAGCTTGCGGAAGCTGATCATTACCGTCCGCCCGAGCGGATCGAGCAGGTCCGGCTGATAGCTCAGCGGCACGCTCGCCGTCGCATCATGGACCTTCGGCCTGCTGTTGAAGATGTTGTTCGACCTCGAACCGGACCTGCGTTCCGCGCAGCCACGGATGCTTGACGGCGAGCTCCGGAATGTCGCCGGGATTGGCGAACAGCCTGAGGTCGAAGGTCGCGAGCGGCGAGAAATGGAGGTTGTCGCCGGTCAGGCGTGTTCGACCGTCGTTCCGCTCCGCCAGTCGGCGCCGATCCGCGCGCCGAGGCCGTTGTTGAAATAGCCGGCCTGCGCCTCGACGTGATGACGCGGAGTGCCGCCGCTTTGCCCGGCCGCATCGCCGTGGAGATAGTCGATCTCGGGCAGGCCCGGGCGCGATCGGCACCTTGTCGACGAAGGTGATGGTGTCGGTCAGCGAGAACTGCAGCCGGCCGCGGTTGCCGCCGCCGACGTCCGCCGCCGCAACCGCCGCCGCCGCCACGCCGCCCGAAGCCGCGCCCTCGGGACGCCGCGACTGCCGGGTGCCGGCCTGGTCGGGCGCTGCCGGGAGGCGGCATCCTCGGCAGGCGGAGCAGGCGGCGTCGTTGGCCTGCGGGCCGATCTGCGCCGGCGTCGGCGCCGGTCCGGCGCGCCGAACGCGCGAAACTGCGCGCGCATCTGGTCGATCACCGCTTGCGACGGCCGGTGCGACTTCAGCGGCTTCGAGAAGTCGAACCCGATGCGCAGCGTGTCGCGCTCGCGAGCTTTCGAAATTCACCGGCCGCAGGTCGACGCTGATCAGCTGGCCGGAAGTAGTCGCGGACGAAGCGATCCGGGAAACGCCGCTTCGATCGCCGCGGTCACGGTGATGTTGGAGATCGGCCTTGTCGATCGTCTGGTGGACATATTCGGCGCGCAGTCGCAGATCGGTGTTCTCGAACGGCTGCCAGTTGCGCGCCGAGCTTCAGCACGTTGCGGCGGTCGGCCTGCAGGTTGGGGTTGCCGCCGGTGATCGACGTCGACCAGCACCGTCTGGCCGGTGGTGAAGTCGAAAATGCGCGTGCCGGGGTGTCGAGCACCGGGTCGCCGAGCTGGTTGATCGTCGGCGGCCCTTCCTCGCGACGTCCAGCTGCCGAGGAAGTTCAGTCGATCGACCGGCGACCAGTTCGCGCCGGCGCCGATCTTCGTCAGCGTACCGAAGTCCGAGAGCTGATCGACCTCCGCATTGCCGTTCAGAGCTCAGGTTGCCGAGCGCGCTGAAATCGCGGTTCCGGCGCGAGATCGGCAGGTCGAGGTTGATCGCGGCCTCGCCCGCCGTCCGGCCGAGCGAATTGGAGCTGGCCACGCCAAGTCGCCGTCGCGCGCCGTCGAGATGCGCCGTGCTTCCGCGCGAGCGTGATCGTCGTGCTCGCGTCGCCGGCGGGAAGCGTGAACAGGTTGCCGTTGGCGGTCGCCTTGATGTCGCCCGACGCCGTGGTCTCGCGCGCGCGCTCGCGAGGATGCCGGCGTCGCGATCGGTGCGGGTGACGTCGCGCTCGAGATCGGCGTTGCTGGTCAAAGTCCAGCGCCAGTCCGATTTGGTCCCGTTGAGCGTAAGCCCGGCATGCGCGCTGTCGCTGCTCGTCTTGCGGGCCAGCGGCTCGAGCAGGGTTTCGCCGAGCCCGATCAGCGAACGGCCGTCGGTATGCTCGAGTTCGGTGTTCAGTGTCGCCGAGACATCGCCGAGAACCTGGCGGTTGAAAGTCGCCCGACACGCGCGCGTCGCGCTTGCGTGCCCAGCAGCGAGCGGGCGGCGAGCTCGCTCCTCGATCGTCCCGCTGGCCGGCGGCGAGATCGAGGATGTTGCGCTCGGCCTCGGTGAGCATCGAATTGCCCTCGACGTGCGCGTTGAGCGTCGTTCGGCCGTTCCGCTGGATCGAGAATTGCGTGAGGTCGGCGTTGCCGTTGAGCGTAGCCGCCTTCGGTCGCGAGCTCGCGCGCCGACCTGCGCGGTGGTCGAGCGGAAGCGCTGGCGAAGGACGATGTTCACGACCTTCTGGTCGGCGCGATAGCCATATTTGAGCGCGACTTCCTCGGGCAGGATCTCGACCCGCTCGATCGCCTCGGGCGGAATATCGCGAAGCTCGCGGAAGCCGGCGATGCGCTGGCCGTTGAGGAGCAGGACCGGCCGTCCGCCGCTCGCGGCCCTGCGCGCTTCCGATCTGCGGCGCCAGCGCATCGAGCAGTTCGTCGATGCTGGTCGCGCCGGTCGCCCGCACGTCGCGGGAGTCGAGGATGTTCTGCGGCGGGATATCGCCGATCACCGAGCCGCGGGCGCGCGTCCCCTGAACGACGATTTCTTCCTCGTCGCCATAATCCTCGTTCACAGCCTGCGCAGCTTGCGTGTCGTCCTGCGCCGTCGGCGCGGTCGCAGGTTGCTGTTGCGGCGTGGCCGGCGCCTCCTGGGCGAACGCGGGGAAGGCGAGCAGGATCGTGGCGGCGGTGCCCAAGAGCGTCGAACGGATTTTCATGCGGGCTTGCGTTGCTGGAACGAACTTAATCGGCGCTGACGACGCGCTGGTGTTCGACGAAGCGCCGGCTGCGCTCTGCGAACGCGCGCGCCGCATTGCGCGGAAACCGCGAAATTCGTTAGAGCCGCGATTCCATTTCCTTCCGCCCGCCATCAAGGAGTTGCGTCGATGCGCCGAGCCGCGCTTGTTGTCCTGTTGTCCGCTATCTTCGCCGGCTCCGCGGCCGCGCAGATTGTCCCGCCGCAAAACAGCAAGCCGGTCCCGACCGCCAAGATCGACACGCATCCCGGCCGCGCGCGACGTGCCGTACCCCGGCACGATGCAGCTGACGATCGACGCCAGCGACGTCACGCGCGCGATCTTCCGCATTCATCAGACGATCCCGGTCGCGCAGGCGGGAGACTTCGTGCTGCTCTATCCGAAGTGGGTGCCGGGCGGGCACAGCCCACGCAACGACATCAAGAATGCGACGGGCTTCCGCTTCACCGCCGGCGGACGCGAGCTCAAGTGGGTCCGCGACACGCTCGACGTCCACGCGTTCCATGTCAGCGTGCCCGCAGGGTGTCCGCGCGATCGACGTCGACTTCCAATATGTCTCGCCGACCGCCGAGAACCAGGGCCGGATCATGATGACCCCGGACATGGAGAGCATCGAGCCGATCGCGACTTCGCTCTATCCGGCCGGCTATTATGTCCGGCAGATCCCGGTTCAGGCGTCCGTCATCGTCCCCGCCGGCTGGAAGATCGCGACGGCGCTTCGCCCGACCCGGCAGAGCGGCAACCGCACCGACTATCCGGTGACGAGCTATGAGATCCTGCTCGACTCGCCGATGATCGCCGGCGCCCACTACCGCCGCATTCCGCTGAGCGATGACGTGACCCTCGACGTGATCGCCGACACCGCGGCGGAGCTCGCCGCGACTCCCGAGCAGATCGCCGCGCATCGGCGGCTCGTCGCCCAGGCGGTCAAGGCGTTCGGGAGCGAGCATTACGATCATTATGATTTCCTGCTGACGATCTCGGACAATCTCGGCGGCATCGGACTCGAGCATCACCGCAGCTCCGAGGACGGGGTCGACCGCGGCTATTTCACCGATTGGGAGAACAAGCTGCGCGACCGCAACCTGCTGCCGCACGAATACACCCACAGCTGGAACGGCAAGTTCCGCCGCGGCGCCGATCTGTGGACGCCCGACTACCGGGTGCCGATGGAGGACAGCCTGCTGTGGGTCTACGAGGGCCAGACCCAGTTCTGGGGCTATGTCCTCGGCGCCCGCTCGGGGATGCTGTCGAAGCAGGATACGCTCGATGCGATCGCCTCGACCGCGGCGGCCTACAGCCTCGGCGTGCCGGGGCGCGCGTGGCGGCCGCTGGTCGACACCACCAACGACCCGATCATCGCCGGCCGCCAGCCGCAGCCGTGGCTGAGCTGGCAACGCCGCGAGGATTATTACAGCGAAGGCCAGCTGATCTGGCTCGATGTCGACCGGATCATCCGCCAGCAGTCGGGCGGCAAGCGCTCGATCGACGATTTCGCGAAGGCGTTCTTTGGTGTCCGCAATCGCGACTGGGGCGAGCTCACCTACAATTTCGACGACATCGTCGCCACGCTCAATCGGGTGCAGCCGTACGACTGGCGCTCCTACCTGCGGGCCAAGGTTTACGCAGTCGCGCCGCAGGCGCCGCTCGAGGGCATTACGCGAGGCGGCTACAAGCTCGTCTATACCGC
Organism: uncultured Alphaproteobacteria bacterium; assembly: GCA_963831215.1. GTDB lineage: Bacteria > Pseudomonadota > Alphaproteobacteria > Sphingomonadales > Sphingomonadaceae > Sphingomicrobium. The sequence goes on along the minus strand of CAWHPM010000005.1, from coordinate 285,188 downwards.
GGAGCCGACCAAATGGTGGACCAGCGGCGAGAAGGAACGCAAGGCTTCGGACTTCACCTATTCGGGCGGATTCGCGTCGGCAACGACGGGAAAGTCGCGAGCGTCCTGTGGGACAGCCCGGCGTTCAACGCGAGCCTGACGGTCGGCTCGCAGATCCTCGCCGTCAACGGGCGCAACTTCACCGCCGATGCGATGAAGCAGGCGATCAAGGCGGCGGCGGCCGGGGGCGCCGCGCCCCAGCTGCTGGTGCATGACGGTGACGTCTACCGGACAGTGACGCTCGATTGGCATGGCGGGCTGCGCTATCCGCGCCTGGTCAAGACGGGGAAAGGCGAGGGCACGCTCGACGCTTTGCTCGCGCCGCGCTGAGCTCAAAAACCGGAGCGCTCGGTTCTTATGGTTTCGACCCATTGGTTTTTGCGATTGTGCCACACGGCCGATTTGTCGGGTTCAGCGAACCGCGCCGCCCGACGTTCCTTTCCACGCCGCAAATGATTGAGACGTTTGGGTTTTAAAGCCGTCAGGCGGTCGTCCTGAGCGCGGCGATCGCGGCGACGATGGCGAGGATGAGCAGGATTCGGACGGTGCTCGACGGTTCGTGGAACCAGAGGATCCCGACCATGACCGTGCCGACCGCGCCAATCCCGCCCCAGACCGCATAAGCGGTGCCCATCGGGATCGAGCGCGACGCCACCTCGAGCAGGGCCATGCTGACCGCGACCGAGGCGAGGAAGGCGAGCGTCCAGGGCAGGTTCCGAAAGCCGTCGACGAACCGCAGCGAGGTCGTGAAGCCGACCTCGAACAGGCCGCCGATGATCAGCCAAAGCCAGGGCATGGATATCCTTTCACTGGACGCGGGCCGGCCGCTCGGTAATTCATTTGCAATGCACAGGCCACGCACCCTCGGCAACATGATCGCGCCCTGGCGCTTCATCATGTTCGCGGGGCTCATGGCCCTTTCGACACTGATGATCGGACTTGGCTTCTCCAACTGGTGGCTGGCCACCATGATGGGCTTCGACGTGGCCGCGTTGGCATTCTTGGTTTCGTGCGCGCCGATTCTGGCCACCAGGAAGGAATCCGAGATTCGCGATCAGGCCGCCCGGAACGACGGCAACCGGATTGCGCTGCTGGTGATCACCGCGGTCGTGATGGCGGTGCTGCTGGTCGCCATCGCATCGGAAACAGTGGGGAAAAATCCGGAACCCGACACCAAGGCATTGATCATCACCACGCTGATCCTCGCCTGGCTGTTCAGCAACATGGTCTACGCGCTCCATTACGCGCACCTCGCCTATACGAAGCCGGACCTCGGCTGCTCCGGGTTCGATTTTCCAGGGACCCCGCAGCCTGTCTATTGGGACTTCGTCTACTTCGCCTTCACGTGCGGAATGGCGTTCGCGACGTCGGACGTGCAGGTGACGAGCGAGCATGTTCGAAAGATCGTGACCTTTCACTGCCTCGCCGCCTTCGCCTTCAACATCGGGGTGCTCGCCTTCACCATCAACCTGCTCGCGTCGAGCGGTTAGGCGACGACGTCGATCTCCGGCGGAGCGAGGGGCCTGCGCCGCGCCGCGATGAGGCATCCGCACACGATCAGCGCCGCGCCGGCGAGCGTATAAGAGGACACGCGCTCGCGAAACACGAGCCAGCCGAGCGCCGAAGCCCAGATGAACGCGCTATATTCGGTCACCGCGAGATAGCCGGCCTCGCCGCGCGCATAGGCCCAGGCGAACAGCAGGCTTCCCGACGTCGAAAGCACGGCCGCAACGACGATCCACACGAACTGGCCATGCGGCCATGCCGGAACGCCGGCGAAGCTGATTGCGGCGATCCAGATCAGCATGACCACGAGCGACTGGAAGAAGTTGATCTCGAGCGGCTTCGCGACGAGCGCCTGCCAGCGCATCATCAGGATGTTGACCGAATAGCAAAGCGCCGATCCGAGGATGGCGACGATGCCGAGCAGCACATCGGATCGAACTTCGCTTCGCGCCTGCCCCAGCACGATCACAATGACGCCGGCGAAGGCGGCGAGGGCGCCGGCGATCGAACGCCCGCTCAGCCGTTCGTCGAGGAACATCGGCGCGAGCAGCATGGCGATCAGCGGCGCGATAAAGGTCAGCGCGATCGCCTGGGCGAGCGGCACCCGGCCGATCCCCCAGAAGAAGAGCACGGCCATCAGCGTCACGACGATGCTCCGGCTGACGTGGATCCACAGGGTCCTTCGGGTCGGCCACGGCAGGCGCCGTGGGAGGTAAAGTCCGCCGCTGATCAAGAGGTTCACGACGGCGCGCCAGATGCTGACGGCGACGACGCCGATCGCCAGGACGAGATGTTTCATCACCGCGTCCATGATCGACAGCACCGCGACCGCGCCGAGTGCGACCATGAAGGCCTGAAGGGGATATTCGAAGCGGCGCACCGAGCGCCGCTTAGCCGACTATTCGGCCGCGTCGAGAGTCCGCGCCTGCGCCTCTTCGGCTTCGAGCTCGGCCGCCTTGGCTTCCACCAGCCGCACGATGTGATCGATCATGTCCGCGTCCTGCACCTGGTGATCGGTGACGCCGGAAAGATAGACCATGTGCTTGCCGTTTCCGCCGCCGGTGATTCCGATGTCCGTTTCGCGCGCTTCCCCCGGCCCGTTGACGACGCAGCCGAGCACGCTCAGCGACATCGGCGTCTTGATGTGCTGAAGCCGCTCCTCGAGCGCCTCGACGGTGCGGATCACGTCGAAGCCCTGCCGAGCGCAGCTCGGGCAGGAGACGACACGGACTCCACGGCTTCGGATTCCGAGCGCCTTCAAAATCTCGTAGCCGACACGGACTTCTTCCTCCGGCTCGGCCGACAGTGACACGCGGATGGTGTCGCCGATCCCGGCCCACAGCAAATTGCCGATCCCGATCGACGATTTGACGGTCCCGCCGATGAGGCCGCCGGCCTCGGTGATTCCGAGGTGCAAGGGACAATCCACCTGATCGGCGAGTTGCTGGTAGGCGGCGACCGCGAGGAACACGTCGCTCGCCTTCACCGCGACCTTGTAGTCGCGAAAGCCATGATCCTCGAGAATGCGGATATGGTCGAGCGCGCTTTCGACCAGCGCCTCGGGGCACGGCTCGCCATATTTTTCGAGCAAGTCCTTCTCGAGGCTGCCGGCATTGACGCCGATGCGGATGGCGCAGCCGTTGGCACGCGCCGCGGCGATCACCTCGCGAACCCGCTCTTCCGAGCCGATGTTGCCGGGGTTGATCCGCAAGCAGGCGGCGCCCGCGTCGGCGGCTTCGAGCGCGCGCTTGTAATGAAAGTGGATGTCCGCGACGATCGGCACGCTGGCCGCGCGGACGATCTCCTTGAGCGCCGCGGTCGCCCCGGCCGTCGGGCACGACACGCGGATGATGTCGGCGCCGGCGTCCTCGCAGCGGCGGATCTGGTCGATCGTCGCCGATGCGTCCTCGGTCGGCGTGTTGGTCATGGTCTGGACGCTGATCGGCGCATCTCCGCCCACCGGAACGGAGCCGACCATGATCTGCCGCGACTTGCGCCGCTCGATATCGCGCCAGGGACGAATGGAAGACATGAACACCTCTGAAAGCGCGCATATAGGCGTTTGGGAGGTGCGGGCAAAGCCGAGCTCCCCTATCGAAGGGGTTATCGCGACTCTTATCGCATTGTGTTAACGGGCTTAACGGGACTCGCTGGGGGCGGCGTATGGCCAAGCTTGCCCAATTGCCGGGATTTGGACGGCCTGCCCGGTCGGAGGTCGATCGGGGCCGGAAGCCGCGGCTTCGTACGCGTTACTATGCGTTCCTCAGCTACAGCCACAAAGACAAGGAACTCGCCGACTGGCTCCACGGCGAGCTCGAGAAGTTTCGGGTTCCTTCCGCGCTCGCCGGAAAGCTGACCGCGAACGGCGTCGTCCCCCGGCGCTTGACGCCGATCTTCCGCGACCAGCACGACCTGTCCGCCGGCGACGACCTTGCGGTCGAGATCGAGGCCGCGCTCGCCGCCTCGCAATTCCTCGTCGTGCTGTGCTCGCCGACCGCCGCGACGTCGCGCTGGACCAACCTCGAGATCGAATCCTTCAAGCGAACCCGGCCCGAAGGTTGCGTCCTTGCCGCGGTCGGGGCCGGCGAGCCGTTCGCGAGCGACATCCCGGGCCGCGAGGAAGAGGAATGCTTCCCGCCCGCGCTGCGGTACAAATATGACCGTCGAGGCCACCGCACCGCGAAGCGGGCCGAACCGCTGGCGGCGGATTTCCGCGAAGGCGGCGAAGGCAGGCGCGTCGCCTTCCTCAAGCTGGTCGCGGGAATGCTCGGCGTCGGGCTCGACGAGCTGGTGCAGCGCGAGCAGACCCGCCACCAGCGCCAACTCGCCTTCGTCGCCGCGGCGTCGCTCGCGGGAATGGTCGTCACGAGCACGCTCGCGGTCACCGCGATCCAGGCTCGCGACGAGGCGCGGGAACAACGCCGCGAAGCCGAAGGGCTGATCAGCTTCATGCTCGGCGACCTCAAGGACAAGCTCGAACCGATCGGCCGGCTCGACGCCCTCGACGGGGTCGGCGCGAGAGTGCTTGGCTATTATCAGAAGGAGGACACAGCCGATCTGGCGGACGCCGCGCTGACGCAGCGCGCGAGCGCTCTGAGCCTGATGGCCGAAGTGGCGACCAAGCGCGGAGATGTCGACGGGGCGCTAAGGCTGTACCGCGGCGCCATGGCGGGAACCGCGGAGGCCATCCGGCGCAAGCCCGACGATCCGCAGCGACTGTTCGATCACGCGCAGAACGTCTTCTACGTCGGCGAGATAGCCCATAACCGCGGCCAGTTCGAAACGGCCGAGGCTCACATGCGCGAATATAAGCGCCTCGCCGACTTCGCATGGTCGCCCTTGCTCCCGACAACATGAAATACCGGATGGAGGAACAATATGCCGACGCCGATCTCGGCGCTGTGCTTTCGGACCAGCGACGCTTCGCGGAGGCGGCAGGCCAGTTCCAGGAGGCGCTGAATACGATGCAGGCGATCGCTACCGCGGATCCGTCGAACACCGACTATCAGAAATCCGTCGCGGATTCGCTTGCCTGGCTTGGCCGACGCTCGGCAAGGCAGTCGGTGAATATGGCGCCGCGATCGCCGCACGCGAGCACGGGGTTCGCGATTCTCGAAACCCTCTATCGCAAAAACGGGCGAACGTGGATCTTCGTCAACGTCTGATCCCCGCTCACCGTTCGCTCGGAAATCTCTATGAGGAGACCGGCGGTCAGCTACGGCAATGCAGGCAATATCGCACCGCCATCGCCCACGCGGACGCGCTTACGAACGTCGAGCCCGATAATGCCGTATGGCTGGAATATGGCTATCAGGCCGCTTCGACCTCGCCGGCCAACTCATGGCCGACGGTCAGTTGGCCGAGGCATCATCTCTGACGGGCGCGGCATGCCAAACCGTCTCGCGCCTGCTCAAACGCAGATGGCCGAGCGCCGACGTGGCAAAAGGGCCTGATCACTTGCTGGCTGACGCAAGGCGGACTCGCGCTCAAGAGTGGAGCAAAGGCGCAGGCTCGAGAACTCGCATTGCGATCGGTTGCGGCGGCGCGGTCGCTGCGCACGGGCGATGCAGTGAGCGACGGCTTCTTCGCTGCCAAATCTTACCTTCTGCTGGGGGACAGCGAGCGTGAGCTAGGTGATCTCAGGGCCGCGCAAACGGCGTGGTCGCAGGCGCTTGCCGCGATTCCCGCCGGAACGACCGAACGACCCGACGAGATCGCCAGTCATGCAAAAATCCTGCTTCGCCTCGGCCGGCAGGCTGAAGCGGCGCCGATGCTGGCGAGGCTGAGGCGATCGGATTTCGTGAGTTGAGTGGGTGAATTGCCAAGAAAGGGAAACGATCGAGATGAACCGAGGATCTCGACGCAAGAGCAAATCCATGTGACCGCGCCATACCGTGCCGCTTACCGCCACCGCTCGTCGGCAACAACTAATGATCAGCGGCAATGGCGGCGCAAGCCTGCCCAAGAACTCCGGAGCCCACCACTTCGACTTCACGCTCGCAAGCCCGGCCGGGTTGACCGTCGAGTTCAAAAGCCTCGACGCGCAGGACGATTGCTCGACCTGTCCTCCGGCATCGGGCGAGAATTCGAAGCAGATCGTCGCCGTCAAGATCGGGACGCGACACGGCGTCCTTCACCGACAACAACAATAACCGCAACGGTCCGATGGACGTCAGCTACCAATGGAATTTCAGCTGTAACGACCCGAAGCTGACGGTCGAGCCGTTCGATCCGATCATCAAGAACGGGGGCACGACGATCATCGGTCCGAACGGATGACTAGCCGGGTCGGATAATTCGAAGGGGGAACGATCATGCAGGCATGGCCGAATTTGCAGGAAGTGACGATCCAGCCCCTGGCCGGGGGGTCGGGAAACAAATGGAACGTGGGCCACAAAGGCCACAGCAGTTCCGATCCGAAGGACTATCCGCATGTCAATCTTCCGACGGACGGCGGGCCCTACCTGATCCATTTCGTCATCAGCAATCCAGGCAACAGCGTCCGGTTCGTTCAGAACGACCCCGTCTGGGTTCAGCCCAATTCAAAGCCGGGAACCCACGTCATCGATCCGCAGATCGCGGCGGTCGTGGTGTCGAGCGACGGGAAGGAACTGTTCGTTCTCGACAAGAACGACAATTATCCTTCGCCGCAAAGCCTCTATTACCAGCTCAACACAACGGGTCACGGCTCCGTCGATCCGATCATCGATAACGGCGGGACAACGCGGCCGCCGCCACCGCCTCCCCCGCCCCCGCCGCAGCAGGGGACCGGCGAATTGCAGGCAGGTGCGCCGGCTCCGGGACACCAAGGCGGCATTGATTGGCCATGCCTCGTCATCGGCCTCGTGATCGGGTTGATCATCGGTCTGGCCCTGTGCTGGTGGCGAAGGAAGAGCACTGAACGCACCCCTGCCTGACGATGCGCTGATCGCCGCGGCCGGCCCGCCGGCCATTCCGTTCGTTCTCGCGGTTGGCGTCACCGGTCACCGCGCCGAGGTGCTGGCGGAGGGCGACGTCGATCGGGTGCGCGAGCGCGTTCGTGAAACATTGCTCCTGATCGAGCAGGCGGGGCGAGCGCTGCTCGAGCGCGAGCGCGACTGCTTTGCACCCTGTCCGCCGCGGTTGCGCTTCGTCTCGCCCATCGCCGACGGCGCCGACCAGATCGCGGCCGAACTCGCCCTCGAGCTCGGCTGGGAGCTCGAGGGAATCCTCCCGTTCGAGCGCAATCGCTATCGCGAAAGCCTCGCCAATGACGCCGCCCGCAGCCGGTTCGACGCGCTGGTCGAACGAGCGAGCTGCGTGCTGGAGCTGCCGGGCGATCCCAACGACAGCCTCGACGCCTACATCATGACCGGACGGGCAACCGTCGCGCATTGCGACGTCCTCATCGCGGTGTGGGACGGCAAGCCGCCGCGTGGGCGCGGCGGGACCGGCGAGGTCGTGCAGCTGGCGCTCACCCGAGGAACCGCGATCATCCACGTGCCGCTGGAGCCCGAGAAGGAAGCGCGCGTGCTGTGGGCCGCGTTCGACCCGGCCGTGGTGACCATCGCCGACGACCCCGGCGTTGCCCGGTCGCTGGAACGGCAGGACATCGACGCGCTTTTCGCCGGCCTGTTGATGCCTCCGCCCGACGAGCAGGAGCAGTCGTTCCTGAAAGGCTTCACGCGCGAGCGGCTGCGCTACTTCCGCGCGCGCATCGAATATCCGCTGTTGCTTGCCGCGACCGGCGTCAAAAGCTTCAAGCCGCGCAGCTACACCGACAAATATTATGCCGCGCAGATCCGCGATGAATGGCAGCGCTACCGCGCCAGCTGCGCGGATGCGCACGACATCCGCGCCCCGATCGACCTGCTCGAGGAGGCGTATAGCTGGGCCGACCGGCTGGCGACCCATTTCGCCCAGACCTATCGCAGCGGGCACATCTTCAACTTCGTCCTCGGCGGAGTTGCCGTGTGCCTCGGCCTCGCCGCGTTCATGGCCCCGCACCTCAAGTTCGAGGAAGCGATTCTCGAGATGCTCATCACGATGGCGATCATCCTCAATGCGCACATCGGGACCCGGCAGGAGTGGCATCGCCGCTGGCTCGACTACCGCCAGCTCGCGGAGCGGCTGCGCCCGATGCGGACCTTGAAGCTGCTCGGGATCGCCTCGCCGGATCCGCCGGGGACCGAGACCAATCCGATCCCGAAGCGGTGGATCGAATGGTACGCGGGCGGGATCTGGCGCGCGATGGGCTGCCCGTGCGCCGCCATCGACGCGCCTCGCGCGGCACGGCTCGCCCGGGCGATCGCCGACCACGAGGTCGAACCGCAGGTGTCGTATCACGAGCATCACGCCGAACAGATCGAGAAGCTCGACCGCCGCCTCGAGCAGGTCGCCACGATCTTGTTCGTCGCGACCCTCATCGTCTCGCTCGCGACGATCATCGGCTATGCGACCAACGCCTCGTTCGTGAACGATTATGGGAGCTGGTTCACTCTGGTCTCGGCGGGCTTTCCGGCGCTCGGCACCGCGGTGTTCGGGATCCGCTTCCAGGCCGACTTCGGCGGCGACGCCGTGCGGTCGATGGCGACCTCCAACACCCTTCGCCAGATCAATGATGAGCTGAGAAAGGATGTCGGCCTGTCGCGCGCGGCCGATCTCGCCGAGCAGGCGGGACGGATCATGCTCTCCGACCTCGACGAGTGGCAGCTCGTCAATCAGCAGCGCGACCTGTCGGTCGGCTAATCGGCGTCCTTCTCGCCCCAGCGCCAGCGCCATCCGCCCCTCGTCGTGCGGGCGCAAATTACCGTGAATACGACCGTCAGGATCACGACGATGCTGGCATATCCGATCCAGGTGTAACGGATGACCAGGCTCGCCAGGACGATGAGCGCGACATAGGCAAGCGTCAGCGCCCAACCCTGCCAGCTGATCGGGAGTCCCGCGCCATAACCGAAACGCTTCGGTGCAAACCAATCTCGCTCGTCGGCCATCATTTCGTCTCCTTCGGCGGCCGGCCTCGCTTGCGCGGGATGGGTGCCTTGAGCTTTACGCCCCGGCTCGCGAGCGCCTCGCGAAGCAGGCATTCGACCTGCGCATTGACGCTCCTGAGATCCGCCGCCGCGCAGCGCTCGACCGCCGCCCAGAGCGCCGGGTCGACGCGCAGCGGATAGGCTTTGCGCTCGGCATCGGGCATGGCGCCCGCTCCCTATTGGTACAGCGTGCCGGCGTTGACGACGGGCTGCGCGTCGCGCTCGCCGCAGAGCACGACCATCAGGTTGGAGACCATCGCGGCGCGGCGCTCGTCGTCGAGCTCGACCACCTTCTTTTCGGATAACGACGCGAGGGCCATTTCGACCATTCCGACAGCGCCCTCGACGAGAGTCTGGCGAGCGGCGACCACGGCCTGCGCCTGCTGGCGGCGAAGCATCGCGCCGGCGATCTCGGTCGCATAGGCGAGGTAGGTGAAGCCGCATTCGTCGATCGTGATCCCGGCGACGTTCAGCCGCTCCTGCAGTTCGTTGCGAAGCTCTGCCCCGACCTCGTCATGATTGCCGCGCAGCGTCAGCTCATGATGGGTGAAATCGTCGTAGGGATAGCGCGAGCCGATGGTCCGGATCGCCGCTTCGACCTGGACTCGGACGAACTGCTTGTAGTCGTCGACGTCGAACAAGGCCTGCGCGGTATCGACGACGCGCCACATGATCTGCGCGGCAATGTCGATCGGATTGCCGCGAAGGTCGTTCACCTTGATCTTGTCGGAAATGAAGTTGTTGGCGCGGACCGATACCTTCTTCTTGGCCATCCACGGCCAGGTCCATCTGAGGCCGTTGGAGCGGTCGGTCCCGCGATACTCGCCGAACAAAGTGATCGCCGCCGCCAGATTGGGCTGCAGCATGTAGAAGCCCGGCATGACCAGGATGAAGACAAGGGTCGCGACGACGACGGTGACGAACCCGAGCACATCGGGTCCGTTGGCGAGCCGCAGGATTTCGTAGGCGTCGGCGAGGATCGCCAGGAGGAGGACGATCAGCATCACGTAACCGCTGGAAGTCGCGGCTTCGCGCTCGCTCGTCGCGGTGAGTGCGATCACTTTTGCGTCGGCCATCTCGGTCCTCCATTATTTGATATCATAGTTATATGAGTTGCCCGCTTGCGTCAACTGGCGCCTTCGACAGGCGCTCGCTATGGCCGCGGCCATGACCGAAACTCGTTGGCGGATCGTCGTTCACGGCGGCGCGGGATCGATGCGGCCCGGCCGCCTTCCCGCCGAGCAGGAGAAATGCGCGCGCGCCGGGCTCGAGGCGGCGCTCGCCGCCGGATCATCGATTCTCGAAAAGCGCGAGCGGGCGATCGATGCGGTCGAAGCCGCGGTTCGGATCCTCGAGGAAGACACCTGCTTCAATGCCGGGCGCGGGAGCGTCATGACGGCGACGGGAACCATCGAGCTCGACGCCGCGATCATGGATGGGCGGACGCGCGCCGCGGGCGCGGTGTCGGGCCTGCGCACGACTCGGGCACCGATCAGCCTCGCCCGGCGCCTGCTCGACGAGGGACCGCACGTCTTCCTCTCCGGCCATGGCGCCGACGACTTTGCCCGCGGCCACGGCATCGAGCAGGTCGACAACGCCTGGTTCGTGGTTCCCGAACGGCGTCGCCAGCTCGACGAGCTGCTCGCCGAAGGCGGGTTCGACGATGAGATCAAATATGGCACCGTCGGCGCGGTCGCGGTCGACATTGACGGACATGTCGCGGCGGCAACCTCGACCGGGGGATTGACCGCCAAGCGCTGGGGAAGGGTCGGCGATTCGCCGCTGATCGGTGCGGGAACCTACGCCGACGATCGCTCGGCCGCGGTGTCCGCCACCGGCTCGGGCGAATTTTTCATCCGCGCGGTCGCCGCGCACCAGCTCGCCGAGCGTATCCGGCTGGGCGGCCAGTCGTTGCAGGCGGCGCTCGACGCCGTCCTCGAAGACGTCGGCGAGCTCGGCGGCAAGGGCGGGCTGATCGCGGTCGCGCCCGACGGCGAGGCGGCGTGGGGCTTCACGACCCCCGGCATGTATCGCGGCATGGCCGACTCCGACTGGCCGGACGGTCGCGCTCTATTCCGAGGACAAGAGCCGGTAGGGCAAATCGCGGCGGAGCCATTCGGCCTCGGCCGCGACTTCCTCGCGCTCCGCCTCCAAGAACTGCGCAACTGCATCGCGGAAGCTTTGATTCGGGATGAAATGCGCGCTGGTCGTGATCACCGGCTCGTAGCCGCGCGCGACCTTGTGCTCGCCCTGCGCTCCAGCCTGCACCGAGGCAAGCCGGTGCTCGATCGCCCATTCGATCGCCCGGTAATAGCAAAGCTCGAAGTGGAGGAACGGAACCTCGTCGGTCGTTCCCCAATAGCGCCCGTAGAGGGTGTCCGGCCCAACGAAATTGAGGGCGCCGGCGATCGGCAGTCCATCGCGACAGGCGAGGAACAACAGGACCCGGTCGCCCATGCGTTCACCGACCAGGTCGAAGAACTCGCGAGTCAGGTATGGATGGCCCCACTTCCGCGAGCCGGTGTCCTGGTAGAAACCCCACATCGCGTCCCAATCGGCACGGCCGATCTCCGCGCCGCGAAGGATTCGGATCTCCAGTCCCTCGACGGCGGCGGCACGCTCCTTGCGCAAGGTCTTTCGCTTGCGGCTGCTCAGCGCCCAGAGAAAATCGTCGAAGGAGCCGTAGCCGCGGTTGATCCAATGGTACTGGACCCCGTGCCGGATCAGCCACCCTCGACGCGCGGCTTCGGCGGCGCCGGCCTCGTCGATGAAGGTGAGGTGCGCGGACGACATGGCATTTTGCACCGTCACCGCTTCGATCGCCGCGAGTAGTTGCTGCGGACGCGCGCCGAGCAGGCGCGGGCCGGGCACGGGCGTGAACGGGACGGCGACCTGAAGCTTTGGATAATATTGCCCGCCGGCGCGCTCCCAGGCGTCGGCCCAGCCGTGGTCGAACACATATTCGCCCTGGCTGTGGGTCTTGAGATAGGCGGGCGCCGCCGCAATCAGGTGCGACGCCTCGTCCTCGACGAGAATCGGCGACGGAGTCCAGCCGGTGCCGCGACCCACGCTTCCCGAATCCTCCAACGCCGACAGGAAGGCGTGGCCGACGAATGGATCGCCGCCCGCGAGCCGGTCCCACGCAAAGGCGTTCAGCCCGGACACGCCCGAGGCGATCTTCGCAATGACGTCGATTTCCTGGTCGGCCATTCCTTCAGGTGGGTAAGCCGCTGAAAATGAACTAGGCCTTCACCGCGACGATCGCATCCACCTCGACCGCGACTTCGAGCGGAAGCACCGCGACTCCGACCGCGCTTCGGGCATGGCGCCCGGCCTCGCCGAACACTTCCTGCATCAACTCGGACGCGCCATTGGCGACCTTCGGCTGGTCGGTGAAGCCCGGCGCGCTGTTGACGAACACACCGAGCTTGACGATCCGCTCCACCCGGTCGAGCGAGCCGAGCGCCGCCTTGATCTGGGCGAGGAGCATGATTCCGCAGCGCCGCGCCGCCTGCTGCCCCGCGTCGAGCTCCATGTCCTCGCCGAGCCGGCCCTTGATCAGGCTGCCGTCCTCGGCGAAGCTGATCTGGCCCGAGACGTGGAGATGGCCGCCGCTTTCGACCGCCGGCACATAAGAGGCGACAGGGGCTGCGGCTTGCGGAAGCGTGATGCCGAGTTCGGCGAGGCGATTGTCGATGGTCATGGGGCCGCCCCAAGCACTCGGGGCTTCGCGAATCAACCCTCGCGACTCACCGTGAAGCCCGCGAAGCTCTGACTGACGGGCATCAGCTCGACCGTGTTGATGTTGAGATGCGGGGGAGGTTGGCGAGCCACCAGAAGAGGTCGGCGAGGTCGTCGGGCGTCATCGGGTCCATGCCGGCGTAGAGCTTGTCCGAGGCTTGCCGGTCGCCTCCGGTGCGGACGATGGTGAACTCGGTCTCGGCCATCCCCGGCTCGACCGAGGTCACGCGGACGCCGGTGCCGCCGAGGTCGCAGCGGAGGTCGAGCGAGAATTGGCGGACGAACGCCTTGGTGCCGGCGTACACCGCGCCGCCCTTGTAGGGATAAGTGGCCGCGACCGACGAGAGGTTGATGATCTGGCCCTTGCGCTCGACCAGCTTGGGGAGGAGCGCTCGGGTGAGCGCGACGAGGCCGGTGATGTTGGTCTCGATCACCGTTTCGATTCGATCCCAGTCGGTCTCCGGCATCGGGTCGGTTGGAGGCGCGAGGCCCGCATTGTTGAGCAGCAGGTCGATGTCGCCCCACGGCGGCGACAGCGTGGCGAGGCTTTCGCACCGCGGCGATATCGCGCATATCGATCTCGAGCGGGAGGAAGGCGTCGCCGAGCTCGTCCTGCAGTTTCTTGAGCCGCTCGCCGCGCCGTCCGGTGCCGATCGCCCGCCAACCGCCGGCGACGAACTTGCGCGCCGCGGCCTCGCCAAAGCCGGCGGTCGCGCCGGTGATCAGGATGGTCTTCATCGCGTCCCTTCCTCAAGCCCGCGCCGCGCCTCTACGAGGACTTCCGGCTTGACGCCAAGTTCCTCGGCGACCGACAGGAGATCCGGCTCGTGCGCTTCGAGGAAGCGCAGCAGCGCGGCGAGGAGCGCCGGCTCGCCGGCACGGCGGCGGAGCTCATCCGTCCCGATTCCGGTCAGGTCGAGGAAGCGATGCGCCCGCCGTTCGTCGCCGAGCGTTGCCGCAAGCGCCCCGAGGGCGAGCGCGACCGCATCGGTTGGACTTGGGGCTCGCACCATCTAGAGACTGCCCGACGCGCTGAAGGGGATGAATTGGCGAAGATCCTGATCGTCGAGGACAATGCGCTGAACATCAAGCTGTTCTGCGACCTCCTCGCGGCGCACGGCCATGAGCCCGAGGCGGTGACCGACAGCCGCAACGCGCTCGATGCCGCGCGCGATTTTTCGCCGGACCTGGTGATCACCGACATCCAGCTACCCCATGTCAGCGGGCTCGACCTCATTCGCATGATCCGCGGCGACGCGCAGCTCGCCGGACGTGCCGATCATGGCCGTCACCGCTTATTCGGCGCAGGGGGACGAGGAGCGCATCCGCGATGCGGGCGCGCAGGCCTATGTGTCGAAGCCGATCTCGGTCGCGAAATTCGCGCAGACGGTCGACGAGCTGCTGCAGCCGCCGGCCATCGAGACAGCGGTCGGAGACTTCTCTGCAGACGAACAGGTCGATCCCGGATCAAGTCCGGGATGACGAGCCTAACGGCGCGTCACTTGATCTTGGCTTCCTTGAACTCGACGTGCTTGCGAGCGCGCGGGTCGTACTTCTTGAAGCTCAGCTTCTCGGTCTGGGTGCGCGGGTTCTTCTTGGTCACGTAGAAGAAGCCCGTGTCCGCGGTGCTGACGAGCTTGATCTTGACGGTTGCCGGCTTGGCCATCGGACAGTCCCAAATCTTTGAAAAAAGAAAAGCGGCCTCAAGCGCCGCCAATGCGGGGCGCTCCATGAAGAACGGACCGATTCTGTCAACCGACACAGGCCAATGACACGCGGACGTAACCGCCCCTTAACCTTCTTGAGAGAGGTTGCGTTCAACGGAGGTTGAACAATGGCGACTGACCCGCTGGCGAACGTAAGGGCGCAAGTCGGCCTTCGAATTGCCGAAATCCGCGACGCCGGGCCTCGCATCTCTCCACTCGAGCTCTATGCGAAGATGGACGCGATCCGGCAGCTCGCGGTCGCCAATGGCCTCGCCACGCTCGAAGGGCTGGCGCGCTGCTCGACGCAAATGGCGCTGCTTCCCGGGCATCGGATCGCGGTTCAATCGTGCCTCGAGCATGTCGAGGAAGCGATCGACAGCCAATCGACACGCGATTGCGAGACGATCCTCGCCGCGCTGGCCGTCCGCCTGCACTGACACCGCGACGGCGTTCGTGCATTAAAGGCGCAATGCGCGCCTTCTCGCAGCTGCTCGACGACCTCGTCTACACGCGCTCGCGCAATACCAAGCTCAAGCTCATCGGCGATTACCTCAGGGAAACGCCGGACCCGGACCGCGGCTATGGCCTCGCGGCGCTGACGGCACGCTCGACATTCCGGCGGTCAAGCCCGCCGCCGTCCGCGCCATCGCCGAGGAGCGGGTCGATCCGGTGTTGCTTTACATGAGCCGCGACTATGTCGGCGACATGGCGGAGACGGTGGCGCTGCTGTGGCCGACCTCGGCGACCGGCGTCCCCGAGACCGACGACGCCACGATCCGCATTTCCGACGCGATCGAGCGGCTGCGCCTGGTATCGCGTCTCGAAGCGCCGCGCGCGCTGGCCTCGATGCTCGATCATCTCGACGCGTCGGGCCGGTTCGCGCTGCTCAAGCTCGCGACCGGCTCGCTTCGAGTCGGGATCAGCGCCCGCCTTGCAAAGCAGGCGTTCGCCGATGCGTTCGGGCTAGAGGTCGAGGCGGTCGAGGAAGTCTGGCATGGCTTGAGGCCGCCCTTCACCGACCTGTTCGACTGGGCCGAGGGCCGAGCCTCGCAGCCGACGGTCCGCGACGTCCCGGTCTTCCGTCCGTTCATGCTCGCCCACCCGCTCGAGGACACCAGGGTCTCGCTCGACGACTATGCCGCGGAGTGGAAATGGGACGGAATCCGGGTCCAGCTCGTCCACGCCGGCGGGCAAACCCGGATCTACAGCCGGACCGGCGACGACATCTCGCACAGCTTCCCCGACGTCGCCGAGGCTTTCCGGATGCCGGGCGTACTCGACGGCGAATTGCTGGTGCGCGGGTCCGACCAGGGCGTCGCCGACGTCCACGGCGGCGCGGCGGCGAGCTTCAATGCGTTGCAACAGCGACTCGGGCGGAAGAACGTCAGCCAGAAGATGCTCGGCGCCTTCCCCGCCTTCGTTCGGCTGTACGACATCCTGTTCGACGGCGATTCGGACCTGCGCGAGCTCGCCTGGCAGGATCGGCGCGAGCAGCTGCAGCGGCTCGCCGCGGGACTCGATCCGGATCGTTTCGACGTCTCGCAACTCATCGACGCGCAAAGCTTCGAGGAGCTGGAGGACCTGCGCCTCAACGCCCGCGACGTCTCGATCGAAGGCATCATGCTCAAGCGCCGCGACAGCGCTTATGTCGCCGGGCGCCGCACCGGCCTGTGGTACAAGTGGAAGCGCGATCCCCTGATCGCCGATTGCGTGCTGATGTACGCGCAGCGCGGATCGGGGAAGCGGTCGAGCTTTTACAGCGACTATACCTTCGGCTGCTGGGCCGAGGACGGCGACTTGCTTCCGGTCGGAAAGGCCTATTTCGGCTTCACCGACGAGGAGCTGAAATGGATCGACCGCTGGGTGCGCGGGCACACGGTCGAGCGCTTCGGTCCCGTGCGAGAGGTCGAAAAGAGCCTGGTGCTCGAGGTCGCATTCAATTCGATCCACCGCAGCAGCCGTCACAAATCGGGCCTCGCCATGCGCTTCCCGAGGATCAGCCAAATCCGCACCGACAAGCCGGCGGCGGAGGCCGACCGGGTCGCCACCCTGGCCGCGATGGTGACTTGAAGGCCGGCTCGGCCGCACGCTAAGGCTGTGGCTCTTTGGGGGAAGGGGGCCTTGATGATCAGGCATCTGCTTGCCGGCGCAGCGGCGCTGGCGACCGCGGCGACGGCGGAAGCCGCGACCTACGCCATTCAGGCCGGGCATCTCATCGTCGACGCGGCGAAGCCGCCGCGCGGGCCATCGACCGTCATCGTCGACAATGGCCGGATCGCGCGGATCGACAGCGGCTTCACGGCGCCGGCCGGCGCAATCGTCGTCGACGAGCGGAGCCGCACCGTCATGCCCGGCATGACCGATGTCCATGTCCACCTGACGATGAACAGCGGCGAGCCGTGGTATGTGGGCTTCACCAGGAAATATTCGAATCCCTATGCGGCGACCGTCGGGCTGACCCACGCGCTCGAGATGGCGCGCGCCGGGTTCACGACGGTCCGCGATCTGGGCGGCGACACCTCGTGCGGTGATCGCGGTTCGCGACGCCGTCGCCGAAGGCCGCTTCCCCGGCCCGCGGATCCGGGTCTCGGGCGCGCCATTGTCGATCGTCGGCGGGCATGCCGACGAAGCCACCGGACTTCCGCCCGAGCTCGCCGAAGCCGTCAACGAAGCGCACCTCAACCCGTCCGTCTGCACCGGCGTCCAGGAATGCCAGAAGGTCGTCCGCCAGCTCGCCGCCGCGGGCGTCGACGTGATCAAGGTGATGGCGACCGGCGGCGTCCTCGACCCCGGCGCGATGGGCCTCGAGCAGCATTTCACCAATGAGGAGCTCAAGGGGATCGTCGACATGGCGCACGCCATGCACCTCAAGACCGCCGCCCACGCGCACGGCGCGCAGGGCATCCTCGCCGCGACCAACGCCGGCATCGATTCGATCGAGCACGGCACCTTCCTCGACGAGGCGGGAGCGCGCGCGATGAAGGCGCACGGCACTTATTATTCCGCGACCCTGATGGCCTTCAGCGGCGTCCAGCGGGTGATGGGCACCGGCAAGCTCACGCCGGCGATGGAGGCGAAGGCGAGCCAGACCTTCGCGATCTGGGGCAAGGGTCTGAACCTCGCCTACCGCACCGGCGTGAAGATCGCGCTCGGCACCGACAGCGCCGTCGCTCCGCACAGCGAAGCCGGCAAGGAAGTGGAACTGATGGTCACCAAGGGCGGGATGACCCCGCGCGACGCGCTCATCGCCGCAACCAAGGGCGGGCCGGACCTCATGGGCCTGTCGAACGTCACCGGCACGCTCGATCCGGGCAAGTCGGCCGATCTGATCGCAGTCGATGGAGACCCGTTGGTCGATCCGACCGCGGTGCAGCGCGTCGGCTATGTCATGGTCGAGGGCAATCCAGTTCCGATGAAAGGACAATGATGCGCGCGTCTCTGCTTGCCCTCTCGCTGCTGCTCTCGAGCGCCGCTTATGCGGCCGACACGCCGGCCGGCGACGTTCCCAAGAAAGAAGCCAAGCCGGACGCCGCCAAGCCGGAAGAGGACAATGCCAAAGCCAGCGTCCAGGAAGATGCGCAGCCGGTCCGCCGCTCGATCCCCCTCAACGGGCACACGCTCGCTTATACGGTGACGCCCGGCCACCTGACGATCCGCAACGATGAGGGCGAGCCGATCGCGAGCATGTTCTATGTCGCCTACACGGCGCCTTCGGCGGGGCGGCCGCGGCCCGTGACCTTCCTGTTCAACGGCGGACCGGGCTCATCGTCCATGTGGCTCCATCTCGGCTCGTTCGGCCCGATGAAGATCGACGCGTCGCTGCCGCAGATGGAACGCCCGGCGCCGTTCCGGATGGTCGCCAATCCCGACACGCTGCTCGACACGAGCGACCTCGTCTTCATCGACGCGCCGACGACCGGCCTGTCGCGCGCGCTCGGCAAAGCCGAGACGAAGGACCTCGTCGGCGTCGATCATGACCTCGACGCCTTCACCCGGACGATCCAGCGCTACCTCACCGTCTATGGCCGCTGGAACAGCCCCAAGTTCATCATCGGCGAGAGCTACGGCACCCTGCGCGCGGCGGGGCTCAGCCACATGCTCGCCGACAAGGGAGTCCAGCTCAACGGCATCACTTTGGTGTCGACCGTGCTCGACATCGGCCTGCTGTTCGGCACCTACGACCAGGGTTATGTGAACATCCTGCCGACCTATGCGGCGGCCGCCTGGTACCACGACAAGGTTGCGGGAAAGCCGCCGCTGGAAGCTTCCTTCAGGAAGCGCGGACTTTGCCCGCGGCCGCTATGCGGCGGCGCTGCAGCAGGGCAACGCCTTGAGCGCGGAGGAGCGTCAAGCGGTCGCCGCCGAAGCGGCGCGCTTCACCGGCCTCACGCCCGCCTATTTCATCGCCAACAACCTCCGCGTCGATCCGGACCGCTTCCGCAAGGAGTTGCTGCGCAGCCAGGGGCAGATCATCGGCCGCCTCGACGCCCGGTTCACCGGGAGCGAGCCCCGACCTTGCCGCCGCGGGCGCGGACTATGACCCGCAGGACAAGGCGATCTCGGGCGCGTGGATCGCGATGATCAACGATTATCTGTTCCGCGACCTCGGCTACAAGACGCCGCTCACCTACCGGCCCAGCAACAATGTCTTCTCGGTACTGGGACTGGAAGCATTCGTCGGGCGACGGTTTCCCGCAGCATGGCCGCCGACACCAGCGTCGACCTCGCGGCCGCGATGCGCGAGAATCCCGAACCTGAAGCTCCTGTCGGTGAACGGACTGTTCGATCTCGCAACGCCGTTCGCCGGCGCCGAATATGATCTTGGGCACATGGCGCTGGGGCCCGTCGAGCTCCGGAACATCCGCTACACTTATTATCCCGCGGGCCACATGATGTACATCGATCCCACCTCGGCGCGGCAGCTCAAGGCCGATCTCGCGGGCTTCTACGCGAGCGCGCATCTAGGCAAGGAAAAGGGCCGGCGAAGCTTGCTCCGCCGGCCCTCTCGCCCCCGAATTGTGAAGCCTAGCTGATCGTTTGCAGGTTCACTGCGGCGGTCTTGCCACGGCGATCGACCTCGAGCTCGAACTCGAGTCGGTCGCCTTCGTTGAGCGTCGGGATCCCCGCGCGCTCGACCGCCGAAATGTGAACGAACGCATCGGGCTGGCCGTCATCGCGCTGGATGAAGCCGAAGCCCTTCATCGCGTTGAAGAACTTGACCGTCCCGCTCGCCTTTTCGCCGGTCAGCTGGCGCTGCGGGCCACCGCGCTCGGCCGCCCGCTCGCACCGCCATCGGCTCGCCTTCGATCCGAAGGTTCGTCGCCGAAATTCGCCCGCCGCGATCGACGAGCGTGAACTCGAGCGGCTGGCCGTCCGCGAGGTCGGTCAGACCCGCCTGCTCGACCGCCGAGATATGGACGAATACGTCCTCTCCGCCATCGTCGCGAACGATGAAGCCGAAACCCTTTTGCGGGTTGAAGAATTTGACGATGCCCTTGCCTTCGCCAACGACCTGCGGGGGCATTCCGCCACCGCCGCCGCCGCCGCCGCGGAAACCGCCGCCGCCGCCGCCGCCGCCGCCGCGATAACCGCCGCCGCCGCCGCCGCCGAAGCCGCCACGATCGCCAAAGCCGCCGCTGCCGCCGCCACCGCCGCGATATCCACCGCCGCCGCCGAAGCCGCCGCGGTCACCATAGCCGCCGCCACCGCCGCCGCCGTAGCCGCCGCGTTCCTGGCACCGCCGAATTCGAAATTACTCTTCGCCGAAACTTTCGCGCTTGTCGCGACCGCGTCCGCCGCGATCGCCTTTGCGCCCTCTATCGAAACCCATAACCGTCCGAACTTAAAAGAGCCCGCCTACCCCTGAAACCAACGCGCTCGGGCCGAATGGCGCAACCGGTCATGACGCGTAATCCACTCACGCACCGTTCACGCCATTACAGCAAAAATAAGCGCCGCTCTAGTGATTCAAATCGCGGTTATTCCGACGGGGCTGGCAAGCCAGGCGCCAGGGGGACTAAAGCGCCTTGAGACGCTTGGCTCGAGGAGTTCGAATGGCTGTCCATCTGCACCAGGAAGACCTGCCCGCCGAGGTGAGGTTCGCCGACGGGCCGATCGCCGTCGACACCGAAGCGATGGGCCTCAATTTCGGGCGCGACCGGCTCTGCCTCGTGCAATTGTCGGACGGCCAGGGCGACGAGCATCTCGTCCAGTTCAGGCGCGGCAAGCGACTATTCGGCGCCCAACCTCAAGGCGCTTCTCGGCGATCCGAGCCGCCTTAAGCTCTACCATTTCGCGCGCTTCGATATCGGGATCATGCAGGCCTATCTCGGGATCATGGCCGCCCCGCTTTATTGCACGCGCACCGCGTCGCGGCTCGTCCGCACCTACACCGACCGCCACGGCCTCAAGGATCTGGTCAAGGAGCTGCTCAACCACGACCTCTCCAAGCAGCAGCAGACCAGCGACTGGGGCGCCGACGAACTGACCGACGCGCAGCGCGACTATGCGGCAAGCGACGTTCGCTATCTCCATGCGCTGAAGGAGAAGCTCGACGAGCGCCTGGCGCGCGAGGAGCGCGCCGAACTCGCCCAGGCCTGCTTCGACTTTCTGCCGACGCGCGCGCTGCTCGACCTCGCCGGCTGGCCCGAGCAGGACATTTTCGCGCACGATGGCTGAGGCCCGCGACCATCAGGCGCGCGGGCAAGCAACGGTGGGCGGAGCCCGGGAGCGGCCACGACTGGCTCGTCAGATGGAGCAAGGTGCTTCTGCCGAGCGCGGTGGGCGTCCTCATCGCCATCCTCGCGCTGGCGCCGCTCGGCAAGCACAGCGACGTCAGCTTCATCCTCGACAAGAAGAAGGTCGCAAATGCGCCCGAGCGGATGCGGGTCGAGCGGGCCCGCTACGTCGGCACCGACAACAAGGACCAGCAGTTCACGATTGTCGCGAACCGCGCGATCCAGCGCAGCTCGGACGTGCCGGTCGTCGATATCTCGGGCATGTCGGCGCGCCTCAACCTCGCAAAGGGGCCGCTGCTGATCAATGCCAACGAGGGCCGCTACAATCTCGACCTGCAACGGCTGATGATCGACGGCCCGGTCAAGGTCGCCGGCGCCGATGGCTATCAACTCGCGACGCGCGATGTGGCGGTCGACCTCAAGGCAGCGCCAGCTGGCGAGCCAGGGCCCGGTCGCCGGCGCGATGCGGCTCGGCCAGTTCCAGGCGGGGCAGCTCCACGCCGATCTTGGCGACCGTACGGTCGTCCTCGACCATGGTGCGCGCTTGAAAATCGTCCAGGGGGCGGTCAGATGATGCGCATGCGCTTTTCTGGCATCATCCTTGCTACTGCTCGGCCGTCGCCATCGCGGGCGCCGCTGTCGCGGCCACGGCGGCGCTCGCGCAAGTGAAGCAGGAGCAGCCGCGCTCGGCGCTGGGAGGTCACAACACCGACGCGCCGGTCGATGTCACGTCCGAACGGATCGAGGTCCAGGACCGCGCCGACCGCGCCGTTTTCTCGGGCAATGTTCACGTAACTCAGGCGGACATGACCCTCGATACGCAGCGACTGACCGTCGCTTATTCGGGCGGCCAGGGAAACAGCAATCTGCAGATCGACCGGCTGGATGCCGCCGGAGGAGTGGTCGTGCACAGCCCGTCGGAAACGGCGAAGGGCGACTTCGGTGTCTATGACCTCAATCGCAAGCTCATTACCTTGATCGGCAACGTCCAGCTGACGCGCGAGAACAACATCGTGAACGGTGTCGCGGCTGGTGATCGACCTCAACTCGGGCCGGGCGGTGGTCGACGGCGGCCCCCCGGGCGTGAACTCGAGCGGAGGGCGGGTCACCGGCCATTTCACCGTGCCCCAGCGCCAGCAGCAGCCGAAGTAGCGGAGAAAATGAACGAAGCCGCCACCTTCGCGCGGCGCTCCAGCGAGGCGCAGCGGGTGAGCGGCGGCCTCGAGGTTCGCTCGATCGCCAAGTCCTACGACCGCCGGGCGGTGCTTCATGATGTATCGCTCGACGTGCATCGCGGCGAAGTGGTCGGGCTGCTCGGACCCAACGGCGCCGGCAAGACGACCTGCTTCTACTCCGTGATGGGGCTGGTGAAACCCGACAGCGGGCGCATCTTCCTCGACGACCAGGACATCACCGGCCTGCCAATGTACCGGCGCGCGATCCTCGGCCTCGGCTATTTGCCGCAGGAAACCTCGATCTTCCGCGGCATGAGCGTCGAGGAAAATATCATGGCCGTGCTCGAGGTCGCGCAGCCGAACCGGCGCGTCCGTGCCGAGCGGCTGGAGCAACTGCTTGGCGAGTTCGGCCTGACCGCGCTGCGCAACTCAGCGGCCATGTCACTTTCCGGCGGAGAGCGGCGCCGCTGCGAGATCGCACGGGCGCTGGCGGCGGAGCCGACCATCATGCTCCTCGACGAGCCATTCGCCGGGATCGACCCGATCTCGATCGCCGACATCCGCGAGCTGGTCCGCGAGCTGAAGAGCCGCGACATCGGCGTGCTCATCACCGACCACAACGTCCGCGAGACGCTCGACATCGTCGACCGCGCCTGCATCATCTATGACGGTCAGGTGCTGTTCGCGGGGACTCCCGAAGCGTTGGTCGCCGACCAGGAGGTCAGGCGCCTCTACCTCGGCGAGAGCTTCGCGCTGTAGCGAGTTCATCACCATGGGCCTTGGCCCCTCCCTAAGCATCCGCCAATCGCAGCAGCTGGTGCTGACGCCACAGTTGAGGCAGGCGATCCAGCTCCTCCAGCTCAGCAATCTCGAGCTCGACGCCTATCTCGCCGAGGAACTGTCCAAGAACCCGCTGCTCGAGACCCCTTCCGACGAGCCCGACGATCAGCCGGCGGCGGATTCGTCAGCGATGATGGCGGCAGCGACGAGGCGCCCGACGATCCAGGGGCGGACGATCTCATCCTCGGCCAGGCTGACGACGACCGCCCGCTCGACGTCGACTGGCAATCCGAGGCGCTGGAGACCGACAGCTATTCGGACGTCGTGACGTCAACCGGCGGCGAGGAGGCCTTTGATTTCGACCGGGTGCAATATGCCGCGGGCTCGCTCGCCGAGCATCTGATCGACCAGCTCCACGGGCTTTCGGGGGATGTCGGCGATCTTGCCCGGATCGTCGCCGAAACGCTCGACGAGACCGGCTATCTGACCGTGACCCTCGACCACATCGCCGAGCTGACCGGCGCGCCGCCGGCGCTGGTCGAACGCGCGCTCGAGGCGGTGCAGGGGCTCGACCCGCCCGGTGTCGGCGCCCGCTCGCTCGCCGAATGCCTGGCGCTCCAGGCCAGGGCCGCCGATCGCTACGATCCGGCGATGGCGCGGCTGATCGACAATCTCGACCTGCTGTCGAAGGGGCGCACCACCGACCTGAAGCGCATCTGCGGGGTCGATGACGAGGACCTCGCCGACATGATCCGCGAATTGCGAGCTTATGATCCGAAGCCCGGATGCCAACTCTCGAAGCAAGGCGGCGAGGATGTACGCTCCGGACGTGTTCGTCCGGCCGCTTCGCGCGGGATTCGCGGTCGAGCTCAACCAGGCGACCCTGCCGCGCCTGCTCGTCAACCGGCGATACTATCAGGAGCTGAGGTCGGGGCCGCAGGACAGGAGCTCGCGCGCCTGGCTCAGCGAATGCCTGGCCAGCGCCAACTGGCTGGTGAAGGCGCTCGACCAGCGCGCGCGGACGATCGTCAAGGTCGTGTCCGAGATCGTGAAACGCCAGCAGGGCTTCTTCGAACGGGGGGTGTCGGCGATGAAGCCGATGACCCTGCGCGAGGTCGCCGAGGCGATCGGAATGCACGAATCGACCGTCAGCCGGGTGACCTCCAACAAATATCTGCTGTGCGACCGCGGGCTCTACGAGCTCAAATATTTCTTCGGCTCGGGCGTGCAGTCGGCCGAGGGAGACGGGGCCGCCGCCGAAGCGGTCAAGGACGCGATCAAGCAGCTGATCGATGCCGAGACCGACATCTTAAGCGACGATGCGATCGCCGGCCTGCTCAAGGAAAAAGGCTTCGACATCGCGCGCCGCACCGTCGTCAAATATCGCGAGTCGATGGGCATCGGCTCGTCGATCCAGCGGCGGCGGCTGAGGAAGATCGGCGGCTAGGCCGACACCCGCGCCCAGATCGGCAGATGGTCCGAGGCCCGGCGCGCGCACGGGCTCATGTGGACGCCGGCGGCCTCGATATTCGAGATCCTTGTGGACGATGATCCGATCGAGCTGCGCGACCGGGTGACGCGCGTGGAAGCTCGGGCCGGTCGGCGCGAGATGGAACTCCGGTCCAAGGTCGTTGAGGCATCCGGCAAGGGTGCGCCACTCGTTGGTGTCGCCCATCAGCACCGTCGGCATCTTTTGCGGACGACGGGCGATCGCGTCGAGGATCGCGCGCATCTGGCGTCGGCGCCAAAGCCCGGAGAGGTCGAGGTGCATGCCGATGACGCGCAGCGGCTTTTCGTCGATCAGCAGCTCGGCGATGACGGCGCCGCGCGGTTCGAGCGTCGGCAGATCGAGCGCCGCGCAGTCGAGCACACCGACGTGCTCCTTCACCAGGATTGCATTGCCGTGCCAGCCGATGTTGCGGGTATCGACCTTGAGCAGCCGGTCGGTGTGCTTGCGGACCTTGTCGAACGCCCGCTTGTGACGGACGCCAAGATGAACGGGCTTGTAGAGGCCGTGGCTATCGATCAGCTCGTGCGGGACGGTCGAGCCGCGCCCGCCCATGCGTTTGTCGGCTTCCTGCAGGGCGACGATGTCGGCATCGATCTCCTGAAGCACGCGCAAGATGCGATGCGGATCGCGTCGGCCGTCGAGCCCGACCGCCTTGTGCATGTTGTACGATGCGAGGGTGATGCAGGGGCCGCTGCTCATTCCTTCGCCCAATGGCCGTTGCTGCCGAATGGTTCCTAGACGTCCAGGTTGGCGACGCTGAGCGCGTTGTCCTGGATGAACTCGCGGCGGGGTTCGACGACGTCGCCCATGAGGCGGGTGAAGATTTCGTCTGCGACGTCGGCCTGCGCGACTTCGACACGGAGCAGCGAGCGGTTGGCGGGGTCCAGCGTGGTCTCCCACAGCTGCTCGGCGTTCATTTCGCCGAGGCCCTTGTAGCGCTGGATCGACAGGCCCTTGCGGCCCGCGGCGAGTACGGCGTCGAGAAGCTCCGATGGACGCGTTACGGCGACCGGCTTGCCCTTTGTGTCGGCGGCAGCTTCTTCCGCTGCGTCCTCTCCTTCGCCGGGACCGACCGTCGGCTCCTGCTCGACTTGAGCGCCCTTCTTGAGCGTCCGCAGAGTCGAAGGCTTCGCATAAGCCGCCGCCTGCTCCTTCGCGAGCGTGTCGAGCTTGCGCGCTTCGGCGGAGACGAGGAAGCTCGGCTCGACGATATGGGCGTCGGTGACGCCGCGCCACAGCCGCCTGAGCAGATAGCCGCCCTCGGCCGAAACCTCGCCCGACCATTCGGCTTCGAGGTCGCCGGCGCCGAGCCACTCGGCCACCTTGGCGATCGCCTTGGCCTTGCCGTCCTTGTCGATGTTCGGCTTCAGCGCACCGTTGATCGCAAGCGCCTCGATCAATGTCGGATCGTACTTTCGCGGCGCGTAGCGCATCAAGGTGCGCATTCGGCGGGCATGGTCGACCATCGCCTTCAAGTCGTTGCCGCTGCGCTGGCCCTCCGGCGCGTCGAGAACGAGGCCTTCGAGCCCCGCTTCCTCGAGATAATCGTCGAGCGCAGCATCATCCTTCAGATAGACCTCGGAGCGGCCGCGGCTCACCTTGTAGAGCGGCGGCTGGGCGATGAAGAGGTGCCCGTGCTCGATGAGCTCCGGCATCTGTCGGTAGAAGAAGGTCAGCAGCAGCGTGCGGATGTGCGCGCCGTCGACGTCGGCGTCGGTCATGATCACGATCTTGTGGTAGCGCAGCTTTTCGAGGTTGAATTCCTCGTGCCCGATCGACGTGCCGAGCGCCTGGATCAGGGTCCCGATCTCCTTCGAGCCGAGCATCCGGTCGAAGCGCGCGCGCTCGACGTTCAGGATCTTGCCCTTCAGGGGAAGGATCGCCTGGTTGTGGCGGTTGCGGCCCTGCTTGGCCGAGCCGCCCGCCGAATCACCCTCGACCAGGAATAGCTCGGACAGCGCCGGGTCGCGCTCCTGGCAGTCGGCGAGCTTGCCCGGCAGCGAGGCGATGCCCATCACCGACTTGCGGCTCGCCTCGCGCGCCTTGCGGGCCGCTTCGCGCGCGGCCGCCGCATCGATCGTCTTCTGGATGATCGAGCGGGCGTCGGCGGGATGCTCCTCGAGCCATTCGCTCATCTTGTCGCCCATCAGGCTTTCGAGCGGCTGGCGCACTTCGGAGCTGACCAGCTTGTCCTTGGTCTGGCTCGAGAATTTGGGATCGGGAAGCTTGACGGAGACGATCGCGGTCAGCCCTTCGCGCATGTCCTCGCCGGTCAGCGTGACCTTCTCGCGCTTCAGCATGCCCGACTTGTCGGCATAATTGTTGATCGTGCGGGTGAGCGCGGCGCGGAACGCGGCCATGTGCGTGCCGCCGTCGCGCTGGGGGATGTTGTTGGTGAACGGCAGGACGTTCTCGTAATAGCTGTCGTTCCATTCGAGTGCGACGTCGATGCCGATCCCGTCGCGCACCGCCGAAATGGCGATGGGCTCGGGAAACAAGGCGTTCTTGGCGCGGTCGAGCCATTTGACGAACGCGGCGATCCCGCCCTCGTAATAGAGCTCGTGCTCGACGCGCTCGTCGTGGCGAGCGTCGGCGAGAACCAGCCGAACGCCCGAGTTCAGGAAGGCGAGCTCGCGGTAGCGATGCTCCAGCCGTTCGAAATCGAAGTCGGTGATCTTGAACGTCTCGGGGCTCGGCAGGAAGGTAACCCGAGTGCCCTTCTTGCCTTCGGGCGCGGGGCCGATGACCTTGAGCGGCGCTTCGGCCTCGCCGTGGCGGAAGCGCATGAAATGCTCCTCGCCGTCGCGCCAGATGGTGAGCTCGAGCCACTCGGAAAGCGCGTTGACGACCGAAACGCCGACGCCGTGGAGACCCCCAGACACCTTGTAGGCATTGTCGTCGCTGGTGTTCTCGAACTTACCTCCCGCGTGGAGCTGCGTCATGATGACCTCGGCCGCCGAGACGCCTTCCTCGGAATGGATCCCGGTAGGGATTCCGCGCCCATTGTCCTCGACAGTGACCGAGCCGTCGGGATTGAGCTGGATCAGGATCCGATCGCAATGCCCGGCGAGCGCCTCGTCGATCGCATTGTCGCTGACCTCGAACACCATGTGGTGGAGGCCCGAACCGTCGTCGGTGTCGCCGATGTACATGCCGGGCCGCTTGCGCACCGCATCGAGCCCCTTGAGGACCTTGATGCTCTCGGCGTCGTAGGCGTTGGCGTTGGCGTTGTTTTCGGGGGGAATTGCCATAGTCCAGATATAGGGAATTTCAGCCTGATGTCACGCGCGCGTACGTGCGCGCACGCGTAAGTCGCGGTCGGAAGTTGCCGAAGTTGTCCTCAACGCCGCGTCGTACGCGCGCGGGCGGCGTCTAATTTCTGAAGAGTGAGGCGCATCACCAAGACTGTGCGCCTCCGCTCCCCTTCAGGGCAGGAAGGGCTCTAGCCCTGCGCGCGATTGCCACCGCCGAAGCGACGGCGCCCGCGAAACTTCGGCTTGCCCTGACCGCCTTCGGGACGGTGCGCCGGGTGCGCCCCGCCGCGCTGAGGATGGCGTTGCTGCGCGGAGTTGCGGTTCGATGCGCCGTCGACTTGCGCCTGCGGCTGCTGCCCCGAGTTTCGGTTCTGACCGCTCGCGGGACGGTAGACCGCCTGGCCTTCGCCGCGCTGCAGCTGCGGACGAGGCCCGGCGTTGCGATTCTGGCGGCGCTGACCGTCGTGGCGGCGATCGGCCTTGGTGAAGGCCCGATCGGAACGCTGAGGGACGTCCTTTGGAGCCGGCTTCAGCCGCTTCAGCGCCTCGGCCGCCATCGCAAAGCCTTCGGGCAGCGGCGTGACCGCGATCCGCTGGCGCGTCGTACGCTCGATGTCGCGCAGATTGCCGCGCTCGTCGGGACTGCAGAAAGCGATGGCGATGCCGTCGGCGCCCGCGCGCGCAGTGCGGCCGATGCGGTGAACATACTGTTCCGGAACGTCGGGCAGGTCGAAGTTGACGACGTGGCTTACCGCCGGGATGTCGATCCCACGCGCGGCGATGTCGGTCGCGACCAGCACCGAGAGGCCTCCCGACTTGAACGAAGCGAGCGCACGCTCGCGCTGCGGCTGCGATTTGTTGCCGTGGATGGCGCCGGCGCCGATCCCCGCGGCTTCGAGCTGTCGCACGATCTTGTCGGCGCCGTGCTTGGTGCGGCTGAAGACCAGCGCGCGCTGCACGTCGTGCGACTGGAGAAAGAGGGTGAGCAGCGCGATTTTCTCGGCCTGGTTGACCATCGTGACGCTCTGGTCGATCCGGTCGACCGTCGTCGCGGTCGGGGTGACCGAGACTTCGGCCGGATTGGTGAGATATTTGTCGGCCAGCTCCTTGATCGCCCTCGGCATGGTCGCCGAGAAGAACAGGGTCTGGCGCTTCGGCGGGACCAGCGCGACGATCCGCTTCAGCGCGTGGATGAAGCCGAGATCGAGCATCTGGTCGGCTTCGTCGAGCACGAGGATCTCGAGATCGCGCAGGGACAGCGCGCGCTGGTCGACGAGGTCGAGCAGGCGGCCGGGGGTCGCGACCAGGACATCGAGGCCGCGAGCGACCGTGCGGACGCTCTTCGAATTGGGGACGCCGCCGAAGATGACCCCGACGGAGAGGCGCATGAACTTGCCATAGGCCTCGGCGCTGGCCGCGATCTGCGCGGCGAGCTCACGCGTCGGCGCGAGCACCAGCATCCGGATCTGGCCCGGACGTGGGATGCGCTTGGCGGCGGCGAGCCGGTCGAGACATGGCAGCATGAACGCCGCCGTCTTGCCGGTTCCGGTCTGGGCGATTCCGAGGAGATCGCGGCCCGTCAGGACCGTCGGGATCGCCTGGCTCTGGATTGGCGTCGCGTGCGAATAATCTTTCGCGGCGAGCGCGTCGAGCAGGGGCTTCGAAAGCCCCAGGGACATGAATGACAATGAGAATACCTTAAGAATGAGCCGGGACGCGCGCGATGATGCGCGTGTCGGCGGCGGGGAAAAGCACCCCCGCGTGAAATGGGATGAAGTTGGTGAGGCGCGGGCCGTTTCCCTTTTGGGAACCGATCACGCCGCTTGTTGAAAGCGCCTCGTGTTGCAGTGCAATATAGAGAGATGAGTTAAAAAGTCCACCTCAGGCCGAAATCACCCGCCCGGGCTCGACGTGGAAACGGCTCGCGGTCGTACCGATCCCCTCGAACAGCGCCGCTTCGGTCGCTGTCATCCACACCTGGCCGCGGCCGTTCAGCCGAGCGAATAGCGCGGCGCGTCGCTTCGGGTCGAGGTGCGCCGCGACCTCGTCGAGGAGCAGGATCGGGGGGTCGCCACGCCGGTCGGCGACAAGTCCGGCGTGGGCCAGCACCAGCCCGAGCAGCAGCGCCTTTTGTTCGCCGGTGGAGGAGCTGGCGGCGGACATCTGCTTGGCGCGGTGCGTCACGGCGAGATCCTGGCGATGCGGGCCTTCGGTCGTTCGGCCCGCACCGGAGTCGCGTTGGCGATTGGCGCTGAGCGTCGCCGCGAGATCGCCACCTTCCCAGCCTTCGAGCGCGATCGCAGCGCTCGCAAATTCGTCCTCCGGCGTGGCGGCAAGCCGTTCATCCAAGGCGGCAATCGTCCGCGACCGTGCCTCGGCAACCGCGTTGCCATGCTCCGCCATCGCGGCCTCGAGGGACTCGAGCCAGGCCTCGTCCCAGCTTACCTCCGAAAGCAGCTTGTTGCGGGCGCGCATCGCCGCTTCGTAGCGCGAGCTATGATGCGCGTGGGCCGGCTCGAGCGCGAGGACGAGGCGGTCGAGGAAGCGCCGCCGCTCGCCCGCGCCGGCGGTGAAGAGACGGTCCATCGCCGGCGTCAGCCACAGCACCGACAGCCATTCGGACAGGCTGTTGACCGAGGCTGTCGCGCCGTTGATCCGCACCTGCCGGCGTTCGGGGGAAGTTGGAAACGTCCCGGTGCCGATATCCACGTCGCCCAGTTTCGCCGCCACCGCCCAGCCGCCGCTGCCGCCTCGCCGCTCCATCTCGGACAGCGCAGCGCCGCGCAACCCGCGCCCGGGCGCAAGCATCGACACCGCCTCGAGCAGGTTGGTCTTTCCCGCGCCATTCTCGCCGAACAGCAGGACGAAGCCGGGCCCCGGCTCCAGCATCGCCGAGGCGTAGGATCGGAAGTCGGTCAGGGCGAGACGGCTGACGGGCACGAACGGCGGCCTAGCCCTTATTGTTCGCGGCGGTCGATAACTTCGTAATGGGCCGCGCGGTCATCGAAGCTGTTGAGTACGGCGCGGGCTTCGGGGGGAACATGGCTGACCGAATAATCCTCGCCCATGAACGCTTTGATCGCATCGAGGCTGTCGAACCACATCAAGGTCTGGAACTCGATCTCGCCGCCAAGATCGCGCCTCATCAAATCGATGTGGCGGAAGCCGGGAATCTTCCTCGCCTCGATCGCGGGAATGACTTCGCTGCGGACGATGCGCTCATAGTCGTCGGCATTCTCCGGTGCAGTCCAGCCGCGCCAGAGCCGGCAGATCATCAGACCCGCATCGGCATCAGGACGTAGAGCGCATTCGACTTGTCGTTCTCGCGCAGCAGCGTCGGGGCGGCGGCGTCGGCGAGGTGGACCTCGACCGTGTCGCCGTCGATCTCGCCGAGGATGTCGAGCAGATATTTGGCGTTGAAGCCGATCTCGAGCCCGTCCGAGCCATAGTCGGCGGGGACTTCCTCGGTCGCGACGCCATTCTCCGGCGAAGTCACCGACAGCGTCACCTTGTCGCGGTCGACCGCCATCTTCACCGCCCGGGTCTTCTCGCTGGCGATGGTGGAGACCCGGTCGACGCCTTGCGCAAAGCTCTTGGGATCGAGCTTCAGCAGCTTGTCGTTGGCGGTCGGGATCACGCGGTTGTAGTCGGGGAAGGTGCCGTCGATGAGCTTGCTGGTGAGGATCGCGCTGCCGAGCCCGAAGCGGATCTTGGTCGGCGACAGCGAAATCTCGACGGTTCCCTCGAGCTCTTCGAGGAGGCGGTAAAGCTCGTTCACGGCTTTGCGCGGCACGATCACGTCGGGCATCCCGTCGGCGCCGTCCGGCCGCGCCACCGTAACCCGCGCCAGCCGATGCCCGTCGGTCGCCGCGGCGCGCATCTGGTCGTCGACGACGTGGAAGAAGATGCCCATCAGATAATAACGGGTCTCTTCGCTCGAGATTGCGAAACGGGTCTTTTCGATCACCTCGCGCAGGGTTGCCGCGGGCAGCTCGAAGCGCGTCGGAAGCTCGCCCTCGGCGATCACCGGGAAATCGTCGCGCGGAAGGGTCGACAGGTTGAAGCGCGAGCGGCCGGCGATGACCTGCATCTTCCCTTCGGCCGCGCTGAGCTCGACCTGGCTGCCCTCGGGAAGCTTCCTGACGATGTCGAAGAAAGTGTGCGCCGATACGGTGATGGCGCCCGGCTGCGAGACGTTCGCCGGGATCGTCTCGTCGACCTGCAGGTCGAGGTCGGTCGCCATCAGCCGAAGCGAGCCGTCCTCGCGAGCTTCAATGAGGACGTTGGAGAGAATCGGAATGGTGTTGCGGCGCTCCACGACCGATTGGACGTGGCCGAGGCTCTTCAGGAGGACCGCCCGCTCAATCGTCGCTTTCATCGCTTCAAAGCCCCTCGTCCGCGCTCGTCACGGCACGGTTATAGCGAGCCGTTCCGAACGCGGAAGTGGGGATGATGCGCGGAAATTCATCCGGGGGATGAATTGAGCACGTCATCGGCCGCGACAGCGGCCGCGGGGAAGCGATGGCGGCTTACTTGCCGGCCTTCTGGCCCACCGCGGGCGCGTTGGCCGCCGGCTGCTTCGAGGGCATCAGCACGGCGTCGATTTCGTGGACGACTCCGTTCGAATATTGCTCGTCGCCCTTGACGATCGTCGCCTTGTGCCCGGCGGAATCGGTAATGACGGTGTTGCCGCCTTCCTTGGTCGCGGTCACCGTCCCTCCGCCCATCGTCGCTAGTGGCGCCTTGCCCTTTCCGGCGTCGATCGCCTTGTCGATGTCGGCGACGAGCACGGTGCCGGGCAGGATCAGGTTGGTGATGATCCCGGTTAGTTGCGCCCGATTGCCCGGAGCGGTGTCGAAGGTCCCGGCGGGGGCCTGGCCGATCGCGGCATCGGTCGGAACGAAGACCGTGTAGGGACCCGGTCCGGCGAGCGTCTGATCGAGTCCGGCGGCCTTGGCTGCGGCCATGAACTTGCCGCCCGCGGGAAGCCCCGCCGCGATCGTTTTGGTTCCGGCGGCCTTCTCGGCCTGCGGACTCTGGACATTGGTCGGTCCGTTGCCGCCATCATTCTTGTTGCAGGCGCCAACCGACAGCATGGCTGCCGCTGCGAGCGCGAGTGCATGAACCTTCATGCGCTTGGCCTCCTTTTTTCTGTTTTGCAGACGAAATGGCCCGGAAGCGGATTGAGTTCCACTTCCGGGCTCGAGGTTGCTCAGCGATTAGGTCAAGAGCGATGCGACGATCGCCGTGACCAGCTGGGTCGTGGGGTCGACCTGATAGATGTAGCCGTTGTTGTAGCGGTACCAGGCGTTCGGCGTGTCGTAATAGGTCGCCCGATAGGCGTACGGCACGTTGTAGACGCCATAACCGGCCGGAATCGGCTGGCCGATCGAGAAGCCGGGCGACATCAGGGCCGCGACTGACGTGATCAGACTGCTGTCCCTGTCATATTGATAGATCGCGCCGGGTGCATACCAGTAGGAATAATCGTCGGTCGGGTAATACATATCCCGATACTGCATCGGCACATTGTAGTAGCTGTAGGACGAGGGGATCATCTGCCCGACGCCGTAGCCGCCGGCGTAGGTCGGGATCACGTTCTCGACCATGCCGGTATAGCAATCGACCTGGTAGACCACGCCGTAAGCGTAGCGGTTACAAAGATTGTCGTACCCGTATCCGCCGTAACCATTGCCGTAGCTCGCCGGATAGAAGCTGTTGAGCCCGTAATAATTGGGCACGTAGCTGCTCATATAGGCCTGGGGCAGATAGGTGCCGGGCAGATAGCCGCCCGCCAGCAGCGGGATCAGCGCGTCGATGAGGCTGGTGCTTCGGTCGACCTGGTACAGGTACCCGCCGCCATATTGGTAATAATAGTTCGGCGTGGTCGGATAGAGGTAGCCGACCGATGCCGGCAAGGCGGCGAGGGTCACGACGCTGCCGAGGGTCGAAATCGGCGCCCCGATGAAGCGCGTCGCCTCGCCCACCGGAATGACCCGGACGTTGGTGGACAGCCGCGCCGGAACCGGAGCGAACGCCCGCTGACGATCGAGGCGGGCGAACCGCTCGTTGTTGCGCATGATCAGGCGCGTCTGGGCCTGGTCGAGCCGGTCGGCGCGCAACTCGCGCCGGTCGTTAAGCCGGTTCTGCGCCTGATTGACGCGATCGTTGATGCGATTGCTGCGCGCTTGCTGGCGCGCCTGCATGCGCTCGTGCATGCGATCCAGTGCGTGCTGGTTCTTGACCACCCGCTGCTGGGCCTGCTGACGCTGCGCAGCGCGATTCTGCGCCTGCTGCCGCTGCTGACCGGCTCGGTTCTCAACCTGTCGGCGCTGCATCGCATGATCGCGCGCCTGCTGAACGCGATTGGCGCGGGGCTGCTGCTGGCGGTTGGCCACGCGCGTCTGCATTCGCTCGGCCCGGTTCGGGCGCGCCTGCTGGCGCTGCATCGCATGGGCCTGTGCGCGTTCCACACGATTCCGCGCGCATCTGCTGACGCTGGGCGCGCTGCGGTTGCGCGGCCATTCTTTCGGCGCGCTGAGGCCGTTCGGCCCGCTGCATCCGCGGGGCGGCACGTTCGGCGCGCTGCGGCCGCGCCTGCGCCTGGGCGCGCTGACCGCCGCCTTGGTGCGATTTTTCGACGCGATTGTCGGCCTGCATGGCCGCCCGGCTTCGCACTGGCCGGGGCCGCGATCGCCAGCGCGGCGACGCCGGCTGCGAGAAAAACCCTGGTCATCATAAAATCTCCTTCGAACGGCAAAAACGGTCCGCTCGCTGCACCGTTCCAACGCTTAACGGATGGAAGCAGCGGCTTAGCGCACTAGGGTGAACCTGAAATTTCTAGTCTGTTCAGGAAGTTAGTTCCGAATCAGCAACCCAGGCGCGGTTGAAGGGCCTGCCGCAAGCCACATGAGAAGCGCGGCGAGCAGATAGAAGACGGTGCAGCCGACCGCGGCATCGCGCAGCGAATCGGCGCCGTGGGTGGCCTTGAGCGCGTCCGAAATGCGGCCGATCAGCAACGGCCCCACGCCCAGGCCGATCAAATTGTTGATCAGCAGGAAACTTGCCGAAGCGGTCGATCGCATCGGACGGGGAACGAGATGCTGGACTGCAGTCGCCACGGGTCCGAGCCACAGGATGTTCACCGCATTGCCGATCAGCAGGAGGGGCCAGGCAATCCACAGGCTGGGGGCGAAGAGGCCGAAGCCCCATGCCGGCACCGAGACGATCCAGGCGATCGCCGGAAGCCTGGCATACCAGCCGTGGTCGCCCTGGCCGAGGCGATCGGCCAGCCAGCCGCCGGCGAAGCACACCCGCGCATCCGCCGATCAACAGGAGCGACGCCAGGAAATTGCCGGTCGCTGAGCAGATCGAGTCCGAAGCTCCGCATCATGACCGACGGAGTCCAAAGCGCGAGACCGTAGCCGCAGAGCGAGCTTGACGCCGAAGCGAAGGCGAGAAGCCAAAAGGCCGGCTTGCGCGCAAGCATCGGGAACACGCTTGCGAGCGGCGCCCGCGCGGTCGTCGCGCGCCTGCACATCGCCCACGACGAACCACAGGACCGGGCGCCAGGACGACGCCGGCGATGCCCATGACGACGAACGCCGCCCGCCAGCTCACCGCATGGGCGATGTAGGCGCCGATCAGCGTTCCTCCGGCAAGGCCGATCGGGACGCCGAGAGAAAAGATCGCCAGCGCACGCGCGCGGCGCTCGGGCGGAAAATAATCGGCGATCAGCGCGAAGGACGGGGCCACTCCGCCGGCTTCGCCGACCCCGACGCCGAGCCGATAGAGGAACAGCTGCCAAAGCCCCGGCTGTGCCGCACAGCGCAGTGAACCCGCTCCAGACCGCGAGCGACCCCGCGACGACAGCGCTTCGGCTCGTCTTGTCCGCAAGGTAGGCGAGCGGGATTCCCAACGCCGAATAGAGCAATGCGAATGCAAGGCCGCCGATCGCTCCGAATTGCGTGTCGCTGAGGTGCAGGTCCGCCTTGATCGGCTGGGCGAGGATTCCGAGGATTTGCCGGTCGAGGAAGTTGAAGATGTAGGCGATCAGCAGAAGCGCGAGGACCAGCGAGGCGCCGCGCTGCCGGCGGTCGCGCTCGTTCATGCCAGTCCCCCGAGAAGCTGACCAGCCGGTCGACGTCGGCCTCGTCGTGATAGATTGCGAAGCCGATCCGCAACACGTCGCCGCGCACGTCGGTGATGCAGTTGTGCGCCTTCAACTCCTGCGTACCAGTGCTGCGCGTGCGAGCTGCGGAAGGCGAGGAAGCGCGCATGCGGGCGCGCCGTCGAGCGGGTTGAGCAACTCGGCCTGCCCGAGCGGCGTACCGCCGATGCGACGCGAGGAATTGCCGCTGGAGCGCAGCGACATGGGCGCGAGATGCGCGCCGTCGTCAGCCCGTTCTCCTCGAGCATCCGCTGCACCGCATTGAAACGGTAAAGCGCCGGAGGGATCGAAGGTCGCGCCGAGGAAT
Source organism: uncultured Alphaproteobacteria bacterium (assembly GCA_963831215.1). GTDB lineage: Bacteria > Pseudomonadota > Alphaproteobacteria > Sphingomonadales > Sphingomonadaceae > Sphingomicrobium. The sequence goes on along the minus strand of CAWHPM010000005.1, from coordinate 248,749 downwards.
CGCCGCGCGTCCTTCGCATAGCCGACGCTGCCCGGCGGCAGGCTCAGATCCTCGAACTCGGCGAACCAGCCGGTGACCGGCGGCCGCGGCCCGAAGCCGGGCGGCGCATGCATGAATGCGCAGCCCTCCCCCGCCATCGCATATTTGTAGCCGCCGCCGAGGTAGAAGGCGGATGCGCGCAGCGGTCTGCGCCGAACGGCTCGTCGAGCGCCATGAAGGCGTGGTAGCCGTCGATGACGACCCACGGCCCGTCGGCTTGGCCGAGCGCGGCGAGCTCCTCCACCCGATCGAACATCCGCCCGCTTCCGAACAGCACCTGGCTGACGAGGATGAGGTCCTGGCTCGCCGCTTCGCGCCGCGGCGAGGAAGCGCTCGGAGAAGCTGTCGAACGGCTCGGCCGCGACGCGCTCGACCTCGATCCAGCCCTCCTCCTCCCAACGCGCGAACTGCCGGCGCGCGCTGTGGAATTCTCCATCGCTGGTCAGCACCCGCAGCCGTCGCGCCTCGCCGCGGCGCCGCGGTGACCAGCCGAACGAGGAAATCGTGCGTGTTGGACGAAAAGACGATCGAGTCCGGGCTCGCCGGTGCCGAGCTCGCGCGCGACATGGGCCTGCGCCTCGGGCCAGACCTCGTCCATCACCTTGTCCCATTTGCGGTCGGCGAGGCGCGCCGCGTCTTCCCACGCCTGCATTGGCCCGTCGAAGCTCGCGTCGGGCCAGAGATGATGGCTGTGCGCCGCGAAGTGCAGCCGCTCGGGATCGGCGCCGAGGCTTCGCGCGAACAGGGCTTTGAAGCTCAAAGATCGGTCCTCAGCGACCACAGCTCGGGGAAGACCCGCTTGTCGAGCGTCGAGCGCAGATATGAGGCGCCCGCCGAGCCGCCGGTCCCGCGCTTGTTGCCGATGATCCGCTCGACCGTCAGCACATGCTTGTGCCGCCAGCCGGCCAGCGCGTCGTCGATGTCGACCAGCTTCTCGGCGAGCTCGTAAAGCTCGAACCAGCGGTCGGCGTCGCGATAGACCTCGAGCCACGCCGCGGCGAGCGCCTCGACCGAGCGGTCGCCGACGTCGAAGCCGGCGCGCTCCAGCGCCGCGATGGCAGCCTCGCGCAGGCTCGGCGCTTCGAGCGCATGCTCAAGCCTGCCGCGCTCAGCAGCGCCTTCGGGATAATGATCGAGGATAGTCCGGGTTCTTGAGGCCGAGCCGGTACTCGATCTCGCGGAACTGCGCCGACTGGAAGCCGGAGCTGGTCCCGAGCACGTCGCGGAACTTCAGATAATCGACCGGCGTCAGCGTCGACAGCACGTCCCACGACAGGGTCATGACCGCCTGGATGCGACTGATCCGCGCCATCGCCTTATAGGCTTCGGCGAAACGATCCTCGCCGACGAGCCCGATCGCCAGGCGAAGCTCGTGCAGCATCTCCTTCATCCACAGCTCCTTGGTCTGGTGGATGACGATGAACAGCATCTCATCGTGAAGGTCCGACAACGGCTGCTGGGCCGACAGCAGCTGGTCGAGCTTCAGATAGTCGGCATAGGTCATGCCGGCGGGCGTCGCGGTCATGGCGCGCCGCTTAAGCGAAAAACCGGCCGCTAGGAAGCGTGGCCGCCGACGATTACTGCGGTCGCCTTCCCGGCACCCGGCGCGCCGACCGTGCCGATATTGCCGAACAGCTCGTCGAAGAAGCTCTTGCGGCGGCCGAGCGTCGGCGTGAACCGGCTTCGACGGGTTGAGGCTCATGCACGAACTCCTTGCCGGTCTTCTGGATCGAGGCGACGTTGCCGGCCTGATCGAAGCGGACCAGCATCACCGTCTGCCTCGTGACGCGCGGGTTGCGGAAGGCGAGCTGGTTGGTGTCGCGCGACAGATAATACCAGTCGTTGGGCGTGAATTGTCCGTTGCAGCGTCGGAGTCCCCAGCAGCTTCTGGACCGACGCCTTGTTGTCGACTCCCGGCTGGATCGAGCTGGCGAGCTGCGGATCGATGACCGCGCCCTTGTGCGCGCGATTGCTGGCGCAGGCTGCAGCGAGCAGCGCCGCAAGAGCGATCGTGGAGACCTTGAACAAGCCGAGCTTCATTTGCGTCCTGATTCCTTCCCTCGGGCGCGTGACCGCGCCGGTTCGCGCCTTGCACGGCGGCGCGCGGCCCTCAATATGCCCGCCACGCCAAAGCGCAAGACTGCCGCCACACGGCCGAGCTTTCGAGCGCAAGGGGACCTATGCTGGACTTCCTGTTCCGGAGATTAACGGCCGAGCCGGCAGCGCGGAGCCGCCCTGTTCGAGGCGGTGACGCGACTTGCGCGGCGGCCGCACTGGTACGTCGAAGGACAAGGTCCCCGACACCCTCGACGGGCGCTTCGCGGTGCTTTCGACGCTTGACGGCGCTGGTCCTCGTCCGGCTCGAATCGGACGGCGAGTCCGGCGATGCCGTGTCGGTCGCGCTGACCGAGCGCTTCATCGAGGTGATGGAGGCCGAGCATCGCGAGCTCGGGCTCGGCGATCCGACGCTCGGCAAGACGGTGCGCAGGCTCGTCGGCGCGCTTGCGCGGCGGACGGCGCTATGGCGCTCGGCCGGCCGAAGCATCCGATGGACGAAGCCACCCGCGACAGCCTGTACAAAGGCGAAGTCCCGCCCGCGGCGCTGGACCATTCGACCGCGCGTTGGAGCGGCTTGCGCGCTCAGCTCGACGACTTCTCGCTTACCGAAATCGCGGAGGGGAGGCTCGCAATGAACGATCCCTTCGCGCATCATCTGCACCTCGACCAGATCCGCGACGGCGATCGAGTTCGACCTTGTCGCCGACGAACGCGAGCGGCGATGCCATTGCCGATCGGCTCGGACTTGCCGCGCTCGGCCGCCTTGAAGCGCATGCGACCCTGTCGCGCACCGGCGCCGCTGGTCCGGGTCGAAGGCCGGATCGCGGCCACGCTGGAGCAACGCTGCGTCGTTACCGGCGACCCGTTGCCGGGCATATCGACGAGCCTTTCACGCTATTGCTCTTCATGCCCGAACCGAAGGACGCCGGCGCCGGACGAGGAGATCGAGCTTGGCGAACATGATTGCGACGTGGTCTTCTACGACGGGGCGCGATCGACCTCGGCAGCGCGATCGCCGACACGCTCGCGCTCAGCATCGATCCCTACCCGCGAAGCGCCGGCGCCGACGCCGCGCTCAGGGAAGCGGGCGTGATGACCGAAGAGCAAGCCAGTCCCTTCGCCGTGCTCGCCAACTGAAGAAGGACGACTCCTAGAAAGGAACGTCGTCGTCGAGGTCGGTGTCGAATGCCGCCGGCTGCGGACGCGGTTGGGTGCGCGCGGGCGCGCCACCGCCGAAATCGTCGCCGCCGCCAAAGTCCTCGCTGAAGCTGCCGCGCCCACCGCCCGCCGCCTTCGCGGCTGTCGAGCAGAACCAGCTCGCCGCGGAACTTCTGCAGCACGATCTCGGTCGAGTAGCGCTCATTGCCGGACTGGTCGGTCCACTTGCGGGTCTGGATCTGGCCTTCGAGATAGACCTTCGATCCCTTGCGCAAATAGTTCTTCGCGACTTGGCCGAGGTTCTCATTGAAGATCACGACCTGGTGCCATTCGGTCCGTTCCTGGCGGTTGCCGTCCGCGGTCCTTCCACTTCTCGGACGTGGCGACGCGCATGTTCACCACCTCGCCGCCGTTGTTGAGCGAGCGCGCCTCGGGGTCCGCGCCGAGATTGCCGACCAGAATCACCTTGTTCACGCCCGCCATGTCATGTTCCTCCAAGTCCCGCGGCGACCGCCAGCCAGTAAGTCGCTCCCGCCGCGAGATAGGCCAGCGCGAACAGATAAGTCACCATGAAAAGCGGCCACTTCCAACCGTTGGTCTCGCGGCGGGTGACGGCGATGGTCGAGATGCACTGCGGCGCGAACACGAACCAGGCGAGGAAGGCCAGCGCGGTCGCCAGCGACCAGCGGTGCCGGAGCCGGTCCTCGAGCCTGACCGCGCTCGCCTGATCGTCGGAGGAATCGATCGAATAGACGGTCGCGATCGCGCTCACCGCGACCTCGCGCGCGGCCATTGCCGGGAGCAAGGCAAGCGCGATGTCGTGGTTGAAGCCGATCGGCCTCACCACCGTCTCGATCCCGCTCGCGATATGCCCGGCGATCGAGACTTCGCTCTGCTTTTCGCCCGGACCCGCCTGCGGGATGCTGGCGAGCGCCCAGAGGATGATCGTCGTGCCGAGGATGATCGTGCCGGCGCGCTTGAGGAAGATCTGGGCGCGGGTGAGGATTCCGATGGCGACGTCCTTGAGCGGGGGCCACTGATATTTCGGAAGCTCCATCATGAAGCCGCCGCCGCCGCCCTTGAGCACCCCGCGGCGAAGCACGTACGCGGCGGCAAGCGCTCCGGCGACACCGGAGATGTAGAGGCCGAACATCACCACCCCCTGCAGCCCCACGCCCCAGGCGAGACGCGTATTGGGAATGAAGGCGGCGATGATCAGCGTGTAGACCGGAAGCCGCGCCGAGCAGGTCATCAGCGGCGCGACGAGGATCGTCGTCAGCCGGTCCTTCGGATCATCGATGGTGCGGGTCGCCATGATCCCGGGCACTGCGCAGGCGAAGCTGGACAGCAAGCGGGATGAATGCGCGGCCCGAGAGGCCGACGCCGTGCATCAGGCGGTCCATCAGGAACGCCGCGCGGACCATGTAGCCGGTGCCTTCCAGCAGCAGGATGAAGAAGAACAGGATCAGGATCTGGGCAGGAAGGTGATGACCGCGCCGACCCCGGCGATGGCGCCGTCGACGATGAGCGAACGGAGCAGCCCGGCCGGGAGCGCGGCGCTGGCGACTCCCGACAGCCAAGCGACGCCATCCTCGATCCACGACACCGGCAACTGACTCCACGCGAACACCGCCTGGAACATCACGAACATGATCAGCGCGAGGATGATCGGGCCGAGCACCGGATGAAGGAGCATGGCGTCGAGCCGATGGGTCCAGCGCCGGACCGGGGTTTCGCTGATCACCGCGGCGGTCGCGATTTCGCGCGCTCGCCGCTGCAGATGCACGAGATCGCTCTTCACATGTTTGTGAAGGCCGCATTGCGGTGCGGAGAGCATGTCGTCGAGCGCGGAGTGGAGCTCCGGAATGCCGCGGCGGCGAACGGCGACCGTCTCGACGACCGGAACGCCGAGCTGGTCCGACAGCCGTCTCGAATCCAGTTCGAGCCCGTCCCGACTGGCGAGGTCGACCATGTTGAGCGCGATGAGGGTCGGCAGCCCGAGCTCGATCAGCTGCAGCGCGAATCGCAAATGGTTGTCGAGATTGGACGCGTCGAGGACGATGACCAGCGCGTCGGGCTGGCGCTCGCCCGCCTGCCTGCCGAGGAGGACGTCGCGCGTCACTGCTTCGTCGGGGCTTGCCGGCGCGAGGCTGTAGGCGCCGGGGAGGTCGACGAGCTCGACCGGCCGGCCGTCGGCGAGCGTCAGCCGGCCGGAGTGGCGCTCGACGGTGACGCCGGGATAATTGCCGACCTTCTGGCGAGCGCCGGTCAGCGCGTTGAACAGCGCGCTCTTGCCGGCATTGGGACTGCCGGCGACGGCGACGAGCGGAAGCGGGTTCACTGCTGGAGCGGAAGGACCCGGACCGCGCCGGCGTGCCTGCGCCGAATCGCCACCGTCATCCGCCCGACGCGAATCGCAATCGGGTCGCGGCCGAACGGTCCGAGATGCAGCGGCTCGACCGTCACGCCGTCGTCAAACCCGAAATCGCGCAGCCGGCAGGCCTCGGGCTGGTCGAGCGAAGCCCAGTCGATCGAGAGCACGCGCGCCTTGGTGCCCACCCCGAGCAAGTCGAGGCTGATCGTGCCGGGCTGGAAGGGCGCGTTCATTGTTGCGAGTGATTATCATTAACCGAAGCGGCTGGCTAGATGTGATCGTCGTCAAGTCGATCGATCCTCGCGTCCTCAATGCCGCGTCGATTCTACCGAGGCGGGTAGCGCAGTCGGCCAAGGAAGCGCGAAAGGCTGAGCCGCTGGTCGGACGAGCCGCGCCATTCGGCCTTTAACTTCTCGAACTTCATCACATCGTCGATGCGGCGGTCGAGGAAGGCCGCCGTCTCGCTCCACCCTTCGCTTTGGTCGTCGAGCCACACGAGGAGCGTCGAGCCGTAGACCGCGCCAAGCGTCATGCGCTTGGTATAATGATTGAAGTCGCTGCTGGTGTCGCCGGCGAGACGCCACATGAGATCCGCATTCCGCCACGAAATGCGCAGCGCGAGCGGCAGGTTCTGCGGCATGGCGAGGATCGCGAGCGCGCGCCGCACCGCCTCGCGCGCCGGTCCCATGATCTCGAGCCGCCGCCAGACGAGCGCGCGGATCTTTTCGCGGATCTTCAGGGCGGCCAGCTGCTGCGGTGCGAAGCCCGCCTCGAGTTGTCGGTCGATCTCCCGGATGTACGTATCGATCATGCCCGCTCGGCTTTTCGGCATGGCGAGCCGGGCCTGGGCGGGGTCGATACCGATCTGGCGCGCGGCAGAGTTCGACCGCGGCCTCCGTCCAGCCGTCGAACACCGCATTCTCACCGACAACGAGCGCCAGCCGGCGGCGCAGCTTCTCGAGAGGACTCGGCGCGGTCATTCCGCTCAACTGGGCGGCTCTTGGGAAGCGCGCAACCCCCGATCGGGCAGGCGAACCGCGACCAGCGCGAGGGCGATCGCCGCGGCGCCGATGATGTCCGTGGCCGACAGGGTCTCGCGATACACGAACCAGCCGATGGTCGCGGAAATCGCGGGCTGGGTGAGGAGGCCGAGGCCGACCACCAACGGCGGAAGGGTCCCGATCGAATAGACGAGCAAGCCCTGGCCCAGGACTTGGCTCGACAGCGCGAAGATGAGGAGCGGCGTCCAGTCGTGCGGCCAGATGCGCTCGCCGAGGGTCATGCTGATGAGCAGCAGGATCGGCATTGAAAAGACCGTCGCCAAGGTCAGCAGCGGAAGCGGCTTGAGCTCGGTCCTGCCGCGATCGACGAAGATCAGGTAGCCGCCGTAAAGCAGCCCGGCGACCACGGCCAGGATGTCGCCGGCGAAATTGTGCGGGCTGAGCTCATAGCTTCCGCTCATGAGGAGTCCCGCCCCACCGAGCGCGAGGATGAGGGCGAGGCTCTGCTTCAGTGACGGGGCTCGGCGCGCGAGGATCAGTCCGTAGATCGCGAAGACGAAGCTGCCCGAATTGCCGAACAGGGTCGCGTTGCCGAGCTTGGTCATCCGGATTCCGGCGTTCCAGGCGGCGAGATCGAGCGAGTAGAAGATCGCGGCGATGACGACGGTGACCACCAGCGCCCGGCGCGGCCAGTGCATCGGCTGGCCGGCGAGTTCGAGCAACCACCAGCAGAAACGGGAGCGCGAGCGCGAGGCGCCAGAATCCGGCCGCGACGGGACCGACATCGGCAAGCCGCACCAGCCATGGCCCGAAGGCGAGCGCGACATTGCCGAGGAGCAGCGCCGGGAAGGCGAGTTGGTGGGGCCTGGCTTCGCTCACTCGCCGCGCATAGCGGCCGAACGCGCGCGAAGCTAGGGCGCGTATTGGCCGCGCAGCTCGAACAGCGCGAGGGCGGCCTTGGCGGCTGCGCCTCCCTTGTCGAGCCGGCCCGGATCGCAGCGGGCGATCGCCTGGGCTTCGTTCTCGACGGTGAGGATGCCGTTGCCGATGGCATAGCCCTGAAGCGTCAGGTCCATGAGGCCGCGCGCGCTCTCGTTCGACACCAGCTCGAAATGATAGGTCTCGCCGCGGATGACCACGCCGAGCGCGACGAACGCGCAGAACCGACCGCTCCGCGCGGCGAGCGCGATGGCGCCCGGGAGCTCGAGCGCGCCGGGGACCGTCAGCGTCTCATGACCGTGTCCCGCGGCCTCGATCGCCCGGCGCGCGCCCTCGAGCAACATGTCGTTGAGGTGCGGATAGAAGCGCGCCTCGACCAGTAGGATCGTCGACATCAGGCCCGCCCGCAATGCGACAGGGCCGCGACGTCGATCGGGCGTTCCTCGACGATCGCGAGGCCGTAGCCGGACAGACCGATGGGCGCGTGACGCGAGTTCGACAGCAGGATCATGTCGTGGATTCCAAGCGCAGCGAGGATTTGCGCGCCGGTTCCATAACCCCGCACCGCGTCGCCAAGCTCGGCCGGCCTGCCGACGCGCTGGTCGATCGAGCGCGACAGCGAGCCCGGCGCAGCCGCATGGAGCGTGACCACGACTCCGGCGCCCGCCTCCTCGATCATCCGCATCGCGCCGTGAAGAACGCCCGCCTTGGGGCCCTTCTCGCCGAATATGTCGGCGAACAGGTCGAGGCTGTGCATCCGCACCAGCACCGGCTGCGCCGGGTCGGGCGCGCCATAGATGAGCGCGAGCTGCTCCTCGCCATTGGCCTTGTCGCGGAAGACCTGCGCTTGCCACTGCTTGCCGCTGTCGGCGGTGAACGGGCAGGTCGCGACCCTCTCGACGAGATGGTCCTTCTTCAGCCGATAGGCGATGAGGTCGCGGATCGTCCCGATCTTGAGCCCGTGAGCGCGCGCGAAATCCATGAGGTCGTCGAGCCGCGCCATGGTCCCGTCCTCGCGCAGGATCTCGCAGATCACGCCCGATGGGTTGAGGCCGGCGAGGCGCGAGACGTCGACGGCGGCCTCGGTGTGGCCGGCGCGGACGAGCACGCCGCCGGGCCTGGCGACCAGCGGAAAGACATGCCCGGGCGACACGAGCTCGTCGGGGCCGTTCGAGGCGTCGATGGCGACCGCGATGGTGCGCGCGCGGTCGCCGGCGCTGATTTCGGTGGTGATCCCCTCGCGCGCCTCGATCGACACGGTGAACGCGGTCTCCATCCGGCTTCGGTTGGTGCGCGCCATCGGCTCGAGCCCGAGCTGATCGGCGCGCTCGTTGGTCAGCGCGAGACACACCAGCCCGCGCCCGTGTCGGACCATGAAGTTGATCGCATCGGGCGTCGCCATCTGCGCCGGGATGACCAGATCGCCCTCATTTTCGCGGTCATCGTCGTCGACGAGGATGAACATGCGCCCGTTGCGCGCCTCGTTGATGATCGTCTCGGGACCGACCAGAGCCTCGGTCGTGCCGCGCTGGATCAGCTTTTCGAGCCGGACCAGCGTATCGGCCGTCGGGTTCCAGTCGGGCTGACCGAGCTTGCGGAGCGAATTGGGATGCAGCCCCGCGGCGCGCGCGAGCCCGGCGCGACTGACCTCGCCGGTCGACACGATCGCCTCGAGCTGTTCGATGAGGTGTCGTGCTCATGTTGCCGTTCATATCACATCAGGATGTGATGAAAAGCGGAAACAAATCTGTTCCTATTGTGCGCGAGCGGTCAGCATCCGGTCGATATAGCGGGCGAAGACGTCGACTTCGACATTGAGCTGACGCCCCGCCGCGAGCTCGCCCAGCGTCGTCTGCTGCGGCGGTGTGCGGAATGACGTTGACCGAGAAATGGGTCGAACTGTCCTCGGCATCGCGCACGTCATTGACGGTCATCGACACGCCGTCGAGCGCCACCGAGCCTTTCGCCGCGATCATCGGGCCGAGCGCGCACGGGACTCTGATCCCGACGCGCCTGCGAATCGCCCTCGGGACAAACTCCGACGACCTCGCCGACCGCATCGACGTGACCGGTGACGATATGGCCGCCGATCTCCTCGCCGAGACGCAGCGAGCGCTCGAGGTTGAGGCGCGCGCCTTCGCGCCAATGGTCCGCGGCAGTCTTCGATGCCGTCTCGCCGGAAACGTCGACGGCGAACCAGTCGTCGCCCTTGTCGACGACCGTCAGGCAGGCGCCCGGAGCAAGCAATCGACGCGCCGAGCTCGACCGTGTCCAAATCGTACGCGGTCGCGATCACGAGCCTGAGGTCGCCGCGTTGCTCGGCGCTTCGGACGGTGCCGACGTCGGTGACGATCCCGGTGAACATCGCCGCCGCTTAAGCGTCCCGCACCCGCTCGTAAACTTCGAGGCGGTCGACGCCGAGCCTTTGCTCGTCGACAAGGCGCCAGCGGTCGTGCGCGTCGGCGATCGAGTCGAGCCCGACGTAGCCGAAGCTGGACTTGCCCTCGCCGACGATGATCGGAGCGCGGTAGATCAGCATGCGGTCGACGAGATCCTCGGCAAGGAACGCCGTCGCGGTCGCCGATCCGCCCTCGACGAGGAGGTCGTTGACGTCATGAAGCCGGCCCACATCGCGCGGATCTCGAAGCACTTCCCACCCCTCGACCGCTTCACCCCGAGTCAGCAGTCCGCGCCGTGGCGAGCGCTCCTCGAGGCCCGGCAAGCGCACGTCGAGGCGTGGCTCGTCGGCGAGATAAGTTCCACGCCCGACCAGGATCATGTCGCTGTGCGCGCGCTCGCGGTGAACGTGGCGGCGCGCGTCCTCGCCCGTGATCCATTTCGATTCGCCCGACGGAAGCGCGATCTTGCCGTCGATCGACAAGGCGAGCTTGAGCGTGATCCGCGGACGCCCAAGCTTCAGTCGGGTGAGCCAGCCCGACAACGACCGCCGCGCCGCCTCGCGTCCCACGCCGGGCGTCACTTCGATGCCCGCGCGTCGCAGGCGCCGGATTCCCTTGCCCGAAGTGCGCGGGTCGGGATCCTTGACTGCGATCACCACCCGCGCCGGCTTCGCCTCGAGCAGGAGATCGGTGCAGGCCGGGCCGCGATCACTCGCATGCGCGCAGGGCTCGAGCGTTACGTAGACGGTGGCGCCCGCCGCCTTCTTGCCGGCTTCATCGAGCGCGATCGCTTCCGCGTGCGGCCTTCCGCCCGCCGCGGTTGCCCCTTTTCCAACGACGCGGCCCGAGCTCGAAACGATGACGCAGCCGACGTTGGGGTTGGGCGCCGAGCGGCCGCGCGCGTCCTCGCCGAGCGCGACGGCGCGGGCCATCCATTCCCTGTCGTCACTCAATCCCGAACCGCTTCCCGAGCTTCTGGAACTGGCGCTGGCGCTCCTTCTGCGCGGCCTCCCGCGCCGCCTGATCCTTCTTCTGATCGGCGGCGATCTGGGCGTCGGTGCGGTTGGCGGGATAGATCTCGACTTCGACCACCTGCGGCGGCGGCGCGGTGCCGATCTTCGCATCGACGATGAACTCGATGACGATGATCGACGTGACCAGCAAGGCGAGGCAGGCGCCGATGACCTGCTCGCGACTGCGGTGACGCATGAACGCGGCGAGGTCACGGAATGCCGCGAGCGGGCTCGCAGGACGCGGGAACCAGGACATGCGCGCAAAGATAGGACCGGCAGCGGGCCGCGACCAGCCCGTCCAGTCCTCCGGCTAGCGTCGCGCGGCAGCTTCGAGGCGGCGGACCGCGCGGTCCTTGCCCATCGCGGCGAGGAGCGGCGCCATCTCCGGCCCGCTCTCACGTCCGGTCAACGCGAGTCGGAGGGGGTGGAACAGCTCGCGGCCCTTCTTGCCGCTGACCTGTTTCAGCTCGCCGGTGAGCAGCCGCCACGGTTCAGCCGACCAGTCGAGTCCTTCGGCGAGCGTAGCCGCGTCTTTCACGAGCAGCCGTTCCTCGTGCGCCAACTCGGGCGGTTCGATCTCGCCATGGAGCACCGCGAACCAAGCGTCGAAATCCGCGAGGCGTTCGAGATTGCCGCGAAGCGCGAGCCAGTCCTGCTCGGTCGCTTCCCCGGGCAGCCGATCCGCGACCGCGACATAATCGAGATGATGAAGCAGGCGCGCATTGACCAGCTCGACCTCGTGCGGATCGAAGTGCGCGGGCGCCCTGCCGAAGGCCGAGAAATCGAAGGTCTCCGCGAGCTGATCGAGCGACGCAATCGGCTCGACCGGCTGCGAAGTGCCGATCCGCGCGAGCACGTCGAGCAGCGCGATCGGCTCGACGCCCTCGTCGCGCAAATGCTCGGCGCCATAGGAACCCAGCCGCTTCGACAGCTTTCCTTCGGCGGCGACCAGAAGCGCTTCATGCGCGAACTCGGGCGGCCTGGCGGCGAGCGCTTCGAACATCTGGATCTGCACCGCGCTGTTCGAGACATGGTCCTCACCGCGAACCACATGGGTCATGCCAAGGTCGATGTCGTCGATCACGCTCGGCAGCAGATAGAGCCAGCTGCCGTCCTCACGCCGCACGACGGGGTCGGACAATAGGCTGGGATCGAACCTCTGCTCGCCGCGGATGAGGTCGGTCCATCCGATCGGAGAGTCGTGGTCGAGCCTGAACCGCCAGTGCGGCGCGCGGCCTTCCGGAACCGGCGAGTCAGCGGGCTTGCGTTCATACACCGGGGGCAGGCCGCGCCCGAGCAGCACCTTGCGACGAAGCTCCAGCTCGTCGGGCGTCTCGTAGCAGGCGTAGACGCGGCCCTCCGCCCTCAGCTTGCCGAACTCGCGCTCGTATAATGCAAACCGCTCCGATTGACGGACGACGTTGTCAGGCGAAAGTCCGAGCCAATCGAGGTCGTCGCGGATCGCCTGGTCGAACTCGCTGGTCGAACGCTCGCGATCGGTATCGTCGATGCGCAGGAGGAACGTGCCTGCGTTCTTCCGCGCGAACAGGAAGTTGTGCAGTGCCGTGCGGATGTTGCCGACGTGCAGTCGCCCGGTCGGCGACGGCGCGAAGCGCGTGACGACGCTCATCGCGTCACTCCCGGCGCGGTGTGAAAGAAATTGCTGATCGGATAGCGGCGGTCGCGGCCGAAGTTGCGGTTGCCGATCTTCACTCCCGGCGGGGCCTGGCGGCGCTTGTATTCGGCGTTGAGCAGCTTCGATTCGATGTCGGCCACCAGCGCGGCATCCTCGCCGGTCGTCTTGGCAACCTCGTTCACCGACATTTCCAGATCGACCAGCCCTTCCAGAATCCGGTCGAGCACCGAATAAGGCGGCAGGCTGTCCTCGTCCTTCTGGTCCGGCCGCAGCTCAGCCGAGGGCGGTTTGGTGATCACCCGCTCGGGCATCACCGGCCCGTCGGGGCCGAGCGCGCGTTCGGGCTTATTGGCATTGCGCCAGCGCGACAGCGCGAACACCGTCGTCTTGTAGGCGTCCTTCAGAACCGAATAGCCGCCGGCCATGTCGCCGTAGAGCGTGGCATAGCCGACGCTCATCTCACTCTTGTTGCCGGTGGTCAGCAGCATCTGCCCGCCCGAGTTGGACAGCGCCATCAGCGCGACCATTCGGAGGCGCGCCTGGACATTCTCCGACGCGAGCCCGCTCATGTCGGGGAGCATTGTGTCGACGGCCGCGACGGCCGGCGCGATGGAGACGACGTCATGGCGGCAACCCAGAAGCCGCGCGCACTCGCGGGCATCCTCGAGGCTTTCCTCGCTCGTATATTTCGACGGGAGCATCACGCCCCACACCTTGTCCGGCGCCGAGCGCATCCACGGCGATCGCCGCCGACAGTGCGCTGTCGATCCCGCCCGAAAGGCCGAGGATCACGCCGCAAAAGCCGTTGCGCCGCACATAATCGTGCAGGCCCATCATCATCGCCTTGTAGACATCCTCGGGGAAGGCATCGAGCTCGTGCGTCTCGCGCGTCACGCAGCGCCAGCCCTCGATCGTGCGCTCCCAGTCGGTGATGAGCAGCGCCTCGTCCCAGTCGCACAGCTGCACCACCCGCTCGCCGTCGGGATGGATGATGAAGGACGAGCCGTCGAATACCAGCTCGTCCTGCCCGCCGACGCGGTTGAGGTAGGCGATGGGTAGCGAGGTCTGGAGAGCGCGCGAGCGGACGAGCTTGTAGCGGATGTCGTCCTTGTCGAGCTCATAGGGGCTGCCGTTCGGGACCAGCAGCATCTCCGCGCCGGCTTCGAGCAAATGCGCGCAGACGATCTCCTGCCAGATATCCTCGCAGATCGGGACGCCGATCTTGACGCCCTTGAACTCGATCGGCTCCGGCAGCGGGCCCGGCGTGAAGATCTGCTTCTCGTCGAACGTGCCGTAGTTTGGAAGCTCGTGCTTCAGCGTGCGGCCGATCACCCGGCCCCCGTCGGCCAGGATCACCGCATTGTAGACCCCACCGCCCTCGGCGACGATGGTTCCGATCAGCATCGCCGGCCCGGGCTCGGTCGTCGCGGCGACAAGCCGGTCGGTGCATTCGTGAGCCCGACGGACGAATTCGGGCTTCAGCACCAAATCCTCGGGCGGATAGCCGGTCAGCTGCAGCTCGGGGCAGAGCAGCAGGTCCGCGTCCCCTGCCCTCCGCCGCATCTCGAGCATCGCCGCGGCATTGCCCTCGAGGTCACCGACGCGCTGGTTCATTTGCGCGAACCCTATCCTCAGGCGGTCGGTCATGGCGGCGCTTTAACGCACGAGTGCGCCCCCGCAACCTTTACGGAACCCACGCTCGCTCGCTAATGCCGAGTCTCCGCTGGGGAAAAGCGACCATGAAATTGCTCTCCGGGAACAGCAACCTGCCGCTGGCCCGCTCGATCGCCGACTATCTGGAGATGCCGCTCACCGACGCGAGCGTCCGCCGCTTCGCCGACGAGGAGATCTTCGTCGAGGTCAACGAGAACGTCCGCGGCGAGGACGTGTTCGTGGTCCAGTCGACCAGCTATCCGGCGAACGACAATCTGATGGAGCTGTTGATCTGCATCGATGCGCTGCGGCGCGCGTCGGCCAAGCGGATCACCGCGGTGCTGCCTTATTTCGGCTATGCCCGGCAGGACCGGAAGCCGGGCCCGCGCACGCCGATCTCGGCCAAGCTGGTCGCCAACCTGATCACCACCGCGGGCGCCAACCGCGTGCTCTCGGTCGACCTTCACGCCGGCCAGATCCAGGGCTTCTTCGACATTCCGACCGACAACCTTTTCGCCTCGCCGGTGATCGCCGCGGACATCCACGCCCGCTTCGGCAACCGCGACCTGCTGGTGGTCTCGCCGGACGTCGGCGGCGTGGTTCGCGCGCGCGGCCTCGCCAAGAGACTCAACAACGCGCCGCTCGCGATCGTCGACAAGCGCCGCGAGCGCGCCGGCGAATCCGAAGTGATGAACATCATCGGCGACGTCGACGGGCGCACCTGCATCCTCATCGACGATATCGTCGATTCGGCCGGGACTTTGTGCAACGCCGCCGCCGCGCTCAAGCAGCAAGGCGCGGTCGAGGTGTTCGCTTATTGCACCCATGGCGTGCTGTCGGGCGGGGCGGCGGCACGCGTCGCCAAGTCGGAGCTCAGCGAGCTCGTCGTCACCGATTCGATCAGCAGCGGCGAGCCGGATCCCAAGGGCAGCAAAATCCGCCGGCTGACGATCGCCCCCTTGCTGGCGAGGCAATCAAGCGGATTTCCGACGAGGCCTCGGTGTCCAGCCTGTTCGACTAACCATGTGCAACCTCTACCGGATCGAGAAGAACCCGGACGCGATCCGGCGCCTGTTCGCCGAGGTCCAGATCCCACTCACCTTTCCGGAGGGATTCCCAATTTCCAGCCGCGCGACGTTCGAATTTCCGAGAAGGCTCCGATCGTACGCTTCAATCGAGACAAGGGTGTCGCGGAGCTGGTCGAGCGCCGGTGGTCCTGGCCCGCGCCGACCGGCAAGCCCGTCTTCAACATGCGCTCGGACGGGCGCGAATTCTCGCGCGACCGTTGCCTGGTGCTCGCCGACACCTTCTACGAATTCACCGCGTCCGCCGACCCCAAGCAAAAGCGCAAGGACTGCTGGGCGTTTCGCCCGCGACCGACTTCGCGATCGCCGGGATCGTCCGCGATGATCCCAAGGTCGGCGAGGCGTTCACGTTGCTGACCGTGCCGCCCGGCGCCGACATCGAGCCCTATCACAACCGGCAGATCGCCCTGCTCGCCGCCGGGCAATGGCGCGCGTGGCTCGACGGCTCGGCCAGTTCGACCGAGTTGCTCCGCTCCAGCGAAGCCGGCAGCCTGGCGGTCAGCGCCGGCGCGCTAGGCCGGGCTCTGCTCCATCGCCGTCTGCGACGAAGCCTTCGGCGCGGGCCGTCGGCGCGCCGATCGACCAGGTGAAGCCGAACGGGTCCTTCACCTGCCCGTAGCGGTCGCCCCAGAATTGGTCGGCCATCGGGAAGCGCACCTCCGATCCCGCCTCGAGCGCGCGCTGCCACGCCGAATCCGCGTCCGGCACCTGCAGATGGAGCACGAACCCGCCCGGCTCGCGAGAGCCTTCGGCCGCGAATTCGGGGAAATCGTCGTTCAGCATCAGCGCGCCGCCGTTGATCTTGAGATGGGCGTGCATGATGCGCTTGCCGTCGTCGGCCATGTGCCGGCCGACCTCCTCGGCGCCGAATGCGCGGCGGTAGAAATCGATCGCGTCCGCCGCCTTGCCGTCCCGGATGGTGAGATGGGCGGTGATCCCGCCCGAAGGTCCCTGGTTGCTCTGGTCCATCGCGACTCGCTCCTTGCCTTCGTCGCCCCGCGACCTTATAGCGCCGCGCTTTCCAGATCGTTGGAAAAACCAATGGCCCGGCCAAAGGCATGCCGTGGCGGTTGGAAAAACGTCGTCCGCGCTCGAACGCAGCGGACAGATAAGGAGACGAAAATGCCCAAGCTCAAGACCAAGAGCGGCGTCAAGAAACGCTTCAAGCTCACGGCGACGGGCAAGATCAAGCATGGGGTCGCGGGCAAGCGCCACCGGCTGATCAGCCACAACGCCAAGTACATCCGCCAGAACCGCGGCACGGAAATTCTCGCAGACGCCGATACGGCGCGCGTGAAGGCCTGGGCCCCCTACGGCCTGAAGTAAGGAGCGCGATCAATGCCACGCATCAAACGCGGCGTGACCACGCGCGCCAAGCACAAGCGGATCCTCGACCAGGCGAAGGGCTATTACGGCCGCCGCAAGAACACGATCCGGATCGCCCGCCAGGCGGTCGAGAAGGCCGGGCAATACGCCTACCGCGACCGCAAGGTGAAGAAGCGCAGCTTCCGCGCTCTGTGGATCCAGCGCATCAACGCCGCGGTCCGCGCGGAAGGGCTGACCTACGGCCAGTTCATCCACGCGCTGAACCTCGCCGGTATCACGCTCGACCGCAAGGTGCTCGCCGACATCGCGATGCACGAGGCCGAGGCGTTCAGCGCCATCATCGCCCAGGCGAAAGGCGCGCTGGAGAAGAAGGCGGCTTAGGCTTTCTGAGGCACGAACAAGGAAGGGCGTCGGGAGTGATCCGGCGCCCTTTTTCTTGCTCCAAGGCCGACAACGGCGGAGCGCGGACCATCTTAAAGTCGCCAAAGTCACGCAGAGCGGCGCTTTTTGTGTGACCTTAGGGAGGTCGAGGAGGAGAAGCCCGAGGACCGAACGGATGTGAATGAGCCGCGCCGCGATCGCGGCACCAGCATGGTGGCAAACCGCAATCCGATTTTGGAAGCAGACGTGGGAGCCTAGCACCCAACGTAACCCCCCGAAAGCGGGGGCCGGCATCCGTGCATGACTCGGCGATTCCCCCTTTCGCGGAATGACGAAGGCGAGTGGGCGTCGCCAGCGATTTCGGCACTCTTTTATTTTGGTCGCGCACCGCTGTTACGCATAGGGCATGAAGGAAGACATCCAGAGCAGCTCGTCGACGAGTATCTGATGCACAAAGGCTACTTCACGATGCACAACGTGAAGTTCAAACCGCGCAAAGATCATCCCGATTGGATTCGCGATAAGGATGCAGTCGCGAGCGACATCGATGTGCTCGCTATCAACCCTCTCTTGAACGGACCAGACCGAGTGATCGTAGTGTCTTGCAAATCCTGGCAAGCCGGATTTGATCCCGGCTACTATCGTCTCGCATATCTGCAGAAAAAAAGATGGGTGGACGCCCGGCCTGGTGAGCTTCCGAGAGCTATGCAGCGACAAATGGGCCGATGCTTTGTCCGCGCGATCGAAGCAGCCACGGGTCGCGAGAGTTTGTCTACTGGATAGCCGTCTCCCGGATTCTAAAGCCGAGCTCTCGACAGTGCTGGGAGAGCCATCCCGATTCTCGTAGACGGCTCAACAACAACAACATCCGCCTGGCCGGGTTCGCCGAGATGCTGGACGATGCTGGGACAAAGCTATCGACGACGGTCGCCGCAACTGAGCTTGGACGCATGAGTTCAGCTCGATGAAGGCATCGCGCTGGCTCATCCGCGATGGCACTGGAATTCAGTCCAGCAGCTCGTAAGCCGGCAGCGTCAGGAATTCGACCAGGTCGTCGGCGACGATCATGTTGTGCATCAGCCGCGCGGCTTCGGCGATGTTGGGGACTTCGGCGAGCAGGCCGACCTCCTCGTCGAACCATTGCTCGAACAGGTCGAGGGTGAACGCCCGCCCGTCGTCGAGCGGCGCTTCGAACTTCAGCCATTGCCACAGCTGCGTGCGGCAGATCTCCGCCGTCGCCGCGTCCTCCATCAGATTGTAGAGCGGCACCGCGCCCTTCCCGCCGAGCCAGGCGGCGAGATACTGGACGCCGACGCGGATGTTCTCGCGCGCGCCCGCTTCGGTCCGCGGGCCCTCGTGGAGCTTCAGCATCTCGTCGCGGCCGGGGATGTGCTCGGGCATCTTGGACAGCTGGTTGGGCGCGATCTCGCCGCGAACACCTCCGCCGCGACCGGCACCAGCGCCGGATGCGCGACCCAGGTGCCATCGTGGCCGTTGCCGACCTCGCGCAGCTTGTCCGCGCGGACCTTTTCCAAGGCCGCGCGTTCTCCGCCTCGTCGCCCTTCACCGGGATGAAGGCCGACATGCCGCCCATCGCGAAGGCGCCGCGGCGGTGACAGGTCGCGACCAGCCGCAGCGAATAAGCGGCGAGGAAGGCCTTATCCATCGTCATCAGCGCGCGGTCGGGAGTCAGCCGGTCGGGCGAGCGGCCGAGCGCTTGATGTACGAGAAGATATAGTCCCAGCGGCCGCAGTTGAGGCCGACGATATTCTCTTTGAGCGCGTAGAGGATCTCGTCCATCTCGAACGCCGCGGGCAGCGTCTCGATCAGCACCGTCGCCTTGATCGTGCCGCGCTCGAGCCGGAGCTTGGCCTCGGCAAAAGCGAAGACGTCGCTCCACAGCGCCGCCTCGTGGCGGCTCTCGAGCTTGGGGAGGTAGAAGTACGGACCCGAGCCCTTCGCCAGCGCCGCACGCGCGTTGTGCCAGATGTAGAGCGCGAAATCGAACAACGCCCCGGCCACGGCCTCGCCGCCGACGGTCACATGATCCTCGGGCAGATGCCACCCACGCGGCCGCACCATCAGCACCGCCGGATCATCGCCGACCACATAATGCTTGTTGCTCTCCGGATCGGTGTGATCGAGCCGGTCGTGCCAATAGTCGCGCAGGTTGACCTGGCCCTGGACGAGCTCATCCCACACCGGCGAGGTTGCGTCCTCGAAATCGGCCATGAAGGCCTGCGCGCCGCTGTTGAGCGCGTTGATCAGCATCTTGGCGTTGGTCGGCCCGGTGATCTCGACTCGGCGATCGAGAAGGTCGGCCGGGATCGGCCCGACGGTCCACTCCGACTCGCGGATATCGCGAGTCTCCTCGGGGAAGTCGGGCAGCTCGCCGGCATCGAATCGGTGCTGCCGCTCCGCGCGCGCCGCGAGGAGATCGCGGCGACGGCCATCGAACCGCTGGTGCAGCTCGGCAAGGAACTCGAGCGCCGCTTCGGTCAGGACCTCGTGCGATCCCACGACGCTGGAGGGTTCGGCAAGGATCCGCGAGCGGTCGAGCACGATCGTGGCCTCTGGGCTCACTGAAGCACCGGCTCCACGCAGATCGAGTAGCGCTCGGTCGCGGCGCAGCGGTCGCGGAAGGTCAGGCGCTGCCATTCCATCCGCGCCTTGAGCTCATCCTGGTACGGTCCGTGGATCACTTCGGTGCCCGGCTCCAGCTCCTTGAAGCCGCAATCGGCGATAATGGCCGCCGATGACCCAGTAGCGCTGTCCCATGACTTTCCTCCTCACTCCGAAGGACAGTCCCTCAGGGACTGTCCCTCCTTTGCCTCACTCCGCCGCGACGAACTGCGCGGCTTCGGTCGATTCGTTGAGCGCGACGGTCGAGCTGTTGCCGCCCGAGACGGCGCTGGCGATCGCGTCGAAATAGCCGGTGCCGACCTCGCGCTGGTGACGCGTCGCGGTGTAGCCCGCCGCCTCGCTCGCGAACTCGGCCTGCTGAAGTTCGGAATAAGCCGCCATGCCGCGGTCGCGGTAATCGCTCGCCAGCTCGAACATCGCATGGTTGAGGCTGTGAAAACCCGCGAGCGTGACGAACTGGAACTTGTAGCCCATCGCGCCGAGCTCGGTCTGGAAGCGCGCGATGACCTCGTCGCCGAGCTTCGCCTTCCAGTTGAAGCTGGGTGAGCAATTATAGGCGAGCAGCTTGCCCGGGAACTCGGCATGGATGGCCTCGGCGAATGCGCGCGCATCGTCGAGGTCGGGATGGCTGGTCTCGAACCACAGAAGGTCCGCGTGCGGCGCGAAGGCGAGCCCGCGCGCGATACAATGGTCGAGGCCGGTGCCCTCCTTCAGCCGGAAGAAGCCCTCGGGCGTGCGCTCGCCGGTGATGAACGGGCGGTCGGCCAAGTCGACGTCGCTGGTGATGAGCCTGGCGCTTTCGGCGTCGGTGCGCGCGACGAGGATCGTCGGCACTCCGCAGACGTCGGCCGCGAGCCGCGCCGCGTCGAGGTTGCGGATCGCCGCCTGGGTCGGGATCAGCACCTTGCCGCCGAGATGCCCGCACTTCTTTTCGCTCGCGAGCTGGTCCTCGAAGTGAACGCCCGCGGCGCCGGCCTCGATATAGGCCTTCATGATCTCGAAGCAGTTCAAGGGCCCGCCGAAGCCGGCTTCGGCGTCGGCGAGGATCGGCGCGAACCAGTCGCGCTTCGCCCCACCTTCAAGATGCTCGATCTGGTCGGCGCGCTGAAGCGTCTTGTTGATCTTGCGCGCGAGCTCGGGACCCGAGTTCGCCGGATATAGCGACTGGTCGGGATACATCGAGCCGCTGACGTTCGAATTCGGCCGCAACCTGCCAGCCGGAAAGATAGATGGCCTCGAGCCCGGCGCGGACCATCTGCATCGCCTGGTTGCCCGACAGGGCCCCGAGCGCGCGGACCGGCTCGTCCTGGTGGAGCAGCTCCCACAGCTTCAACGCCCCGCGGCGGGCCAGCGAATGCTCGATCGGCACCGATCCGCGGAGACGACGAACGTCGTCCGGAGTGTACGGGCGGTCGATTGCCGCGAACCTTCCGGGAGGTGCGGGAACGAATTCGTCAAAACTTGCCATGCAACTCTCCAGCGATGCGCGACGGGTCTGGACGAGAGAAAACACCCGAAAGCCCAATCCGGCACAGGCAAAAATAGTGTGCTTGTCACAGCTTGCCTTGTCGTGTTTGAGCAAAATTGACAGGAATTCGACTCATGACGGCAAAGCTCTTCCTCGGCCATCGGCTGCGCCGCCTCCGCCGCGACCGCGATTTGTCGCAGACCGACATGGCGCAAAGCCTTGGGATCAGCCCGAGCTACTTGAATCACCTCGAGCGCAACCAGCGTCCCGTCACCGCCGGCCTGCTCCTCAAGCTCGCCGAGCTTTACGATGTCGACGTTCGCGCCTTCGCCGCGGGCGGCGGCGCGCACACCGGACCGGATGCACTGTCAGAGATTTTCGCGGACCGGATTCTCGAGCGACCTCGGGGTGCCGCGCTACGAACTGGTCGAGATCGCCAACAATGCCCCGTCGATCGCCGATGCGATCGCGCGGCTCTACACCGCGGTCAAGGAGGCCGAGCGGCATCCGGGCCTTGCCGAGAATGGCGATGCGCGCGCGCTTGTCACGCCCGAGAATTGGGTGCGCGATTACATCCAGCAACACCGCAACCATTATCCCGAGCTCGAGCAGGCCGCGGAGACGCTTGGCGGCGCGCTCAGCGATCCCTTGTCGATGGCCGAGCCGATGCGCCGGCGGCTGAAGGACGCGTGGGGAATCAACGCCTCCGTGGTCCCGCAGGCGGAGCTCGGCAACGTGAGCCAGCTCTACGATCCGGACCGGCGTTCCTTCCTGATGTCGGCCGAGCTAAGGTCCGAGAACCGCACGTTCGCGCTGGCTTATCAGCTTTCGCTGGTCGAGTTCGCCGGGGTGATCGACCGCATGGTCAGGGATGCGGCCCCGCCGGACGAAGGCATTCGCCAGCTGCTCCACATGAGCCTCGCCAATTATGCGGCGGGGGCGATCATGATGCCCTACGGGCGCTTCCTGGCGAGCGCCGAATCCTATCGTTACTCGATCGACCGGCTGTGCGGCGAATATGGCGCCAACGCCGAACAGGTCGCGCATCGCTTCACCACACTTGAGCCGTCCGGGCGCTCGCGGCGTGCCCTTCTTCATGCTGCGCGTCGACCCCGCCGGCAACATCTCGAAACGTTATGCCGGCGAGAATTTCCCGTTCTCGCGATTTGGCGGCACCTGTCCGCGCTGGAACCTCCACGCGGCTTTCCAGGCCGCGGGACAGGTCGTCACCCAGATCATCGAGACGCCCGACGGCCAGCGCTACTTCACCGTCGCGCGGACGATCGAGCGGCCGATCAAGACCGAGCTTCACAGCGGCCTGCTGGCGATCGGCCTCGGCTGCGACATCCGCCATGCGCACAGGATTTCGTGCGCGGACGTCTACGACCTCGCCAATGCGCCGGTCACTCCGGTCGGGCCGGCCTGCACGATCTGCCCGCGCATCGATTGCGCCTATCGCGCGACCCCTCCGGCCGGCCGGATGCTCGCGGTCGATCGCTCGAGAAAGTCGATTTCGCCCTTCCCCTTCCTGGCCAGCTAGGGCGCCACGGGTTCCCGCTCGAGCGCCGCGCGGTCCCAGTGCGCGAGGTCGGCGGCGGAATCATAGGCCGACTGGAAGAATTCAAGGAGCATCCGATCGGGATCGGGCGATGTTCGCACCGCCGCGTAGGGAAGCACGAACTCGCCGAAGGTCTCGTCATACCGACCATGCTTCACCTCCGCCGCGCGAAAGCCGTGGGCTCGGGATAGATGTAGGTGTAGAAGAACGGCTCGGCGGCGGCGACCCCGCCCGCCCAGAAGCCCGCGCTGCTGACCTCGTCGCTATAGGCTTCGCGCGTGATCCGGTCGGGCAAGCCGGGCACTCCGCCCGGATGGCGCGGCGCGCCCGCTGCCCGAGAATCGACTGACCGCGAGGTCGAAGCTTCCCCACCAGAAATGGACCGGGCTCGCCTTGCCCGGTGAAGCCGGCGCGGAACCGCGCGAACGCCGGCAGCATCGCGCCCAGCGCCTCGCGGAAGCGCTCCGCCGAATCGCGGTCGTAGTCGCGGCGGGCGATGTCCTCGTCGCGAAGGGACGGCGCCTTCGATCTCGTTGGGCAGTCCGTCGAGATGTCGCGGAAGGTCGTGCCGCTCGAGCATCGCCACCAGGCTGCTTGTGAAGCGCGGCAATGCTTCCGGCATTGAGCGGCAGCTCTTCGCGGCCGCCGTCGCTGATCCACAGCACGATCGCGTGGCGGCAGAGATCGAGCGTCAGCGTGAAGGTCCGCCCGCCGCTCGCCGCGGTAGGGACGATGCCCAATCCGCGCGCGTTCGGCTGAAGCGCGACATGCCAGCCGTGATTCATCCACGGCGCATGCGCGACGCGGATCTTTCCGATCATCTGGGCGGCAAGATGCAGCAGCGCGAGAGTCTCGTGATCGCGCTCGACATTCAGCTCGGCCAGTCGCTCATGGAGCAGGACTCTAGCACACGGCTTTGCATTTTGCTCCGCAGCGCGGCTAGAGCCCGGCCATGGCCGCGATCAGGACATGATCGACGAGATCGAAGCCGCGGCCGACCTTGGTGCGGTCGAGACCCTGCGCGTGCGGCTGCTCGGCAAGCAAGGCGAGATCACGCGAAGCTGAAGTCGCTCGGCTGATGGACGCCGGCACGCGAGCCGCCGAAGCGCCGAAGATCCACGCGCTTCGCGAGCAGGTCACGAGCGCTCTCGCCGAGCGCAAATCCGCGCTCGAGACCGCCGAGCTGGAGCGCAAGCTCGCGACCGAAAAGATCGACCTTTCGCTTCCCGCGCCCGAAAGTTCTCGGGCACGGTCCACCCGGTCAGCCAGGTGATGGACGAGCTCGCCGAAATCTTCGCCGACCTCGGCTTTTCGGTCGCCGAAGGGCCGGAGATCGAGACCCAATGGTATAATTTCACCGCGCTCAACATGGACGAGAGCCATCCCGCGCGGGCGATGATGGACACTTTTTACCTCGAGCCGCGGACCCCGGACGAGGAGCCGCGGGTGCTCCGGACGCATACGTCACCGGTGCAAATCCGGGCGGCCCAGGACAAGGGCGCGCCGCTCTACGCGATCGCGCCGGGCCGCGTGTACCGCTCCGACAGCGACGCGACCCACACGCCGATGTTCCACCAGATCGAAGGCCTCGTCATCGACAAGGGAATCACGCTCGGCCACCTCAAGTGGACGCTCGAGACTTTCCTCCGCGCCTTCTTCGAGCGCGACGACGTCGTGCTTCGCATGCGCCCCTCCTACTTCCCGTTCACCGAGCCATCCGCCGAGGTCGACGTCGGCTGGTCGATGGAGAAGGGACGCCGGGTGGTTGGCGGCCAGCAGGGCTGGATGGAGGTGCTCGGGAGCGGGATGGTGCATCCGCGCGTGATCGCGAACTTCGGCCTCGACCCGGACGAATGGCAAGGCTTCGCGTTCGGCTGCGGAATCGATCGCCTGGCGATGCTGAAATACGGCATGAATGACCTCCGCGCCTTCTTCGACGGCGATATCCGCTGGCTCAAGCATTACGGCTTCCGAGCGCTCGACGTGCCGACCCTATCGGGCGGAGTCGGCGCATGAAGTTCACCCTCTGCTGTGCCCCGGCGAAGGCCGGGGTCCAGGCTCGCAGTCTGTCCAACTGGGCCCCGGCCTGCGCCGGGGCACGAAAGGGTAAATCGTGAAGTTCACCCTTTCGTGGCTGAAGGACCATCTCGACACCGATGCATCGGTCGAAGCGATCGCCGACAAGCTGACCAGCATCGGCCTCGAGGTGGAGGATGTCTCGAACCCCGCCGAGGCGCTGGCGCCGTTTCGCATTGCGAAGGTGCTCACCGCCGAAAAGCATCCACAGGCGGACAAGCTCCAGGTTCTGAGCGTCGACGCCGGCACCGGCGAGCCGATCCAGGTCGTGTGCGGCGCGCCCAATGCCCGCGCCGGCCTGGTCGGCGTGTTCGGTGCGCCCGGCGCCACTATCCCCGGCAGCGGGATCACGCTCAAGGTGGCGGCGATCCGCGGCGTCGAGAGCCGCGGCATGATGTGCTCGTCGCGCGAGCTGGAACTCGGCGATGATCATAGCGGAATCATCGAGCTTCCCGACGACGCGCCGGTCGGCACGCCGTTCATCCAATTTGCCGGGCTCGACGATCCCGTGTTCGACGTCAATGTCACGCCCAACCGGCCCGACTGCTTCGGGGTGCAGGGAATCGCGCGCGACCTCGCGGCGGCGGGGATCGGCCAGCAGACGCACAAGGCCGATCGCTACGACGTGATCGAGGGAAGCTTCCCTTGTCCCGTGTCGATCCGGATCGAGGAGGGGTCGGGATGCCGCGTCTTCTGGGGCCGCGTGATCCGCGGCGTCCGCAATGGGCCGAGCCCGGAATGGCTGCAGCGGCGGCTGAAGGCGGTGGGCTTGAGGCCGATCTCCGCGCTCGTCGACATCACCAACTTCTTCACCATCGACCGCGCCCGGCCGCTGCACGTCTACGACGTCGCCAGGCTCGAGCGGCGGGATCACCGTCCGCCGCGGCCGCAAGCGGCGACCGCTTCCTCGCGCTCAACGACAAGGAATATGAGGCGACGCGCGACGATTGCGTCATCGCTGACGAGAGTGGCGCGATCGGCTTTGGCGGCGTGATCGGCGGCGAAAGCACCGGCGTCGACGAGAACACGACAGACGTCCTGCTCGAATGCGCCTGGTTCGAGCCGGAGCGCGTCGCCGCGACCGGCCGCGGCCACGGCATCAATTCGGACGCGCGCGCCCGATTCGAGCGCGGAGTTGATCCGGCAAGCCTGTCGAGCGGGATCGAATCCGCCGCCGCGATGATCATCGAGCTGTGCGGCGGTGAGGCGTCCGAGCCGCGATTGCGACCGACCATGTCGACGATAGCTTTTTCACGCTGCCGATGAAGCCCTATCGGCCCTCGCGCCTGAAGGGCCTTGCGGGGATCGATCTCGATCCGGACGCACAACGGGCGACGCTGGTCCGGCTCGGGTTCGTCGACATGGACCTTACCGATCCGGAGCGCTGGCAGGTTCGCCCGCCGAGCTGGAGGCCGGACATCGACGGCGAGGCGGATCTGGTCGAGGAAATCGCGCGGATCGTCGGCTACGACCAGGTCCCCTCGATGCCCGCTCGACCGGCCGCCGGGTGTTGCGAAAGCGACCGCGACGCGCTCGCAGCGGTCGAGCGAGGTTGCGCCGGACCGCCGCGGCGCGCGGACTCGACGAGGCGGTGACGTGGAGCTTCATCTCCGACGCCGAGGCGGCGGCGTTCGGCGGCGGCGAGTGGACGCTTGCCAATCCGATCAGCGAGGACATGAAGGTGATGCGGCCCTCGCTGCTGCCGGGCTTGATCACGGCGGCGCGCCGAAACCTCGATCGCGGCGCTCCTTCGGTGCGCCTGTTCGAGGTCGGCCGCCGCTATGGCGCCGAGGCGGAGCATCCGACCCTCGCCTTCATCCTCGCGGGAGAACGCCGGAACCGCGACTGGCGGACGGGCAAAGCGCAAGGCTTCGACGCCTTCGACGCGAAGGCCGAAGTGCTCGCGCTGCTCGATGCCGCCGGCGCGCCGGTCGACAATTTGCAGGTCTTCGCCGACGCCGGCCCGACCTGGCATCCCGGCCGATCGGCGACGCTTCGCCTCGGCCCCAAGACCATCGTCGCCGCCTTTGGCGAGCTGCACCCGGGTCTTAAGAAGAGCCTCGACGCGCCCAGTCGGTGCTGTCGCGGCGGAGCTTTATCTCGACGCGATCCCGCAAGGACGCGAAAGCGGGCCGCGCGCGCCCGGCCTATGCGCCGCCGACACTGCAGGCCGTCACTCGCGACTTCGCCTTCATCGTCCCCGCCGACGTCCCTTCCGACACGCTCGTCCGCGCGATCCGCGGCGCCGACAAGGCCGCGATCGCCGGCGCCCGGCTGTTCGATCGCTTCGAGGCGCCCGAAGGTCTGTCCCTCGCGTTCGAGGTCACGCTTCAGCCGGCGGAGAAGAGCTTCACCGACGAACAAATCGCCGAGATCTCGAAGCGGATCGTCGCGGCGGCCGAGAAGCTAGGCGCACGCCTCCGCACCTAGTTCGAGCGCGTTGATCGCGGCGTGCACGCGCGCCTCGATCTCCTTGCGCGGCAGCGCGGGGGGAATCGTTTCGCCGACCTTGATCGTGACCGTTCCGCTGCGATGGACGAAGCCGCGGCCCCACAGCCGGCCGCTGTCGAGCGCCACCGGGACCACCGGCAGCCCGAGCGCGCGATACAGCGCCGCGAAACCCGACTTCAGCTCCGGCGTCTCGCCGACCCTAACCCGCGTTCCTTCCGGGTAGATCAGAACGGGCCGTCCGCTCGCGACAGCCTCGCGGCCCTCTTCGACCAACGACCGCAGCGCTTTCGCGCCTGCGGAGCGCTCGACCGCAATGACGCCATAACGCCAGGTGAGGAAGCCGAAGAGCGGGATGTCCCGCAGCTCCTTCTTCATGACGATGATCGGCAGGTTGGTGATGCGCACCATCTCAAGGGTCTCGAACATCGACTGATGCTTGACCGCGATGAGCACGGGTCCGCGCGGAATTTCGCCTTCGACGCGGATGCGGATGCCGAGCACGTGGCGGGCGAGCCAATGGTGCATTTCGACCCAGCTCAGCACGACCGCCAGGGTCGGCCTCGACCGAACAGGCTGACCGGCACCCCGATGACCACCCACAGCACCGTCGCCGGGTAGAATATTGCGGCATACAGCAGCGACCGAAGCGCCGCCATCAGATGTCGGCCCAGACCGCGACGCGGCGCAGCAGATATTTGTTATATTCGCCGAACAGGGTGATGAAGCTCGGCTCGGTCCGAACGGCGTCCGGCACGATCGCATATTGGTCCTTGAGCACGCGGTTGAACTCGTAGCGCGCGCGGCGCATGTGCCAGTCGCTGGTGATCAGGCGAAGCGAGTGGAAGTTGTGCTTCGCCAGCCATCGCGCCGCTTCCTCGGCGTTGGAGCGGGTGTCGACCGATTCGCTGCCGAGGTCGACGCAGCATTTGAGGAGATCCCGGCTTCCCGGGATGCGCTGCGCGAGGTCGCGCTTGGTGACCGAGGGGTCCGCGCCCGCGACCAGCAGCCGCTTCGCCTTGCCTTCCCGAAGATCGTCGATGCCGTGCTCGAGCCGCCCGCTGCCCCCGGTCAGCACGATCGCGGCGTCGGTAGCCTGGGCACTGGCGGGGGCGGGCTTGCCGAGCGTGAATGCGAACAGGATGAAGCCGATCGCGTAGAGCAACAGGCAAAGCGACGCGACGCGGCTGATCATAAGGTCTCGCGGAATGCCGCGAGCACGGCTCGGCGCGCGACCCATGTCGCAAGCGCGGTCAACGCAAACGGCAGCAGGAACAGGATCAGGAAGTCGGTGAGGCCGAGCGTCGCGCCGCCGCTCAGATCGCCGGCGAACGAGGCCCCGCCGGCGAGCAGGATCAGCACGATCGCGCCGGCCGCCGCACCGCCAGGCTGCCGACCAGCGCGTCGACCGCCATCTTGCGCTGGAACATGTGAGTCACCTGCACGTCGGTGGCGCCGATCCCGTGCATCACCTCGATCGTAAAACGATGGGTGTCGAGGGCGCCGCGGGCGGCAAGCACGACCGCCGCGGTCGCGGCGGCGCTGAGCAGAAGCACCAGCCCGAACGAGAGCCACTGGACCTCGCGCATCGAGCGAAGCAGCGGCGAGACCCGGTCGCGGTGGGCGCTGATCTGCGTGGCCGGGCGCGATCGCCCGGACGCGCCGCTCGATGGGTCGCAAGTCCGTGCCCGGCCTCGTGTCGAAATTCACCAGCGCTGGAACCGGCAGCTCGGCGCTGTTGGCGGCGGGACCGAGCCAGCGTTGAAGGGTCCGGCGCATCTCGCTTTCCGGCACCGCCTCGACCGAGGTGACGCCCGGCGAGGATCTCAGCGCGGTCGCCAGCGCTTCGAGGTTCTGCGCGCCGTTGGGTACTTCCAGGGCGTAGCGCGTCGCGATCGCATCGCTCAGCGATCCGGCCGTGTTGGCGAGCGCGAGTCCGGTCGCGGCGATGATCATGATCGAGAAGCTCATGATCGCG
Organism: uncultured Alphaproteobacteria bacterium; assembly: GCA_963831215.1. Taxonomy (GTDB): domain Bacteria; phylum Pseudomonadota; class Alphaproteobacteria; order Sphingomonadales; family Sphingomonadaceae; genus Sphingomicrobium. The sequence continues at coordinate 219,516 of CAWHPM010000005.1, read as the reverse complement.
ATCACCCACGGCGTCGGTCCGCGAAAGCGCGTCTCCCCGAGCAGGCGGCGGTCCGCGGGGGACGCGAAGAGCCAGTTCGTCATCATGCACGCCTCGGTGGCGGGTTGCGCAACATTCCGGTGGGATCGACCACGCCGCCATTCTCCAGCCGGATGAGGTCGGCGCCGGGCGTCGCGCTGATGAGACCGACGTCGTGGGTCGCGACGACCACCGTCGTCCCCAGCCGGTTGAGTGCGGTGAACAGGTGCAGCAATCGCTTCGCCATCTCGGCGTCGACATTGCCTGTCGGCTCGTCGGCAACCAGCAATTGCGGGCGATTGATCACGGCGCGGGCGATCGCGACGCGCTGCTGCTCGCCGCCGGAAAGCGTCGGCGGTCGAGCGCTCGCCCGGTCGGCAAGCCCGACCCAGGCGAGCATCTCCCGAACCGGGCCCTCGAGCTCCTCGTCGCTCGCGCCGGCTACCCGCAGCGGCAAGGCGACATTGTCGAAGGCGGACAAATGCCGGATGAGGCGAAAGTCCTGGAAGACGACTCCGATCCTGCGCCGGAAGGGCGGCAGTGCGTCCCGCGAGGCTTCGGTCAGCTCCTCGCCAAACAGGCGTATTCGTCCGCGCGTCGGCCGCTGGGCAAGGTAGAGAAGCTTCAGAAGCGAGGTCTTCCCCGCGCCCGACGGGCCGGTGAGGAAATAGAAGCCCGCCTCGGCGAGTCGGAAATCGAGGTCGCGCAGCACCTCCGCGCCCGTGCCGTAGCGAAGCCCCACGCTGTCGAACTCGGCAATCGCCGCCACTCGGATCCCCTCCACCTCGGCCGCCCGCAAGGCCACGCCTTGCCAAGCCCCATCCATTCCTGTTTACCTTAGGCTTGCCGTCCCGGAAGAGGGCTTTTGAAGCTATGATCCTCACCTGCCCCAATTGCGGCACTCAATATGTGGTGAAGGACGGGGCAATTCCTCCCGACGGGCGCCAGGTGCGGTGCGCCTCGTGCAAGCACAGCTGGCATCAAGGATCCCGAAGAAGGCGCGGATCAGGACGAGCCCGCCGTGGAAGCGGAGCCGAGCGAGGCGGCGGCGGCGGCGGAAGCCCCTCCGCCCGAAGCCGAGGAAGCTGAACCCGCCGAAGCGGACGAAAGCCTGGCCGAGGCCACGCTCATCGAGCCGCGCAGCGGGCCGGAGGCCGAAGAGCGCGCCTTCGAGGAAGCGAGTCTCGATGCGGCAGAGGCCGCGGCGCCGAGGAACCCGCCGAAGTCGCGGAGGAGGCAGAGGAGCCGGCGGAAGCCGCCGCGCCCGAGACCGACGCTTCGGCTGTCGCCGCCGAAGAGCATTGGGCGCAGCCTCCCCAGCCCGAAGCGCAGGTCGACGATTTCACGCCCTACGCCGCTCCGGACGAGGAAGCGCCCCGCGCGTCGCAGCCCGTTGCTCACGATCCTGCTCATCGTCGCATTGGTCATCCTGATCGCCGCGGCCATCTGGTTCCTTGCCCCGCAGCAGTTGATGGAGAGGCTCGGGCTGGGCGGGATGGGCAGCACGCCGCTCGCGCTCGTCACCACCCATATGGACCGGCAGCGTCTCGAGAGCGGGAACGAATTGCTGACGGTGACCGGGCGGGTGATCAATCCGACCGCCAAGGAGCAGTCGGTGCCGCCGCTCGAGGCGAAGCTCAAGACCGCGGCGGCAAGCTGGTCTACCGCTGGACGATTCCCGCCCCGGCGCCGCTCGCTCGCACCCGGAGCAAGCGCGCTTCAACAGCGCGGAAGTCAACGTCCCGCCGGGGGGCGAGGAACTGACCATCACGATCGGCAGCGGCGCCGGCTGATCTATTCGAATTCGATGAGGCGCGCGGGCTGCTGCCGGCCATCCACCGTAACCGTGCCTTCCCGCGCCCTCGGCGCGCCGTCGTTGGTCGGCGAGTCGAAGCTCAACCGAACCCCGCGAAATGATGCGGACACTGGCGCTTGCCTGCACGACGACGGGCGCGGGCTTGCGCTGGGCGCCGGGGCCGAGTTCGCGGCGGCCGCGAGGGCGATGAGCCAAAGCATGACATGGACGATAACGCGCGTCGTTCAGAATGGTAAACAGGGCTTTAAGCATTGTTCCATTCTGGCGCGGTTCGGGGCTCGTTTGACGGCATTGCGCGCTGCAGACCGCTTTGCTAGGGGCCGCGCCTTGCCAGTGCCGGCGCTTCCAGCCGGCTCATCTCATGACGTGCGGTCGTGGCGGAACTGGTAGACGCGCAGCGTTGAGGTCGCTGTGGCCGAAAGGCCGTGGAAGTTCGAGTCTTCTCGACCGCACCATCACACGCAGGCGACCCGCCCGCGTGTCGGGCTGGACCATCATCGCTTAGCGCAGTGATGGGCTCGCCGGCCCGCTTGCCACCTGCGCGATGCGCGCCAGCGGCACCGGCCTGATCGTGCCGAGGCGGATGATCGACTTGGCGGCGCCGATCGCGAAACGCACCCCGAGCTCCGGCGAAATCTTCGCGGCTTCGGCGGAATCCCTGGCAACGCGGACGGTGTAGGAGCCATAGGCAATGCGTTCGAACAGGAAGAAACCGTCATAGTCGGTGCGGGTCCTGGCGATGACCTTGCCGCCGGCGTCCACCAGCTCGAGATCGACGCCTTCGAACCCGCGCCGCCGCTTTTCACCAACGCGCCCTCGACATCGCCGCCGCCGACAAGCCCGATCTGGACCTCGGCGGGGATTCCCGGCCTCGGCACCACGACCTGGAGCGCCTTCTTCGGGACCAGCATCGGGTCGGCGAGGCTGGTCACGTCGATGCCGACCGCGACCGGCTGGAACGGCGCGAGCCCGGCGACGAGCGCGGCGCCGTTCGAGTCGGTCGGCTTTTCGGCTTGCTGGGTGCCGGTGGTGACCACCGCATCCTTCTCCGACGGCTCACCCGGATCACGCACGCCATTGTCGTTGAGATCGCGGTAGACCAGCGCGCGGACCGCGCCGGCCTGAGCGATCGGCTGGCGCGAGAGGTTGAAACGGTGGGCGGCATCGAGCGAGAAATTGAGGTTTACGCCGAACGCGACCGAGCCGTCCGACGCGGCCTCTCCGGTCAGCGCGACGGCGAGGCTGCTCAAACGCCGCACATAGGAAAGCCGAGCCCGGGCGCGATGCGCGGTCGCCTCATAGGCAAGGCCGGCATCCCAGTCGACATTCTCGCTTGCCGACCAATAGGCCTCGATCTCGGCGGTGCGGAGCCGGGCCGACGGCGTGACCTCGAAGGTCGTGCCGCCGCGCAGCCGCACATCGCCGATGCGGCCGCTGCCGATGACATCGACCGTGGTCTGCGGCTGTTGGGCGGGAGGGCCGGCGGAAGAGCCGAGTTGCCTGGTGTAATGAACCGCGGTGGCGAGATCGAACCGCCGGAAGTTCGCGGACAGGCGCGCGGCGGCGTCGAGCTGCCGGGTCCCGTTGCGGTTCGAAAGGTGGACGTCGGCGTGCGCCGGAAGCGACCGTGCGGCCGATCCGGATCGGTGAATCGAGCGCCAGCGAATAATCGCGGACGCTTTCGAGCTGGCCGCCATTCAAATGAAAATCATTTGCAACAAGAGCCTGCGCATTGACGTTGACCGGCCCGAACCTGCCGAGGATTTGCGCGCGCGCGGCGAGTCCCGCCGTGGATTCGCGCGCGCCCCCCACCTCGATCAGCGCAAGGCCGACCGAGCGCCTCACCGATCCTTCGATGAAGGTGACGCGCTGGTCATCGATCAACATCGCCCGCGCGAGCGCGGCGACCGATGTGCGATCGTCAATGCCGTGCTCGAGCGCGACCGTCGCCTGGGCGCGCGGAAGGTTGGTCGCCGTCCGGAGGCTTGTGCGAGCGTGAAGATGTCGCGATTGGGCTGGTTGAAGCCGGCCCAGTACCAGGTCTTGCCGGGCGGCGCGCTGTCCTGCCCGACGTTGATCAACTCGTCGCGCTCGCGGACCTGCCCCTGAGGACCGTAGAGGACAATCCGGATCCGGTTCTCGCCGTAGAGAAGCTGCACGTTATCAAAGACATAGCGTTGGTCGGACGTCGGCTTGGCAAAGCCGAGCAACTCATCGTTGCGGTACAGCTCGGCCTCCCATCCCGCCGGGCAGGTCGCCTTCGAAGCGCGTCCGGTCGAAAGCGGTCTGGGCGGTCAGCGGGCGGTTGGTGATGACCGCGCCGCGGCCGAACGCCGCGGTTCCGGTCAAGCTTGCTGTCGAATCCCTCGACGTCGCCGAGGCCGAAATGGGTCGCCTTGCGCGGGCCGAGCAAATTCCCGTCGGGATCCGAGCGATAGGCGCGCAGGCGCACGCTCGACGGCATGCCCCTCTGGTTGGTCGTCACCTGCGCGTCATAGGACAAATGCGCGATCTCGCCGGCGGCATAGACCGAGGTCGAGCGATCGACCCGCACGCCGTCGCTCGCGCGATAGGTGACGCCGGCGCTGACCACGAAGTCGAGCGCCGGCGCGCGCCACATGCGGTAGGGGATGCGCACCTGCGGCAGGCTCGACAGATCGAACTTCGCCGGCTTGATCCGCGCCGCGCGCGCCTCGCGCTCCATCGCCAGCTCGACCGGCAGCTTGGCATCCGACTGGAGCAGCAGCGCCGAGCCGGCGGTGACCGGCGTGACGCCGATCCCGAACCAGCGGGCGAGCGCGCTGCCTGGACGCACCAACCTTCGGGCGTTTCGCGGATCGTGCCCGGCGCGATCGCCTCCGACCTTGGCGCCGTAACTGGCGCGCATCGCGCGCATAATCGATGGTGATCCGGTTCGATTCCTTGAACGCCCAGCCGCTCGCCTTTTTAGCCGTGAGGTCGATCCGCATCGGCACGTCGAGCGCGGTCAAAAAGTCGCCTAAGACGACACATGTCCCTTCGGGCGCATTGTAGGCGCGAACGCCGTCGCCGAGCACGAGCTGGCGAATGTGGACGTCGAGCAGGAACTGGTCGTCGGGGTCCGCGGTCCACTGTGCGGCGGCGGGCGCGGGCGCGCCGACGCGGCGACGCCGCCGGCGCACAGCGCCAGCAGCATCGCGGCCTTGCGCAGCCAGTTGCGGCCGCCCAGCACGACGAGGCTCCTCTGGCGCCCGTCCCGCGCCTAGCGCAGCACCGCCTGGGTTTCGGCGATCTTCTCGTTCCCGTCCTCGATAGGTCTCGATATATTGGACCGTGACCGGCCCGGCGACATCGCCCTTGTAATGCGTCGTCGACCGGGATGGTGAGGTGGCGCTGCCGACCTCGGTGTAGACCGCGACCGCTTTCTGGATCGCGATCGGGTCCTTGACGCCGGCCTTAGCACCTGCACCTCGCCGAAGGTCGAGCGCGACCCCGAGCGGCTGAGGTCGAGCGAGACCGCCGTCTTGCCGTCCTTCTTTTCCAGCGCGACGTTGGAGATTCCCGCGGTGGCCTGGAGGTTGCCGAGCCGGACGATGACCGGAATGGTCACGCCGTAGACGGGATCAGCTGGAGCTTGAGGCCCTTGGCGCGGCTCGCGCGGCGGCCGTGACCGGCTTCGCGGGCGGAATCGCGCGGAACAGCAGATGGACGCGATATTCACCGTCGGCGAGGCCCTGCGGCGGGCGCGCGGCGATGCGGATCGACTGCGGCTCGTGCGGCGCGAGGGTCACCCGGCGCGGCGCATAGACGATCATGTCCGCCGCCGACTTTCTCCCGCGGCGTCGGGTCGGTCACGTCCTCGAGCCTGCCGTCCGGGGTCATCCGCCGGAACTCGACCGAGATGCGGTAGGTCGCGGGCGCGTCGCCGATATTGTTGAGCACGATCTCGGTGCCCTTGCGGCCGTCGAGCATGATCCGCGTCGGCGCGACCAGCAGGTCGCCGACGCCGGCCTTCGCCGGGGCCGGGATTGCGGCAAAAGGGCGGCAGCGAGCGCGGCCGGCCCGATCTTCCTGGTCAATGCAAACATCCGGCGATTCCTCGACTTTGCTCCGGACTGGAGCCATCGCCTCGTCTTGCGCCGGAATGGTTTATTTTCGGTCAACCATGATCGGGAAATCGGCGCGCGCGGCGCGCCTGGGTCACTGATAGTCGACGGTGACGTTCATCGTGCCCGTGTAGAGTGCCGTCCGCGGTGGCTCGAGCTCAAGGCGATCGAGCCGCCGACGTCGAAGGTGACGCCCGGCTCACCCGATGAGGTGAGGGTCACGCTCGGCCGGGCGTGTCGACCACCATGGTCAACGTCTTGTTCGGATCCGTCTGGTTGGTGAGGGTGACGTTGGGCGCGCTGATCAGCACGACCTGCTTGTTCGTGCCCGTGACCTTGTAGCGCGCGACCTGCGTCGCGCCGCTGCAGACGACGTTGGTGTTGCGCGCAGCTCAAGACTCCGGCTTTGCGAAACCCCGACCGTCACGTTTGACCAGGTGCCGCCGGCAAGCGTGATGGTTCCGAGGTCGAGGTTCTGCAGCGCGGTCAGGCGTGAGCGGCTTGACGACGTTCACCTTGACGGTGGCGCTCTGCGTCACCGCCTGCGCGGGTGCGGAGAGCAGCGCGCCGGACGCGGCCAGCAGGATCAGCAAGGGTCGAGTTGAGCTTGGTCATGATTTTCGCGCTTTCGGCTAGGGCGAAGCGCGCTCCTTTTGGTCCAGAATGGTTTATTTTCCGTCAACCATGACCGTCGACGATCAAGAGGGCAGAAAAGGGGCCGCCGGCATTGCCGACGGCCCCATCGTTGTGCGCCGCGCCTCAGGCGCGGTGATCCGAATCGACTTACTGGTAGTCGACCTGGACGTTGAACTGCCGCTGTAGACGCCATCGGCAGTGCCCGACGGGATCTGCAGCGAGCCGCCGACGCCGAAGGTCGCGCCGCCGCTCGCGTCGGTGACGACGCCGTCGGAAGGTCGGTCGTCAGATCGACGGTGAGGCTGTTGCCGCCCGACGTCAGCGAAACGCTCGGGTCGACCGTGACGGCGAGGTTCTGGTTGGCCGTGCCGTTGCTGACCGTGAAGTTCGCGGCCGACACCGTGGTTCCCGAGCAGGTCAGGCCACCGCAGTTGCGGTTGCCGGCGGTGTCGATGCGGACGGTCTCGCCGGCGAACGGACCGACGACCGTCCCGAAATCGAGGCCGGTGTTGTTCGTCAGCGTCAGCGGCGACACGATGTTGACGGTCGCGTTCGCGGTCGCGCTGTTGGTCGCGGCGGCAAAGGCGGGAGTGCTGAAAGTAACGACGGCGAGCGCGCCGGCAGAGATCAGTAGCTTCTTCATTGCGGATTTCCCCACTGGTTCAAGAATTCCGGCTGCCCGACGCACAGTCCAACATCCGTGGCGCCGCTATTAACCCTGCCCGCTTACGGCTTCCCTCAGGGGCGTGGTTAATGCGGGATTAGGCTTCGCGCCGAAACGGATGCTATTGCCGAGCGCCGAGCCGCACGGTCACTGATATTCGACCGTAATCGGGAGCTCGCCGCGAAAGTCGCCGTCGTCCTCGCCGCTGATCCGCACGCGGCCGCCGAATCGGAAGTTGAGGTTCCCGGCCGAATCGAGCCTCGGCAGAGACGGAAGGTCGCTAACCACGTCTTCCAGCGTGATTCGCCCGCCGCCCAGCGAGTAGAGTTCGACGGTTCGCGGAAGCTCGACCCGAACCGTCCGATCGGGCGTACCGTGCACCGTGGCCGAGCCGACCATCGCGCGTGGGCTGACCCCGGCCAGCGCGCCTTCGGCCGAACTGGAGCCGTCGGGCCGGATCATCGCCGCGCCCTGTCCCTGGCCGGCAAGGATCAGCCGGTCGAAGTCGAGCGTGCTATCCACCTCCAGCGCGATGCCGGCGCCATCGCCCGGACTCGACAGGGTGGTGGTCGGAGTCGCGCACAGCCGGCACTGGCCGCCCGCCGGCGACGGCCCGGCGACCGAGACGGCAAGCGCCGCAAAGAACAGGGCATGGGAGAGAGAAGGACCCATCGATCTCGGCCTACTCGCGAAGCGCCTAAAACAGGGTTAATCCGCGGCTAACCCTGGCTGCCGCAGGCGCGACCGGGCCCGCAACGCTGATCGAGGAGCGCAAAAACTGCACCGCTATTGTCGCGCGAGGCCCAGCTTTCTATCCCGGCGTCCTGAATGGCCCGCGCGCGTTCCGATCCCAGCTCTCGAAAGGGCTCCAATTTGATCCGTGTGCTCAAGGGGCTCGTCTATGCGGGGCTGCTCGGCCTGCTCGGGCTGGTCGTGGCCGTCGCGGTCGCGACCGCCTATCTTCCAGGCTACGGCGAACTGACCAAGCGCAGCGACCTCGGCCAGATGATCCGGGTGCGCGCCGCCAACGGCCAGGTGCTGGTGTCGATGGGACCGAGCTTCGGGCGCTGGCTGCCCTACGATCAGATCCCGGCCGAGATGCGCGCGGCGATCGTCTCCACCGAGGACCGGCGCTTCCGCAGCCATCTCGGCGTCGATCCGATCGGAATCGCGCGCTCCATCCAGGTTCGGCTGAGCACCGGCCACTGGCGCCAGGGCGGCTCGACCATCACCCAGCAGCTCGCGCGCAACATCTTCCTGACCAACAACCGGACCTTCGTCCGCAAGGTCAAGGAGGGCATCCTCGCGCTCGCGCTCGAGCGCAAGTTCAGCAAGGATCAGATCCTCGAGCTCTATCTCAACCGCGTCTATTTCGGCGGCGGCGCCTACGGGATCGACGCGGCCTCGCGGCAAATTCTTCGGGCACGGCGCCGATCATCTGAGCCTCGGCGAAGCGGCGATCATCGCCGGACTGGTGAAGGCGCCCTCGAACTATTCACCGACCGCCGACGTCGAAGCGGCGAGGGACCGTTCCAGCGTCGTCCTTCAGACCATGGTGACGAACGGCTTCATCACTCCCGAAGCGGCCGCGGCGGTCGACCCGGCGAAGGTCCGAATCCAGCAAACGACCAACAACAATAGCGTCCGCTATTTCACCGACTGGGCGCTCCCCCAGCTCGACACGCTGATCGACCAGACGACGGACCCGATCGACGTCTGGACGACGCTCGACCCCGGAATGCAGGTCACCGCCGACAAGGCGATCCGCGCCAATGCCCCCGACGGCGCCCAGGGCGCGCTGGTGTCGATGGACCGCGACGGCGCCGTCCGGGCCATGGTCGGCGGCAAGGACTATGTTTCGTCGATCTACAACCGCGCGACCCAGGCCGAGCGCCAGCCCGGCTCCGCCTTCAAGCTGTTCGTCTATCTCTCGGCGCTCGAGTTGGGGATGAAGCCGACCGACACCGTCGTCGACGAGCCGGTGACGATCGACGGCTGGAGCCCGCGCAACTCGAATCGCAGCGAATCTTGGCCCCATCACCTTGCGCGAGGCCTTCTCGCGCTCGATCAACACGATCAGCGCCAAGATCGGACAACAGGTCGGCTTTTCGACCATCGCCGACATGGCGCGGCGGTTCGGGATCACCACGCCCATTTCCACCTACCCTTCGATGGTGCTCGGTTCGAGCGATGTGCGGCTGATCGAAATGACCCGCGCCTTCGCCTCGGTCGCGAACAACGGGGTCGCGGTCACGCCCTACGGCATTCGCCGGGTCGTCACCGCCGACGGGCGCATGCTGTACCAGCACGAATCGGATGAGGGGCGTGTGCTCGTCGCGCCGTGGGTCGCCGCCGAGATGACCGACCTCCTGCAGTCGGCGGTGCTGTCGGGAACCGGGCGCGCCGCGCAGATCGGCCGCCCTGTCGCGGGAAAGACCGGAACCACGACGTCCAACAAGGACGGCTGGTTCATCGGCTTCTCGAGCGGGCTGACGACCGGCGTGTGGATGGGCCGCGACGATGCGAGGCCGGTCGGCGGACTGCAGGGCGGCACAGCGCCGGCGCGCGCGTTCCACGACTTCATGACCGTGGCCGTGGCCCGGCGCCCGGTCGAGCAGTTCCAGACCCAGGTGCCGATGCCCGACTGGCAGCTGACGCCCGAGGAGGAGGTCTACGGTGACCAGGAGGTCGATGTGAACCAGATCGGGCCGATGATGGTCGACGAGAATGGAATGCCGATCGGCACGCCGCCAGGCGACCAGGGCTATCCGCAGCCGCCGGTCGTCCAGCCCGATGGAACGGCTTCCCCCCCGCCGCAGGAGCCCGACCAGACCGTGCCGCCACAACAGCCGCAGCCAATGCGCAGGCCTCCGTTCGGATATCCGCCGCAGCCGCAGCCCCAGCGGCGACCGGATCAGCCGCAGCCGAAGTTAGTCGTCCCGCCCGATCCGTCTCAGCCGCGGTCCGATCCGTCGTAATGCCGCCTTGGCGTCGGCGAGCCGGGGCCCGAACAGCCGCGCTTCGAGGGCCTTGAAGTCGCGGCCGTGATCGAGGTGCACCAGATGCGCGACCTCGTGCGCGGCGACGAAACGACGGACCTCGGGGGGCGCGAGGATCAGCCGCCAGGACATGCGGATTCGACCTTGCGACGAGCAGCTGCCCCAGCGCGTCGCGGCATCGCCGATCGTGACCGAGCGCGGCCTCACCCCGGCGATCGCGGAATATTCGGCGATGTCGCGCGACATGACGTCGCGGGCATGCCGCTTGAGGAACGCGCGGACCCGGTCCGGAAGAGCGGATCGCGGGCCGCCGCAACGCAGCTCGCCGTCGTTGAGGCGCGGCGTGCGCGGCCAGTCCTCGCGCCAGGCGATCCGCACTTCTGCGCCTTCAAGAGGGATGGTCGCGCCGGGGACGAACGGTTCCGCCGGCCGCACCCGGGCGAGCTGCGCGTCGATCCATTCGCGCTGGTCGAGGGCCCATGCCAGCGCGCTGCCGCGACTGGTCCGCCACGGGCAGGTCAGTTTCAAAACCCCCGCCGCTTCGTCGAGCCGAAGCCGCAGCCGGCGCGCATTCTTGACGCGCCGAACCTCGATCGGGACCGGGAGCGCCGCTTCCAGGGACCTCATCGAGGCTTCAGAGCGGGCGCTCGACCACATGATATTCGAGCTCTCCCGCATCCTCCTCGCTGACCGTCCAGCCGCGCGTCGACTGGCCCGCTTCGTGCACCGTCTCGCGGCTGCCGGAGATGAGATAATGCCATTCGGGAAGCGGCTCGCCGCTCGCGCGCAGCCGATAGGCGCAGGTGTCCGGAAGCCAGTCGAGCGCGCCGAGGTTGCTGCGGTCGAGGCGCACGCAATCCGATACCCGCTTCATCCGGTTCTTATAGTCGAGGCAGCGGCCGTTGCGGCGGTCGAGCAGCTTGCAGGCGACATTGGTGGCGTAGAGCAGGCCGGTGGCTTCGTCCTCGAGCTTGTGGACGCAGCACCGGCCGCAGCCGTCGCACAGCGCTTCCCACTCGCCGCGGTCGAGCTCGCCGAGCGGCTTTTCCCAGAAAGGTGTCGCGCTGTTCATGGCCTGTCGAACCTTGCTCTGCTAGTCGAGGGCGATCAAGCGGGAATGCACTGAGGCTAAGTTCATGAGATCGTTGAAAATCGCTCTTGTCGCCTGCGGGTTCGCGCTGCTTTCGGCGCCCGCGCCGGCGCAGGAGGGAACGCCGGACAGCTTCCAGTTCGTGAAAGCGGTCGAGAAGCGCGACGGCAACAAGGCGCTCCAGCTGATCGCCGACCATCCGACGATCATCGATTCGAAGGACGGCAATGGCGACACCGGCCTGATCATCGCGATCCGCAACGGCGACCCCGACTGGACGGGCTTTTTGCTCAGCAAGGGCGCGGACCCCAACCTCCCGGGCGCGGGCGGCGACACGCCGCTCATCGCGGCGGCGAAGGCGGGCTTCGACCAAGCCGCCGAACTGCTGCTGAGCGAAGGCGTCCGGGTCGACGCCACCAACAAGTCGGGCGAGACGGCGCTGATCCTTGCCGTGCAGGAGCGCGACGCGCGGCTGGTCAGGCTGCTGCTCGCGCGGGGCGCGGATCCCGACCGCACCGACGCGGTCGCCGGCTATTCGGCGCGCGATTATGCGACGCGGGATTCGCGCGCGCGCGAGATCCAGAAGATGATCAACGACAAGAAGCCCAAGCCCGGACCGTCGGCTAACTAGCCTCGCCGAGCGAAGGGTCGATCTGGCCCGCGAGGCGCCGGGCGGCACGACGCGCGAACCTCAACAGCTCCGCCTTGCGCCGGGCCGGCGCGAGCGGCCGGTGCGCGGCCTGGCGGACGACCGCGGCATCGTAGCGGTCGGCGACGATCAGCCCCGCATCGCCAGGCAGATAGCGCTCCTCCTCGAGGATATGCGCGAGATATGGCGGCACCGCCCAGAAGAAGCGGTCGCAATAGTCGAGATAGTCGATGAACTTGCGGTCACCGGTGAGGTCCGCCTTGGCGACCTTGATCTCGACGATCGTCAGTCCGCCCTTGGGGTCGATCGCCATCAGATCGGCGCGCCGGCCATTGGGCAGCGGCATTTCGCAGATGGCGAACAGGTCCTGCCGGCAGAACAGTCGAGTAACCCCGCGCGCCACATCCGCGGCGATTGGCGGCTCATCGGTGAAGCAGGGAGACTCGGGCAGCGTCGCCATCGCTCATCGCTAGAACAAATCAGCAACAGTACGCAAAGGAAAAGGCGGACGAGCCCAAGCTCGTCCGCCACCCGCCCGCTTTCGAGAAATCCTAGCGGAAGAAGACGTGGTTGCCGATCGAGGCCACCCGCTTGAGGTGCCAGCCCGGCGAGACGTAGCGCGCGTGGAAGAAGAGCGCGTTGCCGACCTCCGAATCCTTGAGGCCGCCGTCGACGATCTTCGCGATCGCGACCGCGGTCTGCCACTGACGATTGTCGCGGCTGACGTGCGGCAGGCGGCCGCCGTGGACGAAGGAGAACTGGCCGCGCTGGAACAGCACGCCGCAATAAGTGGAGGGGAAGCGGCCGCCGCTGTCCGCCCGGTTGGCGATGACCTGGCCGACGGCGAGCTGACCCGCGAGCGGCTCGCCCTTCGATTCGAAATAGATGCCGGTCGCCAGGCACTCGACCTCGCGGCTGCCCGGCTCTCCGGTGCGAAGCTCGGCGACCATCGATGAAAGATCCTGCGAGCGATCGACCGCCGGCTCGGTGACCTGCTCGTCGGACAGCGCCGGAAGCGCATCCGCGTCGGGCACCGCGGCCTCGGGCATTTCACTCGGCGCCGCAACGACTTCGGGAAGCGAGGATGTGGCTGTCAGCGTGGCATTCGCGACGGAAACCATCGTGTCGCTTGCAGGTCCGGCGCGGGCCGGAGCAATCGTCGTTGCGGTGAGCGCAGCACAGATCAGCAGCGCCGAACGAAAAGAAGCCAAGGGTCAAACCATATTCGTGCGGTGAACCAGCGCAAATCAGACGCGTTTTACTGTGCGAATACTTCGCTCGCGCCTGCCGTGATTCCCCGTCTCGCGTGGCATTCTCGGAAAATTGGCCCCCGGAGAATGCCCCCCGCTCTTGTTGTTGGACAAGGTTTCCCGTGCCGAGCCGCCAGGGTCAACCCACGGAGGTCGTTTCAGCGATGAATTGTTCCGGCTGTGCGATATCCAGTTCGATCGCCCAAAGGTCTTCGTCGAATTGTGCGCGACGCTCGACGAATCCCGCGATTTCGGCGGAACTTGCCGAATCGGTGGGCCCGACGGCCTGCCAGCGATACCCTCCATCGAGGTCGAGGAGGCGTTCAAGGCAGGCGATGTGACGGCCGCGGCTGGTCACAAGCAGGAGCAGCGAACCCCGCTCGGGATCGCCCTTCCTGACCACCGTGCCGAAGTCGCCCGAAGCGGCCGCGCGCCGAAGGATGCCGGCAACTTCGAGGTGCGCGGGAAGGCGCTCGGTCAGGCGGCGTCCCGCTCGTCGGCGCCGATCAGGACCGCGGCGAGGGCATCGCGGCTACGCGCGCCGCGCATCTTCTCGAGCGTCGCGGCATGGCGCGTCACCCGGCTGATCGCCGCAAGCGCCTTCAGATGCTCGGCCCCGGCATCGGGAGGCGAGAGGAGAAGGAAGACGAGGTCCACCGGGCCGCCGTCGATCGCCTTGTAGTCGAGCGGTTCGGACAGGCGCGCGAACATCCCGTAGATCCGCTTCAGGCCGTCGACCTTGCCGTGCGGAATTGCGACGCCCTGCCCGAACCCGGTCGAGCCGAGTTGCTCGCGCTCCGCCAGGCTGGCGAGGATCGCCACCGAATTCGAGGCCGAGCTGCTGCCCCGCGAGATTGGCGAGCTGCTGAAGCAGCGCCTTCTTGCTCCCGCCCGGCAGGCCGGTCTTGATCGCGTCGAAGTCGAGGAAATCGGAAAGATGCATCTTGAACTCACGCAGGAGCGGCGGCCGCTACACCATCGCCTTCAGAAATAAGGAGGGGCTCAGGCCTTGCCCGGCTCAACCCAGCCGATGTTTCCGTCTTCGCGGCGATAGATCATATTGAACTCGCCAGTGCCGCTGTTCCTGAACAGAAGCGCGTTGGTATTCCTGAGGTCCATCATCATCACCGCGTCCGACACGCTCGCCTCCGGGATGTCGACCCGCGTCTCGGCGACGATGGCGGGGTGCCCGGCATCCTCGTCATTGCTCGCCTCGGGCTGCGCAAAGATCGTGTAGGCGGCGTTCTCGACGTAGGAATTGGCGCTATCGACGACCTTATGCTCCTTGAGCCGGCCCATGTAGCGGCGCACCTGCTTCTCGATCCGATCAGCCGCGCCATTGAAGGCCATCTCGGCCTCGCGCGCGTTATGCGATGCCTTCAGCACCATGCCGCGCGCGACCGGCGCCACGATGTCGCAGGTATAATCGTTGTTCGGCCCCCGTCCGAACGTCACATCCGCCCCGACCGCGCGGGAGAAATATTTCTCGGTAATCTCGGAAATCCGCCGCTGCGCCCGATCGCGCATCGACTCGCTTGTATCGACCTGGTGGCCTGCGACCCGAACGTCCACTGTGACCTGCTCCTTTCGATCGGGGGCCGCTTAGGACCCGCCGGAAGCCGCCGTCAACAGGCGCCGGCGAAGCGTGCCCAAAGCGGATTGACGATCTGGGCAATAAACGCGCGGTGGCGTTCGAGTTCCTCGGCCGCGGCGACATGCGGACGCGCCGGCCGCGGCTCGCGAACGATCACCGGATGGTCGGATTGCCGGACATGGACCGACGCCGTGTCGGCGACCAGTCCGAGCCCGATCTGCCGGCCGCCGGTCAGCTCGACATAAACCTGCGCGAGCAGTTGGGCGTCGAGCAATGCGCCATGCTTGATCCGCTGACTTCGGTCGATCCCGAAACGCATGCACAAGGCATCGAGGCTGTGCTTGGCGCCGGGATGCCTGGTCCGCGCGAGCTGCAGGGTATCGCGCATCCGGCTTATCGGGACAATTGACCTGCCGCACCGCTCGAGCTCGTAATTGAGAAAACCGAAATCGAAACCGGCATTGTGGGCGACGAGCGGCGAATCCTCGAGGAAGTCCAACAATTCTTCCGCCTTCTCGCCGAACAGCGGCTTGTCCGAAAGAAAGATGCTGGTGAGGCCGTGGACCATCTCGGCCTCGAACGGCATGTCGCGCTCGGGACAGAAATAAGCGTGGAAATGCCGGCCGGTCTCGACCCGATTGAACATTTCGATGCAGCCGATCTCGACCATGCGATCGCCGCCCGCGGGATTGAGACCCGTGGTTTCCGTATCGAAGACGATTTCGCGCATCGCTCGATTTATCGGCCCGAGCGCAGGCCGAGGCAATCGAGAATGTCGCGCACCTGGCCTTCTGTTGTGGATAGGTCGGCGCCGGTATCGATCACGAAATCGGCGCGGGCGCGCTTCTCCGCATCGGGCAATTGTCGCTCGAGAATGGAGTTGAGCCTGGCTTGAGTCATGCCCGCGCGCTGCAGCACCCGGACGCGCTGCACCTCGGCCGGCGCCGAGACGACGATCACCTTGTCGAATTCCTTCTCGCCGCCGGTTTCGAACAGCAGCGGGATCTCGAACAGGATCGCGGGTGCATCGGAATGGCTGGCGACGAAGGCTTCGCGCCATTCGCGTACCGCCGGGTGAACGATGGACTCCAGCGCCGCGAGCTTGGCCGGATTGTCGAGCACGACCTGCGCGAGCACGTCGCGATCGAGCACCCCGTAACGGACCGTGCCGGGGAAGGCGTCGCCGATCGACTCGACCAAGGCGCCGCCCGGTCCCTGCAGCTCGCGAACGACCGCGTCGGCGTCGAACACCGGAACTCCGGCGGCCTCGAACATCCGCGCGACGGTCGACTTGCCCATGCCGATGGAACCGGTCAGTGCGATCCGGATCATGAGGTTAGCAGGCCGCGCTTGCGGAGCGCGCCGAGCAACGGCACGAGCGGCATTCCAAGGATCGTGAAATGGTCGCCGTCGATGCGTTCGAACAGCTGCACCCCGCGACCCTCCATCTGAAAGACGCCAACGGTATAGCCGACCTCGGGCCATTCGGAATCGAGATAGTCGGCAATAAAGACATCCGAGAGCGCCCGCACCTGAAGCGTCGCGGTCTCGGCATGCTTCCAGTCGAGGATCCCGCCGCGGGCGAGCGCAACCGCGCTGGTCAACCGCATCTCCTTGCCGGAAAAGAAGCGCAGATGATCGGCGGCTTCGCCGCGATCCCTCGGCTTGCTGAACAGGCGATCTTCGACGCTGACGACGCTGTCACTGCCGATCACCCACGCACCGGGGATGCTGACCGCCTTCGCGACCGACAGCTCCTCGGCGATCCGCGCGGGATCGGACAGTCCAAGCTTAAGCTCTTCCTCGTCCACTTGCGGCCTTTGCGTCTGGTGCTCGACGCCGGCGGCATCGAGCATCTGTCGGCGGATCGAGCTGGTCGAGGCAAGGATAAGGGTCAACCGAACAACCTTGTGGAAAAGCGGCGAAGGAACGCTAGCCCGCTGCTGGGGACCATCTCAACCGGCGAATTCGGGAATGCCCCGCATACATCATTCGAGGATTTATCCACGGGGACGAAAATCATCCCCAGCTTGTGAATCGCGGGTGCGACTCAGCCCAGCTCAAGCCTCTCCAAGGACTTGGCGCGGGAGCGCGCTTGTTGGCAATTTCGGGAGCCGCGCCTAAACCCCGCGATCCCCCGCCCAATCACAACATCAATCTTCTCCTATAAATATATAAAAGAGAAAGAAGAGGGTGGCCTCGATGCCTTCCGGACGACCAAAGAGGCCCGCCGACAAACCGCTGCTTGCCGTGCTCAGGGGAGAGCGGCGCGACCCTCCGCCGATGTGGATGATGCGGCAGGCCGGACGCTACCTGCCCGAATACCGGCGGTTGCGGCAGGAGCGCGGCGGCTTCCTCGACCTCGTCTACGACCCAGAAGCGGCCGCCGAGGTCACGCTTCAGCCGATCGAGCGCTTTCCCGAGCTCGATGCCGCGATCCTCTTCTCCGACATCCTGATCATCCCGTTTGCGCTGGGCCAGAACCTGACCTTTGTCACCGGCGACGGCCCGCGGCTCACACCGGCGCTGGCCGACCGGCGCTTCGAGGAGCTCTCCGCTTGTCCCGCGCGGCTCGATCCAATCTACGAGACGGTGCGCAAGGTCAGGGAACGGCTGAGTGCCGACAAGACGCTGATCGGCTTTGCCGGAAGTCCGTGGACCGTGGCGACCTACATGGTCGCCGGGCAGGGAAGCCGCGACCAGGCCGATGCCAGGCGCATCGCTTATGCCGAGCCGGAAAGGTTCGGCGCCATCGTCGCCCGGATCGAGGAGATGACGCTCAGCTATCTGATGGGCCAGATCGAAGCCGGGGCCGAGGCGCTGCAACTGTTCGACAGCTGGGCCGGAAGCCTGTCGCCGGCGCAGTTCGAGCAATGGGTGATCGCGCCGACGGCAAGGATCGTCGCCGCGCTTCGCGAACAGCATCCGGGCGTGCCGGTGATCGGCTTTCCCAAGGGCGCGGGCGGCAAGCTGGCCGCCTATGCGCGCGAGACGAAGGTTTCGGCGCTCGGACTCGACGAGACCGTCGATCCCCATTGGGCCGCCGCCGAGTTGCCCACGGATTTGCCGGTGCAGGGCAATCTCGACCCCGTTGCGCTGCTTGCCGGGGGAGAGCCGATGAAGGCGGCGGTCGCCGACATCCTTGACGCCTTCGCCGGGCGCCCTCACATCTTCAATCTCGGGCACGGCATCCTCCAGGAAACGCCGATCGCCCACGTCGAGCGCCTGATCGGCCAAGTGAAGGGGAACAAGTGAGCGATCTGACGGGCTTCCTTGGTCCCGCCTATCTGTGGGTGAAGGCCGCGCACGTCACCTTCGTCATCTTCTGGCTCGCCGGACTGTTCCTGCTGCCGCGCCTTTATGTCTATCACCATGAGACTCCGGCCGGCTCGCCCGAGGAGCGCGCCTGGATCGAGCGCGAGTTGCGCGTCCGCTCGATCATCCTCACCCCGGCGATGATCGTGGTGTGGGTCCTCGGCCTGATGCTCGCCTTCAATGTCGATGCGTGGGACCAGCGCTGGTTTCACGCCAAGCTCGGCTTCGTCATCCTGCTCAGCGCCTACCAGGGCTGGCTCGGCGCCTACGGCAAGAAGCTCGCGCGCGGCGAACGGCCGTTGTCGACCAAGACGGTTCGGCTGATCAACGAGATCCCCGGAGTTGCCGCGGCGATCATCGTGGTGCTGGTGATCGTCCGGCCATTCTAGTCGATTTCGGCGCTGGCCGCCCTCGCGGCCGATTGACACTCGCGCCGCCCAGACATACCTCGAATCACGACGGCTCCCGGCGAGCATCATCGCCGCCTGCCGTTCCCATCCGCGGCGTCCTGCCGCCCTCGGCTTTGACCTGACCTGTTGACGAGCTCGAGCACAACTCCCCAAGAAAAGACCCATCATGCATTTGAAAGAACTGAAGAAAAAGACGCCCGCGGACCTCGTCGCAATGGCCGAGGAGATGGGTGTCGAAGGCGCGTCGACGATGCGCAAGCAGGACCTCATGTTCTCGATCCTGAAAGTCCAGGCCGAGAACGGGGTCGAGATCATGGGCTCCGGCACCATCGAGGTGCTGAACGACGGCTTCGGATTCCTCCGTTCGCCCGAAGCCAATTATCTCGCCGGCCCCGACGACATCTACGTCGCGCCGTCGATCGTCCGGCGCTTCGGGCTTCGCACCGGCGACACGGTCGAGGGCGAGATCCGCGGGCCCAAGGAAGGCGAGCGCTATTTCGCGCTGACCCGGGTCACGACGATCAACTTCGACGATCCCGAGCAGGTTCGCCACCGAGTCAATTTCGACAATCTGACGCCGCTCTACCCCGACGAGAAATTGAAGCTCGACACGCTCGACCCGACCATCAAGGACAAGTCGGCGCGGGTGATCGACATCGTCTCGCCGCTCGGCAAGGGCCAGCGCGCGTTGATCGTCGCGCCGCCGCGGACCGGCAAGACGGTGCTCCTGCAGAACATCGCCCGCGCGATCACCGACAATAATCCCGAGGTCATCCTGATCGTGCTGCTGATCGACGAGCGGCCGGAGGAAGTCACCGACATGCAGCGCTCGGTCAACGGCGAGGTCATCTCCTCGACCTTCGACGAGCCGGCGAGCCGCCACGTCCAGGTTGCCGAGATGGTGATCGAGAAGGCCAAGCGCCTGGTCGAGCACAAGAAGGATGTCGTGATCCTGCTCGAACTCGATCACGAGGCTGGGCCGCGCCTACAACACGGTGGTTCCGAGCTCGGGCAAGGTGCTGACCGGCGGCGTCGACGCCAATGCGTTGCAGCGGCCGAAGCGCTTCTTCGGAGCGGCGCGCAACATCGAGGAGGGCGGATCGCTGTCGATCATCGCCACCGCGCTGATCGATACCGGCTCCAAGATGGACGAGGTCATCTTCGAGGAGTTCAAGGGCACCGGCAACAGCGAAATCGTGCTCGATCGCAAGGTCAGCGACAAGCGCATCTTCCCGTCGCTCGACGTCGGCAAGTCCGGCACCCGCAAGGAAGAGCTGCTGGTCGAGCAGGACGTCCTCACCAAGATGTGGGTGCTTCGCCGCATCCTGATGCAGATGGGCACCGTCGATGCGATGCAGTTCCTTCTCGACAAGATGAAGGACGCCAAGTCGAACGAGGACTTCTTCGCAAGCATGAACCAGTAGCAGGCCCGGCCGATGCTCGAGGGTTTCGACTTCGGCGCGATCCTCACTGCCGCGGGACTCGCCAAGCTCGGGCAGATCATCATCGGCGATCTCACCATGGCCGGCGACAATGTCGTCATCATGGGCTCGCTCGCGTCGGGGCTCCCGCCGCGCGAGCGCAAGCGGGTGCTGCTGTTCGGCGTCGCGATGGCGCTCGTCTGCCTGATCTTCTTCGCGGTGATCGCGACCCAGCTGCTGCGCGTCACCGGGCTGGTGTTCGCCGGCGGCCTGCTGCTGCTGTGGGTCGCCTACAACATGTGGAGCGAGCTTCGTCCGCACCGCGCGGTGGCGGTGGACGATCCCGACACCGCCACCGTCGAAGGGCCGCCGGCCAGCAAGACCTTCCTCCAGGCCGCGATCGGGATCACCATCGCCGACCTCAGCATGAGCCTCGACAACGTGCTGCTGGTGGCCTCGATCGCGCGCGACAACCCCGCGCTGCTGTTCATCGGCTTGAGCTTCTCGGTGCTGTTCATGGGCTTTGCCGCCAATTATGTCGCGCGGCTGATCGAGCGTTATTCCTGGCTCAATTATGTCGGGCTGGCCGTGATCCTGTGGGTCGCGTGCAACATGATCTACGAGGGCTGGGTCGGTGGCGAGCATGTGCTGGGGTTGAGGAGCGTGCTCGGGGTCGGCTAGGTCGGTGTGATGGACCCGGGTCTGATCAGCGCCGGCGCGCTCACCGCCTTCATCGAGATCCTGCTGATCGACATCGTGCTCGCCGGGGATAATGCGATTGTCGTCGGCGCGCTCGCTGCGGGGCTTCCGGCGGAGCAGCGGCGCAAGGTCATCCTGA
This sequence comes from uncultured Alphaproteobacteria bacterium, assembly GCA_963831215.1. Classification (GTDB taxonomy): domain Bacteria; phylum Pseudomonadota; class Alphaproteobacteria; order Sphingomonadales; family Sphingomonadaceae; genus Sphingomicrobium. The sequence goes on along the minus strand of CAWHPM010000005.1, from coordinate 198,731 downwards.
TCGGCGTCATCGCCGCGCTCGTGCTCCGGATCGCCTTTGCGCTGGTCGTTTCCCAGCTGCTTCAGATCGTCGGCCTGGTCCTCGCCGGCGGCATCCTCCTGCTGTGGGTCGCCTGGCGCATGTACCGCGAGCTCCAGCACAAGGGCGAAAGCACCGGCTCGAGCGAAATCGAGGGCGACGAACATTCCGGGCTGACCCCCGCGAAGAGCTTCGCCGGCGCCGCCTGGGGCGTGGCCTTCGCCGACGTCAGCATGAGCCTCGACAATGTCCTCGCCGTCGCCGGAGCGGCGCGCGAGCACCCTTATGTCCTCGTCTTCGGCCTGATCCTCTCGGTGCTTCTGATGGGCGTCGCCGCGAACTTCATCGCCCGCTACATCGATCGTTATCGCTGGATCGGCTGGGTGGGACTGATCGTGATCCTGTGGGTCGCGCTGAAGATGATCTACGAGGGCGCGGGGCACGTCGCACCGGTGATCGCCCCGCTGTTCGGCTGAGGCGGCATGGCCGCCGCCGACACGATCTTCGCCTTGTCGAGCGGGCGCCCGCCCGCCGCGGTGTCGATCATCCGGATCAGCGGTTCGCGCGCGCATGAGGCGGGGAAAGCGATCGCCGGCCGCCTGCCCGAGCCGCGAATGGCGGCCATCCGCGAGCTGCGCGAGCCGGGGTCCGGCGAGTTGCTCGACGAGGCCCTGGTCCTGCGGTTCAATTCGCCGGCGAGTTCGACGGGCGAGGATATCGTGGAATTTCAATGCCATGGCGGGCGAGCCGTGGTTGATGCCGTGCTTGCCGCCTTGACGTCACTCGGCGGGCTACGCGTCGCCGAGCCCGGCGAGTTCACCCGCCGCGCCTTCGAGAACGGGCGGATCGACCTCACCGAGGCCGAGGGTCTCGCCGACCTCATCGAGGCGGAGACCCAAACGCAGCGCAAGGCCGCGCTCGCGCTCGCCGAAGGAGGGCTGCGCAAGCAGGTCGCCTCATGGCGCGAGCGGCTTCTCGGCCTGTCCGCGGAGGCGGAGCGCGCGATCGACTATGATGAGGAGGACATGGCGCTCGATCCCGCGCTGCGGCGCGGTTGTGCGGCGCTGGCGGCGGAACTTCGCTCGTGGCTCGACAGGCCTCGGATCGAACGCCTGAAGGACGGCATTCGGGTGGTCGTCGCGGGACCGCCCAACGCGGGAAAATCAAGCCTTCTCAACGAGTTAGTCGGTGAGGAGCGGGCGATCGTCACCAATGTGCCGGGAACGACGCGCGATCACATTGAAGTGTCGTTATCGCTTGGCGGCGTTCCAATCCTCTTGACCGACACGGCAGGCCTCCGCGACTCCCTCGACGAGGTCGAGGAAATCGGCGTCGCTCGCGCCCGGACGCTCATCGACGCTTCGGACCTGCTCCTGTGGCTGGGGCGCCGGACGAGGCCCCGCCGCATCCGCGGACCACGTTGCTCCACGCAAAATCGGATCTTCCGGAGCGGAGCCTCGGCTCCGGCGGGATCGCTCGCCGTTTCTTCGGTCACTGGAGCCGGCATCATACCGCTTTTGCATCACATTGAAGTGTGCGCTCGTACGCTGATTCCCCCCGAGGATTCGATTTCGCTCAACCGCCGACAGGCGCGGCACATTGCCGAAGCCGAAGCCGTGCTGAATGAGGCGGCAGCCGCCCATGAGCCGATTTTGCTCGCCGAGAATTTGCGGGTCGCCCGCGGGGAGTTTGATCGTCTGACCGGTCGTGCCGGTGTCGAGGACGTGCTCGACGCGCTCTTCTCCCGCTTCTGCTTGGGGAAGTGAGTGTTTCACGTGAAACGATGATGCGCTACGGCCTGAGGCATGCACGACGTTCTCGTCATTGGCGCTGGCCACGCGGGATGCGAAGCGGCTAGCGCCGCAGCGCGGCGCGGCGCGCGCGTCGGGCTGCTCACCTTCCGAGCCGAAGATGTCGGGTCAGATGTCTTGCAACCCGTCCATCGGCGGCGTCGGCAAGGGGCATCTCGTCCGGGAACTCGACGTCTTCGACGGGCTGATGGCGCGGGCTGCCGATCGCGCCGCGGTCCATCACCGAATGCTAAACAGAAGCAAAGGGCCGGCCGTTTGGGGGCCTCGGGTTCAGGCTGACCGGCGCTTGTACCGCGCCGCAATCGGGGACTTGCTGGCGAAGAGCGGTGTCGAGTTGATTGTCGGCGAGGCGCGAAGCCTGGTGATCCGCGGCGGCCGAATCGCCGGAATCGACACGGCCGTCGGGACGCTGCCGTGCCGCGCGGTCGTGATCGCCACCGGGACGTTTCTCGATGCGCGCATGTTCGTCGGCGACGAAGTCGTGGATGGCGGGCGGCGCGGCGAGCGCGGCTCGGTGGCGTTGGCCGGCCAGATCCGTGAAGTCGGCCTAGGCCAGGGACGATTGAAGACCGGAACGCCGCCGCGGCTCGACGGTCGCACCATCGACTGGGCGCGGCTGGTGGAGCAGCCGAGCGACGAACAGGACTGGACCATGTCGTCGCTCGACGACGGCGCTCGAAATCCGCAATTGCGCTGCGCGATCACACGCACCAACGCGCGGACGCACGCGATCATCGAGTCGAACTTCGACCGTTCGCCGCTATTCGCCGGAGCGATCGAAGGGCGGGGCCCGCGTTATTGCCCGTCGATCGAGGACAAGGTCCGGCGCTTCGCGGAGCGCGAATCCCATCAGATCTTCCTGGAGCCCGAGGGGCTCGACGATCCGCTCGTCTACCCGAACGGCATTTCGACATCGCTTCCCGCCGACGTGCAGGAGCAGTTCGTGCGCAGCATCGAGGGCCTGGAGCGGGCCGCGATCGCACGGCCGGGTTACGCCGTCGAATATGAGTTCGCCGATGCGCGGAAGCTCAACCAGACGCTCGAGGTGCGCGACGTGCCGGGGCTCTTTCTCGCCGGGCAGATCAACGGGACCACCGGCTATGAGGAGGCGGCGGCGCAGGGTCTTGTCGCCGGCCTGAATTCCGCCGCGTCCGCGCTCGAGCTCGACCCTATCCGGTTCGACCGGCGAACGTCCTATATCGGGGTAATGGTCGACGACCTGACGCTTCAGGGGGTGAGCGAGCCGTACCGAATGATGACCGCCCGCGCGGAATATCGTCTCGCGCTTCGAGCCGACAACGCCACGACACGACTGGGCGAGGCTGCTTTGGCAGCCCGCTGTCTTTCTGAGCGGCGGCGTGGGCAAATCGTCAAATGGCTGTACGCGGCGTGAAGGTGTCGATTGGGCTGATACCGAGGAGGCGCGAGCCGACGCGCTCTACCGGCCCTATGTCGAGCGCCAGCAGCGGGAGTGGGAAGCGGTGCGGCACGACTCCCACGTCTGGCTTCCCCCCTCGTTCGACTATGCGGCGGTCCCGGGACTGTCGAACGAGATGGTCGAGCGCCTGTGCGCGGCACGGCCCGAGACATTGGACCAGGCTTCCCGAGTGCCCGGCGTGACGCCTGCCGCGCTATCGGCGCTCTACGTGGCAGCGGCGCGCCGGGCCGCGGCGTGATCTCGACCATCGCCGCGGCCGCCGGCCGAGATGTTTCACGTGAAACGGTTGAAAGGCTGGAGCGCTATGTCGCCCTCCTGCGCGAGGAAAACAGGCGTCAGAACCTGGTCTCTGCCGCGACTCTCCAAGAAGTTTGGCAGCGTCACATTCTCGATTTGGCGCAGCTCGTCAGGCACGAGCCCCACGCTGGCGCGACGTGGATCGACATTGGTTCGGGCGCAGGCCTTCCGGGATCGTCATCGCCTGCCTCGTGACCGGGCCCGTCACCTTGGCGGAGCCACGACGGCTTCGCGCTGAATTTCTCCACAAGGCCTGCGAATTGCTCGACCTGCGCGCGACCGTGGCCTGTGCCAAGGCCGAGCGCCTCGGAGGTAAATTCGACGTGATCACGGCGCGCGCGGTCGCGCCCTTGACGCAGTTCCTCGAGATATCCGCACATCTATCCACAAGAAACACCGTTTGGGCGCTTCCCAAGGGGCGCGGCGCGATGCGGGAACTGGCCGAAGCAGCTCGGGCGTGGCAGGGTGTGTTTCGTGTGGAGCCGAGTGTCACCGATGACGAGAGCCATATCGTCGTCGCGACCGAGGTGAGGGCAAGGAAATGATCCGCATCGCAATCGCCAACCAGAAGGGTGGGGTTGGCAAGACCACGACCTGTATCAATCTCGCGACCGCGCTGGCGGCAATCGGCTGGCGCGTGCTTCTGATCGATCTCGATCCGCAGGGGAATGCGTCAACCGGCGTCGGCATTGCAGCGTCGCAACGCAAGCAATCGAGCTATGACGTGCTGATCGGCAGCGCATCCGCCGCCGACGCGGCGATCCCGACGCGGGTGCCGAGGCTCGACCTGCTGCCGGCGACGGTCGACCTGTCGGGCGCGGAAATCGAGATGGTGTCGCTTCAGGACCGCGCGCATCGGCTCGACAAGGCGCTTGGCGCGACCGCGCCGGGGCGGTGGGACATCTGCCTGATCGATTGCCCGCCGTCGCTCGGGCTGCTGACGGTCAATGCGCTTGTCGCCGCGCGATCCCTGCTCGTCCCGCTTCAATGCGAGTTCTTCGCGCTCGAAGGACTGAGCCAGCTGCTGCAGACGGTCGAGCGGATCCGAGTCGCGTTCAATCCCGAGCTGTCGATCCTGGGGGTGGCGCTGACAATGTTTGATCGCCGAAACAATCTCTCCCAGGCGGTCGCCGAGGACGTCCGGGCGTGCCTTGGCGACGCGGTCTTCGAGACGGTGGTCCCGCGCAACGTCCGGCTCTCCGAAGCGCCAAGTCATGGTCTGCCGGCCCTGATCTACGACCTTCGCTGCGCGGGCTCGGAAGCCTATCTGCGCCTCGCGCGCGAGCTCATCGGCCGGCTTCCACAACTGGCGGAGGCGGCATGAGCGCAGACCGCCCGGCGAAGGGGCTCGGAATGGGGCTCCAGGCGTTGCTCGGCGAGGCCGGGCGCGCCCCGGCTCCGGAGGGACAGCAGGCCGAGGCGAGGGGCGGCGTGCGCGAGATCGAGGTCTCTGGATCGGCCGAACCCCGAGCAGCCGCGCATGCTGTTCGACGAAGCGGCGCTGAGCGAGCTTTCGCAATCGATCCGCGAGCGCGGGGTGCTCCAGCCGATCCTGCTTCGAGGTTCCGGTGACGGCTTCATGATCGTTGCCGGCGAGCGGCGCTGGCGCGCCGCGCAACGGGCGCAGCTGCATACGATCCCGGCGATCGTCCGCGATATCGACGAATCGACGATCGCCGAGCTTGCCCTGATCGAGAACATCCAGCGCGAGGATCTGAACCCGCTCGAGGAAGCGGAGGGCTACCGGCAGCTCATCAAACGCCACGCCCACACGCAAGATGGCGTCGCGCAGCTTGTTCACAAGTCGCGCAGCCATGTCGCCAACCTGTTGAGATTGCTCGATCTTCCCGACTTCGTCAGACAATCGCTATTGCAAGGCGATATCAGCATGGGCCATGCTCGCGCGGTCGCGACGGCGCCCGATCCGGAAGAACTGACGCGCGAGATCATCCGCAAGGGGCTTTCGGTGCGGCAGGCGGAAGCGCAGGCGCGGCGCGAGCGCTCCAGGCCCGGCGCCGGCAGCGACATCGCCCGGGCGAGCGCCCGCAATGCGGCGAAAAGGGCCGACGCCGACGTCGAAGCGCTCGAGCGTCAGCTCGGCGACATCCTCGGCCTCAAGGTCCAGGTCACCAACAAGGGGGCGGGCGGAGTGGTGACGCTCCATTACTCGAGCCTCGACCAGCTCGACATGGTGTGTCAGCGCCTGTCGGGCGAGCCGATCTAGGAGCGGCCGCGCGCCCTGCGCGCGATCGTCAGCAACTCCTCCGCGAGCGCCTCCTGTTCGGGTATGCTCGAGAACATCAATCTGCGCTCGAGCGCGCCAGCGCGTTCGGCGATGGTCGCCAGCTCGTCGGCCGACCATTGTCTCAGCATTCGCTCGACGGACGGTTTGTCCTTCCAGAACACGGCCTTGCCGAGCGACGCCATGACGGCGTCCGGCCGCTCGCCGCGCTCGATCCGCGCCCGGGCCGGCGCAAGCATCAGAATGCGGCGCTGAAGCGAACGCACGGCCGGAATCGCCTCCGACCCGCCGGCGGGAAGGCGAGCGACGGTATCGGCGAGCTCCGCCAACTCGCCGAGCAGCGCCAGGTCCGCCAAACGCAGGAAGTCGCCCTCGCTGCTTTCCGCTCCGACCGCGTCGACCGCGCCATGCTCCAGCTCCCTGGGCGAATGGGGCGAGGCACCGACGTACAGCGCGAACTTCTCCAGCTCCCGCATGACGACGGCCTGGTCGTTCGCGCAGCCGTCGGCGATTCGGGCGGCAAGCGGAGGAGCGATCTTGAGCCCGACCCGCCGGCCGAGATCGGCGACCATCCGGGCCGCTTCGTCGCCCTCGGGGACATAAGCGGTGAAGGCGAGCGCGGCGGGCGCGCTCTCCGCCAGCTTCACCAGCGCGGAGGATTTGGGCAGCGCGCCGGCGATCGCCGCGACCGGGGTCTCGACGGCCTCGGCGGCGAGAAGCGCCTCGACTCCTTCGGCGATCTCGTTGCCGGCCGGCTCGATCCAGATCAGCCGCCGCTCGCCGAACAAGCTCAGCGCGGCCGCTTCATCGACGAGCGCGCCCGGGCTGGACTTCACCGCGGAGGACGCCACCGTGAGTTTGGCGGCGCCGAGCGACTGGAGCAGGCGCGCCGCCAGCGCGCGCGACTGCGCCTCGTCGGGGCCGAGGAACAGATAGAAGCGGATCCTCGGATCGGGCTGGTCGACCGAGCGTCCGACCGAGGATCGGCTCGCCTTCACTGCCCGTGCGTCGTGCGCTGCGCGTAGAGCGCCAGCCGGGCGACGATCTGGTCGGCGACGATCCCCGACAAATTCTCGAGCGCCGTCTGCTCGGCGGCGACGGTCGCATATTCGCTGCTGACGACGTCGACGCTGGCGTCGGAGCCGGCGGTCTCGTCGAGCACCACCATGCCGTGGGCAAGGTCGACCAGCTGGAAACGGGCGCGGAGCGATCGGCGCTCCTGGGTCGCCGCACGATCGGCGCGCAAGCCGTAGGAGGTGAGATTGTCGTCGAGCGTGACGTCGAGGCGATAGCGGGTCGCGCCGCTCCCGCTCGCGCCCAGCCGGTCGATCAGCTTGGTTCGAACCAGCCAGCCTGGCTGCCCATCGATCGGACCCACCTCGATGGTGCCGAGCACCCCCGCGACCTTGCCGCCCGATCCGCCGCCATAGAGCGGATGCAAGCCGCACGCCGAGAGCAGCAGGAGCAAGGTGAGGGCACAGCGCCGCATCATGCGACGATATTCACCAGTCGGTCGGGGACGACAATGATCTTGCGCGGCGCGGCGCCGGCGAGCTGGCGCCGGACGTTGTCGGAAGACAGCGCGAGCGCTTCCGCCGCGGCGCGATCGAGCCCGCGCGGCGCCGTCAGGGTGTCGCGCAGCTTTCCGTTCACCTGGACCGCAAGCGTCACCTGCTCGTCGACCAGAAGCGCGGGATCGAAGCTCGGCCACGGCGCGTCGGCGATCATCCCCGGTTGGCCGAGCCGCGCCCACGCCTCTTCGGCGAGGTGAGGGGCCATCGGCGCGGCGAGAAGGACCAGATTGCGCACCGCTTCGGTCCTGGTCGCCGACGGTTTCGCCTTCTCGATCGCCGTGGTGAGCTCGTAGAGATGCGCCACCGCCTTGTTGAATTGCAGGCCTTCGATCGCCTCGCCGACGGCCGCGATCGTGCGGTGCAGCTTGCGCTCGAGCCCGTCGTCCCCGCCGTCGGCCGCGGTGGTGTTGCTGGCCAGCCGCCAGACGCGGTGGACGAACCGCGACGCGCCCTCGATGCCGGCTTCCGACCATTCGAGATCGCGCTCGGGCGGGCTGTCCGAGAGCATGAACCAGCGCACCGCGTCCGCGCCATATTTGGCGAGGATCGGCTCGGGATCGATCGTGTTGCGCTTGGACTTCGACATCTTCTCGACCCGGCCGGGCGTGACCGGATGGCCGCTTTCGATATGGACCCAGTCGTCGCCGTCCTTGCGGACCTCGTCGGGGCTGAGCCAGCTGCCGTCGCCCGCGCGGTAGGTCTCGTGGGTGACCATGCCCTGCGTGAACAGACCCCTGAACGGCTCCGCCATGCCGAGGCGCCCGAGCCGCTGCAGCGCCCGGGTCCAGAATTGCGCATAGAGCAGGTGCAGGATCGCATGCTCGACCCCGCCGATATATTGCGCGACCGGCAGCCAGTCTCGGCCTCGGCGCGATCGAACGGCTTGTCGTCCGGCTGGCTCGCGAAGCGGATGAAGTACCAGCTCGAATTCGACGAAGGTGTCGAGCGTGTCGGTCTCGCGCGTCGCCTCGCCGCCGCACGTCGGGCAGCTCACATGCTTCCAGGTCGGATGCCGATCGAGCGGGTTTCCCGGAGTGCGAAAATCGACGTCCTCGGGCAACGTGACCGGGAGCTGTTCGCGCGGAACCGGGACCGCGCCGCAACTCGGGCAATGGATGATCGGGATCGGCGTGCCCCAGTAACGCTGGCGCGAGACGCCCCAGTCGCGCAGGCGATATTGGACGGTCCCCTGACCCCAGCCCGCCTCTTCGGCGCGGCGGACGATCTCCGCCGACGCCTGTTCGGTCGACAGCCCGTCGAGGAATTCGCGAGTTGACCGCGACTCCCGGCGCGCTTTCGGCCTCGTCGCCGATCGGCTCGGACGCGACCGCCGTGCTTGCCGCGACGACGCGACGGATCGGCAGCTGATATTGCTTCGCAAATTCGAAATCGCGCTGGTCGTGGCCGGGAACGCCGAACAGCGCGCCCGTGCCATAATCCATCAGCACGAAGTTCGCGATATAGACCGGCAGCCGCCACTCGGGATCGAGCGGATGGACCACGTCGATCCCGGTCGCGTAACCCTTCTTCTCGGCGGTCTCGATCTCGGCGGCGCTGGTGCCGCCGGACTTGCACTCGGCGATGAAGGCCGCGGCGTTGGCGTCGCTGGCGGCGGCAGCCTGGGCAATCGGGTGGTCGGCCGCGACCGCGAGGAAGCTCGCACCGAAAATCGTGTCCGGCCGCGTCGTGAAGACCTCGACCTTGTCGATCCCGTCGACCGGCTCCGCGAGTCGAAAGGCAAACCGCAGGCCGCGGCTCTTGCCGATCCAGTTCTCCTGCATCAGCCGCACCTTCTCCGGCCATTGATCGAGCCTCTCGAGCCCGTCGAGCAGATCGTCGGCGAAATCGGTGATCTTGAGGAACCATTGCGAAAGCTTGCGGCGCTCGACCACCGCGCCCGAGCGCCAGCCGCGACCCTCGACCACCTGCTCGTTGGCGAGCACCGTCATGTCGACCGGGTCCCAATTGACCTCGCTCTCCTTGCGGTAGACGAGGCCGGCGTCGAACAGGTCGAGGAAAAGCGCCTGCTCGTGGCCGTAATAAGCGGGATCGCAGGTCGCGAGCTCGCGGCTCCAGTCGATCGCGAGGCCGATCCGCTTAAGCTGCTCGCGCATCGCCGCGATGTTCGCCGAGGTCCATTCCGCCGGATGGACGCCGCGCTCCATCGCCGCGTTCTCGGCCGGCATCCCGAACGCGTCCCAGCCCATCGGATGAAGCACTTCATGACCCTGCATCCGGCGGAAGCGCGCGATGACGTCGCCCATCGTGTAGTTGCGCACATGGCCCATGTGGATGCGCCCCGAGGGATAGGGGAACATCTCGAGCACATAGGTCTTGGGCTTGCCGCTGTCGCTGTCGGCCGCGAAGCAGTCTTCTTCGGCCCACCGCGCCTGCCAGCGGCGGTCGGCCTCGGCCGGGTCGAAACGCCCGTTCGTCATCCGCTGGGGACTTAGCCCGGGACGGCGGCGCGCCTGAGGTCGCGGGCGCGTGTCAGGATGATGTCTTCGAGCTTCTGAACGGTGGCGGCCGAGACCGGAGCGTCGACCCAGGCGCCATTCTGGTTGACCTGTCGCGCGGCCGAGACCCGTAGCGCGTCGGCGCGAAGGTCAGGGTCGAGGACGGCGACGGTCAGCTTCACCCGCTCGCCCGGCGCTCGCGGATTGGAGTACCAGTCGGTGATGATCACTCCGCTCGCCGGGTTCGCCTGGAGGAGCGGGGCGAACGACACCGTGTCGACTGCCGCCCGCCAAAGATAGCTGTTGACCGCAATGGTCGTGACCCGCGATGGGGCCAGCGTTGTCGGAAGCGATCGATTTCGGGTGCAGCCGGAGCCGGCAACGGCAAAAACCAGCAGCGCGGCGGCGGTGGGGTACAGGCGGTTCATTGGTGATCCTCGGTCAGACGAGCTTCAAAGGGGGCGTTATCGTGCCGGCGTTGGTCCCGCAAGCGCCTCGGCTGACCGGGGATTATGTGCTCCGGCAGCAACAGGGGATGAACGAATTGACTCCGGTCATGGAACCTTCAGCTTGGGCAGACTATATCGACTCGCGAACAGGGAGAATTGCGCGTGCTGAGTCTCGCCAAGAGCAGGGAAGCCAAGCTGGTTGCGGCGTTCGCCGCGGCTGGTCTTGCGCTGACTCCGGCGCTCGCGGCAAGCTCGGGCAAGAAGCAGCCTCCCGCGGTGTCGCTCAGCCTCGACAACCTCTCCTCGTTCACGCCGGCGAACGCCGATCCCAAGCTTGCCGCCGCGCTTGCCGGCAAGAGCCTGTCGCTGACCGATTTCAAATTCACTCCGGCTCCCGCCAAGGGACGCCCGTCGCAAGTCCGGGTGGCGATTCGCGCCCGAGTGAACGCCCCGGCGCAGACCGCGGTTGCCCAGGCCGCCGCCCCGGCCGCCGTCGCCGCGCTGACTCCGACCAGCTACAACCTCGGCGTGGCCGTCGGCTGGCGTCAGTTCGCCGTCGCTGGCGACGTATCCAAGGTCAAGTCGGCAGACCCGGCGATCGGCGGCCGCGAAACTGCGGTGGTCGGCGTCAGCTATTCGCTCAAGAAGTTCACCGGCCGAGTTGCGGTCGGAGCCGACAAGCCCGACGGAAAGCCGCTTCCGGCGCTGCGTCGCGGCGACACCTACTCGCTCGACGTCGGCGGTTCTTACGCGCTGTCGCGCCGCCTCGCGGTGACCGGCGGCGTTCGCTACAATGTTGAGCGCGATCGCCTGACCGCGCTCCAGGACAACCGCCGCGACAGCCAGGCGGTCTACATCGGCACCGCGTTCAAGTTCTAAACGCCGAGATCCCGGCCCAACCCTGAAATCCCAGCTGCTTGATTCGAGCGAATTGGCGCGCGTCCATTCCCCCGAGCGCGACAAGCTTGCGTCCGCCTAGCCGCGCGAGCGCCGCCGCGCGCATGCGCGGGAGCGGCTTCCAGTCGGGATGGCTGGAAGTCCGATAAAGCGGTGAGAGGAGGATCAGCGGCGTTCGCCTCAGCATGGCCGAGCGCAGTTCGCGCAGGTCGTGAACCCGCTTCGCGCCTCGCCCCTCCTCAACCAGCGTCAGCTCACGCGACACGGCGATGGCGCGCAGTCGCCGGATCGCGCGTGCCCGGCATTGGCGCAGCGCGAGGACGCCGCTGCCGCGAGGCAGTCTCCGAGCCGCTTCGAGCGTCGCCTCGTCGGCAACGATCAGCCACTGGCGCGGGATGGTCTGGCGGCGCCGCATGGCGGTTCCTATAGCGCGGGCGGATGAGCAGCGCCGCAGAGAGACGGGAGCATGTCCTCGACCGGATCGCCCGCGCCGCCTTGCTTGCCAAGCGCGACCCCGCCGAAGTCCAGCTGATTGCCGTCAGCAAAGGTCGCTCGGCCGAGGAGATCGATCCGCTGATCGACGCCGGCCAGCAAGACTTCGGGGAGAACCGGGTCCAGGAAACGCTCGCCAAATGGCCGCCGTTGCTCGCCCGTCATCCGGACGTGCGCCTGCACGGCATTGGCCGGCTCCAGTCGAACAAGGCGGCGGAAGCGGTGAAGCTGTTCGATCGGATCCATTCGGTCGATCGCCGCTCCCTGCTCGATGCGCTGGTCAGGGAAGCGAAGAAGGGCGCTCGGGCTCCGACGCTCTACGTGCAGGTCAATATCGGCGAGGAAGCGCAGAAGGGCGGCTGTCCGATCGACGAGGTCGGTGAGCTGGTCGAGGCGGTGCGCGAATCGGCGCTGCCGCTTGCCGGCCTGATGGCGATCCCGCCCCTCGGTTTCGAGCCGGCGCCCTTCTTCGCCCTGCTCGCCAAGATCGCCCGACGCCATGACGTCGCGGGCTTGAGCATTGGAATGTCCGGCGATTTTGAAGCGGCGGTGATGCTCGGCGCGACCGCCGTTCGGGTCGGCACCGCATTGTTCGAGGACGAATGATCGATCTCGGCGCGATCATTTTCGACTTCGACGGCGTGCTGCTCGAAAGCGAGTATGAGGTGAACGCCATCCTCGCGGCGTTTCTCACCGACCTTGGCCATCGCCACACCGTCGAAGAAGCCGTCAGCTATTATGCCGGCCTCAGCGGGACGGACTTCGTCGCGGCAATCGAGCGACGGATCGGCCGCCAACTGCCACCACAATTCCATCAGCGCATGAAGGCGGAAAGCATGCGGGCTCTGACCGAGGGAATCGACGCGGTCGCCGGCGCCGTGGATTTCGTCCGCTCGCTCCCTCCGGACTTGCCGAGAGCGGTGGCCTCGTCAAGCTCGACCCGCTGGATTCGCGGCCATCTCGATCACCTCGGCCTTGGCGAATTCATTCGGCGAGCATGTCTACAGCGGCCGCGAGCATGTGGAGCGCGGCAAACCCGCGCCGGATATCTATCTCTTTGCCGCCGAGCGGCTCGGGGTCGATATCCGCTGCTGCGTGATCATCGAGGATTTCGCAGTCGGAGCGACCGGCGCGCTCGCTTCAGGAGCAGCGGTCATCGGCCTGGCCGCGGGTGAGCATTGCCTGGACGGTCATGCGGACATGCTTCGGGCACTCGGCGTGGAGCATGTCGCGCGCAGCTTCGAGGAAGTCGCGCTGATGCTGGGGCTTCAGACCAGCAGATGACCGCTCTTCTTGCGCTTGGTGGCGAGATAGTCGGCATTGTGCGGGTTGGCAGGCATCTGGTGGGGGATTCGCTCCGCGACCTTGATCCCCGCAGCTTCGAGTCCCTCAACCTTGTCGGGATTGTTGGTCAGCAGTCGGACTTGGTCGACGCCAAGCGCGCGCAGCATCGCCGCCGCACGCCCGTAGTCGCGCTCGTCGTCGGCGAAGCCGAGCCGCCGGTTGGCGTCCACGGTGTCGAGCCCGCGGTCCTGGAGCGCGTAGGCACGGAGCTTGTTGGCGAGGCCGATGCCGCGGCCTTCCTCGCGCAAATAGAGGAGAACGCCGCCCCCCGCCGCACCGATGATTGCGAGCGCCGCTTTCAATTGCGGCCCGCAATCGCATTTCAGCGAGCCGAACACGTCGCCGGTGAGGCACTCGCTGTGGAGCCGGACGAGCGGCGGCTCTCCTCCAAACGCGCCGACCACCAGCGCGACATTCTCCTGTCCGTCGTCCGAGGCTCGAAAGGCGACGATCTGGGTCGGCGGCATGCCCTCGAGCGGCAGCCTGGCCCGGGCGACAGATCTCACGGAGGGGCGCAGACGCTCGCGGGCAATGTCGTCTAGCGCGACTTTCGGGTCGGATTCGGCGGGTTCGAATATCCACAGCGCGGGCAGCAACCCCGCCGCGCGCGACAAGTCGAGCGCTGCTTGCGCCGGTTCCATGTGGTCCGGCTGAACGGGTTGCAGCGGACCGACTGGCGCTCGGTCGAGGTCTCGCGCCGGATCGGCGATGGCGAGCGCGGTTTCCTGATCGACCCACTTCGCTCGTTCAATCATCGCCGGAGAGTCCGGGTCGGCGGCGTCACGCTCGTTGGCGAGCTTCAGCGCGGCCGCCCTGTTGCCGGTGATGAGGAGGCGCGCCCGGTGGTCGGGATCGCGCAGCTCCAGGAGCTCGTGGGTGGTCGTCTCGACTGCGGCGACGGTGATGTCCTCACCGCCGCCTACCAGCCGCAGCGGGCGACCCGACCGCAGCATGGCGATCGCGAAGCGCACGGGCGAATCGGTGCTCAAACCTCGATCTCGCAGATCAGCGGAACATGGTCGGAGGGCCGCTGCCAGTTGCGGCACGGCTCCAGCACCTCATGCGCGATGACGTGGCCGCCGAGCGCGGGCGAGCACCACATATGGTCGAGCCGCCGGCCGCGGTCATTCTTGGTCCAGTCGGGCGAACGGTAGCTCCACCAGGTGAAATTGCGGTCCGGCGCGGGGATGAAACGGCGGCCGATGTCGACCCACTCGTGCGCATTCCGGAGCCGAGTCAGCGCGTCGACCTCGACCGGCGTGTGGCTGACCACGTTCAACAGCGCCCTGTGGCTCCAGACGTCGCATTCGAGCGGGGCGACGTTGAAATCGCCGACGATGATGGTCGGCTCGTTCAAGGTCTCGGACCAGCGCGTCATCCGCTCGATGAAGTCGAGCTTCTGTCCGAACTTCGGGTTGACCGTGCGGTCGGGCGTGTCGCCGCCGGCCGGCACATAGACGTTCTCGAGCCGGATTCCGCATTCGAGGCGGGCGCCGATGTGCCGCGCCTCGCCATTGTCCTGCCAGTCGTGCTTGCCCGGGTCCTGCAGGGGCACCCGGCTGAGGATCGCGACCCCATGGTGCATCCGCTGCCCGTTGAGCTGGCGGTGGACGTAGCCGTGACGCTGGAACAAGTCGGCCGGGAAGATGGTGTCGAGAACCTTGGTTTCCTGGAGGCACAGGATGTCGGGCTGCTGCTCGGCGATGAGGCGCTCGACAAGCCCGGTGCGCGCGCGCACCGAGTTGATGTTCCAGGACGCGATCTTCAGCTTCGTTCGCACACCACCCGCTTAGCCTGCCCGCGCCGATATGAAAAAGGCCCCCGCTCCGGGGGCATGGAGCGAGGGCCGACCAAGCGTTCGTCACGCGAGGGATCCTGCGACCCCGGGTAACAGGGGGAAACCCCAGGTGCTTGCAGAATTGAGCCTTTATCTAAGCCCATGAGCCTGACGCGCGGATGAACAGGTCGCAAAATGAAACGGTTAGCGCGACTTTTTCTTCTTCGGCGGCGTGAAGGTGAATGCGCTTTCCGGCACCGCGACGTTGTAGCGGACGTTCGACAATTTGACGGTGGTTCGGTGACCCTGCGGGTCAACCGCGGTCCAGCCGTACATTTGCAGGCCGCCGGGCGCCGAGGAGCTGCGCAGGAAGGCGAGGGTCAGCTGGCCGTAGGAGGAATTCTTTGCGCGGGCGACGACCACTCGGGCATTGTCGCTCGGCAGGATGTCCGCCTTGCCGTTGAAGTCGGGCGAGGCCGACAGCAGCGGGCCGAGCGGCGTCTTGTTCAGCGGGTAGGCGCTCTTCTGCCCCACCTGGTAATCGAGAAAGTAGAGGTTCCTGCCGTCAGCGACGATCAAGAGGTCGCCGCTGCCGTACTGGAAACGGACTTTGCCGGGGCGCTTGAGCTGCATCGTGCCTGCCGCCGAGCGGCCGCGCGAATTGGTCTGCACGAAGTCGGCGGTCATGGTGTGAACGGCGCCGAGGTGCGCCTTCAGCCGCGCGAGATCGGCGGAATCGGCCGCGACGGCGGGAGTCGCGGCAAGGACCATCGCCGGCATCAGCGCGCGCGCGAATTTGGTCGGAAAATTCATCTCAAAGCTCCTGGAATTTTGCGCCGGAAACTGGCGTTCACCCATTGAATGCGCACTGAACCTCGCGGTTCCGGACGGTTCAGACTCAGATCGGATGGCCCTCGGAGTCGATCAGCACTTCGCGGCGACCGACATGGTCGGGCTGGCCGACCAGCCCGTCCTTCTCCATCCGCTCGATCAGGCGCGCGGCGCTGTTGTAGCCGACGCGCAGCTGGCGCTGGAGATAAGAGGTCGACGCCTTCTGGCTCTCGGCCACGATCTGCACCGCCTTGCGGTAGAGCTGGGTCTCGGCATCGTCCTCGCCGGTCGGCTGCCCGTCGAACAGATAGCCGCCGTCCTCCGGTTCCTCGGTGACGGCCTGGACATAATCGGGCGCGCCCTGCCTGCGCCAATGCTCGGCGACCGAGCGTACCTCCTCGTCGCTGACGAACGGACCGTGGACGCGGATGATCTGCTTGCCGCCGGGCATGTAGAGCATGTCGCCCTTGCCGAGCAGCTGCTCGGCGCCCTGCTCGCCGAGGATGGTGCGGCTGTCGATCTTGCTCGTGACCTGGAAGCTGATCCGAGTCGGCAAATTGGCCTTGATGACGCCGGTGATGACGTCGACCGAGGGACGCTGGGTGGCCATGATGAGGTGGATTCCCGCCGCGCGCGCCTTCTGCGCCAGCCGCTGGATGAGGAACTCGACTTCCTTGCCGGCGGTCATCATCAAATCGGCGAGCTCGTCGACCACGACGACGATCTGCGGCATCACCTCATAGTCGAACTCCTCGTCCTCATAGATCGGCTGGCCGGTATCGCCGTCGTAGCCCGTCTGGATACGACGCTTGAGCTTCGAGCCCTTGCCCTTCGCCTCGCGCACCTTGGCGTTGAAGCTCGGGAGCGCGCGAACGCCGAGGTTCGCCATCTTGCGGTAGCGTTCCTCCATCTGTTCGACGGTCCACTTGAGCGCGCGGATCGCCTTGCCCGGCTCGGTCACCACCGGCGCGAGCAGGTGCGGAATGTCGTCGTAGATGCTGAGTTCGAGCATCTTCGGGTCGATCATGATCAGTTTGCACTCGTCCGGGCCGTAACGATACAGCAACGACAGGATCATGCAGTTGAGGCCGACCGACTTGCCCGATCCGGTGGTGCCGGCGACGAGCAGGTGGGGCATCGGCGCAAGGTCGGCAATGACCGGATCGCCGGCGATATTCTTGCCGAGGATCAACGGCAGGGCCATGTTCTGGTCCTCGAACGCCTGGCTTCCGATCAGCTCGGACAAGGACACCATCTCGCGCTTGGGATTGGGGAGCTCGATGCCGATCACGCTGCGGCCGGGGATGGTCGCAACGCGCGCCGACAATGCCGACATGTTGCGCGCGATGTCGTCGGCGAGCTGGATGACTCGGCTGGCCTTGATTCCGCTCGCCGGCTCAAGCTCGTACATGGTGACCACCGGGCCGGGCCGCACCTCGACGATCTCGCCGCGGACGTGGAAATCCTCGAGCACCGATTCGAGCAGGCGCGCATTGCGCTCCAGCCCTGCGCGGTCGACTTGCTGCCTTCCCTCGCGTGGCGGCGGCGAGAGAAGGTCGAGCGTCGGCAATTGGAAGTTGTCGCCGAGCGCCAGGCTGGGCTGGGCGACGGCCGACTTTCGATCCTTGCCGCGAGCCGGGGCGGGGGCCCGTGCCGGCTCCGCCACCGCGACCGTCGGACGCGGCCTCGGCGGTGCGGCGGGGATCGCCCGCTCTTCCCTCAGCTCGGTCGAGCGCGGCGCCGCGCGGGGCTCGCGCGGCTTGCGGCGAAACACTCCGCCGATCCGATCCCGTTCCTCGCTCGACAGGCCGAGCGCGAAATAGCCGAGCGCGAGTCCGGCGAGCGCCAAGAGGAGCAGCGTGGCCAATCTTGCGGGCCCGGCGATCTGCGGATTGGCAATGAGCGCGAACGCGGAATCGAGGCCGTGCGCCGTGGCTAGCCCGAAGGCGCCGCCCCATCCGCCGGGAAGGCCCGACACGGCCGAGCCGCTGGTCAGGCCGAGCGCGGTGCCGAGCAGGACGGCGCCGAGCGCTGCCACCAGGAGGCCGCGACCGGTGTGGCCGGCGGGCTCGAGTCGGAGCATGCGAAGACCGGCGACCGCGACGACCGGGACGAACAATGCCGAGCCGATTCCGAACAGGAGCAGCAGCGAGTCGCTGAAATAGGCGCCCGGACTTCCCAGCCAGTTGGTCGGCTGCCCGCCGGCCGCGGTGCTCAATGACGGATCCGTCGGATTGTGGGTCGCGAGCGCGACCGCGGCGGCGAGGCTCAGGAGCAGCAGCATCGCGCCCCAGGCGCGCACTGCAAACCGGCGCACGGCGTTAGCGAGCGCCTCGCGCCAGTCGGGTGCCAGTTCGCGCTTCGGCGCGCGCGCGGCAACGGTCGCCATCTTTCCCACCCCCAATCTTCCGCCGCCTAGAATCCCCCACGCGGACTCCCTGGTCAAGCGAAGTCGTGGCGTCATTGCGACGAACGGGTTAGGGGCTTTTCCCCGTGGATCGGGCGGACGTGATCATCTTCGGCGGCGGACTCGTCGGCCTCGCGCTCGCCTCGGCGCTCGATTCGAGCGGCCTTTCGAGCATCGTCGTCGATCCTGCCGATCCCGCGCCGCGAACCGATGCCGCCTTCGACGGGCGGACGAGCGCCGTGTCATCGAGCTCGATGCGCATGCTCAACGCCATCGGGGTTGCCGAACATCTCGACGAGCCGGGCTGCCCGATCCGCCGAATCGCGGTTGCCGACGGGCTGGAGCCCGGCGCGCTTCATTTCGATCCCGACGACGACGAGCCGCTCGGCTTCATGCACGAGAACCGGAACCTTCGCGCGGCGCTCCATGCGCGGGCGGCGGCGGGCAAGAACATCTGGCCGATGTGGAAATCGCGGGTGACCGTCGCCGATCGCGACGATTCCGGAGTCGTCGTCTCGCTCGAGGACGGCCGCCGGCTCTCGGCGCCGCTCCTGGTCGCCGCCGATGGACGCAACTCGCGCACTCGGGAATCGGCGGGGATCAACGTCGCGCGGTGGAAATACGACCATCAGGCGATCGTCTCGGTGCTCCGCCATGAACGGGACCACGACCATGTCGCGTACGAGATCTTCTATCCGAGCGGTCCGTTCGCGCTGTTGCCGATGAACGATGACGTCGGGGGACATCGATCGGCGATCGTCTGGTCGGTGCCGAACGACGATGCGGCCGGCTGGCTGTCGCTGGACGACGAGGATTTCGCCGGCGAGGCGGAGGCCGCGATGGGCGGCTTCCTCGGCAAGGTGGAGATGCTCGCCCCGCGCTCCTTCTTTCCACTCGGCTTCCACCACGCCGCCCGGATCACCGCGCAGCGGCTGGCGCTGGTCGGAGATGCCGCGCACGCGATCCACCCGATCGCGGGCCAGGGCCTCAATCTCGGCTTCCGCGACGCCGCGGCGCTTGCCGAGGTGCTCGTCGAAGGCGCGCGCCTTGGGCTCGACCTTGGCGACCGCCAGCTCCTCGACCGCTACCAGCGCTGGCGCTCGCTCGACGCCCTATCGGTCGCCTTCGCCACCGACACGCTGACCCGCATCTACGGCGTGCCCGGCAAGACCGCGTCGGCCGTCCGCCGCTTCGGAATGGGGCTGGTCGGCCGCATCTCGCCGCTGCGCAACCGGCTGATGAGCGAAGCGCGCGGCACCAGCGGCGAGCTTCCGCTGCTGCTTCGGGGGCTCTCGATTTGATTACTGGATCGTCGGTTCGACCTCGACTCCGCCGCTGACGGCGGCGCGATGGAACTGCATCAGCTGGACGAGCAGGTCCGCCCGTCCGGCAAGCGTCGCCTGCTCGAGCAGCGCCTGCTTGGCGCCGATGTCGAAGGGAGCGACCTGCGCGATCGCGTTGACGAGCATCTCATCGTCGAGCCGGCTCACGGCATTCCAGTCGACCGCAAGTCCCATCGCATCGCCGAGCCGCCGCGCCTCGCGCTCGATCTCGGCGCGCTCGCCGAGCGACAGCGGCGGCGGGCTCCTCGTCGTCGAACGCGGTGATGTCGACGTCGGCGCAGCGGTAGAGCGCGTCGGCGTCGGTTTCCCTGACCAGCCGGAAGCGGTGCGAGCCGAGCAGCACGATGTTGAACCGCCCGTCGTCGAGCTCCTCGAGGCTGACGATCTCGCCGACGCATCCGACCGCGTACAGCGGCGCCTGGTTGTCGTCGTCGAGCCGCTGCGGCTGGATCATCGCGATCCGGCCCGCGCCGTCGACCGCATCGTGCACCATCTCGCGATAGCGTGGTTCGAAGATGTGCAGCGGAAGCTGCGAGCGCGGGAACAGGATCGCCCCGGCAAGCGGGAACAAGCGGAACGCGGATCGTCCGGCTCATGTGAAGAGCAAAGCGGACAAGCGGCGCCGCTGCGCGCTCGACCACGGATCCTCGAGGCCCTGCGCTTCGAGCAGCTGCAGGAATCGCTGCCGCGCCGCGCCGTCGTTCCACTCGCGGTCGCGACGGACGATCTCGAGCAGCGCATCGGCGGCGGCGTCGCGGTCGCGTCGCCATCGTCGCCGAGGCGAGTTCGAAGCGCGCCTCATGATCGTCGGGATTCGCCGCCAGACGCTTCTCGAACCCGCCAGGTGTCCGCGACCGGCGCGGCGGACGCGACTTCGAGCGCAGCCTTGGCGCGCGCGATCTCGGGCTTCTTCGCGGCTCTTCCGAAACTGCGTCGAGCAGGCCGCGCGCTTCGTCGCCCTCGCCGCTCGCGATCAGCGAGCGCGCGAGGCCGCCGATCACCGCCGGCATCGTCCGGCGCCATCTCCCGGACCTGGCGGAAGATGTTGACCGCGCGCGCCGCATCGCCTTCGGCCAGCACCTGCTCGCCCATCGCCACCAGCGGCTCGATCTCGGCCTGCGGCGTCGCGCCCTCCGCCTCGATCTTGAGCTGCGCGAGCAGTTGGTCGAGCACCTTCTTGAGCTGGCCCTTCGCTGCGGTAATTGGTGAGGTCGGCGACCGGCTGGCCGCGGTAGATCGCGTAGACCGTCGGGATCGACTGGATTCGGAACTGCGCGGCGAGCAGCTTCTCCTTGTCGACATCGATCTTGGCGAGCTTGACGCCCTTGTCGGCATAATCCTCGGCGACCTTGTCGAGGATCGGGACCGAGCTGCTTGCATGGCCCGCACCATTCGGCCCAGAAGTCGAGGATGACGAGCGCCGTCATCGACGGCTCGATGACGTCTCTCTCGAACCGCTCGACCGATTCGCGCTCGGCTTCGCTGAGACCCAGGGTCGCCACGGACTTCAAGCACTCCTCCTGATCGCGGCGGACCATATGGGCTGCTGGCGAGCCGGCTCACAAGCGCGGCGGCCAAGGTGATACTCAGGGTAGATAACAGCCGCTTAACCCCTGCTCGCCTATGAGTGAGCGCGATGATCACGCAGGACAAGCCGGACACGCGATCGGCCTTATGGCTGGCGGTCGGCGGCGCTGACGCTTGCCGGCCTGGCGCTGCGCATTGCCGCGGCGCAGGGCGGCTTGTGGACGGACGAGGCCTGGTCGATGGTCTATGCCGCAGCAGGCGCGCGATCCGATCGGGGTGTTCCTGCGCATCAACCACGACAACAACCACCACTCTCAACTCGCTGTGGCTGCAGGCGATTGGAATGCATGCGTCCTCGCTCCTGATGCGCGGCGCCGGCGATTCTCGCCGGCAGCCTGATGATCCCCGCCGCAGCGTTGCTGTTCGCGAAGCGCTCCGCAGCCGCGGCGACGGCGGCCGCAGCGCTCTTCGCGTTTTCGCCGATCATGGTGACCTACGGCTCGGAGGCGCGGGGCTATGCGCCGATGATGCTTGCCGCGTTGTTGATGTCTTGCTGGTGGCGAAGGCGCGGTCGAAGGTCGAGACGACAATCGCGCCATCGCCTGGCTGATCGCCCTGACCGCGCTGTTCGGCATGCTGTCGCACCTGACGATGGCTCGCAGCCGTCGCGCTCGCTGACCTTGTGGGTCTATCTTGAGAAGCGCTCCTCGATCGGCGCATCGACAGGCGGTTCGGTCGACCCTGGCCTTGATGGCGCCCGGCGCTTGCCGCATGCGCCGCGGTGATACTCCTTGTCTTGGTCGCTGCCGCGTCGAGTCCGAAGCGGCTGAAAGTGGGCGGATACACGCCCTTCAGCGTCGAGCGGCTACACCGCGGCGCTCGCCAATCTGTCCGCATGGACGGCCGGCTTAACGTTCAGCATCCGCTGGCTCGCGCCCATCGCCCTCCTCGGCATCGGCTTGGCGATGCTGATCCGCCCGCCCTCGTTCATGGGTGCGCGGGCGAGGCTCTATGGACTGTTCATCCTTGGCGTTCCTGTCGGCATCGCAATCGAGCGGACCGGCAATTCGCAGTTCGCTCGTTATTATCTGTGCAGCGCGATCGGGCTTCTCCTGCTCGGAGCAGAATGGATCGCGCAGTCTGTCAAAGGTGGCAG
The DNA here is from genome assembly GCA_963831215.1 of uncultured Alphaproteobacteria bacterium. Taxonomy (GTDB): domain Bacteria; phylum Pseudomonadota; class Alphaproteobacteria; order Sphingomonadales; family Sphingomonadaceae; genus Sphingomicrobium. The sequence continues at coordinate 176,672 of CAWHPM010000005.1, read as the reverse complement.
GATCGATCGCGCGCTTTGCGCAACTGGATGCGCGCTATTTCTGCGTCACCGCGCTTTGGCATAACGCGCAGCTCATCCGATTGGAGCGCGGCCAGCCCGACCGGGCGATCCGCCTCATGGCCGCCGAGGCTCCGCGAGGGGCCGAGGTGGACGTCCGCACCTACATGTTGTCGGCGCCGATCATCGTTGCTGCACGACAGGCGGACTATCCAATTTCGGTCGCAAAGGGCTGCGCGCCCGCCGAGTTCATGATCGTCGCCCGGGGAGCGCACTCGACGCCGACCGCGATGCGCTGCGGACAGTCAATGCGCGCCGTCGGCTGGAGCGAGGCCACGGTGCTCACGGGCGATTCGTGGGTGCTCTATCGCGCCCAGAGCTTGCAAAGCCAAAGGTCGGCTGATAGCGGGCGCGCTCCAGCGGCGGGGAATCGCCGTATTTCCGGCCGAGCGGGCGTAGCTCAGGGGTAGAGCACAACCTTGCCAAGGTTGGGGTCGAGGGTTCGAATCCCTTCGCCCGCTCCAGCCGTCGCACGATCCCTCGCTGAACATCCTTCCACTTGGTGTGCCGCTGCGCGGGGCTTATGCGCGCTCCCAACGGAGGTCCGCATGACCGAGCAAGCCGAACTGAATCGCCCGCAATCCGCGAGGCAGATCGAGGCCGTCAACCCGGCGACCGGAGAGCCGGGTCGCAGCTACGACGAGACTTCGCTCGGCGACGCGCTGGCGGCCGCAGCGGCGGCGCGGCAAGGCATTCCTCGAATGGCGGCGCACCAGCTTCGCCGAGCGATCGGCATCGTTCACAATGCCGCGGCAATTCTTCGTGCGCGCAAGGACGAGTTCGCGCGGCTGATGACCGAGGAGATGGGCAAGACGCTCACCGACGGCCGCGCCGAGGTCGAGAAGTGCGCCTCGCACTGCGACTGGTTCGCGGATCACGCGCACGAATATCTCGCCGACGAGCCGGTCGACTTCGGCGGCGAGGAGGCGTTCGTCACCTTCAACCCGCTCGGAATCGTGCTTGCGGTGATGCCGTGGAATTTCCCCTTCTGGCAGGTGTTCCGCGCCGCCGCCCCCGCGCTGATGGCCGGCAATGGGATGCTGCTGAAGCATGCCAGCAACGTCCCCGGCTGCGCGCTCGCCATCGAGGGGGTGCTGCACCAGGCGGGCGTGCCTCATGACCTGTTCCGCGCGCTGCTCCTGCCGAGCCGCGAGGTCGAAGCGCTGATCAAGGATGACAATGTCGCGGCGGTGACGCTTGACCGGAAGCGTCGCCGCGGGAAGGAGCGTCGCGACCGCCGCCGGCTCAGTCCTCAAGAAATGCGTGCTCGAGCTCGGCGGGTCCGACGCCTATCTCGTGCTCGAGGATGCCGACGTCGAGGCGGCGGCGACGGTCGCGGCGACCGCGCGGATGGTGAACGGCGGGCAGAGCTGCATCGCCGGCAAGCGCTTCATCGCCGTCCGCTCGATCCGTGAGCGCTTCGAGCAAGCGCTGGTCGCCGCGATGGGCGCGTACGAAATGGCCGATCCGGCGAGAGAAGACACGAGGCTCGGCCCGATGGTCAGCGTCAAGGCGCGCGACGACCTCCATGCGCAGGTCCGAAGAAGTGTCGACAAGGGCGCGAAGCTTCTGCTTGGCGGCACGATCCCCGATCGGCCCGGCGCCTGGTATCCGGCGACCGTGCTGACCGACGTCCGCCCCGGGCAGCCCGCGCACGACGAGGAGCTGTTCGGTCCGGTCGCCGCGATCATCGCCGCGAAGACGAAGCCGACGCGATCCGCATCGCCAACGACAGCGAGTTCGGCCTCGGCTCGGGCGTCCTGACCGCGGACCTCGACCGCGGCCGCCGGATCGCCGCAGAAGAGCTCGAAGCGGGCATGAGCTTCGTCAACGAGAATGTCCGTTCCGACCCGCGCGCGCCGTTCGGCGGGGTCAAGCATTCGGGCTACGGCCGCGAATGCGGCGCCTTCGGAATCCGCGAGTTCGTCAACATCAAGACCGTGCACGTGAAGGCGCTCGGCGCTCGGCCGGGCAGGCCAAGACCGAATAGGCAATCAGCCGGCGCCCTCGCCGGAACCATTTGGTGAGGATGTACTTGGTCCCGCGGCGGACCTTCATCCCCTGGTGCAGCGTCGCCGGGTTCGGCCGCCCGTCGGGAAGCAGATTGTTCCACGCCAACAGCTTGCCGTGCTCGGGCTGGATCGTCTTGCCGATCGTCTTGAACCGCGTCGCGCCGCCCTCCTCCGGCTCGTTCAAATAGATCATCGCCGTCCACGTCCGCTGGCCGGTCTCGGCGGTGTGGAGATAGAAGTCGTAGCCGCCCGGCTCGAACGTGTCGGTATGCGGCCTGAACTCCTGGCCGGGCGCGTAGCGCTGGCCCTGGATCGGCTCGCTCGCGTCGAGCGGCAGGCCGAGCAGCGCGGAGATCTTCCGGTCGACCTCGCCGACGACCGGGTCGCGCCAGTCGAGGTCGCACGTCTCGCTGGTCCGGAAGTTGGCGATCCCGACATCGTCGGCGATCTCGGACGGCCGTCGCCGCTCGTCGATCCGCTCGATCAGGGCGGCGCAGGTCGTCGGCATCGAGAAAGCCGCGAACGACGAACAGCTCGAGCTCGCGCGTCGGCACCCGCTGCACGCCGGGCGTCGCGCGCGAGCCGCGCGGCGGGGCTAGCGGCGCCGAGCGACGGCGTTGCTTCCGCCATAGGTGCGGTCGTGCTGCTCGATCACGGCGCGCGTCACGTTGTTCATCAGCGTCATCCGCACCGGCAGCGGAGTCGTGGTCTTCTTGATCATCACCGCCACCGCATAGCTCCGCCCGTCGGGCGCGGTGAGGATTCCGATGTCGTTGTATCCGGCCTGCACGCCGCCGAGCTCCTGGCCGGTGCCGGTCTTGTGGTTGAGCGTCCAGCCCGGTTGAAGTCCGCCTTTCAGCCGGTTCGGCGCCGGTGTGCGTGTGGCTCATCACGTCGAGCAGGCGCGCGGTCGATCGCGGCGACAGCAGCTCGCCGCGCTTGAGGCTCGCGAGCGCGCCGACGATCGCGGCCGGCGCCGCGCCGTCATAGGGATCGGCGATATAGCGATTGAAGGCGGCGCTGCGCTTCCTGATCGGAAGCCGGTCGCGCACCTCGAAGAACTTTCGCCGACCGAATCGCTCGGACTGCGACCAGGCCAGCCCGGCGACCTTGCTCTGCATCACGCCGTTCGCCATTGGCGAACCGGATCGCGCCAAGACCCTTTCGGGCAATCATCGCGCGCACCGCGGCTGCGCCGCCGACGGCACGCATCAGCTTGTCGTTGGCGGTGTTGTCGCTGGTCGTGATCGCGCGGGTGAGCAGGTCGTCGAGGGTTGTCGTATAGCTTCCGTCGCGAAGCACCTCGGCCGCGATCGGCTGATGGAACAAAGTCAGGTCCGCTCGCGTCAGTGTGACCTTGTCGTCGAGGCTGACCCGGCCGCGATCGACCGCATCGAGCGCGGTGATCGAGACCCACAATTTGCTGACGCTCTGCTGGGGATAGAGCTCGTGATCCTTCCAGCCCGTCTCCCAGCCCTCGTCGATCGAGGTGACAGCGATGCCGACGCGACCCTTGAAGGCGCTTCCGAGCTCGTCGATGCGGTGACGGATGTAGGCCGGCGCTGGAATCGCCGCTTCCGTGTGGCGCACGGCAGGCTTGTGATGCGCCGCAGGCTTGTGATGGCGCTGCGTTGCGTTGGACGCGGTGACCTGCGTCGCCGCAATCACCACCAGCCCGAACCCGATGCACTTCCCAACTGACGTCATGAACTCGCGTCCCCCCGGAGCTTCCCACGCATTGACAGACGCTTAGGCAGGCGGCAGCTGAACCCGCCGTGTCGTCGGAAGCGAGACTCGCATCGCGCGAGTCGCTTGCCAAGGCCGCCGTCAGCGGGGTGCGTTGGGCGGAGGCATCAGCGCGGCGGACTCAATCTGGTCGAGCGCACGGTGCGCGAGGATGTAGCGGCGCGCCTTGCCGATCCAGTCGCCGGCGCGCGACGCGCCGGGAAGGCGCATCGTTTCGGCGAGCGCCTCGTCGACATTGCCCGATTCGAGCCGCTGCAGGGCGCGCTCGTAGCGCGCTTCGGGGTTTCCAGCCGGGCGAGCGGCGGAATGAAGCTCGACGATCGAACCCATTTCGCGCTTGAGATTGGTCCACCAGCTGTCCTGCGGGCCGCCCCGGCGAAGCTCGGGTCCGAGCGCCTCATATTCGCTGACGAGATCGTCGAGACGAACGGGCTGGTGCGAGGCGGTGATGATCGTCGCCACGGCGGCACGCTGCTGGGCGCCGAAGCGGTTCACGAGCAGGCTTTCGAGATAGCCGAGCGCCACGCCGCGATCGATCGCCCGCCGCGCGGCGAACGCGATCACAAGCGCGTCCGCGCGGCCGGCGGAGCCTTCCGCCCGCTCCGTCGCATTCTCGACGGCATCGACGCGATTTTCGAGGCTCGCCAGTTGCTGTTGCGCCCCTGGCTCCTGTGGTGCTGTTGAAACCGGTTGCGGATTCACCACGACGGGCCGGGGCATCAGCCTGACCGGTTGTGGCGCGGGAAGGACTCCGAGGAAGCGGGCGGCTGGCTCGTAGTGCGCGAGGCTCCATGTCGCCGCCGCAGCGCCGACGATGACGAGCACCAGCGCGATCAGCAGCCGCGCGCCCCATCCCATGCCCGTGTGCGTGCCGTTCATTCCGGCTGCGGGTTGTTGCACAGCCGTGCGGCAAGGGCCAGCAGCGCCTCGTCGGTGGGCACCGCCGCCACATCGACCGACCTCCATCCCGAACCGGCCGCCTCCGCCGCGGCTTCGCTGATCGCCACGATCGCAACGGAGCTTCGATCCGCCGCGAGCTCGGCGAAACGGCGGGCGGCGCGCGGCGAGTGGATCAAGGCGACCCTGGCTTCGACATCCCCCAGTTCGGCCTTCTCGACCGTCTTCGCCCTGTAGACGGGGATCGAGACAAGCCTTCCTCCCGCATCGGCCGGCTCGCGCCGGTCCTCGCCGCACAGATGGAGCAACTTCAAGTCTCCTTCGATCGACCCGAGCAGGCCATCGGCGCCCGCAACGCCGGTCGCGGCGATGTCGAACCCCGCCGAGCGCGCGGCCTCCGCGGTCGCTTCGCCCACGGCATAGACCTTCAGGCCGCGCAAGCTCGCCAGGCCTTCGCCTCCACAACGAACCGCATTGGCGCTGGTCAGGAGCAAGCCGTCGAACCCCCCGCGCGTCGGGCGCCCGCCATGCGAGCGACTCGATTTCGAACAGCGGGATTGCGACCGCGTCCAGCCCCCGTAGCCGCGCGCGGTCCACGGTCGCGCTGGCGCCTGGCTCCGGCCGCAGGACCAGCACTCGCCTCATTCGGGCGAGAACAGCCTCCGGATCGACTCGGGCGCCTTGCCGAGCAGCGAGCGCGCGAGTTCGGTGGGGGTCTTCTGCTCGCCGCAGTCGAATACCGCGCGGTCCTCGATCATCTCGGCGCCGTCTTCGCTGAACAGCTGCCCGCGCATCCGCAAGTCACCGTCCTCGAGCACGCAGAAGGCCGCGACCGGCGACGCGCAGCTGGCGCCCAGCGCGCGCGTGAACGCGCGCTCGGCCATCACGCAATCATAGGTGATCTGATTGTTGACCGTGCTCAGCACGCTCTGTGTGCGAGTGTCGTTGGTCCGGCATTCCATGCCGATCACCGCCTGACCGGGCGCGGGAAGGATGACCTCGGTCGGGATTGCCGTGCCGGCATCGATGTCGAGCCGCTTCAGGCCCGCGCAGGAAAGCAAGGTCGCGTCCACCTTGCCGGATTCGACCGCCTTCAGCCGGGTGTCGACGTTGCCGCGCAGGGTCACGATCTGAAGGTCGGGCCGGAGCCTGAGCAACTGCGCCTTGCGGCGCGGCGAGGAAGTGCCGACGACCGCGCCTTGCTTGAGCTCATCGATCGACGACGCGCCGATCAGTCGGTCGCGCACGTCGCCCCGGGGTCGCACCGCCGCGATGTGGATGGTGTTGGGACGAACGCTTTCGACGTCCTTCATCGAATGGACACAAAAATCGACCTCGCCCTCGATGAGCGCCCGGTCGAGCTCCTTGGTCCACAGCCCCTTGCCGCCGATCTCCGCGAGCGGCCGATCCTTGACCTTGTCGCCGGTGGTCGTGATCTCGACGATCCGCACCCAACCGTCGGGCCAGCGCTGCGCCGTCTCGATCGCCGCGGCGACCTTGCGCGCCTGCGCCAGCGCGAGCGCCGATCCACGAGTCCCGAGGCGAAGTCCCTGCATCCCGCACCCCTAGTGCATTGGCGCGCCTTCAGGCAAAGGGCCGCGACAAGAAATGATCATGCAATGACGCTAATCCTCGGCCTTGAATCCTCGTGCGACGACAGCGCCGCCGCGCTGGTGACGAGCGACCGCAAAATTCTCGCGCACGCGGTGGTCGGGCAGACGCAGGCGCACCAGCCCTACGGCGGCGTCGTGCCGGAGATTGCCGCGCGGGCCCACGTCGAGATCCTGCCGACGTTGATCCAGCAAGTGTTGCGCGATGCGAAGCTGTCGATCGGCGAGGTGGATGCCATTGCCGCGACGGCGGGGCCCGGCCTCATCGGCGGAGTGATGGTCGCGCTGCTCGCGGGCAAGGGCCTGGCGCTCGCCGCCGGCAAGCCGCTGATCGCCGTCAACCACCTGGAAGGTCACGCGCTCAGCCCACGCCTGGTCGATCCGGACCTCGACTTTCCGTTCCTCCTGCTGCTCGTCTCGGGCGGGCACTGCCAGCTGCTCGAGGTGCGCGGGGCCGGCGATTACCGCCGCCTTGCGACGACAATCGACGACGCCGCGGGAGAGGCATTCGACAAGGCCGCGAAGCTGCTCGGCCTCGGCTATCCCGGTGGCCCGGCGATCGAGGCGCTGGCCAAGGGCGGAGACGCCAGTGCAGTCCCATTGCCGCGCCCACTGGTCGGCTCGGGCGAGCCGCATTTCTCGTTCGCGGGGCTCAAGAGCGCGGTGCAGCGCGCCGTGACCTCGGGCGATCATGGTGCCGAGGATATCGCGGCCAGCTTCCAGCAGGCCATCGTCGATTGCCTGGTCGACCGCACGCGCCTTGCGCTCGGCAGGAGCGACGCGCCGGCGCTGGTCGTTGCCGGCGGAGTGGCGGCGAACCAGGCCATTCGCGAGGCGCTCGGGGAATTGGCGAGCCGGCACGGACGCCGCTTCAGCGTTCCACCCGGCTGGCTGTGCACCGACAATGCGGCGATGATCGCGTGGGCCGGCGCGGAGCGTTTCGCCGCCGGGCTCACCGATTCGCTCGACGCACCGGCGCGAGCGCGCTGGCCGCTCGATGAGAACGCCGAAAGGGTGCGCGGCGCGGGCGTGAAGGCATGAAGCTCGGGATCATCGGCGGCGGCGCATGGGGCACCGCGCTGGCGCAAGTCGCTTCGGCGGACGGACGTGAAACCTTGCTGTGGGCCATCGAGCCCGAGGTCGTCGAGGCGATCAACGAGCGGCGGGAGAACGCCGTCTACCTCCAGAACATCCGTCTCAACGACTCAATCCGCGCGACCGGCGATCTCGCCGAGCTCGGCCAATGCGAAGCCTGGCTCGCGGTCACGCCGGCCCAGCATCTTCGCACCGTCCTCGAACGGGCATCCCACTGCGACAAGCCGCTCATCCTTTGCTCCAAAGGCATCGAGGAAAGGACCGGCAAGCTGCTCCACCGCGTTGCGCGGGAAGCCTGCCCCGATGCGCCCATCGCGGTTCTTTCGGGACCGACGTTCGCGCACGAAGTTGCCAAGGGGCAGCCGACGGCGGTGACCCTTGCCGCCGAGGACGTCGAGCTCGCGAACCGCCTTCGCGATCGCATCGCCCGTCCGGCCTTTCGGGTCTATGTTTCCAAGGATGTCGCCGGCGCCGAGATCGGCGGCGCGGTCAAGAATGTGCTCGCCATCGCCTGTGGCGTGGTGGAAGGTAAAGGGCTCGGACAGAATGCGCGCGCGGCCCTGGTCGCCCGCGGCTTCGCCGAAATGACGCGCTTCGGCCTCGCCTATGGCGCACAACGCGAGACGCTCGCCGGCCTGTCGGGACTCGGAGACCTCGTCCTTACCTGCTCATCGACCAGCTCGCGCAATTATTCGCTCGGGCTCGGGATCGGGGAGGGCCGGCCCGCGGCCGAGCTGTTGTCGAACCGCAAGACGGTCGCCGAAGGCGCGTTCACCGCGCCCGTGCTGGCCCGGCTCGCGCGCGAGAAAGGCATCGATATGCCGATCGTCGAGGCGGTGGATGCGCTGATCGCGGGGCGGGAGAGCGTCGACCAGGTGCTCGACGCCTTACTGTCGCGCCCGCCGCGCCCCGAAGGCGTTTAGACGGGCACCCTAGAAATCGACCGCGATCCCCTTCTTCTCCCAGTCGCCGTAGCGAGTCGGGTCGAGCCGCCTTTCTTCGCCCGCGGGCGGGTCGGCCCTCTCGACTGGCGCCGGTGCGGGCACCGGGGGCGAAGGGCTCAGATAGTCCGGGGCGTCGAGGTGCTTCGGGCGTTTCATGACGCCAAGATGGCAATCGGCGGCTCGCATGCCAAGCGCTGAGGGCCTGGGTTCCAGGCGCGCGGCGTTGCAGATGCTCGACGCCGTGCTTCGGCGCGGAGAGACGCTCGACGCCGCTGCCGGGCATGTCCGAGGCCTGAACGCCGCTGATCATGCGCTGGCAATCGCCATTGCCGGGGAAGCGCTGCGTCGCTTGCCGGATCTCGACGCGCTGATCGACAGCGCCACGCGCCAGCGCCTGCCCGACGACAGCAAGGCGCGCACGGTGTTGAGGCTCGCGCTTGCCCAGAAGGTCGGGCTCGGAACGCCGGATCATGCGGTGGTGGCGACCGCCTTGCCGCTGGTCGACGGCGGACCGAGGCGGTTGGTCCATGGCGTACTCGGGACTCTGCTTCGCGGCGGCGTCGAGCCAGGGGACGCGCCGCGTCTGCCCGCCGAGGTCGAGGAGCGCTGGAACGAGCGCTGGGGCGACGACGTCGTGCAGGCCGCGCGCCGGCAGATCGCGCAGCGGCCGCCGCTCGACCTGACCTTCGCCGCCGAGTCGGAGGCGCAGGCCTTTGCGGCCGAGCACGACGCGACCTCGCTCGCGCCCAATCATGCTCGCATGGTGAGCTCTTCGGTCGCCGACTTGCCGGGTTATGAAAGCGGCCGCTGGTGGGTGCAGGACCTTGCCGCGTCGCTGCCCGCGCGACTGATCCCGCCCGACGCCGGGGATGTGCTCGATCTTTGCGCGGCACCCGGCGGCAAGACCATGCAGCTCGCCGCCGCCGGTCACCGGGTGACCGCAGTTGATTCGTCGGAAAGTCGTCTCGCACGACTGCGTGAGAACCTCGAACGTACGCGCCTCGAGGCCGAACTCGTGGTCGCGGATGCGCGGGAGTTGACGCCGGCTCGTCAGTTCGATGCGATCCTGCTGGACGCGCCTTGCTCCGCGACCGGGACTTTCCGCCGTCACCCCGAAGTGCTCTATCGGGCCCGGCCGAAAATCATCACCGACAATGCCGCGCTCCAGGCGCGGTTGCTCGATCGCGCGGCCCGATGGCTGAAGCCCGGCGGGAGCCTGGTCTACTCGGTCTGCTCGCTCGAGCCGCAGGAGGGGGAGCAGGTGATCGATGCATTCCTCGGCGCAAGTGACGATTTCGTGGTCGCGTGCGATGGCAGCGTACCGGACTTTGTCGGCCCAACCGGGCGAGGCTGGTTCCGCATCCTTCCGACCATGCTCGAAGCCGAAGGCGGGCTCGACGGCTTCTTCATCGCGCGGCTTGTCCGGCGCGGTTAATCCCGTCTAATCGGATACATGGCCGAACCGCTCATCGCTCCCTCGATCCTTTCCGCCGACTTTGCGAAGCTCGGTGAGGAAGTGCGCGCGATCGATGAGGCGGGCGCCGACTGGATCCATGTCGATGTAATGGATGGCCATTTCGTGCCCAACCTCACCATCGGCCCGGCGGTCGTGAAGGCGCTGAGGCCGCACAGCGAGAAGCCGTTCGACGTCCACCTGATGATCGCCCCCGTCGATCCGTTCCTGGACGCGTTCGCGGACGCCGGCGCCGACATCATCACCGTCCACCCGGAAGCCGGACCGCATCTCCACCGAACGATCCAGCGCGTGAAGGCGCTCGGCAAGAAGGCCGGCGTATCGCTCAACCCGGCCACGCCGGCGAAGATGCTCGACTATGTGCTCGAAGACATCGACCTCGTCCTGGTGATGAGCGTGAACCCCGGCTTCGGCGGGCAGAAATTCATCTCGAGCCAGCTGAAGAAGATCGAAGCCATCGCCAGCCGGGTTGCAAAGCAGTCGCTGGACGTCATCGTCGAGGTCGACGGTGGGATTGATCCCGAAACGGCCCGGCTGGCCGTCGACGCCGGCGCCACCGCGCTCGTCGCCGGGACTGCCGCGTTCCGCGGCGGTCCCTCGGCCTATGCCGCCAACATCAAGGCGCTTCGAGGCCAAGGATGAGCGACCCGGAGGCGGGCGATTCCCGGGTCGCCGAACGCGCCGCCGTATCGAAGCTCGCGCGCGGATCGCTGCTCTCGCGGCTGAAGCGCGGCAAGCAGCCGCTGAAGCTCGTCGCGGTTCCCCGCGACCATGTGCATGGCGACCGTTCGCGCGGGGAGGCGCTTCTCGCCGGGGAACTCGTCATCGGCAGCGAGACGCTGTCGCTCAAGGACCTCGACATGGCGCGCGTCGGCTCGAGTGGGCCGGTCGCCGAGCAGCTCCAGGGCTTTTCGTGGCTGCGTGATCTCGCCGCCGCGGCGTCGCGGGAAAGGGGCGCCCGAGTTGCCGAAACGGTCGTCGGCCGGTGGTTGCTGACGCATGGCGTGAAGCCCGATGAGGCATGGGCGCCGCAGCTGTGGGGCGAACGGATCCTGTTCTGGACGGCCTATGCGCCGTACATCCTTTCGAGCAGCGACGCCGGCTATCGCTCGGCTCTCCTCAACACGCTGGCGCGCGGCGCCCGGCATCTCGAAGGCAATGCCCACAAGGCGGCGTCGGGGCTCGATCGAGTCACCGCCTGGTGCGGCGTGGTCGCCGCAGGGCTCCTCGTCCAGGGCGGGGTGCCGCGCGTCGCCCGTGGCGAGGCCGGGCTGGCCAGGGCGCTCGCTTCGGCGCAGTTCGACGACGGCGGGCTCGTCAGCCGATCGCCTGTCGAGCAGCTGTTGCTGGTCGATCGGCTGGGACTTCTGCGTGCCTGCTATCAGGCTGCCAAGCAGACCCTCCCCGACGGGATCGACAGCGCGTCCCAGGCCGCGCTGGCGGCGCTCCATGGAATCACGATGGGCGACGGCGCGGTCTCCAGCTGGCAGGGTTGCGGTCCCGGCGAGCCAGCCCGGCTCACGGCATTGGTCGAAGGCTGCGGCCTTCGCGCCCGGCCGCTCCGCCAGCCGGGCGGGTGGGGCTATCATCGCATGTCGGCCCTCGGCACGATCCTCGTCATCGACGCCGCGCCGCCGCCGCAGCAAAAGCTGGCGGAGCAAGGATCCGCCTCGACCCTCGCCTTCGAACTTTCGGACGGGACCCAGCGCCTGGTCGTGAATTGCGGTGGTCCGGGTCCGCTGCCGACGGACCTGTCCGACGAGCTCGTCCACGGCCTTCGAACCACCGCCGCGCACAGCACGCTCGTCCTCGCCGACACCAATTCGACCAACATCCAGCCCGACGGCTCGCTCGGCAAGGGTGTCGAGGACGTCGCGATCACGCGCAGCGAGGACAATGACTTCGAGCCGGCTCGAGGCGAGCCACGACGGCTATGTCCGATCGTTCGGGATGGTCCACAAGCGCAGCATCATGCTCGGCAATGACGGGAAGGAGATTCGGGGGGCGGACCAACTCGTGCCCAAGGGGCGCCGGAAGATCCGCGAATCGGTATCTTATGCGGTTCGTTTCCACCTCGCCCCCGGAGTTGAGGCGACGATTACCGCCGACGGGATGGGCGCGATCCTGCGCTCGGACGGAGCGCCGCCGTGGAACTTCCGCTGCCGGGGAGGCAACCTCGCCATCGAGGAGAGCCTGTGGATCGACGGCAAGGGTCATCCGCAGCCCGCGACGCAGCTTGTCATCGTCGGCGAAGTGTCGGCATTGGGCGGCGAAATCGGCTGGCAATTCCGCCGCGCCAGCTAATCAAGAAGGACTCGCAATGACCGACCTTGTCCCGATCCGCCGGGCGCTCATCTCGCTTTCCGACAAGAGCGGGCTCGACGAGCTCGCCGCCGGTCTGGCGCGGCATGGGATCGAGATCGTCTCCACCGGCGGGACGGCGACGCGGTTGCGCGAGCTCGGCGCGGCGGTGCGCGACATCGCCGACCTGACCGGCTTTCCGGAGATGATGGACGGTCGGGTGAAGACGCTCCACCCGAAGGTCCACGGCGGCCTTCTCGGCGTGCGCGACAATCCCGACCATGCCGCGGCGATGGAGGAACATGGCATCGCGCCGATCGACCTCGTCGTGGTCAATCTCTACCCGTTCCTCGACACCGTCATGGGCGGCGCCGACCGCGCCACGATCATCGAGAATATCGACATCGGCGGCCCCTCGATGGTGCGCTCGGCGGCCAAGAACCATGCGCACGTCGCAATTGTCACGGACCCGGCGGACTATGCGGCGCTGCTGTCGGAGCTTGACGCCAACAGCGGCAGCACGACCGCGGAGCTTCGCAAGAAGCTCGCCGCCAAGGCATTCGCGCTGACCGCCGCTTATGATTCGACGATCTCGCAATGGTTCGCTTTCGCCGACCAAGGCGAGCGCTGGCCGGAGAGCTGGACCCGCGCGAGCAAGCTCAAGATGCCGCTTCGCTATGGCGAGAATCCGCACCAGCAGGCGGCGCTTTATTTGCCCGTCGGTCCCCATGCCCGCGGAATCGCGCAGGCCGAGCAGGTGCAGGGCAAGGCTCTCAGCTACAACAATTTGAACGACGCCAATGCCGCGCTCGAGCTCGTCTCCGAATTTCGCGCCGGCGACCCGACCGTCGTCATCGTCAAGCACGCCAATCCGTGCGGGGTCGCGACGCGCGGTTTGCTGATCGACGCCTGGCGCGAGGCGCTCGCGTGCGACAGCGTCTCCGCGTTCGGCGGGATCGTCGCCACCAACCGCCCGCTCGACGCCGAGACTGCTGAGGCGATCACGCAGATCTTCACCGAGGTCGTCGTCGCGCCGGATGCCGACGAGGAGGCGAAGGCGATCTTCGTGAAGAAGAAGAACCTGCGCCTGTTGCTCACCGGCGACCTTCCCGACCCTGCTCGCGCGGGGCAGAATATCGCGGTCATCACCGGTGGAATCCTCGTCCAGGACCGCGACAACGGAATGGTCGCGCGCGACCGGCTCCAATGCGTCACCAGGCGCCAGCCGACCGAGCAGGAGGTCCGCGACTGCCTGTTCGCCTGGACCGTCGCCAAGCACGTCAAGTCGAACGCGATCGTCTATGCGAAGGACGGGGTCACCGCCGGGATCGGCGCGGGCCAGATGAATCGCCGCGACAGCGCCCGGATCGCCGCCTTGCGCGCCCTCGAGGCGGCCGAAGCCAACGGCTGGAGCGAGCCGCGCACGGTCGGTTCGGCGGTCGCGTCCGACGCCTTCTTCCCCTTCGCCGACGGGCTTCTTTCGGCTGCCGAAGCCGGGGCGACCGCGGTGATCCAGCCCGGCGGCTCGATCCGCGACGACGAGGTCATTGCCGCCGCCGACGAGGCGGGCCTCGCGATGCTGTTCACGGGGATGCGGCACTTCCGCCACTGATCCCCTAGACGATATCGTCCTGCACCTGATCGCGGGCGAGCGCGGCGTCTTCGGCGGCGCGTAGCTCGCGAACGTCGGCCTTGCGCATCCGGAACAGCTCGCGGTCCTCCGGTCCGAAGCCCTTGGTCCACAGCACCGCGCCAAACGCAACCAGGATCGCCGGAACGCCGAGGATCAGCTGCCAGGTCTGCGGCAACAGAATCCTCACCATCGCGCCGACGAGAACTCCCGCCGCCGTCGCCCAGGCGAGGTCCCAGCGCCACCCCGACACGCGCTCGCCGAGCTGGCTCCGCAACAGGCGCGATTTGGTGATCGAGGCAAAGGCGAGCGCCGCGCACAGCCCGATCGCCGGACCCGTCGCCTGATAGGCTTCGGGCAGGCCCTCGTCGCGCATCAGCAGGATCAGCGTCGCGGCGAGACCCGCCTCGAGCGCCAGCATGACGAGGCTCAACACCATGTTGCGCTTGCGCGCGACGTAGATCAGCGCGGCTTCGCAGACGAAAGCGGAGGCGGCGATCACCTCGGCCGCAAGCAGGAAGCCGAGCATCGCGGTGCCGCCGGTGAAGCCCGATCCGACCAGCGCCATCACCGCGCGCCCCGGGATCCCGAGCGCCAGCGCGATTCCGAGCTGGGCGGCGATGATCCAATAAGTGACTTGCCGCACCTGCCGGGCGACCGCAGTCCGATCGCCGGCGGCAATCCGCCTCGCGATCGCGGGTCCGAGGACCGGCTCGAAGCTGGTCTTGAGCTTGGCGGGCAGGGTCGCGACCTGCTGCGCGACGTAATAGATCCCGACGAAGCTCGCCGGCATGAACGCGCCGAGGACAGCGAGGTCGATCCGGCGCGAGGCCCATTCGACCGCGTCGGCGGCGGCGACGGGGACGTTGCGCCAGGCGGTCCCGAACGCCGTCGCCAGGTCGGGCTTCCATCCGCGCGGCAGGCCGTAGCAGCGAATGAGCGGGATCAGCGCGGCAACCAGCGCCGCGACCATCGAGAAGACGTAGGAGATGATCAGCCCGTCATCGATCGAGATGTAGGACCAGATGAAGGCGACGATGCTGATCGTCCACGGCTCGACGATCGAACGCGCGCGCACGGTCGACGCCACGTCATCCTGGAAGGCGAGGGCGGCGAGAGCGATGTCGGTCCAGGCGATGGCGATGACGGTGATCGCGAGGAGATGGTCCATGCCATGCACCTGCGTCGTCGGATACATGGCCTTCGGAAAGATGATCAGGATCGCCATCCCGACCGCCGACCCGCATGCCGCCACGAGCAACGCGTCCGCGACGATCCACGCCTGCGGCTTTTTTGCATTGGCGAGCAGCTGCGCGAGCCCGCGCCTCAACCCCAGCGCGGCCAGCTGCGCGGCGAACTCGACCGTCAGGACCGCATAAGCGAAGCGCCCGAGCTCGGCGGCGCCGTAGATCCGGCCCGCGATGAACAGGAACGGCAGCCGTGCGGCCAGCCGAAGCACGAAGCCGAAGACGTTGAGCCGCCCGCCGCGCGCGAGCGTCGCCATGTCCGCATCGAGAGCGCCGGCCCCTGCCGCAGCGGCCGTCCGCTCGGCCTTCGTCAATGCGCCTCGCCCCAGTGCGCTCCCCAGCCGACCTCGATGTCGAGCGGCACGTCGAGCTGGAGGGCAGGTTGCGCGGCCTCGGCCATGATCGTCTTGATGACCGCCGCCGCGGCTTCCTCCTGCCCGTCCGGCACCTCGAAGACGAGCTCGTCGTGGACCTGGAGAAGCATCTTCACGCCCTCGAGGCCCGCACCGGCCAGCGCTCCGTCCATCCGCGCCATCGCGCGCTTGATGAGGTCGGCGCTCGTCCCCTGGATCGGCGCGTTGATCGCCGCGCGCTCGGCGCCGCCGCGGATCGAGGGGTTGGGCGATCGGATGTTGGGCTCGAAATGCGTCTTCCGCCCGAACAGGGTGCGGGTGAAGCCATGCTCGCGAGCGAACGCCAGCGTGCTGTGCATGAAGGCGCGGATTCCGGGGAAGCGCTCGAAATAGCGGTCGATGATGGCCTTGCCTTCATCCTTCGGCAGGCCGAGCCGCCCGGCAATGCCCCACGCCGAGCTTCCGTAAAGGATGGCGAAGTTGATCGTCTTGGCCTGGTTGCGGGTGTCGCGATCCACTCTGCCGAACAGCTCCTCGGCCGTGATTGCGTGGATGTCTTCGCCGGCGCGGAACGCCTCCTTGAGCTGCGGCACGTCCGCCATGTGCGCGGCGAGCCGAAGCTCGATCTGGCTGTAGTCGGCGGACAGCAGCTTGAATCCGGAGTCCGCCACGAACGCGTCGCGAATCTTGCGGCCGACCTCGGTGCGGATCGGGATGTTCTGCAGGTTCGGGTCGTTCGACGACAGCCGCCCGGTCTGTGCGCCGGTCAGCGAAAAACTCGTGTGGACGCGCCCGGTCTCGGGATTGATCTGCTGCTGAAGCGCGTCGGTGTAGGTGCTCTTGAGCTTGGACAGCTGGCGCCATTCGAGCACCAGCGTCGCGCAGGTCACCCCCTCCGCCGCGAGCCGCTCGAGCTCGTTCACGTCGGTCGAATATTGCCCGCTCTTGCCCTTGCGCCCGCCCTTGAGGCCGAGCCGGCCGTAAAGCACTTCGCCGAGTTGCTGCGGCGATCCGATCGTGAAGGGCCCGCACGCCGCCTCGTAGATCTTCTCCTCGAGCGCCTGGATATCGCGCCCGAATTCGGCGGACAGCCGCGCGAGATAGTCGCGGTCGACCTTGATCCCGCGCCGCTCCATCCGGCCGAGCACCGGCACCAGCGGCCTGTCGACCCGCTCGTAGACGCGCGCGACATTCTCCTGCGCGAGCCGCGGCTGGAGCCGAAGCCACAGCCGAATGGTGATGTC
Source organism: uncultured Alphaproteobacteria bacterium (assembly GCA_963831215.1). Lineage (GTDB taxonomy): Bacteria > Pseudomonadota > Alphaproteobacteria > Sphingomonadales > Sphingomonadaceae > Sphingomicrobium. The sequence continues at coordinate 160,062 of CAWHPM010000005.1, read as the reverse complement.
GGCGTCCTCGCCCGCATATTCGGTCGCCGGACCGAGCGGCACCTTGTCGAAGGTGATCTGCTTGGCGCCCGTCCCGCACAGCGACTTGTACGGCATGCACTCGTGCGCGAAGTGCGCCTTGGCGAGCTCGTCGAGGCCGTGGCCGAAGCTTTTCCCGGCGTCGAGGTCGAAGCTCATCACCATCGTATCGTCGACCGGCGCGACCTTGATGCCGGCCTTGTCGAACATCACCCAGTCATATTTGAAATTGTGCCCGATCTTGAGGACGGCCGGGTCCTCCAGCAGCGGCTTCAGTTTTTCGAGCACGTGGCCCATCGGCAACTGGTTCGGCGCGTCCGAATAAAGGTCCGCCCCGCTGTGCCCGACCGGGATGTAGCAAGCCTTGTTCGGCGAGAGCGCCAGGCTCACGCCCGCAAGCTTGGCGATGATGCAGTCGATGCAGTCGGTTTCGGTGTCGAGCGCGACATAGCCTTGCGCGGTGGCTTCCGCGATCCAGCGGTCGAGCGCCGCTTCGTCCGTGACCGTCTCATATTTCGACCGGTCGATCTCGATCGTCTCGGGCTCGGCAGGAGCGACGGCCGGCTTCCGGTCAAGCGCCGCCATGACGTCATTGCGAACGGTCGCGCCGGTCTGCGTCGCTCCACCGCCGCCGCCCATCAACCGCGCGTGCAGAGTCTTGAACCCCTGGTCGGCGAGGAACTCGGCGAGCGGCTCCTTCGGGATGTGCTTCATCTCGAGCGCGTCGAGTGGCTCCGGCAGCTTCGAATCGCACACCAGCCGCACCAGCTCGCGGCTCAGCCGCGCGTCGGCCGCATAGTCGATGAGCGACTGCTTGAGCTTGGGCTTGGTAATCTCGTCGGTCGACGCCAGCACCGTCTCAAGGTCGCCAAACGTCTGGATCAGCTGGCTCGCGGTCTTGGGTCCGATCCCCGGCACGCCCGGCACATTGTCGACGCTGTCGCCCATCAGTGCGAGCACGTCGCCGACCTTTTCGGGTGGAACGCCGAATTTCTCGAGCACCTCGCTTCGCCCTATGCGCCGGTCGTTCATCGTGTCGAGCATGTCGATCCCGGCATCCTCGTCGATCAGCTGCATCAGGTCCTTGTCGGAGCTGACGATCGTCACCTTCCAGCCCTGCTTCTTCGCCTCGGTGACGTAGCAGGCGATGATGTCGTCGGCCTCCAGCCCGGCTTCCTCGATGCAGGGGATGGAGAAAGCCCGCGTCGCGACGCGGATCAGCGGGAATTGCGGGACGAGGTCTTCGGGCGGCGGCGGCCGGTGCGCCTTGTACTGGTCGTACATGACGTTGCGGTGCGTGTGCTCGCTCGCATCGAGGATCACCGCCATGTGCGTCGGCCCGTCGGCCTTGCTGAGGCCGTCGGCGAGCTTCCACAGCATCGTCGTATAGCCATAGACCGCGCCCGCCGGCTGCCCGTGCCGGTTCGTCAACGGCGGCAGCCGATGATAGGCGCGGAAGATGTAGCTCGACCCGTCGACGAGGTAGAGGTGGTTGGTCACCGATTTCTCGGTCGCGGGGGCTTCGGCGGTTTCGACTTCGGACATGAAGGGCGGGGTTTAACAGGAAGAGCCGCTGACGCCAGCGGCGGCGTCGGTGAGAGCGAATGTGGCGTCGCTCAGCGCTACCGCAAGAGGACTTCAGCCGAACAGCAGCGGCCAGATCACCATCGCCAGGCCGACCAGCGCGATGGACCACACGATCGTCCGGACGACGGGAATGCCCGCCCAATAGAGCGGCAAATAGACCACGCGAGCGCCGAGCCAGATCCACCCGCCGAACGCGGACCACTGGCTCGTCTTTCCGGCGATCACCACGCCCATCAGCGCGACGATCGCGATCGGGAAGGTCTCCTGGAAATTGGCCTGCGCGCGCATCAGCCGGCCGGCCACCGGATTGGGCTCGGGAAGCGCCTCGTCGCGCGCGCTGGTGTTCCACTTGCGGCCGTATTGCGCGGTCTTGAACCGAGTCGCGACGAAAATGTGGATGAACAGCAGCACCGCGCCGAGCGCCAGGATCGTGATTTCAACGGGCATCGCCTCTCCCCTTGTCGCTGTCGCTATTCGTCATTCCCGCGAAAGCGGGAATCTCGCTAAACAGGAACAGACCGGGTTCGCTTTCGCGGGAAATGACGGGGTGTGACTCACGGGACCAGCACCGTGTCCTTCGCTTGCGCCAGCATCTTCGGATAGTCGAGCGTGTAGTGCAGCCCGCGGCTCTCGTGGCGGCTGAGCGCGCTGCGGATGATGAGGTCGGCGACTTCGACCAGGTTGCGAAGCTCGATGAGGTCCGGAGTCACCCGGAAATGCGCGTAATAGTCGCGCACTTCCTGCCGCAGCATGTCGATCCGGTGCTTGGCGCGCTCGAGCCGCTTGGTGGTGCGGACGATGCCGACATAGTTCCACATGAAGCGGCGGATCTCGCCCCAGGTCTGGGCGATGACGACCTCTTCGTCGCTGTCGGTGACCCGGCTTTCGTCCCAGGCGCGGATCGCGGGCACTTCCGGCAGCGAATCCCAGTTGGCGATGATATGCTTCGCCGCCGCTTCGCCGAACACGAGGCATTCGAGCAGGCTGTTCGAGGCGAGGCGATTGGCGCCGTGAAGCCCCGACTGCGTCACTTCGCCCGCGGCGTAGAGTCCCGGCGCGTCGGTCCGGCCGTCGAGGTCCACCACCACTCCGCCGCAGGTGTAATGCTGCGCCGGGACGACCGGGATCGGCTCCCTGGTGATGTCGATCCCGAGCCCGATCAGCTTCTCGTAGATGTTGGGAAAATGCGCGCGGACGAACTCGGGCTCGCGGTGCGAGATGTCGAGGAAGACGTAATCGAGGCCGTCGCGCTTGATCTCATGGTCGATCGCGCGGGCGACGATGTCGCGCGGCGCGAGCTCCCCGCGCTCGTCATAGTCGGGCATGAAGCGGTGGCCGGTCAGCGGGATGCTTCAGGATTCCGCCTTCGCCGCGCACCGCCTCGGTGATCAGGAAGTTCTTGACCTCGAGATTGTAGAGGCAGGTCGGGTGGAACTGCATGAACTCCATGTTGGAGACCCGGCAGCCCGCCCGCCACGCCATCGCGATCCCGTCGCCGGTCGCGCCGCGGGGTGCGGTCGAATAGAGGTAGGCACGGCCCGCGCCGCCCGTCGCGAGGATCGTCGCCCGGGCGGTCAGCGTCTCCACCTTCTTCTTCTTGCGGCTCCAGGCATAAAGGCCGTGCACCGCGCCGCTGGTCGAGAAATGAGCCGCGTGCCGGCCTGTGATGAGGTCGATCGCGACCATGTCCGGCACCAGCGCGATGTTCGGATGCTTCGCCGCCGCGGCTTCGAGCGCCTGGCTGATCGCCCAGCCGGTCGCGTCGGCGACATGCACGATTCGGCGGTGGCTGTGGCCGCCCTCGCGTGTGAGGTGAAGCGCGCCGTTCTCGCTCGCGAAAGGGACCCCGAGGTCGATCAGTCGCGCAATCGCGGCGGGGCGCTGTTCGACCACATGCTCGACGACGCGGCGGTCGTTCAATCCCGCGCCGGCGATCATCGTGTCGTTGATATGCGCCTCGAAGCTGTCGCCTGCCTCCAGGACGGCGGCGATTCCGCCCTGCGCCCGCGCGCTGGCCGTGTCCCCAAGCGCCCCTTTCGCGATGACCGCGACCTTGTGCGTCTCGGCGAGGTTGAGCGCCGCAGTCAGCCCCGCCGCGCCCGACCCGACGATGAGCACGTCGGCATTGACGCTCACGCCGCTTCCTGCGGTTCGGAAGTCAGGCTCAGGAACACATCCTCGAGGTCGGGGTCGCGGGTCGACACGTCGACGATCGCCAACCCGTCGGCCGCAAGCGCGCTCAGTACCTCGCCGGCATTCACCTTGTCCTTGCGGTAGGTGATCTCGAGCGTGCGCTCGTCGAGGAGCGCGATATTTTCGAAGCAGTTGTTGGTCGGCACCGGTCCGATGTCGCGGTCGAAGGTGACGACGACGGCTTTCTCCTGCGCCTTCGAGACCAGTTCGCGCGTCGGTTCGTTGGCGATCACCTCGCCGTGATTGATGATCGCGATTCGGTCGCACAGCTGCTCGGCTTCCTCGAGATAATGGGTCGTCAGCACGATCGTGACGCCCTGCGCATGGAGCTTGCGGACATAGTCCCAAAGCTGGCGGCGAAGCTCGACGTCGACGCCCGCGGTCGGCTCGTCGAGCACCAGGATCGGCGGCGAATGGACCATCGCCTTGGCCACGAGCAGCCGCCGCTTCATCCCGCCCGACAAGGTGCGCGAATAAGCGTTGGCCTTGTCGGTGAGGTGCATGGCCGCGAGCAGTTCGTCGCTGATCCGGTCCGAACGCGGGATCCCGTACAGCCCCGCCTGGATCTCGAGGGTTTCGCGAGGCGTGAAGAAGGGGTCGAAGATGATCTCCTGCGGGACCACGCCGATCGAGCGCTTGGCGTTGCGCGGATGCTCGTCGATGTCGAAGCCCCAGATCGTCACCTTGCCGCTGGTCTTCACGACGAGGCCCGGCGAGGATGTTGATCAAGGTCGATTTGCCCGCGCCGTTGGGGCCGAGGAGGCCGAAAATCTGGCCGCGCGGCACGTCGAAGCTGACGGCGTTCAGCGCGCGCTTGGGCTCCGTTCCTCGGGAGGAATAGGTTTTCGACAGCGATTCGATGCGGATCGCGGGCTCGTCCATGATGCGATGCGGCATAGGGTGGGGGCCGAATGGCGACAAGCGTTCAGGGTAAATGACCGCTTAACCCTAAAGATCAGAGTGATTTTCATGTTAACCCAATATCGGCCGAGCGATGGTCGCCGGTGTTCCCCGTTTCTCCTTTGTCGCTGTGCTGTTGTTCCTCCCGTCCGTGGCCGCGGCCGCGCCGGTGGCGAAGAGCGCGAACGGGACGGCGACACTGCTCGGCCCGCTCAGCGTGCTGAAGCGCGGAGACCTCGATTTCGGGATGCTCGCGGTCACGGGCGCGGGAACCGCGGTGATCGATCCCAGCAGCGGGGCGCGCTCGGCAACCGGCGGCGTCGTGCCGGCGGGAACCGGCTTTCATCCCGCGACCTTCACCGCGACCGGAAACAGGAACAGCGTCATCAATATTCGCCTTCCGAAGAATCCGATCACGGTGACGCGCGTCGGCGGAACGGAGACAATGACCGTCTCCAAGTGGACGCTCGACGGCAATACCAACCGCAAGGTGCCACTCAGCCAGACCCTGGATTTCGCCGTCGGCGCCACACTCAATGTCGGCGCCAACCAGGCGCAAGGGACCTACGTCGGCACCTTCGATGTCACCGTGCAATATCCTTGAACGCGGACCGCAATGTCTTGCGTGTTAAGGTAAATTTTAGACGAACCGCGCATGTTGAACGCATGGTGAGATCGGCTCGGCGATACTTGCCTCCTGATTGTGATGCGCAGGAGCTCGCCGAGTGTTTACCCGCATATGCCTCATCGCCGCCGCGATGGCCGCGACAGCCTTCGCTGCGCCGGCCGGTGCCGCTCCCGCTTCGGCCGTCAAGGCAGCCAACGGCAGGGTGCTTCTCCTCCTTCCCTTGAAGCTCACCAAGATCGACGACCTCGATTTCGGGTCGGTCGTCACCTCGAACGCGGCGGGGACCGTCGTGCTCAATCCCGATACGAGCGCACGAACCTTCCTTGGCGGAGTCACCGGAATCCCGTCCGCCGCCGGCCAGCGCGCCTATTTCGGCGGCGCCGGCACGCCCAACCAGCAGGTCGTGGTCGTGGTCGTCCCGCCGCTCCAGCTGACCAGCTCCAATGGCGACAAGATCACGGTCCTCGCCCTGACCCTCGACAAGAACGGCAATCCGCTGCGCACCATCGATCCCGTCACCAAGACGTTCTTCGTCGGCGTCGGCGGCATCCTGGCGATCGGCGCCAACCAGCCGGACGGCCTTTATTCCGCGACCTTCCAGGTGACCGCCAACTACCTCTGATCTTGTGACGCGCCGATGAGCGGCCCTACGTGCCGCTCATGGCCTCCGACATCCCGCCGCCCGAAGTCATCCGCGTCCGTTCCGTCCAGGTCGCCTGCGACGGTTCGGGCGAGGTTTCGCCCGAGCTCGGCCATCCGCGGGTCTATCTCCGGATCGAGCCGGACACCGGCTTCGTCGAATGCGGTTATTGCGACCGCCGCTTCGTCCTCGAAGGGGGCCCGGCGGACGGCCCGGCGGCATGAATCTCGCCGATCCCCGCCACTTTCTCTACCGCAGCCTCGATCCGGACGCGGCGCGACGGCTCGCCAACAAGCATCTGTCGGCGCACGAGGATGGCGAGCTCTACCTGCAATATGCGGCGAGCGAGGCTTTCGGCTTCGACGACGGCCGCCTCAAGACAGCCGACTATCACAGTAGCTCGGGGTTCGGACTGCGGGGCGTCAGCGGCGAAACCACCGCCTTCGCCCATGCCAACGAGATCAGCGAAGCGGCCATCGACCGCGCGGCAGCGACTCTGAAGCTGCTCGACCCGCGCAAGGGCCCCTCCGCGCCGGCGCCGCAGCGAACGAATCAATCCATGTATGGAGCCGAGGACCCGCTCGGCCTCGTCCCATTCGCCGAGAAGGTCGCGCTGTGCCAGCAGATCGACGCCGCGGCTCGTGCCCGCGACCCCCGCATCGTCCAGGTCAGCACGACGCTGGCGGCGAACTGGAGCGTCATCGACATCGTCCGCGCCGACGGCTTCGTCGCCTCCGACGTGCGGCCGCTGGTGCGGCTCGGCGTCCAGGTCGTCGTCGAGCAGAACGGCCGGAGAGAGGTCGGCTATCACGGACTCGGCGGGCGCTATCTTTATCGGCCGCTGTTCGAGGAAGCACAGTGGAACCGCGCGATCGACGAGGCGCTGCGCCAGGCGCTGGTCAATCTCGACTCGGTTGCAGCCCCCGCCGGCGAGATGCCGGTGGTGATGGGCTCCGGCTGGGCCGGCGTGATTCTGCACGAAGCTATCGGCCATGGGCTCGAAGGCGATTTCAACCGCAAGGGCACGTCGGCTTTCTCGGGCAGGATCGGCGACCGGGTTGCGAACAAGGGCGTGACCATCGTCGACGACGGCGCGATGGAGCGGCGTCGCGGCTCGCTCACCATCGATGATGAGGGGACTCCGACCGGGCGCACGGTCCTGATCGAGGACGGAATCCTCAAAGGCTATCTCCAGGACCGGCTGAACGCGCGGCTGATGGGCATGGCGCCGACCGGCAACGGTCGCCGCGAGAGCTTCGCCCACGCGCCGATGCCGCGCATGACCAACACTTTCATGCTCGCCGGCAAGGACGATCCGGGCGAGCTCGTCGAGCGCGTCAAGGACGGGATCTACGCCAAGAGCTTCGGTGGCGGCCAGGTCGACATCACCAGCGGCAAGTTCGTGTTTACCTGCACCGAGGCCTACCGAATCCGCGGCGGCAAGATCGCCGAACCATTGAAAGGCGCGACGCTGATCGGCGACGGACCGACGGTGCTGACCCGAGTGAAGGGCGTCGGCAACGATCTGGAGCTCGACGAAGGCATCGGCATTTGCGGCAAGGCCGGGCAGAGCGTGCCGGCCGGCGTAGGTCAGCCGACGCTACTGGTCGACGGATTGACCGTCGGCGGAACGGCCGCGTGACGCTTGAGCAGGGCTCGGGAGACGGCGCCGACTGGCGCGCCGACGTGCTGAAATTCTGGTTCGGCCTGAGACCGGAGCAATGGTGGCGCGGCGGCAATGTGCTCGACCAGCGAATCAAGAAGAGTTTCCTGAAGGTCTGGTTCGAGAAGCGCCAGCAGCCGGTCGCTGCCTTCCTGGCCGATCCGCTGACCGCGCTCGCGGCCGTCATCCTGTTCGACCAGTTTCCGCGCAACATGTTCCGCGGCCATGCGGACACCTATTCGACCGACCAGCTGGCGCTCGCCATCGCGAAGGGGGCGGTCGAGCGTGGCTTTGACGAGCAGCTTCGGCCCGACGAGCGAAAGTTTCTCTACATGCCGTTCCAGCACAGCGAGAAGCTGGACGACCAGGATCGCGCGATCCTGCTGTTCACCCGGCTCGGCGACGAGCGTCAACTCGGCTACGCCAGGCACCATCGCGAAATCATCGAACGGTTTGGCCGATTCCCGCACCGCAATTCGGTCCTCGGCCGCACATCGCGTCCGGAGGAGGTTGAGGCCGGGGCGGACAAGCCCTGGTGACGGACCTCGTCGAAGCCGCGCGGTACAGCAGCCGCGTCGAGGCCGATCTCGCCCGCCTCTATCTCGAAAGCGAAGGCGTCGAGTCCGTGCTGTTCGATACCGAGATCAACTATTTCTACGGCGGGCTGTTCATGCCGGTGCGCTTGATGGTGCTCGACGAGGACGTCGAGGCGGCTCGCCGCCTGCTCGCGGAGAAGAACTAGAGCAAGTGTGCGATCGGACCGGAGTCGAACCCGGCGTCGGTCAGCCGTTGGTGAATTTCATCGGCCGGGACGCCCGCCTCGCGGTGGGCGAGCGCGCAGGCGAGCGCCGAGCGCGTGCCGGATCGGCAGAAAGCGAGCAACTTGCCGCCTTCCGCCTCGCGAAGCGCTTCCTGCATGGCTTCGACGTCCGCCGGCCCGATCCCGCGGAAGATCGGCACGAAGCGGTAGGCGATCCCGGCGTCGGCGGCGGCCTGCTCGATGTCCGAAGCGAGCGGCTGGTCGGGCTCCTCGGCGTCGGGCCGGTTGTTGACGATCATGGTGACGCCTTGTTCCGCCAGCCCGGCGATCTGGTGAGGCGCGACCTGGCCGCTCACCAACGTGCGATCGTCGAGCTGGCGGATCATGACCTATTCTCCTCGTTCGCCCTTCTGCGGCGCCGGTGTCGCGGCAGGGGACGGCATTGGCGCGATGGGCGCCGCGGCCGGCATGACGGGCGCCGGAGAGGTGCCGCCACTGAGCCCGTAATAATCGAGATAGGGCTGGATGCTCGGCTCATGTCCGGCCCAGTCGCTGTACATCTTGGCGAGGTCCTCGGTGTTGCCGCGCGACAGGACCATGTCGCGGAAGCGCTGGCCGTTGGCGCGGGTCAGGCCGCCGTGGGTCCCGAACCAGTTGAACGCGTCCTGGCCGAGCATGCGCGTCCAGGCGTAAGCATAATAGCTCGCCGAATAGCCGTTGCTCCAGATGTGGAGGAAGTAGCTCGAGCGATAGCGAGGCGGCACGATGTCGGTCGCGAACCCGCCTTTCGCAAGCGCGTCTGCCTCGAACTTGTCGACGTCCTGGCGAGGCGCACTTGCGGGCAGCGAGTGCCAGTCGAGATCGAGCCGCGCCGCTTCGAGCGCCTCGCCGACCTCGTAGCCCTGGTTGAAGGTGCGGGCCGCGAGCACCTTCTGGATCAGCTCTTGCGGGATCGGCTGGCCGGTCTTGTAGTTGACGGCGTAGTGCGGAAGGATCTTCGGGTCGAGCGCCCAATTCTCGTTGAACTGCGAGGGGAACTCGACGAAGTCGCGCGCGACGTTCGTCCCCGACAGCGTCGGATAGGTCTGCGACGCGAACATCCCGTGCAGTGCGTGGCCGAACTCGTGGAACATCGTCGTCACGTCGTCCCAGCTGATCAGCGCCGGCTGGCCGGGCGCGGGCTTGGTGAAGTTCTCGACATTGAACACGACGGGCTTGGTGCCGCGCAGATAGGACTGGTTGACGAGGTTCGACATCCACGCGCCGCCCGACTTGTTGTCGCGCTTCCACGGGTCGATCATGAAGATCGCAAGCTCCTTGCCGTCCTGGTCGTAGACCTGGAACACGCGCATGTCGGGACTCCAGGTCGGGATGTCCTTCCGTTCCTTGAACGTCAGCCCGTAGAGCTGGTTCGCGGCGTAGAATACGCCGTCCTCGAGCACCTTGTTGAACTCGAAATATTGCTTCAGCTGGTCGCTATCGATCGCATAGCGCTGCTTGCGGATCTGCTCGGCGTAGAAGTTCCAGTCGGCGGGCGTCGGCTGAAAGTTCGCGCCCTGCGACTTGGCGAGCGCGACGATGTCGGACCATTCCTGGCGCTCCTTGGCCGAAACCGCGGGCGCGAGCCGGTCGAGGAAGCCGACCGCGGTCGCGCGGTCCTTCGCCATCTGGTCGTAGAGATTATAGTCGGCGAAGTTCGCCGCTCCGAACAGCGCCGCCTTCTTCGCGCGTAGCTGCGGCGATCTCGCTGATCGTCGTCCGCGTATCGTTGGCGTCGCCATGTTCGGCGCGGTTGAGGCTTGCATCGAGCAGCTGCTGGCGGGTCGCGTGGCTCGTCAGCGAATCCAGCGAAGGCTGCTGCGTGGTGTTCTGCAGGGGGACCACATAACCGGCGACCTTGCGGTCCTTGGCCGATTCCTGCGCGGCGGCGAGCTGCTCTTGCGACAGGCCGGCGAGCACCGACGCGTCGGCGACGTGAAGGGCGCCCGCCTTGGCCGCAGCGAGCAGCTTCTGGCTGAACGCCGTTTGAAGGGTGCTCAGCTGCTTGTTGATCGCCTTGAGTTCGGCCTGCTTCGCCGGCGGCAGCTCGGCGCCCGCATGGACCATCCCCTTGTAATAGACGTCGAGCAGCTTCGCCTGCTCGGGATTGAGGTTCAGCTCGGCCTGGTGGTCGTGCAAGGTCTTCACGCGGCTGAACAGCTTGGCGTTGAGATTGATGAAGTCGCTGTGCTCGGCGTAGAGGGGCGAAGTCTTCGTGTCGGTCGCCTGGAGCGTATCGTTGGTGTTCGCTCCGTTGACCGCGCTGAACGCGAGGCCGGCCCGTTCGAGCAGCTGGCCCGAGCGCTCCAACGCCACAATCGTGTTGGCGAAGGTCGGCGCCGCGGGATTGTTGGCGATCGCCAGGACCTCGCGCTTCTGCTGGGCCATGCCGGCAAGCAGCGCGGGCAGATAGTCGCTGTCCTTGATGCTCGAGAAATCGGGCGTTCCGAACGGCAGCGGGCTCGGCTTCGCGAACGGATTGGACGCTGGAAGCGCCGCAGATGCGACGGCCCTCGATTTCGCTGGAGCGGCAAGGGCCGGCTGGGCGGCGGTGGCGAAGGCAAGTGCGGCGGACGCAAGCAAGACAGTACGGATCATTATCTCTCCCCGGAAAATCAATTACTTAAGCCCTTAAACGGCTGCCCTTGCCGCGCGCTGAACGGCTCAGCGGGCGGCGGCCACCGTGTCGAGCATGGCGCCGCCATAGCGCTCAAGCTTGGTTCGGCCAACGCCGTTCACTTGGGCAAGCTCGGCGAGGCTCGCCGGCCGCGCGGCCGCAATCTCGCGAAGGGTGGAATCGTGGAAGATGACGTAAGGCGGGACTCCCGCTTCGGCGGCAAGGTTGCGGCGCGTCTCGCGGAGCGCTTCGAACAGCGGATCCGCGGGGCCGCTTCGCGGCGGCGCTGCCGCTTCGTTTTCGCGGGGACGGCGACCATGAGCTTTTCCTCGCCCTTGAGGATGGGCTTCGCGCCGGGGCCGAATGACAATCCGCCATAAGCATCGGCACGCAAGGCATCGCGCGCGATCAGCGCCCGAGCGACCGGCCGGACAAGCGCGATCTCCTCCGCTGAGCCGATGCCGAAGACCGACAACCGGTGGTGACCGAATCCATGCACCTTGTCGGTCTCCTTGCCGGCGAGGACATCGGCGAGGTGGCCGATGCCGAATCGCATCTCGGTCCGGAACGCCGCGGACAGCAGCTTCCGCGCCACCTCGGTGACGTCGATCGTTGCCGGCGGATCGAGGCAATTGTCGCAATTGCCGCAGCGCTCGGGCGGGTCTTCGCCGAAATGCCGCAGAAGCACCGCGCGGCGGCAAAGCGGCGTTTCGACCAGCGCCGCGAGTGCGTTCAGCCGCTCGCGCTCGGCGGGCCGGCGGTCGGGCTCGACCTCCTGCTCGATCCGCTGCCGGGCCCGCGCGAAATCCTGCGCGGCCCAGAACAGCCACGCTTCGGCAGGCTCGCCGTCGCGGCCGGCGCGGCCGGTCTCCTGGTAATAAGCCTCGATGCTCTTGGGGATCGCCGCGTGCGCGACGAGCCGCACGTCGGGCTTGTCGATACCCATCCCGAACGCGACCGTCGCGGCGATCACCATCTCCTCGGAATTGACGAACGCCGCCTGGTTGCGCGCGCGCACCTTCGGCTCGAGCCCCGCGTGATAGGGTAATGCCGACCGCCCGTCGCGCGTGATTTGCTCGGCGATCTTCTCAGCCTTGTCGCGGCTCGGCGCATAGACGATCGCGGGCCCGGGCCGGTCGGCGAGCAGCTCGCGCAACTGCTTCCCCGTCTGCTCGCGATGGCGGACATGGTAGCGGATGTTCGGCCGGTCGAAGCCGGCGACGATCAGCCCGTCATCGGGGATTCCGAGCTGCGTCAGGATGTCGGCGCGCGTGCGCCCGTCGGCGGTCGCGGTGAGCGCCAGCCGCGGCACTTCGGCGATGGTCGTCGAGCAGCGGGCTTGAGCTTGCGATAGTCGGGCCGGAAATCGTGGCCCCATTCGCTGACGCAATGCGCTTCGTCGATCGCGATCAGCGACAGGTTCACGCGGTCGATGAGCCGCCGGAAGCCGTCGAGCGTCGCGCGCTCGGGCGCGACATAGAGGAGGTCGAGCTCGCCGCTGCGGAAGCGCTCGATGGTCCGCTCCCGGTCGCTGTCGGCGGAAGTCAGCGACGCCGCGCGAATGCCGATCGCGTCGGCGCTCCGGATCTGGTCGTGCATCAGCGCGATCAGCGGCGAGACGACCAGCGCCGTGCCTTCGCGAGCGAGCGCCGGAAGCTGGTAGCAGAGCGATTTGCCGGCGCCCGTCGGCATCACCGCGAGCGTATGCCTTGCCGGCGAGCACGCGCTCGATCACCTGGTCCTGGACGCCGCGGAAATGGTCGAAGCCGAAGACGCGTTTGAGGAGTCGCATGCGGGTCGGTCATGTCACTCTGCAGGTTGGCGGACCGAGCGCCGCTGGATCTCGTCCCCTGCTTAGCCGTCACTCCGCCGCTTCGGCAACTTCCTCGGCGAGTCGCTCGACCGCCTGGCGCTGCCACAGATCGGCATAGAGACCGTCGAGATCGAGCAGCTGCTCGTGCCTGCCCCGCGCTCCGCAACGCGGCCATTGTCGAGGACGATGATCTGGTCGGCATTGACGATGGTCGAAAGCCGGTGCGCGATCATGATCGTCGTGCGGCTCGTCGCGACGCGGTCGAGCGTCGACTGGATCTCCTGCTCGGTGCGGCTGTCGAGCGCGCTGGTGGCTTCGTCGAGGACGAGGATCGGCGGGTCCTTGACCAAGGTGCGGGCGATCGCGACGCGCTGCTTCTCGCCGCCAGAGAGCTTGAGGCCGCGCTCGCCGACGGTGGATTCATATCCCTGTGGGAGCGCGGCGATGAAGCGGTCGATGGCCGCTCCGCGCGCCGCCGACTTCGATCTCGTCCTGGTCTCGCCTCGCCGCGGCCGTAGCCGATGTTGTAGCCGATCGTGTCGTTGAACAGCACGGTGTCCTGCGGGACGATCCCGATTGCCGCGCGGAGACTTTTCTGAGTCGACCTCCGCGATGTCCTGGCCATCGATCAAGATTCGCCCGGAGGTGGGATCGTAGAAACGATAGAGCAGCCGCGCGATGGTCGACTTGCCCGCGCCCGATGGGCCGACGATCGCGCAGCTGGTGCCGGCCGGAATGTCGAGGTCGAGGCCTTTCAGGATCTCGCGATCCGGCTCGTAGCCGAAGTGGACATGGTCGAAGCGGACATTGCCGCGGCTGACCGTGAGCGGCGGCGCGTTCGGGATGTCGGTCACTTCCGCCGGGGCGTCGAGCAGGTCCCACATCGCTTCCATGTCGATCAGGCCCTGACGGATCGAGCGATAGACCCAGCCGAGCATGTCGAGCGGGCGGAAGAGCTGCATCAGGAGGCCGTTGATCCAGACGACGTCGCCGGCGGTGAAGCGGCCCTTGCTCCAGCCCCAGACGGTGAAGACCATCGCGCCCGCCATCATCAGGTTGGTGATCAGCGACTGGCCGATGTTGAGCCAGGCGAGCGACACTTCGTTGCGCACGGACGCGCGCGCGAAGGCGCCGACCGCCTCCTCGTAACGCTTCGACTCTCGATCCTCGGCGCCGAAATATTTGACCGTCTCGTAGTTGAGGAGCGAATTGACCGCTCGGCCGATGGCCTTGTTGTCGACCTCGTTCATGTGGCGCTGGATATGCGAGCGCCAATCGGTCACCCAGCGCGTGAACGCGATGTAAACGGCCACGATGGCGAGGGTTGCGACGACCAGCCCGCCGCCGAACTTGACGAAGAAGATCATGCAGATCGCGCTGAGCTCGATGACCGTCGGCGCGATGTTGAAGAGGATGAAATAGAGCATCATGTCGATGCTCTTGGTCCCGCGCTCGACGATCTTGGTCAGCGAGCCGGTGCGCCGCTCGAGATGGAAGCGCAGCGACAATTCGTGGACGTGGCGAAAGACCTTGCCGGCGAGCCGTCGCGCCGCGTCCTGCCCGACCTTTTCGAAGATCGCGTTGCGAAGATTGTCGAACAGGACGCCGCCGAAGCGGGCGCCCGCGTAGGCGAGGACGAGCCCGGCGACGACGGCGAACGCCGCGTGGGCGGTCATGCGGTCGACGGCGAGCTTGAGTGCGTAGGGCCCGAGCAGGATGACCGCCTTGCCGGCGAGGACGAGCACAACAGCGGCGACGACGCGCGTCTTCAGCTCGGCCTCGCCCTTCGGCCAGAGCATCGGCAGGAACCGCCACAGGGCGCCGAAGCCCTGGTTCGGCTTCGTCTTCGGTTCCTGCTCCTGTTCCCGCCATGCGGCGTAGGTAGGATTGCAACAGTCGAACGGCAAACGCCCGCTCGATCGATGGGTCGCGGAACCGATGCCGAATTCGGTGGTTGAAAACAGCATCTTAGGGGATGCTCAAATGGGACCGGCTTATTTCGTCATCGCAATCCTGGGCTGCGCCGACGGCGGCAGCGCGTGCACGCCGGTCGCGACGCTGCAGACGCAATATGCAACCGAGGCCCAATGCGTCGCCGCAAGCGGCGCGGCGCTGATCGAAAACAGCAATTTCGACTATCCGACCCTCGTCGCCCGCTGCAGTCCGTCGGAGTTCCGGTCGGGCGATGCGAAGGAAAAGCGGCGCGACAAGCGCCCGCCGGGTCTGAGCCCGTACGCCGGAACCGAGGCCTTGCCGTGACGGTTCCACCGGCATGAAATCGACGAAGAAGCGCTCGGCCCCCAAGCCTCCGCGCGAGCGCCGCGCCGGCAAGCCCGTTCCGACGCCCTGAACCAGGCGACGACCGCCGATTTCGAGCGGGAGGACATGGGGATCGCGCCCAAGGAGTAGAAGCCATGCCTGACCAATCCGACGTCATGGAGCCAATGGTCCACGAGGACCGGCGCCCGGCCACGAAAGCCGGCTCGAGCCGAAGCCGGATTGGGAGCCTCGCTACAAGGGCTCGGACCGGCTCGCAGGGAAGGTGGCGCTGATCACCGGCGCGGATAGCGGCATCGGCCGCGGCGTCGCGGCGCTGTTCGCCCGCGAAGGCGCCGACATCGCGATCCTCTATCTCTGCGAGCATGACGACGCGAGGAAGACGAAGGAGATCGTCGAGAAGGAAGGCCGGCGCGCGATCACCGTCGCCGGCGATGTCGGCGACAAAAAGTTTCTGCGAGAAGGCGGTCCAACAGACGGTCGACGAGCTCGGCCGCCTCGACATCCTCGTCAACAACGCCGGCGAGCAGCATTATGACGAGGAGCTGACGGACATCGACGAGCATCAGCTTCAGCCGGACGTTCCAGACGAACATCTTCGGCATGTTCTTTCTGACCCAGGCCGCGCTGCCGCACCTCAAGAAGGGGTCGGCGATCGTCAACTGCACCTCGGAGACGACCTACAAGGGGTCCGCGGCGCTGCTCGACTATAGTTCGACCAAGGGTGCGATCCTCGGCTTCACGCGCTCGCTCGCGAAGAATCTCGTCAAAAAGGGCATTCGGGTGAATGGAGTCGCGCCAGGGCCGATCTGGACTCCGCTCAACCCGTCGGGCGGCCAGCCGCCGGAGAAAATCCCGGAGTTCGGCAAGGATACGCCGATGGGGCGTCCGGGCCAGCCGAACGAGGTCGCGCCGTCGTTCCTGTTCCTCGCCTGCGAAGACTCGAGCTACATGACGGGACAGGTCCTTCACCCGGACGGAGGCAACACCACGTCCAGTTAATGGGACCGAGTGTTCCGGTTTCGGACAATCGCCTGCGGCAAAATTCACCAACTTCAGGCGCTCAGTACCGGTATATTTCCGCGACATTCGGATCAGCGACATTGATAACAAAGGATTTTCTTCAATTGGCACGCCCCGTGCATTGAAAAGGCCATGGGCCCGATGGTCGGGTCCGACGAATGCAAAAGGGGTTACCAATGTTCTCGATCGCCACTGTCCGCGAATCCGCCACGCTCTTCGCCGGCGCGTTCATCTCCGCGCTTCTGCTCGTTTCGGCCGCCACGTCGCTGCCGATCGCCTGAACGCCTCCTGGTCAAGGAATCTGAAATGAACGGACGTTTCGTGATCAACCGCGGCGACGCCAAGGTGATGGGCGTCGCCGCCGGCCTCGCCGACTACACCGGCGTCGACCCCACGATCATCCGCCTGGGATTTGTCGCGGCGATGCTTCTGACCGGCCCGGTCATGATCCTCTTCTACGTGCTCGCGGGCTTGCTGGCGCCCGCCCGATAGGCGCCAGCCGCTCTTTTCTGCCGGCGCGCTGGAGGCCAATGGTGCTGGCGTGGCCAATCCCGATCCTCACAAGCTCCAGCGCTTCGTAGACGCCCAGCAAGGCGTGTTCGACACGGCGCTCTCGGAGCTTCGCGCCGGTTCCAAGCAGAGCCACTGGATGTGGTTCGTCTTCCCCCAGCTGGCGGGCCTCGGACGAAGCCCGACCGCCAAATTCTACGGGCTCGCCTCGATTGAAGAGGCGCGAGCCTATCTCCGGCACCCGCTCCTCGGCCCGCGCTTGCTCGCCTCCGTCGAGGCTATTCTCAATTGGTCGGGAAATCGGACCGCCGAACAAATCTTCGGCGCGATCGACGCGATCAAGCTGCGCTCCAGCCTGACCTTGTTCGAGCGAATCGATCCCGACGGCCGGTTCACCCAGGCTTGCTGAACTTCTTCGGTGGGATGAGGGACGAACTGACGCTCGCGCTTTTGGATCGCGAGCGCTAAGCAGCCGGGTTCAAAAGGAGACTCGCCCATGCGCAAGCTTCTGTTCGCCGCCGTCGCGGTTTCACTCGGCGTCGCGCCGGCAAGCGCGGCGCTCAAGGCCGGCTCTAAGGCGCCCGACTTCACGACGACCGGCGCGCTCGCCGGCAAGCCCTTCAAATTCCATCTCGCCGAGGCGCTCAAGAGGGGCCCGGTCGTCCTTTATTTCTTCCCCAAGGCGTTCACGAGCGGATGCACCGCCGAAGCGCATGCGTTCAGCGATTTCGATCGGCGCCTTCAGGAAAGCCGGCGCGCAGGTAATCGGAATGTCGGCCGACGGGCTGAAGACGCTGGAGGATTTCTCGGTCAAGGAATGCCGCAACGCCTTCCCCGTCGCAACGGCGACCCCGGCGACGCAGAAGGCCTATGACGTGGCCTGGGCCGAGCATCCGGGGATCACGACGCGCACGTCCTATGTGATCAACCGCAAGGGTCGGGTCGTCATGGTTCACGACGACCTCGACTTTAGCGAGCATGTCGCCAAGACCCTCGCGGCGGTGAAGGCGCTCAGGTAGAGAGAGCGAACCCGATCATCAGGTTCGCTCCCCTCACCGCCTGGCCGCTTAGCGCACCTGAACGCGGACGACCGGCCGCACCCAGCCGCGGGCGAGCGGCGCATATTTCAGTCGAATCTGTGCCACGTCGCGGTAGCGGCCGCGGAGGTCGACGTTGCGCGTGCAGGTGCCGGCGCGCATCATCATTCGCGTGCCAATGTCCTGATGGCCGCCGTTGCGGAAGCGGACGTCCACGTCGCGCATCTCGATCGGACCGCCATAGACGCACACCCGCATCTGGCGATAGCGGGTCGTGCCGGGCACGCGGATGGTGTCGCTGTCGCGGCCGTTGACCGTGGTGTAGGCGATCGTTCGCCAGTTGTGTGTCCCAGCGGCGCGCCGCGGCGGGCGTTGCGGCGGTGGCGGCAAGAGCCGTCGTGGCCGCGACGAGGATCATCGTTCGTTTCATGATGTCTTCATTCCTTTCCCTCGGGGGTTCGCACGACCAACTCCCGAAGGCTGCCGATGGTTGTCCGTTCACCGGGCGTGGCGGCTCGGCTCACCGCAAGTGAACGCGAGGGAAACAACGCGTTCAGGGCTTGCCGGCAATCCTGTCATGCGCATGCCGGCCTAGCGCCAGCCTATCGTCCGCACACTTCCTCGCCGCCCGTCGCCGAGAGGCGGGTGGGGGTCCATGTGGTGTTGATCATGTAAGTGCTGAGCCCGCAGCGCCTCAGCTGGAATTGGACCTTTCGGGCTCGAAAGTCGAGCGAAACGCGACGGAAGTTTTCGAGGATGTCGGTGCCGAGCAACAGGGATGGCTCGCGGTCAAGCCCGAACACCTTGAACGGCGGCACATCCGCGAACGCCATCGGCACGTCGTAGAGCGTCACGGGACCCAACTGGAGTTCACCGATGCACCGCCAGCTGTACCTGGACGCTCTTCCCCGTCACGCCGATCATCGTCGTGGTCATGAACTTGTCGCGGTTGCCGCGGACGAGCTTGTCGCGAAGCAGCGTATTGCCGATCGTGATTTCCGACCCGGTATCGATCACCGCGTCCAGTGGCAGGCCGGCCGCGCGAACCTCCGTCAGGATCAGCTGCCCGCGCTGGCGTCGCGCGGTGATGACGATCTCGCCGGCATAATGCTTCATCGGGATGCGCGCGTCTTCGACCCTGATCAGGTGTTTCTCGAAATCCATCAGCAGGCGTTGGCGGACGAGCGCGTCGATGCCGATCATCCCCTGGCCGCCGAGATCCCCTTCCCTGAGCGCCGGGACCTCCAGATTCCGGATGGTGCTCGGACCAAGGGTCAGGGAGTCGACCTTCACCCGATCCACGAGCGCGCGGTCGGTCATCCCGTTCAGGATCGCCGGCCGGCCGAGCGGCAGTTGCAGGTCGCTCGCGATGCGCAGGCCCACGACGGACGTGTCGGCGCCGCTGTCGACGACGAACCGGTAGGGGCCGCGGCCATTGACCAGCACGTCGACGCTCAATCGCGACTCGACCTTGCGCGCGTTGATGTCGTCGCCGCCGATGGCGAGCGCATTGTCGAATTGCGCCGGCGGAAGCGGGGGCATCGCCACCGGCGCGGTTGGCGGCGCGGGCTTGGGCTTGCTGATGCGGGGCGCCTGCGCGGCCGCGGCGACGACGCCGGTGACGGCGGAGCATGCCAGGCCCAGTGCCACAGCGATACCGCACCGAGACATGCGCAACGCTTCCTCTCCTCAAGGACGGCACGCATGCTACGCGCGAAGGGACGATCACGCCAAGCGAATTAGATGGCCCGCCGATAGAATCGACGGACGGCGACGAACCTAGCGTTCCTCGCCGCTGCGCTGGCGCGAACGGACCTTCAGCAGGTCCTGGCGCGAGATGATGCCGACGACCCGGCGCTCCTTCGGATCCACGATCGGCACGCGACCAACTCCGGACTCGACCATCAGGTCGGCGACCTCTCCGCATGGCGTCTCGGGGAAGGCGAATTGGGTCGAGGCATCGGACAGGGCCTCGGCGAGCTTGCCCTCGGCGTTGCGGCCGACGGCCCACTGCAGCGCGTCGGTGCGCGAGACGAGGCCGAGCAGCCGCTCCTGCTCGTCGACCACGGGGTACGAGCGGTGGTCCGCCTCCTCGGCGAAGAAGCGCACCGCATCCGCAACCGGCATGTGGCCGGGCAGCGTCGCCGGTTCGCGCGTCATCAGCTGCCCCGCCTGGAGGAACTCGAGCGCATCGACGGTATATTCACGCGAAATGTGGCGTCCCCGGCGCGCGATCTTCTCGGTCAGGATCGAGCGCTTCATGATGAGGACGCTGACGGCGTAGGCCGCGGCGCCCGCGGCGATCGTCTCGGGCAGTGCGGAAAGATGGTTGGTGAGCTCGGCGGCGAACAGCGCGCCGGTCATCGGCGCCCGCATCGTCCCGCTCATCACGCCGGCCATCCCGATCATCGCCCAGAAGCCGGGGTCTCCGGGAAGATACTGCC
This sequence comes from uncultured Alphaproteobacteria bacterium, assembly GCA_963831215.1. Lineage (GTDB taxonomy): Bacteria > Pseudomonadota > Alphaproteobacteria > Sphingomonadales > Sphingomonadaceae > Sphingomicrobium. Next base: position 139,913 of record CAWHPM010000005.1, on the reverse strand, counting down.
CGATCAGGAACCCGGCGCAGCCGCCGAGGATCAGCAGGGGCGCGAGGATTCCGCCCGATGTCCCCGAGCCCAGGGCGACCAGCCAGACGACCGACTTGACGACGAGCAGGAGCACGACCGCCTTGACCACGAGATTGCCGTGCGAGGAGATCCTGGATGCTGCCGTAGCCGGCGCCGAGAACGCGCAAGTCGAACAGGCCGCCGACGCCGACGACGACGGCGCCGATTGCCGGCCACCACATCCAGTGGATGGGAAGGGCGTGAAAGCCGTCCTCGATCCGGTACAGCAGGAACGAGAGGAAGGCCGCAAGAAGGCCGGTAATGAGACCGAGGCCCGCCGAAATGGCGACCGGCTCGATCCCGGCCGGGGTCGGCGCCGCGAACGGGAACAGCGGGCCGGCGCCCACCAGGAGCGGACGCCAGGCCAGCGCGACGAGCACCGCGGTCACGACCGGCACGAAGCTGCGCGGCTTCCATTCGAACAGCAGGAGCTCGACCGCGAGCATGATCGAGGCGAACGGAGTCCCGAAGATGCCGGTCATGCCGGCCGTTGCGCCGGCCACGAGCAGGGTCTTGCGCTCGGCGGCGCTCAATCGAAACAGCTGCGCGAACAGTGATCCGATCGCGCCGCCCGTCATGATGATCGGGCCCTCGGCGCCGAACGGGCCCGCCGCTTCCGATCGACACCGCCGACGAGAGCGGCTTCAGCACGGCCACCTTGAACGACAGCCGGCTTTCGCCGAACAGAATGGTCTCGATTGCCTCGGGGATGCCGTGCCCGCGGATCTTGTCCGACCCGAACCGCGCCATCAGCCCGACGATCAACCCGCCGACGACCGGGATGATCAGGACCAGCAGCGGTCCGCGGCCCGCGATCACGGCGGGCGTGAAAGAGAAATTGCCGTACCAGAGAATGTTGGTGGCGAAGGCGATGAGCTTGAGGAGCGCCCATGCGCTCAACGCGCCACCGGTGCCGGCGACCGTCGCCATGGCGGCGAGGATCAGCATTCGATGGTCGGCGCTATAGTCCGCGAGGCGGCGGGGATGACGGATTGCGGTGGCCATGGGCCGCCTTCAGGGCATCCGGCGTGCGAATGCAAGGTTCGGTCGGTGTCCTACTCTTCCGGCACGGCCGATCGGGAGCGTTCGAGCTCCTGACGGATCACCCGCTCCATGTCGTCGCGCTGGTAGCGGGCATAATAGGCATTGTCGGTCGCATAGAGCGACTTCAGGAAGGCGAGATCCCAATAGGTGAGAGTCACCGGCAGCGGCTTGTCGTCGGGTTGGCCGAGCACGCCGAGGATGGTCGGAGCGCCGGTCCTGACAATGCGCTCGGGATCGGTCGCCGCAAAGGTCCGCATCGTCGCATAATCGGCAAGCTCGGTGGTGGTCAGCCCTCCCGCCGCCTTGAGGTCGATGACCACCACGGAAACAAGGAAGGTGGGCTCGGTGACGGCGCGGATCCGCGACGGGTTCTCGGTCCCGCTGACGCGATAATAATCCGCTCCGAGCGGCTTCTCGAGCGGAAGCCCGTCGGAGCTCAACCGGCTGCTCACCTGCCAGGCAACCGCGGGAGCGGCGCTGGTCTTGAGCGCTTCGACTTCGCGCGAGGTCATGCCGTTGAAGTAGATTGGGAAGCGGCGGCCGAGTTCGTCGAGTGCGGCCCGCTTGTCGCCGGCGACGATGACGAAGATGTTGGGCTTGCACCGTTCCGGTGCGACGCGGATGCCCGCGGCCGCCGCGACCTGACGCATGCGGTGGACGACGCGCGCATTCTGAAGGTCGGGCAGACCCATGGCGGCGGGGCAGGCGGGGGCATGAAAGCGCCCGAGCTGGCCCTCGTAGGGCGCCTCGGTGACGGCCCTGATGAAATCCCGAACCTTCTTCCTGTCGACCCGCATTCCCTGCACGATGATCTCGTCGCCGCCCGGGACCGCAGTGGCTTGAGGTGGAGGAGATGCAGCCTGCAGCGCCATCGCGAGTGCCATCGAAATCAACATGGATCGGCTCCTTCTACGCCAGAGGCCAGACGACAGCGGATTTCAGGATGAGGGGCATGAGCGCGCCATGATAATTCGATGAAAAGCGCTCAGCCAGGCAGCGAAAGTATGTTGCGGCGGGGGAGCGCACGAAAGCAGAAACGCGCATGGCGGCCTCCACGCGCAATCCTGCGCTTCCGGTTCGGTGATGTCGACTCCGTGGAATGATGGTTGGGGAGGGGCGCCCGCGTCCCGAAAGTCCGAGACGCGGGCGCTCTCGATCACATCGCCGGGTGCGGAATCTTGATTTCCGCGATGGGCTGCAACCGGCCGGCAACCTCGGCCTCGGCGAGGGTGTCGGTATATTCCTGGACTCGGTCGAGCCGCGCCTGCGAGTCGAAGTGGAGGACATGGCAGAATTGCGCCGACAGCCGCTTGCCGGTCTCCTTGTACGTCCCGCGATAGCGACCCGTACCGACGATCGTGTCGCCGCCGTCGATCAGCGATTCCAGGTTGCATTCGAAGCGGTCGAAGTCGCGCAGGGTCGGCTGGAACACGCCTTCGAGGACGGCATCGAAGCCGCGGTACGGATTGCCGCCGGAGTTCAGCGAATTCTCCGCCTCGTTCCAGACGAGCTCGCGGGCGCAGCCCCTTCTCGAACCCGGCGATGTCGCCGCGATTGAACATGTCGTAGAGGCCGCGCGCGGCCCGAACATTATCTTGTGACATGGAGTGTCTTCTCCAGTGAATGACGCAGCGCGTCGCGCCGCGCGGACGGAGCGTCCGCCGGCGGGCACCGCGAACCGACTCGCCAGGAAAGCTGACGGCGGTGCATATAGCATGGATCAGGGGTGGGTTGGGGGTGCGAAAGTCTGCATCCTGGTCGCGAGACCCTAGTAGGACCCGCGCCCGCAACCCGTTATGACGGGCACACGTGGCGCATCGCGCGCCGCCGAGGGAGAGCGCAGATGGCCAAGGGACAAATGAAGTCGAACAAGGAAGCCCGCAAGCCGAAGAAGGCCAAGGTCAAGACGATCGCCGCCAATCCGTCGCAAAAGGGCGGACCGCGCGGGCTGGAGAATCTGAAGAACAGCTAGGCGGGCGGGGACAGGCGCGGATTTACTTCTTCGAGTGGCCGCCCTTGAGCTCGACCAACACCGCGTCGAACGGCTTGTTGCCGAGGTTGGTCGGCTTGTGCGGCCCGCCGGGCGCCCACATCGTCTGGCCCGCCTTGGCGCTGGACGTGATGGTCTTGCCGTTGGGCAGCAGGAATTTGATGCGACCGGCGGTCAGATAGGTCACGACTCCATCCGGATGCGAGTGCATGACGCTTGTCTCATGCGGCCCGTAATGGATTCGCAGCACGCGAACCTGCGAATTCTCGAAGGCAACCTTGTAGTGCCGTGGGTCGACCTTGACCGGATCCTGCGCGGAAGCGGCGCTTGCAACGAACGCGGCCGCGCCGGCCGCGATGACGATTCGTCCAACCATCTTCATGACTTGCTCTCCATCGACGAAGTGAGCAAAGGGCCGCTCCGGGCTGGCGCGGCCCTCTTTTCAAGGCTCAATGCCCGGCCGTCACCGGCGCGAAATTGGCGTGGACGAGCTTCCACTGGCCGCCCTCGCGAACATAGACGCGCGTCGACTTCGCCAGGGATGGATTGACCTTGCCATCCGCCCCGCGCCGAAGTCCGGCGAAATTGTAGGTCAGGATCGCGGTGTCCCCGTACACCTGAACGCGCGCATTCTGCATGTCGGAGAACATCGCCTTGTCGTTGGGCGTGACCTCCCCCATCCGTGTCGACATGGCCTTGCCCATGAGCAAAGTCGGGAAATCGCCATTGAACTCGGTATAGTCGTCGGCCAGCGAGGCGTTTTGCTGGGTCATCGGCTCGCCGGCGATTTCCGACGCCCACTGCGCCCGCGCCAGGGCCATCACCGCGGCGGCGACCTGCGGATTGTCGGCGGCCCGTACGGGCGTACCGATCATCAGCAGCAAGGCGAGGGCCCCCACGGCGCCGCCGCGGGACAAGTTCGTCAATTTCTTCATTTTGCTTCCTCCGCTCGAGTGACGCAGAGGGGGCGACCGGCCGGCGGGACAGTGACTTCCCCCCTAGGGCCACCGGCCCGTGCGCCCTCTGCCTAACAGCAGCGAGAGTCGAACTTGCGAGACTGGCGATGCCGAGGCGCGCGGAACGCAAGCCCATCGCCGCTCGTTCGTGACGGAAGCGAAATTCATTGGGGATCTTCATGCACACGCCCAACATCATCGAGCGCGCGTTCCAGCTGGCGCGCGGCTCGGCCAATCTCGACGACATCCGCAAGGTGCTGCGCCAGGAGGGTTATGCGAGCGTCGACGCGCATCTCAGCGGCGCGTCGATCCGGGCGGACCTCAAGAAGCAGTTCGTCGGCCGCGCCGACTAGCCCAGCCGCCGGCGATTGCCGCCGACCCCGCGCGCCGGCGAGTTCCCACCCGCCGTCACGCAGCCCGCGAGCTTCTCCGATCGGTGAAGGCAAGCACCGCCTGGGGATGGAGTCCGTGGAGCGCGCAGACCAGCTGCCGTCCGAACACCTCGAGGCAATGCAGGCCGCCGCCTTCCTCGCAGCGAAGGTCGAGGTCGAAGGCGCGCCAGTGGGCGTTCGGGTCGCGGGTATAGTGGCCGAGACTGGCAAAGTTCGCTTCCCATTCGTCCCGCCCATATCGTGCACGGACCGGACGGGGCAGCGCCCAATAGAAGGTGTCGCGCCGAGTGATTCCGAACAGCTCGAGCGAGGCCTCGTCGATGAGGTGCGGAAGCTCCTCGACCTCATCGTCCAGCAAGCGATCGCGGAACTGCATGTCGAGCTGGCGCTCGACCGTCGCAACGGCCGGCAGGTCGCGGAAGACGATGGAAGTCATGAGGAGTGAATCAACGAGATTTCGCGAGGGTTCCCTGCGGCGGCGAACAGCTAGCGCTCGAACGCGCTGAGGATCGGACACGCGCCGCCGCGCTTCCTGGCGCAGGCGGTGGCGAGGCCGGCGAGCGCGTCGCGCGCTTCACCAAGCTCGGCGATCTTCGCGTCGATCGCGGCGACGCGGGCGTTGGCCAGTTCGCGCGCGCGCGCCCGGTCGTCCGACGAATCAAGGTCGAGCAGCTCCTTGATCTCGTTGAGCGTGAAACCGGCCGCCTGCGCCGAGCGGATGAAGCGGAGGCGCCTGACGTCCTCGGCGCCGTAACGGCGGACCTCTCCGGGCGGCCGCGCCGGCTCGGCCAGCAGCCCGCGCCGCTGGTAATAACGGACGGTCTCGACCCCGACCCCGGCGGCGCTCGCGAGGCCGCCGATCGTGTCCGAACTTTTCGCTTGATCCCGTACCATGGTACGGACGCCATAGAGCTCTGACCGCAGCGAATCAACGCCTCGCGGCAAAGGGAGAATGACGATGACCACCCAGTCCGAACTGCACACCAAGGCCGCGGAGCTCGACACGCGGGGCGGCTGCAAATGCAATCCCTGCACCTGCAAGAATTGCGGCTGCTGACCAAGACGCCACCACGCGCAGGGGCGGGTCGCGGCGCGATGCCGCCCCTGTGCCATCAACGGCTTCGACAAAAACGCAGTTATGAGGCCGATAGGTTCGCCGCCGGCACGTAAAGCTCGCCGCCTTCGTCGTGGAAGCGCTTGCTCATTTCGGCCATCCCGGCTTCGGCGCTTTGGCTCGACGCCCCCTCACCCTCCCGCTCTGACGAGCGGGTCCCTCCCTCTCCCCCGAGGGGAGAGGGGTTTTGGCGTGCAAACTCGCGGACCTCCTGCGTGATCTTCATCGAGCAGAACTTGGGCCCGCACATCGAGCAGAAGTGGGCGGTCTTGGCGCCTTCGGCGGGGAGGGTCTGGTCGTGGTATTGCTCGGCCGTTTCCGGGTCGAGCGAGAGGTTGAACTGGTCTCGCCAGCGGAATTCGAACCTCGCGCGGCTTAGGGCGTCGTCCCATGGAGCGCGCGCAGCCGGATGGCCCTTCGCCAGGTCGGCCGCGTGGGCGGCGAGCTTGTACGTCACCACCCCGACCTTGACGTCGTCGCGGTCGGGGAGGCCGAGGTGCTCCTTGGGGGTGACGTAGCAAAGCATCGCGGTGCCGAACCAGCCGATCATCGCCGCGCCGATGCCGCTGGTGATATGGTCGTAGCCGGGCGCGATGTCGGTGACGAGCGGGCCGAGCGTGTAGAAGGGCGCCTCGCCGCAGCTTTCGAGCTGCTTCACCATATTCTCCCTGATCTTGTGCATCGGCACGTGGCCGGGGCCCTCGATCATCACCTGGACGTCGTGCGCCCAGGCCTGTCTTCGTCAGCTCGCCGAGCGTGTAGAGCTCGGCGAACTGGGCTTCGTCGTTGGCGTCGGCGGTGCTTCCGGGGCGGAGGCCGTCGCCGAGGCTGAAGGCGATGTCATAGGCCTTCATGATCTCGCAAATCTCGTCGAAGCGTTCGTAGAGGAAGCTCTCCTTGTGGTGGGAGAGGCACCACTTCGCCATGATCGAGCCGCCGCGGCTGACGATTCCGGTGACGCGCTTGGCGGTCAGCGGGACGTAGGGCAGCCGCACTCCGGCGTGGATGGTGAAATAGTCGACGCCCTGCTCGGCCTGCTCGATGAGCGTGTCGCGGTAGATTTCCCAGCTCAGGTCCTCGGCGACGCCGCCGACCTTCTCCAGCGCCTGGTAGATGGGCACGGTGCCGATCGGCACCGGCGAGTTGCGGACGATCCATTCGCGGGTGTCGTGGATGTTGCGGCCGGTCGACAGGTCCATGACCGTGTCGGCGCCCCAGCGGATCGCCCAAACCATCTTGTCGACCTCGGCCGCGACGTCGGAGGCGACGGCGCTGTTGCCGATATTGGCGTTGATCTTGACCAGGAAGTTGCGGCCGATCGCCATCGGCTCGCTCTCGGGGTGGTTGATGTTGTTGGGGATGATCGCGCGACCGCGGGCGACCTCGTCGCGGACGAACTCGGGGGTGACGAAATCGGGGATGGCGGCGCCGAAGTCCTCGCCGTCCCTCGCCTCCGCGAGCGCATGCGCGCGGCCGAGATTCTCGCGAGTGGCGACATATTCCATCTCGGGCGTGACGATGCCGCGCCGCGCATAGTGCATCTGGGTGACGTTGGCGCCAGGGCGGGCGCGGAGCACGCGCTTGCGGACGTTGGGGAAGGGCTGGACCGTCGTGCTGCCGCGGTCGCGGTGCGGCCGGGCCGAGCGGCTTCAGCCAAGAAGCCGTTGTCCTCGGGGCGGACCTCGCGCTGGCCGACTTCCTCGACATCGCCGCGGGCGCGGATCCAGCCGGCGCGCAGCTCGGGCAGGCCGGCCATGATGTCGATGCGCTTTTCCGGGTCGGTGTAGGGGCCGCTGGTGTCGTAGAGCACGACCGGCGGCTCGCCCGACGTGGGCTCGAGGTCGACGGCGCGCATCGCGACGCCGAGGTGGCCGACGTGGATCTTGCGCGACCCGCGGATCGGGCCGGTGGTGACTTTGAGTTCGGTGCGTGCGGGGGCATCCGCCATCTGGACTCTCCTTCTCCCTACGCCGGGGTGAGCCGGATCAGGTTCGATGGGTCCGGAGCTGCGGCGCCGATCTCAGCCGCCGGATTTAGCGGCTCCCCAGGGAAGAGTCGTCCTTAGTGGCGGCAGCCGGCTTGCGCCAGTCGCCGCTTCGGCCCGCGCCGGTTTAGCGCTTGCGCGTCCCGGCTCGCGCCGCCTGGCGCTCCGCCTCGCTGATCGTCCCGTCGTGGTTCGAGTTCGAGCCGGTCGAAGGCCGCGAGGCGCGGGTTGTTATACTCGTCGACGCTGATCTTGCCGTCCTTGTTCTTGTCGAGCTGGGTGACGACCGCCGTGCCGTTGGCCGAGGTCGGCGCCGCCGGAAGCGCGGCCATGAACTCGGCCTTGTTGAGCTGGCCGTCGTGGTTGGTGTCGAGCTTGTTGAACTCGGCCTCGACGCGCGAGCGCACGGCGGCGGCGCGGTTCTGCAGGCCCTTGAGCTCCGCGGCGCCGACCTCGGCGACGCTCAGCGTCCCATCGCCATTGGTGTCGACCGCCTTGAACGACGCGCCGAGCTGCCTCACCAGCGTCGCGCGGGTCAGCGCCTGCGCCGGCTGGGCGGCGGGCTTGGCCGCCTGCGCCGCCACGACCGCCGTGGCGAAGGCGGGTGAGACGGCCGCGAAGCCGATTGTCGCGGCGACCATGAAAACGGGCTTAGTCAATTTGGATTCTCCCCCAATATCGGAAGTGCCAGGAAATCTTCGAGCGGGGCCGCCCCTAGCGGGTCAGAATCGCCCCGTCGATACGTCTTGCCGCCCCGACCTTGCTGGCAACTGAACTGGGCGCGCGGGCGGGCCGAAAGGGCGCCTGAATCCATCCGGAACCTTTCCGAGAGCCCTCGCGACCTGGATCACGAAAGTACATCGCGCGCGCGCGAACCCTGTTGCATTCGGGCCACAACCGGCGGGACAAAGCGCGGCGAAATCTAATTCGCGTCAACATTTCCGCTTGGCTTTTCGCCGACAACGACGATAAGTCGGTCGCAAGGATTGCTTCCCCCGGGGGGTGACGTGCGCGCTTGCCGAAGGCGCGGCTGACCGGGATGGCAGTCCAGCTGGTAACTGAATCCGCGACCGCGGTTAAACAGGGGAATACATGATGACGACGACGCAACGGCGTATCGCGCTTCTGACGGGCGCATCTCTCGCGACGCTGGTGACGTCGGTGCCGGCATTTGCCGCTACCGAGCCTTCGACGCCGATCAACAACACCGGGCCGAGCGTGACCGACAGCGAGACGATCTGCGTCGATCTCTCGCCCGATTCCCCTGATTGCCTCTTCGGCGTCTCGAACACCGGCACTGGCCTCGTCACGTCGACCGTGAACTCCCCGGCCACCGGCCAGCTTCAGTACACCAACACTGCGACGGGCGTTGGCGGCGACGTCACCGCGACCCTGACGGGCGACGCGACCGCGACGGTTTCGGCGTTCGCCAGCGCCACCGGTCTTGGGGCGAACACGGCGAACGCGGCGGTTTCGACCGGCATCCAGTTCAGGGGCACCGCTCCCGATCAGGTGACGTTGACGTTCGACAATGAGGCTCCGACGGCGATCAACGCGATTGCCAATGCGACGGGCGCGACCGCCAACGCGGGCGCCCAGGTCGCGGTCGGCATGCTCGAGTTCGGAAGCGGCGCCGACGTTACGTTGAACGCCACGAACAACGCATCGTTCACCGCGCTGGCCTCGGCCAATGCCACGGCGACAGGGTCGGCCAATGCGAATGCCGCAGTCGGCGTCGTGCATGCGCAGCAGGCGTTCGCGACGGGCGCGGCGGCTGCCAACTTCACCAATGCGGGCACCGTCAACGGGACCGCCAACGCGTTCGCGAGCGGTTCCACCGCCGCCGCCAACGCCGTCATCCAGAACGGCGTCTTCCAGGTTGCGCAGGGCACGGCCGGCGGGCTCGCGACCTCGGCGAACGTCCACCTGAGCAACGCCGGCGCGATCAATCTAGCCGCGAATGCAAGCGCCATCGGGACGTTTTCGTCCGCGGCCGCGAACGCGGCGGTCGGCATCGGTATCATCCAGGGCGCCGGAGCCACCGGCACCGCGGTAGCCGACCTGACCAATAGCGGTTCGATCGCCATCGGCGCGAACGCCTTTGCGAGCGCCATCCTCTTCGGCGGCGGCCAACGGCACCGTCCAGATCGGAATCGCGCAGACCGTCGGCGGCGCGAACGCGTCGGCAAGCATCACCAACGATGCGGCCGCCACGATCGGCATCAACGCCGCCGCCACGGCAACGGGCTTCACGGCGAACGCGTGTTGCCGCCGTCGGCAACAACCCGCTGTTCAGCGGAGCGATCCTTCAGCTCGCCGGCGGCACCTTCGCGGCGACCTCCGCGGTGCTGAACTTCGCCAACAACGGCACGGTCGCCATTGGCGCGTCGGCCAATGCGGCGGGCGTCACCTCGGCTGCCGCCACCGCCAACGCCGACGGCCTGCATCAGGTCATCAATGCGGCGACCTTCGGCTCGGCCAATTACACCAACGCCGGCGTCTTTGGCGTCAGTGCGGTTGCGAACGCCACCGGCCTGTCGGCCAATGCGAATGCGGCGGTGTCCTTTGTCGTCGACCAGGACGTCACCGTTGCCGCCGGGACGGGAATCGCCAATCTGTCCAACACGGGAACGCTGAGCGCGCTCGTGTCGGCCAACGCCTCGGCGGCGTTCACGGCCGCGGCCAATGCGAACATCGCCGGAGCGCTTGCCCAGAACGTCACCGTGACGACCGGGAACCGGCAGCGCGATCATCAACAACGCTGGCGCGATCAACGTCACCGCGAACGCGCATGCGGTTGCCTCCAACGGGACCGCCAATGCGGTCTGCCGGCGGCGGCGGCGCCCTGTCCTCGCGCGAAATCGTGCAGAACGTCTCGGCGGGCGCTGGCGGCCCTGCGTCGATGACCAACAGCGGCACGATCGCGATCGCCGCCAACGCGACCGCGACCGGGTCGACCTCGGCCAACGCCGGCGCGATCCATGATCGGCATCGGCCAGTAGGCCATCGGCGGCGACCGCGACGAAGTCCTGGTCAACAGCGGCACGCCTCAACGTCACCGCGAGCGCCAATGCACTCGCGGAGCAACGCCCACGGCAGCGCGGGCGCCGGGGCGTGATCCAGCAGGCACTCGGGCACGGCCGTGATCCAGTACGGCGACGAACACCGGCGCCGATCAGATCGTCGAACGCCGTCGCCAGCGCGACCGGGTGACCGCAGCCACCGCTGTCGCCGAGCTCGGCGGCGGCTCGCCCAGATCGGCAATGGCGACGACGGTCACGCAGGCCATTGCCGAATGCCGGAACGATCGCGGTGTCGGCCAACGCGCACGTCGGCGACGGGCGCACCGATCGGCTTCGCCGCAAGCAACGGCAATCGCGGCCCTCGGCATGGTTCAGGCGCCTCAAGCGCGTCTCCGGCGAGCCAGTCGATGGTCAACAGCGGCGCGATTTCGGTCGTTGCCAATGCCGCGGCGACCGGCGCGACCGCGCAGCGCCCATGCCGTCTTGCCGCCTGGGCGGCTCCTTGGCCGGCGCGCTCGCTCAGATCAGCATCGGCGAGCACTGCGCTTCAGAACGATCAGCAACGCCGGACCGTCACCGCCAGTGCCAATGCCAATGCGGTGGCGGCGGGTACTGTGCTCGGCACGGGAAGCGCCAAGCGGCGGCCTCGGCGGTCGGAATGGATCAATGCGCTTCTGCGTTCGACGGTCTCGCAGTCGATCGCGAACAGTGGCGCGCTCAATGTCGCGGCGAATGCCGCGCAACGCGGCTGACTCGCCGGCGCTAGCGCGTTCGCGCATGGCAGTCGGTGCCATTCAAAGCGCCAGCGCGTCGAGCTGCGATCCAGGCGTTGGTAACAGCGGAGCGATTGCGGTCAGCGCAAATGCGGCGGCCACGGCGGTCGCCGGTCACGGCCGCTGCGGTTGCGACGGCCGCGGGCGGCGATGCAGTTTGCAAGCGCCTTGGTCGCAACCAGTCGATGACCAACTCGGGCACGATCACGGTCGGCGCGAACGCGGTCGCGAATGGCTCGAGCGCCGCCCGCCTTCGCCGACGCGGGCGGTAATGCCTTCGCTGTTCCTTGGAGGGATGTTCCAGAGCGCCTCGGCGGCGACGGCCACGCAGTTCATGTCCAACGCCGGGACGCTGACGGTCAATGCGAACGCCTCGGCGATCGCGACCGCCGGTCCCGCTTTCGCGACCGCGTTCGCCACCGGCATGGGCCAGTTGGCCAGCGCCGGTGCCGCCGCTCAGTCGATGACGAACAGCGGTTCGGTGAACGTGACGGCTCATGCTCTCGCCAGTGCGGCCTCCACCGCAGGCGCCCGCGCCTTCGCGATCGGCGCCTACCAGAACGCGAGCGCCGCGACGGTCACGCAGTCCTTCGTCAACAGCGGCACGCTCAACGTCAATGCGGCGGCGACGGCGAGCGGGAACCAATGCTCTCGCGGTCGCGGGTGCGACGGGTTACTCGGCGGCCCAGAACGTCGCGGGACCTGCTGCCTTCACGATCTCGAACAGCGGTTCGATGAACGTGGTGGCGAGCGCGGTTGCGCCGGCGGGGACGACTCCGCTGGCGGGGGCGTTCGCTCACGCGGTCGGGATCAACGTCACCAATGTTCCGACGGTCACTCCGACCGGCGGTGGCGGGTTCACGACGGCCGGTAATCCGGTGTCGGGGACGATCACCAATGCGGGCACGATCAACGTGGTCGCCAATGCGGCGGGAGGGACGTTCACGACCCCGACCGTGGGCGGCGGCACGACGACGCTCGGCCGCAGCTCGGCGACGGCGACGGGCATTCATGTCGCCGGCGGCGCGAACACGATGACGATCTCGAACTCGGGTTCGCTCAACGTCGATGCGATCACCGCCAACAACGGCGTGTCGACCGCGCGCGGCATCTTCGTCGAGGCGAACGGCGCGTTCACCCCGGCGGCGACCGACGTCCTGACCATCAACAACTCGGGCGACATCATCGTCCGCCAGTCGATCGACGGCGGCGCGACGTGGACCCGGGGGATGGCGATCGACGTCGCCTCGGCGGGCGAGCCGACGGTGATCAACCTGCTCGGCGGGAACATCTACGGCAACATCGACAACAATGCCGGCGACGACATCAACGTCACCACCGGGACGACCTACTTCGACGGCATCATCAATCCGGAGTTCCTGCCGGCGGGTGGGGTGACCGAGGCGGACCTCGATTCGGGGCTTGCCGGCGAGGGCACGCTGACGATCTCGGGCGGCGGCAATCTGATCCTCGCCGACCCGCGCATCACCGGCGACCCGACGATGTACGACGGCCCGGCCTATGCGTTCGTCGACACGCTGACGGTGGATGCTGACGGCACGCTCACCTACGAGCTTCAGCCGGCGGCGGGCGGGACCCAGCCGGTCGGGACCTATCCGCAGATCTTCACCAACACCGCGAACCTCGCGGGGACCCTGGTGGCGGATGTGACCCCGGCGGGCGGGCTGTTCGCGGACAGCTACACGTGGGAGAATGTGATCGACGCGACGGCGCCGCTCAACGGGACGTTCGACCAGTGCGTGCTCGACGGCGCCTATGCCGGATCGCTGCTGCTCGACTTCGGCTGCTCGTACGATGCGACCAACGTCGACCTGACGCTGACCAGGACCGCGTTCAACGCGGTTCCGGGATTGAACCGCAACGGCATCGCGGTCGGCACCGGGCTCGAGTGCATCTACGACGTCGGTCTGACCGGCGGCGTGGCGAGCATGCTCGGCGATCTGTTCCTGTTCACCGACCAGGCCAACTACAACATCGCGCTCAACCAGCTGTCGGGGTCGGTCTACGCCAATTACCTGAACTCGTTCCCGTCGCTGGGCGTGCACCAGAACGACCTGGTCGACCATGCGACGAACTGCGAGATCCCGGCGCTGGCCGGCTCGGTGCTCGAATGCCGTGTCTCGCCGATCCATGTCTGGGGTCAGCTCGACTATCAGACGCGCAAGGCGGACGGCGACGTCGAGGCGGGCGACAGCCGCTCGAAGCGGTTCACCGGTCTTCTCGGCATCGACGCGAGCGTCGGCAATGCGGCGATCATCGGCGGCGACATCGGCTATCTGTCGAACCACTTCCGCGATCACCAGTTCGGCGACCATGCCGAGGGCAACGGCTGGACCGGCGGCGTCTACGGGGTCTACGATCCGGGGGCGTTCTACGTGAAGGCGCTGGCGACCTACAGCTCGCTCAACGGCGACTCGCGGCGCAACATCGACTTCACCGGCCTGGCCCCGGGGGCGACGTTCGCGTCGCGTCCGACCGGCGACCCCGACGTCAAGATGTGGACGTTCGGGCTGCACGGCGGCGCCCGGCTGCCGATGGGCGCGACCTCGGTGTTCACGCCGTACCTCAACTATGATTATGTGAACGCCAAGCTCGACGGGTTCATCGAGGACAATGGCGGCGGCGCCGGCCTGACGGTCGAGGGCAGCCGGTCGAAGCACAGCTTCCTCACCGGCGGGGTCAAGTGGGCGACCCAGATCGGCGGCGTGGTTCCGGAAGTGAACCTTGGCTACCGTCACCGGTTCGGCAACAAGCGCTCGACCATCGGCGCGTTCTTCAACGGCGACACCGACTGCGACTTCGACGTCATCTCGGCGGCGCAGAAGAGCGGCACGTTCCTGGCGGGCTTGAGCATCGGCGGGAAGCTTGGTCCGGTCGACGTCAGGGTCGGTTACGAGGGCGAGTTCAACGGCGACATCCGGAGCCACAGCGGCAACTTCAAGCTGGTGCTTCCGATCGGCGGTCACGCGGCTCCGCCGCCTCCGCCGCCGCCGCCCCTCCGCCGCCGCCGCCTCCGGTGGTCGAGGAGCCGGCTCCGCCGCCTCCGCCCCCGCCGCCCCCGCCGCCTCCGGCGCCGGTCGAACGCGGCGAGCGCGGCCAGTAAGATCACAAGGGCGGGAGCCCCAACGCTCCCGCCCGGTCTCTGGAAGCAATCGTTCAACTATCCGAGGAGGGGGAAGCAATTCCCCCTCCTTCTTTCATGGGGCCGGGCCGGTCTCTTTTTTCGCCCCTAAGCCCTTTTATTGCGGCACCTTACGGCTAAAAGGCTTGGCATGACCGACAACAAGACGAGCACCGTCCGCACGGCGGCGGCCCCCAAACCCGCGGCAGCGAAGAATCAGACTTCCGCGAACACTTCCCAGTCCCCGACGCCGACCGCGCGCGCGGATGCTCCGGTGGACGAGGTGCTCGACCAGGCCCGCAGCGGCCGAGTCAACGTCTCCCCGGCCAAGGCGGTGGAGATGGCGGGGCAGCTCTTCAGTCGCGGCCAGTTCGGCCAGGCCGAGCGGGTCTGCCGGCAGATGATCCAGGCGTTGCCGAACAATGCCGACGCGCACAACATCCTCGGAGTGACGCTCAATGCGCTCAATCGCCAAGACGAGGCGATCGAGGAGCTGCGGCAAGCATCGCGGCTCGCGCCGCACTCCTCGTCGATTTACGCCAATCTCGGCGAAGTGCTGCGCCAGGCCGGCCGCCTCGAGGAAGCGCGCGCCGCGCTGGAGACGGCGGTGAAGCTCGACGGCGCCGACGCCCAGGCGCTGAACAATCTCGGCATCGTTCATTACGAGATGCGCGAGTTTCCGGAAGCGGTCGATTGCTATCGCCGCGCGCTGCAGACCCGTCCGGCGATGGCCGAGGCGCTGAACAACCTCGGCAATGCATCGCGCATGACCGGCGATGCCGAAGGCGCGATCGAGGCCTATCAGAACGCGCTACGCATCGCGAGATGTACCCGGAGGTCTACAACAATCTCGGCACGCTGCTGCAGCTCCAGAACCGGCTCGAAGAGGCCGAACATGCGTTCCGAAAGGCGATCAACCAGATCCCGCGCTATATCGAGGCGCATAACAATCTCGCCTCGCTCTACGTCTTCCAGCAGAAGGACATCGACGCGCTGAGGACGCTCGCCGAGGCGCTCAAGATCGACGGGGCGAACTCGCAGACCCTGTTGATCACCGCGCGGATTCAGCTCCGCCGGAACAACCAGCAGGCGGCGGAGCAGGCCGCTCGAGGAGTCCTTGCCAAGAATCCGGAAGATGCCGATGCGCTGACCGTGCTCGGCCAGGTCCTCCACGAGACCGACCGTTATGAAGAGGCGCTCGAAGTGCTGGAGAAGGCGGTCAAGGCCAATCCGCAAAATCCCGAGGCGCTCAACTTCTACGGCGTGGCGCTGAAGTCGCTCGGGCGGCTCGACGAGGCGCGCGAGCACATGCTCGACGCCCTGAACCGCAACCAGATGATGTACGGCGCCTATGCGAACCTCAGCGACCTCGTCGATTTTTCGGCGGGTCCCGGCGAAGATCTGTTCGAGCGCATGGACAAGATCTTCAAGTCCGCCAAGAACGAGCGGGCGCCGTTCCTGCTCCCGCTTCATTACGCCTACGCCAAGGCCCTCGACGACCGCGGCGAGCACGAGCGCGCGCTCAATCACTACGTCACCGGGGGCAAGATCAAGCGGAGTTAGCTCGATTACAACGAGCAGGAGACGCACGGCTTCTTCGACTCGATCCGCGCCGCTTTCCCCAGGGAAATCTTCGAGAACCGCAAATATGAAGGGCTGAGCGACGAGCGGCCGGTGTTCATCGTCGGCATGCCGCGCTCGGGTTCGACGCTGGTCGAGCAAATCCTCTCGAGCCACCCCGACGTCTATGGCGCCGGCGAGGTGAAATATTTGAGCGTCGCGCTCGGCAAGCTTCGCGACCGCTTCCCGTCGCTTCCGAAATATCCGGACATGGTCGCCAAGCTGATGCCCGCCCAGATGGACATCGCGGCGCGCGGATATCTTCAGGCGCTGACCGCCAGCGCGGGCGATGCCAAGCGAATCACCGACAAGCTCCTGACCAACTATTTCTTCGTCGGGCTGCTCAACCTCTTCTATCCCAACGCGAAGGTGATCCACACCCGGCGCGATCCGGTGGACACCTGCCTGTCGGGCTTCACCAAGCTGTTCAAGGACGACATGCCGCACAGCTACGACCTCGCCGAGCTCGGCCGTTACTATGGCAAGTATCGTGAGCTGATGGAGCATTGGGAGACGGTTCTCCCCGAGGGCGTCATGACGACGGTCGTCTACGAGGACGTCGTCGCTGACACCGAAAAGGAGGCGCGCCGCCTGATCGACTTCCTCGGCCTGCCGTGGAACGACAAATGCGTCGATTTCCACAAGTCCGACCGGCCGGTGAAGACGGCGAGCGTGGCGCAGGTCCGCAAGCCGATCTACAAGACGTCGGTCCAGCGCTGGAAGAAATATGGCGACGGTCTGCAGCCGCTCGTCGACGCGGTCGAGGGCAAGCCGGAGAAGGCCGGGAAGACAGCCCCAAGCCGAAGCGCAAGGCGCAGGCCAAAGAGAACGCCTGACGATCGAGTCGGGCGCGCTTCGCGCTCGCGCAACCTGAAGCGGGGAATTGATTTAAGCGGTGCGGGCACTCACGCATCTCGACAGGCTCGAAGCCGAGAGCATCCACATCCTTCGCGAGACCGTCGCGGAGGCCGACAAGCCCGTGATGCTTTACTCGATCGGCAAGGATTCGGCGGTAATGCTGCACCTGGCGAAGAAGGCGTTCTTCCCCAGCCCGCTTCCGTTCCCGCTGCTCCACGTCGACACGACGTGGAAGTTCCAGGCCATGTACGCGCTTCGCGACAAGGTCGGAGCAGAGCCCGGAATCGAGCTCCTCGTCTACAAGAACCCGGAAGCGCGTCGAGCCGCGGCATCAACCCGTTCGAGCACGGTCCGCTGCACACCGACATGTGGAAGACCGAGGGGCTGAAGCAGGCGCTCGACAAATACGGCTTCGATGCCGCGTTCGGCGGAGCCCGGCGCGACGAGGAGAAGAGCCGCGCCAAGGAGCGGGTGTTCAGCTTCCGCGACCGCAACCACCGCTGGGACCCGAAGCGCCAGCGCCCCGAGCTGTGGTCGCTCTACAACGTCCGCAAGAACAAGGGCGAGAGCATCCGAGTCTTCCCCTTGTCCAACTGGACCGAGCTCGACGTGTGGCAATATATCATGCGCGAGGGGATCGAGATCGTCCCGCTGTACTTCGCGGCCGAGCGGCCCACGGTGGAGCGCGACGGGCTCATCCTGATGGTCGACGACGACCGCCTCCCGCTCGACGGCGAGAATCCGGTGATGCGCACGGTGCGCTTCCGAACCCTCGGATGCTACCCGCTCTCGGGCGCGGTCGAAAGCGAGGCCGACACGGTCGAGGGGATCGTCGCCGAGATGCTGCTGACCAAGACCAGCGAGCGGCAAGGCCGCGCAATCGATCGCGACTCCGGCAGCGCCTCGATGGAGAAAAAGAAGCAGGAGGGATATTTCTAAATGTCCCGGCCGCTCGAATCCGAAGAGGAGCTGATCCGCCACGACGTCCGAACCTGGCTCGCCGAGCAGGAAGCCAAAGAGCTGCTGCGCTTCATCACCTGCGGCAGCGTCGACGACGGCAAGTCGACGCTGATCGGGCGGCTGCTCTACGAGAGCAAGCAGATCTTCGACGACCAGCTCGATGCGCTCGAAAGCGACAGCAAGCGTCACGGCACGCAGGGGACGAAGATCGATTTCGCGCTGCTCGTCGACGGGCTCTCGGCGGAGCGCGAGCAGGGCATCACGATCGACGTCGCCTATCGCTTTTTCTCGAGCGCGAAGCGCAAGTTCATCGTCGCCGACACGCCCGGGCACGAGCAATATACGCGCAACATGGTGACCGGCGCGTCGACCGCGGACCTCGCGGTGCTGCTGGTCGATGCAAGAAAGGGCGTGCTGACGCAGACCCGGCGCCACTCGTACCTCGCGCGGCTCGTCGGCATCCGCCGGTTCGTGCTGGCGGTGAACAAGATGGACCTGGTCGACTACGATCGCGCCGCGTTCGAGGCGATTGCCGCCGATTACCGAACCTTCGCCGAGCAGATCGGAATCGAGGATTGGGTTGCGATCCCCGTATCCGGCCTCAACGGCGACAATATCATGAGCCGGAGCGAGACGACCGGCTGGTATAATGGGCCGACCCTGCTCGAACATCTCGACACCGTGCCGCTCGACGCCGCCGCCGACGCCCAGAAGCCGCTGCGCATGCCGGTCCAGTGGGTCAACCGACCCAATCAAAACTTCCGCGGATTTTCGGGACAGATCGCGGCCGGAAGCGTCGGACCGGGCGCGGAGGTGCGCATTCTCCCGTCCGGCCGGACGACCCGGATCGAGCGCATCGTCACCCTCGACGGCGACCTCGACCAGGCGGTCGCGGGCGAATCCGTCACCCTGACCTTCGCCGACGAGATCGATTGCTCGCGCGGCGACGTGATTGCCGCGGCGGGCGATCCGCCCGAGGTTGCCGACCAGTTCGAAGCGACCATCGTGTGGATGGCGGACGAGGAGATGCTGCCGGGCCGCGGCTACTGGATGAAGACCGGGACCCAGACGGTCACGGCGATGGTCCAGCACCCGAAATACGAGGTCAACGTCAATACGCTCGAGCATCTTGCCGCGTCGACGCTTGGCCTTAACGCGATCGGCGTCGCCGAGATCGCGACCGACCGCGAGATCGCGTTCGAACCCTATGCGGTCGAGGGCATGAGCCCGAACAAGGCGCTCGGCGGCTTCATCCTCGTCGACAAGCTGACCAACGCCACCGTTGCCTGCGGAATGCTGCATTTCGCGCTTCGGCGCTCGCTCAACATCCATCGCCAGCACCTCGACGTCAGCCGCGAGACGCACGCCGCGATCAAGGGCCAGAGGCCGGCGGTCCTGTGGTTCACCGGTCTGTCCGGCGCGGGCAAGTCGACCATCGCCAACCTTGTCGAGAAGAAGCTCGTCGCGCGCGGGCGACACACCTTCCTGCTCGACGGCGACAATGTGCGTCACGGTCTCAACCGCGACCTCGGATTCACCGAGGCCGACCGGATCGAGAACATCCGCCGCGTCGGCGAGGTCGCCCGGTTGATGGCCGACGCGGGCCTGATCGTGCTTACCGCCTTCATCTCGCCGTTCAAGGCGGAGCGCCACATGGTCCGGCGCATGGTGGCGGAGGGCGAATTCTTCGAGATCTTCGTCGATACGCCGCTGGCCGACGCGGAGAGGCGCGACGTGAAGGGACTCTACGCCAAGGCGCGCGCCGGCGACCTCAAGAATTTCACCGGCATCGACAGCCCCTACGAGCCTCCCGAGCACGCCGAGATCCGCATCGACACGACCGAGCTCAGCGCCGAAGAAGCGGCGGACCTGATCGTCGAGAAGCTTCTCAACCGCCGCTGACGCGATTGTGCCCGACCCGGTGGCGCAAAATCGTCGATGGGCCGCGCATGGAGCGAGAATTTCCGCAAACAGTGCCTGGCAGATGTGCAACCAAGTCGCGTCAGGAGAGTACAGCCATTGATGAAGCACCGCGTGATTGCATCGGCTGCCATCGGCGCAGCCGTTTTCTTGCCCGCCTGGAGCGGCGCCCTTGCCAGGACAGCGACGACATCCGCGTGCGGGTTGGCGCCGGAGCGCAAATCCGGCCGCAGTTCGTCGGAGCGGACGACACGAAAGTCGCGCCGCTGTGGGATCTGGATATTGCGCGCGGCACCCACGAATTCGCGTTCGAAGCCCCCGACTATAGCTTCGGGCTTCCCGTCGTCTCCACGGGCGGGTTCTCCTTTGGGCCGGCCGCGAACATCGCCAGCAGCCGCAAGAACTCCGACGTCGGTGCGCCGGTCGGGAAAGTCCCGACCACCCTCGAAGCGGGCGCCTTCGCGAGCTATGAACTGAGCAAATCCACTTACCTTCGAGCCGAGCTTCTCAAGGGTATCGGCGGGCACAAAGGGCTCGTCGGCGCGATCGGCGCCGATCAGGTCTGGCGTGATGGCGATCGCTACGTCTTCTCGATCGGCCCGCGACTGCTCGTTTCCGATGCTCGCTACCAGCGAGCCTATTTCGGGGTCACCCCCGATGCCGCCCTCGCCACCGGGCTACCGGCCTATCGTCCCGGCGGAGGAATTTACGGAGTCGCGGCGGCAAGCGGGATATCCTACCAGTTCAATCCCCGGTGGGGCTTGTTCGGCTTTGCCCGGTACGAGCGACTCGTCGGGGACGCCGCCAAATCGCCCATCGTTCGTGAGCTCGGCTCGCGCAACCAGCTTTCCGCCGGGGCAGGACTGAACTATACGTTCACGATCCGCCGCTGACTGATCGGCAGCAGCTGGCCGTCCGCGCCAGGGCTCAATCGCCCGAGCCGGCGTCCGGCGTGAAATATTTGTCGTACTTGCCCTCTTCGCCCTTGTGCTCGTCGGCGTCGGCGGGGCTGTCCTTCTTGCGCGTGATGTTCGGCCAGTCGGCCGAGAAGCTGGTGTTGAGCTCGAGCCATTTCTCGAGTCCGCTCTCGGTGTCGGGAAGGATCGCCTCGGCCGGGCATTCGGGCTCGCACACGCCGCAGTCGATGCATTCGTTGGGGTTGATGACCAGCATCACCTCGCCCTCGTAGAAGCAATCCACGGGGCAGACCTCGACGCAGTCCATATATTTGCATTTGATGCAGGCGTCGGTGACGACGTAGGTCATTGGATCAGCGCTCCTTTGGCGCCTCGCTATGTCGCGGGCCCCGGCTCGTCAATCGCCAGCTCCCTGTAGCAGGTGCGGGCTTCGGCGGCGGGTCCGCGGCGAGCCGGCAGGGCAATCACCCGGACGACCCGGACTCGGCCATCGAGCGGGAAGGCGACGACGCTTCCGACTCGCACGTCCTCGCTCGATTTCTCGACGCGCTTGCCGTCCAGGCGAACGTGACCCTCGGCGATGAGCATCTGGGCGAGCGTTCGGCTCTTCAGCAGCCGGATGAAAAAGAGGAAGCGGTCGATCCTCACTTTTTCCGCAGCTTGGCAAGCTCGGCGAAGGCGTGCGAGCCGCCGCGTACGCGGCGCTCGGGCTGGCGGGCGTGGCGGCCGCGCCAGCGCCACGCATCCCCGGCCCGAGTGAAGCCGACGTCGCTCATCAACCGCGCGACCGAGTCCTCGTCGAGGCCGATTGAGGTCGCCAGCGCCGTGTCGACCGGGTCGGTCCCGCCGGCCGAGCGGACCTTTCGAGCGTGGCTTGCGAGGCGGTCGGCGAGGTCGATCCGCACCCAGCTCCGCCCCGCGCGCCGATAGGCGAGAGCCGCCCCGCGCGGGTCGGCCTCGGCGGTCAGCGTCGCCGCGCCGGCGGACGGGAGCGTCGGCATGGTCTGGCCCTGCCGCACCGCGATCAGCGCGGCACGCCAATGCTGCGCGGCCGGCTTGAGGAGCGGGGGAGGAAGATGTCGAGTGGGCCGAGGCGGACGCGGAGCCTGTGCAGTGCCTGGCGGTCGGGCTGTTCGAGGTGGGCGATGGCGCTGAGCGCCGCCTTGCGCTGAAGTACGCCGCCGGCGTCGGCCAGCATCGCGGCGAGAGCGCGGACGCCGGGCGAGCTCGCCGGATCGGTCGCCGCGGCCGCGAGCCGTTCGAGCGCGCTCAAATGGCGGTGAACCTGCGCCTCAAGCCAGCGCTCGAGCCGGCCGCGAAGGGCGGCTCGGGTCTGGGCCGAGAGGCGGTCCAGCGAGCGCGCCGTCCGGATCGCGGGCTCAAGCAGCGTCCGGCCCTGCGCGAGGCGGGCGAGGACGTGGCTCTCCCAGGCGATGGCGAGCCCGCCATGGTCCTCCACCACGAGGGCGAACGTCTCGTCGGGGGCATCGACCAGCGCCCCTGCTCGGCGGTCGAGCTCGTCGCCGAGGCGGCGCTCGGCGGCGGCGAGGAGCAGGCGCTTGTCGGCGAGGCGGGCCGACGGATCGACTCGAAACTCGAAGCCGGTGAGATGGCCGATCGGCTCGGGCCCGACGCTGACTTCCCCGTCGGCGTCGACGGTGACCGGCAGCGCATCGGCGCCGCGGGCACCGATGTCGCGGACAAGCACGGCGGTGCGCCGATCGACAAAGCGCTGGGTCAGCCGCTCGTGAAGCGCGTCGGACAACCGCCCTTCGACGAGCCTCGTTCGCTCGGCCCATTTGGCGGGATCGTCGAGCCAGTCGGCGCGATGCGCGATATAGGCCCAGCTGCGGATTCCGGCGAGGCGGTCGGCGAGCGCGTCGATGTCTCCGCTCACATTGTCGAGCCGCGCGACCTCGGCCGCGAACCATTCATGGGGAATATGACCGCCTTCGCCGATGTAGCTGAATAGTCGGCGAACCATTCGGCTGTGGTGCATCGGCCCGACCTTGCGGAAATCGGGAAGTCCGCACACCGCCCACAGCCGCCGCGCCTGCACGCCCTTTCTGGAGGCGATCGCGGGGTCTTCGGCGATGAGCTTGAGGACGGCGAGGTCGATCGCCTGGGGCGCCGGGCGGAGCATCGGGTCGTCCGGTTTCTCCTCAAGGCTCGCGATCAGTGCGCCGACGTCGCTGAAATCGAGATCGGAATTGCGCCAATAGACCCAGTCGAGCGGCCGGAAGCGATGGTCCTCGATCGCCGCGATCTCCTCATCGGAAAAGCCGCCGCTGTCCTCGCCGAGGCCGAGCGTTCCGAACGTACCGTCCTTCTGGTGGCGGCCGGCGCGGCCGGCGATCTGCGCCATTTCGGGGATGGTCAGCCGGCGGTCGCGGCGGCCGTCGAACTTCTCGAGGCCAGCGAAGGCGACATGGCTGACGTCCATGTTGAGGCCCATGCCGATCGCGTCGGTAGCGACCAGATAATCGACCTCGCCGCGCTGGAACATCGCGACCTGCGCATTGCGGGTCGCGGGCGAGAGCGAGCCCATGACCACGGCGGCGCCGCCGCGGAAGCGCCGAAGCATCTCGGCGAGCGCGTAGACCTGCTCGGCGGAGAAAGCGACGACGGCGGAGCGGGCGGAAGGCGCGACAGCTTGACGCTGCCGGCGTAGCGCAGCGTCGAAAAGCGCGGCCGAACGACGATCTCGGCGTCCGGCAGCAACTCGCGGACGATCGGCCGAGCGTGTCCGAGCCGAGGATCAGCGTCTCCTCGCGGCCACGCGCCCGCAGCATTCGGTCGGTGAAGACATGGCCGCGCTCGGGATCGATGCCGAGCTGGGCCTCGTCGATCGCGGCGAAGGCGAAATCGCGCTGAAGATCGCCGTCGTGATGCGTGTCGCCGCCCGGCACGGGCATGCTTTCGGCGGTGCACAGGAAATAGCGTGCCTGGGCGGGACAATTCGTTCCTCACCGGTCAGCAGCGCGACCTGCTTCTCGCCCTTGATGGCGACGACCCGGTCGTAGACCTCGCGCGCGAGCAGCCGCAGCGGAAAGCCGATGACGCCGGAGGAATGGCCGCACATCCGCTCGATGGCGAGATAGGTCTTGCCGGTGTTGGTCGGACCGAGGATGGCCCGGATCGAAGCGTCTGAACGCGGCGCCATGGCGATTTAATGTGGCAGCGCTTCGCGCGGGCGCAAGTTCCGATCTTCGTTTTCCTCGACCCCGGCCTCCGCCGGGGCGGCTCGGCCGTTTTAACCTCGATTCGCCATCACGGCGGCCGTGTTGACGTCACCAAGCCACGCGCATCCGCTTCGGCGCTCGCTCGCCCGGTCCTGGCCGCGGCCGGGGTGGAAGAGCGCAGGCGCGCTCGCACTGCTGTGCAGCACGGTCGCCTGGGCGTCGCTTCCCCGGCCCGCCCATGTGTCCGAGCGATGAGCCGCGCCAGTGGCAGGCGCTCGGCATCGCCCCGCTGGCGAGCGGCGGCGCCACCGGCATGGCGATGGCTCCGAGCGAAGCCGCCCAACCGATCGACTTCGCGCCGAGGCGCGCGTTCGTGCCGCAAGCCGAGCCCGAACCCGTCGCCGCTGTCGCCGGCGGGCCGCTGCGAATCCGCGGCCGCGCGGCGACGGGCTCTATTGGTCGCTGCGCGCCGCGGGCGCCAGCGCGCAGGTTGCCGCGGACTATCTCGCCGCGCTCGCGACCCAGATCGATGTCGGCGAGGTCCCGCCAGGGCTCGGCCTTCGACCTGTGCTCGGGCGCAATCGCGAGCTCCTCTACGCCGGCCTCTCGCGGCGGGCGAGCTCCAGCCTCCAGCTCGTCAGATGGACCACGAACGGACGCGGCGAGTGGATCAATGCCGCCAATGCCGACCGGCCGGCGCCCGTCGAGAGCGGCTTGATGATGCCGGTCAACGGCCACATCACCTCCTATTTCGGCAATCGCTATCACCCGATCCTGCACTTCACCCGCTTTCATGCCGGGCTCGACATCGGCGCCAGTTGGGGAAGCCCGATCGTCGCCGCCGGCGACGGCCAGGTCGTCGCCGCCGGCTGGGCCGGCGGCTACGGGCGCGAGGTTCAAATCGCGCACGCCGGGGGCCTCGTCAGCCTCTATGGCCACATGAGTGAGATCGTCGCTTCGCCGGGCAGCTATGTCCGCCGGGGGCAATTGATCGGCTATGTCGGCTCGAGCGGCCTTTCGACCGGCCCGCACGTCCACTTCGAAGTGAGGTTGGCGGGCCAGCCGGTGAACCCGCTCGCAGTTCGCTTCACGAGCGCGCCGCTGGTCGACAGCCACCTCGCCGATGCGGTGAAGGCGCGGCTGAAGGCGCTGCTCGGGGCCGGTTCGAAGAAGATCTAGAAGAAGCGGGTTCAGACGCCGATGCGCGCACGGCGATCGTCGAGCGCGCTCGAGCCGTGCAGGAAACGCACGCCCGCCTGGCCGTCATTCACCCAGCGGACCTGGGCCTTCAAATGCTGCATCCGCGGCATGACCAATGTCAGCGCTTCGCCAAGGTCGAAATCCTCCTCCGTGATGAGGTGGCATCCGTCGTAGGAGAGGTTCGTCATGTGCACGCGCACCCACGATCCGTCCGGGCGATACGCGACGCCGGTGAGGCTCGCCGGCTTCCGGCTCCGCATCACCCATTGCGACATTGGGCGCTCGATCATTTGAAAGGTCCTAACTGCCGAATGAACGCCACTGGCAGAACCAGGCCTAATCCAGATTAGTGTAAGGGCGCCCACCGATCGTGGTTAATCGATCGGCAACCATTGGCGTGGCGCCGATTACCGGCCGTGGCCGCGCCAGCGCTTGAGCGTGCGCTGGATGATCCCGGCTTCGTCGCCGGTTTCGCGCCACAGCCGGGCAAAGCTCGGGTCGGACGAGGCCGGGCGCTTCTCGGGCTCGAGGTCATCGAAGCGGACACGGATCGGGATTGCGACGCCTTCGCCGCAAACGATGCATTCGCGGTTGCGAAGCGCCGGGATGGCGTCGAGAAAGCCGCGCGCGCCTTCCGGCATCGCGGCGCGCACGCAGGCCTGGTCGCGGTCGTTGTTCAAACGCATCGAGATGATCGTGCCGCACTGCGAGAGCACGCCTTCCGCAAGGTCCGACGGGCGCTGAGTGATGAGACCGAGCGAGACGCCGTACTTACGGCCTTCCTTGGCGATGCGCTCGAGGATTCTGGCGGACGGCCTGGCCGCTTTCGCTATTCTCGTCCTTGGGCACGTAGCGGTGCGCCTCTTCGCACACGAGGAGCAGCGGTTTCTGCGCCTCGGTGCGCGACCAGATCGCATAATCGAACACCATGCGCGCGAGCACGGAGACCACGACCGACGTGATCTCGGACGGAACGCCCGAGACGTCGACAATCGAGATCGGCTTGCCATGGCTCGGAAGGCGGAACAGCTTGGCGATCAGCCCAGGCATCGAATCCGACACCAGCATTCCCGAGAACATGAAGGTGTAGCGCGGGTCGGCGCGAAGCTCCTCGAGCTTCGTCTTCAGGCGCTGGAACGGAAGCGTGTCGCCGGCCCGGTCGAGCTTGCCCATCTCGTTGACAAGGATCGAATGGAGGTCGGTCAGCAGGTAGGGAAGCGGGCTGTCGACCGTCACCTTGCCGTACTGACTCATGTCTTTGCCCTTGGTCCGGGCGGCGAGAAGACACTTGGCGAGGATGTCGGCGTCGCGCTGGCGGTCGGGGCCGTGAGTCGTCAGCAGCACCTCGCAATGCTCGTCGAAGTTCATCAGCCAGTAGGGGAGCTGGAGGTTGTCGACGTTGAACAGCTCGCCGCAATTCTTGAACGCCGCGGAATATTCGCCGTGCGGGTCGATCATCAGGATGTGACCCTCAGGCGAAAGCTCCGAGATCCGGTGCAGGATCAAGGCGACCGAGGTCGATTTGCCGGTGCCGGTCGAGCCGAGCACGGCGAAATGCTTTGACAGCATGGGATCGACGTAAAGCGCGCCGCGGATGTCGTCGGTCGGGTAGACGGTGCCGATCTCGATGTTCGGCTCGTTGCTCGCCGCGAACACGGCGCGCAGGTCCTCGGTCGTGACCGGAAGGACCGCGGCACCGGGAACGGGATAGCGGGTGACGCCGCGGCGGAAGTTGCTGAGCCTGCCGGCGGAATCGTCGCTGCCTTCACCGAGGAAATCAACGTAAGCGATCAACTCGCCATCGTCATTGCCGCGGAGCGTGCGGACATTGGCGATCAGCCAGGCGCCTCCGACCACCACCTTGATCTGGCTGCCGACCTGCCCGGACATGGCGATCGACGGGTCGGCATTGGACTGAAGCGCCATCAGCGCGGCCGCGTCCATGCGGACTTGAGATCCCGGACCCGGCGATCTCGACAACCTTGCCGATCGCGTCGAGCGTCCTGGCCTGGGGCGCGGCGGTAACCGGATTCACTTCCTCGCTGAAGCTGCTGACTTCGTCCAGAAACTCGCGCAGGTTCGGCTGCTCATCCATGGTCGTTAACGCTCCCAAGCAAATTGCCGGGAACCGATACGCCGCAAGCCGTTAAAATAGCCTTAGGCAAAGCCTTCAGAAGCGGCGGCGGAACGCCAGCGCGGCCGCCCACCCGAGGCCCAGCGACAAGGCGACGCAGGCGAGCCCGTAGGCGAACCGATCGCGCCGCGACGCCAGATAGACGTAGCGCTCGAACCCGGACTTGCTGATCTCGATGTCGCGCGTAGCGACGGCAACGACCCGGCCGTGGTCGATGAGAAAGGTTTCGGCCGTGTAGGTGCCGACCGGGACCTGGCTCGGGATGTTGATGACAGCGCGATAGAGGATGCCGGCGCTGATCTCGACGCCGTGCGGGCTCTCGGCATAGAGTCCCGGCGCGCGAGCGCAGGTCGAGCAGGCCGGCCTCGAAATGCCGCTCCTTCTCGGGAAGCGCGCCGCCGCCCGGCGAGAGCTGCAGGTTGTGGATGCCGAGCTCGTAGATCGACGCCGTCCGCTCGTCGACCAGGTCGCGGATCGGTTGCGATGAGGATACCGCATAGAAGCTTCGGCGCCGAGCGGAATGGGCTGAGTCCGCATTCATCCAGATGCCGGCGATCTTTTGCTTCTCGCGCAATAGAATCGGCTGGACGGGCCCGCGAAGCACGACCGCGATGTCCGCCGGCCGCGTCGGGGTGCGCCCGTTGGGGTAGGCGATCGCGCCGAACAGCAGCAGCTGCCCGCCCGCGAAGCTGTAGCGGATCTGCACCTGGCGCGCGGACACGTCGGGGACCAGCACCGGCTTGTCGGCGGCGATCAGCAGCGGCGCCAGCGTCGCGATCGTGCAGGAGGCAAGCCGGCGGTTCACAGATATTCGATCGAGAAGATCTCATCGGGATGCCAGGCGAGCCCGAGCAGCATTCGGAAGCCGACCCCGAGAATGATCAGCGCCAGCGCGAGGCGCAGCAGGTCCGGCTTGATCCGAAGCGTCAGGAGCGCGCCATATTGGGCACCGATCACGCCGCCGACGAGGAGCAATCCGGCAAGGACGATGTCGACCGATCGGGTGGTCACGGCGTGGACCATGGTGGTCGCCGCGCTCACCGCAAGGACCATCGCGAGGCTGGTCCCGATGACCACCCGCGCGGGCATGCCGAGGAGGTAGATCATCGCCGGGACGATGATGAAGCCGCCGCCAATTCCGAGCAGCACGGTCATGATCCCGGCGCCGAAGCCGATTGCGAGCGGCGCGACCGGGGAGAGATACAGGCCCGAGCTGTAAAAGCGCCAGCGCAGCGGCAGCGACGCGACCCAGCGATTGTGACGGGGCGCCGGCCCTTTCGCCTCCTTTCCGGGCGACGATCCCGAGTGCGATCAGCGAGTCCTCGAGCATGACGATGCCGATCCAGCCGAGGATGAGCACGTAGAGCGAACTGATCACGACATCGATCTGGCCGCTCGACTGGAGCATCCGGAACAGCGCCGCGCCGACGATAGAGCCGAAGAACCCGCCGACGGTCATCACCGCGGCCATCTTAAGGTCGAGGCCGCCGCGGCGCATGTGGACCATCGCGCCCGAGACGCTCGCTCCGGTGATCTGCGTCGTCGCCGAAGCGACCGCGACCGTCGGGGGAATGCCGTAGAAGATCAGCAGCGGCGTGGTCAGGAAACCGCCGCCGATTTCCGAACATGCCCGACAGCACGCCGACCGCGAACCCCAGCGCGACCATGAAGAGGGCATTCACCGATTGGCCGGCGATGGGGAGGTAGATGTGCATCGGCGCCGCCGAGACTAGCCGCAAACGGGCGGCGCGGCCAAGCGTGCGCCCGCTAGAAATCCCCGGCGAGGGTGACGGCGGGGCCCGAGCCCGGAAGCGCATTGCCGGCGAGCCGTTGCCGCCAGTCGAAATGGACCTTGATGTTGCGGCGAACCCGCATCGTCACGCGCGGACCCGCATCCACCCGGTAGAGACCGGGCTGCGCGCCGCCCCACACCCCGAAGCCGGCCGAGAATTGCTTGTAGACCGGGCGGGTGAGGGTGAAGCCGCCGTCGATGAACTTGTCGCGGCTGCGGACGCCGACCACGCCGCCTTGCAGATAAGCGTCGAGCAGGAAGTGCAGCGGCATCGGCCGGTCATAAACACCGCCTTCGATGAACAAGGCGAAGGCGCTGCGGCCGCCGCCGAAGCGGCCGATGCGCTGGCGACGTTCGGCATCGATCCACAGCGGCACTCCGGAAAGCGGCTGAACCCGCACGCCCGCGGCAAGCTCGCCGCCGCGGCGCCCGACGTCGGTCGAGCTGCGCAGGCTCGCGGCGATCTGGCGCGTGAAATTGTAGGTCAGCCTGGAGCCCGCCTGGCTCGCGCCGAGAGACCCGCCGCTCGCCAGCGATCGGGAGCCGGCAACCCCGGTCGACTGCGCGCGCAGCATCGCCCAGGCGGCGAGCTGAAGGCGATCGATCGGGTTGTGCTTGAGCGCGGCCGGCACGCTGACGGGAGCGGGCACGACATCGGAGCGAAGCGGCGGCAGCGATGCATAGGAAAAGCTCGCTAGCGGCCATCCGTCGAATGTGGATTGCGGCACGACATATTGCCGCCGCGACTCCGGAAGCGCGTTTGCGAGCGGGGTGGTACCGACGCTGATCCGGGGTAAGGCGCCCGATGCGTAATAGACGGGCAGGAGGACGGTTCGCGGCTCCGCGGCGATCGGTGGCGTCTGCGCGGAGGATAGGCCGGCCTGATGCATGTCGACCGCCGAGATTCCGGGGCTTTCCGGCTCGATTGCCTCGATCGGCGGGAATTGCGTGGGGACGATCGGCGGGGGCTTCGCTTCGCTGGGATCGATGCGGAAGATCTCGGCGCCCGGAAGTGCTCCCAGCGTGGCGGCGCGAAGCCCCGCCCAGCCGAGGACCGCAAGACCGAGAAAGCGAAGTGACGGCCTCACTGCGGGAGCTCCGCGGGAAAGACGTGCAGGGTCTTGTCCCAGCGCCTCGCGCCGCCGCCGACATGAATGCTGATCGCTCGACCGGCGGCGAGGATGGCGATCACGTTGCCGACCACCAGGCGAGGGATCGACCGCAGCCCCTCTCCCAACCCGTACGCATAGGTCGTGAAGCCGGCCCGCATCAGGATTCGCCAGCCGAGGAGGATTCCATTGACGGCGAGAAGCGTCGACAGCGCCGGATCAAAGGTCGCTCGGATCGGTGCGCCGAGCGCTTGCGCAAGAAGCAGCTGCGACCACAGCAAGGCGGCCGAATATGCCGCGAGCAGCAGCACGGCGGCAAGCGGCCCACGGCGATCGCGCAAACGCATCCAGCGCTCGCCGATGCCGCCACTCCAGCCGAGCCTGTCCCAGCCGGCGAGCGCGATTCCGCCGAGCCAGCGCGCCTTCTGGCGGACGGCGCCGCTCAGGGTCGCGGGGAAATGGCCGCGGCTGGCGACGACGGCGCGTGCGCCCGGCCGCGCGGGCAGGCGCACGAACATCGTCTTGAGGCCGCGGGCGCCCATCCTCAGCCCGAGCTCATAATCCTCGGTCATGCTGCTTCCGGCGAACGGCCGCCCATCGTGGCTGGCCGCAAGCATGGCGAGCGGCTTGCGGGCGATGGCGCAGCCGACTCCGGCGAGCGGGATGGCGGCGCCCACGGCCTCGCGAACCACGAGCTCCTTCACGTGCGCTTCGGCGAATTCATCGCAATAATGGCCGCTGATCCAGCGCGAGTTGGGATCGGGCAATGGCAGAACGGGCAACTGGATCACTGCGGCACGGCTGATCAGCCGGTCGAACACCTTGAACTCGAGCGGGTGAACGACGTCCTCGGCGTCGTGAAGGACGACAGCGGCCGCCGAACGGCCACTCCCCGACTTGTAGGCCACCAACGCGTCGTAGAGGTGGTTGAGGCAATCCGCCTTCGTGGTGGGCCCGTGGCAATCGACCTCCACGGCTTCGATCCGGTCGTCGGCGACCGCTCCGATCGCCGCCGCGGTTGCCGGGTCGTTTCGGTAATGACCGACGAAGATCCGGTAGTTGTCATAAGCAAGGCGGCTTACGGTCGCCCGCAGCATCGAGGCGATGACCGCCAATTCGTCCCACGCCGGGACGAACATTGCGAAGAAGCCCGGCTCGAGAGCGTCGGGAAGCGCGCTCGCGAACGCGCGCGGATAACGCGTGTAGACGGCGAGCGCGCGCCAGAGCGCACGGGCGAAATAAATGATGTCGACGACGAGGTCGTTGACCGCGAACAGCAGGAACCCGGCACCCGCGAACAGGGCGAGTTCAGCCGCCGCGCGACTGAGCACTTGCGCCAATCCCATCGGATCAGTCAGCAGACTAGCGGGAGGGTCCGAAACGGAGCGGGGATACTCGGTACATGCGGCCTCCTGTGGCTGCGAATCATCCAATACCGAGCGATCCGGCGCATGACATAACGAAAGTGAAACGACAAGCCCGCTCCGCGCCGCCGTAAAGCGCCCCCTCGACGAAAATATAACTGGCGTTAAACTCACGGGGCCGAATCGTCCGCACGGGGAGCGGACCAGTGAAGAGTAAAGTGAAGAAAATTCCGGTCCTGGACGGGAACGGCGACCAATTGACGCTCTATTCGATCCGGGAGCGCGGCGCGCTGTTCGGACTCTTTCCAAGGACACGGCTCGTGCTCGGCACAGGCGAGGCGGTGGCGCGGTCGCGCCGCGGCCTTGTCGTGGTCGCGACGGGCGAGAAGCTGACGCGCGTCTGACGATCATCGCCGCGAGTGGTGCGGCGGCCCGCAAGCCGCTAGCGTCCGCGCATGATCGGGCGCTTACCTCTACTGGCGTTGGCGGCCGTCGCCGCTTCGGCCGCTTCAGCAGCCGGTATCGTCTATGCGGGCGGCGCGTGGGCGGCGATCGATCGCGGCGGCACTTGCGAGGCCCTGTCGCGGTCGCAGCGCGTCGCCGCGAAGGGGAAGGTGCAAGCGATCGCCGGCTTTTCCTTCACGCTCGACCATCGCCGGTGGGGCGAGTTCCACGCGCGGCTGCGCCGAATGCCGCGCGCGGGTGCGGCGGTGATGCTGCGCATCGACGACCAGCCGTTCCTCCTCGTGTCGCGCGGCAACGAGGCATGGAGCGAAGGTCCGTTGCAGGAGCAGGCAATCATCGCCGCGCTGCGCGGCGGCGACCGGGATGAGCGTCGAATCGCGCGATTGGGCGGGCCGGCGGTTCGTCGATCCCTATTCGCTCGACGGAGCGGCCACCGCGATCGACGCCGCGGCGGCCTGCGCTGGCAAAATGCAGCGGCGATAACTAGATAGCGGCCTTCCAATGAGTGCCGACACCGCCATCATGCCCATCCCCGGGCCCATCGACCCCGTGCCCGTGCCACGGGGCGTCAAGCCGCGCGCCGACGGTCGGGTCGAGCTCGTCGGCCTGTTCGAAGGAGGGGATTCGCGCCGAGTTCGAGGCCGCCGGCCTCGAGCCGAAGCAGGCCAAGCTTCGCGCCAAGCAGGTCTGGCACTGGATCTACAATCGTGGCGTCGGCGACTTCCTGGCCATGAGCGACATCGCCAAGCCGCAACGGCCCTGGTTCGCCGAGCGGTTCGTGATTTCGCGGCCCGAGGTGGTCGAGGCGCAGGTCTCGTCGGACGGCACGCGCAAGTGGCTTCTGAAGACCCACGACGGCCACGATTTCGAGATGGTGTTCATCCCCGACGCCGACCGCGGGACCTTGTGCGTGTCGAGCCAGGTCGGCTGCACGCTCAACTGCCGCTTCTGCCACACCGGCACGATGCAGCTGGTGCGCAACCTCGAGCCCGCGGAGATTGTCGGCCAGGTGATGCTCGCGCGCGACGCGCTCGGCGAATGGCCGTCCCACCCCGAAGGGCGGATGCTCACCAACATCGTGATGATGGGCATGGGCGAGCCGCTCTATAATTTCGACAATGTCCGCGATGCCCTGAAGATCGTCATGGACGGCGACGGGCTCGGCCTTTCGCGGCGCCGGATCACGCTCTCGACCTCGGGCGTCGTGCCGATGATGGCGCGCGCGGGCGAGGAGATCGGGGTCAATCTCGCGGTCTCGCTGCACGCGGTCACGAAAGAAATCCGCGACGAGATCGTGCCCCTCAATCGCAAGTACGGGATCGAGCAGCTGCTCGAGGCGTGCGCGGCCTATCCGGGCGCGAACAACGCGCGGCGCATCACGTTCGAATATGTGATGCTGAAGGACAAGAACGACAGCGACGAGCATGCCCGCGAGCTCGTCCGGCTGATCCGCAAGTACAAGCTTCCCGCGAAGGTCAACCTGATCCCGTTCAATCCCTGGCCGGGCGCGCCCTACGAATGCTCGGACGAGGCGCGCATCCGGGCGTTCAGCAACATCATCTTCGAGGCCGGAATTTCGGCGCCGGTGCGCACTCCGCGCGGCCGCGACATCGACGCCGCATGCGGTCAGCTCAAGACTGCGGCGGAACGCAAGCGGAGAGCCGCGAAGCCGGCCTAGCGATGCTCGCGCCGGTCCGCCGAGCATTGGTCCGGCAGGTTCGCGCGACCTTCAACGACCAGGCCAGGGCGAACGGCCCGTTCCCGCATCCGACGACGCGCTGTTTCCGCCGGGATCGGTGATCCGACGCGTCCACGGCGACGTCACCTCGATGATGGTGGGCGGGATTGCCGCGCTTCTGACGCAAATGCTCCACCCCAAGGCGCTCGCCGGCGTGTGGGACCATAGCGACGTCCATTCCGACATGCTCGGACGGCTTCGACGCACGGCGCGCTTCATCGCGACGACGACCTACGCGCAGCGCGATTGCGCGCTGCAGGCGGTGGCGAAGGTCAAGGCGATTCATGAGCAAGTTCGCGGGACGCTTGGCGACGGGATGACCTATCGCGCGACCGACCCGTGGCTGCTCGCCTGGGTCCACGTCGCCGGCGCGGTCAATTTCCTCGACAGCTGGCGGCGCTACGCCGAGCCGGCGATGACGAGCGGCGACCAGGACCGCTATTTCGCGCAAAGCGGCGACATTGCGCGGCTTCTGGGCGCCGACCCCGTGCCGCGAACTCGCGCCGAGGCGGAGCGGCTGATTGGCGAGTTTCGCCCCGAATTGTCAGTGGACGGGCGAACGCGAGCATTTCGTGACTTGGTGCTCCATGTGCCCGCGCGATCGCTCGCCGAGACTCCCGTGCAGGGGCTGCTGATGAGCGCCGCGGTCGATCTCCTGCCCGAGTTCGCGCGGGAAATGCACGACCTTGCGCGTCCGTTGCTCGCGCCGCTGGTCCGGGGCGGGACTTACGGAATCGCGAGCACGCATTCGCTGGGCCTTCGCGAGTGAGCGATACCGAACGAGCGGATGAACTGGGCGCCGTTCATTTGCGGTCTCGTCCGGAGCGTGGCAATTCGGCGACGGCGCAATGGAGAGTTAGGCGATGTCCTTGATCGGTAAGCTCATCGGCAAGCTGCTGACCAAGGGCAGCCTCACGCTGCTTGTCCCCGGCAAGCCGCCGCAGACCTTTGGCCCGGGCGGCGGCAAGCATCTTACCATTCGCTTTACCGACCGGAAGGTGGCGTTCGACATCGTCAGGAACCCGCGGCTGGGCTTCGGCGAGACCTATATGGACGGCCGTCTGGTCATCGAGGACGGGACCATTCTCGACCTCATGCGAGATGATCGTCGGGGCGAACCGCTGGGAGGATTGGGGCAAGGGCCGAAAGACGCTGACGAAACGCAGGAAGAACTGGCTGAAGCTGTTCAGCACCAACAACCTCAAGCGCGCGCGCAAGAATGTCGCGCACCACTACGATCTCAGCGACGATCTCTACGAACTCTTCCTCGACGACGACAAGCAATACAGCTGCGCCTACTTCACCGACCCCGGAACAGCCTCGAGCAGGCGCAGCTCGACAAGAAAGCGCACATCGCCGCCAAGCTCGCGCTGAGCCGGGCCAGCGGGTGCTCGACATCGGCTGCGGCTGGGGCGGGATGGCGCTGTTCCTCCACAAGGTCGCCGGCGTCGACGTGCTCGGCATCACCTTGTCGCGAGCATCAGCTCGAGATCGCGCGGACGCGAGCGGAAGCGGCGGGCGTGTCCGACCACGTCAAGTTCGAGCTGATCGACTATCGCCTGCTCGACGATCAGTTCGACCGCATCGTCTCGGTCGGCATGTTCGAGCATGTCGGCGCGAAGCATTACGACGAATTTTTCGCCAAATGCCGCGACTTGCTGAAGCCCGACGGAGTGATGCTGCTGCACACGATCGGCAAGCTCGGCAGGTGTCGAGCGCACCGGACCCGTTCACCGACAAATATATCTTCCCGGGCTACCACCTGCCCGCGCTCAGCGAGATGACGGCCGCGAGCCAGAAATTCCGGCATGATCGCGAGCGACGTCGAGAATCTGCGACTCCATTATGCGCTGACGCTCGAGCATTGGCTCGACCGCGCAACCAAGGCGCGCCAACAGATCGAGGCGATGTACGACGCGCGCTTCTTCCGAATGTGGGAATATTATCTCGCCGGCGGAATTGTGATGTTCGAGGATGGCGCCGCCTGCAATTACCAGGTGCAATACATCCGCGACCGCCGCGCGCTTCCGATCACGCGAGATTATATGGCGGAGGCGGAAGCGCGGTACCGCAAGCTGGGCGCCGAACCCACGGCCAAGCGCGCTCCGGCCAAGCGTCCTTCTCACGAGTTCGCCGAGTAGCAGCGCCTGATTTTCTCACCGCATCGTTAACCAAGATTTAGAACTTGGCCGACACCTTGGCGCCGTCAGTCAAGGCGGGGAAAGCAATGCCAATCACAAGCGAAGCTGCGGCCGATGTCGCGATCATCGGTGCGGGCCCGGCGGGGCTGACGGCCGCCTATATGCTGACTAAGGCAGGCTATTCCGTCATCGTGATCGAGAAAGACCCGTCCTATGTCGGCGGGATCAGCCGGACGGTCGAGCATCAGGGGTTTCGCTTCGATATCGGCGGGCATCGCTTCTTCTCCAAGTCGCGCGAGGTGGTCGATCTCTGGAACGAGATCCTCCCGAACGACTTCATCCAGCGCCCGCGGATGAGCCGCATCTTCTACGACGGCAAATATTATTCCTATCCGCTGCGCGGGTTCGAGGCGCTCGCGCAACCTCGGGCTGTGGCGCTCGGCGATGTGCATGGCCTCCTACGGCAAGACCCGGCTGTTCCCGCGCAAGAACGTGACTTCGTTCCAGGACTGGACCATCAACCAGTTCGGCGAGCAGCTCTTCAATATCTTCTTCAAGACCTACACCGAGAAGGTGTGGGGCATGCCGTGCGACGAGATTTCGGCCGACTGGGCGGCGCAGCGAATCAAGGGGCTTAGCCTCGGCGGCGCGGTGCTCGACGGCGTGAAGCGCTCGCTCGGGCTCAACAAGCGCCCGAATGACGGCATGGAAACCAAGACCCTGCTCGAGACCTTCCGCTATCCGCGCAAGGGCCCGGGGATGATGTGGGAAGCCGCGCGCGACTTCGTCGTCGCCAAGGGCAACCGGGTCCTCATGGATCATGCGCTCCAGCAGCTGTCGTTCGACAAGAAGCTCGACCGCTGGCGCGTCGCGGCGAAGACCGGAGCCGGCAAGAGCGTCGTGATCAACGCCGCTCACGTCATCTCCTCGGCGCCGATCCGCGAGCTCACCAGCCGTATCCACCCGCTGCCCAAGGCGGCGGCGAATGCCGCTCAGCCTGCGCTACCGCGATTTCCTGACCGTCGCGCTGATGATCCGGTCGAAAGACATCTTTCCCGACAATTGGATCTACATCCACGATTCGAAGGTGAAGGTCGGCCGAATCCAGAATTTCCGCAGCTGGTCGCCCGAGATGGTGCCCGATCCCAGCCTCGCCTGCGTCGGCCTCGAATATTTCTGCTTCGAGGGCGACGGCCTTTGGGCGTCCCGGGACGAGGATCTCATCGAGCTCGCGAAGAAGGAAATGCAGGCCCTCGGCATGTGCGATCCGGCAGACGTCGAGGGCGGCGTCGTCGTCCGCCAGGAGAAAGCCTACCCGGTCTACGACGATCATTATCGCGACAATGTCGAAGCGATCCGCGCGGAGCTGGAGGCGGCCTATCCGACGCTTCACCTGGTCGGCCGCAACGGCATGCACCGTTACAACAACCAGGATCATGCGATGATGACGGCGATGCTGACCGTCCGAACATCCAGGCCGGCCGCCGCGCCTACGACATCTGGGCGGTCAACGAGGACGCCGAATATCATGAAGCGGGCGACGAGGGCGAGCAAGCGGCGCTCGCGTCCGAACGGCTGGTTCCGAAGCGGCTGAAGGCGGCCTGATCCTCATGCTCGACCAGCTCTACACGCGCTACATCGGCGCGAGCGTCGCCTCGCTCGGGGTCGATTTCGCAATCTTCATGGCGGCGCTGTCGCTCGGGGTCCCGCCGGCGCTTGCCGCCGCGACGGGCTATATCGCCGGCATCGTCTGTCACTGGCTGATCTCGAGCCGGTTCGTGTTCACCGCGCAGCTCGCGGCGGACGGAGCGGGTCGCCGGAACCAGCAGGGCCTGTTCGTGCTGTCGGCCCTCGTCGGACTCGGGATCACGACGGCGATCGTGGGGCTTGGGAGCCGTTTCGGCTTCGATCCCCGCGCTCGCCAAGGGCGTGGCGATCGTGGTCAGCTTCCAGGCGACCTATCTGCTACGCAAGAAGGTCGTGTTCGCATGACCGTCGACGCCGAGCCGCAACTCAGCTTCAGGCATCAGCAATGGCTGGTGCTCGCGATCTGGGTCGTCGTCGGCGGGATGATGATCCGGAACGCGATTCCGGCGCTCACCGAATGGACCTTTCCCGACCCCGACGATCCGATGCGGTTGATGCAGGTGCGCGACTGGCTCGCGGGGCAAAGCTGGTTCGATGTCACGCAATACCGGCTGAACCCGCCCGCGGGCGGGCCGATGCACTGGTCGCGGCTGGTGGACATTCCGATCGCCGCCGTGATGCTGATCGCACGGCCTTTCCTTGGCCAGCATGGCGCAGAGACCGCTGTGCTGATCGTCGTTCCGCTGCTGACCCTCGGGATCGCGATGCTGCTCGTACACCGCATCGCCTACAAGCTGATGGGGACGCCCGCGGCGTTGCTGGCGGTGCTCGCGACCCCGGCCTCGCTCGGCGCGATGAAGCAGATGCGGATCATGCGCATCGATCATCACGGCTGGCAGATCGTGCTCGCGCTGGCGGCGATGCTCGCCGTGCTCGACGAGCGCCCGCGCCGATCGGGAATCGTCGCAGGCGCCGCAATGGCGCTGTGGTGCAACATCTCGATCGAAGCGCTGCCGTTCGTCGCCGCGCTCGGCGCCTGGTTCGCTTTCCAATGGCTCGCGGATGGCGCGGCCGGGGAGCGGCTGAAATCCTATCTGGCCGCGCTTGCGGGAGCGAGCCTGCTGCTGTTCGGCGTGACGCACCTTCCGTCGGTCTGGCTGGCGCATCCGCACGACGTGTTGAACGTCGCGCATCTCGCGGGCTTCACAATTGCCGCGGTCTGCAGCCACTTCGCGATTCGCGGCGACGTCTCCGACGTCCGGCTCCGGCTCGCGCGGCTTGCCGCCGTCGGCCTTGCCGCGGTCGCAAGCATGTTCGCGGTCGATCCGCATTTCCTGCAGGGGCCCTTCTCGTCGCTCGATCCGCTGGTCGCGGTGAACTGGTACCAGGGCGTGGACGAGGGCATGCCGGTCTGGCGCCTGGCGCCGGGCGACGTCGCCGCCGGCTTCGCTCAGCCGCTCGTCGGGCTGCTCGGTGCGTGGGTCGCCATCCGAATGAGCCGAGGGCGAACAGCGCAAGGGCTGGATCGCATTCGCCTATTTGCTCGGCGCCGTGACGCTGTCCGCGGTGTTCGTGATCCGCGAAGCGACGACCGCAAGCACGTTGAGCCTCCCGGGAACGGCGTTCCTGTGCGATCTCGCGCTTCGGCGGGCGCGGAAAGTGTCCCTGGCGCCGGCGCGGGTGCTGGCGACCGTCGGCGCGGTGTTCATCATGGCCCCCGCTTATGCCGCCCCGGCGCTCGTCATGCCCGCCGACCCGCGGGTGGTGAACGCGATGAACATGTCGGATTATTGCCTCAAGCGCAGCCAGATCGAGAAGCTCGACGCCCTGCCGGCGGGCAACCTCGCCGTGCCGCTCGACATTACGCCGGCGATCCTCGCCAGCAGCCATCACCGGGCGATCGCCAGCGGCTACCACCGCAACGTCGGCGGCATCCACGACGTCATCGTGACCTTCGCCGGTCCGCTTTCGAGCGCGCGGCGGATCATGGTGAAGCGGAACATCGATTATGTCGTGATGTGCCAGGGCGCGGCGGAAATCGATCCGCTGGGCCAATCGCGGGCCGGGCGGACTTGCATCGCTGCTGAACGAGGGCCGCTCGCCCGACTGGCTCGAGCCTGTCGCTATTCCCGGCCTCAAGGGCCTGCACGTGTGGCGCGTCCGCAAGGACATGATCGGCAGCGCGGGCGCCTGACCAGGCGCTTAACAAGCTGTAATCCCGCCTTGTCCGTCATGGACAAATGACCCGATGCCGCTAGGAGCGCGCGGGGTTAGGATTGCAGGTTTGCGACAAATGGGGGTTGAGCCGAACTTGGCGGCCGACGTGACCGGCAACGTGCGCCCGTGGTGGGAATCGCCGGCATGCCTGACGCTCGTCGTGCTCGCGACCATGATCCCGCTCGTCTATCCGCCGATCCCGCCGCTCGTCGACCTGTTCGGGCATATGGGCCGGTATCGGGTCGAGCTCGACCTCGATCACTCGCCGTGGCTACAGGCCTATTACGATTATCACTGGGCCGCGATCGGCAACCTCGGCGTCGACCTTCTCGTCATTCCGCTCGGCAAGCTGATCGGCCTCGAATGGGCGGTGAAGGCAGATCGTGCTCGCGATCCCGCCGCTTACCGCCGCCGGCTTCCTGTGGGTCGCGCGCGAGGTTCACGGCCGGGTTCCGCCGACCGCATTCTTCGCGCTCCCCTTCATCTACGGCTTCCCGTTCCTGTTCGGCTTCGTGAACTTCACCTTGTCGGTGGCGCTGGCGTTCCTGGCGTTCGGACTCTGGCTGAGGCTGGGGCGGCTCGAGCGGACCGTGCTTCGCGAGTGGCTGTTCGTCCCGATCTCGCTCGTCGTCTTCTTCTGCCACACCTACGGCTGGGGCCTGCTCGGTCTGATGTGCTTCTCGGCCGACGCGGTCCGGCTTCACGACCGCGGCCGCACCTGGTGGCGGGCGGGGATCGAGGCGGCGCTGCGAACCTCGGTGATGGCCTTGCCGATCCTCATCATGCTGATCTGGCGCAGCGAGACCCACGGCGGTCAGACGGTCGACTGGTTCAATTGGAAGATCAAATGGCGCTGGATTTATTCGGCGCTCCGCGACCGCTGGCAATGGTTCGACATCGGCTCGCTCATCGCGGCCGCGCTGGTGTTCCTCTATGCAATGGCGAGTCGCAAGCTGACTCTTCGCGCAACCTCGCCTTCTCCGCGATCGTGCTCGCCGCGGGGTTCGCGATCATTCCGCGGATCGTGTTCGGCTCGGCTTATGCGGACATGCGGCTTGTCCCTTATCTGATGGCGGTCGCCCTGCTCGCCATCCGCTTCCGCGGAGCGCCCGACCGAAGAACCGCGCAGGTGCTCGCGGTGCTCGGCCTCTTGTTCTTCGGATCGCGGACCGCGGCCAACACGCTCAGCCTCGCCATCGCCGGCGCCGATCAGCGCGCGAAGCTCCACGCGATCGATCAGATGCCGCGCGGCGCGCGCGTGATCACGCTGACCGGCATGCCTTGCCGCGAATATTGGCCACTCCTCCGCAACAGCCACCTCGGCGCGATGGTGATCGTTCGGCGAGAGGGCTTCTCCAACGACCAGTGGCTGCTCGAAGGCGTCAACCTGCTCGACCTGAAATATCGCTCGGCGGGCTATTTCGCCGCCGATCCGTCGCAGCTCGTCCGGCCGAACGGGTGCCCCGATCGGCTCCATCGCACCATCGACCAGTCGCTGTCCGCATTGCCGCGTGCGGATTTCGACTATGTCTGGCTGGTCGACGTTCCTCCGTATGATCCGGCTATCGTGTCCGGATTGAAGCCGGTCTGGCGCGGGCCGGGCAGCATCCTCTATCGGACTCATTGATGCCCGCCTTGTCGATCGTCGTCCCGTGCTTCAACGAGGAAGCGTGCCTGCCCACTCTGCATGAGCGGCTGAGCGCGGCCGCTCGAGCGGCGATCCTCGACGATTATGAGATCGTGCTGGTGAACGACGGCTCGCGCGACGGGAGCTGGCCGATCATGCGCCAGATGGCCGCCGACGATCGCCACGTCGTTGCGGTCAACCTGTCGCGCAACCACGGACACCAGCTCGCGCTCACCGCCGGGCTCGATCTTTGCCGCGGCGAGACGATCCTGATCATCGACGCCGATCTCCAGGACGCGCCGGAGCTGCTCCCGAAGATGATGGAGGCGATGAGAGCGCAAGGGGCCGACGTGGTCTATGGCGTGCGCGGCAGCCGCTCCGGCGAGACCGCGTTCAAGCGCGCCACCGCTGCGGGCTTCTACCGGCTGCTGTCGCGCGCGACCGATGTCGAAATTCCGGTCGATACCGGCGACTTCCGCTTGATGAGCCGCCGGGCGCTCGATGCTTTCCTCGCGATGCCGGAGCAGGCGCGGTTCGTCCGCGGCATGGTCGCGTGGATCGGGTTCAAGCAGGTGCCGTTCGTCTATGACCGGGAGGAGCGCTTCGCGGGCGAGACCAAATATCCGTTGAAGAAGATGTTTCGCTTCGCGCTCGATGCGCTGACCGGCTTCTCGTCCGCTCCGCTGAAGCTCGCCAGCCATGTCGGGCTGTGGCTGTCGGTCGGATCGGTGATCCTGATCCTCTACATCGCCTACGCCTGGGCAGCGGGGCGAAACGTTCCGGGCTGGACCTCGCTGATGCTGATCGTCGTGATCATCGGCGCGGTGCAGATGTTCGTGCTGGCGCTGATGGGCGAATATATCGGCCGCCTCTACAATGAGGCGAAGGGCCGACCGCTTTATATCGTGCAGGAAGTCGCCGGCGACGGGCGCAGCGATGCGAAACTCGGCTATATCGCCGAGGCGACCGCGAACAGCGACAGCCCCGGCGGCAAGGGCAAGCGCCCGACCAAATGACGCTCGGCGCGGAAGACGGCTTCCAGCGCGCGATTCAACGGCGCTGAGGGCAGCTTCACCTCGGCGTCGTCCTTGCCGCGCGCCTTCGATGCGAGACGATCGGCGAGCGCAAGCGGGAAGAGCAGGCTGTTGAAGTAGCCGAGCTTCTCGAGCTTTAGCGGCGAGCCCTCGATCAGCCGTTTCAACCCAGCCCGCGAATAGCGGCGCTTGTGATGGTTTACGACATCGTGCGCGGACCACATCCATTGATGCGCCGGCACCGTCATCACGAATCTGCCGCCGCGCTTGAGCTTGGGCGCGATCGCGGCGACCGCTCCGGCATCGTCATCGATATGCTCGATCACATCCAGCGCCGCGATCAGATCATAGGCGTGGTCGACGATGCCCGCGAGCTCGGGCAGGCGCGCGGTCATGATCGAGCGGCCGAGCCGTTCCTCCGCCAGCGCGCGCGATTCATCGTCGAGCTCGATCGCGTCAATCTCGCCGAACTGGCCGAGCATGGCGAGGTTGTGCCCTGTGCCGCAGCCGATCTCGAGGATGCGCGCGCCGACGGCCGGCTTCGCTTCGCGGCGGATGAGATCGGCGAGGACGTCGCGGCGCGCCCGATACCACCAGTGCCGCTGGTCGAGCTCGGCCATTTCCCGGTAGGCGAGGCGCTCCATCAGCCGAACACCCAATGGCGGTTGAACAGATAGGTTGCGAGCGGAGTCAGGAAGATCGCAGGGATCAGCGGCCACCAGGTGGGCCCGTGGACGAGCGGGCCCGTCAGCACCCAGGTGAAGATCTCGTTCAGAATGAAGCCCGAGCATTGAACGGTGAGGAACTTCACCTTCATCCGGTGGTCCTCCGCCTTGCCGTGGCCGCGGAAGCTCCAGCGACTGTGAAGGACGAAGCCGATGCTGACGGCCACCAGGAAGGCGATCACCACGGCGGCGACCGGCGGCATCACATAGGTCGCAAGGTACCAGTAGATGGCCGAGTAGACGCCGGCGAGGAAGAACCCCACCAACGCGAACCGGATCAGCTGAGAAGTTTCCTGACTGACGTTTAATCGAGTGGCCATGCCCGGCTGCTTGCCGTTTGAACTTTGCCGGCTACAGCCGGAAATATGCTTCAAGGCAAGGTGTTGCAAAGCAAGGTCGACGAATGGGAGCGGCGCGGGGTCGCCTTCGTCGAGCGCCACTGGCGGTGGGTCGTCGTCCTCGTCTGGCTGGCCATCTGCGCCTTGTGGATCGCTCAGAAGTGGGCGGCCATCCGCTATTTCGCGCTGCCCGATACCGACGACAACATGCGCATCATGCAGGTTCGCGGCCTGCTTCACGGGCAAGGCTGGTTCGATCTTCGCAACTACCGCATGAACCCACCGTTCGGCGCCAACATCCATTGGTCGCGGCTGGTCGATCTGCCGATCGCCGGGCTGATCCTGGGGTTGAGGCCTTTTCTGGGTGGGCCGGGCGCCGAGCGTTGGGCGGTCGCGATCGCGCCGCTGCTGCCCTATTTGCTGCTGCTCTTTTCGCTCGCGCTGACGGCGCGGCGACTGATCCACCCGCTCGCCTATCCGCTGGCGTTGCTGGCCGTGTTCTTCGCCGGCTCGACCAACGGCATGTTCATGCCCGAGCGGATCGATCATCACGGCTGGCAGCTCGCGCTGCTCGCCGCGAGCATGGCGGCGATCGCGGACCCGAAGCGGGTCCGCGGCGGCCTCGTCCTCGGGCTCACCTCGGCGCTGTCGCTCGCGATCGGGCTCGAGATGATCATCTATCTGGCGCTCGCCGGCGCGGCGATGGTATTGTTCTGGGTCGACGACGCGGAAGAATCCGAGCGCCTTCGCGCCTATGCGCTGTCGCTGAGCGCGGGCGCCGCCCTCGCGTTCCTGATCTTCGCGTCCTACGACAATCGCGCACCGGTCTGCGACGCTTTCTCGCCGGTCTTCCTTTCGGACGCATTGCTCGGCGGGGCGCTGATGTACGCGCTTGCCTGGGTCTCGCCCGGCGACTGGAAGCGGCGGCTGGCGCTGGCCGTCGCCGCCGGTGTCGTGATCGCCGGATTCCATGCGGCGATGTGGCCGCAGTGCCTCCAGAAGCCCGAGCATATCTCGCCCGAG
Source organism: uncultured Alphaproteobacteria bacterium (assembly GCA_963831215.1). Lineage (GTDB taxonomy): Bacteria > Pseudomonadota > Alphaproteobacteria > Sphingomonadales > Sphingomonadaceae > Sphingomicrobium. Next base: position 95,484 of record CAWHPM010000005.1, on the reverse strand, counting down.
GCGCAGCGCCTGTGGATGAGCTATGTGAAGGAGGCGCGTCCGGTGTATCGCCACGGCTGGCGCGTCGCGACGCTGATCGTCGCGCTTCCTGTCACCGGCATGATCGGCTGGGCGCTCCTCGCCTGGCTGCGGCGGCGCGACCGCAATCTCCTGCGTCGCATCCTCGGCGTCGCCGCACCCTGTTTCGCGGCGTCAATCCTGCTGCTGTGGCAGACTCGGACCGGGCCGGCCGCCCAGATGCTGGCCGCCGTCGGCTCGGCGGTCCTCGTCTGGTCGATTTTCCCGCTGTTCTGGAACGCGAAATACCCATGGGTTCGGGTCATGGGCGCGGTGGTCGCGGTGATCGTGGGAGCGGGCGCAATCGTGCCATTCGTGCTGCACTTCATCCCCGAAGGGCAGTCGACCGCCTACGAAAAGGCGATCGGTCGAGCCAATAATCTCTGCGCCTCATTGTGGGGCCTTCACCCGATCGCGCTCGAGCCCAAGGGCCTCGTCTTCACCTATGTCGACCTGGGACCGCGACTGATCACGCTGACCCATCATGACGCGATCGCCGGGCCCTATCACCGCAACTACCGCCAGATCGTCGACATCATGAACGCCTGGCGCGGGAGCGAGCCCCAGGCCCACCAGATCATCGTTGACAAATATCGATCCAATTATGTCCTGAGCTGCCCCAAGAGCTCGACGACGACCATCTTCATGTCGGAGGCGCCCAAGGGCTTCTACGGCCAGCTCGAGGCGGGGAAGGTGCCGAAGTGGCTTCAGCCGGTCCCGCTGCCGAAGGACTCGCCCTACAAGATGTGGCGGGTGGTCGGCTAGCCGAGGACGTTCGGGAAGCTCTGCTTCAACCCGTCGATGACGAATTGCGCGGCGAGCGCCGCCAGGATCACGCCAAGGATACGAGTGATCGCAGCTTCCACCTTGTCCCCGATCAGCCGCATGATCGGCCCCGCGGCGAGCAGGGTCACCATCATGATCAGCATCACCGCCGTGATCGCGGCGAGAACGACCGCGACATGGGCCGGCGTTTCCGCGCGCGAGACCCACAGCATCGCGCTGGCGATCGACCCGGGGCCGGTGATCATCGGCATCGCCATCGGGAAGACGCTGATGTCCTCGGCCTCGGGCGTGCCCTCGATTTCCTCGGCGCGCTTCTCGCGGCGCTCGGTTCGCCGCTCGAACACCATGTCGATGGCAATGAAGAAAAGCATGATGCCGCCGGCGATTCGGAAGCTTGCGAGACTGATCCCGAGCCAGTGCAGGAGCGGTCGCCCAAGCAGCGCGAAGAACATCAGGATCGCCCACGCGATAAGCGAGGAACGGATCGCCATCGACCGGCGATGGGCAAGCGTCGTGCCTTTGGTGAGACTCGCGAAAATCGGTGCGCAGCCCGGCGGGTCGATGATCACCAGGAAGGTGACCAGCGCCGAGCCGAACAGCTCGATCATTCGGCGGGAACGTCGTTGTAGAGCACCTGCTCGTACCGCTGGCCGTTCCACTGGAAGACGCGGAAGTGGCGCTGGCCCTTGTCACCGACCTTCCAGTCCCAGCCAAGCGTCTTGTCGGCCGATTGGCCGCGTCCGTTATCGTCCGGCGTCGTTCGCGCCTGTTTGGCGGTCAGCGGCGGGGGCGGGATGACCGGCGCGCCGGGCGCCTTGCCGGCGCAGGAGGCGCGATGCGCCTGCGGCTTGCGCAGCCGGCCGGCTTCCGCCTGGAGCGGGCCGCCGCCGTCGTAGACCCATGTGCCATTGGCCGCGGTCGCGCTGCCAGACGGTCGTGAAATAGCCGCCGGTCGAGCCGTCGACCTTGAACCAGGGGCCGGTATTCACCGCGGTTCCGCCCGTCACAGGACACGAAGCTGTGCGCCGGACGCCAGCTGATCGACTTCGGCGGATCCTTGCGGCCCCTGCAGGTAATCGCGCGCCCAGACCGCCTGCGGCGTGAACATCACCGCATCGCGATCGGCATATTTGCGAAAGGCGGTCCACATGCCGATGCGCTGCGCATCGCGGGCGAAGGCGATCTCGGCATCAATGGCGGTGGGGGTAGCGGCGGCGAGGAGAAGTGCTGCGATCATAGGTCCTTCTCGTATCGAAAGCCTTCGCGCCGAGCGGCGGAGACGAAGGTGTTGCGGATGAGGCAGGCGATGGTCATGGGGCCGACGCCGCCGGGAACCGGGGTGATGAACCCGGCGACGTCCGAGGCCGAGCCGAACTCGACATCGCCGACAAGGCGGCTCTTGCCGTCGTCGGCCGGCAGCCGGTTGATGCCGACGTCGATGACCGCCGCGCCCGGCTTCAGCCAGTCGCCCTTCACCATCTCCGGCCGGCCGACCGCCGCGACGACGATGTCGGCCCGGCGGACGACGTCGGGAAGATCGCGGGTTCGGCTGTGGGCCACGGTGACCGTGCAGTTTTCGCGGAGCAGCAGCAGCGCCATCGGCTTCCCGACGATGTTCGATCGGCCGATCACCACCGCATCCTTGCCGGCGAGGTCGCCAAGCGCCGCCCGAAGCAACTTGAGGCAGCCGAGCGGGGTGCAGGGGACAAATCCATGGAGCCCGATCACGAGGCGGCCGGCGTTCACGGGCGTGAAGCCGTCGACGTCCTTGTCGGGCGAAATCCGCGTGATGATCACGCGCTCGTCGATCTGCTGTGGAAGCGGCAGCTGGACCAGGATGCCATCGACGGCCGGGTCGGCATTGAGGCGGTCGACGAGCGCGATCAGCTCATCCTGGCTCGTCGACGCGGGCAGGCGATGCTCGAAGCTCTCCATTCCGGCTTCGCGCGTGGCCTTGCCCTTGGAGCGGACGTAGACGGCGGACGCCGGATCGTCGCCGACGAGGACGACGGCCAGACCCGGAGCGCGGCCTGAGGCTGTGCGGAAGCGGGCGACCTCGCCGGCGATCTGTTCCCGCAACGCCGCCGCGGCCGCCTTTCCGTCGATGAGGTTCGCCGTCATCCGCCGAGATAATATTGATTGACGACGCCGGCGAGCAGCTTCTCGATGACCTGAATCAGGATCAGGATCACCAGCGGCGAGAAGTCGAGCCCTCCGAAGTCCGGCAGCAGTCGGCGGATCGGCCGGTAGAGCGGCGCCGTGATGCGGTCGAGCGCAACGGCAATGGTGCGCACGCCGTTCGAACTGGTGTTGAGCACATTGAAGGCCAGCAGCCAGCTCATGACCACCTGGATGATGATGATCCAGAACAGGATGTTGAGCAGGAGATCGGCGATTTCGACGAGTGCAACGAGCATCGCGTTGGCTTAGCCGCGCTGTTGTTAGGGCGCAAACCTCTCCGGCTCGGCGACGGCGAGGATCTCCGCGAAGTCTTCGGCATCGTCGGTCCACTCGGCGACGGGCGTCCATCCTCCGGCGAGGAGCAGCACCCGGGTTCCGCGAGGCCCGTATTTGTGGCTGTTCTCGGTGTGGATCGAGGAGCCGGCCGCGAATTGGAAGGGATGGCCCGAGATCGAGAATTCCACGTCCCGAATGGCAACCAGATGCATCTCGATGCGCGACAATATGTCGTTCCAGCGTGCCTCGTGACGAAAGGCGTCGATCGGAATGTCGCCGTCGAGTTCGCGATTGATCCGGCGAAGCAGGTTCAAGTTGAATTCGGCGGTCACGCCTTCGCGATCGTCGTAGGCGGCGAGCAGCCGCTTGACCGGCTTGACCCGGTCCATGCCGATCAGGAGTTGCGCACCCGGGCCGAGGAGCGCGCGGAACCGGCGCAACAGGTCGGTCGCGCTCCACGGCACGAAATTGCCGATCGTCGAGCCGGGGAAGAAGCCGAGCTTGGGCAGACCGGCGACCTCGGCCGGGAGGCTGAATGGGCGTGCGAAATCGGCGACGACAGGGATGACATGGAGCGAGGGGAAGCGCTGCTGCAGCTCGGCCGCGCTCTGTTCGAGGTAGTCGCCGGAAATATCGACGGGCACGTAGGCCGCCGGCGCGATCGCATCGAGCAGGAGCGGAGTCTTGGTCGCCGAGCCCGCGCCGAACTCGACGACCGCGACGCCCTTGGGCACCCGTTCGGCGATCTGCGCCATGACCTCGGCGAGGAGGGCGGTTTCGGTGCGGGACGGATAATAAGAGGGGAGCCGCGTGATCTCGTCGAACAGCTCGGAGCCGCGAAGGTCGTAGAGCCAGCGCGCGGGGATCGCCGGGATCGGCGCCGAGAGTCCCGCGATCACGTCGTCGCCGAACGCCTTGGTCTGGGGATCAAGCGTCGCGAGCAACGCGGACTCCGGTGAACTGCCAGCGCGCGGCCGGCGGGAAGAAGTTGCGGTAGGAGGCTCGGCTGTGCCCGCGCGGAGTCGCGCAGCTCGCGCCCTTCAGTACGAACTGCCCGCACATGAACTTGCCGTTATATTCCCCGACCGCGCCTCGGGCCGGAGCGAAGCCGGGATAGGAGGCGAAGGCGCTCTGAGTCCATTCCCAAACGTCGCCGAAAACTCCGCCGCCGGGACCGCGGCACGACGGCGCCAGCGGCGTCGAGTTGATTGCCGAGCATCGGATCGGCCGAGGCGGCGAAGTCTTCCCATTCGGCTTCGGTCGGAAGTCGCGCTCCGGCCCAGCGGGCGAAGGCGTCGGCTTCGAAGTAGCTGATGTGGGCGACCGGCGCCGCCCAGTCGATCGACCGCCGTCCTGCGAGGGTGAACTCGGTGCCGTCGCCGCGCCAGTATAGCGGCATGGCGATGCCCTCGCGCTGGACCCAGTCCCAACCTTCGGACAACCAGAGAGTTGGCGTGGCGTAGCCGCCGTCGTCGATGAATTCGCGCCACTCCTTGTTGGTGGCCCGCCGGCCGGCAAGCGCGTGTCCGGCAAGGAACAGGCGGTGACGCGGTCGCTCGCTATCAAACGCGAAGCCGCTATCAGGCGCGCCCACCTCGACGATGCCTTCGCGGCCGCGGTGCCAGGACATCGGTTCGGCGGCGAAGCAGGCGGCCGGCGCAAGCTCCGCATAGGCCGGCTCGAGCGGATTTTCGGCGAAGGTCGCGAGGATGTCGGTGAGGAGCAACTCCTGGTGCTGCTGCTCGTGGTTGATTCCGAGCTCGATCAGCTCCAGCGCAGCCCGCGGCAGGTCGGGCGCGGCGCGGTCGAGGGCTTCGTCGACGTGGGCGCGATAGGCTCGGACCTCGTCGAGCGAGGGCCGGCTCAGCATGCCGCGGCGGGGACGTGCGTGGCGCGGCCCTTCGGCTTCGTAATAGCTGTTGAAGAGGTAGGCCCAACGCTCGTCGAATGGGCGGTAGCCCGGCACCTGGTCGCGAAGGATGAAGGTCTCGAAGAACCAGGTGGTGTGCGCGAGATGCCATTTGGCGGGGGATGCGTCCGGGAACGGCTGGATGGTCGCGTCGGCGTCGCCGAGCGGCGCGGCGAGCTCGAGCGTGAGCTTGCGCGTCGCAAGCAGCCGCTCGGCGATCAAGCCGCCTGGATCGGTGCCGGGTTGATCGAGCGCGGCTTTCACTTCTGCTTCGGCACTCCCGGATAGGGCTGTCCTTTTAGCAGATTTGCGAGGTGAACGGCATTGGCGGCCTGGATACCGGCCAGCCCCTGCACATCCTCGGGGACTTCGGGCAGATCCTTGAAGTCGGTCTTGTGCATGGCTTCGCCGACCCAATAACAGGCCGACTGCCCGGCGGCGGTCCAACCGGTGTCATTGAGCGCCTGCAGGAGGGTAGCCGTGACGTTGTGCGCGCCGTCCTCGTTGCCGACGATGCCCAGCACCGCGACCTTGCCGAAGCTCGGCATGCGGCCGGCGTCGTCGGTTTCGCTGAAGAAGGCGTCCATGCGCTCGACCACGCGTTTGGCGAGGCTCGACATCTGGCCGAGCCAGATCGGAGTCCCGAAGATGAGGACGTCAGAGGCGAGGATCCGCCGGCGGATGTCGGGCCACGCATCGCCATCGCCTTCGTCCGACGTAACTCCCGGCTTGACGTCATGGTCGGCGATCCGGATCGTCTCGCCGACCTCGACTCCGCGCTTGCCAAGCTCGCCGGCGATCACCCCGATCATCTTGTCGGTCGAGGAGGGTTCGCCGCCGCTCGTCTTGAGGGTGCAGTTGATGGCGATGGCGCTGAGCGGCACATGATCCTCCGTTGGGTGGACGAAACCGGTGCAACGGTCGGTTCGCGGGTTTGTGCCGGGCGCGGGTCAGGCGCGGGTCGCTCCCGGGCGCCAGAGCACGTCCCCGCCTTCTCCCGTGGCGACGAAGCGGGCCGCGACGAAAAGATGGTCGGATAGACGGTTCAGATAAGCGAGCAGCTGCGGATTGAGCGGCTCGGCTTCATTCAGCGCCACCGCGGCGCGCTCGGCGCGGCGGACGACGGCGCGGGCGAGGTGCAGCGCCGCCACCGCCGCCGATCCGCTCGGCAGGATGAAGCTGGCGAGCGGTTCGAGCGACCCGTTCATTTCATCGATCTCGCGCTCGAGGCGCTCGACCTGGCGCGCGACGATTCGGAGTGCGCCCTCGACCTTGCCCGGAGTGGCGACGTCCGCCCCGAGGTCGAACAGGTCGTTCTGGATCGTAAGCAGCAACTTCGCGATCGAGTTCGGTCCGAGCGCTGCGATGGCGACGCCGATCGCCGCATTGGCCTCATCGACCTCGCCGATCGCGGTCATCCGGAGGCTCGACTTGGTGACCCTGCTGCCATCGACGAGGCCGGCGCTGCCGCCATCGCCGGTGCGGGTGTAGATCTTGTTGAGCTTGACCACTCAGTGGGCCGTGCCGCTCGCGAGATAGAGCAAGCCGAGCACGATGAGGATCGCCAGGCCCTGGAACAGGACCCGGCGCTGCATCCACATCTGCGATTGCTCACCGGTCACGTCCTTGCCCGACGCCATGGCGATCACTCCACGGACCAGCACGTAGGCGACCGCGCCCATGGCGAGGATGAGCAGGATGACGAGGACGATGCGCATGGCGCCGACTTAGGCTTCGATGAAGGCGAAACCAAGGGGAAGCTTGCCGGCGAGAAGGTCCCGCGCGAGCGTCGGACCGTCGATGCCTTCCTCGCGCATCGCCGCAAGCGTTGGGGCGCGGTCCCGCTTGGCGAGACGGCGTCCGTCGGCGTGGGCGACCAGCGGGTGATGGAAATAGGTCGGCTCGGGAAGGTCGAGCAGGTTCTGCAGCAATCGCTGGATCGGAGTCGACGGGCGCAAGTCCGCTCCGCGCACGACGGTCGTCACCCCGCCTGCCGAGTCATCCACGACGCAGGACAGGTGATAGGAGGCCGGAGCGTCCTTCCGAGCGAGGATGGCATCGCCGATCTCCGCCTCGGTGGCGGCGAAGCTTGGCCCGTCCGTCTCGGTCCATGACGGAAGCCCGGCGATTGCGAGAGCCTTGGCGGAATCGAGTCGCCAGCAGTGTGGCGTGGTCGCTCGGCGATCGGGATCGTCGGCCAGGCCTCGGCAGGTTCCGGGATAGGAAATGGCCGCGTTGCCATGCGGGGCGGTCAGCGATTGAGCGATGTCGGCGCGCGTACAGAAGCAGGCATAGACGAGTCCGCGCGCCTTCAACCTCTCCAGTGCCTCGGCGTAGGCGGATATACGCTGCGACTGCACCAAAATCGGCTCGTCCCAGGCAAGGTCGAGCCAGCGGAGATCTTCAAAGATGCCGTCGACGAACCTGGGCCGGCTCCGCGTCTGGTCGAGATCCTCGATCCTGAGCAGGAACTTCCCGGCGTTTTGGCGCGCCCGTGAATGCCCGAGGACGGCGCTATAGGCATGGCCGAGGTGCAGCCGCCCGGTCGGTGATGGCGCGAAACGGGTTACGAACATTTCAACTTTGGACCCAAAGGACTCTTGACGCTGAGTCATTGAAAATGCTGTCATAGGGATGTCACGCCGGGTTGGCAGCCGGCGGGCGACAAGGGAAGACGGGCCGCGCCGCCCTCTCCTCCTTGCGTGCGACGGGGCCGGGGAGCTGCAGTTCGGACCAACCGAACGAAAGGCTTTGCGGCTGCGCGCATGTATCATCCAGAGCTAATCCGACATCCCGAAAGCTGCCCGGCGCTGGTCCTCAACGCCGACTATACGCCGCTATCCTATTACCCGCTGTCGCTGTGGCCGTGGCAGACCGCGATCAAGGCGATGTTTCTCGAGCGCGTCGACGTGGTCGCCCACTACGACCGCGAAGTCCACAGCCCGAGCGTCGCGCTGAAGCTGCCGAGCGTGATCGCGCTTCGCGACTATGTGCGGCCCAACGAATATCCCGCCTTCACGCGATTCAACCTGTTCCTCCGCGACCGATTCCGCTGCGTCTATTGCGGGTCGCACAGGGAGCTGACGTTCGACCATGTCATCCCGCGCGCGCAGGGCGGGCGGACGATGTGGGAGAATGTCGCCACCGCCTGCGCGCCGTGCAACCTGCGCAAAGGCGGCCGGACGCCGGTCGAGGCGCACATGCATCTCATGCGCGAGCCGATCCGGCCGACGACCTGGCAGCTGCAGGAGCATGGCCGCGCCTTCCCGCCGAACTATCTGCACGAGAGCTGGCGAGATTATCTCTATTGGGATGTCGAGCTGCTGCCTTAAGTGCCGTCAAGGAACTCGCGCACCGCAGGTCCGACATCCTCGCGCTGGAGCGCGACGGCGAGGTTGGCGATGACGAAGCCGGCGGCGCTCCCGCAGTCGTAGCGCTCGCCGTCGAAGCGGCAAGCGTGCAACGGCTGCTTGCCGATCAGCCTGGCGATGGCGTCGGTGAGCTGGATTTCGCCGCCCGCGCCTTTTTCCTGGGCATCGAGGGCGCGCATGACTTCCGGCTGGAGGATGTAGCGGCCGGGAAGCATCAGGTTCGACGGCGCGGTACCGGGCGCGGGCTTCTCGACCAGGCCAAGAATTTCGGTCAGGCGGCCGTCGACCGCGCCGGGGTCGATCACGCCATATTTGTGCGTCTCGCTGTCGGGCACTTCGAGCGCCGCGACGATATTGCCGCCGACCTCTCCATAGGCCGCGATCAGCTGCGCAAGGCAGTTCGGCCTGCCCATCATCAGCTCGTCGGGAAGCAGCACCGCGAACGGCTCGTCGCCGATGATGTGCCGCGCGCACCAGACCGCGTGCCCAAGCCCGAGCGGCCGCTGCTGGCGGACCGTGACCACCTCGCCGAACTTCGCATTGGATGGCGTGAGCAGGTCGAGGCTCTTGCCTTTCTCTCGCAAGGTCACCTCGAGCTCGAACGCCTGGTCGAAATAGTCGACCAGCGCGGATTTTCCGCGGCCGGTGATGAAGATGAGCTGCTCGATCCCGGCTTCGCGCGCCTCGTCGACCGCATATTGGATGAGCGGCCGGTCGACGATCGTGATCATCTCCTTGGGGATGCTCTTGGTGGCCGGAAGCAAGCGGGTGCCGAGGCCGGCGACGGGGAACACCGCCTTGCGAACGCGAGCGGGCATGGGGGTCAGTCTCCTGGAGTGGTCGGCGCGGCCTCGTTGCCCGCCGGCTGCGTTTGCGTTCCAGGCGGAAGCGAGGGCGCGCTACCCCCGGTCGGGGGCGGCAGGTCGAACGGATCCTGCTTGCGCGGCTCGGACCGCTTCATCAGCTCGTCGACCCGGTCAGGCTTCGCATAGGTCGGAATCTCGAGAAGCTCCTTCGGAGTCGGAGTGGTGCGCGCCATCAGCGGCTTGACCGGAAGCGGTTGGCCCGGAGCGGGCTTCAAATCGACCTGGCGACCGCAGCTGCCGAGCGGCAGCATGACGGCAAGGGCGAGGAGCAGCGTCCGTGTCATGGCTGCCGACTAGCCGTTTGCCGCCGCCTAGGCTAGCGGCGGGCGCCATGCGGTTGCTCCTGATCGGCTGCGCGTTGCTCGCGCTCGCTTCGTGCCAAAAGCCTTCCCAGCCCCAAGCCAACGAAAGCGAAGCGACGTCGCAGGCCGAGCCAGCAAAGGGTGTGGATCGGACGCACCGGGGCACCCCGGCGCCGGGCAAGAGCTTCAACACCCCCGACGGCAAGGCGACCAGCCTCAAGGCGTTCGCCGGTAAACCGACGCTGGTGAACCTGTGGGCGAGCTGGTGCGCGCCGTGCGTGAAGGAGCTTCCGACGCTCGACAGGCTGGCGCAGGCCGAGGGTGGCAAGCTGAACGTCGTCGCGATCAGCCAGGACGATGGTCCGCACGCCTCGGTCGAGGCATTCCTCAAGGTCCACGGAATCGCGAACCTCGCTTCCTACCAGGATCCGACCATGGGCCTGTCCGGCGCGCTCGGCGCCGAGGTCCTGCCGACGTCCGTCCTCTATGACGCGAGCGGGCGCGAAGTCTGGCGCTATGTCGGCGACCGGGACTGGACGAGCGCGGATGCCGCTAGGCTGGTTGCCGAAGCCGGCGCTGGACGAGGCTCGTAAGAAGCCGGCCGTCGATCGCCGCGAGGCCCAGCGCGATCAGCGCCAGCCCGGCGAAGTCCTGCGGCGCGAGCGTCTCGCCGAGGAACAGGGCGCCGAGGGCGATCGCGACGGGTGGCACCAGCAGGGTGACGAGCAAAGCGTTGGTCGCGCCGGCGCGCTCGATCAGGCGGAAATAGAGGACGTAGCCGAACGCGGTGCAGACGAGCGCGAGCGCGGCGATCGCGCCCCAGGCGGTGAGCGGCGGCATTGCGTGAGTCCATGGATGGTCGACGGCCATCGAGACCGGCAGCATGACGATCGCGCCGGCGGTGAGCTGGCCGGTGGTAACGCTGAACGGCGAGATTCCGAGCCGCTTGAAGCGGCGCGCCCAGACGGCGGCTAGCGCATAGCTGAGCGAGGCGACGACGCAGGCGAGCTGCGCAACCGCATTTGTGCCGATGCTCGACAGCAGCGACGGACCGATCATGGCCGCAACGCCGCCGAAACCGAGCAGCACGCCGGCCAGCCTGCGCGGGGTCATTCGCTCGTCGGCGGTAAGGAAATGCGCCACGACCACCCCCCAGATCGGCGTGGTCGCGTTGAGGATCGAGGCGAGGCCGCTGGCGATATGCGTCTGGCCCCAGCCGAACAGAGCGAAGGGGATGGCATTGTTGAGCAGCGCGAGGAGCAGGATCGCGCCCCACGCCTGCCGGGGAAGGCTCATGCGTTCGCCGCGGATCAGCAAATAGGCCCAGAGGCCCGCCGCGCCGATCGTCAGGCGCAGCCACACATAGGTCAGCGGCGGGACGTGCCGGACGGCGATTCCGATGAACAGGAACGCGCCGCCCCAGATCGCAGCGAGGACCAGCAGGATCAGCCAGTCGCTCCGGTTCATTTGAGATCGGATCATGCTCGCCGTATCCACGGGCGCGCTCGCAAGCGCTTCCGCATGCTTGCGGTCAAACGCGTGGGGATCGACCGGCTTCATTCGCTGGAAAGTAAGGGCGCGGCCCGGCTGCCGCTAACAAATGCTCGGGCCGACCCGATAAGCTGACCTTATCAGTCGCGAAGCAGTTCGTTGATGCTGGTCTTCGACCGGGTCCGTTCGTCGACCCGTTTCACGATGACGGCGCAGGCGAGCGATGGGCCGCCGTCCCTCGCAGGCAAGGCTCCGGGCACCACGACCGAATAAGCAGGGACCCGGCCGTAATGCACCGCGCCGCTCGCCCGGTCGACGATCTTGGTCGAGGCGCCGAGGAACACGCCCATCGACAGGACCGATCCACGCTCGACGATGACGCCTTCGGCAACCTCGGAACGCGCGCCGACGAAGCAATCGTCCTCGATGATCACCGGCCCGGCCTGGAGCGGCTCGAGTACGCCGCCGATCCCTGCGCCGCCCGAAATGTGGACGTTCCTTCCTATCTGCGCGCAGCTTCCGATCGTCGCCCAGGTGTCGACCATCGTCCCCTCGCCGACATGGGCGCCGATGTTGACGAAGCTCGGCATCAGCACCGCGCCCGGCGCGACATAGGCGCCGTGGCGGACGATCGCGCCCGGCACCGCGCGGAACCCCGCCTCCGCAAATTCCTTCTCTCCCCAGCCGGCGAACTTGGACGGCACCTTGTCCCACCAGTGCGCGCCGCCGGGAGCGCCCGAGATTGCCTCCATCGGGTTGAGGCGGAACGACAGCAGCACCGCTTTCTTGAGCCACTGGTGGACCATCCAGCCGTCCGCGCCCGGTTCGGCGATGCGCGCCTCGCCCCTGTCGAGCGCCGCGAGCGCGGCGTCGACCGCCTGACGAACCGCACCGCGCGTATCGGGACCGACGCTGTCGCGCTGGTCCCAGGCGCGCTCGATCGTGCCCTGCAACTGCTCGTTCATTCAGTCCCCCAGAATCCGCTCGAGCCATTCGCCGACGTCGGCGATTCGCTCGTCGACGATGCGTTCGTCATAATTGTGGTTGCCGCGTTCGGAGCCGTTGTCGACCCATATCGTCGTCATCCCCAGCGCCTTCGCCGGCTCGAGATTCTGGACCATGTCGTCGGCCAGCAGGGCGTACGCGGGGTCGATCCCGAACCGCTCGCACAGCAGCGCGTAGCCATGCGGGTCGGGCTTGGGGCGGTAGCTGCTGGCATGGATGTCGTGGAGCTCATCGAAATGCTCGCGGATGCCGATCCGGTCGAGCACCCGCCGGGCATAAAGCGCGTCGCCGTTGGTGAAGACGAAGCGGCGGCCCGGCAGCCTCGGGAGGAGTCGCCCGAGGCGCTCATCGCAAGACACCCTGTCGAGTGTGATGTCGTGCACGTCGGCGAGGAAGTCGTGCGGATCGACCTCATGCTCTTTCATCAGACCGGCAAGCGTCGTCCCATGCTCATGGAAGTGCGACTTTTGGACGCGTTTCGCTTCGTCCGAGTCGCAGTCCAGGAGGCGCTGGATGTAGGCCGCCATCCGCTCGTCGATGAGATCGAACAGGCCGGCGGACGCCGGATAAAGGCAATTGTCGAGATCGAAGATCCAGTCCCGGACGTGGGCGAAGCGAGGGTCCATGGCGCCGAGGTCCTAGTAGAAACCGGACCTCAAGCAAATTTGAAGATCCACTTCGCTCAGCGACGGTGCGGGCTGCGGTATTCGACCATCGTGAGCGGGGCTTCGCAGTCGCCGATGTGCCGGAACACCGCCATATATCCGGTCGCAGGCGGCAGTTCCGTGAGCTTGCGCGGCGTTAGCGGCTGGCCGCGATAGAGGCCGCTTCGGTCGGCGAGATGGCTCGTGGTGTGCGGGCATTGCCCATTCGGAACCTCGGCCGCGGATTTGTGCTGCTGGATCGGTTCCGAGCTCACTGCGGTCGCCGTCATCATCATGGCCAGTGCTGCCGAAAACGCAGGGACTCGCATGGCTCACCTCCTGTGCCGAGGCGATTAGCATTTTGCGGTCAGACCGTGAAGCTTTCGCCGCAGCCGCAGGCGCCCTTCGCATTGGGGTTGTCGAACACGAAGCCGGCGGCGAAATCGTCCTCGCGCCAGTCCATGGTCGAGCCGATCAGGTAGAGGACCGAAGCGCCGTCGACATAGAAAGCGCCGGCGGGTGTCTCGATCTTCTCGTCGAAGGGCTGCTCCTCGGTGACGTAATCGACCGAGTAAGCGAGACCCGAGCAGCCGCGGCGCGGAGTCGACAGCTTGACTCCGATCGCGCCTTCAGGGGCGCGCTGCATGAGCTCGGCAATGCGCGCTTCCGCGCCGGGGGTCAGCGTGATCGCGGCGGGTCGCGCGCGGAGCCTGGTTTCCTTGTTCACAGCATTCCCAATTCTAATCTCGCCTCGTCGCTCATCTTCGACGGGTCCCACGGCGGATCCCAGACGAGGTTGACGACGGCGTCGCGGATGCCCGGCACCGACAGAACGCGCAGTTCGACCTCGTTCGGAAGCGATTCCGCGACCGGGCAGTGGGGGGTCGTCAGGGTCATGGTGATGGTCGCGTCTCCGTCCTCGCTGATCGCGACGTCGTAGATCAGGCCGAGCTCATAGATATCGACCGGGATTTCGGGGTCGTAGATCGACTTCAGCATTTCGACGACCGAAGCCTGGAGGTCGCTTCCCGGCCCGGCGTCCGACTCCTCTTTCTCGCCAGCGAGAAAGCCCGCGAGGTAATCGCGCTTGCGCTCGAATTCGGCTGTGACTCGGGCGCGCGGCGGCGGAGTCACCGCATCGACTTCCTCAGTCTCGATCTTGCGTTCCTCGTTCATCCGAAAATTCGCTTCACCTGTTCGATCCCGCGCACCAGCGCCGCAATATCCGAGCTGTCGCTGTGGGCCGCGAAGCTGGCGCGGGCGGTCGCCTCGACCCCGAGCCAGCGCATCAGCGGCTGAGCGCAATGATGGCCGGCGCGGACCGCGACTCCCGCATCGTCCAAGATGGTGGCGGTGTCGTGCGGATGCACCCCGTCGACGTTGAAGCTGACGATCCCAGCGCTGTCCTCGGGGCCGTAGAGCGTGACGCCGGGAATGCTGCGGAGGGCGTCGCGCGTTTCGGCGACGAGCGCGCGTTCGTGCGCGTGGATCGCGTCGAGCGAGAGGCTTTCGACCCAGTTCACCGCCGCGTGAAGGCCGACCGCGCCGACGATGTGCGGCGTGCCGGCTTCGAACCGCGCCGGCGGATCGAGGAAGGTGGTCTCCTCGAACGTCACCTTCTCGATCATCGCGCCACCGCCCTGCCACGGCGGCATCTCGCGGAGCAGCTCGGCGCTTCCCCACAGGCAGCCGATCCCCGTCGGCCCGTAGAGTTTGTGCGCGGAGAAAGCGTAAAAGTCGGCGTCGATCGCGGCGATGTCGACCGGCAGCCGCGGCACCGCCTGGCAGCCGTCGAGCAGCAGCAGCGCACCTTTCGAATGCGCGATCCCGGCGGCGCGCTTGGAGTCGAGGATCGAGCCGAGCACGTTCGACACATGCGCGAAGGCGACGACGCGATGGTCCTCGGTGAGCATCGCTTCCGCGGCGTCGAGGTCGATTTGCCCGTCTTGCGTCAGCGGTACCGCGTCGACTTCATAACCGGCGAGCTGCCATGGGACGATGTTGCTGTGATGCTCGAGCTGCGACAGCAGGACGCGGTTTCGTCCGTTCCTGGGAAGCGTGCGCGCGACGAGGTTGATCGCCTCGGTCGCGCCGCGTGTGAAGATGAGTTCGTCCGGCTGCCCACCGATGAGGTTCGATGCCGCGGCGCGCGAGCGCTCATAGGCGTCGGTCATCGTTGCCGAGCGCTCATAAACGCCGCGATGCACCGTCGCGTAATCGCGCGAATAGGCCTGCGTGATCGCGTCAATGACGGCTTGCGGCTTCTGCGCGGTGGCGGCGCTGTCGAGATAATGCCAGCCTGCGATCGCCGGGAACTGGTCGCGGACGTTTAAATCCTCCCCGGTACGGGGAGGGGGAGCCGCGACGCGCAGCGGCGTGGTGGAGGGGGCCCACGGCCGCGCTGCTCATCGGTGGGCCCCCTCCACCAGCTTCGCTGGTCCCCCTCCCCGTTCGGGGAGGAACTGACCCTCCGCAACGCATCGCGAGCGGCGTCGCAGATCGCATCGCCGTCCTTCGCGCTGTCCCACAGGCCCATGACGAACCCTTCGAGCAGCAGCGCGCGGGCGCTCGCCGGATCGAGCCCGCGGCTCTCGGCGTAGAACAATTGCATCGCGTCCAGCTCGCCGACGGTCGCGCCGTGGGCGCATTTCACGTCGTCGGCGAAGATCTCGAGTTCGGGCTTGCAGTTCGCGGTCGCGCCGCGGTCGAGCAGCATGGCTTTGACCGACTGCTCGGCGTCGGTCTGCTGCGCGCCGCGCGCGACCTCGACCTTGCCGAGGTAGGATCCGACCGCCTTGCGGTTCAGCACGCTGCGGATGGTCTGGCGCGAGCGTCCGCCGACGCCGATGTGCCTGACGTTGGTCACGATCTCGTTGGTCGACAGGCCGGTGCCGATGTTGGCGGCGTAAAGGTCGAACTCCGCGCCTTCCGCGAGGCGAAACTTCAAGCTCGATGCGGCCGTAAACCGGGCGCGCTGTTGAGCGCGAAGATGCGGGCCTTCGCGCCTTGCCCAATGCGAGTTGCATGCGGCGAAGCTGCACTGCGGGACAGTCCTCGTCCGAGGGACTGTCCCCATTGATCCAAGCCTCCTCCAGGCTTTCGCCAGCGCCCGACGGTGAGCGTCACCGGCTGGGCGAACTGCTCCCAGACGGGTTTCAGCGCCTCGAGGTCGGCGTAGCGCCACTCCTCCTGCTTGTGGGTGGGGAAGGGCGCGGTCATGCCAGCCGCCTCCGCATAGCCTTCGCGTTCGAGTTCGTGCGCCAGCTCGGGGCCGCCGCTGCGGACGATGCGGCCGGCGTTCAGCACGTGGACGCGGTCCGGTTCGACGTAGTCGAGCAGGCGCTGGTAGTGGGTGATCAGCAGCACGCCCTTGTCGGGTGCGCGCATGATGCGGTTGATGCCCGCGCCGACGCTTTTGAGCGCGTCGATGTCGAGGCCGCTGTCGGTCTCGTCGAGCACGGCGAACTTCGGGTTGCATGATGCCCATCTGGACCATCTCGGCGCGCTTCTTCTCGCCGCCCGAAAAGCCGACATTGACCGGCCGCTTGAGCATCTCGGCGTCCATTCCGAGCAGCGCCGCCTGTTCGCTTCGCGAGCTTGATGAACTCGGCGCCCGACAGCTCGGCTTCGCCGCGCGACGCGGCGCTGCGAATTGAGGCTCTCGCGCAGGAACTGGAGGTAGGAGACGCCGGGGATCTCGACCGGATACTGGAAGCCGAGGAACAGCCCCGCCGCGGCGCGCTCGTGCGGTTCCAGAGCGAGCAGGTCCAAGCCTCCTCTCCCGCTCGCGGGAGGGGTTTGAGGGGATGGGCATGTGGACCTGCAGCGCGATCTTCGACAGGCCCTCCCCCGGCCCCTCCCGCTTGCGGGAGGGAGGTGAACGTCACCGCACCCTCGCTCACCTCATACCCCGGCCGCCCGGCGAGCACGTAAGCCAGCGTCGACTTGCCCGAGCCGTTGGGCCCCATGATCGCGTGCACCTCGCCCGCGGGCACGTCCAGCGACACGCCGTTCAGGATCGGCTTGTCGGCGACGGTCGCGTGGAGGTTGTGATCTCAAGCATCACGACAACCGAAGTCCGTTCATCTCTTGGAGACGAATGCTTGTCCGAGATGGCGAAAGCCGGACGCATCGCCGATTGCAGAGTCGATCGCCGCACTTGGGACAGCAGAGCGCATTTGTCGGTCGATCTACCCAGTCTTCGATGTCGCTCGAGTCTGCAAGACCTCGACGACAATAGAAGTCAGCCCGCAAGGTTGCTTTCCTGAAGCTCAAGTCGGTGATCGGCCACGTGCGTGTGTGCATCGACGATGTCGCCGCGCCATTGAGTCTCGCATCGACTGCGTTCGCGTTTCATGATCTGGAAACATCGATCATCCCACGCTCCCCTCAAGCTGAGATCCCCAGCAGCTTCTGCGCCTCGACCGCGAACTCCATCGGCAGCTGCTTCAGCACCTCGCGGGCGAAGCCGTTGACGATCAGCGCGACCGCGCTTTCCGCGTCGAGCCCGCGGCTCATCGCGTAGAACAATTGGTCCTCGCTGATCTTCGACGTGGTCGCTTCATGCTCGATGGTCGCGGTCGGGTTCTTGACCTCGATGTAGGGCACGGTGTGGGCGCCGCAGTCGCTGCCGAGCAGCAGTGAATCGCACTGGGTGAAGTTGCGCACGTTCTCGGCGCGCGGGAGCACGCGGACCAGCCCGCGATAGGTGTTGTTCGAGCGGCCGGCGCTGATGCCCTTCGAGACGATGGTCGAGCGCGTGTTGGCGCCGATGTGGATCATCTTGGTGCCGGTGTCGGCCTGCTGGCGGTTGTTGGTCAGCGCGACCGAATAGAATTCGCCGACGCTGCCATCGCCCTTGAGGATGCAGCTCGGATATTTCCAGGTGATCGCGCTTCCGGTCTCGACCTGGGTCCAGCTGACCTTCGAGCGGTCGCCCGAGCAGAGCGCGCGCTTGGTGACGAAGTTGAAGATGCCGCCCTTGCCCTCGGCGTCGCCCGGATACCAGTTCTGGACCGTGGAGTATTTCACCTCGGCGTCCTCGTGCGCGAAGATCTCGACCACCGCGGCGTGGAGCTGGTTCTCGTCGCGCATCGGCGCAGTGCAGCCTTCGAGGTAGGAGACGTAGCTGCCCTTGTCGGCGACGATCAGGGTTCGCTCGAACTGGCCGGTGTTCTCGGCATTGATCCGGAAATAGGTGCTGAGCTCCATCGGGCAGCGGACGCCCTCGGGCACGTAGACGAAGGTGCCGTCGGAGAAGACCGCGCTGTTGAGGCAGGCGAAGTAATTGTCGCGCTGCGGGACCACGCTGCCGAGATACTTCTTCACCAGCTCGGGATGCTCGCGGATCGCTTCGGAGATGGAGAGGAAGATGACGCCCGCCGCGGCGAGCTCCTTGCGGAAGGTGGTCGCGACGCTGACGCTGTCGAACACCGCATCGACCGCGACCCTGGCCGCGCCTTCGACCCCGGCGAGCACCTTCTGCTCCTCGATCGGAATGCCAAGCTTTTCGTAGACGCGCAGAATTTCCGGATCGACCTCGTCCAGCGACGCGAGCTTCTCCTTCGCCTTGGGCGCGGCGTAATAATAAGCGTCCTGGTAATCGATCTCGGGGATGTCGAGCTTGGCCCAGCTGACCTCCTCCATCTCGAGCCACGCGCGGTAGCCCTTCAGGCGCCAGTCGAGCATCCACTCGGGCTCGTCCTTCTTGGCCGAGATGAAGCGGACGGTGTCTTCGCTGAGCCCCTTGGGCGCGAATTCCTGCTCGATGTCGGAGACGAAGCCCCATTCGTAGTCCTGCGCGATCTTGTCCTTGAGCTCGCGGTTCTTGACGGCCTCGTTCATGCGCGCACCCGTGCCCCGGCGGAGGCCGGGGTCCAGGAGCGCGAAAGCGCTGCTGCCGCAGCGCCCTGGGCCCCGGCCTTCGCCGGGGAACAGAGCTGCTGCAAGCTCACGGCGTCCAAGGCACCACGGACTGCCCTGCCGACCACCCCGATGTGCGGTTTCACGCGGCAGTGGGCGTCGAGGATGCAGTCGTGATTTTGTCCGTCTGAGCACATGGTGAGCGCGATTGGGCCTTCCACGGCCTCGACGATATCGGCGAGGGTGATCTCCGCCGCGGGCCTGGCCAGCGCGAAGCCGCCGCTCGCGCCGCGCACGCTGGTGAACAGGCCCGAGGCGGCGAGCTGGCCCATCAGCTTCTGCGTAGTGGGAAGTGGAACGCCGGTGTCGCCCGCGAGCTCGGTCGCGCTGAGGCGCGCGCCCGCCGGGCGGCGGGCGGCGGCGGTCATCAGGACGACCGCATAATCGGCAAGATGGCTCAGGCGCACTGTCTGTTCAACGCAATTAGGAGCATATCGCTCCGATTTAGTGGGTTGCGCCGCGAAACTCAACCTCACCTTCGTCATCCCGGACTTGATCCGGCACCGACCTTGCTCTTTGAAGAACAGGCAGGCCCCGGCTCAAGGCCGGGGTGACGATAAGGAGCCCGTGCGCCTCTATTCCCTCATCCGCCCCTTCGCCTTCCGGCTTGATCCGGAACGTGCGCATCGGGCGACCATTGCGGCGCTGAAATTGCGCACTGGCACCGGCTTCACGCCGGAACCCGACTGGACTCCGAGGCTGGAAACGAAGGTCGCCGGCCTCACCTTTCCCAACCCGGTCGGACTGGCGGCCGGGTTCGACAAGGACGCCGAGGTGTTCGAGCCGATGCTGAGCCTCGGCTTCGGTTTCGTCGAGGTCGGAACGCTGACCCCGCTCCCGCAGGCGGGCAATCCACAGCCGCGGCTGTTCCGCCTCGCGGAGGATGGCGCGGTCATCAACCGCCTCGGCTTCAATAATCAAGGCCAGGAATCCGCCCTTGCCCGGCTGAAGCGGCGGTACCGGACGCGCGGCGTGGTCGGGGTCAACATCGGCGCCAACAAGGACAGCGCCGATCGCATCTCCGATTACGTCCACGGCGTGCGGGCGATGAGCGGGATGGCCGATTATCTGACGATCAACGTCAGCTCGCCCAATACGCCGGGCCTTCGGCAGCTGCAGGACGAAGGCGCGCTTCGCGCCTTGCTTTCGGCCGTGCAGGAGGTCCGCGGCGCCGAGGATCCTCCGATCTTCCTGAAGGTCGCGCCGGACCTCGGGGAGGGCGAGCCTGACCAGATCGTCCGCGTCGCCGTCGAGCATCGGATCGATGCGATCATCGTCGCCAATACGACCGTGTCGCGGCCGCCGCTCAAGTCGAGCTCCGCGCGCGAGCAAGGCGGCTTGTCGGGTCGGCCGCTGAAGCCGCTGGCGCTCAAGGCCCTGCGCGAATTTCGAGCGGCTTCGGGAGGGAAGATTCCGCTGATCGGTGTCGGCGGGATCGCGACCGCGGACGACGCGTGGGAGCGCATCCGCGCCGGCGCGAGCCTCGTTCAGCTCTATTCGGCAATGGTCTATGAAGGTCCCGGGATCGCTCGGCGGATCGTGCGCGAGCTGGCCGAGCGGCTCGAGCGCGAGGGGATGCGCAGCATTGCCGAGGCGGTTGGGACCGAGTAGCCGCTGCGGCCGATGTTGAAGCGCGTTCTTTGGTTCTCGGCCGCTGTTTTGCTCGCGGCCTGCGCGAATGGCGAAGTTTCGGCGAGCTCGGCCAAAGGCATGGTCAGCGCCGCCGATCCGCGCGCCGCCGCGGCGGGCGTCGCGATCCTGCGCGAGGGCGGGACCGCCGCCGATGCCGCGTTCGCGACCCTGCTCGCGCTCAACGTCGTCGAGCCGCAGAGCTCGGGCATCGGCGGGGGCGGCTATCTCGTCTATTCCGACAAAGGCGCGGCGCCGGTGACGTTCGACGGTCGCGAGACCGCGCCGCACGCAGCAACCGGCAACTGGTTCCTGCGCGATGGCCAGCCGATGGAGTTCGACGACGCTCAGCCGGGCGGGAAGAGCGTCGGGGTCCCGGGCAACGTTCGCATGATGGGCCAGGCGCACGAGCGTTACGGCAAGCTCAAATGGGCGGCGCTGTTCCAGCCCGCGATCAAGCTCGCTCGCGACGGGTTCAAGGTGACTCCGCGGCTTTACAATTCGTTGCTGAAATATCCGGCAACGGGCGCGCTTTCCGCGCAAGCGCGAACGCTCTTTTATCAGGCGGACGGGCAGCCGAAGCCGGTCGGCACGCTGGTGAAGAACCCGGCCTTCGCCGCCTATCTCGAGCGCCTGGCGCGGCTGGGTCCCGCCAGCTTCTACGTCGGCCCGAACGCAGAGGCGATCGCGGCGACGGTCAGCGGCGCGCCGCACAACCCGGCGCCGATGACGGCCGGCGATGTCGCCTCCTACGACGCCAAGGCGCGACCGCCCGTCTGCGGCACCTACCGCGCCTATCGCGTCTGCGGCATGGGTCCGTCCTCGTCCGGCGGATTCACGGTCTTCGCGGCGTTGAAGCAGCTCGAGCGGTTCGACCTTTCGGCGCTCGGGCCGCGATCGCCCACGGCCTGGCACCTCATCGCCGAATCCGAGCGGCTCGCTTATGCCGACCGCAACAAATATCTCGCCGACGAGGATTATGTGCGAGTGCCGCTCGCGGGCCTCATGGCTCCCGCCTATCTCGCCGGCCGCTCGGCGCTGATCTCTCCGACGAGCACGATCGCGAACGTTCACGCCGGCGCGCCCGCCGGCGCGGACATCACCTGCACGCCGGAGCCGCAGCCCGAGCGCGGCACCTCGCATTTCATCGCGGTTGACCGCTGGGGCGATGTCGCTTCGGAAACCTCGACGATCGAAAGCAGCTTCGGCTCGGGGCTGATGGTCAACGGTTACTATCTCAACAACGAACTGACCGACTTCAGCTTCGTCCCCGAACAAGGCGGCTGCTCCGTCGCCAACCGGGTCGAAGGCGGAAAGCGGCCGCGCAGCTCGATGAGCCCGACGATCGTGTACGGCCCCGACGGGCGGGTGGTTCTCGCGGTCGGCGCCGCGGGCGGCTCGACCATCCCGGCGCAGGTCATCAAGACGATCGTCGGCGTGCTCGACTTCCATCTGGCGCCGCAGGAGGCGATCGCGTTGCCGATGATCTACGCGCCGGGCGAAACCGTCTTCGTCGAGAGCGGGACTTTTCTCGAAGCGATGATTCCCCAGCTTCAATCGCTCGGCCATGTCGATGTTCGAACGCTTCCGCCGGGCACCTTCAAGGCGAACGCGGTCCAGTGGACGAGCAGCGGCTGGGTTGGCGGCGCCGACCCGCGCAGCGAGGGCGCGGTGCTGTCGGAATAGAGGGGATCGGGAGAACTTTGGCCAGGCAGCTCGAACGGTTCGACAATCTCGTCTCGATGTTCCTCGCGCGCGCGGCGGAGAAAGGCGAGCAGCCGTTCCTGTGGGCCAAGCGCGAGCGCGAGTGGCGGCCGACCAGCTGGAGGGAGGCGGCGCGTCAGGTCGCCGCGATTGCATCGTCGCTAAAGGAGATGGGGTTAAAGCCCGGCGACCGCGTGTGCCTCGTCAGCGAGAACCGGCCCGAATGGCTGATCTCCGACCTCGCCATCATGGCCGCGGGCTGCGTCACGGTGCCGACCTACACCACGAACACGCCGCGCGATCATTTGCACATCCTCGAAAATTCGGGCGCTCGAGCGGTCATCGTTTCCAATCAGAAGCTGGCCAGAAACGTCATCCCCGCGGTGCTGACCTCCAACGAATGCCACCATGTGATCGGCATGGAGCCGCTGCATTCCGAACAGACGCCCGACTGGGTCAGCTGTCATAGCTGGAGCGCGCTCGCGTCCGGCACGGGCGACGTCGATGGGTTGCGAGCACGGATGGGCGCGACCGCGCGCGATACGCTGGCCTGCCTCATCTATACGAGCGGGACCGGCGGCGCGCCGCGCGGCGTTCGCCAGCACCACGGCGCGATCCTCTGCAACCTCGAAGCGTGCACCGACATCATCTCGTCCGATTTCGGCTGGGGCGACGAGGTCTTCCTGTCGTTCCTGCCGGCGAGCCATGCCTATGAGCATACCGGCGGCCAGCACTTCCCGGTCGCGCTCGGAGCGCAGATCTACTACGCCGAGAGCCTCGAAAAGCTCGCCGCCAATATCGAGGAAGTGCACCCGACCATCATGGTCGTCGTCCCGCGACTGTTCGAGATGCTCCGCGCCCGAATCATCAAATCGATCGAAGGGCAGGGCGGGTTCGCGAAATATCTGCTTTATCGCGCGCTGAAAATCGGCGGCGACAAGTATCGCGGGCGGCTCAAGCCGTGGGATCTGCCGATGGACGGGCTTCTCGCGCTGACCCTGAGACGGAAGATCCGCGAAAAGGTCGGGGGGCGGGTCAAAGCCTGGGTTTCCGGCGGAGCGCCGCTCAATCCCGAGGTGGGGACATTTTTCCAGTCGCTCGGGATCACCTTCCTCCAGGGCTACGGCCAGACCGAGGCGGCGCCGCTCATCAGCTGCAACCGGCCGCGCGCGGGAATTCGGCTCGATACCGTCGGTCCGCCGGCGGGTTGCGAGGTGCGCATCGCCGAGGACGGCGAGATCATGGTCAGGGGCGAGAACGTCATGCACGGCTATTGGCGCAATCCCGAGGAGACGGCGCGGGTCCTGCGCGACGGCTGGCTTGCCACGGGCGACATCGGTCACTTCGACGACAAGGGCCGGATCAAGATCACCGACCGCAAGAAGGACATCCTGGTCAACGACAAGGGCGACAACGTCTCGCCGCAGCGGATCGAGGGCATGCTGACGCTGCAGCCCGAGATCGCGCAGGCAATGGTCTATGGCGACCGCCGCCCGCACCTTGTCGCGTTGCTCGTGCCGGATCCGGAAATCGCATCGGCCTCCGACCGTCAGGAGCGGCTTCAGCGCGCGGTCGACCGCGTCAATGCCGACCTCTCGGTGATCGAGCGGGTGCGCCGCTTCATCCTCGCCGACCAGGCGTTCACCATCGAGAACGAACAGCTGACGCCATCACTGAAGATCCGGCGCCACGTGATCTCCAAGGTCTATGGAGAGCGGCTCGACACGCTGTACGCGCGCTGAGTCGTCAGCGCGGTCGCCCGTAGGGGATGAAATCGCCGAGGCTGCAGGCGCCGATGAACACGTGGTTCTGCAAATCCATGACCTGCGCGATGTCGCCGCGGCAGGGACCCGGTCCGACGCTCTTCGTGACCAGGGCATAGAAGGGATTGCCGAGCCCCGTGCATCCTCCGGGAGGATGGTTGACGTACATCGTCGCGCCGCGCCGGAAAATGATCGTATTCTCGCTGACGTTCCTCGAATTCGTAAGTCGGTCCCGGCGGCAGGCAGGAGAGCGGCGGACCGATCGGAACTCGTCCGGCAAGCTCGCGCTGCAGCGCGGCCTGCTCGCGCTGCGCCTCGGCAGCGGCGTAGCCGGGCGGCGGCGGAGCCATGGTGCAGGAAGCGAGCGCAGAGGCAATCAGCAGACAAGGAACAGCGCGCATTGCAACCTCCTTTATAAACCTCGAGCGTCGCGCGGCAAAAACGCTTCGGGAGCTTAACGAAAGCTGTCTTTGGCCGTTCTGCGACGCGCGAATTCCTCGACGTTAGTGGAGCGAACGAAGGGATTGGTTTCACGTTCCTGCCCGACGGTTGTCGGAAGCGTGATTTGATTCCGCTCACGCAGCGCTTCGACCTCGGCGAGGCGTTCGGCGACCGCGGGGTTGTCCGGCTCGGCATGGGCAGCGAACCTGGCGTTGGAGAGGGTATATTCGTGCGCGCAGTAAAGTCGAATGTCGTCCGGCAATTCGGTCAACCGCTGCAGCGAGCGGTACATCTGCTCGGGCGTGCCCTCGAACAAGCGGCCGCAACCCATTGCGAACAAGGTGTCGCCGACGAAGGCGATGCCGTCTTCCTCGAACAGCAGCGCGATGTGGCCGAGCGTGTGGCCGGGCACTTCGATGACGCGTCCGACGTGGCTGCCGAGCCGAACTTCGTCGCCTTCGCCCAGGGCGACATCGCGGCCGGGAATATTCTCGTTCGCCGGGCCGGAAATCCGTGCGCCGGTCGCTTGCTTGATTGCGAGGTTTCCGCCGCTGTGGTCCGGGTGCCAATGGGTGTTCCAGACCTGACCGATGGTCCATCCGCGGCGCTCGGCTTCTGCGAGCACCGGCGCGGCATCGCCCGGATCGACCACCGCCGTCTCGCCGCTGTTCTCGTCATGGACGAGCCATAGGTAATTGTCGCTGAAGGCCGGGACCGGGACGATTTCCATCGCAAGGCTTCCTAGGCTTTGCGGTGGAGGATCGCCAGCGCATCGGCGGCCAGCTTTCGCGTGAGTTCGGTCGCGGGAAGCGCTTCTCCGAGAGATCCCGACTGTCCAGCCCACATCGGCCCAAATCCATATTCTTGCCGCTTTTCGGCCGCCGCGCGGATCGGGGCCAGCGCGGCGCTTGCGAGCGGATAGGGCGGCGGCTCGGACCGAACCGGCCCAAGCTCGTCGACGAGACGGCCGCGAAGGCCGCGGGCGAGTCCGCCGGTGAGGAGGTTGGTGTAGACCGTCCGACCTTCCTTCAGCCGCCGGCGATGGACCGCGCTGATCGCCGCTTCGGGCGTGTGAAGGTAGGCAGTGCCGAGTTGCACCGCGCTCGCGCCGAGGACGAACGCCGCGGCCATGCCGCGACCATCCGCAATTCCGCCCGCGGCGATCACCGGAACCGACACGGCGTCGACGATCTGCGGCAATAAAGCGAAGAGCCCGACTGCTTCCTCGGGATCGGCTCCGAGGAACCGTCCCGTGTGCCCGCCCGCCTCGAAGCCCTGAGCGATCACGGCATCGACGCCGCGCCGGTCGAGCCAGCGCGCCTCCTCGACGGTCGTGGCGTTGCCGAGGACGACAGCTCCGGCCCCCTTCACGCGATCGAGCAGACTTTTTTCGGGCAAGCCGAAATGGAAGCTGACGACAGCCGGCCGCAACTCCTCGACGGCCCGGCACATCTCCTCATCGAACGGGAGGCGCAGCGCGCCGCCGTTCCCGGGCTCGACTCCGAACTCTTCGTAATAAGGCCGGAGCAGAGCCCGCCACGCGCCGTCATCCGACTTTTCGGGCATGCGGTGGCAGAGGAAGTTGAGCGCGAACGGACCGTCCAACGCATCGCGAACCGCGGCGACCTGCGCCCTCACCTGATCGGGCGATAGCAAGCCGCAGGGCAGCGAGCCAAGCGCGCCGCCGCGCATCGCCGCGACGCACAGCTCGACCCCACCCGCGCCGGCCATCGGCGCCTGGATGATCGGTTGGTCCGCCCCGACGAGGTCGAGAAAGCGACTGTCCGGCCAGCCTACCATTCGCCACGGTTCGGCATTGAGGACCAAGGCTCGATCGGTTCGAGCGCGGCGCCGTTCTGGAGAAGCTCGACCGAGATGTGGTCGGGCGACCTAACAAAGGCCATGCGTCCGTCTCGCGGCGGGCGGTTGATCGTCACGCCATTGTCCATAAGCCGTTGGCAGGTCTGATAGATGTCATCGACCTGGTAGGCGAGGTGGCCGAAATTGCGTCCGCCGCCGTAGCCGGACTCATCCCAATTATGGGTGAGCTCGACCTCGCCGCCCTCGTCGCCGGGAACGCCGAGAAAAATGAGCGTGTAGCGGCCCCCCTCATTATCCGTCCGACGCCGCTCCTCGAGGCCCAATAGTTGAAAGAATGCCACAGTGGCCGCGGGATCGGACACGCGGATCATCGAATGAAGAAATTTCATTTCGTCCTGCTCAATTCATCGCTATATTAGCACGGTTCGTCGCAGTCCCAACCGGCGATCGTGACCGGTGACTGCTCGTATATGCGGACGAACGCACGGGTTTCCATCCCATGATCAGCAAGTTGCAGGACAGCCGCGCCGTCCTTTTGGGCGCGGTCGCGATTTTTGCGATTGGCCTCACCACCAGCGGTTATGCTCTCGGCGACGGGCTTCGCCGCTCGAAGATGGCGGAGCACCGCTCGGTAACCGTCCGCGGGGTTTCGGAACGCAACGTCACCGCCGACCTCGCGACTTGGTCGGTCAGCTTCTCGCACCAGGGCGAGGACCTCGGCGCGGTCCAGCAATCCGTCGACGAGCAAGCCCGCGCGGTCCGCTCCTTCTTCCAGCGCGCGGGATTCAAGGCTGAGGAAATCGCCGACACCGACGTCTCGCTCAACCGCGAGCAGCAGCGGGACAATATGGGCCGGCCGATCGGGCCACAGAAACTGGTCGTCAGCCGCTCGATCCAGCTGAGAACCGACGACGTGATGAAGGCGCGCGACGCCTATACGCGCCAGGCCGAGCTGCTGCGGGCTAACGTCGAGCTGTCCGGAAGCGGCATCAGCTACACGTTCACTGGCCTCAACAAGCTGAAGCCGGCGATGATCGCCGAAGCGAACCGGAACGCGCGCCTCAGCGCCGAGCAGTTCGCGCGCGACAGCGGTGCAGCGGTCGGCCGAATCAAGACCGCGAGTCAGGGCTATTTCTCGGTCGGCGCGCGCGACGGCGAGGATTGCGACGATTGCGGCTCGTCGGGCGGCAGCTCGCCGTTCCAGAAGGTCCGAGTGGTGACGACGATCGACTATGACCTCGGCTAGCCGAGCGCCGGGCTCACTTCGGCTGGACGGGATCCAGCTTCACCGTCGGCGTGACTCCGAGCATCTCGACCGCCTTGGCGGCGGCCTTGCCGGTCGGCCCGGTGGGGTCGCTGCCGGCGGCGCGCATCCAGTAGCTGCGCGCTTTGTCATCGTCGCCCGTGAAGTGCGCGACGTGGCCGGCTTCGAACAGGACGGTCGGATCATTGGGCGCCATCGACAGCGCCTTGTTGATCGCCATTTGCGCCGTTGTCGGATCGCTCTCGCGGATCGCAAGCGCGGCCGAAAAGTACCAGTAGAAGGGGTCGGCGGAAATCGTCGCTGCCGCTTCGTTCGCCTTCGCGCGGGCGGTCGGCAGGTCGTCCTGCGCTTCGGCGGCGCGTGCCCGGTCGAGCAACGCCTCGCCGCGCTGCTCGGCTTCCAGGCCCTTCATCGACAGCGCGCGGTCGAGGTCGAGCGCGGCCTTGCCGGGCTGCTGCGCGGAAATCCACAAATTGCCCGCCGCGGCCCACATCCGGGCGGTTTTCGGGTCGCCGTCGGAAGACGCCTTGGCGGCTTCCTCGAACGCCTGCGCGGCGGCGGCACTGTCGCCGTTCTTCTCGGACTCGAGCGCCCTGCACACCAGCGCTTCCGGGGTCACGACATTCGGGCAGGTCGCGGGGCTTTGCAGAGTGGAGGCGGCGAGCGCGGCGGCAATCAAGGCGATCAAATCATTGGCTCCAGAAGGGCATCGAGGGTGTCGAGGATCGCGCGGATCTCATGCGGCTCCGACAGGCGATGGCCGCCGCCCTTGAGCACATTCAGCTGGACATCGGATGAACGGAGCGCGCGCATCAGGCGGAAAGCGATGTCGAGCGGAACCTCTTGATCGTGCTCGCCGTGGAGCAGCCGCACCGGGCAATCGATCGCGATTTCGCGCTCGAGGAGTTGCAGCTGCTGGCCGGATTCCCAAAAAGCGCGCCCGAGGCCTTTGGCAACGGCGGCATCGCCATCGGCAAATCCCCACTCGGTGAAGTCGGGCGCGGTCGCGATCCCGATCAGCGCTCGAATGCGCATCGGGCGAAGGAGCGCGAGATGGAGCGCGATCCATCCGCCCATCGACGATCCGACGAGGATGATCGGGCCTTGTGTCAGCGCGTCGAGTGCGGCGAGCGCTTCCTCGAGCCAAAGAGCCAGCGTGCCGTCCGCGAATTCCCCGCCGCTCGAGCCCGTACCCGAATAGTCGAGACGGAGCATGGCCGCGCCGCGCTCCTCGGCCCAGCCATCGATCGCGAGCGCCTTCGTTCCTTCCATGTCGGATGCGTAGCCGGGAAGGAACAGGATCGCCGGAACCTTTCCCCGGCGCAGCCGATAAGCAATCGAACGGCCGCCGACGTCGAGATGCTCGATTTTCGTCATCGCGCGCGGTCTAGCGGAGGAGGCTCGCCAAATGAAATATCGCAAGCTCGGCGACAGCGACCTCGAGGTTTCGGAAATCTCGCTCGGCTCGTGGCTGACCTACGGCGTTGGAGTTGAGGCGGACTCGGCGCGCGCCTGCCTCGAGGAAGCGTTCGAGCAGGGGATCAACTTCATCGACACAGCGAACGTTTATGGCCGAGGCGCGGCCGAGACGTTCCTTGGCGAGGCCCTCCAAGGGCGAGCGCGCGATTCCTACATTCTCGCGACCAAGCTTTTCTTCCCGATGTCCGATACCGACCGCGGGCTATCGCGCGAGCAGGTGGAAAAGCAGCTCGACGCGTCGCTCAAGCGGCTTCGGACCGACCATGTCGATCTCTATCAGTGCCACCGCTACGACTGGGACACGCCACTCGAGGAGACGATGGAGGCGCTGACCAGGGCGGTCGAGAGCGGCAAGACGCGCGCGATCGGCTTTTCGGAATGGCCGGCGGACCGGATCCGGGCCGCGATCGAACTGGCCGGAGACGGTCATGTCGCGAAGTTCGTCTCGAGCCAGCCGCAATATTCGCTGTTGTGGCGCGAGCCGGAGGAGGAGGTGATCCCGCTTTGCGCGGCCAACGGCATTTCGCAGATCGTCTGGTCGCCGCTCGGCCAGGGCGTGCTCAGCGGCAAGTACGACCCGGACCAGCCACCCCCCAGCGACTCGCGCGCGGCGAGCGAGGAGATGGGCGGCTGGATGGACCGGCTGATGCAGCCCGAGGTGCTTCGCGCGGTCCAGCGGCTGAAGCCGATCGCCGAGGAGGCCGGCCTGACGCTGCCTCAGTTCGCGCTCGCCTGGGTCCTGCGCGAACCCAATGTCGCTTCCGCGATCATCGGCGCTTCGAGGCCCGGCCAGGTCCGTGAGAATTGCGCCGCCTCGGGCGTCGTGATCGACACCCAGCTATTCATTCGTGCCGAGCAGATTCTCGATGAAGCCCTTGGCCGGGTCGAGACGGCCTAGATCGCGCCCGAGCTCCGGCTTGATGGCGAGACGAAAATCTCCTCGATGGAGAGGTCGAACAGCTCGGCGATGCGGAAGGCGAGCGGAAGCGAGGGATCATATTTCCCGGTCTCGATCGCATTGACGCTCTGGCGCGAGACCTCGAGCCGCTCGGCGAGGCCCTGCTGGCTCCAGTTGCGCGTCGCGCGAAGACCGCGGAGGCGGTTTTCCATGCCAACCCTCATTGAGACGTAAAGGTAGCTTTACCACCGACGACTTAGATTGTCACGCATCCGCGCGGGCCCCGCGAATTCCGGCGGTTGAGGGGTGGAGGCGGCATCGCTACATGGCCCTCGCCCATGACCAAGATGTTCAAGATCGCGCTTCCCGACGGGTCGGTGAAGGAAATGCCCGAAGGGTCGACCCCGGCCGACGTCGCCGCGGCGATCGGGCCGGGCCTCGCCAAGGCCGCGCTTGCCGCGCGCGTCGACGGCGAGGTGCGCGACATCACGCGGCCGTTCGAGGGGGATGCGGACCTCGCGCTGATTACCTCGCGCGACGAGAAGGACGCGCTCGAGCTGGTTCGCCACGATTTCGCGCACATCCTCGCCGAGGCGGTTCAGAACCTGTTCCCCGGAACGCAGATCACCTTCGGCCCGGCCACAGACGACGGTTTTTATTACGACTTTGCCCCGACCGCCGAGCATGGACCCTTCACCGAGGAGGATCTGCCGGCGATTGAGGAGGAGATGCGCCGGATCATTGCCGCGCGACGAGCCGCTCGTCCGGGAGGTGTGGACGCGTGAGGACGTCCGCGCCTTCTTCGAGCGCAGCGGCGAAGCGTTCAAGGCTGAGTGGGTGATGGAGCTGCCCGAGGGCGAGCCGATCACCATGTACCGGTCGGGCACCGCCGAGCACGCGCTGGATCGACCTGTGCCGCGGCCCGCACCTCGCCTCGACCGGCAAGCTCGACCCCAACGCGTTCAAGCTGACCCGCGTCTCGGGCGCTTATTGGCGCGGGGACCCGAAGAACCCGATGCTGAGCCGCATCTACGGGACGGCGTGGCTCAACAAGAAGCAGCTCGATGCCTATCTCGTCCGGCTCGAGGAAGCGGGCAAGCGCGATCACCGGAAGATCGGCCAGGAGATGGACCTGTTCCACCTCCAGGCCGAGGCGCACGGCAGCGTCTTCTGGCACCCGAAAGGCTACCGCATCTGGCGCGAACTCGAGGCCTACATGCGCCGCCGGCTCGACGCGGCCGGCTATGTCGAGGTCAAGACGCCGCAGCTGATGGACGCCCGCCAATGGGAGAAGAGCGGCCACTGGGGCAAGTATCGCGAGAACATGTTCGTCGTCCCCGACGAGATTCCCTCGACCGACGATGATGCCGCGATCCTTTCGGGCGATGCGGACCTGATGGCGCTGAAGCCGATGAATTGCCCGGCGCATGTGCTGATCTTCAAGCAGGGCATCACCAGCTATCGCGACCTGCCGATCCGAATGGCCGAGTTCGGCTGCTGCCATCGCAACGAGCCGCACGGCGCGCTTCACGGAATCCTCCGCGTCCGCCAGTTCACGCAGGACGACGCGCACATTTTCGTGCGCGAGGACCAGCTGGTCGACGAGATCGTCGCCTTTTGCGACCTGCTCGACAGCGTCTATCATGACCTCGGTTTCGACAGTTACGCGATCAAGCTCGCGCTGCGCCCGGACCAGCGGTACGGCACCGACGAGGAATGGGACCGCGCCGAACAGGTTTTGCGCGACGCGGTGGCGAAGGCCGGCCGCGCGACCGCGGACTACGGCTGGGAGGAGCTGCCGGGCGAGGGCGCTTTCTATGCCCCCAAGCTCGAGTGGCACCTGACCGACGCGATCGGCCGCACCTGGCAGGTCGGCACGATGCAGGCGGATACGGTGCTGCCGGAGCGGCTCGACGCGACCTATGTCGGCGAGGACGGGCAGAAGCACCGCCCGGTGATGCTCCATCGCGCGATCATCGGCACCTTCGAGCGGTTCATCGGCATTCTGATCGAGCATCACGCGGGCAAGTTCCCGCTGTGGCTGGCGCCGGTCCAGGCGGTGGTGGCGACGATCGTGTCGGACGCCGATGCCTATGCCGAGGAGGTCTCGGCGAAGCTGTCGGCGGCGGGCATCCGGGTCGAGACCGACCTCCGCAACGAGAAGATCAACTACAAGGTCCGCGAGCACAGCCTCGCCAAGGTCCCGCTCCTGCTGGTCGTCGGGAAGCGCGAGGCGGAGGAGGGTACCGTCGCGCTTCGCCGGCTCGGCAGCGACGAGCATCAGAAGATGATGAGTATCGACGACGCGGTCACGATGATCCGTGATGAGGCCGTGCCGCCGGATTTGCGTTTGCTTTAACCAGCCTCAACGCTTTATACTTTAGACAAGGTTTTGTTTAAAGTGCTGCCTCGAGTTAAAGCAATCTATGAACCCGATCAGATTCATGCTCGAAGCGCACCAGGCCGCTTTGTGCCCGACGATTAATGGCGCGGAAGCATTTGTTCCCGCAGCCTCTTGCCGCCTGATTGTCGACATGAACGAAGTCGCGCGAGACGCATGGCCGCTGCGGTCTCTGGCGATCGGCGAGCTGCAAAGGGGCTTGCCGGCGGCTGAACTTGCGGGACCCCATCAGATTCCTCATTGGCCCCGCTCGCAACGCCGCGAGGCGCTGACCTATCGTCCAGCAGATGGAGGGCACGTTCAGCACTCAAGACGCCGTGGTACTGGCTGAACGAGGCATCGAGCGCTGCAGACGACGACGCAACCAGGCGAGGTGCGAAATTATATCCGGTGCCCTAAAGGACGCCGACTGAAGTCGCTCAAGATCGATCGCCGCAATTATGTCATCAGGATACTGACGACGCTCATCCGCACCTCTGCTGAGCGGCTGTCAGTCACCATCGCGGCGCTCAGAAAAGGCCGGGCGAGTATAAACCGGACCAAAATTGGATCGGAGGCCGAACCATCGAAACGGCCCGATTTGTTCCGCCTCCGCCCGAGGACGCGTTCGCTGCATGGATGATCTCGAGCGCTTTCTTAATCGTGAGGAGCGGCGATATCCGCTGATCGATATTGCGTTGCGTCCATTACCAGTTCGAGACGATCCATCCCTTTATGGATGGAAACGGACGCGTCGGACGGATGCTGATTTCCCTGATGGCGAGCGAGAGCGGCCTCCTCGAGATGCCGGTGCTCTATATCAGCCCCGCGCTCGAGCATCGGAAGGACGACTACATTGATCTTATGTTCAATGTTTCCGCCAAGGGTGAATGGTACCCTTGGCTCAACTTCTTCTTCGCCCGTGCGGCGAAACCTGTCGGGAAACGATTACGACGATTGATCGACTGATCCTGCTGCAGGAGCAATATCGCGCTACGGCGGCCACTGCGACACGTTCAGCCGGGGCGCTCGCTCTTGTCGATCATTTATTCGAACAGCCCGTAATCAGCGTGAACGATGCAAAAGACGTTCTGGGGGTCACCTATCCAGCTGCGCGCCGGACGATCGACCGCCTTACGGATCACGGTATATTGGAGGAATATCCGGGCACGTACCCAGCGTTGTTCCTAGCGCGGGGCATCCTGGATGCTGCTGGCCCGCCTGACAACGCCTGACGCGAGTCCGCCACAGCTGGCGGCAAAAATGACTCACATTTGTTCGCGCGCACTTTTCATCGCGCGGCGCAAGTGCCTAACTCGCAACGCTGTCCAACAACTTTTCGGAGACCGCATATACCACCGCCCTATCCGCGCCGAGGAATGGCGCCGCCGCCGCCGATGAGCGGCCCCCGCTACAACGAGTTCATCCAGTCCCAGAAGGTCCGGGTGATCGACGAAAACGGCGAAAATCTGGGCGTGATGTTTACGCGCGAAGCGTTCGAGCAGGCACAGGAGGTCGGGCTGGACCTCGTGGAGATTTCCCCCAATTCCGACCCGCCGGTCGCGAAGTTCCTCGATATCGGCCGCTACAAGTACGAGGCGCAGAAGAAGGCCAACGAGCAGCGCAAGAAGCAGAAGACGCAGGAGATCAAGGAGATCAAGATGCGTCCGAACATCGACGACCACGATTATGACACGAAGATGAAGAAGGTCTTCGAGTTCATCGACGAAGGCGACAAGGTGAAGGTCACCATGCGCTTCCGCGGCCGCGAGATGGCGCACGGCGAGCTGGGAATGGCGGTTCTTCGCCGTGTCCAGGAGCAGACGGCCGAGGTCGCCAAGGTCGAGGCGCATCCGCGTATGGAAGGTCGCCAGATGCTGATGGTGCTCGCTCCGAAATAACCGCGTGCGAGTCATTCGGACCTGATCCGGGATCCAAGCGGCACAAGCGAGTCCTGCTCGACCGTCCTTACTGACACTGCTGTTGCCAAATTGCTTCAGCGTCGGGTCATTGTCATCGTTGCGGCAACGCAATCGCTTCCCTTTTTCCCAATCCGCATTAGCCTCTCTCCCCGACCGGGCGCGGCTGCGCCCGAGGGGGAGGAAAACATGATCCGCAAGTCCGCCTGGCTGCTTTCGACCGGCCTGTTTTCAATCGCGACTCCGGCATTTGCCCAGACCGCCGTTTCCACTACCGACACCGATAAGCAGGCGGCCCAGCCGACACCGGGCGCGACCGAAGGCGCGGCGACCCAGGACCAGGCGAGCGAGCAGCAGCCGGTGGCCACCGGCGACATCGTCATCACCGCGACGCGGCGCAATCAGGCGCTCTCCGACGTGCCGATGGCGGTCAGCGCCGTGACGGCGCAACAGCTACAATATACCGGCGCGACCGACATTCGGCAGCTTGACCAGGTTTCGCCCTCGCTCCTCGTCTCCTCGACAACCTCGGAAGCGGGTGCGGCCGTCGCTCGCATTCGCGGCATCGGCACGGTCGGCGACAACCCCGGCCTCGAGGGCTCGGTCGGCGTCTTCATCGACGGCGTCTACCGCGCCCGCGCGGGGATGGCCCTGACGGACCTCGGGCCGCTCGACCGGATCGAGGTTCTGCGCGGGCCGCAGGGCACATTGTTCGGTCGCAACACCTCGGCGGGCCTGATTTCGATCATCACCGCCAAGCCCCGCTTCACCCCCGAAGTGAGCGGGCAGATCGATGCCGGCAATTACGATTACTGGCGCGCCCAGGCGAGCGTCACCGGACCGCTCAGCGACACCATCGCCGCCCGGCTCGACGCGGTCTGGCTGAAGCGCGACGGCTTTCTCAAGGACGTAATTTCCGGCCGCGACCTCAACGATCGCAAGCGCTGGCTGACCCGGGGCAGCTATTGTTCCAGCCCAACGATGATTTCTCGTTCCGGCTGATTGGCGATTACACGCACAAGAGCGAAGAGTGCTGCGGCGCGGTCTACTTGCCGACGCAGGACGTCGTCGCCACTGGCGGCGGCGGGTTCACGACCGCGCCGTCGACGATCGCCGCCATCGAGCGCGGCCTCGGCGCGACCATCATCGACGATCCCTCCCGGCGCGAAACGGCGATCACGCCCGGCCGCAACTACAACGGTCGGGTGAGGGACTGGGGCCTTTCCGGCGAGGGCGTCTACGACTTCGGCTGGGCGGAGCTGACCTCGATCACCGCCTACCGCTACAATAAATATACGCGCGGCATGGATGCCGACTTCAACGATCTCGACATCCTGTATCGCGACGACGATGGCGGCTCATCCAGTCGGTTCAAGACCTTCAGTCAGGAGCTCCGGCTCCAGGGCAATGCGTTCGGCAACCACCTCGACTGGCTGGTCGGCGGCTATTACGCGAACGAAAAGCTGCAGGTTCGGGACAATTTGTCCTACGGCTCCCAGTACGACGCCTACGCGAATTGCCTCGTCGCCGCGAACTTCGCGTCGGCGACCGGACAAGCCGCGCTTCTCGCGCCCGGCACGCCGACCTGCTTCAACCCCATCGTCGCCAACGCGGTCCTGCCCTTCGTCGGCGCGAACGCGCCCGCGCTGGCCGCGTTCGCGCGCCTTCCGATCGATCTCGGGCCGCCGTTCGGCGTGGTGAACTTCGGCGCGCCGCCGTTCAACAACAGCGGGTTCTCGAACGTCGCGACGCTGCTCGGCCATCCCGGCCTTTCGCTTGCCGGGACGGGCCTCGACGACCTCTACAACCAGTCGTCCAACAATTGGGCGGTGTTCACGCACAACATCATCTCGATCACCGACGGCCTGAAGCTGACGCTGGGCGCGCGCTACACCCATGAGCGCAAGCGGCTGAACGCCGACCTCAGCGACAATATGGCGATCTGCAATATCATCTCGGCGTCGCCCTTTGCCGCGCTTCAGCAATTGCCGTGCGTGCTCGCCAGCATCCCGGGCGGAAGCCTCGGCATCAGGGACTCGCGGTCCGAGAACAAGTTCTCGGGCACGGCTGTGCTGAGCTACAAGCCGACCGCCAGCCTGCTGACCTATGCGAGCTATTCGCGCGGCTACAAGGCGGGCGGATTCAACCTCGACCGCTCGGCCCTGTTCCGGGCGGCGGCGCCGCAGGGTGTTCCGCCTCTGTCGGGCAGCGGGTCGGTCTGC
Source organism: uncultured Alphaproteobacteria bacterium (assembly GCA_963831215.1). GTDB lineage: Bacteria > Pseudomonadota > Alphaproteobacteria > Sphingomonadales > Sphingomonadaceae > Sphingomicrobium. Next base: position 59,154 of record CAWHPM010000005.1, on the reverse strand, counting down.
GTGTCGGCCGCGCAGCCGGGCTGCGGCGGCATCGTCGCGTCGGGCGCGGACCTCCAGTTCCTCCCGGAAACGAACGATGCGATCGAAATCGGCGCCAAGTACAACGGCGGCTGGATCGACCTCAACGTCGCCGTGTTCCGTCAGCTGTTCAAGAACTTCCAGCTGAACACCTTCAACGGCCTCAACTTCATCGTCGAGAACATCAACAGCTGCAGCGAGGGTTTGAGCGGCGGCGATACCGACAACAATCCGCGCACCGGTGCCTGCACCGGCGACACGCGCGCCGGGGTCAAGGATACCGGTGTCGAGATCGAGGCGTTCACGCGTCCGATGCGCGATCTCTCGATCAACGCGGGAATCACCTATTCGAACGCCAAGTACAGGAACAACCTCGTCGGAGCGGGCGGCAAGCCGTTGTCCAACGCGCTGTTCCAGCTACCTGGCCGGCAAATCTCGAACGCGCCCAAATTGACGGTGACCGGCTCCGCGGCCTGGACTTCGCCGATCGGTTCCGGCGGGATGCACGCGCTCGTCTATGCGGATGCCCGCTACATGAGCAAGTTCAACACCGGCTCCGACTTGGACATCGAAAAGACTCAGAAGGCGTTCACGGTCGTGAACGGCCGTATCGGCCTTGAGGGACCGGACGATCGCTGGGGCATCGAACTTTGGGCGCAGAACCTGTTCGACAAGACCTACAAGCAGGTCGCGTTTGACGCGCCGATCCAGGGAACGCCCGGATCAACCACGCGCGCCGTTCAGGCGGGTTTCTTCACTCGCGCGACGCAGCTTTACGGGGCGTTCCTGGGCGAGCCGAGAACCTTCGGCGTGACGCTTCGCGGCAAGCTTGGCTTCGACCGGCCTGCGCCGGCGCCTTATGTCGCGCCGCCCGCGCCGCCCCCGCCTCCGCCGGTGGCCGAACCGGCTCCGCCGCCTCCGCCTCCGCCTCCGCCGCCCCCGGCGCCGGTCGAACGCGGCGAGCGCGGCTGAGCTAGGCGGCTTTCGCCCGCGAAGGCTCGCGCGCGGCTTGCAGGAGCTGCGCGCGAAGGACCTCGATCTCCTCGACGCCGAGCTTGGCGCCGCCCGGGGCGGTCAGGTAGAAGACGTCGACCGCGCGTTCGCCGTAGGTGGCGATGTGCGCGGAGTGGATCGTGTGGCCGCAGCGATGGATCGCGCCGGCGAGAGCGGCCAATAGCGCCGGGCGGTCGCGCGCGTTGACTTCGACGACCGTCGTTCGGGTGGATGCGCGCTCGGCGATCGCAACCGATGCCGCGACTTCAAAGGCGCTGGTCCTTCGGGGCGCTTCGGTCGACGGCAACCGGGGCGTCTCGTCGGCAAGCAGCGCCGCTTCGACCGCTTTCACGAGCCGTCCGCGCTGCCGGCGCTCGTGGTAAGGCCGGCCGCGGCCATCGAGGACGAGCAGATTGTCGAGCGCCATGCCGTCGCGCGTCGTGTGGATCCGCGCATCGATGATGTTCGCGCCGGCCGACGCCAGCCCCGCGCAGATTCTGTAGAAGAGGCCCTCGCGGTCCGGCGTGAACACGCTTACCCGGGTCGCGCCGGTTTCGGGATCGTCTTCGGCGACCACGCTCGGCTCGGGATCGCCGATGCGCGCTTCGGCGTCCGCCACCTGCCGCGCGTTGGCCAGCTGCCAGGGGAGCGGCTCGGCCAGCCAGTAGCTATCGGGCAGCCGCTTCGAGTGCGCGTTCACGACGCTCGATCTCCAGCCCAGCGCCTCCCCGAGCTCCGTGCGGCGCGCCTGAACCAGCTCGGTGCGCCCGTGCTGCTTATGCCCGAGCCGCAGCCGCTCTTCGGCGGCTTCGAACAAGGTCCGCAGAAGGGTGCGCTTCCATTCGTTCCAGATACCCGGCCCGACCGCGCGGATGTCGCAGACGGTGAGGATGAGGAGCAATCGCAACCGCTCCGGGCTTTGCACCTGGCGGATGAAGTCGTCGATCGTCTTGGGGTCGGCGAGGTCGCGCTTGAACGCGGTCGACGACATCAGGAGATGATGGCGCACCAGCCACGACACGGTCTCGGTCTCGGCGGGATCGAGGCCGAAGCGCGGACAAAGCTCGAGCGCGATCTCGGCGCCGATCACGCTATGGTCGCCGCCCCGCCCCTTGGCGATGTCGTGGAGGAGCACGGCGACATAGAGTACCCGCCGCGACGCGATCTGCCTGAAGATCGCGGTCGAGATCGGGTGATCCTGCTTCAAATCGCCGCGCTCGATCGCGGCGAGCAGGCCGATGGCGCGGATTGAATGCTCGTCGACCGTGTAATGATGATACATGTCGAACTGCATCTGCGCGACGACGCGGCCGAAGTCGGGGACGAAGCGGCCGAAGACGCCGGCCTCGTTCATCCAGCGCAACACTGTCTCGGGCTGCTGAAGGCAGGTCAGCACCTCCATGAACAAGGCATTGGCACGGGCATCGTTGCGGATGTCGCGGTCGATCATGACGGCGTCGCGCGCGGCGGCGCGCATGGCCGTCGGATGCACCTCGAGCCGATCGCGTGCGGCGACCGCATAGAGGTCGAGCAGGCGAACCGGATCGGCGCGGAAGAAATCGTCGGAGGGGATCGAGACCCTTCCGCGGTCGAGCACGAACCCGCCGAGCCGCTTGGGCCGGCGGCGGATCGTCGGAAGTGCGAAGCGGAACCCCTTCTTGCCGAGTTGCTCGTCGAGCTGGGCGAGGAAAAGGCCGGTCAGGTCGCCGACCGTCTTCGCGTTCAAGAAGTAGAATTGCATGAACCGCTCGACCGCGGATTTCCCGGGCCGGTCGGCGTAGTTCATGATCTCCGCGATCCGCGGCTGATATTCGAAGCTCAGCCGCTCTTCCGGACGGCCCGCGAGCAGGTGCAAGTGGCAGCGCACCGACCAGAAGAATCGCTCGGCCCGATCGAAGCGCTTGAATTCGGCCGCGGTCAGGAGCCCCGCGCCGACGAGGTCCGCGGGCCGTTCGACGCCGTGGACGTACTTGCCGATCCAGTAGAGCGCGTGGAGATCGCGAAGGCCGCCCTTGCCGTCCTTGACGTTGGGCTCGACGACGTAGCGGCTGTCGCCCATTTTGATGTGCCGTTCGTCGCGCTCGGCGAGCTTGGCGGTGACGAACTCCGCTGCGGTGCCCGCGACCACCTCCTTGCGAAAGCGGCGCATGGTCGAGTTCGAAGAGTTTCTCCTCGCCCCACAACCAGCGCGCTTCAAGAAAGGCGGTTCGGACGCTCATGTCCTTCCTGGCGAGGGCAATGAGCTGTGCCGGCGAACGGATCGAATGGCCGACCTTGAGCTTCAGATCCCACAGCAGATGAAGCACCGCTTCGGCGGCGCGCCCCTGCGCTGCCGTTGGCGGCTTTTCCGTCAGGAACATGAGGTCGAGGTCGCTGAACGGCGCCATCTCGCCGCGGCCGGTACCGCCGAGCCCGACGAGCGAAAGACCGTCGAGCGGCTCGCCGACGATGCGCCCGGTGACGAAATCGTAGCCGAGCCGAACGAGCTGATCGTGGAGGAAGGCGGTGGCCTGGGCGGCGGCACGGCCGTTGCCCGGCTCTTGCCTCAGCCGCTTCGCGATTTCCTCACGCCCTCGATCGAGCGCAGCGCGAAGCACCCCGGCCCCTTCGGCGCCAAGCTTCTTGCCGGCCTTGAGCGTGGCCAGATGATCGCCGACCGCGCGGCGGTCGATGATCGCGCGCTGGTCGTCGATATGCGTGAAGCTCATCCGTCCTTCTCGGCGGCCAATCTCTTCAGCCGATACAATTGCTCGAGCGCCTCGCGCGGGGTCAGCGCATCCGGGTCGATCTCGCCGATCGCGGCGGTCAGTGGATCGGGCCCGCGCTCGGGCTCCGTCGCCGCCGCGAACAAAGGCAAATCGTCGAGGCCGGCGGCAATCCCGCCTGTCGCATCGCGGCCGGCTTCGAGCTTGGCGAGGACTGATTTCGCGCGTCCGACGACCGCCGGGGGCAAACCCGCGAGCTTGGCCACCGCAATCCCGTAGCTGCGGTCGGCGGCGCCGTCGGCGACTTCGTGGAGGAGGACGAGTTCGCCTTTCCATTCGCGCGCGCGGACATGGTGGAGCGACAGGCAATCGAGACGCCCCGCGAGCCTAGTCAGCTCATGGTAGTGAGTCGCGAACAGCGTCCGGCACTTCACTTGGTCGTGCATCGCCTCGACCACCGCCCAGGCGATCGCGAGCCCGTCGTAGGTCGAGGTGCCGCGCCCGATCTCGTCGAGGATGACGAGGCTTTTCGGCGTCGCCTGGGCGAGGATTGCGGCGGTCTCGACCATCTCGACCATGAAGGTCGAACGCCCGCGCGCGAGATTGTCGGAAGCGCCGACGCGGCTGAACAGCCGGTCGACGATGCCGATCCTTGCGCGCGGCGGCGGGAACGAAGCTCCCCGCTTGCGCGAGCACGGCGACCAGCGCGGCCTGGCGGAGGAAGGTCGACTTGCCGCCCATGTTCGGGCCGGTGATCAGCCACAGGCGATCGTTCGCGCCCATCGACAGGTCGTTGGCGACGAAGCGGTCGCCGCCATGCCGAAGCGCGGCTTCAACGACCGGGTGGCGACCCGCTTCGATCTCGAGGCAGGGTTCGTCGGTAAGATGCGGGAGGGTCCATCCTCCTTCCGCCGCGCGGTGGGCGTGGCTCGCGGCGACGTCGATCCTCGCGATCGCTTCGGCGGTCGCGGTGATTTGCGGGGCCGCGGCGACCGCCAGAGCGGTCAGCTCCTCCCCGTGCGCCGTCTCTGCGGCGATGGCGTGCGCCCCGGCCTCGACGACCCGGCTCGCCTCCTGGTGGAGTTCGGGCGAGTTGAAGCGGACGACGCCGGCAAGCGTCTGACGGTGGGTGAAACCACTATCGGGCGTCATCAGCCGATCGGCGTGCCTGGCCGACACCTCGACATGATAGCCGAGAACCGCGTTGTGGCGGATCTTGAGCGAGCTGATGCCGGTCGAGTCGCGGTAATTCGCCTCGAGCGCGGCGATGGCGCGGCGGCCGTTGGATGCCGCTTCGCGCAGGGCATCGAGCGCGGCATCATAACCTACGGCGATATATCCGCCTTTCGATGCATCGATCGCGGGCGATTCGACGAGGGCCGTTCGCAAGTGATCCACCAGCGCGGCATGTCCGCCGAGCCGCGGCAGGAGTTCATCGAGCAGCCTGGGCCTCTCGATCTCCATCTCAAGCTCGGTGCGAAGCGCCGCGGCGCCCGCGAGCCCGTCGCGCAATTGGGCGAGATCGCGCGGGCTTCCGCGACCCGCCGCCAGCCTCGCCAATGAACGCGCGAAGTCTGTCAGCGCCTTCAGGGCAACCCGCACCCGCTCGCGTCGGATCGCATCTTCGTTGAGCCAGGCGACGAGCGCTAGCCGCTGCTCGATCGCGCTGCGGTCGGTCAGCGGCGCGGAGATGTCCTCGCAGAGCCGGCGCCGCCCGGCGGCGGTCTGGCATCGGTCGATCTCGCCGAGCAGGCTTCCCGCGGTCCCGCCGACAACCGAGCGCGCCAGCTCCAGGCTGTCGCGCGTCGCCGAGTCGATCGCCATGTGCGCCGTGCGGCTGACCCGGCGCGGCGCGTCGAGAAGGACTCGCGCGCCCTTCTGGGTCGCGTCGAGATAGGCGAGAAGTCCGCCCGCCGCCGCAAGCTCGGCGCGCGACGGCGAGCCCAGGCCATCGAGCGTGGCGAGGCCGAAGCGGCTCTTCAGCGACCGCTCGCCGGCGAGGCTGTCGAAGCCGCCCTTGCCTGCCGATGTTCGGATCCCCGGCACCGGCGCATCGGCGATCGTCTCCGCCGGAGACAGCCGCGCAAGCTCGGCCGCGAGCTCGCCCGGGCCACAGCCCACCAGCTCGAAGCGGCCGGTCGAGATGTCGGCGGCCGCGATCGCCCATTCGTCGCTCGAGCGGCCGATCGCGGCGAGCCAGTTGGCCGATGCGGATTCGAGCAGGGTCTCCTCGGTGAGCGTGCCCGGAGTGACCAGCCGGACGATCGCGCGCTCGACCAGCGCCTTGGAGCCGCGCGCCTTGCGCGCTTCGGCGGGGCTCTCGGTCTGTTCGGCGATGGCGACGCGGTTTCCGGCCCTGATCAGCCGCGCAAGGTACGATTCCGCCGAATGGACCGGCACCCCGCACATCGGAATTGGCTCGCCGGCATCGGCGCCGCGCTTGGTCAGCGCGATGTCGAGACAGGCTGAGGCGACCTTCGCATCGTCGAAGAACAGCTCGAAGAAGTCGCCCATGCGGTAGAAGAGCAGGGCGTCGCCGGCCTCTTCCTTGAGGCGCCGGTACTGGGCCATCATCGGGGTCGGAGCGTCGGCGCGGGCCATGCTCCTGACTACCCTTGTTCGTCATTCCCGCGAAAGCGGGAAACGCATGTTCAGCGCAGCTAATCCCGCTTTTTAAATCACTTCTGTGGAAAGCCGGCGGGACCCCCGCTTTCGCGGGGGTGACGAAATGGACTAAGGCCGGCCACCATGTCCGAAAGCAACGTCAAATATACCGAATCCGAGGCGCTCGACTTCCATTCGCACGGCCGCCCGGGGAAGCTCGAGATCATCGCGTCCAAGCCGATGGCGACGCAGCGCGACCTGAGCCTCGCTTATTCGCCGGGCGTTGCGGTTCCGGTTCGCGCGATCGCCGCCAATCCCACCTGCGCCTACGATTATACGACCAAGGGCAACCTCGTCGCCGTCATTTCGAACGGAACGGCGATCCTCGGTCTCGGCAACCTTGGCGCGCTGGCGTCGAAGCCGGTGATGGAGGGCAAGGCGGTGCTGTTCAAGCGCTTCGCCGACGTCGACGCGGTCGACATCGAAGTGAAGACCGAGGATGCGCAGCGCTTCATCGATTGCGTCGAGTTGCTCGAGCCGAGCTTCGGCGGAATCAACCTCGAGGACATCGCCGCCCCCGACTGCTTCATCATCGAGCAGACGCTGCGCGAGCGGATGAACATCCCGGTATTCCACGACGACCAGCACGGGACTGCGATCATCACCGCAGCGGGTCTGATCAACGCGTGCCTGCTGACCAAGCGCAAGCTGGGCGAGGTGAAGGTGGTGGTGAACGGCGCCGGTGCGGCGGCGATCGCCTGCACCGAGCTGATCAAGGCGATGGGCGTGCGCGGCGACCATGTGGTCATGTGCGACCGCAAGGGCGTGATCAACAAGAAGCGGACCGATCTCGACCAGTGGAAATCTGCGCACGCGGTCGAGACCGACGCGACGACGCTTGCCGAGGCGCTGGCCGACGCCGACGTCTTCCTCGGGCTGTCGGCAGCAGGGGCGCTCAAGCCCGAGATGGTGAAAACGATGGCCAAGGAGCCGATTATTTTCGCCATGGCCAATCCCGACCCGGAAATCTGGCCGCCGGATGCGAAGGAGGTCCGCCCGGACGCGATCATCGCCACCGGCCGCTCGGATTTCCCGAACCAGGTCAACAACGTGCTCGGCTTCCCGTTCATCTTCCGCGGCGCGCTCGACGTTCGGGCGACCGCGATCAACGATGCGATGAAGATCGCCGCCGCCGAGGCGCTGGCCGAGCTCGCCCGCGAGCCGGTTCCCGAGGAAGTCGCGGCGGCCTATGGCGGGCGCTCGCAGAGCTTCGGACGCGATTACATCATTCCCGCTCCGTTCGATCCGCGGCTGATGGAGGTGGTCGCGTCCGCCGTCGCCGCGGCCGCGGTGCAGAGCGGAGTCGCGCAAAAACCGATTGCCGACATGGAGGCATATCGTCAGGAGCTTCGCGCGCGGCTCAACCCGACGGTGGCGGTGATGAGCCTCGCCTACGAGAATGCGCGGCAGAACCCGAAGCGCGTGCTGTTCGCGGAAGGCGAGGAGCCGAACGTGCTGCGCGCAGCGATCGCGTTCAGGGAAGGCGGGTACGGGACCCCGGTCCTCGTCGGCCGCGAGGAGGTCTACGACCTCCTGAAGGAAATGGGCGTCGACGACCCGAAGGAATATGAGGTGCTGAACAGCCGCAACTCGCCGCTGGTCGGACGCGCGGTCGATTACATCTACGAGCGGCACCAACGCCACGGCATGCTGCGGCGCGAGATCGAGCGGATGGTAAACCAGGACCGCAATTATTTCGCCGCCGCAATGCTCGCGCTCGGCGAGGCCGACGCGATGATCACCGGCACCACGCGGCCGTTCAGCCAGTCGCTGCGTCAGGTTCGCACCGTCATCGACGACGAGCCGGACGCAACTCCGTTCGGGATCAATGTCATCGTCAGCCGAAGCCACACCGTGCTCGTCGCCGACACCGCGGTGACCGAGCGGCCGACGGCCGAGCAATATGCGGCGATTGCGATGCGCTCATCGTCGTTCGCCCGGCGGATGGGGCTCGAGCCGCGGGTGGCGTTCATCAGCTATACCACCTTCGGCAACCCGCCGGGGATGCATATCGAGGGGCTGCGCGAAGCGGTGAAGCTGCTCGACGGCTTCCACGTCGACTTCGAATATGAAGGTGAGATGGCGCCGGACGTGGCGCTCAACTACGAATATCAGCGGCGATATTATCCGTTCAGCCGACTCTCCGGGCCGGCGAACATCCTGGTCATGCCGGGGCTCCAGTCGGCAAGCCTGTCGGCGAAGCTGCTTCGCGCGGTCGGCGGGGAGAGCGTTCTGGGCCCATATATCCTCGGCCTCCAGCATCCCGTGCAGATCGCGCCGATGACGGCGAGCGCGTCGGACCTGGTGATGCTCGCGGTACTTGCCGGCGGCGACGCCCATGCGCGCGCCCAGCGCCAGGCGGCGCGGGTCTAAATCCGCTCGACGCTCGACACGGGATCGGCTTCGCGCAGCGCGGCGATGATCGAGTGGAGGTGCGCGAGGTCATGGACCTCGATGTCCAGATAGAAGGTCTGGAAGCTGCCGTCGCGGTGGGCGAGTTGCAGGTTGATGATGTTGGCGTGCTTTGCGCCGAGGATTCCGGACATGGTGCCGAGCGCGCCGGGAATATCGCGCAGGATCACCGCGAGCCGCGCCGCGCCGCCGTCCGATCCCTCGCCCCAGGCAAGGTCGAGCCAGTCGGCGTCGACCCCGCTCGCGAGCGTGTCGCAGCCGATCACGTGGACCTCGATCTCCTCGTCCTCGCGGCGCAGGCCGACGATTCGGTCGCCCGGGATCGGGTGGCAGCAGGTCGCGAGATGGTAGGCGACGCCCGCGGTCAGCCCCTTGATCGAGATCGCCTTGCGCTGGCCGAGCGGGCGCGGCGCGACGTCACCACCGGCCGAGCCCGGCATCAGCGCCTCCATCAGCGCCTCGTCGCTCACCCGCTTGCGCGCGATCGCGATCATCAGCTCGTCCTCGTTCTCGATCTTGAGCTTCTTCAACGCACGCTTCTGCGCGTCCTTGTCGAGCTCGGCAGGGAGACGCGCCACGATTTCGTCGTAGATCTTGCGGCCGAGCTCGACCGTCTCCTCGCGCTCCTTGTGGCGGACGAAGCGACGCACGCCCGCGCGCGCCTTTCCGGTGGCGACGAAGCGCAGCCAGCTCGGCTGCGGGTGCTGCGCCTCCGAGGCGAGGATTTCGACCTGGTCGCCGTTCTCGAGCATGGTGCGCAGCGGCACGACCCGCCCGTTGACCTTGGCGCCGACGGTGCGGTCGCCAAGGTCGGTGTGCACCGCATAAGCGAAGTCGACGGGGGTCGCGCCCTTCGGCAGCTGGATCAGCTCGCCCTTCGGCGTGAAGGCGAAGATCCGGTCCTGGTACATCGCCATCCGCGTATGCTCGAGGAGCTCCTCGGGGCTCTCGGCATGGTCGAGAATCTCGACGAGGTCGTCGACCCACGGGACGTGGAGATCGGCGCTCGGCTTGCCCTCCTTGTACGCCCAGTGGGCGGCGAGCCCGCGCTCGGCCTGCTCATGCATTTCGCGGCTGCGGATCTGAATCTCGATCCGCATCTTCGAATTGTGGATGACCGAGGTGTGCAGTGAGCGATAGCCGTTGCGCTTCGGGGTCGAGATGTAATCCTTGAAGCGCCCCGGGACCATCGGCCAGCGGCGGTGGATGAGGCCGAGCGCGCGGTAGCAGTCGCCGACGTCGCCGACGATGATCCGGAAGGCCATCACGTCGGATAATTGCTCGAAGCTGATGTGCCGTTCGGCCATCTTCTTCCAGATCGAGAACGGGTGCTTCTGCCGGCCCATGACGCCCGCTTCGAGGCCGTTGTCGGCAAGATAGAGCTGGAGGCCGAGCCCGATCCGGTTGACCAGGTCGCCGCCCGCTTCGGTCAGCTGCGTCAGCCGGCGCGTGATCGAGGCATAAGCGTCGGGCTCCAGCTCGCGGAACGCCAGCGTCTGCATCTCGGTCATCATCTCGTACATGCCGATGCGCTCGGCGAGCGGCGCATAAATATCCATCGTCTCGCGCGCGATCCGTCGGCGCTTGTCCTCCGACGGGATGTGATGGAGCGTACGCATGTTGTGCAGCCGGTCGGCGAGCTTCACCAGCAGGACGCGAATGTCGTCGCTGAGCGCGAGGAGAAACTTGCGGAGGTTTTCCGCGGCGCGCTCATTCTCCGACTGCGCCTCGATCTTGCTGAGCTTGGTGACCCCGTCCACGAGCCGCGCGACGTCCTTGCCGAACAGCCTCTCGATCTCTTGCGGAGTCGCCAGCGTGTCCTCGATCGTGTCGTGGAGGATCGCGGTGGCGATGGTCTGATCGTCGAGCTTCAGGTCGGTGAGAATCCCCGCGACCTCGATCGGGTGGCTGAAATAGGGATCGCCCGACGCGCGCTGCTGGTCGCCGTGCGCCTTCATCGAGAAGACGTAGGCGCGGTTGATCAGCCCCTCGTCCGCATCGGGATCATAGGAGCGGACCTTCTCGACCAGCTCATACTGTCTCAGCACCGGCCTAAGATGGGGGAGCGCGGCGCTCTTGTGCAAGCGCGAAAAGGAGGGGCCGCCGGCGAGGGAGTGAAGACCGGCGGCCCGAACCGGTCAGTTTCGCGCGAGCGCCGAGGTCGGCTGCGCCTTCGCCGAAGCATTGCAGCGGTCGAGCTCGTCGGCCGTGAATGCGCGACCATCGACAAGGAAGCGCTCGACGTGTCCGGCGCGCTTGGCCAGCGACTGGCACAGCACGACGGGTCGGCTCTCGGCTGTCGCGCCCTGGCAGGCGGCGGCGCCGCAATTCCAGGTGATGTCGCGCGCGATGAACTTGCCGGCGGTCGGCGCCGTCAGAGTCGCGGAATAACTGGCCGCGGCGCCCGGCGCGGCGGCGAAAAGGAGACCGAGAAAGAGAGGAAGGGAACGAGACATCGCATGACCCCTGTGATAAAGTTGCGAATGACAACCTAATAGATGATTCGGTTTCGTATTGCAACTATTCTTTGAGGCCGTTGTATGCTTTCATGAGATTCGGCAGGGGAGAGAGTGGCTTATGCCGGGAGACAGGCTGACGTCGGGCATCGAGCGGTTCAAGGAGGCGGCGCTGTCATGTCCGCTGCCGCCCGCCGTCGAGCTGATCGGCGAGAAATGGGCGTTTCTGATCCTGCGCGGAGCCTTTAACGGACTGCAGCATTTCGAGGAATTCCAGGCGGGACTGGGAATCGCGCGCAATATCCTTTCGGACCGCCTGTCGAAGCTTGTCGCCGGCGGAATCCTCGGCCGCTTGCCCGACCCGGCGGACAAGAGGCGTGTCGTCTACTCGCTCACCGCCAAGGGCGAGGAGCTGCTTCCCGTCGTGCTGGCGCTCCGCCAATGGGGCGAGGAATGGGGCTATGGCAAGATGCAGATCGTGCTTGCCGACCGCCGCGACCAAAAGCCCGTGCGGAGGATTTGCGTCCAGGCGCATGACGGGCGCGAGCTCAAGCTCGGCGACCTGACCTGGATCGACCGAGAGGGCGGCAGCGCGATCCTCAGCACCGCCGCCGAATAGCCTATTCCATCGCGACGATGTGGTCACGCAGCGCGCGCGCGTCGTGGAGCGCGTTGTGCGGCACCCTGCTGTTCGCCGCCGTGCTGAAATTGCTCATGGGCGCGAGCCGGAACGTCGCGTGCCGCAAGTCGATCATGTCGCCGGGGCCGGTGATCATGAGGTTGCAGAATTGCGCGATGTCCTCGGGCCAGTCGGCGACGATCAACGGCTCCCCGTCATGGCGCAGATAACGTTCAAGCGCGCCCGCCGCATGGTCGCGCGAGAGGCGCGGACAGGACAGCTGCTGGGGGACGGAATCGAGATAGGGGATGACGTGCCGCTCGACCCAGTCGAGCAGCGGTGTGGACCATTTCAGCGTCAGGTACAGCTCCTCGCCGTCGTCGGGAACGAGCGCGAGGCTCAGCAGCTCGCCGCCGATCCCATTATATTCGGTGTCGAGAAAATAGCGCACTAGCCGGGCAAATAGCCCGAACAGTCGTCATCCGCCTTCGGCTTGCCCTTGCGGCAGCGCTTCTGCTGCTCGCGCATCAGCCGCTGGCGTTCCTCTTCGCGCTTGCGCATCTCGCGCCCGGCCTTCTCGTCGCGCTCCGCCTGGCTCGTGGTCACCGCATCGACACCGGCCGATGCGATCTTCACCGGAAGGGTCACGACATCCACTGCGGTGCTCGCGACCGTGCCGACGACGCAGCCGGATAAAGCGAGCGGCAGGACAAGAATGAAGACGCGCATTCGCAAAGACTTGCAGAAGCCTGACGGACCCGCAATGGAATTCACGAGCGCATCGCCGCCTCGGCGAGTGCTTCCGCCTGCGTCAGCAACGCGTCGTCGGCCTCGGCCCCGGGCGGAAGCGCCTCGCGGCCGACGATCACCATCAGCGGGACCGCCATCGGCGTGATGCGCCCCGGTTCGACATGCAACATGGTCGCCGAGGCTCGATCGACGAGGCGAACGAGCCGGCCGAGCTCGGTCATCCGACGCCGGGCGTCGTCCCACGCCGCTCGAAGCAGCAGGTGCTGCGGCTCGTAGCGGCGCAGAACGTCGTAGATGAGGTCGGTCGAGAAGCTGACCTGCCGCCCGGTCTTTTTCCTGCCGGGATGCTGGCGTTCGACGAGTCCGCCGATCACCGCCACTTCGCGGAAGGCGGTCTTCAGGAGGTAGGAGCTCTCGACCCAGTCGATGAACTCCTGCTCGAGGATGTCGGCCGAGAAAAGCGATTGCGGATCGGTAATCGGTTCCAGCGCGTAGCAGGCGAGCGCATAGTCGTTGGCGACGAACCCGAGGGGCTTGAGGCCCGCCTTTTCCATCCGCTTGGTCAGCAGCATGCCGAGCGACTGGTGCGCGTTCCAGCCTTCGAAGCTGTAGGCGACCATGAAATGCTGGCCTTCATGCGGGAAGGTCTCGACCAGCAACTGGTGGGGCTCGGGCAGCACCGAGCGCTGCGACTGTACCTCCAGCCATTCGCGGACATCGTCGGGGAAGCGGTGCCAGTCGTTGCGGTCGGCGAGCATGTGGCGGACGCGGGTTGCGAGGTGGGTCGACATCGACATCCGCTGCCCGCCGTAGGTGACGATCTGACCGCTCTTCGATGACGCGCGGACGATGATGTCCGTGTCCTTGAACTGCTCGACCTCGAGGCTGAGTCCGGCGAAGAAGAAGCGATCGCCCGGAGCCAGCGCGGAGGCGAACCCCTCTTCGACCGTGCCGAGCTTACGGCCGTTCCTGAAGCGGACGCTCATCAGCGGCTGCTCGACGATCACGCCGGCATTGAGACGGTGCTGCTGCGCAATCTGCGGCCTGGCGATGCGCCACATGCCGCCCGCCTCGGGGACGAGCCGGCGAAAACGGTCGTAGGCTTTCAGCGCGTATCCGCCGGTAGCGATGAAGCTGAGGATCTCCTCGAAGGTCTCCTGCTTCAGCCCGGCATAAGGCGCCGCGGAGCGGACCTCATCGAGCAATTCGTCCTGCTGGAACGGCGCGGCGACCGCCATGGCGAGGATATGCTGCGCGAGGACGTCGAGCGCGCCCGGGCGAAACACTTCGGGATCGAGTTCGCCGTCGTCGATCGCGTCGAGCGCGGCGCGGGCCTCGAGATATTCGAAGCGGTTGCCGGGCACGATGATGCCCTTCGACGGCTCGTCGAGCCGGTGGTTGGCGCGGCCGATGCGCTGGAGCAGCCGCGAGCTGCCCTTGGGCGCGCCCATCTGGATCACGAGGTCGACGTCGCCCCAGTCGATGCCGAGGTCGAGGCTGGCGGTCGCGACCAGTCCGCGCAGCTTGCCCGCCGCCATCGCCGCCTCGACCTTCCGCCTGGCTTCGACCGACAGGCTGCCGTGGTGGATGCCGATGGGCAGACCCTGCTCATTCTCGTCCCACAGCTTCTGGAAGATCAGTTCGGCAAGCCCGCGCGTGTTGGAGAAGATGAGCGTCGTCTTGTGCTGCTCGATGAGCCGCATCACGTCGGCGATCGCGTGATATCCCGAATGACCGCCCCACGGGATCTTGTTCTCGGGGATCAGGATCGAAAGGTCGGGCTCCGCGCCGGGATCGCCGAGCACCAAATCAACGAGATCCATGTCCGCATCGGGCGCGAGCCAGGAACGATAGGCATCGGGGTCGCTGATCGTCGCCGACAGCCCGACGCGGCGCAGCCCGGGCGCGAGTGTCTTCAGTCGCGACATCGACAGCGACAGCAGGTCGCCGCGCTTCTCCTTGGCGAAGCCGTGCAGCTCATCGACGACGATCGTGCGCAAATTCTCGAACATGCTCGCAGCATCGGGATAGCTCAGCAGCAGGCTCAGCGACTCCGGCGTCGTCAGCAGGAGCTGCGGGGGCTTGACCCGCTGGCGTGCCTTGCGGTCCGACGGCGTGTCGCCGGTGCGCGTTTCGACACGGATCGGAAGGCCCATCTCCTCGATCGGACCGATGAGGTTTCGCTGGACATCGACCGCCAGCGCTTTGAGCGGCGAGACATAGAGCGTGTGCAGCCCCTCGGTCGGACCTTCGGCCAACTCACAGATGGTCGGCAGGAAGCCCGCCAGCGTCTTGCCGGCGCCGGTCGCCGCGACCAGCAGCGCGCTTCGTCCACGCCGCGCGAGCTCCAGCATCTCGAGCTGGTGTCGCCGCGGATGCCAGCCCTTGGCTTCAAACCAGCGGTCAACGACCGGCGGAAGCGCGCTCAGAGGTCGTCGGTTCCCTCGCGCCGGCGGGTTTCCTCCTCGCGATAGACCTCGCGAGTGCCCGCTTCGGTGCGGCTCCTGGAGCGGTTCGAACGGCTCCGCGTCACCAGCCAGATCAGCACGATCAGCAGGATCACGGGAGCGATGATTTCCATCACCCAGACTGATGCGTGTCCCATCTTTCCTCCCTTTGGCCGGAACCGACCGGCATCTTCTCCTATATAGCTCCAATGGCGCGATTGGGTTCCTGGATCGAGTCCCACCCCGAGGGCATCTACGTGAAGCCCGCGGACGCGTGGATCGATCCTTCGCAGCCCAAGGCGCGCGCGTGGGTGACGCACGGCCACGGCGATCACGCGCGCGGCGGCCACGGCGCGGTGCTCGCGACTCCCGAGACTCTGGCGATCATGGAGGTGCGCTACGGTTCCCAGAGCGGCCAGCCGATCGCCTATGATGAAACCATCCGCGTCGGCGAGGTTGACGTGCGCTTCGTCCCCGCCGGCCACGTTCTCGGCTCTGCCCAGATCGTGATGGAGCACGTCACATCCCTTGGGTTGGAGAAGATCGTGGTCTCGGGCGACTACAAGCGCCGGCCCGATCCGACCTGCGCCTGCTTCGTGCCGGTGCCCTGCGACGTTTTCATCACCGAGGCGACCTTCGGGCTCCCGGTTTTCCGTCATCCCGAGACCGGGAGCGAGATCGACCGGTTGCTCCATCGCCTCCACGCCGACCCGAGCCGCTGTGTGCTCGTTGGGGCCTACGCACTCGGCAAGGCGCAGCGGATTATTTGCGAGCTTCGCGCGCGCGGGCACCACGACCCGATCTACTTCCACGGCGCGATCGAGCGGCTCAACCAGCTCTACGTGAGCTTTGGAGTCGCGCTCGGTGAGCTCCGCCCGGCAACCGGCGCGACGAAGGGTGAGATGGCGGGCCATATCGTCGTCGCCCCGCCGGGAGCGCTCAACGACCGCTGGTCGCGTCGGCTTCCCGATCCGGTGACCGCCATGGCGTCGGGCTGGATGCGCATCCGCCAGCGCGCCCGCCAGCGCAACGTCGAGCTTCCGCTGGTCATCTCGGACCACGCCGACTGGGACGAGCTCACCATGACCATCCGCGAGCTGAAGCCCCAGGAAGTGTGGATCACGCACGGCCGCGAGGAAGCCTTGAAGCACTGGTGCATGACGCACCAGATCAAGGCCTGCGAGCTTAACCTCGTCGGCTATGAGGACGAGGACGATTGAGATTCCCGTCCGCGCGGGCGTATGGGTTCGACATGATGAAGCAGCGGCCATCCGCATGGGCAGCATGCTTGTTGCTGCTTGGCGCGTGCGGCCAGGGCGAGAGCCCGGCGAACAACTCGGTCACCGTCCAGCTGCCGCCAGCGGGCGCGCCCGTCGCGCCGGAGAGCCGCTACACCTTGATCGAGCCGGCATCGTGCAAGCCAATCGACGATTCGAATCGACGTTGCGAAGGTTCCGCCGGTTATGCGCTCGAAATTAGCCGCCAGGGAGTGTCGATCATAGCGCCCGATGGACGCCGATCCGCGCTCGACCTGTCGAAGTTGGGAACGAAAGGCGCTGCGAAGCTCGGCGCCAAAGCGGAGTGGCGAGGCCCGGCTCCCGGACATCCGACCGTGCTGATCGTCCGAATAGCCAGCGATCTCGCCGTTGCGCGGCTCCAATATCCTGCCTGCGTGGTTGCGGTGGTCGCGCGGCAACCCCGCCAGAACGAGAAGGCGCGCGAGATCGCCGACGGCAAGTTGCCGGCCTGCATGCAGCGCTGACGCTTAAGCGCCCGGCTGCTTCCCGATCATTGAGGCGATGTTGTGCAGCGCGGCCTTCGCCTGCTCGCGGTCGATGACCAGCGCCGCGGTCTGGGTGATCAGGTCGACCAGCATCAGGTCGCGCACCGTCGGCTCGCGCGGCTCGCGGTGGTACATAGCGAAGGTGCCCAATACCTTGCGCCCGCGAGTGAGGATCGGGATCGACCAGCAGGCGCGAAGGCCGTGCGAAAGCGCGATCTCGCGATAATCCGCCCACAAGTGATCGCTCGCGATGTCGGAGACGAACACAGCCGCGCCGAGATAGGCCGCGGTCCCGCACGAGCCGGCGCAGGCGCCGATCTCCCCGCCGTCGATCGCCGCGGTGTAACCCGGCGGAAGGCTCGGTGCGGCGCCCTTGCGCAGATGCTTGCCGTCGGGGTCGAGGAGCAGGATCGAGCCGAGGACGCCCGTGTGCGAGGTCGATTCGACGATTCGGATCAGCTCGGTCAGCGTGGTCTCCAGCGGCGCATCGCCGATCGCCAGCTCGAGCACCTTGTTGTGCGCGGTTCTAAGCGCATCGTTGCGCCGGTCCTCGGTGACGTTGTTGCCCTGGATGAAGATGGCGGCCCGCTGGTCTTCGGACGGTGGCAGCGGCTGGAAGACGAGGTCGACGACCATTTCTTCGGATGTTCCGTCGGGTCTCGCGACTCGAAGCGACATGCCGTGGCCGACGAAGGACTCGCCGGAGCGGGTCACGCCGTCGAGGATCTCGTCGAACTCCTTGCTGGTCGAATTCCGGGATCGCCTCGAACAGCGGCTTGCCGATTAGTCCGCGGCGGCCGACGAGATCGCCAAAGGCGTGGTTGGCGACGGCGATCCGAAAATCTGGGCCTTCAAGAAGCGCCATAAAGCCCGGCGCCTGCTCGAACATCCGTTCGAGGCGCTCCTGCTCGCTGCGGCATGCGGACATCTGGTCCAGCATCGAGTCGGCAATACAGGAACGCCGCAACGGCGTCACGCCGTTACGGCGCTCCGTCAGTGCAGGGTCTCAGTCCGTCGCACGTCCGACTTCGCCAGTTGATCGTCGATCTGCGAAATCAGGCGCTCGACCCCGGCCTCGTCTTTGGCCTCGGCCCGCGCGACCAGCACGTCCTGCGTGTTCGAGGCGCGCAGCAGCCACCAGCCGTCAGGCGTGCTGACGCGGACTCCGTCGGTCGCGTCGACCTTCGCGCCTCGCTGGCGAGGCGGTCGCGGACTTCGTCGACGATCGCGAACTTGCGGCTTTCGTCGACCTGGAAGCGCAGCTCGGGGGTGCCGTCGCTCTTGGGCATCGCGTCCATGATCTCGGTCAGGCTCCGGCCGCTTTGCGACACCGCCTCGATCAGGCGGACTGCGGCGTAAAGCGCGTCGTCGAAGCCGTACCAGCGGTGCTTGAAGAAGATGTGGCCGCTCATCTCGCCGGCCAAAGGCGCGCCGGTCTCCTTCATCTTCGACTTGATCAGGCTGTGGCCGGTCTTCCACATGAGCGGCTTGCCGCCCAGTTCGGCGACCCGGTCGAACAGGACCTGGCTGGCCTTGACGTCGGCGATGATCGTGGCGCCGGGGATGTCCTTCAGCACCGGTTCGGCGAGGATCGCGAGCAACTGATCGCCCCAGATCACTCGGCCCTTGCCATCGACCGCGCCGATGCGGTCGCCGTCGCCGTCGAAGGCGATGCCAAAGTCGAGCTGGCGGTATTCGACGACGCGCTTCAAGTCGGCGAGGTTCGCCTCGACCGTCGGATCGGGATGGTGGCCGGGAAAGGTCCCGTCCACCTCGGTCAGCATCGTGAAATGCTGGCCGGGAAGCCGCTCCACCAGCATCTCGAGGATCGGGCCTGCGGCGCCGTTGCCGGCGTCCCAGCCGACGCGATAGGCGTTGCCCGAGAAACCTTCGAGAAGCCGGTCGACATAGGCTTCGCGGATGTCGACCTCCTCGACGCCGCCGACGCCCTCGCTCCAATCGCCGCGTGCGGCGCGTTCGCCGATCGCCTGGATTTCCTGCCCGAAGACCGAGCGGCCTTTGAGCAGCAGCTTGAACCCGTTGTAATCGGCCGGATTGTGGCTGCCGGTGACCTGGATGCCGCCGTCGACGTCGAGATAATGAGTGGCGAAGTAGAGCATGGGCGAAGGGCCCATGCCGACCTGAACCACTTCGATCCCGCCCTCGGTGAGCCCGCGGATCAGCTCGGCTTCGAGCATTCCGGAATGCGTGCGCCCGTCGCGGCCGACGGCGATTCGCTTTGCTCCCTCGTCCGCGGCAAGCGCCGCGAAGGTCCGGCCCAGCGCGTAAGCGTCGGCTTCGGTGAGCGTGTCGCCGACGATCCCGCGGATGTCATATTCGCGGAGGATGGTTGGGTTGAACTGGTGGGTCATCGCGCTGCCTTACGCGGCGGCGGTGATTTGGTTCAACCGGCGGCGGCGAGCTTCTGCTCTTCCTGGCCGGGAACGCCGAGTCCGGCGATCATCTCGCGCAGCTCTTGGCGGGCGGTGATGTGCGCCATGCCGACCTCGCCAAGCTGCTGAAGGTCGAGAAGCGTCAGGCCCTTGGGAAACAGCTCGCGGTAAATCACGCGCTCGCCAAGCCCCGGGATCACGCGGAAGCCGACTCGGCGAGCGAGCTCGTCGAGCGCCGCACCGACCCGCTTCAGATTGTGCGATTCGATATGCTGCAAGCGGTTTCTCAGCACGACCCAGTCGACGCTCTTGCCGGATTGCTTGGCGCGCGCCGTGCGGCTGTTCCAGATCAGCTCGGCATAGAAGCTGGGCCGCGTGACCTTGTAATTTTCGGGATGGACCTGGCCGATGAGGTCGAGGTCGACGAAGCTGTCGTTCATCGGCGTGACGAGCGTGTCGGCGCGCAGGATCGCGGCCTTCGCGATCTCGTCGTCGCGGCCGGGGGTGTCGATGACGATGACGTCGGCTTCGCCGGAAAGCCGGTCCACCGCCGCCTCGAGGCCCGCCGCACTGTGATCGTGGAGCACTTCGTAGGTGGCCTGCGGCAGCGGCTTGTCGAGCCGGCGCATGGTCGCATCGCGATTCTCGAGGTAGCGGGTCATCGTCCGCTGGCGGCCGTCGAGGTCGAGCGCGCCGACGCGATGGCCCGACGCGGCGAGCGCGATCGCGGTGTGGACCGCCGTCGTCGACTTTCCGGTTCCGCCCTTTTCGTTGGCGAAGACGATGAAATGCGGCTGGCTCATGCTTGATCTTTCCCCCGGCGCATGCGCAAGCGCCGCCCAGAAACGAAGATTAACCGAGGCGATACCCGCGTGCAAATCGTTCGTAACAGTGAAGAATTGGCGCTTGCGCGCTCCGAAGTCGCGGGCAGGCTCGCCTTCGTTCCGACGATGGGCGCGCTCCACGCCGGACATGTCGCGCTGATGGACGAGGCGAAGCGGCGGGCGGACAAGGTCGCGGCCTCGATCTTTGTCAATCCGGCCCAGTTCGCGGCGAACGAGGACTTTGGCCGCTATCCCCGGCGCGAAGCCGAGGACGCGCGGCTGCTCGAGGAGGCGGGCTGCGATCTTCTGTGGATGCCCTCCGTCGGCGACATTTATCCCGAAGGCTTTTCGACCCGGGTCCACGTCGGCGGCGTGTCGAAGCGGTGGGAGGGCGAGGTTCGGCCCGGACATTTCGACGGAGTCGCCACCGTGGTCGCCAAGCTGCTGCTCTCCATGCGGCCCGAGGTGGCTCTATTCGGCGAAAAGGATTTCCAGCAGCTGGCCGTGATCCGCCGGCTCGTCGCCGACCTCAACATCCCTGTCGAGATCGTTGCCGTGCCGACGGTGCGAGAGGAGGACGGCCTCGCCCTCTCCTCGCGCAACGCTTATCTTTCGGACGACGAGCGCGGCCGCGCCGCCGCGCTCCCGCGCGCGCTCGACTATGCGCGGGGGGCGATCCTCGATGGCACGCCGGTTCCCATGGCGCTCGACACGGCCCGCAAGTCGCTGGTCGAGGCGGCATTCTCGCGGATCGATTATTTCGCCTTGGTCGATGCCGCGACGCTGGAGCCCCTGGAAGCGCCGCTGGGCGAGATGCGCCTCATCGCCGCCGCGGCGATCGGCGGGACGCGATTGATCGACAATCTCCCTCTTTCCAAAAACGTGGTTGAAGCGCGTTAACCATTTCTTTGCGTTCCGCGCCGAATTCTCCGTCCAACAGGCAAGGGGAATTTGAAATGGGTGCCATCAGTCAGAAGAGCGCGGAGTTTCTGCTTCGCAGCCGGCTTGCGGATGCCGAAAAGGGCGACGTCGACGCGCTGTTCGAGCTCGGGATCACCTACTCGACCGGGCGCGGGGGCATTAACGTCGACCTCATCGAAGCCCACAAATGGTTCAACCTCGCCGCGCTTTCGGGATCGACCCGGGGCCAGGAATGCCGCGCCGAGATCGCGCTGGAGATGACGGCGCGCGAGATCGCGGAGGCGCAGCGCCAGGCGCGTTCGTGGCTAGCCAGCTGCGGGGACCAGCGCCGCGCCGCCTAAGATCCTGAATCGTCGTCGTCGTGCTCGGCGGCCCCGGCCGCTCCTTGCCCCACGTCATCGTGGTGACCTGCGCCGCGGGAATCCCGAGCAGAATCAGATAGTCGCGCACCTGCCCCGCGCGTTCCGCGCCCATCGCGAGCGCATGGTCGCGGGTGTCGGTCGGATCGCCGCGCCCCTCAATCCGAACCGCGACGAACGGGTGCTGCCTCAGCCACATCGCCTGCGCCGTCAGGATCGTCCGGGCCTGCTGGGTCAGCCCCGCGCTTCCCGGCGTGAAATAGATCGTCGTGCCGCCGGACTGCACGGCGAAGTCCGCGCGCATCGCCTCGAGCGGATTTTGCACCACCGGCGGCGGCGCGCTGCGCCGGCTGAGCCCCGGGAGCTGCGCCGCGACCGGCGCGGCCATGATGAGGGCGACGATAAGGAAAAGCGGCTTTCGCATGGGCTTAGTCCATCGGCCCCGACCAATTGGGGTCGGATCCGTCCTGGGGAATGGTCATCTTGCGTGGCGCGCTGCCGTCGAGGCTGATGCGGTAGACGGCGGGGCGCCCGGTGGCTTCCGCCCGCTGGAAGACGAGCTCTCGGCTACTTTCGGCCCAGCTCGGTCCCTCGTCGGCGGGGCCCGCGGTGAGCTGTCGTTCGCCGGTGCCGTCGGGGTTGACGACGCCGATTCGGCGGGTGTCGCCGAAGCGCCAGGTGAAGGCGATGAGGTCGCCGTTCGGGCTCCATTCGGGCGTGCTATAGGCCGCGGTGCCGAACGTGATCCGCCGCTGCTGCGACCCGTCGGCGTTCATCACATAGAGCTGCTGGCGGCCGGAGCGATCGCTTTCGAACACGATCCGGCTGCCGTCGGGCGAGAAGCTGGGGTCGGTGTCGATCCCCGGCGCGGTGGTGAGCCGCCGCGGCATGCCGCCGTTCGCGCCGACGATATAGATGTCGCTGTTCGAGCCGAGCATCATCGAGAAAACGATCTTCGATCCGTCCGGCGAATAGCGCGGCGCGAAGGTCATCGCATTGCCGGGGAGAAGCGGGTGGTGCTGGCCGGAGTCGAGATCGACCACGCGCACCTGCGGAACGCCGCCGTCGAAGCCCACATAAGCGAGGCGCCCACCCCTGGGCGAGAGGCGCGGGGTCAGCACCGTGGTGCCGCCCGGAGTCACATAGCTGTGGTTGTAGCCGTCGCTGTCCATCACCGCGATCCGCTTGACGCGGGAATCGGCCGGGCCGGTCTCGGCGACATAGGCGATGCGCGTATCGAACATCCCCGGCGAGCCGGTGAGCGACTTGTAGGCAAGTCCCGAGCATTTGTGCGCGGCGCGCCTCAAGTCGGACTGGGCGGCGACGAAGCCGATGCGGCCGAGCTCGCGCCCCTTCTCGACGTCATAGACGTAGCAGCCGATCGTATAACGGCCGTCGGATCGCTGCTGGACGAAGCCGGTGATGAGGCCCTTCGCGCCGCGGTCGCGCCACTTGGAGAAGGTCGGGGCGGTGACTTCGGGATAGGAGTAATAATCCTTGCGGTTGGGCTTGAGCGGCATCAGCTCCGCGGTCTGGCGGAGGTCGCCCTCGATGAGCTGCGTCGCCTGCCATGCGACGCCGAGCGATTTCATTGCCCTTGGTCCCGGTGTCGGGCGAGGTCATCGGCGGAAGCGCGACGACAGTTACCGCCGGGCTTGCCGACTGCGCACCGGCGGGTGCACCGGCCAGCGCCGCCGCCCCGAACGCGGCCGTTACGAGGTATATTGCTCTCATTGCCCCTTCGTGACGAGTTGCGCGAATTTTTCGACCCACTCTTTTGGCTGGCGCCGCGGCCTGGCCTCATGGTCCAGGAACGCGGCAGTGACGGATGCGTCGGCCAGCAGTTCGTCCGCACGCATGACTCGCTGCTGAATGTTCACCGACGATGCGCGGACCCGTTCGACGCTGCTGATGACCTGAAGCTCGTCGCCGAGCCGCGCCGGACGGCGATAACGGATGTCGGCCCGGGTGACGAAATAAGCGCTGCCGTCGCCGCGAAGCATCTCCCGCTGGTCGATCCCGACCGCCCGCAACATGTCCGAGCGCGCCCGCTCCATGAACTTGAGGTAGTTGGCGTAATAGACGACGCCGGCGGTGTCGGTGTCCTCGAAATAGACGGTCAGCGCGAAGCGATGCTCCGCGCCGACGAAGCCGCCGCGATAGGGCGTGTCGAAGTCAGGACGCGGCATCCTGTCCGCTGTAGCGACGGCCGACTTCACCCGTAAACCCCGCTTGACTGCGATGTAACGCTAAGGTTACATGTAACCTGTGAGTTACAGAGCTGGGGACGGTCATGATTGAGCGCAAGGTCGCGGAAAGAGCGGACTATCTGAGCAAGCGCCGGGCGCGGATGCTGCCGTTCCTGGCGCTTATCTTCCTGTCGCAGCAGGTCACCTACTTTACGACCGTGAGGGAGCTCGAATCGACTCCCACCATCAAGATCTCGGCGTGGCTCGTTCTCTCGATCGTTCTGCTGGCGGCACTCGCAACGAAGGGCTTCTGGCTTCAACCCAAGGAGGTCCGCGACCTCATCGACGACGAGAACACGCGCGCCAACCGCAACGATGCGATGCGGTGGGGCTTCGTCCTTTCGATGGCCACGGCGATCGGCATCGAGACTCTCACCATGTTCGATACGGTCAAAGCCCGCGAGGCGATCCACATCATCATGTCCACTGGCCTTGCGGTTGCCCTCATCCGTTGGGGCTATCTCGAGCACCGTGCTCACCGCCCGGATTGACGGCATGGCCGAGCGGCTGGCCAATCGGTTGAAGGAACGACGGACCGAACTTGGCCTGACGCAGGCCGAGCTTGCCGAGCAGGTCTGCGTGACCCGCAAAACCGTCAACACGGTTGAAAACGGTGTGTTCACCCCGTCGGCGACGCTCGCGATCAAGCTCGCGAAAGCGCTTGGGCTTAGCGTCGAGCAGCTTTTCTGGATCGAGTAGCGCCGGCGTTCCCCACCGCGCGGATGAGATCGCCCTGGGCTTCGGCGATGTCGGAAAGGTGCATTCCCCAGGCTGGAAGGAACATGCCGAACACGGCGACCTCGCCGCCGATATGGTCGGTCCACTTGTCCCCGGCCGAATGGTTGGTGCGGATCGAGAGGTAGCCCTGCGGGCCGTTGTTCACGCAGCGCCCCGACACTAGGCCCTCGGTTCGGACGTAGGGCGTCGGAGGGCGTCCCTCGGCGGACCATTGGACCGGGCCGCCGGGAACGGGAAGCGTCGAGCGGGTGAACCAGTAGCTGTCGAGCTTCACCCACTCGCGCGAGCCGGGAAGCGCCGGATTGACGCAGCCGACCGTCATGCCCGGCTGGTCGGCGATCCCGAACATCGCGCCATTGGGCGGAGCGTTCTTCTCGCGAAAGCTGCTCCAGGCCATCACGCAGCCGGTCTCGCCCGGAGCGCTGCACAGCGGGGTCTTCCTGAAAGTGCCGCCGACGAGCCTGCCTTGCGGGACCAGCACGTTGAAGCCGGGGATGATCGCGAGCTTCATTCGCCCCGCGATCGCCGGGCTGGTCTCGATCTCCCGCGTGATCAGCTGCTGGAGCATCAGGCTGCCCTGGCTGTGGCCGATCAACACGAACGGGCGCCCACCGTTGCGCGCGCGGAGGTAATTGCGCCACGCGGCGAGCACGTCACTGTAGGCGAGCCGCGCGGCGCTCGTGATGTCCGCGCCGGCGGAATATGCGACGACCGAGGCTAGCGTCATCTGCCGGTACATCGGCGCGAACGGCCGGCATACCGAGGCGAAGCGCGCGAACTGGGTCTCGACCGCGAGCTTCTCCTCGCGGCCCGGGATCATGTCGCTGTTCAGGCCGCGATCGTTCGAGACCGTCGGGTAGAGGTAGAAACAATCGAGCGGCGGATCCTTGGCGACGTCGCTTTTTCCGACGGGGCCATAGCCATTGGGGTTGAGCGCCGTCGTCGGCAGCGGCGCGGCGCAGGTGTCGGCGCGGCCGGGGAGGCACAGCCAGGACGAATCTTTGGAGTAGTCGGGGGTCGCCTGGCGCCGGTGGCTGCGCGGCTGCCGGCATCGCACACACCAGCGTCATCCCAGCGAAAGCGGCGATCCACCTGTTCTTCTTCAGGCAGCGAGAAAGGAAGGCGGGTCCCGGATCAAGTCCGGGATGACGAAAGAGAGGCATCGACGCTCCGCTACTTGCCTCGAACAGGCCGCTCTGGCTGCCCTGCGGCGTGGGCAGGCCGAGGTGGGCGTAGCCGCGACCGTTGAGACAGCGGCCTCGTGCGGTCCTCGCGATGAGGCCCAGCTGAATGAGAAAAGGCTCGATCACGTCCTCGATCGTGTCGCGCGGCTCGCTGAGGCCGGCGGCGAGCGTCTCCACGCCGACCGGACCACCGCCGTAGAGGTCGGCGATCATCGTCAGATAGCGGCGGTCCATCGCGTCGAGGCCCAGTGCGTCGATCTCGAGCCGGGACAGCGCTTTGTCGGCGGCGTCGGCCGTGACGGTGTCCGAACCCGACGCGTGGGCGAAATCGCGGACTTGCCGGAGCAGACGACCGGCGATCCGCGGCGTGCCTCGCGAGCGGCGCGCGATCTCCTGGGCGCCGTCCGGCGTCACGTCGACGCCGAGCAGCCGCGCCGCGCGGCGCACGACCAGCTCCAGCTCCTCGACCGTGTAGAAGTTCAGCCGGACAGGAATCCCGAAGCGGTCGCGAAGCGGGGTAGTGAGGAGACCCTGCCGGGTCGTCGCGCCGATCAAGGTGAAACGCGGAAGGTCGATTTGCACCGAGCGCGCCGACGGGCCTTCGCCGATCATGAGATCGAGCGCGCGGTCCTCCATCGCGGGATAGAGCACCTCCTCGACCGCGGGGTTGAGGCGATGGATCTCGTCGATGAACAGGACGTCGCCGTCCTCGAGGTTCGTGAGCAGCGCCGCGAGGTCGCCCGACTTGGCGATCACGGGCCCGGAGGTGGCGCGGAAGCCGACACCCATCTCGCGCGCGAGGATTCCGGCGAGCGTCGTCTTGCCGAGGCCCGGCGGCCCGTGGAGCAGCACGTGGTCGAGCGCTTCGCCGCGGCTCTTCGCTGCGCTGACGAAGACCCGCAAATTTTCGCGGGCCGCCTGCTGACCGATGAACTCGTCGAGGCTCTTCGGCCGAAGCGCCGCGTCGGCGTCCTCGCTGGTGCGCTCGGGGAGTCGCGTGATTCGGGCGGGGTCGGTGGCCATCAGTCGCGATGATGCTCGAGCGTCCCCGACAATGTCCACCCAGTCGTGCTTGCGCTCGTCCCAGACGGAGAAGCCGGGCGACGAGAAAAGGGTTGTCGAAGGCGCCGAGCGGGATTGCGATCTGTTCGTCGAACTTGCCGTTGTTCTGGTAATAGACGTCCGACCCGCATTCCGGGCAGAAGTGGAAGGTGGCGCTGTTGCCGCTATCGGCGACCATGATGAAGGTCTTGGACTGTCCTTCGATGCTACCTGCGCAGAGGGCCAGCGCGCCTGGACCGCGAAAGCGCTGCCGGAGCGCTTCTTGCAGTTGAGGCAATGGCAGACCGACACGCGCACGGGCTCGCCGGTGACCGTGGCCCGAGCTGGCCGCAGCGGCAGGAGGCAGGCGGGTGGTCATTTCGCCGCTTTCCTCAGCGCCAGCCGCACCAGCGCGTCGAGGGAAGCGTCTCCGCCCAGCTCGTCCTGCGCGGCGTTGACGGCGGCGCTGGCTTCGGCGGGCTTGAAACCGAGGTTGGCGAGGGCGGAGAGGGCGTCGGCGGCGGCTCCGGCGCGCGGGGCGGCGCTGTCCCGCCGAGGCCCGTGACGCCAAGCTTGCCCTGGAGCTCATTGGCGATCCGGGCGGCGAGCTTGGGGCCGACTCCGTTGGCGCGGCCGATCATCGCCTTGTCGTCCTGGGCGACGGCGCGGGCGAGCTCGTCGGGCGAGAGGATCGAGAGGATCGCGAGCGCGAGGCGGCCGCCGACGCCCTGGATGCTGGTCAGCGCCCGGAAGGCGTCGCGCTCTTGCGCCGAGCCGAAGCCGAACAGCGTCCAGGCGTCCTCGCGCACCTGGAGCTCGGTCGTGATCGCGACCTCGCCGCCGATCGGGCCAAGCATGCCGAGCGTCTTGCCGCTCAGATGGACGAGATAGCCGACTCCGCCGACGTCGATCACGGCGGTGTCGGCGCTGGTTTCCGCGAGGATGCCGGAGAGGCGGGCGATCATCAGCCTCACCGTATCCGTTCGTCGTCCTCGCGCAAGCGGCGGGCCCCGCTGCCTTGAACGAGAAGCGGGATTCCGCCTGCGCGAATGACGAGCTAGGGGAGGCGGCGCGCCGTCGCCAGATGATGCGCGTGGGTGATCGCGACGGCGAGCGCGTCGGCGGCGTCGGGGCCGGCGATCCTGGCGCCGGGGAGCAGGCGCGAGACCATCGCGTGGACCTGCGCCTTCTCGGCATTGCCAGTGCCAACCACCGCCTTCTTGACCAGTCGCGCGGCATATTCGCCGACCTCCAGGCCGCCGCGCGCTGCGACCATGATCACCACGCCGCGCGCCTGGCCGAGCTTCAGCGTCGACTGCGGGTTCTTGTTGACGAACACCTCCTCGACCGCCGCGCCCCGGGTTGCTGATCGGCGATATAGCTTCGAGCTGATCGGCGAGGTGTGAAAGCCGCCGCGGCAGTTGCGCCGCGCTGTCGGTCTTGAGCTGGCCGTTGGCGATGTGGCGGAGGCGGTTGCCATCGGCTTCGATAGATCCCCAGCCGGTCGTACCAAGGCCGGGATCGAGGCCGAGGATCTTCAGGCCAGCTTCTCCAGTTCCTCGTCGGGGATCTTCTCGTTGCCCCAGACGCTCTGGACGTCGTCGTCTTCCTCGAGCGCGTCGATCAGCTTCATCAGCGTCTGCGCGTCGTCGCCGTGGACTTCGACCTCGGTCTGCGGCTTCCACGCGAGCTTTGCGCCTTCGCCTTCGCCGAGCATCAACTCGAGCGCTCGCGCGACCTCGTGAAGGCTGTCGACGCTGGTCCAGATGCGGTGGCCGTCCGCGTCGCTCTCGACGTCGTCAGCACCGGCTTCGATCGCGGCTTCGAGCATTTTGTCGGCATCGCCGGCGCTCGCCGGATATTCGATCAGTCCGAGGCGCTCGAACCCGTGGCTGACGCTTCCGCTCGAGCCGAGGTTGCCGCCGTTCTTGGAGAAAGCGGTTCGGACGTTGGTCGCGGTGCGGTTGCGGTTGTCGGTCAGCGCCTCGACGATGATCGCGACGCCGGCGGGGCCGAAGCCCTCGTAGCGGACCTCCTCGTAATTGTCGGCGTCCGAAGCCGACGCCTTGTCGATCGAGCGCTGGATATTGTCCTTGGGCATCGACTGGGCGCGCGCGGCGATCACCGCGGCGCGGAGGCGCGCGTTCGCTTCGGGGTCGGGTAAGCCCATCTTCGCCGCGACGGTGATCTCGCGGCTGAGCTTGGAGAAGAGGGCGGAACGCTTCTTATCCTGCGCCCCCTTGCGGTACATGATGTTCTTATATTTGCTGTGGCCGGCCATTTGCCCCTCATGTACCCCGGCGAAGGCCGGGGTCCAGTCCATCAAAGAAAAGTCTGGGCCCCGGCCTTCGCCGGGGAACAGGCGACTAGGCCAACCCGAGCGCCGCGCGATAGGTCTCGAGGATCGCGTCCTGCTCCTGGCGGGTGTGCGTCTCCATCTTCCTCAGACGCACGACCATGCGCATGATCTTGGGGTCGTAGCCATTGGCCTTGGCCTCGGCGTAGACGTCGCGGACATCGTCCGAGATTCCCTTCTTTTCCTCTTCGAGGCGCTCGATGCGCTCGATGAACAGACGCAGCTGATCGGCCGCGACGGTGCCCTCCGCCATGTGTTGAAAACTCCGATTTCGACGTGTGAAGCGCGGCTCTAGCGGGTTGAACGGTCATATCAAGCGGCTAAGGCGTGGCCCGTGACCGAAACTCTCGCCCCCCGCTCGCGCAAGGTGAAGATCCTGGCGACGCTCGGCCCGGCGTCGAGCGATCCCGACATCATCCGCCGGTTGATGCTTGCCGGAGCCGACGCCTTCCGGATCAATATAAGTCACGGCGACCAAGCGACCAAGGCGAAGCTGGTCGAGCATATCCGCGCGCTCGAAAAGCACTTCCATCGGCCGACGACGATCCTGTTCGACCTCCAGGGGCCCAAGCTTCGGGTCGGCCATTTCGCCGGCGGGCGGACGGTGCTGGAGAAGGGCCAGCGCTTCATCTTCGACCGCGAGGAGGCGGCCGGCGACAGCAAGCGCGTCCAATTGCCCCACGCCGAGCTGTTCGAGTCGGTCAGGGCGGGGACGAAGATCCTGATCGACGACGGCAAGGTACGCTTGAACGTCCTCGAAGCCGATGGCGACCATATCGTCAGCGAAGTGAAGGTCGGTGGGGCGGTTTCCGACAACAAGGGGGTCAATGTCCCCGATGTCGTCGTGCCGATCCCGGCGCTGACCGACAAGGACCGCGACGATTTGCAGTTCGCGCTGGAGCAGCGGGCGGACTGGATCGCGTTGTCGTTCGTCCAGCGGCCGGAAGACGTCGCCGAGGCGCGCTCGCTGATCGGCGATCGCGCGGCGCTGCTGGCGAAGATCGAGAAGCCGGCGGCGATCGATCGATTGAACGACATCGTCGCGCTTTCCGACGCGGTGATGGTCGCGCGCGGCGATCTTGGAGTGGAGCTCCCGCCCGAGGACGTGCCGCCGCTCCAGAACCGGATCGTCGCCTGCGCCCGGCAGTTCGGCAAGCCGGTGGTCGTCGCGACGCAGATGCTGGAGTCGATGGTGACCTCGCCGACCCCGACGCGCGCCGAGGTAAGCGATGTCGCGACCGCGATTTACGACGGCGCCGACGCGGTCATGCTGTCGGCCGAAAGCGCGACGGGCCAATATCCCGTTGAAGCGGTGACGATGATGGACAGGATCGCCAACAGCGTGGAGCGCGATCCGTCGTATCAAGCGCGAATCCACTTCACGCAGACCCGGCTCGAACCCACCACCGCGGACGCGCTGGCGGGATCGGCGCGGCAGATCGCGCAGACGGTCTCGGCGACGGCGATGGTCTGCTACACGAGCTCGGGCGCGACGGCGCGGCGAATCGCGCGCGAGCGGCCGCCGGTTCCGCTGCTGGCGATGAGCCCGTCGCAGCAGACGGCGCGCCGGATGGGCCTGCTGTGGGGCGTGTACGCGGTCCATTCGCGCGATGTCGCGAGCTTCGAGGAGATGGTCGAGAAGGGCAAGCGCATGGCGCTCCGCCACCAGATCGCCAAGGGCGGCGAGCGAGTGGTGCTGATGGCCGGGATCCCGTTCGGAACGGCGGGATCGACCAACGTGTTGCACGTCGCCCGCCTGATCGGCGACGAGCTCGAACGCCACCAGGCCGCGAAGGCTTCAGCGGGGCAGTAACGCGGGAATTTCGTCGGCGATCTCACGGGCGAGAAATCCGATCGGGCCGATCCTTCTGGCGAGCCTCCGCCGGCTTCGCCATGGAGCCACACCGACCACAGCAGGGCGCTGAGCGGGTCGGCGCCGCGCGCGAGGAGGCCGCCGACGATTCCGGCGAGAACGTCGCCGCTGCCGGAGACTCCGAGGCCCGGCGCGCCGCCCTCATAGGTCCAGCATTCGCCCGCCGGGGTGACGACATGGCTGGCGACGCCTTTGACGAGGACAATGGAGCGGTAGAGTTCGGCGGCGCGGACTCCGCAGCCGATGGGATCCCGGTCGACCTCCAATTCATCGCAGTCGAGCAGCGACGCGAGCTCGCCCGCATGCGGGAGCAGGATCGGGGGCGTCGCGCGATCAGCATCGAACGGCCGCAGCGCGTGAAGCAGCGCGGCGTCGAGCGCGATCCGTGCGCGGCTTGCGATGAGCGCCTCGGCGATGCCCCTGCAGTCGGCGTCGTTCGACATTCCCGGACCGGCGACGACTGCGTCGACCTTCTCGGCCTGTTCCTGGACAGCGCTCGACTGCGCGGTGTCGGGCAGGCCGACGACCATCGCCTCGGGCATGGCGATTCCGATTTGCGGCGCGATGCTCTCGACGGTCGCGATCTTGAGCTTTCCCGCCCCCGCGCGCATGGCCGCGGTAGCGCACAGCGGCGCCGCGCCGGGAACCTCGCGGCTACCGGCGACGATCAGGATCCGACCCTTGGTTTCCTTGTCGCCATCGATCACCGGCGGCAGCGGCTGCTTGTCGAGCGCGCTTCGGTCGAGCGCGATCCCGCTCATCGAGTCCCCGTCATGGCGTCGGGAGCCGACGTCCTGGACGCACCTTGCTTCTCGAGCGGCGCACCGTAGTTCCAGCGGCTGAGGTCGGGGATGCACAGGCCCTTGGCGTCGGGCTCGAAGCGATATTCGGCGATTCCGCAATTGAGCACCTCGGCCTGCTTGTCGATGCCAAGGATTTGCGCCTCGTCGAGCTCCTCGAGAATGTAGCGGAAACACAGCACCACGACCTGGTGGCAGACGATCAGGACTCGACGATCGCAATAATGGAGGTTGATCGTGTTGAGCATCGAGCGCAGCCGCAGGATGACGTCGGCCCAACTCTCGCCGCCGGGCGGTCGGTGGTAGAACTTGCCGAGGCGGCGGCGGTGGGCCGCCTCTTCGGGGAAGCGCTCGCGGATGCCGAGCGTCGTCAGCCGATCGAAGATCCCGAACTCGCGCTCGCGAAGCCGCTCGTCGATGCGCGTTTTCGTCTTTGCTCCGGCGAGCGCCCCTTCATTGCAGATGATCTCGGCGGTCTGCCTGGCCCGGACATAGGGTGAAGCGAGAATGATCTCGGGCCGCTCGTCGTGGGGGAGCGAGGCGAACCAGCGCCCCGCGGCGGTGGCCTGCTCGATGCCGAGGTCCGACAAAGGCACGTCGACATCGCGCAGGTCGATGTCGATCACATGCGACCCCGCTTCGTCGGCCGCATCGCGCGCGACATTGCCCTGGCTTTGGCCATGTCGAACCAGCCAAAGGCGCTCGGGCCAATTCTGCGGCATTGGAACCTCCTCAATGCGGCAGAAAGCTTCAGTGTCAGGATTGTGCCACGCGCTCTGGTTTATGCGGCGGCTGCGGCTGCCTCCGGTTCCGCCTGCTTACGCTCGTCGAGGCGGCGGAAGGTCGCGAGCGCCTGCCCGACGATCTGGTCCATATTGTAGTAGCGATAGGTCGCGAGCCGACCGACGAAGGTAACGCCCTCGGTCGTGTCCGCGAGGGCTTCGTAGCGCTTGAACAAGTCCTGATTCTCCGGACGCGGGATCGGATAATAAGGATCGCCCTCGGCGGAGGGATATTCGTAGGTGATGGTCGTCACGGGCGCTTCCTGGCCGGTCAGATGCTTGTACTCGCTGATGCGGGTATAAGGCACGTCGGGCGACGGGTAATTGACGGTGCCGACCGGCTGATGCCGCTCTTCGTCCAGCGTCCGGTGATCGAACTTGAGACTTCGGTAAGGAAGCTTGCCGAAGCGAAAGTCGAAATATTCGTCGATCGGCCCGGTGTAGATGATGTGGTCGGCCTCGACCTCGTCGCGCACGTCGCGATAATCGACTCCGGTCCGGACCTCGATCAGCGGGTTGCCGAGCATCTTCTCGAACATCTTCGTGTAGCCGTGCTTCGGCATCGCCTGGAAGCTGTCAGTGAAATAGCGGTCATCGGTATTGGTGCGCGTCGGAATGCGCGCGGTCACCGACTTGTCGAGCTCGGACGGGTCGAGGCCCCATTGCTTGCGTGTGTAGCCCTGGAAAAACAGCTCATAGAGCTCGCGCCCGACCGCGTTGACGACCACATCCTCGGAGGTCTGGATGTCGTCCACCGGTTCGGCGCGCGAGGCGAGATAGTCGGCCGCGTCCTCGTCGGTCTCGAGGTCGAGATCGAACAGCTCGTTGAGAGTCGTCCGGTTGATCGGGATCGGCACCTGCTTGTCGCGGACGACCGCGAGGACGCGATGCTCGTAGGGTCGCCACTCGGTGAATTGCGACAGATAGTCCCGCACCTGCTCGCTGTTGGTGTGGAAGATATGCGGGCCGTATTTGTGGTACAGGATTCCCGCCTCGTTCGGCTCGTCATAGGCATTGCCGCCGATGTGCGGCCGGCGGTCGATGAGCAGGACCCGCGCGCCATGCTGCGAGGCGAGGCGCTCGGCGAGCACCGAACCGGCAAAGCCGGCGCCGACGATCAGATAATCGTACTTGCCGCCTGGGGAGGCGTTGGGGGCCGCGGTCATTCCGCGGCGACCAGCAGCGCCGGCGAAGCCGCTCCCGCCCGGGTTCCCATGATGTCCGCGATGAGGCCGGCCATCCGCGCCTGGGTCGTGTCCCAGCTCGACGCCGAAAGCATGAGGTCGGCCTCGGCCAGCCAGCCGCTCTCGGGATTGCGCGACAGCTCGAGCGCTTCTTCGCACGCCGCCACGAACTCTTCGGGCGTCGAGGCGATCCTGACGCCTTCCAGCTCTCCGTAATGGCGAACCACGTCCCTGATCGGAGTCGACACCACCGGCTTTCCGCCGGCGAGATATTCCGGAGTCTTGGTCGGCGAGATGAACTGGGTCGAACTCGTTCATCGCGAACGGCATCAGCGCGACGTCCCAGCCCGACAGATAGGCGGGAAGCTGGGCATAGGTCTTGCCGCCGAGGTAATGGATGTTCGGGCGACGCGGCAGGTCTTCCTCGGCGATCTTGACGACCGGCCCGACCATGACGAACGACCAGTGGGGGCGCATCTCGGCGATCTTCGCCAGAAGCTCGATGTCGAACCGTTCGTCGATGACACCGTAGAAGCCCAGTCGCGGCTTGGGCAGGTCCTCCTGATCGGCGAGATCGAACTGGCGGGCGCGCGCCTTGCAGAAATGCGTGCGGTCGACCGACGAGGGGAAGCAATGGACGCGGTCGTGGCGATCCTTCTTCGCTTCGTAGAGGCTCGAGCCGCCGGTGAAGACGATGTCCGCACGGTCGATCAGCTCCTGCTCGAGGTCGAGCAGATGCTCGGGCGCGAACTTGAACTTCGAAAGCTCGTCCATCGCGTCGTACACGGTCACATCGGGCGTGACGTGCTTGGAGAAGGGCAGCATCATCGGGGTGTAATACCAGGCGACGAGCGGGCCATGCTGCGCTGCAAGATGGGCGTCGAGCAATCGCGCGAGTGTGGCTTCGCGCGCGTCTCCGGGCATTCCCTCCGGCAGATGCGGCACCACGATCCGCACATTGGCCGCGTCCTCGGCCTCGCGGACCTGAAGAAACGGAGTCTCGCCGGCGGCGATGCCGACCGGCTCTTCCCAGTAGATGACGTTCATCTCATGCGCGAAGCGGCTCATGAGGTGCTGCGGGCGCTGGAACACGAAATTCCACCGCAGGTGCGAGAAACAGATCAAGGTTGCGGGCTCGGGACTCGGCGCCGAGGGCTCGGCTTCGTACTCCACTGGAACCCCGACGCGACTCAGCATTTTTCCTAGTCCTCCAAGCGTTGAATTCGTCCTGTCGTTCTGAACGGGGATCGGGGCATTGCGGTTCCGTAACCTTGACCCAGGTTAACGCAAATTCATGCATTGTGCAGTGCAGCGTCGGCCAAGCCGGGAGATTGACCCGACGAAGCGTGCGTGGAAGGACGGCTGCCTTCCTTAGATGGGGACGACAGGCCCGAATGGCAACCACGATCGAGGAACTGGAAAAGCGACGCGGGCTGGCGCGGCTCGGCGGCGGCGAGAAGCGCATCGCCGCGCAGCACGCCAAAGGCCGGCTGACCGCGCGCGAGCGCCTCAGCGTGCTGCTCGATCCCGGTAGCTTCGAAGAATATGACATGTTCGTCGAGCATAACGCGACCGACTTCGGGATGGCCGAGCAGGTGATTCCCGGAGACGGGGTCGTCACCGGCTCCGGCACGATCAACGGCCGCCTCGTCTATGTCTTCGCGCAGGACTTCACGGTGTTCGGCGGCTCGCTGTCCGAGCGCCACGCGCAGAAGATCTGCAAGGTCATGGACATGGCGATGAAGGTCGGGGCGCCGGTGATCGGCCTCAACGATTCGGGCGGCGCTCGAATCCAGGAAGGCGTCGCCAGCCTCGCCGGCTATGCCGAGGTGTTCCAGAGGAACGTGCTCGCGAGCGGCGTCATTCCGCAGATCAGCCTGATCATGGGCCCGTGCGCCGGCGGCGCGGTCTATTCGCCGGCGATGACCGACTTCATCTTCATGGTGAAGGATTCGTCCTACATGTTCGTCACCGGCCCCGACGTCGTGAAGACCGTCACCAACGAGGTGGTCACGCAGGAGGAGCTGGGCGGCGCGGTCACCCACACGACCAAGTCGGGCGTCGCCGACGTCGCATTCGAGAACGACATCGACGCGCTATTGGCGACGCGCGAGTTCTTCGACTTCCTGCCGCTGTCGAACCGGCATCACGACCCCGAGCGGCCGTGCGAGGACCCGATCGACCGCATCGAGGACAGCCTCGACACGCTGATCCCGCCGAGCGCGGCGACGCCCTACGACATGCACGAGCTGATCCGGAAGGTCGCCGACGAGGGCGACTTCTTCGAAATCCAGCCCAAGCACGCCGCGAACATCATCGTCGGCTTCTGCCGGATCGAAGGCCGCACGGTCGGGGTCGTCGCCAACCAGCCGATGGTGCTCGCCGGCGTGCTCGACATCAACTCGCTCGAAGAAGGCCGCGCGGTTCGTCCGCTTCTGCGATGCGTTCGACATCCCGATCCTGACCTTCGTCGACGTCCCGGGCTTCCTTCCCGGCGTCGGTCAGGAGCATCACGGGATCATCAAGCACGGCGCGAAGCTGCTGTTCGCCTACGCCGAGGCGACGGTGCCCAAGATCACGGTCATCACGCGCAAGGCCTATGGCGGGGCCTACGACGTCATGGCGAGCAAGCATTTGCGCGGCGACTTGAACTACGCCTGGCCGACCGCCGAGATCGCGGTGATGGGCGCCAAGGGCGCGGTCGAGATCATCTTCCGCAAGGACGCCAAGGACGCCGAGACGATCGCCGCGCGCACCGCCGAATATGAAGAGCGCTTCGCCAATCCCGTTCGTGGCGGCGAGCAAGGGCTTCATCGACGAGGTGATCATGCCGCACTCGACCCGGCGGCGGGTGGCGATGGGGCTACGCAAGCTCAGGAACAAGCAGCTCGAGAACCCGTGGAAGAAGCACGACAATATTCCGCTTGTGAGCTGGCACCGGCGGCTCGGAATCTCGTTGCCGATCGCGTGACTGGCGTTTGTCGCTCTGTGTTATCCAGTGGATTTAGCGCACGGTAGGATGAAGCATCCGCCGCGGGCCGGGTTCATTCGGAGGCTGGAGCTTCGGCATCGACGATGCCGAATGCGATCGCCTTATTGGATTGTCTGGGTCAATTTGGTGCATCATGGCAGCCATGCTTCGATGAGCGTTATCTTTGGCATCGCTGATCGCATAGGCGCGATGTGTCGGTACATCAGTCTCATGAGCACCTACACCGCCACCATCCGCTGGAGCCGCACGGGCGACGGCGACTTCGCCAAGGGCCAGTACAGCCGCGCGCACGAATGGGCGTTCGACGGCGGCGCGGTGGTTCCCGCGAGCGCGAGCCCGCACATCGTCCCCGCGCCATGGTCCGACCCGGCCGGGTCGATCCGGAGGAAGCGTTCATCGCCTCGCTGTCGTCGTGCCACATGCTGTTCTTCGTCGACTTCGCGCGGCGCGCGGGGTTGGTGGTCGACAGCTATGTCGATGAGGCCGAAGGCGTGCTCGAGAAGCGCGCCGACGGCAAGATGGCGATGACCCGCGTCACGCTGCATCCGCGCGTCGACCTGGGCGGCGACCCGCCCGACGAAGCCGCGCATCGCCGACCTCCACCACCGCGCGCACGAAGCCTGCTTCATCGCCAACAGCGTGACCACGGAGGTGACGGTCGACACTAATTAGATGCAGTGCAGCGCCGGACTTGATCTCACGAAGGCACAAGGCAGGAGAAGGGCCGCGCTTCGTCTTCCCTTCTTCGTGGGTCGGTGAAACAAGGCAGGTCCCGGCTCAAGGCCGGGATGACGGAGAAATTGATGAAACTCGGCCGACTGAACCATGTCGGCGTCGCGACGCCCTCGATCGAGCAGAGCCTCGACACTTACCGCACCATGTTCGGCGCCGAGCCGCACGGGCCCGTTCGACCTTCCCGCGCAGGGCGTCCGCGTCTGCTTTGTCGATACGCCCAATGCCAGATCGAGCTGATCGAGCCGCTCGGCGACGAACTCACCGATCGCGAAGTTCCTCGAGAAGAACCCGCTCGGCGGCCAGCACCATGTCTGCTTCGAGGTGCCCGACATCCACGCCGCCAAGGCCGAGTTCGAAGCCAAAGGCGCGCGCGTGCTCGGCGAACCGCGCATCGGCGCGCACGGCACGCTGGTCTTCTTCGTCCACCCCAAGGACATGGGCGGGGTCCTGACCGAGATCATGGAAAGCCCCGAGGAGGTCCATTCGTGACGCGTTTGTGGAAATTGTTCGCGCTGGTCGCACTGATCGGTCCCGCGGTGCCGGCGGTGGGCGCCATACCCCTTCTCCATGCCCATCCGGCCAACGTGCCGATGGCCCTTGCAGCCGGCAAGACCCAGCTGACCGGCCATGCGCTCGTCTATGTTCCAAAGGACGTTGCGAAGCCTGCGCCGCTGATCGTGCTGTTGCGCGGCGGCGCCACCGGGGCGGACGAATTCCTCGAACAATTCCGGTCCGAGGCCGATCGTCGCGGCGCGATCCTCGTCGCGCTCGAGCCGGCCGGGTCGACCTGGACGCTCAAGGACGACGGCCACGGCGGCGCCGATTTCGGCAGCGATCCGGCCGCGCTCGACGCCGCACTGGCGGCGCTATTCGCAAGAGCGCCGATCGATCCCGCGCGGACCGTGATCCTCGGCCATTCGGACGGCGCCAGCTACGCGATCTCGCTTGGCCTTTCCAACCCGCAGCTGTTCCACGGGATCGTCGCTTTGTCGCCGGGAATGGCGTGGCGCCCGCCGACGGTCGACACCAAGCAGCGCATCTTCATCGCCCACGGGATGCGCGACACGACATTGCCGTTCAAGAACACCCGCGACACGATCGTTCCGGGGCTCGAGGCGGCCGGGCTGAAGGTCCAGACGCGACTGGTTCAACGCCGGCCACGACGTCAACCGGCTGGTCGTCAAGCAAGGGCTCGACGATACGCTCGGCGCCGCGCAGTCGATCTCGCGGACCGCTTAGATCGACCGGGCACGAGACATGGCCCGCTATCGTCTGCTGCTCACCGTCGCCGCCGGCTTCCGCCTGGCCGCTCAGCCAACCTATGGCCGCTGAATTCGCATCAGCCCGGTGCTCGACCGCGCGACCCATCGCGGGCGCGCAGGGCTTGCCAGCTGGGGCGACCACGCCTTGCCGGCGGCGCGCTCGCTGATCGGCCGGCTTCGGCGCCGAGCGGAGCCGCTGCCGCTGGTGGTGCTGTTCCACGGCAACGGCTTCTCGGCCGAGCAGTTCATGAGCTATCAATGACCCCGGTGGCCGACCGCTGGGGCTTCATGCTCGGTCGGCGCCCAAGGCCGAGCACGTCACCTGGGACACGATCTATCGCGGCATGAATGAGGGCCTCAACTGGAAGCCGCGAAGATCACAAAACATACAGCAAGCCGCGCTTCGGCAAAGACATCGCGCGGATCGACGCTGCGCTGAAGGAAATGTTCGTAAGCGCGCCGGTCGATCCCAGGCATGTCGTCCTGCTCGGCTTCTCCGATGGCGCGACCTATGCGCTGGCCGTCGGCCTCGCCAATCCGCAATTGTTCACGACGGTCATCTCGCTTTCCCCCGGGTTCGCGGTCTTCCCCGACCAGGTGTCGAAGGGGCAAAAGGTGTTCGTCGCGCACGCACCAGCGACGAACGGCTGGCTTACTCGAACATGCGCGATTTCATCGTCGCGCCGATGCAGAAGGCGGGGATGCCGGTGCGCTTTCGAACGTTTGACGGGAAGCATGTGATCGACCGCGGCGCGCTCCGCGAGGCCTTGGCCTACGCCCTCGATAGTCCAGCCGCCGGCTGTCGCCAAATAGAGGTTGCGTTCGGCTGGAGGTTCCGGATCGCGCGCACTGGCGCTAGGACGGCGGACGTGACCGACAAGCCTACCCGCGACGACTGGGAAAAGCTCGCCGACAAGGAAGTCGCGCGGCAAGGACCTGTCGCGCGAGACGGTCGAGGGGATCCAGCTGACCACCGTCTACGGCCCGGACGACGCGGCATCGACAGCGGCTATCCCGGCCTCGCGCCGTTCACCCGCGGGCCCTATGCGACGATGTACGCCGGCCGGCCCGTGGACGATCCGCCAATATGCCGGCTTCTCGACCGCCGAGGAATCCAACGCCTTCTATCGCCGCAACCTCGCCGCCGGGCAGAAGGGCCTCTCGGTCGCCTTCGATCTCGCCACCCACCGCGGCTACGACAGCGACAATCCGCGCGTCGCCGGCGACGTCGGCATGGCGGGCGTCGCGATCGACACGGTCGAGGACATGAAATTGCTGTTCGACGGCATCCCGCTTGGGCAAGATGTCGGTCAGCATGACCATGAACGGCGCGGTGCTTCCGGTCATGGCCTTCTTCATCGTCGCCGGGCGAGGAGCAGGGCGTGCCGCACGCGAAGCTCACCGGCACGATCCAGAACGACATTTTGAAAGAGTTCGCGGTCCGCAACACCTACATCTACCCGCCCGAACCTCGCATGCGGATCGTCTCCGACATCATCGCTTATTGCGCGGCGGAGATGCCGAAGTTCAACTCGATCTCGATCAGCGGCTATCACATGCACGAGGCCGGAGCGACGGCGGTTCAGGAGCTCGCCTACACGCTCGCCGACGGCATGGAATATGTCCGCGCGGCGCAGGCCGACGGGCTCGACATCGACGATTTCGCGGGCCGCCTCAGCTTCTTCTGGGGCATCGGCATGAACCTGTTCATGGAGGTCGCGAAGCTGCGCGCGGCGCGCACGCTGTGGCACCGGATCATGACCGATCTCGGCGCCAAGAAGGACGAGTCCAAGCGGCTGCGCACGCACTGCCAGACGAGCGGCGTCAGCCTGACCGAGCAGGACGCGTACAACAACATCGTCCGCACCACGATCGAGGCGCTCGCGGCGGTGCTCGGCGGCACGCAGTCGCTGCACACCAACAGCTTCGACGAAGCGATCGCGCTGCCGACCGATTTCTCGCGCGCGCATCGCCCGCAACACGCAGCTGATCCTCGCCGAGGAAAGCGGCGTCACCGCGGTCGCCGACCCGCTCGGCGGCAGCTGGTACGTCGAGAAACTGACCCGCGAGCTGGAGGAGAAAGCCTGGGCGCTGATCGAGGAGGTCGAGGCGCATGGCGGGATGACCAAGGCGGTCGCCGAGGGGCTGCCCAAGCACCGCATCGAGGAAGCCGCCGCGGCGCGCGCGGCCAAGGTCGATACGGGCGAGACGGTGATCGTCGGGGTCAACCGCTACCGGCTGGCGGAGGAGGAAGAGCATGACATCCTCGAGGTCGACAATGCCAGGGTGCGCGCTGGCCAGATCGCGCGGATCGAGAAGGTGCGCGCGGGGCGCGACGAGGCCAAGGCGCGCGCGGCGCTGGATGCGCTGTCGAGCAGGGGTCGCGCGAGGCGACGCGAGAACCTTCTCGACTCGGCGCCCTCTCGAGCGTCGAAGCGGCGCGCGGCCCGCTGCACGCTCGGCGAGATTTCCGACGCGCTGGAGCGCGCGTTCGGCCGCTACGGCACCGTGCCCGAGCCGGTGCGCGGCATCTACGGCAAGGCGCGGCGCGACGGGCGCTGGAAGCTCGCGGAAGAAGGCACGCGATCGGTCGCCGACCGCCTCGGCCGCAAGCCGCGGATCATGGTCGCCAAGATGGGCCAGGACGGCCACGACCGCGGCGCGAACCTGGTCTCCTCCGCCTTCACCGACCTCGGCTTCGAAGTGATCCCCGGGCCGCTGTTCCAGACCCCGCGCGAGACCGCGCAAATGGCGGTCGAGCATGACGTCGACGTGGTCGGCGCAAGCTCGCTCGCCGCGGGCCACCGCACGCTCATCCCGGAGATGATCGAGGCGCTGAAGGACATGGGCCGCGCCGACATCAAGGTGGTCGCGGGCGGGGTCATCCCGCCGCAGGATTATGCCGCGCTCCGCGCCGCGGGCGTGCAGGCGATCTTCGGCCCCGGCACCAACCTCGCCGACGCCGCCGACGAGGTGCTGCGCCTGCTCGGCCACAACCGCCCGCCGCTCGATGAGGCGGCGGAGTGAAGAGCAAGTTCGGCACTCTGATGCTGTACGTCATTGCCGTCGTTTAGTTGGCGCTTGGTGCCGTCTTCTGATGGTCTGCTGACGTGAGCTCGGACATTGCTGGCATGCCTCTGCTGCGATCGACTGCGATGGCGAGCATGTCATCTGTTGGTCGCGGCAATCGTCTCGTTGCGATCCCAACTGCGTCTTTGGCTGACGGCTATTCGGGACTGAGGCGCTGATGTTCAAGAAAATCCTGATCGCCAATCGCGGGGAGATTGCGTGCCGGGTGATCCGCACCGCGCGGCGCATGGGGATCAAGACGGTCGCGGTCTATTCCGACGCCGACGCGCGCGCGCCGCATGTGAAGATGGCCGACGAGAGCGTGCGGCTCGGCCCGCCGCCCGCGTCGCGAATCCTACCTCAAGGCCGAGCTGATCATCGACGCGTGCAAGGCGACCGGCGCCGAGGCCGTGCATCCGGGCTACGGCTTCCTGTCGCGAGCGCGAGAGCTTCGCCAAGGCGCTCGCCAAGGCCGGCATCACCTTCATCGGCCCGCCGCCCAAGGCGATCGCGGCGATGGGCGACAAGATCGAATCCAAGAAGCTCGCGCAGAAAGCCGGCGTCAACATCGTCCCCGGCTATCTCGACGACATCGCCACGACCGACGAAGCGGTGAAGATCGCCAAGGACATCGGCTTCCCGGTGATGATGAAGGCCTCGGCCGGCGGCGGCGGCAAGGGCATGCGCCTCGCGTGGAACGAGAAGGACGTGCGCGAGGGCTTCGACAGCGTGAAGCGCGAGGGGCTGGCGAGCTTCGGCGACGACCGCGTGTTCATCGAGAAATTCATCGAGGCGCCGCGCCACATCGAGATCCAGGTGCTCGGCGACCAGCACGGCAACATCCTCTATCTGAACGAGCGCGAATGCTCGATCCAGCGCCGCAACCAGAAGGTGGTCGAGGAAGCGCCGTCGCCGTTCGTCTCGCCCGAGATGCGCAAGGCGATGGGCGAGCAGGCGGTCGCGCTGGCGCGGGCGGTCGGATATTATTCGCGCGGGCACGGTCGAGCTGATCGTCAACGGCGCCGACCCGAGCGGGCAAGAGCTTCTACTTCCTCGAGATGAACACCCGGCTGCAGGTCGAGCATCCGGTGACCGAGGAGATCACCGGGCTGGACCTGGTCGAGCAGATGATCCGCGTCGCGGCGGGGGAGAAGCTGGCGTTCACGCAGGAGGATGTGAAGCTCGACGGCTGGGCGGTCGAGACGCGGGTCTATGCCGAGGATCCGTACCGCGGGTTCTTGCCGAGCACGGGCAGGTTGGTGCGCTATTGGCCGCCGTCAAACTCCCCGTCATCCTTCGGAAGCGGGAAGCAGCGCGAAGCACGAAGAGCTGGGTCGCCGCTCATCGCGGCACCACCGACGGTCCCGCTCCGCGCAAGCGAGAGGAGAGTCGGTCCGCGTCGACGACGGCGTCGCCGACGGCGGCGAGGTCAGCATGTTCTACGACCCGATGATCGCCAAGCTGATCACCTGGGCGCCGACGCGCGATGCGAGCGATCGACGCGCAGATCGACGCGCTCGACCAGTTCGTGATCGACGGCATCAGCGACAATGTCGATTTCCTCTCCGCGCTGATGCAGCACCCGCGCTTCCGCAAAGGCGACCTCGCGACCGACTTCATCGCCGACGAATATCCCGACGGCTTCGACGGCGCGCCGGCGGACGCGCAATTGATCGCCGACCTCGCGGTGATCGCCGGCATGGTCGCGGTGATCACCGACGAGCGCGCGGCCGAGATCGACGGCCAGCTCGGCCCGCCGACGCATCTGCCGTGCGAGCGCGTGGTGCGCATCGGCGGCGAGGAGCATCGCGTGCGCATCAAGCCGTACAAGGGCGGCACGCTCGCGGTGCTCGATGGCGGCGAGCTGATCGACATCGTCGGCCGCTGGGTGCCGGGCAGCGGCTGCTCTCGGTCACCGTCGACGGCCGCCACCGCATCGTCCAGGTCCGCCGCGCCGGCCGCGACTGGGAGCTGCAGACGCGCGGGGCGAGCCACCAGGTGCAGGTGCTTCTGCCGCATGTCGCCGAGCTGGCGAAGCACATGATCGAGAAGCCGCCGCCCGACCTGTCGCGGCTGCTGCTCGCGCCGATGCCGGGGCTGCTGACCCGGCTCGACGTCGCGGTCGGCGACAAGGTCGAGCCCGGCCAGCCGGTCGCGGTGATGGAAGCGATGAAGATGGAGAATATCCTCCGCGCGCCCAAGGCGGCGACGGTCAAGGCGACGCCCGGCCAAAGCCGGCGACAGCCTCGCGGTCGATCAGGTCATCGTGGAGTTTGAATAGAGATTTCCATTCTGCGCCGAGCCGTAACGGTCGTCGCAATCCGCGACTGATGTCGGTTCGACGCGACCGCTCTTGGATCGCGTCGACAAGTTCGTGATCCCATCAAAGTCCGAGACTGTACGAGCGACTCTCCGATGCGGCGCTTCGAACTGAGAGCACAAGTCCGGCAACGATCGCGCCGGCGAATCAGCTGACTTGTTCCGAAGCTCGCGGCTCGTCGACGTACGTCTAACCAGTCCTGCGCAGTGATCGTTGCCGAACCACAAAGCACGCCGCCTTCAGACTGAGCCACAATCGGTCGAGAACTGACGGGCATCTACGGTGTGGTGCGAGCTCATGCAGCTGCCACCATGCCGATGGCGGCAGTACAGCTTTGCTCGGTCCTCACTTATGCTCGC
Source organism: uncultured Alphaproteobacteria bacterium (assembly GCA_963831215.1). Lineage (GTDB taxonomy): Bacteria > Pseudomonadota > Alphaproteobacteria > Sphingomonadales > Sphingomonadaceae > Sphingomicrobium. Next base: position 14,866 of record CAWHPM010000005.1, on the reverse strand, counting down.
GCAACTCGCTCCGCCTGAGCTTGCCCGTCGCGGTCTTCGGCAGCGCCTCCACGAACTCGATCTCGCGCGGATATTTGTAGGGCGCGATCTGCGCCTTGGCGTGCGCCTGCAGCTCGGCGACCAGCGCGTCCGACGGCTTCCGCGTCCGCCGCGAGCACCACGAACGCCTTCACCTTCTGCCCGCGCTCGGGGCAGGGCACGCCGATCACCGCGCATTCGGCGACCGCGGGGTGCGACAGCAGCGCATTCTCCACTTCGGGCGCGCCGATATTGTAGCCCGAGCTGACGATCATGTCGTCGCTGCGCGCGAGGTACCAGAAATAGCCGTCGGCGTCCTGGCGGTAGGTGTCGCCGGTGACGTTCCAGCCGTTGACGACATAGTCGCGCTGGCGCGGGTCATCGAGGTAGCGGCAGCCGGTCGGGCCCTTGACCGCGAGGCGGCCGACGCCCTCGTCCAGCGGATTGCCGTCGGCATCGAGCACGGTCGCGTCGTATCCGGGCACCGCCTTGCCGGTCGCGCCGGGGCGGATGTCCTCGCCCGCGGCGGAGACGAAGATGTGCATCATCTCGGTCGCGCCGATGCCGTCGATGATCGCGATGCCGGTCGCTCGTGCCACGCGCGCCAGGTCGCCTCGGGCAGATGCTCGCCGGCGGAGACGCAGTTGCGGAGGGTCGTTCGAGCGCGAGCTCGTCCGAGGACTGCGTCGGCTGCGAAGCATCGCCTTGTAGGCGGTCGGCGCGGTGCCGAGGTGGGTGACGCCGTGCTTCGCGATCGCGTCGAGCAGCTTCTCCGGCCCGCCTGCTCGAGCGTCGCGCTCGCCGCGCCGAAGCGCAGCGGGAACATCGGCGTGATGCCGAGCCCGAAGGTGAAGGCCATCGGCGCGCTGGTCAGGAAGACGTCGCCGGGCTTCGGGCCGACGAGATGCCTCGCGAAGGTGTCGCAGGGCGCGAGGACGTCGCGGTGGAACTGGACGCAGCCCTTGGGCACGCCGGTCGTGCCGCTGGTGAAGGCGATCAATGCCGGGTCGTCGCGGCCGGTGTCGGCGGGCGGAAGCGGCTGCAGCGAGGCGGTGCGCGTCTCGAGCTCGCCATTCCGTAGTCGCCGTCATATTTGACGATGCTTGACGAGCGCGTCTGCTCGACCGCTTGCGCGGAAATCGCCGATGAAGCGGCTGTCGACGATCGCGTGGCTGATCTGCCGCGCGCTCGATCACCGTCGCGATCTCGCCCGGGCGCAGCAGCGGCATGGTCGCGACCACCACCCCGCCGGCCTTGAGCACGCCGAGCCAGGCGGCGAACATCGTGTAGCCATTGGGCCCGCGCACGACGCGCGCGGTATTCAGCGCTATGCGGTCGCCAGCAAGCTCATGGACAACTGGTACAATTTGGGTCTCAAGGCGAACGACGACTAGCCCGGCGGCCGCCGGGTCGAGATTGCCCGGGATAAACTCGCGGGCATGCCCCGGCCCGTTGTCGTCTGCCTGCCCGATGCGCCCGAACGACGGTTCATGGGTGCCTTCCCGCCGCACGTCGAGGTCGTCCTCATCCCGTCCGACGCGGGCCCTCTCCCGGACCTCGCCGGCGTCGATCTCATCGTGCCGAGCATGGGCGCGGCGATCGCTCATCGCCGCCCTCGCCGATCCCGGCCGGCTGCAGGTCATCCAGACGCTGAGCGCGGGCGTCGACTGGCTGGTCGGCCTGCTGCCCGAGGGGATCGTCGTCTGCAACGCTCGGGGCGTCCACGATGGCCCGCTCGCCGAGTGGGTCGTGGGGGCGGTCCTGGCGATCCAGCGAGGGCTGATCACGGCCCGCGATGCCCAAGCGAGGCGGGAATGGACCTCCTACGAGCCTGGAGAGCTGACCGGCCGGCGGGTGGTGATCCTGGGCTTCGGCTCGATCGGGGCGGCGGTGGCGGAGCGGCTCCGGCCCTTCGGGGTCAAGATCGAGGGCATCGCCCGGACGCCGCGGGAAGGCGTCCTCGGGCTCGTGGACGTGGACGCTGCCCTGCTCCGCGCCGACATCCTGGTCAACCTCCTGCCGCTGACGACCGAGACGGCCGGCTTCCTCGACGCCCGCCGGCTGGCGCTGCTGCCGGATGGGGCCCTGATCGTCAACGGCGGCCGGGGCCGCACGATCGACAAGGCCGCCCTGCTCGCGGAGCTGCAGCCCGGGCGGCTCCAGGCGGTCCTCGACGTGACCGACCCCGAGCCGCTGCCGGCGAGGCATGCCCTGTGGTCGCTGCCGAACGTCCTGATCAGCCCCCACGTGGCCGGCAATTCGGCCGCGGCCACGGAGCGAGCCTTCACCCTGGCGGGGGACCAGATCCGGCGTTTCGCGGCCGGCGAGCCCCTCATCAACCAGGTGCCGCGCTACCTGCTCGAGTAAGGGGAGCGGGCAACCAGGCGCCCGGGGTGCCCCGGGGCTCGTGGGGACCCGGCGACCCAGGCGGCCCCTGACGCGCTACTTGGAGGCCGTCGCGGGCATCTCGTGGTGGAACGCCCGCGAGACGCGGGGCACGGTCAGGGTCAGGAAGCCGGCCCCGATCCCGGCCAGGGCCAGGGCGACACGAACCTCGGGGGTCACCGCGAGGCCGAGGACGCCGTCGACGCTGAAGCGGCCCGGTCCGGCGAGCTCGATCGCCAGGAACCCGGTCGCGAGCAAGAGCGGGAACTCGTAGCCGTTGTCCTTGTTGAAGAAGCCCCGCGGCCAGTGGACGCCGGCGATGATCACGATGATCTGGGCCGTCACGACCATGGCGACCAGTGGGGTCAGAAATCCGAGGGCGAGGAGAATCCCGCCGCCGAGCTCGGTCAGGGCCGAGACCCGGGCGAACAGCCAGGTCGGCCGGTAGCCGAGCCGGTCCATCGTCTCCTGCCAGCCCTTCAAGCCCTGCCCGCCCCACCAGCCCAGGGTCTTCTGCGCCCGTGGACCGCGAAGACGAGCCCCATGCCCAGCCGCAGGATCAGCACCAGCGGCGTCGAGTGTCATGTTCGGGGTCTCCTTGGCGATGAACTGTTCTCCAAGCCAATTATACGCGATCGTCTCGTTGGTGGTGAACAATTTCCAGCAGAGCGCGGAACCTTGCAAACACTTGCGCAATCTGCGTAAGATTGGAGCATGACAAGACGACTGGCCGAGGTCGCCCGCAAGGTCGGCGTCAGCGAGGCCACGGTCAGCCGGGTCCTGAACGAGAAGCCGGGCGTCTCGGAGGCGACCCGCCAGGCCGTGCTGACCGCGCTCGACGTGCTCGGCTACGAGCGGCCCACCAAGCTGCGCGGCGAGCGGGCCCGGCTGGTCGGCCTCGTCCTGCCGGAGCTCCAGAACCCGATCTTCCCGGCCTTCGCCGAGGTCGTCGGCGGCGCCTCGCCCAGCAGGGCTACACGCCGGTCCTCTGCACCCAGACGGCCGGCGGCGTCACCGAGGCCGACTACGTCGAGCTGCTGCTCCAGCAGCAGGTCTCGGGCGTCGTCTTCGCCGGCGGCCTCTACGCCCAGGCGGACGCGCCGCCACGACCACTACGCGCCGGCTGGCCGAGCGGAGCTGCCGACGGTCCTGGTCAACGCCGCCGATCGACGGCCTGGGCTTCCCGCGCGTCGTCGTGCGACGACGCGGTCGCGGTCGAGCAGGCGATGGGCCACCTCCTCTCGCTCGGCCATACGCGGATCGGGCTGCTGCTGGGCCCGCCGATCACGTGCCCTCGAACCGCAAGCTCGCGGCGGCCCAGGCGCTCGCGACGGCGGCCGGGTCTCACGCTCGACGGCCGCACGATCGTCCACTCGCTCTACTCGCTCGAGGCGGCCCAGGCCGGCCGCGACCCGGCTGCTCGCGAGCGGGCGTCACCGGGCATCGTCTGCGCCAGCGACCCGATGGCCCTCGGCGCGATCCGGGCCGCCCGCCGCGCCGGGCAGCGCGTGCCCGCGCGACGTCTCGGTCGTCGGCTTCGACGACTCGGCGCTCATGAACTGCACGGACCCGCCGCTGACCACGGTGCGCCAGCCGATCGAGCCGATGGGCCGGATGGTCATCGAGCTGCTGGTCGGCCAGATCGCCGGCGGCGCCGGTCGCCCAGCGACGAGCTCTTCTTCGAGCCGGAGCTCGTCGTCCGCGGCTCGACCGGGCCGGTCCCGCCGCCTGTCACGCGGGCGCGTCCGGCCGTTCAGCGGCGAGATCTGTCGAGATTCTCGACGATCTTCTGTCAAGTTCTTGCATTGTTCTGTCGTCGATGCAGCTACGGTGTGTCGTCGCGGCACGCCGCCGCCCCGGTGGTCGCCGAACGACGTCTGACAGGGACAGGCGTGACGGAGCGGCCCGTCATCGAACCGTGGAGCCCGTCGTCGCTCCCGTCGGCGCCGCCCCGACGCCGCGGTCGCGCCGCGCGCGCCGACGCCGCGCCGACCCGCGCTGGTGGCGCAGCGCGGTCATCTACCAGGTCTACGTCGCGCAGCTTCGCCGACGGCAACGGCGACGGGATCGGCGACCTCGCCGGCGTCCGGTCGCGCCTGCCGTACCTGCGCGATCTCGGCGTCGACGCCATCTGGTTCACGCCCTGGTACGTGTCGCCGCTCGCGGACGGCGGCTATGACGTCGCCGACTACCGGGCCATCGATCCGCGCCTTCGGCACGCTCGCGGAGGCCGAGGCGCTGATCGCCGAGGCGCGCGCGCTCGGCATCCGGACGATCGTCGACGTCGTCCCCAACCACGTCTCGGACCGCCATCGCCTGGTTCCAGGCGGCGCTCGCCGCCGGGCCCGGCTCGCCGGAGCGCGCGCGCTTCTGGTTCCGCCCGGGCGCGGCCCGAACGGCGACGAGATGCCGACCGACTGGCACGTCCAACTTCTCGGGGCCCGACCTGGACCCGGACGACCGACCGCCGACGGCACGCCCGGCGAGTGGTACCTCCACCTGTTCTCGCCGGAGCAGCCGGACCTCAACTGGGACCATCCCGACGTCCGCCGCGGAGCACGAGGACATCCTCGCGCTTCTGGTTCGACCGCGGCGTCGCCGGCGTCCGCATCGACTCGGCCGCCCTGCTGGTCAAGGACCCGGCCTGCCGGAGGTCCCGGCCGAGCCGCGGCGCCGGGCGACACCCGAACACGGACCGCGACGAGCTCCACGACATCTATCGGAGCTGGCGCGCCGATCGCCGACGGTACCCCGGACGCGCGTCCTGGTCGGCGAGATCTGGCTGCCCGACGTCGAGCGCTTCGCCAAGTACCTCCGGCCCGGACGAGCTCCACACGGCCTTCAACTTCGATTTCCTGCGCCGGCCGTGGGAGGTCCCTCGCGAGTCGATCGACACCACGCTCGCGGCGCACGCCCCGATCGGCGCTCCGGCGACCTGGGTCCTCTCCAACCACGACGTGACCCGGCCGGTGACCCGCTACGGCCAGGCCGAGACGTCGTTCTCGTTCGAGCGAATGTACGCCTCGGTGCGACGCACCGAGAAGCCTTTCGCCTGGACATAGCGCGCCGCCATCATGATTTCGCCAGTCGATTCGAGTGAAATCAATGCGCGCGCATGACCTGCGGTCAAGGTTTCACGCTATATCCTGGATCTCAGGCGGAAGCGTCAGCAGCCGCAGAGCATTGGTGATCGACAACCGCCGCTCGCCCACGCGCTCCGAGATATCGAGATCGCTAGGCCTGCCCGCTCATGAAGCGCCTGGTACGCCTTGGCCTCTTCGATCGGGTTGAGATCTTCACGCTGGATGTCTCGATCAGCGCGATTTCCATCATGTCCCGGTCCGTCACCTGCCGGATGATCGCGATGCTCTCCAGCCCGGCGAGCTTCGCGGCGCGCATGAGGTCGCTCACCGGGCAGCTCATAGCCGTCACCCGCACGGCGCACCAGCACCGGCTGAAGCACGCCATTCGCTTTGATCGAGGACAGCTCGCGAATGGCCTCCTCGTCAACCGCACGCGCGGCTGGTGGGGATTGGGGGCGGATGTCCTCGATCGCGATCTCGGCAACGCCAGAGCCATCGGCCGGAGCCGCGGCCACCGCTGTGCCCGGGAAGCGACCGCCGACGCCGAAGACGCGCCGGGTATCAGCGCCTCGAGCCCTCTACCTAATGCTTTCCTGTGCATGTTCCAGGACCTCCCGAGCCAGCTCGCGGTAACTTCAGCGCCGCTACGCGCATTGTAGAGCACGATGGGTTTGCCAAAGGACGGGGCTTCACTCAGCCTAGTCATCGGCGGATGACGCTGCCATAGACCCGTTCCGCGAAGAATTTCCGAGCCTCGTCCGCGACTTGCTGATAAGATTCAGGCGAGCGTCGAACATGGTTAGCACGCCCTCGATGCGCAGCCCGGGGTTGACAGGTGGTCCTGTACCAGGCGGATCGCTCCGATCAGCTGGCTCAGGCCGAGCAATACGACGAGTCAAGGACGCAGCACCGCCATCGCTCAACCGCAATCCGTGCACGCCTCGCGCGGGATCTCGACCGTCATCGGCATCGTGATCGCCGTGGCCGGAGGCGTGTTCGTCGTCCGGGCGATCGCGCACCAGTGGGGCACCGTGCGCTCCTCGCTCGACGACGCGCAGCCGGCGTGGCTCGCGGTCGGGCTCGTCGTCGCCGGGCTGGCGATGCTCGCGATCGCGCTCCCCTGGCGCCAGGCGCTCGCGCTCGTCGGGGTCCGGGCGTCGATGGCGGCCTGCGTGAGCTGGTACTTCGTCGGCGAGATCGGCAAGTACGTCCCCGGCGGGATCTGGCCGGTCGTGGGCCGGGCCGAGCTCGCGCGCCGGGGCGGCCATCCGCGGTCGGGCGCGTACCCCAGCGTCGCGCTCTCGCTCGGCGCGCTCTACCTGTCCGGGATGCTGACTGCGGCGGTGCTGCTCCCGCTGCGGTTCGCCGACGACGGCAGCCAGTGGCTCTGGGTCCTCGTGCTGCTGCCGGTCGGGATCGCCATGCTGCACCACCGCCCGCTGGGCTGGATGGTCGAGCGGGCCGAGAGGGTCATGAAGCGCGAGCTCGACGTGCAGATCCCGCCGTGGTCCGCGTCGCTCGGCCTGGTCCTGCGCTACATCCCGGCCTGGCTCCTCATCGGCACGTCGACCTGGTGCATCACCCGGGCGTTCGACTCCGGGGCGAGCTGGCTGACGATCGCACCGGCGGCGATGCTCTCGTGGGTCGTGGGGTTCGTGCTCGTGCCCGTCCCCGGCGGCGTCGGCGTCCGGGAGGCCGCGTTCGTCGCGCTGGTAGGCGGCGCGGTCCCGGCGGGGGTGCGGGCGACCGCCGCGGTCGTCGCCCGGCTCGCGTTCATGCTCGTCGACGCGCTGGGCGCGGTCCTCGGCGCGGCCGCGGTGCGACGCTACGGCGCGAAGGTGCCCGCGGCCATCGCCGAACCCGACGCGAGCCCGGCGCCGAGCGAGCCCCCGCCCGCGGTCTGAACCGACGACCTGGAGGCGAGGCCGCCGGAGGGCACCGGGCACTCAACGGCCCGGCAGTCGCCCTCCGGAGACGTTCGGCAAGGCCGCCGGAGGGCACCGGGCACTCAACGGCCCGGCAGTCGCCCTCCGGAGACGTTCGGCAAGGCCGCCGGAGGGCACCGGGCACTCAACGGCCCGGCAGTCGCCCTCCGGAGATCTTCGGCAAGGGAGGCACCCGGGCCGCGACCATGGTCCACGGCGTCGGGCTGTGCACGGTCGTGACGTCGAAGTGGGCGCCGACCTGGCGCACGAACGCCGATCGGCTCCAGTGCTGGACGTGGCCGGGCGTGTTGCCGAGGTCGCCCCAGTACTTGCCCCGCGCCATGTTCGCGACCCGCCAGATCGGCTCGCGCGGCACCGAGAAGACGACGTCGGCGCGCTACCCGTCGGAGCTCGCGCAGCGCCGCGGCCGGGTCGGGCACGTGCTCGAGCACCTCGATCGCGAGCACGAGGTCGAAGCCGGCGTCGCCGAACGGCAGGTGCTCGATGTCGGCGAAGCTCGCCGCGAGCCGCTTCGAGCTCCAGCTCTCGGCGAGCGACGGGTCGGGGAGGTCGATGCCGGTCACGAACGCCTCGGGATAGCGCTGCGCCACCCGGTCCGCGACCTCGCCCTCACCCACGCCGACCTCGAGGATCCGAACCGGCGGCACCGCCGGCAGGGCGTCGTCGAGCCGGGCCATGAACGTGGCCATCAGCCGGCGCTCGATCGGGTTGGAGCTCCCGTACTTGTCGTAGGTGTTCCCGGTGGGTACGGGGTGCTCGACGGTCACAATGCCGCGGGGTCGACCTCGGCGCGCGGTTTGGACAGGCGCACGAAGAGGTCGGCCAGCAGCCCGATCGCGATGACCTGGAACGCCGCGAACAGGATCAGCAGCGTGTTCGTGGCCAACCGGAAGTCGTGGTCGACCAAGTCGAAGACCAGCTTGCCGACGCCGACGAGCCCGAGCACGCACGACCAGGGGCATGAAGATCCGCAGCGGGTTGTACGAGAGCACCATGCGCACGACCTGGGTGAGGTAGCGCCGCGTGTCCTTCCACCAGTGGAACTTCGACTCGCCCGGCGCGCTTGCGGTACTCGATCGGGATGTACTTCACCGAGTAGCCGTTGGCGAGGAACGTCATCGTGATCGTCGTGACGCACGAGAACCCGGTCGGCAGCTGGTGCAGGTACTGGCGGGCGACGTCGGTGCGGAACGCGCGGAGCCCGGAGTTGAGGTCGGGGATCTTGCGTCTCGACGAGGAAGCTGGCCAGCTTGCGGATGAGCCACTTCGCCGGCACGCGGAGCGACCTTCGACCGTGCCCTCTCCGGTCGTGCGCGCGCCGACGACCTGGTCGTAGCCGTCGAGCTCCTTGACGAGCTGCGGGATCGTGTCGTTCGGGTACGTCATGTCGACGTCGGTCCACACCGTCGACCCGGCCCGCGGGCCGCGTGCGTGCCGGCCTTGCGGGCCGAGCCCGATCCCCGGTTCTGGGCGAACTGGATGAGCCGGATGCCGTCGATCTCGCGGAGCGACCTCGCCCGAGCCGTCGGTGGAGCCGTCGTCGACGACGATGATCTCGTAGGTGTACGGCGACGCGTCCAGCGCGGCGCGGATCCGGTCGATCTCGCCTGCGAGGTGCCCGGCCTCGTTGTAGACCGGCAGGATGATCGAGACGTCGAACTGCGTCGGCCCGGCGTCGATCCCCGCGTCATGCGTTGCGGCCATCTCCTGCACAGGGCGTAGAGGCTACAGGGTGGGTGTGCTGGGTCCCTGGGCCGTTCAGCCCAGGGCGACCAGGCGCTCCACGACGTCGGCGAAGCCGGGATCGGTGCGGCTGATGCGCTCGAACAGCGAGCGCGCACCCGGGAGGTTGCCCGCACGATCCTCCAGGTCGGCGAGGGCATACCAGAGCCGGAGGTGGTGGTCACGCACGTTCCGCACGTCGCCGCCGCGGCGCGAGAGCATCGCGATCGCCTCGCGCAGGCGGCCCCGATCGGCGAGGCTCCCGGCCAGCACGATGCGCCCTTCGGCGACGACCTCCATGGCGGCCGCGACCTGCCCGAGCTCGTTCCAGAGCGCCTGCACGCGGTCGTAGCTGCCCAGCGCCCGGTAGCAGTCCATGAGCGCGGGGTGCTGGTCCACCGCGCCGCACCGCCGCGACGTACGCCTCGAGCTCCTCGGCGGCCTCCCTGAAGCGACCGCTCCGGTACAGGGCGATGCCGAGCTGCTCGCGCACGGTCGCCGACTGCGGGAGGGCGCGGCGCAGCGGCCGGAGCAGCCGGAGCGCCTCCTTCTCGTGGTCAGCGTCGAGCGCGTCGACGGCCTTCACCAGCTGCTCGTACGAGGCGCGGGCCGCGCGCGCCGCCGAGCGCGCAGCACCTCCTCGCGCACCACCTTCGAGCTGGGACCGCGTGCCCGGAGTGGCGCCGGCGCGGGGTTCGCCGCCGTCCGCTTCCTGGTCTTCGGGCCGCCCTTCGACACCGGCGGCTTCCCGCCCGCGGCCTTCCCGCGCCCCGGCTTCCCGCCCGTCGAGCTCGCGCCGGCAGCCTTGCCGCGCTGTGGCTGGCCCCGAACGACGCGCAGCGGCGCGGCCTGACGCACCGACGGCTCCCGGCGCGGGCGGGGCGATCCCGGCGCGCGCGCCTCGGGCTCCGCCTTGGCGGCTCCGGGCTTGCGGTCGGGCTTCCAGGACGCGCCCGACGGGCGGACGTCGATCGGGCGCGGCCCCGTCCGGCTCGCCCCTCGGTGTCGGACCGACCGCCGTCGCGCGACGAGGCGCCGGCGTTGCGGCCGCCGCGGGACGTCGAACGTGTGCCGCCCGACGGGCCGCGGCCACGGTCGTCCCGGCTGCCGCCGGTCCGCGAGGCCCGAGTCGGTGCGTCGCGGCGAGCGCCGCGGGCGCCGGAGCCGGACGCGCCACGGCTCGGCTTGCGGTCCCGTCCCTGCGCCGAGGAGGAGCCTCGAGCAGAGGACGAGCCTCGGGTGCCGCCGGCCGCGGCCCGTGCGCCGCCACCCGTGGTGCTCCGGCCCGTCGTGCTCCGCCCAGTCGTCCGTCCTGCCGCGGCATCCGAGTCGCGGCCGCGGCCCGCGGCCGGCGGACCGCGTCGACGCGCCCCGCCCCGACGCACTGGAGCTCGTGCGACGGTCGCTCGGGCTCCGGCTGCTCGCCGTTCCCCGGGCGTCGCTCCCGGCCCGGCCGCTGCCCTTGGGCTTCGGCGTGCGGGCGCCGCCGGAACCTCCCGCGGCGCCGGCGCGGCTCGGCGCCGCCCCGTCCGGCCTTGCCCGCGCCCCGACCCGAGCCGGGCGCGGGGCGACCCTGGGCTCGCTTCGCGGGATCGGCGCGGCGGGGGCGGCGGTCGGTCACGGGGTCCTTCGGGTGGGGGCGGGTCGTCGAGCGTACAGAAGCCGCCGGTCCGCCCGGTGCGCCACGGGCCCGGACCACGACGAGAGAGCACCCGGAGGTGCTCTCTCGTTCGAGAAATCCCGGCGGCGACCTACTCTCCCAGGGGGTCTCCCCCCAAGTACCATCGGCGCGGGCGGTCTTAACTGCCGTGTTCGGAATGGGAACGGGTGTTTCCCCGCCGCCATAGCCACCGGAAACCTATGTCAGATCGTCGGCGTCCCTCGAGGACTCCATAGCGAGCACGAGCATCGAAAGAAAGATGCGATCAAGCCCTCGGCCGATTAGTACCGGTCGGCTGAACACGTCACCGTGCGTACACCTCCGGCCTATCAACCTGGTCGTCTACCAGGGGCCTTACCCGGTTAACCCGGTGGGAGATCTCATCTCGAGGCGAGTTTCGCGCTTAGATGCTTTCAGCGCTTATCTCTTCCGCAGGTCGCCAACCAGCCATGCTCCTGGCGGAACAACTGGCACACGAGAGCTGCGTCCGTCCCGGTCCTCTCGTACTAGGGACAGCTCCCCTCAAATCTCCTACGCCCACGGAGGATAGGGACCGAACTGTCTCGCGACGTTCTAAACCCAGCTCGCGTACCGCTTTAATGGGCGAACAGCCCAACCCTTGGGACCTGCTTCAGCCCCAGGATGCGACGAGCCGACATCGAGGTGCCAAACCTTGCCGTCGATGTGGACTCTTGGGCAAGATAAGCCTGTTATCCCCGGGGTACCTTTTATCCGTTGATCGACCACGCTTCCACATGCCATGGCCGGGTCACTAAGCCCTGCTTTCGCACCTGCTCGACTTGTAGGTCTCGCAGTCAAGCTCCCTTGTGTCTTTGCACTCGACGCCTGATGGCCAACCAGGCTGAGGGAACCTTTGGGCGCCTCCGTTACTCTTTAGGAGGCGACCGCCCCAGTCAAACTGCCCACCTGTCACTGTCCCCGACCCGGATCACGGGCCCAGGTTAGAGCCCCAATATGCACAGGGTGGTATTTCAACGTTGTCTCCACCGAAGCTGACGCCCCGGCTTCCCAGTCTCCCACCTATCCTACACAATACATACCGAAACCCAATACCAAGCTGCAGTAAAGGTCCACGGGGTCTTTCCGTCCTTCCGCGGGAAACGAGCATCTTTACTCGTCGTGCAATTTCGCCGGGTCTCTGGTTGAGACAGTAGCCAAGTCGTTACGCCATTCGTGCAGGTCGGAACTTACCCGACAAGGAATTTCGCTCTTAGGATTGCTCCCCATGTCGCCATGAGGGCTAGGACCATATCTTCGACTCTCATGTCGGCATGAGGTGGCTGGCGTATGGCCTCTGAGGATTCCAGATACTCGAGACCGCTGCCTGGCGGTTCATCTGCTGCGGTCTCCCGAGCGATCCACCGAAGTCCGTCGCTCCGTGCAGGTGCGCGCCGGCCTGCATGCATCCGCAGGACCGACGCGAACCGCTCGAAGTCGAGTGCGCTTCGCGGTTCTCAGTGGATGTTCTTCGAAGAACGGCACCACGACGTCCGACGCAGATCGCGCGCGACGCTTCACGGAGAAGCGGCAGGAGCGGCCTCGCCGATGGTCGATCGTGGCGAGGCGTTCTCGATGCACACGACCCACACCCGAACACCTCGAGGAGGAGCTTCGAGCGCCGGCCTCGATGATCGCTGCCTGGGTGACGCGAGAACTCGTGCTGGACCTGCCAGCCGAGCCGGCGACCCGGGTTGCGAACGACCGAGATCGAGAAGCAGCCTTCGCCGTCGACGAAGCCGACGATCCACTGCTCGATCGACCTGGCCTTTCCTGCTGATTGTCCGCACCGGACGGATTTTCACTGCTCATGCCTCACTCTCGCACGAGGGTGTGACATGTGAACGAGTACCGCCGGATACTCGGAGTTTCCAGCATATAGCCAGCTGCATTATCGTCACCCGTGAGGGGCAACCCCGGCACGTCAGGGCATTCACCTTAGGACCGTTATAGTTACGGCCGCCGTTTACCGGGGCTTAGGTTCAGAGCTTCGCCTTGCGGCTAACCCTTCCCCGTAACCTTCCGGCACCGGGCAGGCGTCAGTGCGTATACATCGTCTTACGACTTCGCACGCACCTGTGTTTTTAGTAAACAGTCGCTTGGCCCTGGTCTCTGCGGCCTCCTCGGGCTCGGGACGCGAAGTCCTTCACCCTACCGAGGCCCCCCTTCTTCCGAAGTTACGGGGGCAATTTGCCGAGTTCCTTAACCAGAGTTCTCCCGATCGCCTTGGTATTCTCTACCTGCCCACCTGCGTCGGTTTGGGGTACGGGCACCGTGTCAACTCGCTAGAGGTTTTTCTCGGCAGCATGGGATCAGTCACTTCGCCTGAAACGGCTCGGCATCGCATCTCGGGGTTGATGCCCGACGGATTTGCCTATCGGACCCCCTACATGCTTACCCCGGGACAACCAACGCCCGGGTTGACCTACCCTCCTGCGTCCCCCCATCGCTACCCGTCACGAGGATCGGGTCGGTTCGCCCGAAGGCAGCCCCTTAGCAACTCCCATTGGGTTGGGCGCGGACACGGTGGTACTGGAATATCAACCAGTTGTGCATCGACTACGCCTTTCGGCCTCGCCTTAGCTCCCGACTAACCCTGGGCGGATGAGCCTTCCCCAGGAACCCTTGGGCATTCGGCGGAGGGGTTCCTCCCCCCTCTTTCGCTACTCATGCCGGCATTCGCACTCGACCACGCTCCACGACCGTTCACGCGGCCGCTTCACAGCTGAGATCGACGCTCCCCTACCCATCCCGCAAAAGCGGAATGACGCAGCTTCGGCTCTGTGCTTGAGCCCCGTTACATTGTCGGCGCAGGATCACTCGACCAGTGAGCTATTACGCACTCTTTCAAGGGTGGCTGCTTCTAAGCCAACCTCCTGGCTGTCTGGGCAATCCCACATCCTTTGCCACTGAGCACAGAATTTGGGGCCTTAGCTGGCGTTCTGGGCTGTTTCCCTCTCGACCATGAAGCTTATCCCCCATGGTCTCACTGCCGCGCTCTGGAGTATCGGCATTCGGAGTTTGGCTGACTTCAGTAAGCTTGTAGGCCCCCTAGGCCATCCAGTGCTCTACCTCCGGTACTGAACACGCGACGCTGCACCTAAATGCATTTCGGGGAGAACCAGCTATCACCGAGTTTGCTTGGCCTTTCACCCCTATCCACAGGTCATCCCCCAAGTTTTCAACCTTGGTGGGTTCGGCCCTCCACGAGGTCTTACCCTCGCTTCAGCCTGCCCATGGATAGATCACTCGGCTTCGGGTCTACCGCCTGCGACTGTACGCCCTATTCAGACTCGCTTTCGCTCCGGCTCCCCCTCTCGGGTTAACCTTGCCACGAACCGTAACTCGCCGGCTCATTCTTCAAAAGGCACGCCATCACGGCTACGGACCGAAGTCCATAACGACGCTCTGACTGCTTGTAAGCCAACGGTTTCAGGTTCTATTTCACTCCCCTCCCGGGGTTCTTTTCACCCTTCCCTCACGGTACTCGTGCGCTATCGGTCGCCAGTTTGTACTTAGCCTTACGAGGTGGTCCTCGCAGATTCACGCGGGCTTTCCCGGATCCCGTGCTACTCGGGAGCACCACCAGGAGGTCTGATTGCTTTCGTGTACGGGGCTGTTACCTTCTGCGGCGCGGCTTTCCAGACCGCTTCCACTAGCAATCGAGCTTTGTAACTCCTTGGAAGGATCTGCCGTCCCTCCGGGTGGGTCCCACGACCCCGCTGCAGCATCGCCGGCAGGCTGTACCACTGCAACGGTTTAGGCTCTTCCCGTTTCGCTCGCCGCTACTCAGGGAGTCGCGTGTTGCTTTCTTTTCCTCGGGGTACTGAGATGTTTCAATTCCCCCGGTTCCCTCCCACTGCCCTATGTGTTCAGGCAGGGGTGACTGGGCATGACCCCAGCCGGGTTTCCCCATTCGGATATCCACGGATCAAAGCTTGGTAGACAGCTCCCCGTGGCTTTTCGCAGCCACCCACGTCCTTCATCGGCATCTGGCGCCAAGGCATCCACCGTTGGCTCTTTGTAGCTTGGGA
>CAWHPM010000004.1:0-38537 GCA_963831215.1 uncultured Alphaproteobacteria bacterium | reverse complement strand
TACGAAAAGTCATTCGCTATTCCTCACGCTGGACATTGAACCAAAGAGCAGTTCGGCCGCTCTATAAGACATGATGCAGCAATGCAGCCTCCTGTCGCTCGCGACTGCCGTGCCGCCTCATGTCGTCACTCAGGCGGAAGCCAAGGATCTTGCGCGCGAGGCGTTCGGCGGAAAGAAAGCGCTGTTCGACCGACTGTCCGGCGTGTTCGACAATGCGGGCATCGACAAGCGCCACATCGTCGCGCCGCAGGAATGGTATCTCGCCAGTCACGGCTGGCGCGAGCGCAATGCCGTCTATCTCGAAGCTTCGGAGAAGCTGTTCGTCGAAGCGGCGAGCACGGCCATCGAACAGCGCGGGCCTGACCCCCGACCAGATCGACGGCATGGTGGCCGTCTCCACCACCGGGATCGCGACTCCCAGCCTCGACGCCGCGTCGCTTCCCGGCTCGGCCTCCGTGAGGACATCCGTCGAGTCCCGGTCTTCGGACTGGGCTGCGCCGGCGGCGTCAATGGCCTCCGATCGCTTCGCGCATGGCGGCCGCCGAGCCCGGAACGATGGCTTTTCGTCACGGTCGAGACCTGCTCGATCTCGATCCGGCTGGACAGCGACGATCCGGCCGCGGTGGTCGCGACGGCTTTATTCGGGGACGGCGGTGCCGCCGCGGTCGTCACGAGCGGTACGCACAGTCTCGCCCCATCACAGCTTCGGCGGAGAAGCTCTGGCCGGACACGCTTCGGATCATGGGCTGGGACGTCGAGGATCCCGGTCCTCGCGGTGGTCTTCGACCGCGCCATCCCGCCCTTCATCGAGCAGGAACTGGCCCAGGCCGTCGACGAAATGTGCGCGGCGATGGGCGTCAGGCGCGCGGACATCGACCGCCTCTGCTCGCATCCCGGCGGCGTCAAGGTCATCGACGCGATCGAGAGCGCGCTCGAGCTGCCGCGGGCGAGCTCAACCTCGAGCGCGAGATTCTCCACGACTACGGCAACATGAGCGCGCCCACCGTGCTGTTCGTCCTCGAACGACTGCTCGAACGGGGCTTGCCCGACCGGACGATGATGACCGCGTTCGGTCCCGGCTTCACCTGCGCCGGACTGCTCCTCGAAGCGTGGGCCTGACGCTCAACATCGCGATCCTCGCGTTCGTGACGCTCGAGCGGCTGCTGGAGTTGGTCCACGCACGACGCAACACGCGCCGCCTGCTCCAGCAGGGTGCGCGCGAGCATGCGCCGGGCACTACCCGCTGATCGTCGCCGTCCATGCGCTGTGGCTCGCTTCGCTTTGTGGTGGCTGGCGCCCCCCCGGCCGATCGACGGTTTCTGGCTCGCGCTGTTCGTCCTGATCGAGCTGATGCGTGCCTGGGTGCTGATTACGCTCGGGCCGCGCTGGACCACCCGAATTATTGTGCTTCCCGGCGAGCGGCTGGTGAAGCGGGGGCCGTATCGCTTCATCAATCACCCCAACTATTGGGTGGTCATCGGCGAGATCGCGGTCCTTCCACTGGTCTTCGGCCTGTGGAAGATCGCGCTGGTCTTCACCCTTCTTAACGCCGCGGTGCTGACCGTCCGCGTCCGCGAAGAGAACCGCGCGCTGGGGCGCTAGCTTCTGCCGCCAAGCATCGCTTGCTCTGCCTCTCCGCGCCTATATCGCGGCTCTCTCCTCGACATCGCTAGATGCCTGAGGCTGGGGCCCAACGGCTCCGGTCCGAGAGTCGTTTGAACCTTGTCGCGGAGGGTAGTGGCCGACATTGCCGGTCTTGAGAGACTGATTGAGCCCGAGGTGGAGCGCCTCGGCTACGAGCTCGTGCGGGTCATGATGGTCGGCGGCGCGTCGGACCCGACGCTGCAGGTCATGGCCGAGCGACCCGACACGCGACAGCTGGACATTGCGGACTGCGAGAAGATTTCGCGGCACTTGTCCGAAATGCTCGACCTCGCCGACCCGATCGAGGGCAGCTACCGGCTCGAGGTCAGTTCACCCGGCATCGACCGGCCGCTACGCGCCTTAAGGATTACAGGGACTGGTCGGGCCACGAAGCGCGAATTAAGCTTCGCGAGCCGCATGAAGGCCGCAAGCAGTTCGCCTGCACGATCCAGGGCGTGGAGGGCGACGAAATCCTGATCATCACCAGGGAAGGCGTGGCGCACGCGCTTCGATTTTCCGACATCGACTCGGCCAAGCTCATCTTGACCGACAAGCTCATTCGAGCCACCGCGCCCCTCAGTACCGAGGGCGCCGACACCATCGAGACCGTAGAGGAATAACTCACATGGCCACCGCACCCGCTGCCGTCAGCGCCAACAAAGCGGAATTGCTCGCAATCGCCGACGCCGTCGCGCGCGAGAAGCTGATCGACAAGGGCATTGTCATCGAGGCGATGGAGGACGCGATCCAGCGCGCGCCCGCGCCCGCTACGGCGCCGAGAACGACATTCGCGCCAAGCTCGACGCGGAGACCGGCGACCTTCGCCTGTGGCGCGTGCTCGAGGTGGTCGAAGAACCCGAGGACCATTTCAAGCAGATCGATGAGAAGGGCGCTCAGAAGCTCCAGAAGGCGCCGGAATCGGCGATTTCATCGTCGATCCGCTGC
Organism: uncultured Alphaproteobacteria bacterium; assembly: GCA_963831215.1. Classification (GTDB taxonomy): domain Bacteria; phylum Pseudomonadota; class Alphaproteobacteria; order Sphingomonadales; family Sphingomonadaceae; genus Sphingomicrobium. Next base: position 35,948 of record CAWHPM010000004.1, on the reverse strand, counting down.
CGCCGATCGAGTTCGGCCGCATCGCCGCCCAGGCCGCGAAGCAGGCGATCTTCCAGAAGGTCCGCGATGCCGAACGCGAGCGTCAGTACGAGGAGTTCAAGGACCGCGCGAGCGAGATCATCACCGGCGTCGTCAAGCGCGTCGAGTTCGGTCACGTCGTCGTCGATTTGGGCCGCGCCGAGGGCGTCATCCGCCGCGACCAGCAGATCCCGCGCGAAATGGTCCGCGTCGGCGACCGCATCCGCTCGCTGATCATGGCCGTCCGCCGCGAGGCCCGCGGTCCCCAGATCTTCCTCTCGCGCGCGCACCCCGACTTCATGAAGAAGCTGTTCGCGCAGGAAGTGCCGGAGATTTACGATGGGATCATCGAGATCAAGGCGGCTGCGCGGGATCCCGGTTCGCGCGCGAAAATCGGAGTCATCAGCCACGACAGCTCGATCGACCCGGTCGGCGCCTGCGTCGGAATGAAGGGCAGCCGGGTCCAGGCCGTCGTCCAGGAATTGCAGGGCGAGAAAATCGACATCATCCCGTGGAGCCAGGACCTCGCGACCTTCGTCGTCAACGCGCTTCAGCCGGCGACCGTCAGCCGCGTCGTCATCGATGAGGAAGAGGGGCGCATCGAGGTCGTCGTTCCGGACGACCAGCTCAGTCTCGCGATCGGCCGCCGCGGCCAGAATGTGCGTCTCGCGAGCCAGCTCTCCACGTCGCAAATCGACATCCTGACGGAGGCCGACGCGAGCGAGAAGCGGCAGCGCGAGTTCGTCGAGCGCTCCTCGCTGTTCCAGAACGAGCTCGACGTCGACGAGACGCTGTCCCAGCTGCTCGTCGCCGAAGGCTTCACCAGCCTGGAGGAAGTCGCCTACGTCCCGGTCGATGAAATCGCCTCGATCGAAGGCCTCGACGACGATATCGCGGGAGAGCTTCAGAGCCGCGCCACCGAGGCGCTGGAGCGGCGCGAGGCCGCGTCGCGCGAAGAACGGCGCAAGCTTGGCGTCGAGGACTCGCTGGCCGAGATCCCCCATCTCACGGAGCAGATGCTGGTGACGCTCGGCAAGGCGAACATCCGCACGCTTGACGATCTCGCCGACCTCGCGACCGACGAGCTGGTGCAGAAGAAGCGCGTCGAGCCGCGCCGCAAGGAACCGAGCACCCGGCCAGAGGACAAGGGCGGAATCCTTGCCGAATATGGTCTCAGCGAGGAGCAGGGCAACGAGATCATCATGGCGGCCCGCGCCCACTGGTTCGAAGACGAGGACGGCGGCTCCGCCAAAACCGACGAGGCCGCCGATGCGGAATCCCCGGAATGAGACTGCTCGCTTAACTAGGCGGTCCCCCTCCCGCTCGCGGGAGGGGTCAGGGGTAGGCCTGTTCGACGAGCAGGCTAAGACCTCTGACAATCCCACCCCCGGCCCCTCCCCCATGCGGGAGGGGAGCAAACCCGAGCGCAGCTGCATCCTCACCCGCCGAAAGGGTACACGCGACGAGCTGATCCGCCTCGCGCTCGGCCCCGACGGCACGGTTGCGCCGGATGTGCGAGCTCGAGCGCCGGGGCGCGGCGCATGGATCGGCGTCGCCCGCGCTGAGCTCGACGAGGCCAATGCCAAGGGCAAGCTCAAGGCCGCGCTCCAGCGCGCGTTCAAGACTGCTGACATCAGCGTTCCGTCCGACCTCGGCGAACGCACCGAGGCCGCGCTTCGCCAAGTCGCGCTCGATCGGCTGGGCATGGAGGCGCGTTCGGGCAACCTCGTGCACGGCGCCGAGCGCGTCGAGACGGTCGCCCGCGCCGGCAAGATCCATTTCCTCCTCCACGCCGCCGACGCCGGCGAGGACGGCCGCAAGCGGCTGGACCAGGCGTGGCGTGTCGGCGGGGGCGGGCCACAAGGGGTGATTTTCGCGGAGTCGCGCCCTATCTTGTCCATGGCACTCGGACGCGAAAATGTGGTACATGTCGCGCTGACCGATCCCGCCGCCGCTTCGCGTGTCCGACACGCGCTTGCCCGGTGGCGGGCTTTCACTGGCCCCGATCGTGGTCCGGAAGGCGGAGAACCCGCCTTGGGACTTAGCTCGGCTGGCGAAGATTTGACGAAGGAATAGAATGGCAGACCAGACCGAAAAACCGAAGCTTGGCACCCGGCCGCCGCTGGGCCTCAAGCGCACGGTCGAGACCGGCAAGGTCAAGCAGAGCTTCAGCCATGGCCGCTCGAACACGGTCGTGGTCGAGGTCAAGAAGCGGCGTATCCTCGGCCGGCCCGGTGAAGCGCCGCCCGCCGAGGCGCCCAAGCCCGAGCCCGCCGCCGAAGCGCCCAAACCGGCGCCAAAGCCCGCGGCAGCACCTGCCGCGCGCAAATCCTCGCCGCAGGACGATATTACCGCCCGCAAGGAAATGCAGACCCGCCTCCTGCGCGAGGCCGAGGAATCGCGCCTGGCCTCCGCCGAGGAAGCGCGTCGTCGCGAGGAGCGCGTTCGGAGCCAGCAGAGCGAGGACGAGCGCCGCCGCGCCGACGAAAATCGCAAGGCCGAAGAGGCTGCCGCGGAAGAGGCTCGTCTGAAAGCCGAAGAGGAAGCCACGGAAGCCTCCCCGCCCCCCGCCGCGCCTGAGATGACCGCTCCAGTGGCGGACGAGGATGAGCAGCGCGGCGCCCGCCGCCCGGGCGGCCATGCGCCCGCTCCCCGGCGTCCGGAGCCCGCGCGTCCGAGCCGCGGCCGCGGCGACGCCGAGCGCCATCGCGGCAAGCTCACCGTGACGCGTGCCTTGTCCGACGAGGACGACAGCCGCGCCCGCTCGCTCGCCGCGCTTCGCCGTGCGCGCGAAAAGGAAAAGCGCCACCACATGGAGGCCGGCCCGTCGGCCAAGCAGGTCCGCGATGTCGTCGTCCCCGAGGCGATCACCGTACAGGAACTCGCCAACCGAATGGCGGAGCGCGGTGCCGACCTCGTCAAAGCGCTCTTCAAGATGGGCTCGCCGGTCACGCTCACGCAAACCATCGACCAGGACACCGCCGAGCTGCTCGTCACCGAGTTCGGCCACCGGATCAAGCGCGTCAGCGAGAGCGACGTCGATATCGACACCTCCGAGGACGTCGATGCGCCCGAGACCCTGAAGGCGCGCCCGCCGGTCGTCACCATCATGGGCCACGTCGACCACGGCAAGACCTCGTTGCTCGATGCGATCCGCGGCGCCAACGTCCAGTCGGGCGAAGCCGGCGGAATCACCCAGCACATCGGCGCTTATCAGGTCAGCCTGCCCGACAAGTCGAAGGTCACATTCCTCGACACGCCGGGCCACGAGGCCTTCTCCGAGATGCGCGCACGGGGCGCCAACGTCACCGATATCGTCATCCTGGTGGTCGCGGCCGACGACGGCCTTCGCCCGCAGACGATCGAGGCGATCAACCACACCAAGGCCGCGGGCGTGCCGATGATCATCGCCATCAACAAGATCGACAAGCCCGAGGCCAAGCCGCAGAAGGTTCGCGAGGAGCTGCTGCAGCACGAGATCATCGTCGAGGACATGGGCGGCGACGTCCAGGACGTCGAGGTCTCGGCCAAGGACAAGACCAACCTCGACAAGCTGTTGGAAGCGATCCAGCTCCAGGCCGAAATCCTCGAGCTGAAGGCCAACCCCGACCGCGCCGCCGAAGGCACCGTGATCGAAGCCAAGCTCGACAAGGGCCGCGGTCCGCTCGCGACCGTCCTCGTCCAGCGCGGCATGCTTCGCGTCGGCGACGTCTTCGTCGCGGGCGCGTCGAGCGGGAAGGTGCGCGCCCTGATCGACGACCACGGCCGACAGGTGAAGGAAGCCGGTCCCTCGGTTCCGGTCGAGGTGCTCGGCCTCTCGGCGGTGCCGGCAGCGGGCGATCCGTTCACGGTGGTCGAGAACGAGGCGCGCGCGCGCGAGGTCGCCAGCTACCGCCAGGGCGTCCTCGACAAGAAGCGGACAACGTCGGCGCCGGTCAGCCTCGAAAACATGTTCGCCAACCATGCCTCGACAATCGCGGAAGTGCCGCTGGTCATCAAAGCCGACGTGCAGGGATCGATCGAGGCGATCGTCCACGCACTCAACCGGCTTTCGACCGACGAGGTCCGCGTCCGCATCCTTCACTCGGGCGTCGGGGCGATTACCGAAAGCGACGTGACCCTCGCATCCGCGAGCGGCGCCCCGATCATCGGCTTCAATGTCCGCCCCAACGCCAAGGCGCGCGAGGTCGCCGAGCGCAACAAGGTCGAGTTCCGCTATTACGACGTCATCTACCACCTCACCGACTGGGTGAAGTCGGCGATGTCGGGCGAACTCGGTCCGGAGATCATCGAGACCGTCGTCGGCCGCGCCGAGGTCCGCGAGGTCTTCCCGGCGGGCAAGAAGGACAAGGCCGCCGGCCTGCTGGTGCTCGAGGGCGTTATCCGCAAGGGTCTCAACGCCCGTTTGACGCGCGAGGACGTCATCGTCTCGGCGACCACGATCAGTTCGCTCCGGCGCTTCAAGGACGACGTCGCCGAAGTGCGCGCCGGCCTCGAATGCGGCGTGATGCTGGCCGACACCAACGACATCAAGCCGGGCGACACGCTCGAGGTGTTCGAGGTGGAAGAGCGGGCGCGGACGCTCTAACCTGTCCCCTCCCGCTCGCGGGAGGGGAGAACAAGTCATGCGCCGCGTCGAAACCCCCGAAGGCCGCTCGGTCCGCCTGCTCCGCGTCGGTGAGCAGGTGCGCCACATCCTGAGCGAGTTGCTTGCGCGCGGCGACGTGCATGACGAGACGCTGCAATCGCACCTCGTCAGCATCACCGAGGTGCGCATGTCGCCCGACCTTCGCCACGCCACCGTGTTCGTCAAGCCGCTCCTCGGCCAGGACGAGGAAGCTGTGCTGAAGGCGCTTCGCCAGAACACCGCATACCTGCAGCGGGAAGTCGCCCATCGCGTGCGCATGAAATATGCGGCGAAGCTCAAGTTCATCGCCGACGAAAGCTTTGACGAAAGCACGCATATCGACCGGCTCCTGCGCTCGAAAAAGGTCGCGCAGGACCTCGATGACTGATTATCAGCCCCGCGAATTGGGGCGGCCGATGACCGGGGACCACTGCCGCGCCGAATTATTCTCTGAAAAGTACCGAGAATCGCTGAAGGCCGCCTGTGCGGAGGACGGCGACGTGTGGGCGATCTACGCCAACAACTTCGGCCCTGATGGTTTCGACGAGAGCATCGAGCGCTACGTCTCGAATCCGCGCAATCGTACCTTTGTCCTGTTCGCCAGAGATTCTCAGGGGGGCGACGAGCTCGTCGGAATGTCGAGCTTCCTCGGCATCGACGAAGGGCGGCAAGTGCTGGAGATCGGCGGCACTTATTACCGTCCCAAATTCCGCGGCACCGGCTTCAACCATCGCGTGAAGGACATGATGCTGAATCGCGCCTTCGCCTCGGGAATCCGCCGCGTCGAGTTTCGCGTCGACATCCGCAACGAGCGGTCGCAGGCCGCGATGAAGAAGCTCGGCGCGGTCCGCGAAGGGGTGTTGCGCGCCGACCGCGTCACCTGGACCGGCCATGTGCGAGACACGGTGCTGTTTGCGATTTTGAAGGACGAATGGCCGGTTTAGCCCTCAACTCGTCATTCCCGCGAACGCGGGGACGCAAGCATTTCTTCGAGCGCCTCCGCGAATGCGAGGGGCGCCAGCTCAGCTTGCGCCTCGCAAGCAGATAGATGCTTCATGGCTGGATCATCCTCGACAAGCCAGTCGGACTCGGCTCAACCACGGCCGTCAGCGCGGTCAAGCGCATCCTGCGCGAGGCCGGCGAGCCGAAGACCAAGGTCGGCCACGGCGGCACGCTCGACCCGCTGGCGAGCGGCGTGCTGCCGATCGCGCTCGGCGAGGCGACCAAGCTCGCGGGACGGATGCTCGACGCGACCAAGGCCTATGATTTCACGATCCGCTTCGGCGAGGAGACAGACACGCTGGATGCCGAAGGCGTCATCGTCGCCACCAGCAAAAGCCGCCCGACGCTCGATGAGGTTGAAGCCATCCTCCCGCGCTTCACCGGCGAGATCGAGCAGGTTCCTCCCGCTTTCTCCGCGGTGAAGATCGACGGCAAAGCCTCCTATCACCGCGCCCGAGCCGGCGAAGCAGTCGAAATCAAGCCGAGACGCGTCAGCGTTTCTTCTCTCCAAATTCGTCACCCCCGCGAAGGCGGGGGTCCCGCTTCCTTGGAAGAACAGCGGGATTCCCGCTTGCGCGGAAATGACGAAGTGAGCCTTTCATGCACCGTCTCGAAGGGCACCTACATTCGCTCCCTCGCCCGCGACATCGCGCATGCGCTTGGAACCGTCGGTCATGTTTCCTATCTAAGGCGTACCCGCGCCGGGCCCTTCTCCCTCGAATCCGCCATTTCGCTGGACTTTCTTGAGGAAGCCGCTAAGGCGCGCGCACTGACGAGGACGGTTATGCCGCTAACCGCGGCGCTGGACGACATCCCGGCCCTCCCCGTCACCCCCGACCAGGCCCGTCTGCTCCGTCATGGGCAGCGTCTGTCCGGGTTCCCCGCAAAGCCGGGGCTTCAGCTGACGACATCGGAGGGAACTCCGGTCGCGCTGGTCGAAGCTTTGGCCGACGGCCTCAGGGTCGTCCGGGGGTTCAACCTTTGAAGAGAACAGGAGTGACTCGATGTCGATTACCGCGGAGCGCAAGCAGGCGCTCATCAAGAAACATTCGCAGGGCAAGAGCGACACCGGCTCACCCGAAGTCCAGGTCGCCATCCTTACGGAGCGCATCACCAACCTCACCCAGCACTTCAAGAGCCACGCGAAGGACAATCATAGCCGCCGCGGGCTCCTGATGCTGGTCAACCAGCGCCGCTCGCTCCTCGACTATCTCCGTCGCAAGGATGAGCAGCGTTATCTCGACCTGATCGCCAAGCTCGGCCTCAGGAAATAACTCCCGGAGCGGCCCGATGCGGGCCGCTTCGCATATGTTCGATCCCGCAATTCGGCGGGGCGTCCATGGGGCCAAAAAGCGCCCCGAACCGAAGGTGAGCCGGATTGCTCGCCAAGCTGTCCCCGCCGGCATCCGGCCGCGGGGTGAAGGAACGATACATGTTCAATACGAAAACTGTTGAGATCGAGTGGGGCGGAAAAACCCTCAAGCTCGAAACGGGCCGCGTTGCCCGCCAGGCCGACGGCGCGGTGCTCGCAACGCTCGGTGAAACCGTGGTGCTGTGCGCCGTCACCGCCGCCAAGTCGGTGAAACCCGGCCAGGACTTCTTCCCCCTGACTGTCCACTACCAGGAAAAATTCTCCGCCGCCGGGCGCATCCCGGGCGGCTTCTTCAAGCGTGAGCGCGGAGCGACCGAGAAGGAAACGCTGACCAGCCGCCTCATCGATCGCCCGATCCGTCCGCTGTTCCCTGAGGGCTTCTACAACGAAGTCCTCGTGATCGCGCACGTCCTCTCCTACGACGGCGAGAACGAGCCCGACATTCTCGCGATGATCGCGGCGTCGGCTGCCCTCACCCTCTCCGGCGTTCCCTTCATGGGTCCGATCGCCGGCGCCCGAGTCGGCTTCTCGAACGAGGGTGACTACATCCTCAACCCGACCCAGACGCAGATCGCAGAAGGCAAGCTCGACCTCGTCGTCGCCGGCACCCGCGATGCTGTGATGATGGTCGAATCCGAGGCCAAGGAGCTGTCCGAGGAAGAGATGCTCGGCGCCGTCATGTTCGCCCACCGCGAGAGCCAGAAGGTCATCGAGGCGATCATCAAGCTCGCCGAGCAGGCCGCCAAGGAGCCGTGGGAGCTCGCCGTCAACAGCGAAAAGGCCGCGATCAAGGCCAGGCTCAAGGACCTCATCGGCAAGGACGTCGATGCCGCCTACAAGCTGACCAGCAAGCAGGAGCGCCAGACCGCGCTCGCCACCGCGCGCGCCAAGGCCGCTGAAGCCTTCGCGGAAAGCGACCCGCAGGAGCAGCTCGTCGCCGCCAAGCTGGTGAAGTCGGTCGAAGCCGACATCGTGCGCGGCGCGATCCTCAAGGACGGCCGCCGCATCGACGGCCGCGACACGAAGACCGTCCGCCCGATCGAGGCGATGGTCGGCTTCCTGCCGCGAACCCACGGATCGGCGCTGTTCACCCGCGGCGAGACACAGGCGATCTGCACGACCACGCTCGGCACCAAGGAATCCGAGCAGATGATCGATGGGCTGGAAGGCCTCTCCTACCAGCGCTTCCTGCTTCATTATAACTTCCCGCCTTATTCGGTCGGCGAAGTGGGCCGTTTCGGAGCTCCGGGGCGGCGTGAAGTCGGCCACGGCAAGCTCGCGTGGCGCGCGCTCCATCCGATGCTCCCGAGCATCGAGGAGTTCCCGTATACGATCCGCGTTCTCTCCGACATCACCGAGTCCAACGGTTCGTCGTCGATGGCGACGGTGTGCGGCGGCAGCCTCGCGATGATGGACGCCGGTGTTCCCCTGAAGCGGCCGGTCTCCGGCATCGCGATGGGCCTGATCCTCGAAGTGGATGCCAAGGGAAATCGGGACTTCGCGGTGATCAGCGATATCCTCGGCGACGAGGACCATCTCGGCGACATGGACTTCAAGGTCGCCGGCACGAGCGAGGGCATCACCTCGCTGCAGATGGACATCAAGATCGCCGGCATCACCGAGGAGATCATGAAGACCGCGCTCGCCCAGGCGAAGGAAGGCCGCGCGCATATCCTCGGCGAGATGGCCAAGGCGCTCGATCACACCCGGGAAGAGCTCAGCGCTCACGCCCCGCGCATCGAGACCATGCAGATCCCCAAGGACAAGATCCGGGAAGTGATCGGCACCGGCGGCAAGGTCATCCGCGAGATCGTCGCGGAGACCGGCGCCAAGGTCGACATCGACGACGACGGCACGATCAAGATCGCCTCGTCGGACCTCACGCAGATCGAGGCCGCGCGGAACTGGATTCGCGGCATCGTCGCCGAGCCCGAGCCCGGCACCATCTACACCGGCAAGGTGGCGAGCATCGTCGATTTCGGCGCGTTCGTGACCTTCATGCCCGGCAAGGACGGACTGGTCCATGTCAGCGAGATCAAGAACGAGCGCGTCGAGAACGTCCGCGACGTGCTGAGCGAAGGCCAGGAGGTCAAGGTCAAGCTGCTCGAGGTCGACCAGCGCGGAAAGGTGCGTCTCTCGATGCGCCTGGTCGACCAGGAGACCGGCGAAGAGCTGCCCGACACCCGTCCGCCGCGCGAGCCGCGTGAGGGCGGCGACCGTGGCCCGAGGGGCGATCGCGGCGACCGCGGCCGGCATGGTCGTGGCGGCGATCGTGATCGCGGCCCGCGGCGTGACGGCGGCGCCCCCCGTGGCGATCGTGGACCGCGCGGAGATCGCGGAGATCGCGGCCCCCGCCGCGAGCGCGAAGGCGGCGGCGAAGGGAGGAGGGACGAAGGTCCCGCGCCCGAGTTCGCCCCGGCCTTCCTGACGGGCGACGACGACTGATCGTCATCTCCGTTGGGAAATCGAGCCCAAGCAACAAGAAGGCCCCGCGAGTAATCGTGGGGCCTTTCTTTCATTCGCGGGCGCGCTTCCGGAACGCACGGCTCCGAGCCGACGTTTCTTCCGCGCTTCGACGACAAACGGCGGTTGGCGCCGGGATGCACGATTCAGAGGGACCGGAGGCACGCCTTGCTGCTTTGGCTGATCGCTTACGCCGCGGCTGCGCTGACGATGCTCGTGCTCGACGGGTTGTGGCTCAGCCTTGCGGCCCCGCGCCTCTACCGCCCGGAGCTCGGCGATCTCCTCATCAGCGGCTTTCGGGGAATTCCGGCGGCGATCTTCTATTTCCTGTACGTCGGGGGGATCGTCTTTCTGGCGATCGCGCCCGGCGTCGCGGCGGGGAATTGGCGGGTTGCTTTGACCCGCGGACTTGCGCTCGGGCTGATCGCCTACGCGACCTACGACCTCACCAATCAGTCGACGCTTCGGCACTGGTCGACGACGGTGACGATTGTCGACATGACGTGGGGCGCCGTCCTGACGGGAATTGCGGCAAGCGTGGGCTGTTTTTGCGCGATGCGTTGGGGCGCCGGACTCTGAGCTATCGCTGTTCGCTTCTCGCCGGGCCGGGGAAAAAGGCGTTGACGCGGTTTCGATAGGCCTGAAACGCGGCTCCGCGCGAGCGCATCATATGCGCTTCGGTCGGTGGAATGCCCGAAGCGTGGACGAGAAGGACATACATCAAGGCCGGGCTGACGAGCGCAGCCCATCCCCATCCGAATTCCGCCCCGGGACCAATCGCGATCAAGGGATAAGCCCACCATCCCAACCATTCGAAGAAATAGTTGGGATGCCGTGACCAGGCCCAGAGGCCGCTGTCGTTCACCTTTCCCTTGTTCACCGGATCGGCAGCGAATTCCCGAAGCTGTCGATCGGCGAGCCATTCGCCGCCCACGGCGATCAGCGCCAATACGGCCCCCGCACAGTCGCTCCACGCAAGCGCGCGAGCCGGATTTCGAGAGGCGAGGTCAACGCCGATCAGGAGGATGAACGCGGCTGCCGCCTGAACCTGCAGGAAGATCAGCAGGCGGAATTGCCAGCGCGCCCCCCACTTTCTGTGCAGCTCGAGGTAACGCGGGTCGTCCGCGCCTTTGAGAGTCCGCCTCAGGATGTGCGATCCGAGCCGAACGGACCAGACGCCGACCAGCAGCGCGACAAGCAAGCGGCGCGCAAGCGGCGCCTAAGTCGCGGTCAGCGCTACGAACACTCCCCCGCCGCCCACAGCGTACGACCAGATGACATCGGCCCAGCCAGACTTGCCCGGCAACCGCGCCACCAGCCACGCGCCGAACATGAGAAACGACAGGCAAGGCGCGACGAGCAAGAGTGACCCGATGGCAGACATGAGGCTCGATACGCCTGAACCCCGAAAAACGCGCCAATCCATCGCGTCGTCCACATCCGATCTCGATCCTCAGCCGTATCTGTTCGCAGGTGCCCCGGTCGGGCGCGAAACCGAAGGACGGTGAGTGCCCGAACAACTGAAAATCGCGGTGATCGGAAGCGGCATTTCCGGACTCTCGGCCGCGTGGCTTCTTTCGAAGCGTCATCGGGTGACATTGTTCGAAGCCGACCCGCGGATCGGCGGGCATAGTCATACGGTGGATGTCGGCAATGTCCCGGTCGACACCGGCTTCATCGTGTACAACGAACGAACCTATCCAAACCTCACGGCCCTGTTCGACCATCTCGGGGTGGCGACCAAGCCCTCCCGAATGAGCTTTTCCGTGTCGCTCGACGATGGACGGTTGGAATATGCGGGGAATCTCGCCGGGCTGTTCGCGCAGGCGAAGAACATGGCCTCGCCCCGCTTCTGGTCGATGCTCAGGGATCTTGCGCTCTTTTACCACCGCGCGCCCCGTGACCTGGCGAATGTCGGAGGAGCGAGTCTCGCCGATTACCTCGATGGAATCGGGTGCGGCGCGGCGTTTCGCGACGACCACCTCTACCCGATGGCGGCAGCGATCTGGTCGACGCCCGCCCACAAGATCTCCGATTATCCAGCGGCGGCGTTCATCCGCTTTTGCGAGAACCACGGCCTGCTGACGCTCTACCGGAGGCCGGTTTGGCGCACGGTCGCGGGCGGGACCCGAGAATATGTGAGGAAGCTGAGCGCCGGCCTGGGCGACTCAATGCGGATTGCCTGCCCGGTTCGCTCGATCTTTCGCCGCGGTCAGCAGGTCCTCGTCGACAGCCCGATGGGCCGCGAAGCGTTCGATCATGTCGTGGTCGCAACACATGCCGACCAGGCTCTCGCGCTGCTCGGCGATGCGGACGAGACGGAGCGCCGATTGCTGGGCGCCTTTCATTACCGGCGCAACGAAGCCGTGCTCCACTCGGATTCGTCATTGATGCCTGGGCGCCGCCGCGTCTGGTCGAGCTGGAACTATATGTCGGGCGCCGGCGGCCCGTCGTCGCACCTATCGGTGACCTACTGGATGAACCGGTTGCAGGGCATCCCGAACGAAACCCCGCTGTTCGTCACCCTCAATCCGCTCCGCGAGCCGCGATCCGAACTGGTCCACCGTCGCTTCACTTACGACCATCCGGTGTTCGATGCCGCAGCCACGATCGCGCAGCGTCACCTCTGGTCGCTACAGGGCCGGCGCAACAGCTGGTTCTGCGGCGCATATTTCGGCGCCGGCTTTCATGAGGATGGGCTTCAGTCCGGACTTGCCGTCGCCGAGGAGCTCGGCGGTGTGAGCCGTCCCTGGTCGGTCGAGGGACAATCGGGGCGCATCCATCTTCAATCTGCCGCGCTTGAAGGAGCATGACCATCGGCAGCCTCTACGTCGGACGCGTGATGCATCGCCGGCTTCGGCCTCGGATGCATCAGCTTGATTATCGAATCTTCTCGCTCCTCCTCGACCTCGACGAGATCGATCAGGCGGACCGCGCGCTGAGTTTCTTCTCTCGCAACCGGCTCAACCTGCTTTCCTTTCATGACCGCGATCATGGAGATGGCTCGGCGACGCCGCTTCGCGAGTGGGCGGCAGGCCATTTGCGCGAGGCCGGCATCCTGGAGTGCGGGAAAATCCGGCTGCTCGCGATGCCGAGGGTTCTCGGCTTCGTGTTCAATCCGCTGAGCGTCTATTTCTGCGAGGATCGCGCCGGCGATCTCGCCGCCCTGATTTACCAGGTGCACAACACCTTCGGGGATCGGCATTGCTATGCGATTCCGGTCGCGAATGCGGGACGCACCGTTCGACAGGAGGTCGCGAAGCGCTTCCACGTGTCGCCCTTCCTGCCGATGGACCTCCAATATGCCTTCCGCGTGAAACCGCCTTCCGACGAACTCATGGTTGCGATCACCGCTCGTGATGCGCGCGGGCCGGTCCTGACGGCGGTGCACTCGGCCCGCCGCCGCAGTCTGAGCGATCGGGAAATCTTGCGCGTCACAACCACCCACCCGTTGATGACGCTCAAGGTGGTTGCGGGAATCCTGTGGGAAGCCGGCAAGCTTCTTGGCAAGCGAATCAGGATCTACCGCCGGCCCGAAGGAACACCGCCCGCCGCGACCGTCAAACCCGTGCAGCGTGGGTGCGAACGGGCGAAAGCCGCATGATTCGACTAGTCAAATCCTAGGCTCGTCGCGCGCCTTTTGTGACAAGCCGCGCCTCTGCAGCCAATCATCGACGATCGCGGCGATGCGCGGCGCCGCGCGTCCATCGCCGTAGGGAAAGTGGGGTTGGCGCAATCTCCGAAGGGCGGCCGGATCACCGAGCAGCTGCAGCGCTTCGCCGACGATGTTTTCCGTCGATGTGCCGACAAGGCGCGCGCACCCTTCGGCGACTCCCTCGGGCCGCTCGGTCTTCTCGCGAAGGACCAGCAGCGGCACGCCCAGCGCGGGTGCTTCCTCCTGGATCCCGCCCGAATCGCTGAGCACCAGGTCCGCATCGCGCAGGCGAGCCAAAAGCTCGCGATGACTGCACGGCTCCAGCAAAGTCACGCCCGACACGCCGCCGAGGAACTTCTTCATCTCCGCCGCAACGTGGGGATTGGGGTGGAGGACAAACTGGACGGAAGCGTCTTGCGCCAGCTCCACGGCGGCGGCGGCGATCGACCGAGCCCTTCACCCCAGCTTTCGCGGCGGTGGCAGGTGACCAGCACCACAGGCTTTCCGCGACCGCGCGCCGAACGAGGCGGCAGCGTCGGCTTGGCCGCGAGCACCGCGTCGATCGACGTGTTGCCGGTGACGTGAATTTCGCCGGGCAAGCTCTCGGCGCGCAAGTTCGCCGCGGAGATCGCGGTCGGGGCGAACAGGAGGTCCGCATTGGCGTCGATCGCGGTTCGATATTCCTCCTCGGGCCAGGGTAGCGCAGGGTCGTGGGTCCTGAGCCCTGCCTCGACATGCGCCACCGGCACTCGGGCCGTGAACCCGGCAAGCGCGGCGCCCATCGCGCTCGACGTGTCGCCTTGCACCATCAGCAGGTCCGGCGGGTCTACGAGACGCGGCAGGAGAGCAGCCGTCACCGCTCGGACGTGGCGGTGCGGGTCGTGCTCGCCCCGGCAATCGAGCTGTTCGATCGGAAAGTCGCCGAGCCCGAAATCCTCGGAGTCGAGGCCGGGATGCTGGCCGGTCAGAATGAGCAACGGCGGCAGCCCGCGCTTGGCGAGCGCGCGGGCGACGGGCGCCATCTTGATCGCTTCAGGCCTGGTCCCGATGACCAGCCTGATGTCTGCACGGTGCAGCCTTCCCCCTAGCTCGGCGGCCGCATTCTGCCGCCGCTAGGGCGCAAGCTCAACGAAAATTGTCGGCGTAGGCCTGAAGTTTCATGCGCAGGGGCGCGGCCGGCACGAGATGATAGCCGAGCCGATGCTTGTCGCAATAAGCGATGGCCGCCTCCTTCGTCGCGAAGGTCAACCTTACCTGCGGCCTGGTATCCCCCGACCCGTTCCAGCCGGTCAGCGGATCGGGGCGAAGCGCCTGTTGCCGCTCGAACTCCAGGATCCACTTTCCGGCGTTCGCCTTGCCGGATTGCGTCGTCTTGCGTTCCTGTTCGGAGATACGGGCGATGGTCATGCGTCGGCAGGTGGCGAAGGGTGCGCTCCAAATCAAGGCTCCGCCAAGTGTTCGTGCAGCGACAGATGTGCTAATCGGCGCGCGCTCCAAAAGGCATGGAGGGGCTCTCATGACGATCTTGAAATCGCATATTCTGTTCGCAGCGGCGGCGTCGGGCACTCTCGGCGCCAGCGCGGCGCTCGCCCAGGCGCCGGATCCGGTGGCGAGCGCGCAATCCGCGGCTCCGGCGGCGATCTCGTCGAAGGCGACCATCGTCCAGATGGATGACAAGGGCGCGATGCAGGTGCTTCGCAAGGGCAGCAACGGCTGGACCTGCATGCCCGACGCTCCCTCGACCCCCGGCCCCGACCCGATGTGCTTCGACGCCAACGCCGGCAAGTGGGCCGAGGCGTGGGTCGGTCACAAGCCGCCTCCGGAGGGCGCGGTCGGAGTCATGTACATGCTCGAGGGCGGAACCGACGCCAGCAATGTCGATCCCTACGCCACCAAGCCGACGGCCGAGAATGCGTGGGTGAAGACCGGGCCGCACATCATGATCGTCGGATCGAAGGAGATCCTCGCGGGCTATCCGTCGGGTGCAAGCCCGGACACGGCCGCCCCCTATGTGATGTGGGCCGGCACGCCTTACGCGCATCTCATGGTCCCCGTCGCGACCACGCCCTAGGACGCGCGCTTGCTCTTGAGCGTCGGCGCTGCCGACGCCGGATCGTCGGGCCACGAGTGCTTCGGATAGCGCCCGCGCATGTCCTTGGCGACGTCGCGCCAGCTGCCGGCCCAGAACCCCGGCAGGTCCCTGGTCGTCTGGATAGGCCTTCCCGCGGGCGACGTGATGGCGAGGACCAGCGGCACACGCCCGTCCGCGATGGTCGGATGGAGCGAAAGTCCGAATAGCGCCTGCGCCCGCACGTCGACAGTCGGCCCGGCAAGCGCGGAATAGTCGATCGCGTAAGCGCTGCCCGCGGGGCTGAGGAACTCGCGCGGCGCCAGCCGGTCCAGCTTGCGCGCCGCCTCATAGCCCAGCAGTCGCTCGAGCGCCGGTGAAAGGACGCCGGGCGCGATGTCGCCGAGACGGCGCTTGCCGACCAGCAGCGGCGCAAGCCACTCCTCGAGGCGTTCGATCAGCCCGGGCTCGTCAAGCGGCGCGATCGAAGGGTCGAAGCGATGCGCGAAGGCTGCCCGATGGCGAAGCTGCCGAGCGCGCTCGTCCCACGGCAGCAGGTCGAGCCCGTGCTCCCGAACGCCGTCGCGCAGCGCCTGCTCGATCGCCGCCGCGTCGGGCGCCGGATCGGGCCCGCTCGAGAGGCGGATGGCGCCGAGCCGGCGGCTCCGCATCGGCGTCACCGAGCCGGTAGCGGGATCGAACTCGCCATCATGTCGGACCTCGATCTGGTCGGCGAAGAGAGCGAGGACGTCTTCCTCATCCATCGCTGCTGCCGAAAGTATCCGCGCACCCGACGCATGGCCTGCGACCTCGCCGACCGCGAGCCACGGGCTTCGGGCAAGCGACGAAGCCGCGTCGAGCCGGAAGCCGCGGCCGCCGACCGACTGCCAGCTTTCGCCGGACGCCTCCCGGCGGCGAGAAAGGCGATCGGGGAAGGCGAGCGCGAGGGCTTTGGCAAGCTCCCGTTCCGTCGCGAGCGCCTGCCGGGCGCGGATTTGCCTCAGCCAGTTCGACGCCATTCTGCGCGCTCCTTGTGCGCGCGGCGATCGATCCGATTTCCATCTGCGCCAGCGAACGTCGATGTCCGGATCGTTGCCGCCGAGGCCGCGCTCGGTGAGCAGGATGGCGACATCGGCGGCGGCCGGGGCGAACCCGCGCTCGCGTGCCTCGATCAGCATGTGCGCCAGTCGCGGCTCGAGCGGCAGCGCGGCAATGGATCGGCCGTGGTCCGTGACTCGGTTGTTGGCGTCGATGGCGCCGAGACCGATCAGCCGCTGATGCGCTTCGTCGAGTGCCGCGGCCGATGGCGGATCGAGGAACGGCAGGCGCCGAGGATCCGCTTCGCCCCACAGAAGCGAGCTCAGCAGCAAGCTCGACAGATCGGCCTCGAAGATCTCCGGCGGGTCGTGCGCGGGCAGCGAGGCGGTCGCGGCTTCTTCCCACAGACGGATCGCGACGCCGGGCGCCTGGCGAGCGGCGCGGCCGGCGCGCTGCGTGACTGAGGCGCGACTCGCTCGCTCGGTGACCAGCCGCGTCAGGCCCGCACCACGATCATAGCGCGGCCGCCGCGCAAGCCCGCTGTCGACGACGATCCGCACGTCATCGAGAGTGACGCTGGTTTCGGCGATGCTGGTCGCGAGGATCAGCTTGCGGCGACCGGGCGGCGGTGGGGCGAGCGCGGCTCGTTGCGCGGCGGGCTCGATGGCGCCGTGAAGCTTGTGCAGGTCGACATCGCCGGGAAGCCTTGCCAGCTCGTCCGCCGTCCGTTCGATCTCGGCGATGCCCGGCAGGAACGCGAGGAGCGAACCTTGATGCTCGGCCAGCGCGGCGCGAATCGTCGAGGCCATTTGCGGCTCGATCCGTGCCGCGGCGTCGCGCCCCGCATATTCGATACCGAGCGCGTAACTCCTGCCTTCGCTGACGATTGTCGGCGGGCCATCGAGGAGGACGCGGAAACGGTCGACATCGAGTGTCGCCGACATGGCGACGATCCGCAGGTCCGGGCGAAGCCCGGTTGCCGCATCGAGCGCGAAGGCGAGCGCGAGGTCGTTGTCGAGGCTCCGCTCGTGCACCTCGTCGAACAGCACCGCGGAAACTCCGGCGAGCTCGGGATCCGCCTCGATGCGCGACAGGAACACGCCGTGGGTCATCGCGATCACGCGCGTCGACTTGCCCACCTTGCTGTCGAGGCGCGTCGCATAGCCGATCGTCTGTCCCGGCTTCTCGCCAATCGCGGCGGCCATGAACTCCGCCGCCGCTCGCGCCGCGAGGCGTCGCGGCACCAGCAGCAACACCTGCCCGGCGCACCAATTTTCGTCGAGCAAAGCGGGAGCGACCTTGGTCGTCTTGCCCGCACCCGGCGGTGCAATCAGAAGCGCTCGGCTTTGGTCGCGCAGGGCCGCAAGCAGGTCCGGCAGGACCGCGTCGACAGGTAATTCTCCGCTCCCGCTTGCGGGAGGGGAAGGGGGTGGGTTCGTGTCGGACACGCTTCAGCTCTGGCTTGCCCTCGCCCACTCCTCAATCCCCTCCCGCAATCGAGAGGGGCGGCTAGTAAGCGCGCGCGACCGCGAACTCGGCGGCTTCGACCAGCGCGGACTTCGCCTTGCCAGCCGGGAACATCGCGAGCGCGTCGATGGCGCGGCGGGCGTACTGGCGTGCCCGCTCAATCGTATCGGCGAGCGCGTCCGTCGACTTGAGCAGCGCGATTGCGTGGGTAAGGTCCTCCTCCGACACCCGCTCGCCGCCGATCGCGGATCGCCAGAAGGCGCGGTCCGATTCGTCGCCGCGGGCAAAAGCGAGGATCACGGGCAGCGTCATCTTGCCGTCGCGGAAATCATCCCCGACGCCCTTGCCCATCGTCGCCTCGTCCGACGAATAGTCGATCACGTCGTCGGTGAGCTGGAAGGCAATTCCCAGATTCCGGCCGTAGGAATCCAGCGCCCGCTCCGCGTCCTCGCTCGCTTCCGCGACCACCGGCGAAACGCGGCAGGCGGCGGCGAACAAAGCAGCCGTCTTGGCGCTGATGATCTCGAGATACTGGTCCTCGTCGGTTCCGATCCGTCGCTGGGCAGTCAGCTGCTCGACCTCCCCCTCGGCGATCACCGCGGAGGCGTGGCTGAGGATTCGCAGCACCTTGAGGCTGCCGTCCTCGACCATCAGCTCGAACGCGCGGGAGAAGAGGAAATCGCCGACGAGCACGCTCGCCGGATTGCCCCAGATGAGGTTCGCGGTGCGCTTGCCGCGACGCATGCCCGAGCCGTCGACGACATCGTCGTGGAGCAGGGTCGCGGTGTGAATGAACTCGACGGCGGCGGCCAGCTTGTGGTGCCGCGTGCCGGGATAGCCGAGCAGGGTTCCGCACGCGATCGTCAGCATCGGGCGCATCCGCTTTCCGCCGCCGGCGATGAGGTGGCCGGCAAGCTCGGGAATCAGCGCGACCTTGCTCTGCATGCGTTCGAGGATGACGGCATTGACGCCGTTCATGTCGCTCGCGACGAGCGTGATCAGCGGATCGAGCGATGGCTCGCGTTCGGACTGGATCGGATGGATGGATGCGGACACGGCGCCGCCCTAGCGGGACAGCGCCGTCTTTCCTAGCCGCCCTACCAGACGTGCACGCGCTGTTCGGGCGGCAGGTAGAGCTTGTCGCCCGGCTGTACGTTGAACGCCTTGTACCAGGGATCGAAGTTCCGGACGATGCCATCGACGCGGTACTGCTCGGGGCTGTGCGGGTTGCTCAGAAGCTGGCTGCGCAGGGCACCTTCGCGAGTCTTGCCCTGCCACGCCTGGGCGTAAGCGAGGAAGAAGCGCTGATCGCCCGTGAAGCCGTCGATCACCGGCGGCTCGCCGTGCCGCGCGACATAGCGGCGATAGGCGGCATAAGCCGTCTCCGAGTCCGCCGAGGTCGGCGAGGTTTTCGCCGAGCGTGAGCCTGCCCTTGATGTGGACCCCGGGGATCGGCTCATACTGGTCGAACTGCGCAGCCAGCCGGTCCGCCTTCACCTTGTATTTGGCCGCCGTTGCGGGGGTCCACCAGTCGCGCAGCCTGCCCTTGGCGTCGAACTGGCGGCCTTCGTCGTCGAAGCCGTGCCCCATCTCGTGCCCGATGGTCGTCGCGCCGGTCTCGGCATAATTCACCGCCGGATCGGCATTGGCGTCGAAGAAGGGCGGCTGGAGGATCGCGGCGGGTACCGTGATCTGGTTCATCGTCGGATCGTAATAAGCGTTCACGGTCTGCGGCGTCATGAACCACAGCGCGCGATCGACCGGACGCGGGAAGCGCTCTAGCTGCAGCGCCCACTGAAACGTCTCGGTCGCCACCGTATTGGCGAGCGGATCTGTGGGGCTGACCTCGAGCGTGGAATAGTCGATCCACCTGACCGGATGCCCGATGCGCGGATCGAACGATGCGAGCTTCGCCAGCGCCGCCCTGCGTGTCGCCGAGTCCATCCACGAAGCGTTGGAGATCTTCTCGGCATAAGCGGCGTGCATGTCGTCGACCAGCTCCTGCGCCTGCTTCGCCGTCGCCGCGGGCCAGTATTTCGCGACATAGAGCTGACCCACCGCCTCTCCGAGGCTGTCGTCGAGCATCTGCATCCCGCGTTTCCAGCGCGCGCGTTGCTCGGGAACGTCGTTCAGCGTGTGACCGTAGAAGCCGAACCGGGCATCGTCGAACGCCTTGGGCAGGTCGTTGGCGTGGTCGCTGATGAAGCGAAAGGTGAGATATTCCTTCCACGTGCCGAGCGGCACGTCGGCGATCCGCTTGCCCGCCGACGCGACCGCGCTTGGCGTCGATACGTCGACCCGCTTCGCAGCGGCGAGGCCAATCGAGCTTAGCGTTGCCGCCCAGTCGAACTGCGGCGCGAGCTTCATCAGCTGCGCGCGAGTCATCGGGTTGTGCGTCTTGACCGGGTCGCGCAGCTGCTCGGGCGTCCACTGGTCCTTCGCGAGCCGAGTCTCGAGCGCCATGATCCGGTCGGCACGCCCAGCCGGGTCGGACAGGCCGGCGAGCGTCGACAGGTCGATGATATACTTACGGTAGGCGGCACGAATCTGGTCGTACTTGTCGCCCTTCAAAAGATAATAATCGCGCGTCGGCAGACCCAGGCGGGCCTGGCCCGCCGCCGCCGTGTAACGCGTCGGGTCATCCTGGTCGGTGTTGATGCCAACGTAGATTGGCGCCGCGTAGCTCGGCTGCGCCATCAGCTTCACGAGCTCGTTACGGTTTTTGACCGAGTCGATGCGCGCGAAGTAGGGCCTCAGCGGCGCGATGCCGCGCGCTTCGATCCCGGCCTCGTCCATCCAGGCGCGATAGGCGTCGCGCGATCTTGTGCTCGATCGGCGTGGTCGGATGTGCGGAGACCGCTTCGACCATCTTGCGGACCTGCAGCTCGATCTCGTCCGGGAGCTCGTTGTTGTAGCCGGCGCGGCTCTTGTCGGACGGGATCGGATGGTTCTTGAGCCAGGTGCCTTCCGCATATTCGAAGAAAC
Organism: uncultured Alphaproteobacteria bacterium; assembly: GCA_963831215.1. Taxonomy (GTDB): domain Bacteria; phylum Pseudomonadota; class Alphaproteobacteria; order Sphingomonadales; family Sphingomonadaceae; genus Sphingomicrobium. The sequence goes on along the minus strand of CAWHPM010000004.1, from coordinate 15,253 downwards.
CGTCGCCGGGCTTCACGCTCGGGTCCATGTCCTTCAGCTCGAGTCCCCAGGCTGCCGTAGGCCGCCTTGCCGGTTTGCGCGGCGGCGGGAGACGCGACTGCGACCATGCTCGCGGCCGCAAGCGCCAACATCTTGAATTTCATCGACATTCACCCCTCCGGATCGGTCGCCGCCGGGAATGCCGCACGCGCGCGAGGATTGGCAAGGCTTTTCGATGAATGTGCGGCGGCGGCCGATGGACTAACCGGCGGGCAGGGTCAGGCGCGCCAGCAGGCCGCCGAGATCCTCGCTTTCCTCGAGGTGGACGGAGCCGCCGTAAATCTCCGCGACGTCGCGCACGATCGCGAGCCCCAGCCCGGTTCCGGGCTTGCCGGTCGTGTCGAGCCGGGCGCCGCGCGAGAAGAGCTCGCCGCGCCGATCGGACGGGATCCCGGGTCCGTCGTCCTCGACCTCGATGTCGACCATCGCGCCCTTCGGCTGAACGGTGATGAACACGCGTCCGCCGCCGTATTTCGCGGCGTTCTCGACGAGGTTGCCGAGCATCTCGTCGAGGTCCTGCCGCTCGACCCGGACCTGCGCCTGATGGCTGCCGGCGATATCGATGGTGACGCCCTCGTGGAGGCGGTCGACGGCGCGCTGCACCGCCTCCAGGCTCTCCCACACGCGAGTCCGCGCGTGCGCGGCGGCGCGGCGGCCGATGGCGCGCGCCCGGGCGAGGTGGTGATCGACCTGCCGCCGCATCACGAGCGCCTCGCGGCAGACGGTGGCCGCAAGGTCCGGCGACTGCGCGGTCGCGGCGTTGGTGATCACCGTCAGCGGGGTTTTCAGCGCGTGGGCAAGGTTCCCCGCGTGCCGCCGCGCTTCCTCGGCCTGTTCCTCGCTATGCTCGAGAAGCTGGTTGATCTCTTCGGTCAGGGGACGGATCTCGGCGGGAAATTGCTGGCCGATCCGGGTCTTCTCCCCCGATCGGATCGACGCCACCTCCCGACGAACGCGCCGCAACGGCCAGAGGCCATAGAAGGTCTGCAGCGCGGCGAGGATCAGCAGGCCGGCTCCGAGCGCGGTGAAGCTCCAGAACAGGGTCGAGCGCAATCGCCGGATCTGCTCGTTGATCGCCTCGCGCGACTGGGCGACCTGGAAGCGCCACCGCACCGACGATCCCGGAAGGATGACGTCCCGCTCGGCGATCCGAAGCGGTTCGGCATGACCGGCGGTGGAGAATTCGTTGCTGTCGTAAAGGTGGGGCTGGACATTGATGCGGTCGGTCGAAACCCGCAGCCGTCGGTCCCATAGCGACCTCGACGGATAGCAAAGAGCGCCTTCGTGCCCGTCCGGCAATTGTTTCCCGGCACGTCCGTGATCTGGAAATAGAGCCCGGAATAAGCCTCGACGAATCGCTGGTCGGCGGGCGGCGCGGTTGAACCGCACCCCGCCGTCGGGACCGATCTCCGAAGAGGCGATCATCGAGTTGAGGATGAACGACGAGCTGGTTGTCGAAGCTCCCGACGACCGAGCGAGTCAGCACGCGGTCGAGCGCGTAGCCGCCGATCAGCAGCAGCGCGATGATCCAGATCGCCGCGACGCCGATGATCCGGCGCGACAGCGAGCCGGTGCGGCGGCGGTGCGCCCTTCGGCTGGCGGCGGATGGAACCTCGGTCGCAGCCGCTACGGTGGCGGCCTCCCTGTTCAAGCCGGCCGAGCCTCCGCCGGCTCTTCGAGGCTGTAGCCGAGCCCCCTGATGGTGGTGATTACGTCGGCGCCGAGCTTCTTGCGGATGCGCGTCACGAACACCTCGATCGTGTTCGAATCCCGGTCGAAGTCCTGGTCGTAAATATGCTCGATGAGCTCGGTCCGGCTGACCACCTTGCCCTTGTGATGCATGAGGTAGGAGAGGAGCTTATATTCCTGCGCGGTGAGCTTCACCGGATCGCCCGCCCTTCGTCACCTTGCCGGAGCGGGTGTCGAGCCGGATGTCGCCGGCGATGAGCTCCGAAGACGCATTGCCCGACGAGCGACGGATGAGCGCGCGAAGGCGGGCGATCAGTTCTTCGGTCTGGAAGGGTTTGGCGAGATAGTCATCGGCCCCAGCATCGAGCCCCGCGACCTTGTCCGACCAGCTGTCCCGAGCGGTCAGGACCAGGACGGGCATCTTGCGCCCTTCCTTGCGCCAGCGATCGAGCACGGTGAGGCCGTCGATCTCCGGCAGCCCGAGATCGAGGATCACGGCGTCGTAATTTTCGGTGGACCCGAGGTAATGGCCATCCTCGCCGTCGGTGGCGAGGTCGACCGCATAGCCCGCCCCTTCGAGGGTCGAACGGAGCTGGCGCCCGAGATTGGGTTCGTCTTCGACGATCAGAACGCGCATCGATGCTCCCCGGAGCTGTTCATCTTCGCGCCGTCAACCCGCGGTGCGGTGAGAGGTTGCTTATCCGGAACAACTGGGGAGCAGCGGCGAAAAGTCAATCCGCTGCCGCAACGAACCTCAGGGCCGCGAGCGGCGGAGGATGCGCCCGGTCTGGGGATCGACGTCGACCCAGATCACGCGCCCGTTCATGATGAACTTCATCCGATAGACGCCGCCGCTGATTTCCGGTCCGAGATAGTCGGCGTTCGGGCCCATGAATGGCACCACGCGGCGCTCGAGCTGGGGAAGCGGCATCGAGTGGCCCTCGCGCCGCCCTTCGAAGGCCCGTTTCGAATCGCGCGGCGGATCGCCCAGCGCGGGAGCACTGGTCAGGCCGGCCGCGACAGCACCGGCGAGGAGGAGGGCACGCAATAAGCTCATAAACTCGACTCTCTCGTCGAGCGTTCTTCTATCACCCGCCATTGAATTGGCTATGAACGTCGCCGCAGGCGAGCGTTCAGAGTCACAGATGCGTTGCGGGGCGGCAACACAAACCTTCCTCTATCGCCGCATTCCCTCTCCCCGCGGGGCTTGGGGTGAGGGCCCGGCTTCGTTAAGCGCCGCGATATGCCCGCGCCCATCCTTTCCTACGAAGACCTCGGCCTGATCCAGGGCGAAGGCTGGCTGTTCCGTCATCTCGACCTGTACATCGGCGAGCGCGACCGGCTGGCGCTGATCGGCCGCAACGGGGCGGGCAAGACGACCCTGCTCAAATGCCTTGCCGCGCTGATCGACACCGACGAAGGCAAGCGCACGATTGTGCCCGGCACGCATGTCGTGCTGCTCGAGCAGGATCCGACCATGGACGGCTTCGCGACCTTGCGCGATTGGGTCGTGCATGGATCGGACGCGCCCCAGCCGCACGAAGCCACGGCGATCGCCGACCAGCTCGGCATCGATCTCTCGCGCCCCACCGCGACGGCCAGCGGGGGCGAACGGCGCCGTGCGGCAATCGCTCGGGCGCTTGCGCAGAACCCGGACGTCCTCCTGCTCGACGAGCCGACCAACCATCTCGATCTCCACGCGATCGAGTGGCTCGAGGACTGGCTCAAGCGCTTCACCGGCGCTTTCATCGTCATCAGCCACGACCGCACCTTCCTGACGCGCCTGACCCGAAGCTGCATCTGGCTCGATCGTGGAAACCTCAAGCGCGCCGAGATTGGTTTCGGCGGCTTCGAGGCGTGGACCGAGCGCGTTTACGACGAGGAAGCGCGCGCGGCGGAGAAGCTCGACGCCAAGCTGAAGCTCGAGCTTCACTGGCTGCAGCGCGGAGTGACCGCTCGGCGACGGCGCAACCAGGGGCGGCTCGCCAGGCTGCACGAAATGCGCGCGCAGCGAGCGGCGATGATCGGCGCCGCCGGAACCGCCAAGCTCGCGCTGGCGAAGGACGATGTTCGCACGAAAACCGTGATCGATGCCGACCAGGTCAGCAAATCGTTCCCCCGCTCGGCGGCGGAGGCCGGCGACCGCCCGATCATCCGCGACTTCACGCTCCGCATCCAGCGCGGCGACCGAATCGGCATCGTCGGCCCGAACGGCGCCGGCAAGACGACCTTGCTCAAGCTCCTGACCGGCGAGCTCGCGCCCGACAGCGGCAGCGTGACGCTCGCGAAGACCCTTTCGGGAATCGTCATCGACCAGCAACGCAAGCTCATGGAGCCGCAGCGGCGGGTGAAGGACGTGCTGGCGAACGGCGGCGACTGGATCGAAGTCCGCGGCTCGAAGAAGCACATCAAAGGCTATCTGAAGGAATTCCTGTTCGATCCGGCGATTGCCGAGGCCCCGATCGGCTCGTTATCCGGCGGCGAGCGCTCGCGGCTGCTGCTGGCGCGCGAGTTCGCCCGGGAAGCGAACCTGCTGGTGCTCGACGAGCCGACCAACGACCTCGATCTCGAGACCCTCGACCTCCTCCAGGAGGTGATCGCCGATTACGAGGGCACTGTCCTTATCGTCAGCCACGACCGCGATTTCCTCGACCGCACGGTGACGATCACGCTCGGCCTTGACGGCTCGGGCAAGGTCGACATTGTCGCCGGCGGCTACGAGGACTGGGTGCGGAAGCGGTATCGAGGCTTACCGTACCCCGGCGAAGGCCGGGGCCCAGGCTGAAAAACAGGCTCCGCCTCCTGGACCCCGGCCTGCGCCGGCGAACAGGAAGCTCTCCTACAAGGATCAGCGCGATTACGATCGCCTGCCGGGCGAAGTCGAACGGTTAAGCGCCGAGGTCACGGTCGATGAAGCGGCGCTTTCCGATCCGGACCTCTACGCGCGCGATCCAGACCGCTTCGCCAGGCTCACCGAACGCATCGCCCGTCACCGCGCCGACATCGAAGCCGCGGAAGTGCGTTGGCTCGAGGTCGCGGAAATGGCCGAGGCGCTGAGGAGCTGACAGAAGCTTGCGCCGAGGCGACATTTCGAGTGTCATCGCCAACTCTGGCTGGAGAAGCGGATGAGCGACTGCCTTCGAGAGCGGTTCTTCGTGTTCGACGACTTCCTCCCGGCGGAGAAAAGTGCGGCGATGAGAGCGGACGTCGATGCCCATTTCGCCAACCCTTACGAGCATCGGCCTTCGACGCACGACGTATGGAACTATTGGCACGTCCCGGGAACCTACAATTATCTGCGGACCACGCCTGAAAAAGTGATCGCTCGCGAAAAGGTCGCGGAATTCGTCGAGGCCCTGAGGATCTTCGCGGCCGTCAGGTTCGGGTTTGGAAAAGTCAGCTGGCCGTTCCTCGGCCTCTATGTGCCGGGCTGCTCGCAGTCGCTGCACAATGATTCGACCAACGGACAGCTCGGCTATGTCTATTCGCTGACGCGCAATTCGCGCCAGACGATCGGAGGCCAGACGATGATCGTGCATGATCGCGACCTGTTCCGCACGTCACTTGACCGAGCGGCCGCCGGCACCGCCTTGTTCGATCTGGTCGAGCCGCGGTTCAATCGGCTGACCTTGTTCGACGACCGCATTCCGCATGCGGTTCAGCGCGTGGACGGATCCATGGACCCCGTCGAAGGACGGTTCGTCCTTCACGGTCATATCCGTGAATCCGGGGTCGTCGTCCAAGGAGCGCTACCGCCCAAGGAAATCCAGGACCCGGTCGTCCAAGTGCTCAAGGAACTTCGCCAAGCCGGCGCGAAAGGCGTCAACGGTCCGCTCGTGCTTTCCATCGAGATCGGAAAATCGGGCGAAGTCGAACGGCAGCGCCCGATCTTCGATCGCCTCGCCAGCAGCAGCGACGTCGACCTCGACGCCATTCGCGCCGAGGCCGCCGACCGCATCGGTCGCCTCAAGATTCCCGGCGGCTTCCGGTCCGACGCGAGCGAACATTCCGCTGATGTTCTGACAGGTTCCTTTTAAGCCAGTTCCAAAGACGGATCGAAGCTCAAGCGCTCAGGCGATACTGTTTCAGGAGATCGTACAGCGTCGGGCGGCTGATCCCCAACAGCTTGGCGGCCCCCGAGATATTGTTCTCGCTGCGGCTCATCGCGTGGCGAATCGCCTTGCGGTCGGCCACTTCGCGCGCGGCGCGGAGATTGATCGGCAATTGCTCGCCCGCGGCGCCGTTCGACGCCGCAGGTCGAGGTCGGCGGCAGTGACGCTCTTGCCGTCGGCCATGATGACGGCGCGCTTCAGGCGGTTCTCGAGCTCGCGGACGTTGCCGGGCCAGCCATAAGCGACAATCGCGTCGAGGGCGTCGGGGGTCAGGGACCGGACGCCCGGGTTCAGCTCGCGTCCGAAGCGGTTAACGAAATGGCGCGCGAGCAGGACCGGGTCGCCCGACCGCTCGGCAAGCGAGGGGATCTTCACCACGATCTCGGCGAGACGATAATAGAGGTCCTCGCGGAATCGGCCGTCAGCGGTCATCGCATCGAGATCCTGATGCGTGGCGCAGACGATGCGCGTGTCGACGGCGATCGGCTGCCGACCGCCGATGCGCTCGATCACCCGCTCCTGGAGGAACCGCAGCAGCTTCACCTGAAGCGGCAGCGGGATGTCGCCGACCTCGTCGAGAAACAGGGTTCCGCCTTCGGCGAGCTCGATCTTGCCGACGTTCGACTTGACCGCGCCGGTGAACGCGCCGCGCTCGTAGCCGAACAGCTCGGCCTCGAGCAGGTTTTCCGGGATCGCGGCGCAATTGATCGCGACGAATTCGCCCTTGCGGCCGCTCCTTTCGTGGACCGCGCGGGCGAGCAGTTCCTTCCCGGTGCCGCTCGCACCCAGGAGCATGACCGACACATCGGCGGAAGCAACGCGTTCAATGGTCTTGGCAACCTTCAGCATTTCAGGCGCGGCGCTGATCATCGATCCGAGCACCGTCGCATCCGAGCCGAGTTCGAGCCGACGATTCTCCTCTTCGATCTCGTGCAGGTGGAACGCGCGCGCCGACGACCAGGCCGAGCTCGTCGATATCGACAGGCTTCCTGTAGAAATCGTAGGCACCCATCGCGATCGCCTTCAATGCGCTTTCGCGGGCGCCGTGCCCGGTGGCGACGATCACCTTGGTGTCGGGCTTCAGCCGAAGGATCTCGGCCAAGGTCGCAAATCCCTCGTCCGTTCCGTCCGGGTCCGGCGGAAGGCCGAGGTCGAGCGTGACGACCGCCGGCTCATGGGCGCGAATGGCATCGATCGCCGCTGCTCGATTGCCGGCGCAGACGACCTGGTAGCCCTCGTACGCCCATTTGAGTTGCCGCTGCAGCCCCTCGTCGTCCTCGACGACGAGGAGGACTTTCATGCTCTCGCTCATGCAATCTTCCTTGCGGGCTCGCGTGCCGGCTCGGCCGCGGGCAATGTGATGGTAAAGGTGGCTCCCCTCCCGGGACGGCTGTCGACGCCGAGCCGTCCGCCCATGGCCGCGATCAGCGCTCGGGCTTCGAACGCGCCGATGCCGAAGCCGCCGGGCTTCGTCGAGGCGAACGGCTGGAACAAGCGGTTGCGGATGAAGTCGCCGTCCATTCCGACGCCCTTGTCGGCGATCGACACCGAGACGCTCGCCCCAGCGGACGCCATTCGCACGGTCACCGGCGTTCCGCTGCTGGCATCGATCGCATTCTGAATGAGATGGCCGACCGCCTGCTCGAACGCACTCGAATCGACCGGCGCCGCAGATGTCTCCGTCGCCCAACAGCTCGATCTCCCGGTCCCGCCGGGTCGCGGCGATCGTCGCCGCGAGGATCGGCCGTAGCAACTGAGGCTCGATCCGCTGCACCCGCGTCGCGGAGCGCGGCGCGAGGCGCGCGAGCAACTCGTTCATCTTGCCGACCGAGGATTGCAGCGTCGCCAGCATGTCGGCCCGGAACTCGGGGTTGTCGGCGTGGCGCTCGGCGTTGCGCGCGACCAGCGACAGCTGGCTGACCAGATTCTTGATGTCGTGCAGGATGAAGGCGAAGCGGCGGTTGAACTCCTCGAACCGCTGCGCATTGGCGAGCGCTTCCTGGCCCATCGCTTCGGCGAGCGAGCTTGCCGCCTGGTTGCCCGCGGTGCGGAGGAGGTCGAAATCCTCCCAGTCGAGCGCGCGCCGGTATTCGGGCGCGGCGAGGATCACCAGGCCGACAAGGCGCTGCTGGTGGAGCAGCGGCACGCCGGCCCAGACTGGCGGTTCGCCGAGCATCCATTCCGGGATTGCGAGACGCTTTTCCCGGGGCTGCCCAGCCGCCGCGAAGCGCTTCGAACTCGACGATCCGTCCGCTGCTCCTCGATCTCGGCCCACAGACGCGCGCAGTCCGCGAGGCACGCCGGCGGCGGGCCATCGCCGGGCCAGCACCAATTGGCGGCTTCGCGTCACCGATCCGCCCGAATCGCCGACGAGGAGGAGTCCGCCTGGAGCATCCACGACGTCGGCGAACGCCTTGATCATCCGCTCGCCGAGCGGCGGCGCATCGGCGCCTGCCCGGCCGATCGTCTCGGTGAATCGGAGCCACTCGGCACGATAATCGTAGCGATGCTCGAACAGGTGCTTGGCGAGCTTGACCTTGAACCAGCCCCGCGCGCGCGCGCTCGGAACAAGCACCATTGCCGCCACGGTCATGACCGCGAGGACACCGATCATCGGCGCCGCCGACCAGTCGATGTCCGATCCGCGCAGCGCGGTCGCGACAATCGCCATCAGCGCGAAATAGGCGCAGATCGCGAGCAGCGAGAGCGATTGGAAGGTCGCCGCTCGCGACAGCTTGACCCGCCACCCGCTCTCGTCGCGCGTCGCCAGCGCGAACATCGGCGCGGTGAGCGCGACAGCGAGCCCGCGCCACTCGGTCATTCCGCGTGGCGGTCCCGTCAGATAGGCAATCGTGTAGAGATTGAGATCGTAGAACCAGATCAGCGCGAGGCCGAGGGCCGCGAGCCGGATGTGCGAGCGGCTTGCCGGGGCTGCCTGGCCGTACACGTTGTGGACGAGAACCAGCGCCCCCGCCGCGGTCGTGATCCGCAAGCACCAAAGCGGTCTGCGCGAGCGCACCGCTTGGCGACACTAGCTCGAGCGTCGCTCCGATCAGTTGCAGACCGATGACCGCGGCGACCGCGCCGTAGACGAGCTTCAGCCCGTGCTCGCGCTCCTCGCCGGCGGCGGAGAGGCTGTAGAGCAGGCTGATCCACAGAAGGTTGCGGGCGCTTTCGGCATAACCGACCACCGGATCGCCGGCGCCGACCGCGACCAGCCACGCCCAGCAGGCGGTAACCGCGAACGCGCCGGCGAGAAAGCGCTGGAGCGGCTGACGCGCGGCGTCGCGGATGCGCCACAGCGTCAGCGCCGCGAACAGCGCCGCCGCGAGGGCGTGACTCCAGAAGACGATCAACGGATGCACGCTGATGGATCTTCGAGCCGAACTGTCAGATTTGCCGACATGGGATGGAGGTGTCGCTAAATTTTACAAAGAAGTGGTGAACAGCATGGAACCCGTCATGCCGAACTTGCTTCAGCACCAGGCTAGCGCAAGAGGAGCCAATGATCGAAAAGCGAACGATCGGCGACAGCGGCATCGACGTCACGCCGGTCGCGCTCGGCGGGAACGTGTTCGGCTGGACCGCGGACGAGAAGACCAGCTTCGAGGTGCTGGATGCGTTCGTCGACGCGGGCGGAACGATGATCGACACCGCCGACGTCTATTCCGCATGGGTGCCCGGTCACCAAGGCGGCGAGAGCGAGACGGTCATCGGCCGCTGGCTGAAACGCGATCCATCGAAGCGCGACAAGGTCGTGATCGCGACCAAGGTCGGGTTCATGTCGGGATTGGCGCCGGAAACGATCGAGCCCGCCTGCGACGCATCGCTCCGGCGGCTGGGGATCGGGACGATCGACCTTTACTACCATCACAAGGACGACCCCGACGTCCCGCTCGCCGACAGCCTCGGCGCGATGGACGCGCTGGTGAAGGCAGGGAAGGTGCGCGCCATCGGCCTGTCGCAATATTCGCCCGAGCGACTGCAGGAGGCGATGCAGGCCGCGAGCACAAACGGGCTGACTCGGCCATGCGCGCTCCAGACCTGGTACAATCTCGTCGCGCGGGAGAAGCTCGAAGGGCCGCTCCGCGACGTTGCGCTCGACAACGGTCTCGGCATCATCCCTTTCTACGGACTCGCCAATGGCTTCCTGACCGGCAAGTACCGCAGCAAGAGCGACCTTCGGAAAAGCACGCGCGGTGATCGCGTTGAGGCCTATCTCCAGGGCAAGGGAATGCGCGTTCTGGAAGCACTCGACGAGGTGCATGCCGAAACCGGCGCTCCGTTGGCGGCGATCGCGCTCGCCTGGACGAATGCGCAGCCAGGGATCGTCGCGACCTTGGCCAGTGCGACGAACCTCCGCCAGGCGAAGGAACTGGTCGCCGCGATGAGCCTCGATCTCAGCCGAGAGCAGATCGCGCGTCTCGACGAAGCGAGCGCCGAGATCGAACCCGCACCTGCCTAAGGTTTCGCGGACTGCGGGCATCAGCTCCATGACGTCGAGCTGCGACTTGAAGTGCGGCTTGGGCATGACCAAACGCCAGCGGTTCGGGCCGATCCGCTCGAAATAACCGGCGACGTCGCGCATCTCGTCCTGCCCGTATTGCAGCGCGCGTGTCTCGTCGCCGAGCACCAGAGTGCCGAGAAACACCTTTCGAACCGCGTCAGCCGGGAACACCAGGCCGACGTAACGCTGCGAGCCGCCGAACTTGTTGAAGCGCTGCAGGTCGCGCTCGGGCTTCACCCGGCAGTAGAAGGCCGGGTAGGCGACATAGGCAAGGTTGCCCTCGGCCTTGGCCCCGATCTTGATCAGGCGGCAGCGGTAAAGGCCGTTGGGGATCGCCGGAGAAGCGATGGCGGCGTCCGGGTCGAGCAAGGCGCCCTCGCGGGCGATTTCATCGGAATGTCCCGCCTTCTTCGCGGAATCGAGCGCGTTGACGAACGTCTTGCGCCAGTCGGCGAGCCGCGCGGCGGTCGTCCGTCGGTCGCGACCTCCTTCCACGCCGTCGTCCAGCGCGCAATCAACCCCGACGGCTGCTCGATGACGCTGCACGACGAGCAGGCGAGGGCAAGGATGACGGCGGCAATCAGTCGCATCAGCTAATCCCTACCGTCATGCTGAACTTGTTTCAGCATCCATTTTCGTGAAGTGCGCCGCGGTCTCGCAAATGGACCCTGAACCAAGTTCAGGGTGACGGTACCGCTAGGCGGCGGTCCAGCCGCCGTCCATGCTGAGGTTGGCGCCGGTGATCGACGCCGCTTCCTCGCGGCACAGGAACAGCGCCAGCGCCGCGACCTGCTCCACCGTGACGAACTGCTTGGTTGGCTGACCGGCGAGGAGGACGTCGTTCATGACCTGCTCGCGCGTCATGTTCCGCGCTTTCATCGTGTCGGGAATCTGCTTCTCGACCAGTGGCGTCCAGACGTAGCCGGGCGAGATGCAATTGACGGTGATGCCGCTCGTCGCGGTCTCCAGCGCGACCGTTTTCGTGAAGCCCGCGATCCCGTGCTTGGCCGCGACATAGGCGCTCTTGAACGGCGAGGCGACGAGGCTGTGCGCGCTCGCTGTGTTGATGATCCGGCCCCACTTCTTCGCCTTCATCGCGGGCACGGCGAGGCGCGTGGTGTGGAACGCCGAGGTGAGGTTGACGGCGAGGATCGCGTCCCATTTCTCGGGCGGGAACTCCTCGACCGGGGAGACGTGCTGGATGCCGGCATTGTTGACGAGGATGTCGGGCCCGCCGAGCTCGTCGGCGCAGCGCTTCATCATCGCCTCGATCTCGTCCGGCTTCGCCATGTCCGCGCCGTCGTGGATCGCGCCGAGCTCGTTGCACTCGCGCTCGATCTCCCCCGTGTCGCCGAAGCCGTTGATCATCAGCTTCGCGCCCTCCCCAGCGAGCGCCTTCGCGATCGCGAGCCCGATGCCCGACGTCGACCCGGTGACGAGCGCGACCTTTCCCTTCGAGAATCATCGGTGTCTCCTTCGCGTCGCTCCTCGCGGGCCGAGCTTTCGAATGCAACCGGTGCTAGGCCCCGCGCATTAGGGCGGCGAGAGCAGGAGACGTTGAGATGCGGCTGGGCGGCGAACCGGAAAGCAGCAATTTCGAGGACCGCACCGGCCAGCCCGGAGGCGTGGGCTTCGGAGGCGGCGGGCTCGGCGGTGGAGGCCTCGGATGTCTCCTCCCGCTGATCGCCAGCCGCTTCGGTATCGGCGGCGTCATCGTCCTCGTCATCGGATACTTCCTGCTGAGCTCGCTCGGTGGGCTCGGTGGAGGCGGCGGCGGGGTGCTTCCCGGCAACAATCCGCAGCGCACGGCGACAGCCGATGCCGGACAATCGACGCTGAGCCCGCAAACGAAGGCATTCCTGCTTCGCGTCCTCGGCTCGACCGAGCAGACCTGGGGCGAGATTTTCCAGAAATCCGGCGAGCAATATCAGCCGACCAAGCTGGTCGCGTACACGCAGCGGGACCAGACCGCCTGCGGTTCGCGGCCAGGCGGCGATGGGGCCGTTCTACTGCCCGAATGACAACAGCATCTATCTCGACCCGAATTCTTCAACGAGCTGTCGCGGCGTTTCGGCGCGCCGGGCGATTTCGCGCAGGCCTATGTGATCGCGCACGAAGTCGGCCATCACGTCCAGGATCTCGAAGGCAAGCTCAACCAGGCGCACAACATGCAGGCCCGTGCGAGCGAGACCGAAGGCAATGCGATCCAGGTCAAGGTCGAGCTGCAGGCCGACTGCTACGCCGGCGTATGGGCCGCCAACGCGCGCGACGCGAAAGGCTCGATCATGGAGCAGGGCGACATCGAGGAAGGGATGCGCGCCGCCGAAGCGATCGGCGACGACACGCTCCAGAAGCAGTCGCAGGGCGTCGTGGTCCCCGACAGCTTCACCCACGGCACCTCGGAGCAGCGGATGAACGCGCTTCGGACCGGCTACCAGTCGGGCGATCCCGCCGCCTGCAAGTCGCTCTAGAGCCGGACCAGCATCTTGCCGGTGTTCGCGCCCTGGAACAGGCCGAGAAAGGCATCCGGCATCTTCTCGAGGCCTTCGACGATCGTCTCGCGAGCGGTCACGGCGCCGCTCTTCAGCCAGCCGCCCATGTCGCGGTAGAATTCGTCCATCCGCGACTGATAGTCGAACACCAGGAACCCCTTGAGCCGGATTCGCGCGGCGATGATTTGGGCGATGAAGCGCAGGCTCGTCGGCTCGGTCTGGTTATAGCCCTCGATCATCCCGCAAATCGCGAACCGCGCGTGGTTGCGGGCGATGGCGAGCGCGGCGTCGAGATGGCTCCCGCCGACATTGTCGAAATAGACGTCGATACCCGCGGGCGCCGCGGCCGCGAGGCTCTTGAGGACCGGCGCGGCACGATAGTCGATCACCTGATCCGCGCCGAGCGAGCGAACGAACGTGCACTTCTCCTCGCCGCCGGCGGAAGCGATGACCGTCATGCCCCTGGCTTTGGCGATTTGTACGACGACCGAGCCGACCGCGCCCGCGGCCGCGGATACGAAGACGACATCGCCCTCCTTCGCCGAGGCCGCATCGAGCAGCCCGAAATAGGCGGTCGCGCCGGTAGTCCCGAGAACCCCCAGAAACTGGCGCGGATCGGCGCCGAGATCGGGCAGCTTCATGGCGGTACGGCCGGAAACCACCGCCTCGTCGCGCCAGCCGCCCATGTGAAGGACGACATCGCCCGGCTCGAAGCCGTCGGCCCGGCTCTCGACCACCTCGCCGACCGCTCCGCCGTCCATCGGCTCTCCGAGCTGGAACGGCGGGACGTAGCTCTTCACGTCGTTCATCCGCCCGCGCATGTAGGGGTCGACCGACAGCCAGCGGTTGCGGACCCGGATCATCCCGTCGGCAAGCGGCGGCGAGCTCGACCTCCTTCAACTCGAAATTGTCCGCGGTCGGCATGCCGCGTGGTCGGCTTTTCAGTTGCCAGGCTCTGGCCATCGGACGCTCCTTCAGTCGCGGAACCGATGCAGGAAAAGGCCCGGCGGTGAAGGGGAAACACCGCCGGGCCGGTCAGCCTCCAATCGAGGGAGGCTCAGCTCTCCACCGCTCTAGCGGTAGGTGCCCGGGAAGCTGCGATCGAGAACTCCGGGGCCCATCTCGCCCTGGTCCTCGCGCTCGAACAGAGCGCGGCTGCGGCTCTCGTCACGCCAGCGGTTCTTCGCCTCTTCGGCCGAGCAGTCGAGGATCACCCGGTCGCCTTCGACGCGGTCGATGTCCGAACAGCTCAGCGAGTGGTGCGCGCCGCCGCTCTCGGGGTCCGACTTGGTCAGGATGATGCGGTCGCCCGCGGTCTTGTCGACGGTGCCGACATGCTCGTCGTCGCTGCCGACGACTTCCATGTGCTCGCGGATCCGGCCGAGGAGGCCGCGCTTCTGCTGCCGTTTCTCGCGCCAGCTGGTGAAGTCGTTCTCGAACTTCGACTGATGCTCGCGACGGAAATCGTCATAGTCGCGGTCGAGATCGCCGATGTGGCGCTCGCGCCAGCTCGTATAATGCGGATCGAAGTCGCGATCCTCCTTGCGCGAGCCGGCGAAGCTCGTGCGGCGAGTTTCGTCGCGGCCATAGGGCGTCTGCGAACGGTCATAACCGCCGGGCTCGCGCTCGCCGCGGCCGTAATCCCCGGCTCATCGGGCGATAGTCGCGGTCGCGGTTACGGTCGCCGCCTTCCGGCTGCCGCGGCCGCAACCGAAATAACCCCGCCAGCCGCGATTATAGTCGCGCTCGCTCGATCCGCCGCGGTTGAAGACCCCGCGGTCGTAGTTGAAGTCGCGGTCGGAGCGCCCGCCGCCGTAGGCCGACTGGTCTCGGCCATAATCGCGCCCATAGCCGCGATCGTAGTCGCGATCGTTCCCGCCGCGGCCGGTGCGACCCATGCGCTCATCGCGGCGCTGGTCCTGATTCCGGCGGCGCTCCGCCTCGTCATCGCCGAACCACGAGGCGACCTCGTCGCTCGCCCGATCCCAGAAGCCGCGATCGTCCCGGCCTCCGCGGAAATCCTGGCCGCGATTGTCGCCGCGCCATGCGCGTCCGGATCGATCGTCCGAACGGTCGTCGGACCATCGTGAACGTTCGTCGCGATCGTAGCGGTCATATGCCATAATGCCTCCTTTGCCTGGCAGAACGGGCCGGCGGAATCCGGCCTTCAAAACCCACAAGCAAAACGAACGGAGGCTCACGGCCGTTCCTGTTTTTCCCGGCGCCCGACGCCCCGACGCGGCGGGCCGAACGTCTTGCGGGACAAGCGTTGCAAGGGGGGAAACAAGCCGCTAGGGGAGCCGCTCCCACTCGCCCGAACCCTCAAGGTTCCGGCGGCCGGCTGGAGGCGCGGGGCTGTAGCTCAGATGGGAGAGCGCTGCAATCGCACTGCAGAGGTCAGGGGTTCGATTCCC
>CAWHPM010000003.1:0-29428 GCA_963831215.1 uncultured Alphaproteobacteria bacterium | reverse complement strand
AATGAATTCATGCTTGCTGCATCACGTGGTCGAGCATGAACCAGCCGAGGCGGATGGTTGCCCGACCGCGCTTCCGACACCCGCTGCACCTTGTCGTAGCCCGGGTCCCGTTCCTGGGGGTGGCCTTGCGCTGAGCATCGCTCAGCGCCAGCGGGTGCTCGGACGAGTAGCGCACCGGGAAACAGCGCCTGCTGCGCCGCCGCGATGGAAAGACGCGCCAGAGTTCTCCGCGGCGGCGGGCGCCGGGGCGATCACTGCTGCTGCCGCCGGAAGCAACCTGAACCACGACGCCTTCACTTGAGCACTCCCTAGAAATTGTAGCCGATCTTCAGCCCCAGCTCGCGCTTCTCGAACTCGTCAAGCGCTCGGCTTCCGCCCGGGCTGGGCTTTCCGAGCAGCTGCGCCGGAGAGACACGCTGCTCGCCCACCCCCCCGCTGTAATGGATCGCCGGACCGGTGAATACCGCATAGGTCTCGCTGATGCAGTCGATTCGTCCAATCGGGATAAACGCTCGCCCAGCGGCCCTCGACACGGCATACCAGCCCGGTGCGACGCGATAGGTGAGCCCGGTCGTGACCTCGGTCTTGAGCTCCTTTTCCCACTCGGTCTCGATGCCACCGGTGATCTCGTCCACCTCCTTTTCCTTTTCCCATTGGGCTCGAAGGTCAGAATCTTTGACGCCCAGATCAGGCGGTCGTCCTTGAGAAAGCTTCTTCTGAACAATGGCCTTGAGCTCGAGCTCATATTCGGTGCCCTTCTCGCCGCCGCCGTGAACGGACGCGACGCAGGCAGGCTCAGCGTAGAGTCTAGTCCCATCCCGTCCTTGTAGGGGGTGAGCACATTATATTTGAACTCGGCCGACAGGCCCCGAAGGCCAAGTCGCGGTCGGTCCGGTCAAAGCGGGGGCCCAGCCCGCGAATGCGGTGTTGCGTGTTTTCACAGCCGGCGACCGTCAGGCGATTTTTGGCGGGTTCCCATGTTCGAGTTCGAGGCGATAGCTCCCTGCGCGTCGAAGGTGCTGTCGCGCCCCCGCGCCGGTCCGTCCGCCCCAACTCCGCTTCGGTCGCGCCCTTGCCCAAGCACTTCCGCGCTATAGGTGTAGCTGAAATATTGCTCATCGGCGTGCGCGGGCGGCGCGAACGCGAGAAGGCCCATGAACGGCGGAGCGCGCCGACCCGGAATTCATGCTGTCGGTCCCCTTGGGTGATAAGAATCACTCTTGCTAATGCGAAGCGTTCGCATTTGCAATAACCTCGGGAGCTTCTGGTTTAGCCGGTGGTTTTTGGCCGCGCGCGCCTTGATCCGCTTCAGGTCGCGGACGAACAGTCCCGCGTCCTCCCGCCTCTCGGTCCCTCCTCGGTTAATCGAAGCAGGAAGCTCGGATGGACGGTGACCCAGAATCCGCCGCCGCCGTCGAGCCTCGAGCGGCTCGCCGCGCACGCGGCTGATCGTCACCACCTTGCCGAGGACCGACAGCGCCGCCGTCGCGCCGAGCGCCACCGTCACTGGCGGCCGGATCAGCTCGCGTTCGTGCTCGATCCACCAACAAGAGGCTGCCATGTCGCCCGCGCCCCGGCTTGTGCCGGATGCGCTTCTTGCCCTTCTGGACAAACTTGAAATGCTTGACCGCGTTGGTGACGTAGACGGTTGAGCGGTCGATGCCGGCCTTTCCCGCGCGGCGTCGAACAGCGGCCCCGCTTCCCCAACGGGCGTCCGGCGGTATCCTCCTGGTCACCCGGTTGCTCGCCGACGAACACTGATCGAAGCATCGAGCGGACCTTCGCCGAACACGGTCCGCGTCGGATGCTTGTAGAGGTCGCACCGCGTGCATTTGCGTGCGTCCTCCCGCAAACCCCCCCCCGACGCGCGGAAGGTTGCCGCCAGGCTCGATCCGGCGCTCTGCGTCGGGCGTGCGTCAATCCTTCGCTCTCTAATGTCGGCCATCAAGATTGGAACGCAGCGACCGCAGCGATGTTGCGACGCGGGCCGCCCCACCTTAGTGTCTCGCCCATGAATATTTGTCTTCCGCCTCCCCGCCGCTCTCCTCCCGCTCCTCGCCCGCGCGCCCGCGCCGCAACGCGTGTACACCGATGACACGACGTCGTCGCGAGCTAGACCAGACTCTTTCCTCCGGCCGACTTCTCGGCGCGAGGCGATGGTCCCGATGCGCGACGGTCAAACTCTTCACCGTCATCTTCATGAAAAGGGCACCAACGCCCCTATCCTGTTGTCGCGCACTCCCTACGACGCGAAGGGAAGTATTTCGCGGGCGTCGAGCCAGCGCTCGGCGACGTGCTTCCGATATGGACACGGAGTTTGTCGACGATGGCTACATCATCGTTGAGCAGGACATCCGCGGACTCCATAACAGCGAAGGCACGTTCGTGATGAATCGGCCGATCGTCGGGCCGCTTAACCATAGCAAATCGACGAGAGCACCGATGCCTACGACACGATCGACTGGCTGGTGAAGCATGCGCCGGAATCGAACGGTCGCGTTGGCACGATCGGTTCCTTCTACCTGGGTTTCACTGACGCTGGTGTCGGAGATCTACCCGCATCCCGGCGCTTAAGGCGGTGGTGCCGCAAAGCCCGATGGTCGACGGCTGGATGGGGTGACGATTGGTTCCACACGGCGCGTTCCGCAGTCAGTGGTCGACTTCCCCTTATCGCAGGCTCCAACAAGGGGAGGCGGACGCGAGATCCCCTACGGCACGGGCGACGATTACACGCGCTACCTCGAAGCCGGGTTCGATCGCCCGATTACGCGCTGGTACAGCATCGAGAATGTGCCCTTCGTCCAGAAGCTGATGAGAACCCGGCCTATAAGGAGTTCTGGTCGGGCCAGGCGGTCGACAAGTGGATGGCGGCGCGGCCCGACGGTGCCGACGATGCTCGAGGTCGGGCAACGGGACCAGGAGGACAGCGACGGCGCGCCGGCCGGTACCGCGCGCTCAAGGACAATATGAAGGAACGACCTCCTCCATCTGGTGATCGGCCCGTGGCGGCATTCGGGGGCGAACCATTACGGCTATGAGCTCAGGGCGCTGACGTTCAACGGCGACACGGCCCCGCAGTGGCGGACCGAGGAGTCTGAAGCCGTTCCTGGATCATTATCTTAGGGTGCGGCCGATCCGCACACCCCGCCGGTCTACACCTATGCGACCGGCATCAATAACTGGGAAGTCTAGCCCGCGCTGGCCCATGGGCACGCCGAGCACTCTACCTGACCGCGTCCAACGGCGCTAGTTTCAGCCGCGCGTTCGCGGGCAGCGGCCAGCGACGACTATGTCTCCGACCCGGCCAAGCCGGTGCCCTTCCTGCCGCGCCCGGTGAACATGAACGATTCCGATCAGTGGCATGGCTGGCTGGTCCATGACCAGCGCTTCGTCCACGGCCGGCCCGACGTCCTGTCCTATGCGCAGCGCCCCGCTGACCAAGCCAGTGCACATCATGGGCGCCCGCAAGTCGATCTGTTCGCGGCCACGACGGCACCGACAGCGACTGGGTGGTCGAGCTGATCGACGTCTACCCGAACGAGAATCCGGCAACACGCTCGCAAGGCTCAAAGAAGGACATGTCGGGATTCGAGCTCCTGATCGGGATCGAGATATTCCGCGGCCGCGACCTCCACAGCTTCGCCCGGCCGCGGGCTCTGAGGTCCGGCGAGGCGGAGGACCAGAAGTTCGGCCTGCCGAACGTCGATCACGACTTCCTGCCTGGCCACCGTCTGATGATCCAGGTCCAGTCGAGCCTGTCCCGCTTTACGACCGCAACCCCCAGTTCCCCCGGCCGACATCTTCCACGCCAAGACCTGATGTCGCGCAGCGACGCAGGGCGTGTTCGACGGCGGAGATCACGCGAACGCGGTCTACCGCCGTCGCCCTGACGATCCGCTGGCCGTCCAAGCCGTTCCTCGCTGAAACTACTGGAGACAGCAAATGGCCGACGACGCGCGAGATCGAGAAAGAGCTTTGGGACGCAGCCGAAGGACAGCCCGTTCTCTGCTCGGCGTCGAAAAGGAGCGCGACGGTGCTAGCAGCCGATGACGGTCCAGTTCGACGATCAGGATCGCGAAGCCTCAGTCCGCCCCGGATCTCACCGCGAACGATCACGACCTGACCCGGGCGATGGGGCGGTCAAGCCGTGCGATCGGCTCCTATCGGCGAGGGCCACGACCTCTTCGCGAGCCTTCGCGGGACGCTTCACGGCGGATCACCGCGCGACGATCGACCTGCTGATGGAACCGATCGTCGCCGAATGGTACGAGGGCAACCAGATCCAAGCTCGCGCTCGTCCCGATTCGACGTGGAGAACGCGAAAATCTCGGAAAAGTTACGTCGAAGGCTTCCTGAGCCCGCTTTCAACAAGCTCCTCGGCCGGAAGCCCCAGCCGGGTACTAAGGAGAAGGTCGCCGAGGTCATCCTCTGATCAGCCGAGCGCCCTCGCCTGGTCCTTGGCGGTCTCCAGTCATGGCTCAGGACGAAACTTGAAAACCGCGAAGGCGACGAGGCCAAAGGCAGCGCTGGCGACGGCTGGATTAGCCAGCACGCGGCGGCAGGCTCGAATAGAGTTCGCCGACACTAGCCGACGACCGCGTTGGCGATGAAGAAGGCGAAATAATATAAGCCGATCACGGTCGAGTGATCGCTTCGGCGAGATTTTCGAAAAAGCGCGAGGCTGATCGGCAGCACGTGAGCAAAACCGATGCTGTTCATGATCTCGAACATCATCGGCCAGAACAGGCCGATCTTGCCGCCGGTCGGCTGGGTCAGCGCGGCCATGAACAGGCACAGCCCCCGGCGACGGGGAAGACGCTGCCGATGATCATCTTGGTGATCTCGTCCGGCTCGCGATGGCGGGTTCCCCACCATTTCCAGAATGCCGCCACCGCCACGAGCATTGCGAAGCTGACCGTCGCGTCGACCGTGATCAGCCAGCTGCTCGTATTGTTGAGGAGGGTGAGCGAAATGCTTGCGCCCCACACGAGATAAGCGTTGAAAATCTCCTGGTTGGTCAACAGCGACACCGCCAGCACCGGGATCAGGATGACGAGATAGACGACGCGCATCCAGTCCTCGCGGGTCAAGGGCTGGCGGAGAGCCGGCTCGTCGCTGGGCGAGGCAAGTTCCTCTGCCGGCAAGTATCGGCGGCCGGACAGGTAAATGAACAGGCCGAGCACCATCACCACGCCGGCGCAGCCGAAGCCATACGCAGCCCACCTTCTGCCCAGCGTTCCGGAGATGAGCGGCGCCACGATCACGCTGACGTTGATGAAGATATAGAAGATCTGGTACGCCATTGCGCGGCGGAGGTCGCTCGGCCCGTACAGCGCGCCGACCTGAGTTGCGATATTGCCCTTGAACGCGCCGACGCCGAGCAGGAGCGCGAGGAGCGCGAGCAGGAACGCCGGCTCGACCGCCATCAGGAAGTGGCCGATCGCCATCAGAATGCCGCCGAGGATCAGGGTCCTGTTCCGGCCGAGCCACTTGTCGGCGATGATCCCGCCGATGATCGGCGTGCCATAGACGAGCGCGGTGTAGGTGCCGAAGATCGCCGACGCGAGCGGCTGGCCGGCGATGCCGTGATAGACATGGCTCTGCATCCAGGTCAGCCCGACGACATTCTCCATGCGGCCAGGAACGAGCAGATAATTGACCATGTAGAGCGTCAGCAGGGTCTGCATGGAATAATAAGAGAAGCGCTCGCACGCCTCGGTGAAGCCGAGAAAGCCAGGCCCTTGGGGTGGCCGAGGAAGGCACGGTCGTTGTTCGGGCCGACCTCATAGCTCGGGCGTGGCGTCGGCAACCGTCATCGTTCGATCTCCTCAGTCATCGCCGCGGGGCTCAAGCCTTGCGTCTCGACCGGCTCCAGCACGCGCCTTAGCGCCGGGCCGAACAACAGCACCAGCATGCCGCCCGCGGCCGCGATCCCGGCGTGCATCAGCCAGAAGGACAGCGGCGTCATCTGTTCGTAGAAGGTGCCGATCCAGCCGATCAGATTGTTCGCGACGAACAGCGTCAGGAAGGTGACCCCCATCATCGTCGCATTGATCTTGGGCGGGGCCGCGCGCGACACGAGCGCGAGCAAAGTCGGCCAATAATAAAGGAAGGCGATGCCCTGAATCGCGCAATAAAGGAATGGCCACAGCCACAGCACGCGATGCGGTCCGGCCGCTGCGATCGCGGCGACAAGGACGAGGTTCGCAACCGCGCAAAGCCACGCGCCCTGGCCGATCTTGCCGAGGTCCGAAGGCTCGCCGCCGTGCGCCTGCTGCCACCGCCACAGGGCGAACAGCGCGGGCACGGTCAGGATGCTGAACAAGGGGTCGATCGACTGGTACCAAGGGATCGGGATGGCAAACCCGCCAGCGTTCATGTTGCCATGATCCTGGAGCCAGACGGGAAGCACGTTGCCGAGCTGGTAGTAAGCGATCGACTGGAAGATGGTCAGCGCCATCACCGCAACAAGCGCCATGACAACCTTCCAGTCGCGTCTTGTCATCGGCACGGCGGCGAGGATTTTGCGCTCCACCTTCGCGGGCAGATGCCGGTAGCCCGAGAGATAGGTGACAAGCCCCGCGAGCATGAAGATCGCGGCCAGGCCAAAGCCGACATGCCAGCCGTAGCGCTGCCCAAGGAAGCCGCACAGCAGCGGGCCGGCGACGGCGCCAAAGTTGATCGCCATGCTGAAGATCGCGAAGCCCCGGGTCCGGCGCGCCTCATCGTCCTCCGGATAAAGCGCGCCAACCTGCGCCGAGATATTGCCCTTGAGCAGGCCCGAGCCGACCACCAGCAGCAACAGCGCCAGAAGGAAGCTTTGGTCGAACGCCATGGCGATGTGGCCTCCGCTCATCGACAGCGCGCCGAGCACGACGGCGTTGCGCTGGCCGATCCAACGGTCCGCGAACCAGCCGCCGAGAACCGGCGTGAAGTAGACGAAGCCGGCGTAGAGCCCGAAGATCTGCGATGCGAGCGCCTGGTTCGAGAGTTGCCCGAATACGGTCTCCAGCCCGTGCCGGAATCCGGCAAAACCGACGACATGCTCGACATGGCCGGGAAGCAGGAGCTGGTTGACCATGTACAGCACCAGGAGCGCGGTCATGCCGTAGTAGGAGAAGCGCTCCCACGCCTCGGTAAAGGCAAGGTAGAACAGGCCTTTGGGATGGCCGATGAAGCCGCTCGATCGCGGCAGCTCAGCCGGGGCGAAACCCTGCGCGGTGCTCAATCGGCGTGTCCGGCCATGCCACGGCTGCTAGCAGGCGCGTGGGAGCCACGAAAGCGCGCTTCGACGAATGCTATTGCGGCGGCGTTTGCTGGTCGGCCGACTGCTTGCGCTCGCCCTTGGCCTCCTGGATCACCTTGACGAGGCAGCCGGTGTAGCCGGCCGGTCCGACCGGCGAGCAGCTGTTAATCCCGGTCGCGCCGACGGTCTCGAGGTTCTTCGAGCGCACCGCCCAGGATTCCATCTGTTGCGGGGTGCCGCTCTGGCGCATCTTCGGTGGAATGCGATAGCGCTCGGCCTCAGGCCGGCGGGCGCAGACGACGACCTGATCGTCGGTCGAGCGAGGGCACGGATCGGTTCCATAGACAATGATCTCGGCGACGTTGGGGGCCGCATCCTGCGCGGTCGCTGGCGCCGGAAGGGCGGCGAACCCGCCAATTGCCGCGACGACGGCGGCGCTCATCAAGATTGGATACTTGGTCATGACGTCCTCTCGGCGGTTACAGCGGACCGCTTTGCTACTTGTTCCTCAAACTCGCTTCGACAGTTCAATCGCCACCCTGCATCCGGCACGGATCGCCGCGGTGAGCACGGGATAGCCGACGGCATTGCGGGCGCCCGCCTGACGCGCCGTGTCGCGATGCTCGAGCTCATCCGCGCGAAACTCGGCGATGTCGGTCGCCAGCTCGGGATCGTCGTCGCCAATTTCGTCGAGCTGTTGTCCATAATGGCGGTCGATCTCCGTCTCCACCGCATCGGTGCAGGCCATCGCCGCCTTCTCCGACATCAGCGCCGTCGCGGCGCCGAGCGCAAATCCGGCGACGTTCCACAGCGGCTGGAGCAGGGTCGGCCGCACCCGCCGTTCGCTCATCAGCCGGTCGAAGCGCTTCAGGTGGCGCTGCTCCTGCGACGCCATGCGCGAGATGAGCTTGGCCTCGGCGCAATTCGGCCTAAGCACCGCGAGCTGGCCCGCATAGATGCGGGTCGCGCCATATTCGCCGGCCTGGTCGACGCGCAGCATCGAGGCAGTGTCGGCCCGCTTCGCGCCGGGACGCCAGCCGCTCATGCCCGCCTCCCCTTCAGCGAAAGCAGCAGGATCAGCGCTGCCCCGCTTAGCGAGAGGATGGCATTCCACCCCGCCATCGAGATGCCGAGGAAACGGAACTGCACCTCGTCACAGCGAACCAGCGGCGCGTGGGTGATCTGCCTCAGGAGATCGGCCGTGCTGCCGCCCTTGGCGAGCGCCGTGCACTGCGTGAAGCCCTCGAAGATCCGCGCTTCCACGCCGGCGTGATAGACCCCGATCACGCCCGACGTGGCGATCGCCAGCGCCGCCAGCACGGTGAATGTTCTCGCACGGGATGACGGCACAGGCGCCGTGAACGCGATCAGCGCCAGCGCGAAGGCGACCATGTGCGCGTAGCGTTGCCACCAGCACATTTCGCACGGGTGCAGGCCGCCGACATATTGGGAACCGAGAGCACCGACCAGCAGAACCACCGGCAGCCCCAGCGCGACCAGGCGCGCGACCGACGCCGGTTGCCACGGCGCCGAGCTATCGGAGCCCATCGCGACCGCTTGACGCATGCCTAGCGCGACTTCTTCGGACTTCCGCCGCCGGTCGCCACGGCTGTTGGAGGCGTGCCGTTCAGGCGCTTCAGCGTATTCAACGCATAATAGAGCTGGAAGTCCTTGACGCCCTTCTTCTTCAGCTCCTCGGCGCTCGCGGTGAAGCGCGGATCGGGCGTGTCGTCGCTTTCCAGCAGCTTCTCGTCGACCTGGGTCTGCGCGAGAAGGTGCTTGCGAAGATCGGCCTCGCGGATGAACTTGCGGTCCTTGTAGTCGGGATCGGTGAGCTGCGGGACGTCGATGTCGGGCTCGATCCCGCCGGCCTGAACCGAGCGACCCGACGGCGTGTAATAACGCGCCGTGGTCAGCCTCAGCGCCGCCTCGGGGCCGGTCTGGACGACCGTCTGGACGGAGCCCTTGCCGAAGCTCCGCTCGCCCATGATCAGCGCGCGGTGATGGTCCTGGAGCGCGCCGGCCACGATCTCCGAAGCCGATGCCGTACCCGGATCGGTCAGCACGATGACCGGCAGGCCATGCGCCATGTCGCCGGGACGCGCGTAATAGCGCTCGATGTCGTCCTTGGTGCGTCCGCGCTGGGAGACGATCTCGCCGCTTTCGAGGAAGTCGTCGGCGACGTCCACCGCCTGGTCGAGCAGGCCGCCGGGGTTCGAGCGGAGGTCGACGACATAGCCGATCGGGTGCCCCCCGGTCGCCTTGTCGATCGACAGCAGCGCCGATTTCACCTGCTCGCCGACGTTGCCGGTGAAGGTGTCGATGTTGATATAGCCGACGCCTTCCTTGATCTCCCATTTGACCGGGCGAAGCTGGATTCGCTCGCGGACGATGGTGAGGTCGAGCGGCTTGTCGCGCCCGGGCCGGACGATGGTCAGCTTGACCGGCGTGCCGGGATCGCCCTTCATCTTCTCCACCGCCTGGTCGAGCGTGATGTTGTTGAGGAACTCGCCGTTGATGTGGGTGATATAGTCGCCCGCCTTGACCCCGGCGCGCCACGCCGGCGTGTCCTCGGTCGGGGCAATCACCTTGACCACTCCGTCCTCGAGCGAGACGGTGAGGCCGAGGCCGCCGTAATTGCCGTCGGTGGTGGTCTTGAGCTGGTCGAAGTCCGACCCTTCCTCGTAGCTCGAATGCGGGTCGAGCGCCGACAGCATGCCGTCGATCGCGCCCTTGATCAGGGTCTTGTCGTCGACCGGATCGACATAGCTCGCCTTGACTCGCTCGTAGACGCTCATGAACTTCTCGAGCTCCTGGTAATTGGTCGTGTCGGCGGCAGCGAAGGAGCTGGCGGTCACGGGAACCAGGGCGAGCGCTCCGACGAGCGCGAGAGGCGGAAGAAGCTTGGCGATGCGTTTCATGTTGGTCGCGTCCCAATAGCGCGGCAGTTCGGACAAGAGTGGTCCGTTTTAGCCGCCTTTCATGGCCTTTGACAGAGTTTGAGATGAACCTGCGATGAGAGCGGGCGAGAATCGCTGGCCATTGTGGGACAGCTGGAGATCGATCGGCCCCATCGCCCGGCCCAGCACGTCGCCGAGACGCACTCGATCGCCGCGCTTGAGCGGCGAGGAGAGGTTGACGATCAGGCTGATCCAGCCGTCGCCATGGTCGAGGATCAGGATTCCGTCATAGTCGCGGAAGGGTCCGGAAAAGCGGACGACGCCGTCGGCCGGCGCGCTGACGAGGGTCCCCCGCGTCGTGGCGAAGCTGAGCCCGCGCGAACGAACCCCGCTATCGTCGACCGCGCCGAGGCCCTCTAGCACCGCGGCGTCGACGGGCAGCGCATAAGCGAACGGAGACTCGGCCGCGGCCCGACGGCCGCGAAGGGACGCGCGGGCGCGGCCCCTTCGGACTGAAGGAAAGATGCCAGGGCGCGAGCCGAATGGCTCTTCGTCTCTTCACCCCGGATCCGTTCCGTCTGCTCGGCGGCCGCGATGGCGACGTCGCCCGAGCCGAGCGCTCGGCCACCGGCAGCGAGCGACTGCTCGATCGCGCGCTTCTCCAGCGCAGCGAAACGCTCCCTGCGATCCGCGAGAGCATGGCGGCTTTGGACCCACTCCGCGCGAGCGCCCAGCGCGGCCGCCTCGAGTTGTCGACCTTCGGCGAGCTGGGCCGACAGGGCGCGGGTCCGGCCGCGGATGACCGGCAACGTGGTATCGAGCAGCACGCTGACCTTGACGAACTCGTCGATGCCGCCGCGATCGGCGAGCGCCAGCAGCGGAGGTCGTTGGCCCATGACCGCGAGACCGGCGAGCAGCGAGGCGACCGGCCTTTGCTCCTCCGCGATCCGCATGCGGTGCGCCGCGACATAGGCCGCTGTGAGCCGATATTGCGCGTCGGCCGCCGTGATCCGGGCTTCGGCCGCTTCGATCGCCTGAACGGCCGCCGCCTGCTGCGCGCGGAGGCGTTGCGCCTTGCCGCGCGCCGCGGCCGCGACCCTTTCGAGCCGCTCGGTCTCGGCTTGCGCGGACGCCTGCTCCGCCCGCGCCTGGCGCAGCGCCGCGTCGAGCGGCTGTGCCTCGGGCCGGTCGGGCGCGCTTGCCGCAAGGAGCGGTGCGACCAGCAGCGCAAGGACGAGCCACCTCATCGGCTAACCTTCGCGATGATAGGGATGGTTCGCAAGAATCGACGTCGCCCGGAACAATTGCTCGGCGAGCATGGCGCGCACCAGGAGGTGCGGCCAGGTCGCCGGACCGAACGACAGGAGCAGATCAGCCTCTTTGCGTTGCGCCTCATCATGGCCGTCGGCCGCGCCGATCACAAACCGCGCCTCGCGCGTGCCACCGTCACGCCAGCCCTCGAGCTGCTTCGCCAATTGCATCGATGAGAGCGGCGTGCCGCGCTCGTCGAGCACAATTCGAGTTGTGCCCGAGCCCTGCTCCGGCGCCTTGCCGCCGCGATCCGCAAGCTCGGTCACCTTGGTCGGCCACGCGATGCGCTTCAGATAGCGCTCGACCAGATCGGCTTCCGGTGAGCGGCCGATCTTCCCTCGAGCGACGATGTGGAGGAGCATCAGGGCTCGAACCCGGCCCTCATTGCGCGGTGACCGTCGGACGGTACGGCCAGCTGAACACCGACTTGAAGCCGTCGTAGATCGTGCGCGCCGCCTCGGCGATGGTGCGCGGCCGGTCCGAACCGCCGCGCGCGAAGATGGCGACGATGATTCGGTGGCCGTCGGGCATGGTGATGAAGCCGACATCGTCCGACAGCCCATCGAGAGTCCCCGTCTTGTGCTCGACCGCGGTCCCGGCCGGAAGCAGCCATTTCATCCTGTTCTTTCCGGTCTGGCACTTGGCCATCACGCCGAGAAGATAGTTGCGGCTGTCGGGCGAGATCAGCTGCCCTTTGTAGATGCGCCTCAGCAGCTCGACCATCGCCTTGGGCGTGCTCGAATCGCGCCGGTCCCAGAGGTCCCTCTTGTCCCTCAGCAGCTGGGCGATGGTGCGGTCGACGCGGACTCCCTGGATGCCGTTCTGGGTCAGCCAGTGATGGACCGCGCTCGGTCCGCCGACGTCCTTGAACAGGATGTCGGCCGCGCGATTGTCGCTGTGGATCAGCATCTTGTTCATGAGCGTGCGGACGGGCACGCCCTGAATGGTGTCGTCGAGCGTCTTCTTGCGGTGATCGACCTGCGAGAGATAGAGCGCCGCGATCGCGACCTTGACGGTGCTCGCCATCGGGAACGGCGTGTCGCCCTTGATGCTCACGCTCTCGCCGGTGTTGAGGTCGAGTGCGGCGACGCCGACGTCCGCCGAGCTATCTGAAACCAGCGCGCTCAGCTGCTGCTCGACGCTGGCGAGATCCGGCGACGAGGCCGCCGCCGCGGGCACGGCCGCGAACGCCAGAAGCGACAGGAAAAACGCAATGAATTGCATGTCCCTCACCCACCCGCGGCGCTTATAGTCGCTTCGTCCCCAAATGCCCACATTCGCTCCAAATTGTAAAAAGTCCTTACTTCGGGGCGGAACAAGTGAACAATGACGTCGTCGGCGTCGATCAGCACCCAATCCGCCGCCGGCAGGCCTTCGATCCGGACGCTCCTTCCAAATCGCTCCTTGATCTTGTCGGCAAGCTTAACCGCCATCGACGCGACCTGACGGGTCGAACGACCCGAAGCGATCACCATATGGTCGGCGATGTTCGACTTGCCTGCCAGCGGGATTGAGACGACCTCCTGCGCCTGGTCGTCGTCGAGCGATTGGAGGACGAGCGTGTGGAGGTCTTCGACGCTCACGGGCTCGCGTTCGGCTTCGGCATGATGTTCGGTCAAGGGGTCTCCTGGCGAACGGGGGCAAGGCCGCGTGACGCTCGAACGAGCCTGAGCGGTTGGCGATGCCAGTCTGGGTTGTGCGCGCGAATGGCGGTTGAGGAGGTCGGATCCGGGGACAGGCGAAGGAAGAGGATCGCCGGTGCACTCCATTCCGTCCAGTGTTTGGCCTGGCTCGAAGGGCGGACGAACCGCTTCAGCCAACCCATCGCGCGCGCCGCGTGGGCAGCCGAATTATAACCGGGGCGGCGAATCACCGCAATCGGCACTTCGCGGGCTAACCCTCTCCAATCACGCCAAAAGTGAAAATTTGGCAGGGTGTCGCTTCCAAGCAACCAGATGAAGCGATCGTGGGGATGGCGCTGCTTCAGCCGCCGCACCGTATCGACGGTGAAGCGCGTGCCGGCCCGCAGCTCGAAATCGCTGACGCGGATTTGCGCGCCCCGCGCCATTCGCTGAGCCGAGGCGAAGCGCGCCTCGAACGGCGCCATGTCCGTCGCGCCGTCCTTGAGGGGATTGCCGGGAGAAACCAGCCACCAGACCTCGTCGAGCCCGAGCACGCGCATCGCCTCGAGGCTGATGTGGCGGTGCCCGCGATGCGCCGGGTTGAACGAGCCGCCGAGGAGACCGATGCGCGCCATTGCCGGCGAACGGCTAGCATGCGGGCTACGCAGCGCATAATGTCGGGTCTTCAGGGGGACTGATGGCCGGCGAATTCGAAGCGATCGGTGATGCGGTGACCGGCGGTCTGCTCGCCCGCGCCGTCGAGCCGAGCGCCGGCGAGGTTTCGAAGGGCCACACGCACGAAACGAACTGCCTCAATTGCGGCACGCCGCTGACCGGTCCCTTCTGCGCGAAGTGCGGCCAGAAGGCGCACGTCCATCGCTTGGTCCGAGCCTTCTTCCAGGACTTCATCCAGAGCCTGTTCAATTTCGAAGGGAAGATCTGGCGCACCCTGCCGATGCTCGCCTGGTGCCCGGGACTGATGACCCGCCGCTACATCGCCGGCGAGCGGGCGCGGTTCGTCTCGCCTATCGCCCTCTACCTGTTCACCGTCTTCGCCATGTTCGCGGTGCTCAATCTGACGGGAACGTTCGGGCCCACCGGCGGCAAGAATTTCAAGGAGGGCCTGAAGACCGAGATCGCCCAGGATCAGGCGAAGCTCGCGAAGCTCGAGGCGGAGCGAAAGATGAATGTCGCGGCAGGGAAGGAGGTCGCCGACCTCGATCGCCGGATCGCCAAGCGCAAGGACGACATCGCCGCGTCCGAAAAGATGCTGAGCGGCAATCCCCTCGTTCAGGGCGACGTTGGTGACGAGACGCCGAGCTTCATCCGGCCGTTCATCGAGAACGCGGCGGCCAATCCGGACATGGTCTCGATGAAGGTCCAGGACGCCGCGTCGAAGTACAGCTGGCTGCTGATCCCTCTCTCGGTCCCGTTCATGTGGCTGCTGTTCCCGCTCCGCAGGCGCTACAATACGTACGACCACACGGTGTTCTCACTTCTCTCTTCGTTCATGATGATACATGTGGAACGGCGGCACGAAGAACAGGAGGCTGGCGAGGCCCGGCAGGCCGATCGCCACGAGCAGGCCGCCGATGACCACCAGCATCATCATGAACGACAGGGAGTAAGTGACGAACACCGTGTGGTCGTACGTATTGTAGCGCCTGCGGAGCGGGAACAGCAGCCACATGAACGGGACCGAGAGAGGGATCAGCAGCCAGCTGTACTTCGACGCGGCGTCCTGGACCTTCATCGAGACCATGTCCGGATTGGCCGCCGCGTTCTCGATGAACGGCCGGATGAAGCTCGGCGTCTCGTCACCCACGTCCCCCTGAACGAGGGGATTTCCGCTCAGCATCTTTTCGGACGCGGCGATGTCGTCCTTGCGTTTGGCGATCCGGCGATCGAGGTCGGCGACCTCCTTTCCCGCCGCGACATTCATCTTTCGCTCCGCCTCGAGCTTCGCGAGCTTCGCCTGATCCTGGGCGATCTCGGTCTTCAGGCCCTCCTTGAAATTCTTGCCGCCGGTGGGCCCGAACGTTCCCGTCAGATTGAGCACCGCGAACATGGCGAAGACGGTGAACAGGTAGAGGGCGATAGGCGAGACGAACCGCGCCCGCTCGCCGGCGATGTAGCGGCGGGTCATCAGTCCCGGGCACCAGGCGAGCATCGGCAGGGTGCGCCAGATCTTCCCTTCGAAATTGAACAGGCTCTGGATGAAGTCCTGGAAGAAGGCTCGCACCGAGCGATGGACGTGCGCCTTCTGGCCGCACTTCGCGCAGAAGGGACCGGTCAGCGGCGTGCCGCAATTGAGGCAGTTCGTTTCGTGCGTGTGGCCCTTCGAAACCTCGCCGGCGCTCGGCTCGACGGCGCGGGCGAGCAGTCCGCCGGTCACCGCATCACCGATCGCTTCGAATTCGCCGGCCATCAGCCCCCCTGAAGACCCGACATTATGCGCTGCGTTGCCCGCATGCTAGCCGTTCGCCGGCAATGGCGCGCATCGGTCTCCTCGGCGGCTCGTTCAACCCGGCGCATCGCGGGCACCGCCACATCAGCCTCGAGGCGATGCGCGTGCTCGGGCTCGACGAGGTCTGGTGGCTGGTCTCGCCGGGCAATCCCCTGAAGGACGGCGCGACGGACATGGCGCCGTTCGAGGCGCGCTTCGCGTCGGCTCGACGGATGGCCCGGCGGCGCGCGCATCCGCGTCAGCGACTTCGACAGCTCGAGCGGCACTCGCTTCACCGTCGATACGGTGCGGCGGCTGAAGCAGCGCCATCCCCACGATCGCTTCATCTGGTTGCTTGGAAGCGACACCCTGCCAAATTTTCACTTTTGGCGTGATTGGAGAGGGTTAGCCCGCGAAGTGCCGATTGCGGTGATTTGCCGCCCCGGTTATGATTCGGCCGCCCACGCGGCGCGCGCGATGGGTTGGCTGAAGCGGTTCGTCCGCCCTTCGAGCCAGGCCAAACACTGGACGGAATGGAGTGCACCGGCGATCCTCTTCCTTCGCCTGTCCCCGGATCCGACCTCCTCAACCGCCATTCGCGCGCACAACCCAGACTGGCATCGCCAACCGCTCAGGCTCGTTCGAGCGTCACGCGGCCTTGCCCCCGTTCGCCAGGAGACCCCTTGACCGAACATCATGCCGAAGCCGAACGCGAGCCCGTGAGCGTCGAAGACCTCCACAAGCTCGTCCTCCAATCGCTCGACGACGACCAGGCGCAGGAGGTCGTCTCAATCCCGCTGGCGGGCAAGTCGAACATCGCCGACCATATGGTGATCGCTTCGGGTCGTTCGACCCGTCAGGTCGCGTCGATGGCGGTTAAGCTTGCCGACAAGATCAAGGAGCGATTTGGAAGGAGCGTCCGGATCGAAGGCCTGCCGGCGGCGGATTGGGTGCTGATCGACGCCGACGACGTCATTGTTCACTTGTTCCGCCCCGAAGTAAGGACTTTTTACAATTTGGAGCGAATGTGGGCATTTGGGGACGAAGCGACTATAAGCGCCGCGGGTGGGTGAGGGACATGCGATTCATTGCGTTTTTCCTGTCGCTTCTGGCGTTCGCGGCCGTGCCCGCGGCGGCGGCCTCGTCGCCGGATCTCGCCAGCGTCGAGCAGCAGCTGAGCGCGCTGGCTTCAGATAGCTCGGCGGACGTCGGCGTCGCCGCACTCGACCTCAACACCGGCGAGAGCGTGAGCATCAAGGGCGACACGCCGTTCCCGATGGCGAGCACCGTCAAGGTCGCGATCGCGGCGCTCTATCTCTCGCAGGTCGATCACCGCAAGAAGACGCTCGACGACACCATTCAGGGCGTGCCCGTCCGCACGCTCATGAACAAGATGCTGATCCACAGCGACAATCGCGCGGCCGACATCCTGTTCAAGGACGTCGGCGGACCGAGCGCGGTCCATCACTGGCTGACCCAGAACGGCATCCAGGAGTCCGCGTCGACCGCACCATCGCCCAGCTGCTGAGGGACAAGAGGGACCTCTGGGACCGGCGCGATTCGAGCACGCCCAAGGCGATGGTCGAGCTGCTGAGGCGCATCTACAAAGGGCAGCTGATCTCGCCCGACAGCCGCAACTATCTTCTCGGCGTGATGGCCAAGTGCCAGACCGGAAAGAACAGGATGAAATGGCTGCTTCCGGCCGGGACCGCGGTCGAGCACAAGACGGGGACGCTCGATGGGCTGTCGGACGATGTCGGCTTCATCACCATGCCCGACGGCCACCGAATCATCGTCGCCATCTTCGCGCGCGGCGGTTCGGACCGGCCGCGCACCATCGCCGAGGCGGCGCGCACGATCTACGACGGCTTCAAGTCGGTGTTCAGCTGGCCGTACCGTCCGAC
The DNA here is from genome assembly GCA_963831215.1 of uncultured Alphaproteobacteria bacterium. Taxonomy (GTDB): domain Bacteria; phylum Pseudomonadota; class Alphaproteobacteria; order Sphingomonadales; family Sphingomonadaceae; genus Sphingomicrobium. The sequence goes on along the minus strand of CAWHPM010000003.1, from coordinate 11,999 downwards.
GGTCACCGCGCAATGAGGGCCGGGTTCGAGCCCTGATGCTCCTCCACATCGTCGCTCGAGGGAAGATCGGCCGCTCACCGGAAGCCGATCTGGTCGAGCGCTATCTGAAGCGCATCGCGTGGCCGACCAAGGTGACCGAGCTTGCGGATCGCGGCGGCAAGGCGCCGGAGCAGGGCTCGGGCACGACTTGAATTGTGCTCGACGAGCGCGGCAAGCCGCTCTCATCGATGCAATTGGCGAAGCAGCTCGAGGGCTGGCGTGACGGTGGCACGCGCGAGGCGCGGTTCGTGATCGGCGCGGCCGACGGCCATGATGAGGCGCAACGCAAAGAGGCTGACCTGCTCCTGTCGTTCGGTCCGGCGACCTGGCCGCACCTCCTGGTGCGCGCCATGCTCGCCGAGCAATTGTTCCGGGCGACGTCGATTCTTGCGAACCATCCCTATCATCGCGAAGGTTAGCCGATGAGGTGGCTCGCCCTTGCGCTGCTGGTCGCACCGCTCCTTGCGGCAAGCGCGCCCGACCGGCCCGAGGCACAGCCGCTCGACGCGGCGCTGCGCCAGGCGCGGGCGGAGCAGGCGTCCGCGCAAGCAGAGACCGAGCGGCTCGAAAGGGTCGCGGCCGCGGCGCGCGGCAAGGCGCAACGCCTCCGCGCGCAGCAGGCGGCGGCCGTTCAGGCGATCGAAGCGGCCGAAGCCCGGATCACGGCGGCCGACGCGCAATATCGGCTCACAGCGGCCTATGTCGCGGCGCACCGCATGCGGATCGCGGAGGAGCAAAGGCCGGTCGCCTCGCTGCTCGCCGGTCTCGCGGTCATGGGCCAACGACCTCCGCTGCTGGCGCTCGCCGATCGCGGCGGCATCGACGAGTTCGTCAAGGTCAGCGTGCTGCTCGATACCACGTTGCCGGTCATCCGCGGCCGGACCCGCGCCCTGTCGGCCCAGCTCGCCGAAGGTCAACGACTCGAGGCGGCCGCGCTGGGCGCTCGCGCGGAGTGGGTCCAAAGCCGCCATGCTCTCGCGGATCGCAGGGAGCGTTTCGCTGCGCTGGAGAAGCGCGCGATCGAGCAGTCGCTCGCTGCCGGTGGCCGAGCGCTCGGCTCGGGCGACGTCGCCATCGCGGCCGCCGAGCAGACGGAACGGATCCGGGGTGAAGAGACGAAGAGCCATTCGGCTCGCGCCCTGGCATCTTTCCTTCAGTCCGAAGGGGCCGCGCCCGCGCGTCCCTTCGCGGCCGTCGGGCCGCGGCCGAGTCCTCCGTTCGCTTATGCGCTGCCCGTCGACGCCGCGGTGCTAGAGGGCCTCGGCGCGGTCGACGATAGCGGGGTCCGTTCGCGCGGGCTCAGCTTCGCCACGACGCGGGGGACCCTCGTCAGCGCGCCGGCCGACGGCGTCGTCCGCTTTTCCGGACCCTTCCGCGACTATGACGGAATCCTGATCCTCGACCATGGCGACGGCTGGATCAGCCTGATCGTCAACCTCTCCTCGCCGCTCAAGCGCGGCGATCGAGTGCGTCTCGGCGACGTGCTGGGCCGGGCGATGGGGCCGATCGATATCCAGCTGTCCCACAATGGCCAGCGATTCTCGCCCGCTCTCATCGCAGGTTCATCTCAATCCCTGTCAAAGGCCATGAAAGGCGGCTAAAACGGACCACTCTTGTCCGAACTGCCGCGCTATTGGGACGCGACCAACATGAAACGCATCGCCAAGCTTCTTCCGCCTCTCGCGCTCGTCGGAGCGCTCGCCCTGGTTCCCGTGACCGCCAGCTCCTTCGCTGCCGCCGACACGACCAATTACCAGGAGCTCGAGAAGTTCATGAGCGTCTACGAGCGAGTCAAGGCGAGCTATGTCGATCCGGTCGACGACAAGACCCTGATCAAGGGCGCGATCGACGGCATGCTGTCGGCGCTCGACCCGCATTCGAGCTACGAGGAAGGGTCGGACTTCGACCAGCTCAAGACCACCACCGACGGCAATTACGGCGGCCTCGGCCTCACCGTCTCGCTCGAGGACGGCGTGGTCAAGGTGATTGCCCCGACCGAGGACACGCCGGCGTGGCGCGCCGGGGTCAAGGCGGGCGACTATATCACCCACATCAACGGCGAGTTCCTCAACAACATCACGCTCGACCAGGCGGTGGAGAAGATGAAGGGCGATCCCGGCACGCCGGTCAAGCTGACCATCGTCCGGCCCGGGCGCGACAAGCCGCTCGACCTCACCATCGTCCGCGAGCGAATCCAGCTTCGCCCGGTCAAATGGGAGATCAAGGAAGGCGTCGGCTATATCAACATCGACACCTTCACCGGCAACGTCGGCGAGCAGGTGAAATCGGCGCTGCTGTCGATCGACAAGGCGACCGGGGGGCACCCGATCGGCTATGTCGTCGACCTCCGCTCGAACCCCGGCGGCCTGCTCGACCAGGCGGTGGACGTCGCCGACGACTTCCTCGAAAGCGGCGAGATCGTCTCCCAGCGCGGACGCACCAAGGACGACATCGAGCGCTATTACGCGCGTCCCGGCGACATGGCGCATGGCCTGCCGGTCATCGTGCTGACCGATCCGGGTACGGCATCGGCTTCGGAGATCGTGGCCGGCGCGCTCCAGGACCATCACCGCGCGCTGATCATGGGCGAGCGGAGCTTCGGCAAGGGCTCCGTCCAGACGGTCGTCCAGACCGGCCCCGAGGCGGCGCTGAGGCTGACCACGGCGCGTTATTACACGCCGTCGGGCCGCTCGGTTCAGGCCGGCGGGATCGAGCCGGACATCGACGTCCCGCAGCTCACCGATCCCGACTACAAGGACCGCAAGTTCATCCGCGAGGCCGATCTTCGCAAGCACCTTCTCGCGCAGACCCAGGTCGACGAGAAGCTGCTGGAAAGCGACGACACGCCCGATCCGCGCTTCACCGCGAGCGCCGAGGAGCTGAAGAAGAAGGGCGTCAAGGACTTCCAGCTCTATTATGCGTTGAATACGCTGAAGCGCCTGAACGGCACGCCTCCAACAGCCGTGGCGACCGGCGGCGGAAGTCCGAAGAAGTCGCGCTAGGCATGCGTCAAGCGGTCGCGATGGGCTCCGATAGCTCGGCGCCGTGGCAACCGGCGTCGGTCGCGCGCCTGGTCGCGCTGGGGCTGCCGGTGGTTCTGCTGGTCGGTGCTCTCGGTTCCCAATATGTCGGCGGCCTGCACCCGTGCGAAATGTGCTGGTGGCAACGCTACGCGCACATGGTCGCCTTCGCGCTGGCGCTGATCGCGTTCACGGCGCCTGTGCCGTCATCCCGTGCGAGAACATTCACCGTGCTGGCGGCGCTGGCGATCGCCACGTCGGGCGTGATCGGGGTCTATCACGCCGGCGTGGAAGCGCGGATCTTCGAGGGCTTCACGCAGTGCACGGCGCTCGCCAAGGGCGGCAGCACGGCCGATCTCCTGAGGCAGATCACCCACGCGCCGCTGGTTCGCTGTGACGAGGTGCAGTTCCGTTTCCTCGGCATCTCGATGGCGGGGTGGAATGCCATCCTCTCGCTAAGCGGGGCAGCGCTGATCCTGCTGCTTTCGCTGAAGGGGAGGCGGGCATGAGCGGCTGGCGTCCCGGCGCGAAGCGGGCCGACACCGCCTCGATGCTGCGCGTCGACCAGGCCGGCGAATATGGCGCGACCCGCATCTATGCGGGCCAGCTCGCGGTGCTGAGGCCGAATTGCGCCGAGGCCAAGCTCATCTCGCGCATGGCGTCGCAGGAGCAGCGCCACCTGAAGCGCTTCGACCGGCTGATGAGCGAACGGCGGGTGCGGCCGACCCTGCTCCAGCCGCTGTGGAACGTCGCCGGATTTGCGCTCGGCGCCGCGACGGCGCTGATGTCGGAGAAGGCGGCGATGGCCTGCACCGATGCGGTGGAGACGGAGATCGACCGCCATTATGGACAACAGCTCGACGAAATTGGCGACGACGATCCCGAGCTGGCGACCGACATCGCCGAGTTTCGCGCGGAGGAGCTCGAGCATCGCGACACGGCGCGTCAGGCGGGCGCCCGCAATGCCGTCGGCTATCCCGTGCTCACCGCGGCGATCCGTGCCGGATGCAGGGTGGCGATTGAACTGTCGAAGCGAGTTTGAGGAACAAGTAGCAAAGCGGTCCGCTGTAACCGCCGAGAGGACGTCATGACCAAGTATCCAATCTTGATGAGCGCCGCCGTCGTCGCGGCAATTGGCGGGTTCGCCGCCATTCCGGCGCCAGCGACCGCGCAGGATGCGGCCCCCAACGTCGCCGAGATCATTGTCTATGGAACCGATCCGTGCCCTCGCTCGACCGACGATCAGGTCGTCGTCTGCGCCCGCCGGCCTGAGGCCGAGCGCTATCGCATTCCACCGAAGATGCGCCAGAGCGGCACCCCGCAACAGATGGAATCCTGGGCGGTGCGCTCGAAGAACCTCGAGACCGTCGGCGCGACGGGGATCAACAGCTGCTCGCCGGTCGGACCGGCCGGCTACACCGGCTGCCTCGTCAAGGTGATCCAGGAGGCCAAGGGCGAGCGCAAGCAGTCGGCCGACCAGCAAACGCCGCCGCAATAGCATTCGTCGAAGCGCGCTTTCGTGGCTCCCACGCGCCTGCTAGCAGCCGTGGCATGGCCGGACACGCCGATTGAGCACCGCGCAGGGTTTCGCCCCGGCTGAGCTGCCGCGCTCGAGCGGCTTCATCGGCCATCCCAAAGGCCTCTTCTACCTTGCCTTTACCGAGGCGTGGGAGCGCTTCTCCTACTACGGCATGACCGCGCTCCTGGTGCTGTACATGGTCAACCAGCTCCTGCTTCCCGGCCATGTCGAGCATGTCGTCGGTTTTGCCGGATTCCGGCACGGGCTGGAGGCCGTATTCGGGCAACTCTCCAACCAGGCGCTCGCATCGCAAATCTTCGGGCTCTACGCCGGCTTCGTCTACTTCACGCCGGTTCTCGGCGGGTGGTTCGCGGACCGTTGGATCGGCCAGCGCAACGCCGTCGTGCTCGGCGCGCTGTCGATGAGCGGAGGCCACATCGCCATGGCGTTCGACCAAAGCTTCCTTCTGGCGCTGTTGCTGCTGGTGGTCGGCTCGGGCCTGCTCAAGGGCAATATCTCGGCGCAGGTCGGCGCGCTTTATCCGGAGGACGATGAGGCGCGCCGGACCCGGGGCTTCGCGATCTTCAGCATGGCGATCAACTTTGGCGCCGTCGCCGGCCCGCTGCTGTGCGGCTTCCTTGGGCAGCGCTACGGCTGGCATGTCGGCTTCGGCCTGGCCGCGATCTTCATGCTCGCGGGGCTTGTCACCTATCTCTCGGGCTACCGGCATCTGCCCGCGAAGGTGGAGCGCAAAATCCTCGCCGCCGTGCCGATGACAAGACGCGACTGGAAGGTTGTCATGGCGCTTGTTGCGGTGATGGCGCTGACCATCTTCCAGTCGATCGCTTACTACCAGCTCGGCAACGTGCTTCCCGTCTGGCTTCAGGATCATGGCAACATGAACGCTGGCGGGTTTGCCATCCCGATCCCTTGGTACCAGTCGATCGACCCCTTGTTCAGCATCCTGTCCGTGCCCGCGCTGTTCGCCCTGTGGCGGTGGCAGCAGGCGCACGGCGGCGAGCCTTCGGACCTCGGCAAGATCGGCCAGGGCGCGTGGCTTTGCGCGGTTGCGAACCTCGTCCTTGTCGCCGCGATCGCGGCGGCCGGACCGCATCGCGTGCTGTGGCTGTGGCCATTCCTTTATTGCGCGATTCAGGGCATCGCCTTCCTTTATTACTGGCCGACTTTGCTCGCGCTCGTGTCGCGCGCGGCCCCGCCCAAGATCAATGCGACGATGATGGGGGTCACCTTCCTGACGCTGTTCGTCGCGAACAATCTGATCGGCTGGATCGGCACCTTCTACGAACAGATGACGCCGCTGTCCTTCTGGCTGATGCACGCCGGGATCGCGGCCGCGGGCGGCATGCTGGTGCTGTTGTTCGGCCCGGCGCTGAAGCGCGTGCTGGAGCCGGTCGAGACGCAAGGCTTGAGCCCCGCGGCGATGACTGAGGAGATCGAACGATGACGGTTGCCGACGCCACGCCCGACTATGAGGTCGGCCCGAACAACGACCGTGCCTTCCTCGGCCACCCCAAGGGCCTCGGCTTTCTCGGCTTCACCGAGGCGTGCGAGCGCTTCTCTTATTATTCCATGCAGACCCTGCTGACGCTCTACATGGTCAATTATCTGCTCGTTCCTGGCCGGATGGAGAATGTCGTCGGGCTGACCTGGATGCAGAGCCATGTCTATCACGGCATCGCCGGCCAGCCGCTCGCGTCGGCGATCTTCGGCACCTACACCGCACTCGTCTATGGCACGCCGATCATCGGCGGGATCATCGCCGACAAGTGGCTCGGCCGGAACAAGACCCTGATCCTCGGCGGCATCCTGATGGCGATCGGCCACTTCCTGATGGCGGTCGAGCCGGCGTTCCTGCTCGCGCTCCTCGCGCTCCTGCTCGGCGTCGGCGCGTTCAAGGGCAATATCGCAACTCAGGTAGGCGCGCTGTACGGGCCGAGCGACCTCCGCCGCGCAATGGCGTTCCAGATCTTCTATATCTTCATCAACGTCAGCGTGATCGTGGCGCCGCTCATCTCCGGAACGCTCGGGAGAAGGTGGGCTGGCATTATGGCTTCGGCTGCGCCGGCGTGGTGATGGTGCTCGGTCTGTTCATTTACCTGTCCGGCCGCCGATACTTGCCGGCAGAGGAACTTGCCTCGCCCAGCGACGAGCCGGCTCTCCGCCAGCCCTTGACTCGCGAGGACTGGATGCGCGTCGTCTATCTCGTCATCCTGATCCCGGTGCTGGCGGTGTCGCTGTTGACCAACCAGGAGATCTTCAACGCTTATCTCGTGTGGGGCGACAAGCATTTCGACCTCACCCTCCTCAACAATACGAGCAGCTCGCTGATCACGGTCGACGCGACGGTCAGCTTCGCAATGCTCGTGGCGGTGGCGGCATTCTGGAAATGGTGGGGAACCCGCCATCGCGAGCCGGACGAGATCACCAAGATGATCATCGGCAGCGTCTTCACCGTCGCCGGCGGGCTGTGCCTGTTCATGGCCGCGCTGACCCAGCCGGCCGGCGGCAAGATCAGCCTGTTCTGGCCGATGATGTTCGAGATCATGAACAGCATCGGCTCTGCTCACGTGCTGCCGATCAGCCTCGCGCTCTTTTCGAAATCTCGCCGAAGCAGATCACCTCTACCGTGATCGGCTTATATTATTTCGCCTTCTTCATCGCCAACGCGGTCGTCGGCTATGTCGGCGGACTTATTCGAGCCTGCCGACCACCACATTCTGGCCGATCCACGTCGCGAGCGCTGCCTTTGGCCTCGTCGCCTTCGCGGTTTTCAGTTCGTCCTTGGCCATCGACTGCAAAGCACGGCCGAGGACCAGGCGAGGGCGCTCGGCTGATCAGAGGGTGACCTCGGCGACCTTCTCCTTCATACCCGCCTCGGGCTTGCGGCCGAGGAGCTTGTTGAAAGCGGGCTTGAGGAAGCCTTCGACGTCGCTTTTCCAGATTTTCGCGTTCTCCACGTCGAATTCGACGAGCGCGAGCTTGGGATCGTCCTTGCCCTCGTACCATTCGGCGACGATCGGGTCCCATAGCCGGTCGATCGTCGCGCGGTCGTTCACCATCTGAAGCGTCCCGCGAGGCTCGCGAAGAGGTCGTGGCCCTTGGCCGAATAGGAGCCGATCGCACGGCTTGACCGCCCCATCGCGCGGGTCAGGTCGTGATCGTTCGCGGTGAAGATCCAGAGCAGGCCTGACTTTGCGATCCTGATCCTCGAACTGGACCGTCATCGGCTGCGTGGCGCCGTCGCGCTCCCCTTCGACGCCGAGCATGATGAACGGGCTGTCCTTCAGCTGGTCCCAAAGCTCTTTCTCGATCTCGCGCTTCGTCGGCCATTTGCTGTCTCCAGTGAGTTTCAGCGAAGAACGGCTTTTGGCCAGCCAGCGTTCCGTCAGGGCACGATCGGCAAATAAACCGCGCTCGCGTGATTTCCGCCGTAGAACACGCCCTGCGTCGCTGCGCGATAATCGCCGGTCTTGGCATAGAAGATGTTCGGCACGAAGGTCTGCGGGTTGCGGTCGTAAAGCGGGAACAGGCTCGACTGGACCTGGATCATCAGACGGTGGCCGGGCAGGAAGACGTGATCGACGTTGGGCAGGCCGAACTTATATTCCTCCACCTCGCCGGACCTCAGAACCCGCGGCCGGGCGAAGCTGTCGAGATAGCGGCCGCGGAATATCTCGATCCGATCGCGAGTTCGTATCCGGCCATGGCCTTCTTGGAGCCTTGCGAGCGACTTCCGGACCTCGTTGGGGTAGACATCGATGAGTTTAACCACCCAGTCGCCGTCGGTGCCGGTCGTGGCCGCGAACAGCTCCACTTCGGGTGCGCCCATGATGTGCACCCCCTTGGTCAGCGGGGCGCTCGTATAGGACAGGACGTCGGGTCGCCCGCGACGAAACGCTGGTCCTTTACGAGCCAGGCCTGCCACTGATCGGGATCGCCCATGTCTATCGGGCGCGGGAGGAAGGGAACCGGCTTCGCTGGGTCGCTGATGTATCCTTCCTGCCCGCGGGTGACGGGTTGTTGAAGCTCGCGCCGTTGGACGCGGCAAATAGATCGGGTTCGGCGTGCCCATCGGCCAGCGCTGGCTCGACCTCCCACTTATTGATGCCGGTCGCGTAGGTGTAGCACCGGCGGTGTGCGGGTCGGGCGCGCCCTTGAGCCAATGATCGAGGAACGGCTTCAACTTCTCGGTCGCCATTCCAGGGCCGTGTCGCCGGTGAACGTGAGGGCGCCGAGCTCATAGCCGTAATGGTTGACGCCGAATGTCGCCACGGGCCGATCACGAGCGGGAGGAGGTCGGTTCCTTCATATTTGTCCTTGAGCGCGCGATAGACAGCGGGGGCAGTAGCTGTCCTCCTGGTCCCATTGCCCGACCTCGAGCATCGTCGGCACCGTCAGCGGCCGCGCCGCGACCATTTGTCGACCGCCTGGTCCGACCAGAAATCCGTATAGGCCGGGTTCTGGAAAACTTCTGGATGAAGGGTACGTTCTCGATGTTGTACGCGCCGCGCGAAATCGGCCATCGACCGGCTTCGAGGTAGCGCGTGTAATCGTCGCCCGCGCCGTAGGGCGATGCTCGCGTCCGCGTCCGCCTTGTCGGTGCTCAGCGGGAAGGCGAGTCGAACCCGATCAACTGGAACGCGCCGTTGTGGAACCAATGGTCGCCATCCAGCCGTCGACCATCGGGCTTTGTGGGATCGCTGCCTTCAGTGCGGGATGCGGATTGATCAACGACATCAACGCCAGTGAAGCCGAGGTAGGAGGAACCGATCGTGCCGACGTTGCCGTTCGTTTCCGGCATATGCTTGACCAGCCACTCGATCGTGTCGTAGGCGTCGGTGCTCTCGTCTATCCGGCTTTGGTTGAATGGCCCGAGAGCGGCCGGTTGATCACGAACTTGCCTTCGCCGTGTGCAGTTCGCGGATGTCCTGGTCAACGAGGATGTAGCCGTCGTTGACGAATTCCGCGTCCATTATCGGAAGTATGTCGACGACTGACTGGGTCGGGCCCGCGAACCGCTGCCCTTCGCGTCGTAAGGAGTGCGCGACAGCAGGATAGGTCCTTTGGTGCCCTTCTTCATGACGACGACGGTGTAGAGTTTTACCCCGTCGCGCATCGGGACCATGGCCTCGCGCCGAATGTAGTCGGCCTGGGGAAGTATCTCGTCGTACCTCTCGACGACGTCGGGTGTCATCGGTGTCACGCGCGGCGGCGCGGGCGCGGCGGCGAGGGCGAGGAGCGGGAGGAGAGCGGCGGAGAGGCGGAAGGCGAACGAGTTCATGGGCGAGCACTAAGGTGGGGCGGCCCGCGTCGCAACATCGCTGCGGGTCGCTCGTTCCAATCTTGATGGCCGACATTGCCAGCGAAGGATTCGACGCACGCCCTCGACGCAGAGCGCCGGATCGAGCCTGGCGGCAACCTTCGCGCGTCGTGGGAAGCGTTGCTCAAGGACGCGCGCAAATGCACGCGGTGCGACCTCTACAAGCATGCGACGCAGACCGTGTTCGGCGAAGGTCCGCTCGATGCTTCGATCATGTTCGTCGGCGAGCAACCGGGTGACCAGGAGGATACCGCCGGACGCCCGTTCGTCGGGCCGGCGGGGCAGCTGTTCGACGCCGCGCTCGAGAAGGCCGGCATTGACCGCTCGACCGTCTACGTCACCAACGCGGTCAAGCATTTCAAGTTTGTCCAGAAGGGCAAGAAGAAGCGCATCCACAGCAAGCCGGGCGCGGGCGAGATCGCAGCCTGTCGTTGGTGGATCGAGCACGAACGCGAGCTGATCCGGCCGCCAGTGACGGTGGCGCTCGGCGCGACGGCGGCGCGATCCGTCCTCGGCAAGGTGGTGACGATCAGCCCGCGTGCGCGGCGAGCCGCTCGAGCTCGACGGCGGCGGCGAATGCTGGGTCACCGTCCATCCGAGCTTCCTGCTTCGAATTCCCGAGGAGGACCGAAGGCGGGAGGAGCGCGAACTGTTCGTCCGCGACCTGAAGCGGATCAAGGCGCGCGCGGCCAAAATCACCGGCTGACCAGAAGCATCCCCCCGGGGTTATTGCAAATGCGAACGCTTCGCATCAGCCAGTGATTCTTATCACCCAAGGGCACCCCAGCACGAAATTCCGGGTCGGCGCGCTCGCCGCGTTCATGGGCCTTCTCACATTCGCGCCGCCCGCGCACGCCGATGAGCAATATTTCGGCTACACCTATAGCGCGGAAGTGCTGGGCAAGGGCGCGACCGAAGCGGAGTTGTGGGCGCATGGAACGGCGCGGGAAAGGCGACGGCCATTTCGACGCGCAGGATTATCGCCTCGAACTCGAACATGGATTCACCAATCGCCTGACGGTCGCCGCTATGCCAACTTCGCGGGCCACCACATCCGCGGGCTCAGCCCCGGCTTCGACCGGACCGACCGCGACTTGGCCTTCAGGGGCCTGTCGGCCGAGTTCAAATATAATGTGCTCAGCCCCTACAAGGACGGGATCGGACTGAGTCTCCTACGCTGAGCCTGCCTGGTCACGGATTCTACGGCGGCGGCGAGAAGGGCCACCGAATATGAGCTCGAGCTCAAGGCCATTGTTCAGAAGAACTTTCTCGACGACCGCCTGATCTGGGCGTCCAACCTGACCTTCGAGCCCGAATGGGAGAAGGAAAAGGAGGTCGACGAGATCACCGGTGAAACTGAGACCCAGTGGGAAAAGGAGCTCAAGCTCGAGGTCACTCACTGGAGGCCGACATACGGCACGGCACCGGGCCGAGCAATGCCGGTGCTCAGGGCTGCTACGCCAGCGTTTATCCCGATTGGACGAATGGACTGCATCGCGAGACCTATGCGGTATTCGCCGGTCCGGCGATCCATTACGGCGGCAAGAAATGGTGGGCGACGGTCACCTATCTGCCGCAGCTGCTCGGAAAGCCCAGCCCGGGCGGGAAGCCGAGCGCTTGACGAGTTCGAGAAGCGCGAGCTGCGGCTGAAGATCGGCTACAATTTCTAGGGAGTGCTCAAGTGAAGGCGTCGTGGTTCAGGTTGCTTCCGGCGGCAGCGGCCGTGATCGCCCCGGCGCCCGCCGCGGCGACTGTCTATCTTTCCATCGCGGCGGCGCAGCAGGCGCTGTTTCCCGGTGCGCGATTTTCGTCCAGCACCCGCTGGCGCTGAGCGATGCTCAGCGCAAGGCCATCGCCCGGGCCGCCGGCGCTCCGGGCTACGACAAGGTGCAGCGGGTGTGGGAGGCACGGTCGGGCGACCGTCGCCTCGGCTGGTTCATGCTCGACCGCGTGATCGGCAAGCATGAATTCATTAGCTACGCGCTGGCGCTCGGAGCGGACGGGTCCGTCCGCGGGATCGAGATCCTCGACTATCGCGAGACGATCGGCGGCGAGATTAGAAACCCGAACTGGCGGCGGC
>CAWHPM010000002.1:0-119819 GCA_963831215.1 uncultured Alphaproteobacteria bacterium | reverse complement strand
TCTCTTGCTCCCAGCCTCAGGCATCTAGCGATGTCGAGGAGAGAGCCGCGATATAGGCGCGGAGAGGCATTGAAGCAAGCGATGCTTGGCGTCAGAAGCTAGCGCCCCAGCGCGCGGTTCTCTTCGCGGACGCGGACGGTCAGCACCGCGGCGTTGAGAAGGGTGAAGACCAGCGCGATCTTCCACAGGCCGAATACCAGTGGAAGGACCGCGATCTCGCCGATGACCACCCAATAGTTGGGGTGATTGATGAAGCGATACGGCCCCCGCTTCACCAGCCGCTCGCCGGGAAGCACAATGATTTGGGTGGTCCAGCGCGGCCCGAGCGTAATCAGCACCCAGGCACGCATCAGCTCGATCAGGACGAACAGCGCGAGCCAGAAACCGTCGATCGGTCGGGGGGGCGCCAGCCACCACAGCGAAGCGAGCCACAGCGCATGGACGGCGACGATCAGCGGGTAGTGGCCGGGCGCATGCTCGCGCGCACCCTGCTGGAGCAGGCGGCGCGTGTTGCGGCGTGCGTGGAGCCAACTCCAGCAGCCGCTCGAGGGTCACGAACGCGAGGATCGCGATGTTGAGCGTCAGGCCGCCAACCCCGGGGCTTCGAGGAGCAGTCCGGCGCAGGTGAAGCCGGGACCGAACGCGGTCATCATCGTCCGGTCGGGCAAGCCCCGTTCGAGCAGTCGTTCGAGGACGAACAGCACGGTGGGCGCGCTCATGTTGCCGTAGTCGTGGAGAATCTCGCGCTCGAGGTTGAGCTCGCCCTGCGGCAGCTCGAGCGCGCTCTCGATCGCGTCGATGACCTTGACGCCGCCGGGATGCGAGCAGAGGCGGTCGATATCGCGCGCGCCTGACGCCCATCGCCGCGCACATTTCGTCGACGGCCTGGGCCAGTTCCTGCTCGATGAAGGGCGGGATGGCGCGGTCGAACACCACCGCGAGACCCGGGTCCTCGACGTCCCAGCCCATGATCCGAAGCGTGTCCGGCCAGAGCTTCTCCGCCGAAGCTGTGATTTGGGCGAGACTGTGCGTACCGCTCGTGACGACCGCGGCGGCACCGCCGTCCCCGAACAAAGCCGTCGCGACCACCGCGGCCGGATCGTCACTGTCCAGCCGGATCGAGATCGAGCAGGTCTCGACCGTGACGAAGAGCCAATTCGTCCCGGGCTCGGCGGCCGCCATGCGCGAAGCGATCGAGAGGCCATTGACGCCGCCGGCGCAGCCGAGTCCGAAGACCGGGACTTCGACGGATGTCCTCACGGAGGCCGAGCCGGGAAGCGACGCGGGCGTCGAGGCTGGGCGTCGCGATCCCGGTGGTGGAGACGGCCACCACGCCGTCGATCTGGTCGGGCGTCAGGCCCGCGCGTTCGATGGCCGTGCTCGCCGCTTCGACGAACAGCTTCTCCGACGCTTCGAGATAGACGGCGTTGCGCTCGCGCCAGCCGTGACTGGCGAGATACCATTCCTGCGGCGCGACGATGTGGCGCTTGGCGATGCCCGCATTGTCGAACACGCCGGACAGTCGGTCGAACAGCGCTTTCTTTCCGCCGAACGCCTCGCGCGCAAGATCCTTCGCTTCCGCCTGAGTGACGACATGAGGCGGCACGGCAGTCGCGAGCGAGAGGAGGCTGCATTGCTGCATCATGTCTTATAGAGCGGCCGAACTGCTCTTTGGTTCAATGTCCAGCGTGAGGAATAGCGAATGACTTTTCGGTCCCTGCATGTCGCCGGCCTCCTGATGCTCGCCGCCTGCGGCAGCTCCGCGCCCTCGAACGCGCAGCAGGGGTCCGGCGGAGCGGCGAACCTGCCGGCCTCGACGCCGCCGTTCACGACGGCCGAGGTCGCGACGTTCGACTTTCCCTGGGCGATGGACTTTCTCCCCGGGGCGACGACCGCGCTCGTAACGGAGAAGGGTGGACGCTTGTGGCTGATCGATGTCGGCAACGGCGCCAGGCAAGAAGTGGCGGGAGGTCCCAAGGTCGTTGCGGAAGGGCAGGGCGGGCTGCTCGACGTGAAGGTCTCGCCGCACTTCGCCCAGGACGCCCTCGTCTATCTGACGTTCGCGGAGCCGTCGCGGAACGGCGGCAGCCAGCTCGCGCTCGCGCGAGCAAAGCTGGTGCGCGGGGCCTCCCCGGCGCTGCAGGGATTGGAGGTCATCTGGCGCAACCCGACCGGCGGCAAGGGCGGGCATTTCGGCGCGCGGATCGCCTTCGCGCCCGACGGTAACTCGCTGTTCCTCAGCGCCGGCGAGCGCCAGCGCTTCACGCCGGCGCAGGATCCCAGCCTGCCGATGGGGAAAATCCTGCACCTGACCCTCGACGGGAAGCCGAATGTCGGACTCGTCGATGAACGGCTCGGCGCATCGACGGTCATGGTCACCGATCCGCCCGAGGACAGCGAGGTCGCCAAGCGCGCCAGCGGCCGGCAGTTCACCTGGCCGGGGCCGAACCACACGCCGGCGGAGACCTGGACGCTCGGCCATCGCAACCCGCTCGGGCTCGCGTTCGCGCCCGACGGCCGGTTGTGGGAGATCGAGATGGGGCCGAGGGGCGGCGACGAGCTCAACCTGATCCTCGAGGGACGCAACTATGGCTATCCGCGCGTCTCCAACGGCACCAATTACAACGGCGTCGACATCCCCGACCATCGCCCCGGCGATGGCTTCGAAGCGCCGAAGGCCTGGTGGAACCCTTCGATCTCGCCGGCCGACCTGCTCATCTACGACGGCGCGATGTTTCCCGAGTGGAAGGGCGATGCGCTAATTCCGGCATTGTCGGGCGAAGCGCTGATCCACGTGCGCATTCGCGGCGACCAGGCGAGCAAGGCGGACCAGTGGGACATGGGCCACCGAATTCGCGCGGTCGACCAAGGGCCGAACGGCGCCGTCTACCTCCTCGAGGATGGGGCGGGAGCGAGGCTCTTGCGGCTCACGCCGGCTCAGGCGCGTCGGTAGCGCAGGTAGTAAGGCCGGCGGCCTTCGCGGCGCGACTTGGCGCCGTAGCGGGTCTCGATCCAGCCGCCCGAGGGTTCGAGAAAATCCTTGGGCCGCTCCGCGAGCCACTCGAACTGGTCCTTGTGGCCCTGCATGATCATCAGGGCCCAGGTGAGATAGGTCGGGTCGTCGGTCGCGAGGCGGAACTCGCCGCCGGGCTTCAGCTTGGCCGCGAACAGCTCGACGGGACCGTCGTTGATCATCCGCCGCTTCGCGTGCCGCGCCTTGGGCCAGGGATCGGGGTGGAGCAGATAGAGGAAACTCAGGGCGCCGTCGGGCACTCGCTTGAGCACCTCGAGCGCGTCGCCGCGCCACAGGCGCACATTGCGCAACTGCTTGTCGCGGACATGGCCGAGCGCCGTCGCCACTCCATTGAGGAACGGCTCGGCGCCGATGAAGCCGTGGTCGGGAAGCATGTCGGCGCGATCGGCAAGATGCTCGCCCGAGCCGAACCCGATTTCCAAGTGAAGCGGACGATCATCGCCGAACAGGCCCGCCGAGGTGATTTCGCCCTCCTCCGGGACCTTGATCTGGGGAAGCAGCGCGTCGATCAGTTCCTGCTGGCCCTTGCGCAGCTTGTGCCCGCTCGATCGACCGTAAAGGCGATTGAGCGTGAGCGGATCGCCGGATTTGTGGGCGGTCATGGTGCGCGCCTAGTCAGCGCAAAGCGCCGCGGCAACGGAAAGGGAACCTGCACGGGCCTCCACGCGTCAAATCCCGGTTAAACAGGAGGAGAGCTGGAAATGGCGAGCGTCGACGAGCGCGGCGGCCATCCGCGCAGCACTGCGAAGATCGGCGGGCATCCCATTCACCCGATGCTGATCCCGTTCCCGATCGTCTGCTTCATCGGCACCCTGGTCACGGACATCATGTTCCTTCAGACCGACAGCCACGGCTGGGCGACGGCGTCGCGCATCCTCCTCGTCGTCGGCCTCATCATGGCCGCGTTCGCCGCGGTCGCGGGGCTCACCGACTTCATGGGTGACGACCGCATCCGCCGGTCGAGCGACGCGCTCAAGCACATGCTCGCCAACATCACCGCGGTGGTGCTCGAGATCGTCAACTTCGTGCTTCGGCTGCACAATGACGACGCGATCCGGAGTCCCGGGGTCTACCTGTCGGCGATCGTAGTGCTGATCCTGGTCTACAGCGGTTGGAAGGGCGGCGACCTGGTCTTCAAGCATGGCATCGGCGTGATGGACGAGCACAGCCGCTGAGTGAGGTCAGGCGGCGACCGCCGCCTTGAGATCCTCGACCAGGTCGACGCGCTCCCACGGGAAATGATCGCCCTCGGGTTTGCGGCCGAAATGGCCGTAGGCCGCCGTCGGCTCGTAGATCGGCTTGTTAAGCTTGAGATGTGTGCGGATCCCGCGCGGAGTTAGCCGGCCGAGCTTGTCGATGCGCCCGATGGCCGCTTCGATCGCTTCGTCGTCGACGGTTCCGGTGCCGTGCGTGTCGACGTACAGCGAAAGGGGCTCCGGAACGCCGATCGCATAAGCGAGCTGGATGGTGCAGCGGCGGGCTAGTCCGGCAGCGACGATGTTCTTGGCGAGATAGCGCGCGGCATAAGCGGCCGAGCGGTCGACCTTGGTCGGATCCTTGCCCGAGAAGGCGCCGCCGCCGTGGGGCGCGGCGCCGCCATAGGTATCGACGATGATCTTGCGCCCGGTCAGTCCGGCGTCGCCGTCCGGGCCGCCGATCTCGAAGCTGCCGGTCGGATTGATGTGATAGACGGTCTCGTTCCCGAGCAACTCCGCCGGTATGACCTCGGCGACGACCGACTTCACGTAGGCGTGCAACTCGGCCTGCCTTTCGCCCTTGTCGTAACCTGGTTTGTGCTGGGTAGAGACGACGATGGCGGTCGCCTTTGCTGGCTTGCCATCCTCGAAGCGAAGCGTGACCTGACTCTTGGCGTCGGGCTCGAGGAACGGCGCCGCGCCCGAATGGCGGTCGGCGGCCATCCGTTCGAGGATATTATGGCTGTAGTGGAGCGTCGCTGGCATCAGCTCGGGAGTTTCGTCGACGGCGAAGCCAAACATGATGCCCTGGTCGCCGGCGCCCTCATCCTTTCCGTCGGCGGCATCGACGCCTTGGGCGATGTGCGGCGACTGGCCATGGAGATGGTTCTCGAAACTGGCGGTCTGCCAGTGGAATCCGTCCTGCTCGTAGCCGATCCGCTTCACGGTGTTGCGAACGATTTGCTCGATCTCGTCGCGCGCGCCGGGCGCCCAACCATGCGTGTCCTTGAACCGCTCCTCGTCATAGACCTGCCGGCAGCGAATCTCGCCACCGATGACGATACGCTGGGTGGTCACCAGCGTTTCGCAAGCGACTCGCGATTCGGGATCATGGCCGATGAAATAATCGACAAGTGCATCGCTGATCTGGTCGGCGACCTTGTCGGGATGGCCCTTCGGACACGGATTCGGAGGTGAAGAGATAGTTGCTGCGCATGAGCTGAAAGCGGCCTCGGAAACTTGAGATATAAGGAAAGCTTTATATGTGCGCCTCTAGCGGCGCTTGCGGCCCAGCACAATGCCGCCCGCGATGAGCAGCAGGCCAAGCAGCAGCGGGATCGCGTTGCCGAAGCGTGCGAACGGAGTTGGCGCGTTGGCGGCGGGGGGAAGCACGGCGTTGATCGCGCCGGCTTGGTGCCATCCGATCGCTTTGACGACCTTGCCGCGGGCATCGATGACGGCGCTGATGCCCGTCGGGGTCGCGCGCAGGATCGGCAGGCCTTCCTCGGCCGCGCGAAGGCGGGCCTGGGCGAGATGTTGTGGCGGGCCCCACGATCCGAACCACGCGTCGTTCGACGGGTTGAAGATGAATTCGGGCCGGTTCCGCTCGTCGACGACCTGTCCCGAAAAGATGATCTCGTAGCAAAGGTCGAAGCCGACCTTGCCCCATTCGCCGCCGATATCGATCGTTCGCGGCCCGGGGCCGGGCGTGAAGTCGAGATCGCCGGGCGCAAGCCGCGACAGCCCGATGGCCGAGAGCAGCGGCCGCATCGGCAAATACTCGCCATAGGGAACGAGGTGCGCCTTGTCGTAGCGGCCGATGAGCTTGCCGCCGGGGCCGACCGCGAAGACGCTGTTGGCCGCATGATCGACGTGTGTGCCATCGCGCGATTCGATCGCGAGCCCGCCCGTCAGCAGCACGTCATTCGGGCCGAGGACCGATGCCGCGCGCATTCGCTCGAAGGCGGCGATCCCCTGGTAAGCCGATCTTTGCGTCCTCGGCCGGCTCGGTGATCGCGGCCTCCGGCCACAGCAGCAGCCGAGGCTCCCCTGTCGGCGGGCCGGACAGGGTCGCGAGACGCCGCGCGGCCTCCTCCTCGAAGCCGGGCCGCCACTTGTCCTCCTGGCCGATGTTCGGCTGAACGATGCGCACGTTACGGATGGTGAGCGGGTCGGGCGGGACCGCCGACGCCGGAAGCAGCCAGAGGAAAAGGGTCACTCCGAGGATGACGACCAGCGGCAGCCATTTCTTGTAATATTCGAGCCAGACCGCGCCGCTGAGAAGGACGACGAGACCCGACAGCCCATAGGTGCCGATCAGCGCCGTGATGGTGATGAGCGGGGTCGGAGCGAGGGCGGCAGCCGCAGGATTCCACGGAAAGCCGGTGAACATCACTCCACGCAGCCATTCGGTGATCGCCCACGCTCCGCCCAGCACCGTGACCAGCACCACTCGATCGTCGCGGCCGAACCGCCAGGCCAGGCCCGTCGCGATGGCCGGATAGACGGCGAGATAGAGCGAGAGGAGGACGACCGCGACCCAGCCGAGCCACGCGGGCATGTTCGACTGATAGGTGAAGGACGTCGCGATCCAGTTGAGGCCGACGACGAACTGCCCGAGCCCGAACGCCCAACCCATGAACAGGCTTCGCCACAGCGACTTGCTGCGGTCGAGCAGCTCGCACAGCAGGGCGAAGGCGATGAGCAGCAACGGCCACCAGCCGACCGGCTGGAACGCGAACGCGGACACGGCGCCGGCAAGGAACGCATAGAAGATGGTGCGCATCGGCGGGGAGGGCTAGCCGGTACGCGCGCTCAACGAAAGCCTCGAGGTTGCAAGTTCATCTTGCCGCCGAGCTTACCCGCCACACCGTGTTGCCGACGTCGTCGGCGACGAGGAGCGAGCCGTCGCGACCGATCTGCACCCCGACGGGGCGGCCGAACGCTTTCCCGCCGCTGATGAAGCCGGTCAGGACATCGACCGGCATGCCGTTGGGTTGCGCACCGCCGAAGGGCACGAACACGACCTTGTAGCCGCTCTGGGGAATCCGGTCCCACGAACCGTGCTCGCCGACGAACGCGCCCTGGGCAAAGCGCCGGTCCGAGCCGCTGGCCGGGACTGAAGGTCAGGCCGAGCGCCGCGACGTGCGGGCCGAGCGCGAAATCGGGCGGGATGGCGCGGGCGACGAGGTCGGGACGCGGCGGCTTCACGCGGGCATCCACATGCTGCCCGAAATAGCTGTACGGCCAACCGTAGAAAGCGCCCTGGTGGACCGATGTGATGTAGTCCGGAACGAGGTCGCTTCCGATTTCGTCGCGCTCGTTCACCGCCGCCCACAGCGCGCCGCTCCACGGGTTGAAGTCGAGTCCGATCGGATTGCGAAGTCCGCCGGCGAATTCGTTGGCTGCCCCGGTCCGCGGATCGATCTGCCAGACCGCGGCCCGACCCCGCTCGATCGCCATGCCGTTCTCGCCGACATTGCTGTTCGATCCGACGCCGACATAGAGATAGCGGCCGTCGGGCGAGGCGACGAGCGACTTGGTCCAATGGTGATTGCGCCCTGAAGGGAGCGCGGCCACCAGCCGCCGCGGTCCGCCAATGCGCGTTCGACCGGGCGCGAAGGGAACCGCGATCAGCGAGTCCGTATTGGCGACGAACAGCTCGTTGCCGACGAGCGCCATGCCGAACGGCGAGCGAAGGCCGCTGAGCAGGGTCGAGCGGAACTCCGCGACACCGTCGCCGTCCGCATCTCGGAGAAGCGTGATGCGGTTCGCGCTGGGAGCGTCGGCCCCGGCCTTCTTCTGGAACATCCTGAAGAAAATGCCCTTGAGGCCGGGCGGTCCGGGATCAGTGCCGGGTCCCGAGGTTTCGGCGACGAGCACGTCGCCATTGGGCAGCGTGTAGAGCCAGCGCGGATGATCGAGGCCGGTCGCGAAGGCATTGACCTTGAGGCCCGGCGCGGCAGCCGGCGTCAATCCCGCCGGCCAGCCGGTCGCCTTTGAGACCTTCACCGCGGGGATCAGCGCATGCTCCGGCGGCGGAAGCTGCGGTTGCGGACCGATCCCCGCGGCCAGCGGAAGCCTGGCGGGTCCGCCGCACGCGACAAGCGCGGCGAAGACGAGTGTAACTGCGGCCAATCTCATCGCCGATCCTCCAGACCGTTGGACAACCGTGGCCCGGCTCGTTGGTTGCGGCGCGCCCGATGCCGGTTCAAACAAGCGAAATGACCCTGCCGCCCTTCCATCTCGCCTTTCCGGTCGACGATCTTGCCGCCGCGCGTCGTTTCTACGGCGGTCTCCTCGGCTGCCCGGAAGGGCGCAGCGCGGAAGCGTGGGTCGATTTCAATCTCTACGGGCACCAGATTGTCGCGCATTTCACTTCCGAAGCGCCGCATGCGCGACCGACCAACCCGGTCGACGGTGAGGACGTGCCAGTCCCGCATTTCGGGATCGTCCTGCCGATGGCCGAATGGAAGGCTCTCGCGAAACGGCTCGCGGACGCGGGCATCGAATTCATCATCCCGCCGACGGTCCGCTTCAAGGGTCAGCCGGGCGAGCAGGCGACGATGTTTTTCCTCGATCCCGCCGGCAATGCGCTGGAATTCAAGGCGATGGCCGACCCGGCGAAACTATTCGCGAAGGCCTAGTCGCTTCCCGCTGCCCTCGCCGGTGCGTGGAGCCGGACGCGGATGATCCGACGCGGGTCGGAATCGACGGCTTCCAGCTTCCAGCCCGACGGATGGTCCAGGCATTCGCCCTTGGCGGGGATGTGGCCGGCGAGCAGGAACATGAGGCCGCCGAGCGTATCCACCTCGTCCTCGTCGGACGACAGACGATGATCGACCGCTTCGGCCAATTCCTCCAGCTCGATCCGCGCGTCGGCTTCCCACACGCCCGTCGTCGAGCATCGTCAGCATGCCGGTTTCAGCCTCGTCATGCTCGTCCTCGATCTCGCCGACGATCTCCTCGACGATGTCCTCGATTGTCACCAAGCCCTCGGTTCCGCCGAATTCGTCGACGACGATCCCGAGGTGGACTCGCGCGGCGCGCATCCGGGCGAGCAGCTCGATGACGCTCATCGATTTGGGGACGAACAGCGGCTCGCGCATCAGCGCCGGGACCGAACGGTCGCGCGACGGGTCGACGCTGGCGACGAACACGTCCTTGATGTGGATCATGCCGATCACCTCATCGAGGCTCTCGCCATAGACGGGCAGGCGGCTGTGGCCGGCGTCGGCGAACGCGCGGACGAGGTCGTCGAAGCTGATGCCGCTCGGCACGGCGATGATGTCACCGCGCGTGACGCAAATGTCGCCCGCGGTCTCCTCGCCAAAGTGCAGCAGGTTGCGCAGCATCTGCCGCTCGGTCGCGCTGAGGTCGCCCGCGATCGGATGCGAGCCGCCGCCTTCCTCCGCCTCGTCGATCGCGTCCTCGATCTCCGCGCGCAGGGTCGGCTCGGACTTCGTCGCCGAAGATCAGGTGGCGCATGCTCCGCCACAGCGGAGAGCCGCCTTCGTCGCCTCGCGTCGCCATCAGGCGGTCACCTCATAGGGATTGGCGATACCGAGCCGGGCAAGCGCACGGACCTCGCGCGCTTCCATGTCCGCGGCATCGCGTTCGTCGTGATGATCGTAGCCGAGGAGGTGGAGCGTGCCATGGACCAGAAGATGCGCCGTATGATCCTCGACGCTGGCGCCTCTTCTCGGCGGCTTCGGCCTCGCAGACGCCGCGCGCCAGGATGATGTCGCCAAGCAACAGTTCTCGGATGACAAGGTTTGCGCGGCTTAAATCCCGCTCGTCGGCCATCGGGAAGGAAAGGACGTTGGTCGGCTTGTCCTTGCCCCGCCAGTGGGCGTTGAGTTCACGAACCTTCTCGTCGCCGGTCAGCGTGACGGAGATTTCGACCAAGTCGGTCGGATTCCGCGAGCTGCGGGAAGGCGCTTTCGGCGATGGCGGCCAGCGCGGCGGTTCGGACCAGCGTCTCCCAGGAGCGGCTACTGTCCCATTCATCGTCCGCGTCGAGGGCGATCTCGAGCGTCATTCCCCGACGTCCCGGCCTGCGTTCGGGCCCTCGTAGGCATCGACGATCCGGCCGACGAGCGGGTGGCGGACGACGTCGGCGCCGGTGAAGCGGATGACCGCGATACCCTTGACCCGCTCCAGTCGGCGCACCGCGTCGGCGAGGCCCGACTTGCGGGGATCGGGCAGGTCGACCTGGTGCGGGTCGCCGCAGATCACCATCCGGCTGCGCATTCCGAAGCGGGTGAGGAACATCTTCATCTGCAAGGGCGTGGTGTTCTGCGCCTCATCGAGGATGATGAAGGCGTCGTTGAGCGTTCGGCCGCGCATGAAGGCGAGCGGTGCGATCTCGATCTCGCCCGAGGCGATGCGGCGCTCGACCTGCTCGGTCGGAAGCATGTCGTAGAGCGCGTCGTACAGCGGGCGGAGATAGGGATCGACCTTCTCCTTCATGTCGCCGGGAAGGAAGCCGAGACGCTCGCCGGCTTCCACCGCCGGGCGCGACAGGATCAGCCGATCGACGCTTCCGGCGATCAGCTGCGACACCGCCTGCGCGACCGCGAGATAGGTCTTGCCGGTTCCCGCCGGCCCGAGGCCGAAGATCATCTCGTCGCGGGCGAGGGCCTCCATGTACGGAGTCTGCATCGTCGAGCGCGGGACGATCGTCTTCTTGCGCGTCCGGATCATCACCTTCGGCGCGGATGTGACTTCGTCCTTGATGATCCCGTCGAGATTGGGCTGCGCGGCCATGCCGAGCACCGCCTCGACCGCCTCGGCGTCGACGTCGTGGCCCTGGTCGAGCCGATTGTAGAGCCCGGTCAGCACGTCGCGGGCGCGCGAGGCCGAATCGGGCTCGCCCTCGATCTGCACGCGGTTGCCGCGCGCGGCGATGTGGACGCCGAGACGCTGCTCGATCGTGATCAGGTGGCGGTCATAGTCACCGAACAGCGGGCCGAGCAGATACGGCTGCTCGAACTCGATCTCGAGTCGGGCGCGGTCGGGGACCGCGGCGAGGTCGCGCTTGGCGGACATCAGGCGGCCACCCTTCGACAGGCGGCGCACTTTTGGCGGACTGCTCCGGTCATGCTGCGTGCTCCGGCTGCGACTAAGGTCACGTCGAGGATATCGCCGGGCCTCGCGTCGGTTTCGACGTGAACGGACTGGAGCCAGGGCGATCGGCCGATCATCTGACCTGCGTGCCTGCCCTTGCGCTCAATCAGGATTTGGGTGTCGGCACCGGCCTTGGACCGGTTGAAGGCCAGCTGGTGCGCGTCGATCCGGGCCTGCAGGCGCTGGAGCCGGTCGTCCATGATCTCGCGCGGAATCTGATCCTCCATCGCTGCCGCCGGGGTGCCGGGACGCGGGCTGTATTTGAATGAATAGGCCGAGGCGTAGCGTACCTCATCGACGATACTCAGAGTCGCCTCGAAATCCTTCTCGGTCTCGCCGGGGAAGCCGACGATGAAGTCGCCGGACAAGAGCGATATCGGGCCGCGCCGCGCGCATCTTGTCGAGAATCGCGAGATATTGTTTCGGCGGTGTGGCTTCGGTTCATCGCCTTCAGGACGCGATTGCTGCCCGACTGCACCGGCAGGTGGAGATAGGGCATGAGCTTCTCGACCTCGCCATGCGCCGCGATAAGCTCGTCGCTCATGTCCATCGGGTGGCTGGTCGTGTAGCGGATGCGCTCCAGCCCATCGATCTTCGCGAGGGCGCGGATCAGGTCGGCAAGATCAAGATCTTCGTCCGCCCATGCGTTCACGTTCTGACCGAGAAGCACGATCTCGCGCGCGCCGCTCTCGACCAGCGCGCGCGCTTCGGCGACGATGTCGCCCCGCGGCCGCGAGATTTCCGCGCCGCGCGTGTAGGGAACGACGCAATAGGTGCAGAATTTGTCGCAGCCTTCCTGGACGGTCAGGAACGAGCTGGGGTTGGCGCGCCTGCGCCTCGGAAAGGCGTCGAACTTGCTGATCGCCGGCATGTCGGTGTCGACCGGACGCGCGCCGCGCGAGGCCTCGGCGACCATCTCGGGGAAGCCGATGATAGGCCTGCGGGCCGACGACGATGTCGATCATCGGCGAACGGCGCCTCGCTTCCGCGCCTTCGGCTTGCGCGACGCAGCCGGCCAACGCGACGAGCGGCTTCGACCCGTCCTCGCGCCGCAGCCGCCCGACGTCGGAATAAGCCTTCTCCGCCGCCTTCTCGCGGATGTGGCACGTATTGAGGACGACGAGCTCGGCTATCGTCTCCATCGGCGGCTGCTCATGCCCTGGGCGGCGAGCAGCTCGGCCATCCGCTCGCCGTCATAGACGTTCATCTGGCAGCCGAAGCTTTTGATTTTGAATGTCTTGGGATTCATCTTCGCCCGCCTATAGGCGAGTGGGCGGACAAGGTTAAGCGCAGGGTTTCGGCGATCGCGTCGCGGGCTTCGCGGGTCAGCTGCTTGCGGTCCAGGCGCGGGTCAAGCGGCGCGAGGACGTGGACCGTGACCGGCAAGGTCCCGCGCCGGCCGAGGATCCTTTTCACGTTGTCGGAGCCCGCTTCGTCGAACCACCCGACCTCCGCCTGCGCGCGTCCATAATCGATCGCGACGGGACGAATCCGCACATCCGCGCGACGCGAGGTTCGCGGCCTCGAGCAGTGTCGAGCGGAAGGGAAGCAAATAGGTCCCCGGCCCGGTCGTACCCTCCGGAAAGATGGTGATCGGCTTCTCGCCTTCGAGCGCCCTGGCGACCGCCGCCGCCTGGTCTTTCGCGCCCTTGCGGTCGGTGCGCTTCACGTAGAGCGTGGCGTTCTGGTCGGCGAGCCAGTGGGTGAAGCGGTGGCCGAGCTCGTCCTTCGATACGAAGCTGCTTCCAGGCTGCCGCCGAGGATCAGGATATCGAGCCAGCTGGTGTGATTGGCGATGAGCATCGCATGTTCGCCGGCCTGGTGACCCACGACCTTCGTGCGAACCCCGATGATCCATGCGGCGGCGGCGAGGAAGCGGCTCGGCCATCCCGACCGGCCAAGGACAAGCTTGGCGGCGATATGAATCGGCGCGACGACCGCGAAGAGCAGCAACAGTCCCGCGATGCGAAGCAGGGCTCTGGGGTTCAGTCGAACTCGCTCAACGTTCGCGATTGAGCGAGACTCCGTACAGCTCCATGCGGTGGTCGACGAGGCGAAAGCCGAGCTTCTCGGCGATGCGCTTCTGAAGCTGCTCGAGCTCGTCGTCGACGAACTCGATGACGTTGCCGGTCTCGACGTCGATCAGATGATCGTGGTGAGTTTCCGACGCCGCCTCGTAGCGCGACCGGCCATCGCCGAACTCATGACGCTCCAGGATACCGGCTTCCTCGAACAGGCGGACGGTGCGGTAGACGGTGGCGATCGAAATATTCGGGTCGATCGCGGAGGCACGCCCGTGCAAGGTCTCGACGTCGGGATGGTCTTCGCTGTCGCCGAGGACCCGCGCGATCACCTTGCGCTGCTCGGTGATGCGCAGCCCCTTGTCGGCGCACAGCGCTTCGATGTCGATCGTCCGCGTCATGCCGGCAACGTAGGTATCGCGCGCGCCCTCGTCCAGCGGACGCCGCTTATTTGCCCCCGCGAGTCCGGCGGCGCTTGGTGCCAAGGCCAATCGACTTGGCAAGCGTGCGGCGCTGTTCCGCGTAATTGGGAGCCACCATCGGATAATCGGAAGAAAGACCCCACTTCTGCCGGTACTGATCGGGAGTCATATTGTAGTGGGTCATGAGATGCCGCTTCAGCATCTTCAGCTTCTTTCCGTCTTCGAGGCAGACGATATAATCCGGCTTCACCGAGGCACGGATCGAAACCTTGGGTTCCGGCTTGGGCTCGGGCGCCGAGGATGCCCCCGAAATACCGCTGAGCGCCGAATGGACGTTCTGGATCAGGTTGGGAAGGTCGTTCACCGCGACGCTATTGTTGCTGACGTGCGCAGCGACGATGTCGGCGGTAAGAGTCAGCAGCGTGTCTTCGGCAGCTTCATTGTCGAGCATTGGGAATTTCCCGAATTGAGTTGAGCAGAGGCTCGTGCATTACGCGCACGCGAGCCGCCCAATAGTCAGCTCTATTCTCCCGCGCAAGCGGCGCAAAAGAAATGGCCAAGACGAGATGCTTAACTAAAGTTCGCAGGCAAGAGTGATTGCATCGTACCTGTTGCCGTCACTCGCGCGATAATAGTTACGGCGTCGCCCCACCGCAGAAAAACCCGCGGTGCGATACATGTCGATCGCCGGATTGCCCTCGCGGACCTCGAGATGGACCCGGCTGACACAATCGCCACGCGCCCGCTCGAGGAAATCTTCGAGGAGGCGGAGGCCGATGCCGCGCCTCTGCTCATCGGGGAGCACGCCGATGAGCAGAAGCTCGGACTCGCCGGCAATCGTGCGGATCAAGGAGAAGCCGATGACGGTGCCGCACCCGCGGTCGACGGCAAGGGTCAGCGAAACTCCGGCCATCGGCAGGATCCCGCTCAGCTGGGAGCGCGTCCAGGCTTCGCCGAAACGGTCGCCGAACGCGCTGTCCATCACCCGCATGACGGCATCGATCTGGTCGGCCGAGCCGGGTGCGATCTGAACGTCATGATCGAGCGCCGGGGTCGCCACTACGCCGCCTCCCGGACCTTCGCGTCGGGAGCGCGGGCGTAGACGGGCTTGGCGGGTAGCGTTCGCGCTTGCTCCGGCAACCGCAGGGCCTTCGACGCCGAGGGCAAGGCATCGCGCACCTCGCCCCAGCCGCGCGCCTCGGCGAGCTGAGCGGCGCCGGATCCGACGACGAGCGTCGCATCGGCGAACCGGGCGGCTTCGGCCGGAAGCAGATTGCGCAGCTCCGACGCGGGCTCGAGCGTCGCGGCGTCGAATTGCTGGACGAACAGCTCGCCATGCCCACCGGTCACCGCGGCCGCGACCTCGCCGTCCATCGCCGCGCCCGCGGCGAGGAGCGCGAGCGACGACATGCCGCGAAGCTCTGCGTCCCAGCCGATGGCGAGCCCGTGCGCCGCGGCGATCGCGACGCGGATGCCGGTGAAGCTGCCCGGGCCGACGCCGACGATGATGCTTGCCGGCCGGCGGCCGTCGAGCATTTCCGCGATCATCGGCACGAGCCGCTCCGCGTGGCCGCGGCCGATCAGCTCGTCGCGACGCGCAACGCACTCGCCGCCGTCGAACAAGGCGGCGGTACAGGCAGCGCTCGACGTGTCGAATGCCAGGATCACGGGGCGGATAGTGGGCACAAGCGGCCTAACGCCGCAACCCCTCAGACGGCTTCGACCGATTCCACTTCCGGAACATAATGGCGGATCAGGCTCTCGATTCCGCGCTTGAGGGTCACCGTCGAGGATGGGCAGCCGGAGCAGGCGCCGTGCATCGAGAGATAGAGGCGGCCGTCGCGATATCCCTTGTAGGCGATGTCGCCCCCGTCCTGAGCAACCGCGGGGCGGACGCGAGTTTCGATCAGCTCCTTGATCTGCTCGATGATGTCCGAGTCTTCGGGATTGTCGTCGAAGTCGCTGTCTTCGGCGACGTGGATTCCGGCCGCTGTACCGGCCGCGAACATCGGCGCTCCGCTGACGAAATGGTCGAGAAGAGTCTCGAGCACGAGCGGCTCGAGGTCGGTCCAGGAGACGCCGGGAGCGGCGGTCACCGAGATGAAGTCGCGGCCATAGAACACGCCTTCGACCATGCCGCCGTCGAACAACGCCTTGGCGAGCGGCGAAACTTCCGCGGACCTGGCGTCGGCGAAGTCGCGGGTTCCTGCCTCCATGACCATCTGGCCCGGCAGGAATTTGCGCGTCGCGGGGTTCGGGGTCTGCTCGGTCCGGATCAGCATGACCGCGATGTGGCGTTTCTCTCCCCTCGCTACAAGGTCAGAAGGGCGGCGCGCCGGCGATGATCCATCGAGTGACGGCCACCCCGGCTCCGAGGCAGATCAGCGCGACCCACCATTTGCCGGGCCGCATCGGCTCGGTCCCCGAAGCAACCTCGCCGCGGCCGGTGATCATCGCCAGCGTCAGCGTCCTGCCCCGGAAACGGTAGTAGAGAATGGCGATGAGGTGCAGCGCGATGAGGCCCAGGATGACGTTGAACCACAGTTCGTGGAGGTCGCGCGCCTTGTCCGACGTGTCCGTGCTGACGAATTGCGCCAGCGGGCCCATGTAAAGCCCGTCCTCGTCTTCGGAGATGAGGCCGAGACCGACCTGGACCGCGACGGCCGCGAGCAGCGCGACGACGCTCAAGGCGCCCAGCGGATTATGGCCGATCCCGCTCCATCGGCCGCGCCAATATGCTGAAATCGCGCGCGGGCCGCGAATGAAGTTCGAGAAGCGCGCGGTCGAGCTTCCGACGAGGCCCCACAGTACGCGGAAGATCAGCAGGGTCAGGATCGCGCAGCCCGACCAGATGTGCCAGTCGGTATGGTGGTTGTGAACCGACCACCAGCTGAAGCCGATCAGCCCGGCGAGCAACCAATGAAACAGCCGGACGGGCAGGTCCCAGATCGGCTGTTTAGGCATCGATCATGGCTTGGGCGCGCGGAACGGGTCGTGACAAGCCTTGCACGCCTTGTCGACGTTCTCGTGCATGGCCATGACCCTGTTCAGGTCGCCTGCCCTGGCGGCGTTATTGATCGCCTGCGCCGCGGCAAGATAATCCTTGGACTTGCGCACGAAGAGTTCCTGCTGCCGCCAGATTTCGGGCTTCGCGCGCGTCTTGCCGACGTCGGGGCCGGTCCCCGCCGGGAACAGGCTCGGGATCTTCGCGGCGGCCGACGCCATCGTCGCCGTCTGCGCGCGGACGACGTTGATATCCGGCTTCCCGGAATCGAGCTCGCGATGGAGCGTCTTCATCGCCTTGCCGAGCCCTTCCATCATCTCTTCGCGCTCGTGCATGATCCTGAGCGCCTGGTCTTTCGACGGCGCCGCGGCCAGGAGCAGCAGATTGTTTGCCGGCGCGACCGGGTTCGATTTGGCGGTTTCGGGCATGCGCGATTCAGCGCTGATAGTGCGCTGCGCGTTATTGGCCTGCCCGGACTTCCAATCCCCGCAGCCGCTCAGCGCCAGGCAAGCACAAGCGGCAAAGCTCAGGTAACGCATGGTCGCTCCTTATTGTTGGTCCGGCACTTTCCAGCTGTCGTCGATCATTTTGATGATCCCGGAGAAATCCTTGTTCCCGCCGCCGCGGTCGACGAAGCGCTGGTACAGTTCCTCGGCTTCCCCGCCCATGGGCGTGTAGGCGCCGACGCTCTGCGCGGCTTCCTCGGCGAGCTTCAAATCCTTCAGCATCAACGCGGCGGCGAACCCGCCCTCATAATCGTGGTCGGCGGGCGTGTCGGGACCGACGCCAGGAACCGGCGCATAGCTCGTCATCGACCAGCTCTGGCCCGAGGCCTTGGACGAAATATCGAAGAAGACTTTCGGGTCGAGCCCGAGCTTCTGCGCCAGGACGAAGGCTTCGCAAGTCACCGCCATCGTCGCGCCGAGGATCATGTTGTTGCAGATTTTCGCGGCCTGGCCGGCGCCGAGCTGCGCCGGCGTGGATGACCGCCTTCGCCATCGGCTCAAGGAAGGGCTTGGCGCGCTCGAACTGCTCGTCGGTGCCGCCGACCATCAACGCAAGCGTGCCCGCCGGCCGCCGCGGCGATGCCGCCCGAAACGGGAGCATCGACGAAATCGAACCCTTTCGCCTTCATCGCTTCGCCGACATCGCGCGCACTCTGAACGTCGATGGTCGAGCAATCGATCAGCAGCGCGCCCGCCTTCGCCTTGGGCGCGACATCATTCTCGAACACAGCGCGGACGTGCTTCGCGGCGGGGAGCATGGTGATGACGACGTCGGCGTCCTTGACGGCATCAGCGGTGGAGGGGGCGGACGAGCAACCTGCGGCGACAGCCTTCTCGACAGCTTCGGGAACCAAGTCGAACGCCCGGACGTCATGCCCCGCCTTGGCAAGGTTCGGCGCCATTCCGCCGCCCATGTGGCCGAGGCCGATAAATGCGATCCTTGCCATGTCTAGCCTCCGTCACCCTGAATTGTTTCAGGGTCCATTTGTCCGCCCGCATCGCACTTCTCCGCAATGGATGCTGAAACGAGTTCAGCATGACGTCATTTCCCTTTCCAATTGCCCGGCCGCTTCTCGACGAAGGCGGCCATGCCTTCCTTTTGGTCCTCGGTTCCGAACAGGCCGTGGAACAGCCGGCGCTCGAAGCGAATGCCCTGGCCCAGCGGGATTTCGAAGGCGGCGTTGACCATTTCCTTGCATGCGACCGCGGCGAGCGGCGGCATTGCGGCGATCGCTTCGGCGGTCTTCAGCGCTTCGTCGAGCAGCTGATCCGCGGGCACGACCTTGGCTACGAGGCCGGAACGCTCGGCTTCCTCGGCGCCCATCATCCGTCCGGTCAGGCACATCTCCATCGCCTTGGCCTTGCCGACCGCCCAGGTCAGGCGCTGCGAGCCGCCCATGCCAGGCGTGACGCCGAGCTTGATCTCGGGCTGGCCGAACTTCGCGCTGTCGGCGGCGATGATGAAGTCGGCCATCATCGCCACCTCGCAGCCGCCGCCGAGCGCATAGCCGGCGACCGCGGCAATCCACGGCTTGCGCGTCGCGGTGATCTTCTCCCAACCGGCGAAGAAATCGGAACGATACATGTCGGCGAAGCCTTGGTCCGACATTTCCTTGATGTCGGCGCCGGCGGCGAAGGCTTTCTCCGAGCCTGTGAGCACCAGGCAGTGCTGGCTTTCGTCCGCGTCGTAGGCCGCGAATGCCTCGATCAGGTCTTTTAGCACCTGGCTGTTGAGCGCGTTCAGCGCCTGAGGGCGGTTGAGCGTGACGAGCGTCACCGCGCCGCGCTGTTCGACCAGGATAGTTTCGTAGTTCATGCTTTCCTCTAAAAATCGAACGGTCGCCACTGCTCCTCGACCGGCAGCGGCTCGAAAAATTGCTCGACGTCGCGCTCGCCGATCACCTCCGGACGGGACGGCCGCCAGTTGGGCTTGTTGTCCTTGTCGATGAGGAGCGCGCGGACGCCCTCCTTGAAGTCGGGATGATGGATCAGGCCGACCATGATTCCATATTCCATCCGCATCTCATCGACGAAGTGCAGCTGGTAGGGGCTTTCCTGAAGCAGCTTGAGGCTGACCTTGCACGCCATCGGCGACTTGGCGCGGATGGTCGCGGCCTCCTTGGCCGCCCAATCGTCGCCGGCAAGCGCGCCGGCGTCGAGCGCGTCGAGGATATCTTCCAGCCGGTCGGAGGCGAAGTAGCGGTCGATCTTGGCAAGATTGGCCATGATCCTGGCCTGCGGAATGTCGTCTTCGCTAAGCTCGTCGAGCACGGCCTGGGTGCGGAACGGCTGCGCGATGATCCGTTCCTTGGCCTCTTCCAGACGGTGGGACGGGAGGTAATGCGTGGCGAGCCTCAGCCGGAGACATTCGGCGCCGTCGAGCCGCGCGCCGGTCAGCGCGAGGAATTGCGCGAGGCGGCCGCGCAGCCGCGAGAGATACCGCCCCCCGCCGACGTCGGGGAAAATGCCGATCGTCGTTTCCGGCATCGCCAGCACCGTCCGCTCGGTCGCCACCCGGTAGCGGCAGGGCAGCGCGATCCCGACACCGCCGCCCATGGTGATCCCGTCCATGAACGCGACGCCCGGCTTGGCGTAGGTATATTCGAGGTGATTGAGCCGGTATTCGTCGAAGAAGAAGGCGCGAGCCGCCGCGTCATGGCCCTCGACGTCCTGGCTGATTCCGACGACGTCGCCGCCGGCGCAGAAGCCGCGGCCTTCGGCATGGTCGATGAGGATGATTCGGACATCGGGATCGTCGCGCCATTCAATCAACGCGCTCGCCATGTCGCGGACCATCTGCCGGTTGAGGCTATGCAGCGCCTTGGGCCGATTGAGCCGCAGGCGCCCGGCGAGGCCCTGCTTCTCGGTGATGACGTCCCGCGCCGTGGTCATCGCGTCCATCAGGGCATCATCGCATAGCGGCCGGGCGCGGGCTCGATCGGGTCCTTCGGCTTGCGCGCGGCCACCGACTTTCCCTCGCCATGCTCGCTGAGCCATTCGGTCCACCACGGCCACCAGCTACCTTCGTGCCGCGATGCCGTGGCCAGCCACTGCTGCGGATCGGCCGGCTGGTCGGCGTTGGTCCAATAGCCGTGCTTGTTCGCCGCCGGTGGATTGACGATCCCGGCATTGTGCCCCGAGCCGCCGAGGATGAAGTCGGCGCCGAGGTGGCGTGCCCCGGCGTAAACGGCTTCCCACGCCGAAACGTGATCGTCCTTGAGCGCGATAACCAGCATCGGAGTCGTGATGGCGGCAAGGTCGATCGCGACATCGCCGACCATGAAGCCCGCCGGTTCCTTGAGCCGATTCTCGAGCAGAAGTTCGCGGTTGTAGCTTTTGAGGAAAGCCGCCGGGATGCGCGCACCGTCCTCGAACCAGTAGAGCAGGTCCGACGGCGGCGCTTCGCGGTCGAGCAGATAATGGTTCACCACCGACGACCAGATGAGGTCGTTGGCACGCATCGCCGCGAACAACCGCTGAAGCTCGAGGCTGTCGGCGAACCCTTGCGTCTCCAAATGCCGTTCCAGCGCGCCGACCTGGGCTTCGGCGACGAACGCCGACCACTCGCGCATGTCGGAGAAATCGACCAGCGAGCCGATCAGCGTCGCCGAATTGACCTCGTCGGCGCGTCCCTTCGCCGCGAGCCAGGCGAGCGCGATCGCTGCGAGCGTGCCGCCGAGGCAGAAGGAGAAAAGATCGGGCGCATTGCCGGCGCGCTTGCGAACTTCGCCGATCGCCTCGACGACGCCCGAAAGCACGTAATCGCCGACATTCTTGTCCTTGAGCTCCGCGCCAGGATTGACCCAGCTGATGACGAACACCGTCCGGCCTTCCTCGACGAGCCATTTGACCAGGCTCTGCCGCGGCACGAGGTCGATCATGTAATAGCGGTTCACCAACGGCGGGACGTAGAGCAAGGGCTCGGCCGCGACCTTGTCCGTAGCCGGCAAGTATTGGATCAGCTGGAACAGCTCATTCTCGTAGACCACCGATCCCGGCGTCGCGGCGATGGTCTTTCCCTTCTCGAACGCATTCGGGTCGGTCCGCCGCTGGACGATCCCCTTGCCGCTGCCGACATCCTCGAGCAGGTGGAGGAAGCCCTGGACGAGGTTGGCGCCGCCGGTGTCCTTGGTTCGCTTGACCACCTCCGGATTGGTCGCCGCGAAGTTGCTCGGCGAGATCGCGTTCAGATATTGGTCCAGGAGGAAGCGCGCCATGGCCCCGCGCGAGCCGTTGCCGGCGGACTTGTCGACCGTTTCACGCAGCTGCTTCGACGCTAGCAAATAGGCATCGCGAATGGCGCGGTAATAGGGATCGTCCTGCCATTCCGGCGCCGAGAAGCGGCGGTCCCGCGGCTTGTCAGTTGGTTTTCCGGATATCGCGCCCGTCCAGAAATCGGTCCACTGCTTGGCGGCCTCGAGCTGGACATTGAGCAGTTCAGCGGGACGCGCGGCAAGGCCGATCGCGGCCTCGCCCGCGGCTTGGGCGAGCGCGAACGGATCGAAGGGAAGCGGGGCTTTCTTCATCATCTATTGGCGAAGCAAGTCGCGGCTGACAATCACGCGCATGATCTGGTTGGTGCCCTCCAGGATCGAGTGGACCCGGAGGTCGCGCCAGAAGCGCTCGATCGGATAATCCTGAAGATAGCCGTAGCCACCGTGAAGCTGGAGCGCGCGGTCGACGATCGAGGATCCGCTGTCCGTCGCGAGCCGCTTGGCCATCGCCGCGAACTTGGTCTTGTCGGGGGCATTCGCCGTGACCTTCGCCGCCGCGACGTAGAGCAGGTAGCGCGCCGCCTGCAGCTCGGTCTCCATGTCCGCCAGCGTGAACTGCGTCGCCTGGAAGTCGGCAATCGCCGTCCCGAACTGCTGACGCCCCTTCGTATAGCCGATCGCCTCGTCGAGGCAGCGCTGCGCGCCGCCCAATGAGCAGGCGCCGATGTTGAGACGCCCGCCGTCGAGCCCCATCATCGCGATCCGGAAGCCTTCGCCCTCGCCGCCGACCCGGTTCTCGACCGGCACCCGGACCTCGTCGAAGTTGACCTGCGCGGTGGGCTGCGAATGCCAGCCGAGCTTCTTTTCCTGCGCGCCGAAGCTGACGCCCTTCATGTCCTTGTCGATGACCAGCGCGGTAATGCCCTTGGGCCCGTCCTCGCCGGTGCGGACCATGGTCACGTAGACCTCGTTCTCGCCGCCGCCCGAGATGAACGCCTTGGAGCCGCTGACGACATAATGGTCGCCGTCCAGCACGGCCTTGGTCTTGAGCGCGGCCGCGTCGGAGCCCGACGACGGCTCGGTCAGGCAATAGCTGCCGATCCGCTCCATCGTGATCATCGAGGGAATATATTTCTGCTTCACCTCGGCCGAGCCGAAGCGGTCGATCATCCAGCTCGCCATGTTGTGGATCGAGATGAAGGCGCTGGTCGAGGGACAGCCGTAAGCCATGGCCTCGAAGATCAGCGCCGCCTCGAGCCGGCCGAGGCCAATGCCCCCGCTTTCCTCCGACACGTAGATCGATCCGAAGCCGAGCTCGGCGGCCTCGCGGATCGTGTCGCGCGGGAAGATGTGCTTCTCGTCCCATTCGGCGGCGAACGGGCTGATCGCGTCGGCCGTGAACTTCCGCGCCATCTCCTGGATCTGGAGCTGGTCGTCCGTGAGGTCGAATTGGGTCATCGTGCGGGCGCTCTAGCCCGCGACTTCCTCTTCCAGCAAGCCTTCGAACCGAAGCACGTTCCTGACCGACTCGCGCTGCTGCATCCGCTCGTAGAAGGCGCGCAGGTTCGACCATTGATCGAGGCCGATCATCTTGTCGGTCCAGCGGCTGATCACGAACAGATAGGCGTCGGGAAGCGTGAAGTCCTCGCCCATCAGGAACGGTCCGTCGCCGAGCCGGCCGTCGATCCAGTCCAGCTTCCTGGCGAGCCCGCGTTTTACGAACTGCTTGAATTCGTCCGACGCCTCGGGGTCGAACAGGAAGGCGAAGCGCTTGTGCAGCTCGGTGGTGATGAAGTTGACGAGCTCCAGCACCCGGTAGCGGCGGAAGCTGCCGAGCGGCGGGAGGACCTCGGGCCACGCCGTGCGGTCGCCGATATATTGAAGGATCACCGCATTCTCGGTCAGCACCTCCCCGCTTTCGAGCTGCAGCGCGGGAACGGCGCCCTTCGGGTTCACTTGCAGATAGTCGCTTCCGTCCTCGAGCGTCTTGGCCCTGAGGTCGATCCGCTTCGCGTCATGCTCGAGACCGATTTCGTGCATCAGGATGTGCGGCGCCTGGCTGCAAGCTCCGGGCGAATAATAAAGAGTCAGCATCCTTGGCTCCCGTCAGTAGGGTTTGTGCTGTCGGCGGGCT
The DNA here is from genome assembly GCA_963831215.1 of uncultured Alphaproteobacteria bacterium. Lineage (GTDB taxonomy): Bacteria > Pseudomonadota > Alphaproteobacteria > Sphingomonadales > Sphingomonadaceae > Sphingomicrobium. Next base: position 96,160 of record CAWHPM010000002.1, on the reverse strand, counting down.
CGTTCACGTCGGGATTGTCGAAGCCGTTCTGAAGCTGGTTCGAAGGCGTCGTACTGCTCTCGTCCGCCGGCAGAGGCTCGATTTCGGCGTTGGCCGAGACCTGGTTGGGCATACCCGAGTCGAGCGACATGTTCTGATCCGGGGGCGGCGGCTTCTGCTTGCCGCAGGCCGCAAGGGCCAGACCGGCAAGGCCGAGAGCGACGATCAGTCTAGCATTTCGCATAGGTGTAACTCGCTGCCGGGTTGCTTTCCGTGCGTGTCAGCAGGTTCTTCTGCCGTTCAAAGGTTTCGAACCTCGTCCAGCTCTGTCCCTCGCCGGTGAAGGCGAAATTGCCGGTGATCGAGTCGCTGTCCGCCGTCACGCCGGGCGACGGCACGGCGCGGGATTCGTAGAAATTCAAGTCCTTCGCCGTGATGACGAGGAGGCCTTTCGCATCGCCCCGAGTGGACGTGCAATCGCCCGGAGTCAGGCCCCAGCGTCCCCTTAGCGCCGCGGGAATCGCGGTGACCGGGGCGGACACGGGAGTCGCGGTCGCCGACGCGTCCGGCGGCGGCCCACCCTGCGGACTTGGCGCGCTGGCACGCGTCGGCGCGGGAAGGTTCACCGCGGCGACATTGTCGGCGACGGGATCGCGCGCGCTGCAGGCGACCATCCAGATCGTCGTCCCGAGCACGAGCAGGGCGGCCATGAACCTCATGACCGTTTAACGCCGGGGATCGCGACTGGTATCCGCCCGCGGTCCTGTTCAACCCATTGTGGGAATCATGAACGCGGCCTTGTTGTCCGCATCGACGAAGCCGTCGGGCCAGCGCTGGGTGACGACCTTGGTCTTGGTCCAGAAGCGCATGCCCTCCTGCCCGTACTGGCCGATGTCGCCGAAGCCCGAGCGCTTCCACCCGCCGAAGCTGTGGTAGGAGACCGGCACCGGGATCGGCACGTTGACTCCGACCATCCCGACATTGACCCGCGCGGTGAACTCGCGCGCGGCGTGGCCGTTGCGGGTGAAGATCGCGACCCCGTTGCCATAGTCGTGGCTCGACGGCAGGCGGACCGCCTCCTCGAAGTCCTTCGCGCGAACCATCTGCAGCACCGGACCGAAAATCTCGTCCCTGTAGCTTTGGAAGCTCGGCTTCACGTGATCGAAGAAGGTCGGGCCGATGAAGAAGCCTTCCTCATGGCCCTGGAGCGTGAAGCCGCGACCATCGACGACCAGCTCACCGCCCTCGTCGATGCACATCTGGATATAATGCTCGATCCGCTCCCGATGCGCCTTGCTGACGACCGGCCCGTAATGCGCCTCCGGATCGGTCGAGACGCCGACGCGAAGACCCTCGATCGCCGGGATCAGCTTCTCGCGGAGCCGGTCGGCGGTCTCCTCGCCGACGGGAACGACCACAGGAAGCGCCATGCAGCGCTCGCCCGCCGAGCCGAACGCCGCGCCGGCGAGGTCGTTGACGACCTGGTCGAGGTCGGCGTCGGGCATGACGATGCCGTGGTTCTTGGCGCCGCCGAACGCCTGGACCCGCTTGTTGTTCGCCGTTCCGCGCGAATAGATGTACTGCGCGATGTCGGACGATCCGACGAAGCTCACCGCGGCGATGTCGGGGTGATCGAGGATTGCGTCGACCATTTCCTTGTCGCCGTGGACGACGTTGAGGATGCCGTCGGGAAGACCGGCTTCCTTCATCAATTCGGCGAGGCGATTGGGGACGCGACGGATCGCGTTCGCTGCGGCTTGAGTACGAAGGCGTTGCCGCACGCGATCGCCATTCCGAACATCCACATCGGGATCATCGCCGGAAAGTTGAACGGGGTGATGCCGGCGCCGATGCCGAGCGGCTGGCGCATCGAATAGACGTCGATTCCGGGCCCCGCGCCCTGGGTATACTCGCCCTTCAGCGCCTGTGGGATTCCGCACGCATATTCGATCACCTCGAGCCCGCGCTGCACGTCGCCTCGGGAATCGGCGAGCACCTTGCCGTGTTCGGAGGAGAGGAGGTGGGCGAGTTCGTCCATGTTCTGCTCGACGAGCTCGCGGAACTTGAACATGACCCGGGCGCGGCGCTGCGGATTGGTGGCCGCCCATTCGGGCTGCGCGGCCTTCGCCGCATCGACCGCCTTCTGGAGGTCGGCGGCGGTGCCGAGGCGGACACTGGCCTGGACCTGGCCCTGGTTGGGGTCGAACACATCGCCTTGCCGCTCGCCCGAAGCGAAGCTGGAACCGCCGATGAAATGATCGATGCTGCGAAGCATGTTACGCGTCCTCGAATGTGATGCAGTTTGGGTCGCGGCTCCCCTAGACCGCGCAACCGGCAAATGCCAGTTGCGGAAGCCGCCGAAAGGGAGAGTCGAATGCGTAAGATCGCGATCTTGACGTGCGTCAGTTTGCTCGGCGCTGCCCCGCCCAGTCGCTGATGCCAGGCTTCGCGCGATCGTCGCGCCGGTGAGCCCGGTGCAACTGCGCCGCACGATCGAGACGCTGGTGAGCTTCGGCACGCGGCACACGCTCTCGTCGCAGACCGACCCGAAGCGCGGGATCGGCGCCGCGCTCAACTGGACGAAAGGCCAGTTCGAGAGCTTCGGCCTGCCGACAGTGCGGCCGTGCGAGACCTTCACCGGCGCGCGCATCCCCAATCCGACCCGCGTCTGCGACATGGTTGCGATCCAGCGCGGGAGCCAGCGGCCCAACGACGTCGTCATCATTCAGGGCCACATCGACAGCCGAGTCACCGACGTCATGAACTTCACTTCGGACGCGCCCGGCGCCAACGACGACGGCTCCGGCACCGCGGCCGTGCTGGAGGCGGCGCGTGTGCTGTCGAAGCACAAGTTCCCCGGCACCATCGTTTACGCGGCGCTTTCCGGCGAGGAGCAGGGTCTCTACGGGGGCAAGGTGCTGGCCAACTATGCCAAGGCGCAGGGCTGGAACGTCGTCACCGTCCTCAACAACGACATCATCGGCAACAGCTGCTCATCGGACGGCCTGTGCGATTCGACCCATGCGCGGGTGCTCTCGGAAGGGCCTCGATCGCAGGGGCAGGCGATCTGGCGGCGAAGACGCACAGCCTCGGCGGAGAGAATGACGCGCCCTCGCGCAATATCTCGCGGTATCTCGACAGCCTCGCCGACCGGCTCAACATCGGCCTTGACGTACGGCAGATCTGGCGCACCGACCGCTTCGGGCGCGGTGGCGACCATATCCCGTTCCTGGAGCTCGGCTATCCCGCCGCGCGGATCAGCGTCGCGGTCGAGAATTACAACTGGCAACACCAGGACCTCCGGACCGAGAATGGCATCCGCTACGGCGACACCATCGATCATGTCGATTTCGCCTATCTCGCCAAGATGACCAAGCTCAACGTCGCCGCGCTCGCAAGCATCGCCAGTGCCCCGCCGCCGCCCGCGCCGGAGGTGGAAGGTGCGGTGAGCACGGACACGACGCTGACCTGGTCGCCAGTGTCGAGTGCTTCATCCTATACGATCCGCTGGCGGCGCACTGACGCCAACCAATGGCAAGAATCGCGTCGCGTTCGAGCGAGCGAATGCTCGGCCGAATGCAAGGTGATCCTGCCGCACATCCGCGTGGACGACTGGGTGTTCGGCGTTTCCTCGGTGAGCAAGGACGGGTTCGAAAGCCCGGTCGCCTCGGCGGTACCGGGCGGCGCGTTCAAGCCTTATGTCGCGCCTCCCGCCAAGCCGTCATCCTGAACTTGTTTCAGGATCCATCGCGTTGAAGGTCGCCCTGCGTTCCCTGACATGGATGCTGAAACAAGTTCAGCATGACGAGGGTTGAAGACGCATGGCCGGCGGATGGACGCGCGACGGCGCGGTGCAGGACCAGATCGACGACACGGTGAAGGACGCGGTGCTGCGTGCCCGCGCTTTGACGCCGCACGGCGAGAGCGCCGAAGAATGCGACGATTGCGGCGAGCCGATCCCGAAGAAACGCCGCGAGGCGCTTCCCGGCGTCCGCACCTGCGTCGCCTGCCAGTCCGAACGCGACAAGGCGGTCGTCCACTCGACCATCAACCGCCGCGGCAGCAAGGACAGCCAGCTACGGTGATTCACCTTCAACCGTCACCCTGAACTTGTTTCAGGGTCCATTTCCGTGAAGGGCTTCGCGCGTTCCGCGATGGATGCTGAAACAAGTTCAGCATGACGGACTAGAGGACTCGATGCCCCGCAAGCGCACCGCCGAACTCCCGACCAGAAAGCAGATTGTCGATTTCATCGCGACGTCGGACCAGCCGGCGGGCAAGCGCGAGATCGCAAAAGCGTTCGGCATCCGCGGCGACGCCAAGATCGCGCTCAAGCGGCTGCTCAACGACATGGCCGACGAGGGCCTGATCGAGACCGGGCGGGCACGGGCGTTCAACAAGGCCGGGGGCGTGCCGCGCGTGACGGTGCTGAGGATCGTCGAAGCCGACGACAGCGGCCACATCTTCGGAACGCCCGAGCAATGGGAAGCCGACGCGCCCGCGCCGAAGCTGCGCATCATTGAGAAGGAGCGTCGTGGCGCGCTCGGCATCGGCGACCGCGTCCTCGCGCGCACCGAGGAGCGCGGCGACAAGTTCGTCGCGCATCCGCTCAAGAAGCTCGAGCGGAGGCAGGAGCTTGTACTCGGCGTCCTCCGGCAGGAGGGCACGCGCTTCTGGCTGACTCCGGTCGAGAAGAAGGAGCGCCGCGAGCTGCCCGTCAGCGACGTCGCCGACGGCGAGGCCGGCGACCTCGTGCTGTGCGAGGTCTCGGGCCGCGGCGGGCGGGTCAGCGCGCGCGTCGATGCGGTGCTCGGAGATCCGTTCGCTCCGAAGAGCTTCAGCCTGATCGCCATCCATAAATATGAGCTTCCCCACGAGTTCAGCGAGGCCTCGATCGAGGAAGCGACGCGGGTCGCGAAGCAGCCGCTTGGGCAGCGCGAGGACCTCACTCACCTTCCGATCGTCGCCATCGACCCCGCCGACGCGCGCGACCATGACGATGCGATCTGGGCTGCGCGCGACGACGATGAAGATAACAAGGGCGGCTGGAAGGCGATCGTCGCGATCGCCGACGTCAGCTTCTATGTCCGCCCGGATTCGGCGCTCGACAAGGCGGCGAGGGCGCGCGGCAACAGCGTCTATTTCCCCGACCGCGTCGTGCCGATGCTTCCCGAGGAGCTTTCGGCCGACATCTGCTCGTTGAAGGAAGGCGAGGACCGCGCCGCGATGGCGTGCCACCTCACCATCGCGAAGGACGGGACGCTCAAGAGCTGGCGCTTCACGCGGGCCAAAATCCGGGTCGCCGCCAACATCGCCTACGAGGACGCGCAGGCCGCGATCGACGCGTCCGAACAGGAGCGGGTCGAGGTGTCTTCGCCGGTCTGCTTCATGCCCGAGGTCGAAGGACCGGTTCCGAGCGCGCTGGTCGACACCGCGCTGAAACCGCTCTGGGGCTGCTGGCGCGCCCTGCTCGCCGCGCGCAACAAGCGCGAGCCGCTCGAACTCGATCTGCCCGAGCGGCAAGTCGTGCTCGATGAAAAGGGCCGGATCGAATCCGTCGCGCGCGCGCGAGCGGCTCGACGCGCACCGGCTGGTCGAGGATTTCATGATCGCCGCCAACGTCGCCGCGGCGCGGGCGCTGGAGGCGAAAAAGGCGCCAGTCATGTACCGCGTCCACGAGCCGCCCAGCCGCGAGAAGCTCGAAGCGCTGAAGGATTATCTCGAGACGTTCGGCGTCGAGTTCACGCTTGGCCAGGTGATCAAGCCTTCGACCTTCAACCGAATCATCGAACGCGTCGGCGACTCCGATTCACGTCCGGAGATCATGGAGCAATTGCTGAGGACGCAGATGCAGGCCCGCTACGCGCCCGACCGGCTCGGCCATTTCGGTCTTGCGCTCGGCACCTACGCCCACTTCACCTCGCCGATCCGCCGCTATGCCGATCTGCTCGTCCACCGCGCTCTGGTGAGCGCCTACAAGCTCGGCGAGGGCGGGCTCCCGCCGGCCGACGCGGAGAAATTCGCGGCGATCGGCGAGCAGATTTCCGGCCTCGAACGGCGGGCGATGCAGGCGGAACGGGAGACCGTGGACCGTTATGTCGCAGCTTATCTTTCCGACCAACGCGGGCAGGTGCTGACGTGCCGGATCACCGGGGTCCAGCCGTTCGGCTTCTTCGCGACGGTCGTCGACTTCGGCGGCGACGGGCTGGTGCCGGTCTCGACCATCGGCGACGAATATTTCCGCTACGACGCAAAAGCGCAGCAGCTGGTCGGCGAGGACACGGGCATGACCTACCGCCAGGGCCAGAAATTGAAGCTGCGAATTGCCGAGGCCGATCCCGTCTCCGGATCGCTGCGCTTCGAATTGCCCGATCAACCGGAGGGCGAACGGCGCCAGCCGGAGCGACGCGACCGGGTCCGTGCCACGAGCCGGCGCGGCAGGCCGCCGAACATCCGCCACCAGTCGCGCCGGCGTTAGGCAACCTTTCGGGCCGGAGCGTATTGGGGCGGCAAAGGAGAGCGGCCATGTCCTACAAGATCGCCATCATCGTTGGCAGCCTTCGCGAGGGCAGCCTCAACCGCAGGGTCGCGCGCTCGATCTGCGCCATCCGCGGTGACAATCTCGATTGCTCGATGATCGAGATCGGCGACCTGCCGCTCTACAACCAGGACTATGACGCTTTGCCCGAGCAGCCCGAAGCCTATGTCAGATTCCGCGACCAGATCCGCCCGGCGGATGGGATCCTGTTCGTCAGCCCGGAATATAATCGAGGCATTCCGGGCGTCCTCAAGAATGCGATCGACGTCGGCTCCCGCCCCTACGGACAGAGCGTGTGGGACCGGAAGCCGGCGGCGATTGTCACCGCCTCGCCAGGCTCGATCGGCGGGTTCGGGTCGAACCACCAGATCCGCCAGGCCTGCGTCTTTCTCAACATGCCGGTGATGGCCCAGCCCGAGGCCTATCTCGGCCACGTCACCGACGACAGCTTCGACGAGAGCGGATGCCTCAAGGATGGTCCGCTGAAGGACCTGGTCGCCAAGCTCGCGCACGCGTTCCACGACTGGGTCGAGATGATCCATCGCTCGCGCCAGCTCCTCGCCGAGGATGCCGCGCACGCAAGCCAGAAGGCCAAGGAACACGTCTGACACTTGGCGGGAGTTGAACCAAGTCTCTAACCTGCGGCTCAAACTGCCGACGGAGGATCGGATGGAATTACCCTGGCTTTCGCGTTGGCAGCCGCAGCTGCTCGCCATCCTGCGCATCGTCACCGGCCTGCTGTTCCTCGAGCATGGGCTGATCAAGCTGGCCGGCTTCCCGCCGGGCGGCAAACCCGGGCTGCAGGACGTCGGCAGCTTCCTCTGGATCGCCGGATTGATCGAGGCGGTGGCGAGTGTGCTTGTGATCCTCGGCCTGTTCACGCGCGCGGCAGCCTTCGTCGCCGCCGGCGAAATGGCGGTTGCTTATTGGATGGTGCACGCGAAGATGGGCTTCTATCCCGCGGTCAACATGGGGGAGGCCGCGATCCTGTACTGCTTCGTCTTTCTCTATCTCGCCGCCGCCGGGCCGGGCGCGTGGAGCATCGACGGCGCGAGGCTCGAAGAAGGAGACCGATTCACTAGGTGACCTTGGCGCGCTCCTTGAAGCGCGGCTGGTCCCATTCGCGCGAGTGGAGGATGTCGGCGAGGATTTCGGCAGCGCGCACGACCTCGGCATAGCTGTTGTAGAGCGGCGCGAAGCCGAAGCGCATCAGGTCCGGCGCGCGGAAGTCCCCGATCACGCCGCGCGCGATCAGCGCCTGCATGACCGCATAGCCCTCGAGGTGGGCGAAGACGACGTGGCTGCCGCGCTGCGCCGGGTCGCGCGGCGAGGCGAGCCGGACCTCGCTTCCGCAGCGCGCCTCGACCTCGTCGATGAACAGCTGCGACAGCTTGCGCGACTTCGCGGCGACGTCGGTCATCGAAATCCCGTCGAACGTGCCGATGCCCGGCGTCGAGCGCCGCCATGGCGAGGATCGACGGGGTGCCGGTGAGGAACCGAAGAATTCCCTCGGCGGGCCGATAATCGTCGACGAACGCGAACGGATCGGCATGGCCCATCCAGCCTTGGATGCGGGTTGGGCAGTTCGTCCTGCAGCCGCTCGGCGACATAGATGAAAGCCGGCGCGCCCGGGCCGCCATTCAGATATTTGTAGCCGCACCCGACCGCGAGGTCGCAGGCGCTCGCCGTCCAGCTCCAGCTCGATCGCGCCGGCGCTGTGCGAAAGGTCCCAGACCGTGAGCGCCCCCGCCGCGTGCGCCGCGTCGTTGATCGCGGCCATGTCGTGGATCGCGGCGGAGCGGTAATCGACATGGGTCAGCGTGACGACGGCGGTGTCCTCGTCGATCGCGCTCGAGCACCTCGTCGGCGGGGACCGTCTGCAGCTCGAGGCCGCAGCATGTCGGCAAGGCCTTGCGCGACGTAGAGATCGGTCGGGAAATTCGCCTCTTGCGTGAGGATCGTGCGCCGCTCCGGCCGCGCGGCGACGGCGGCCGCGAGCAGCTTGAACAGGGACACGCTGGTCGAATCCGCGATCAGCAGTTCGTTCGGCTTCGCCCCGACGATCGGCGCGAGCTTCGCCGCGATGCGCGTCGGCCAGTCGATCCAGCCATGCTTGTTCCAGCTCGCGATGAGATCCTCGCCCCATTGCCGCTCGGCGGTCTCCGCGAGCGCGGCCGGCGTCGGTCTCGGGCAGTGCTCCGAGCGAATTGCCGTCGAGGTAGATGACGCCGTCGGGCAGCCGGAACGCTCGCGAGCGAAGCGAGCGGGATCGGCATCGTCGAGCTTGCGGGCCTCTTCGACCTTCACAGCTTCGGCAGCGTCACTCCGCGCTGGCCCATATATTTGCCGGCGCGGTCGGCGTAGCTCACCTCGCACGGCTCGTTCCCCTGGAGGAACAGGAACTGGCAGGCGCCTTCGTTGGCATAGACCTTGGCCGGAAGCGGAGTTGTATTCGAGAACTCCAGCGTCACATGCCCCTCCCAGCCGGGCTCGAGCGGAGTGACGTTCACGATGATCCCGCAGCGCGCGTAGGTCGACTTGCCGAGGCAGATCACCATCACGTCGCGCGGGACCCGGAAATATTCGACGGTGTGCGCGAGCGCGAAGCTGTTGGGCGGGATGATGCAGACGTCCGTCGTTCGGTCGACGAAGCTGTTCGACGCGAAGTCCTTGGGATCGACGGTTGCCGAGTCGACATTGGTGAAAATCTTGAAGTGGTTCGAGACTCGCGCGTCATAGCCGTAGGACGACAGCCCGTAGCTGATGCAGCCCTCGCGCCGCTGCGCCTCGACGAACGGCTCGATCATTCCGTGAGTCTGAGCGGCCTCGCGAATCCAGCGGTCGGACAAAATCGCCATGCCGAGTGCGTAACGGGACGAATTTCAGCCTTCAATCTGCCGGCATTATTTCTGTGGATGAGCATCAATTCGCGTTTCCCGCAATTCCTGCGGACACGCCGATGATTCGCGCACAACCTATCCACAATTGTGCTACTTTTGTTCGCGCTTGATGTGGGGCCGCACGAGCGTAGGAGCCTGGTCATGGCCGAAGTCATCCGCATCGCCGAGTCCGCGTCAGACACTCCAGTTCAAGCCCTTCCGCAAAACGTCGACGCCGAGGCCGCCCTGCTCGGCGCATTGATGGTCGACAACCGGCTGGTCGAGGATGTCCAGCTCAAGCTGAAGCCGCATCACTTCTTCGAGCCGCTCCACGGGCGCATCTACGAAGCCATTCTGAGGCTCACGGATAGCAACCGGGTCGCCAATCCGGTAACTTTGCGTCCACTGTTTGAGAGTGACGAAAATATAAAAGAGGTTGGCGGGCCCGCATATTTAGCGCAATTAACGGGATCGGGCGCGGCCGTGATCGGGGCACGAGACTTTGCCTGCCAGATTTACGATCTGGCGCTACTCCGTGCGTTGATTGGCGTGGGTCGTGACCTGGTCGAAGGCGCGCTCGACACGAGTGAGGACGTTGCCCCCCTCGCTCAAATCGAGCGCGCCGAGACCGAATTGTACAAGGTGGCCGAGGAGGGGGGAGCCGAGGGCAGGGCGAAGTCCTTCTCCGACGCCACCAAGGAAGCGCTCGCGGTCGCCGAGCGCGCGCTCAACAACGGCGGCCATCTGTCCGGCTTCACGACCGGCCTCGAAGGCCTCAACGCGAAGATCGGCGGCCTTCACAAGTCCGACCTGATGATCGTCGCGGGGCGTCCCGGCATGGGCAAGAGCTCGCTTGCGACGAACATCGCTTTCGCGGCGGCGCGGCGGTTCATCAGGGACGCCGAAGACGGAATCGAGGCGGAGAAATCCGCCGGCGCGCCCGTCGCTCTGTTCAGCCTGGAAATGTCCGCGGACCAGCTCGCGACTCGAATCCTCGCCGAGGAATTGGGGATCAGCTCGGAAAACCTGCGCATGGGCAAGATCAGCCAGCAGGAATTCCGCCACCTGGCGCGCGCCGCGGCGGAGCTGCAGAGCCTTCCGCTCTACATCGACGACACGCCGGGACTCACCATCGCCGCGCTCCGCACGCGCGCCCGGCGACTCAAGCGCCAGAAGAACATCGGGATCATCGTCGTCGATTATCTCCAGCTGCTCCAGGGATCGGGGAAGGGGAGCGCTGGAGATAATCGCGTTCAGGAGATTTCGGAGATCAGCCGCGGGCTCAAGCAGCTTGCCAAGGAACTGAACGCGCCCGTGATCGCGCTCTCCCAGCTCAGCCGCGCGGTCGAGCAGCGCGAGGACAAGAGGCCGCAGCTCTCGGACCTCCGCGAATCGGGCTCGATCGAGCAGGACGCCGACATGGTGCTCTTCATCTACCGCGAGGATTATTACCTCGCCGCCAAGCAGCCCGCCGACGACCATCCGGATTTCGCCGCATGGCAGGAGGAGATGGCGCGCGCCTACGGCAAGGCCGAGGTGATCGTCGCCAAGCAGCGTCACGGCGCGACCGGCAAGGTCCGCCTCAAGTTCGACAGCCGGATCACCAAGTTCAGCGACCTGGTCGATGACGGCTATTTGCCGGAGGCGCGAGGCTAGCCCGCCGACGGTCCTGGGGAGGGGGAAATGAGGGCGTCGCTTTCGGGCGGCGCCCTCAGTTCCTTTAAGGACCGACGTCGCCGGTTTCGGGCGGCTTCAGCCGCTTCACCGGACCGGGCGCGAGGTTCAAGGCGCGCGCGAGATTGTCGTCCCAGCCGTAGACGTCCGGCCGGAACTGGACTCGCTGCCCGTCCCAGAAAGCCGTGTGGTACAGCAGCCGGACCGGGATTTTATCCGGCAGCTTGACGAAGGTTTCTTGCTTGCTCGCCATCGCCTTCTTGAATTCGTCGAGGACGCCTTGCTGCTGGGCAATGGCGCCGGCGAACTGGAGTGCGTTCTCGACCCGAACGCAGCCGTGGCTGCGATGCCGGTCGGGCAGCCCGAACAACGCCTTCGCGGGAGTATCGTGGAGATAGATCGCCTGGTCGTCGGCCATGTCGAACTTGACGAGGCCGAGCGAATTCTTCGGCCCCGACTCCTGGACGTAAAAGCCGTCCTTCATTCCGAAATTATTGTCCCGCAGCCAAGCCTGGCTCTTGTCCGCGAGCTCCGTCTCGGCGATCGACTTGGGAACGGTCCAGGTCGGGTTGGCGACCAGCCGGTAGATGGGCGCCTGGAGCTGCGGGGTCGGCCGGTCTCCCTCGCCCACGACGACCTTGCGCTGGTCGATGTGCTGCCCGTCCCGCCAGAAGTCGAGCACTGCCGAAGCCGTGTTGACGTCAATGCGCGTCGCCGGCGGGTCGCGCTGAAGCCAGCGCAGCCGCTCCATCGCGAGGGCGGTCTGGCGCGCTCGATACCCCGGCCCGGCGTTGAGCGCATCGATCGTGTCGCTGCCGATGATGCCGTCGGGCTTGAACCCGAATTCCGATTGAAGCGCCTTCACTGCCGCAACCATTGCGGGTGTGTATCTTCCGGACCTCGCCGCCGGCGGCGAGCCGCCTGGCGCCGCAGAGGACGGGGCGTCGAGATAACCCGCAACGGCCAGGGCCGCGGCGACGGCCGGCACTCGCGGATCGCTCGAGCCGGGCTTGATCGGCTTGCCCGCGGGGACCGCCTGGAATTGTCCCTTCGAAGCGAGCTGGAGATAATGAAGGTGCGCTTCGCTCAGCGCCTTATATTCGTCCGTCTGGGGAGGCAGCGAGGCGAGCCATTCGCCGACATTGCCCTTGGCGATCGCCTGCGAGAGGCCCTGCCGAACATCGGCGTTAGGCCGCGGGATCGCATAGGTCTCGTTGAGCTTGGTGGGGTCGGCATATCCGTGCGCCAGCGCCTGCGCATATTTGAGCGCGGCCTCGGTCAGGGTTGCGCCGTCATGCCCTTCGCCTTTCAGGAACAGCTCGGGCTTGAGCCCATTGGCGGGCGCCTGCGCGATCGCGTCGCGGAGCTGCTTCTCGACGTCGGAGTTCCAGCTGATCTGGCCGGTGTCGGCCGGCGCGGCCGCGTTCGAGTCGGCCTGGGTTGAGGACTTGCTTCCCTGGGAACAGGAGGGGAAAGCGACGGCGCACAGGGCAAGGCCGATGGCCGTGCCGATCCATTTCTGCTTTTTCACAAGCGCATGAACGCGACGAAGTGCAAAAGGGATGCACTGCCTTCGCGCTAGTCTTCCTGCATGTTCGGATCGCGCAGGCCCTGGCCGATCGCGGCGCGAGCGAGCTCGGCTTCGCTGCTCGTCACCGGATAGGCGCAATAATCAGCGGCGTAGAAGGCGCTTGGCCGGTGGTTGCCGGACAGGCCGACGCCGCCGAACGGGGCGTTCGAGGGAGCTCCGTTGGTCGGCTTGTTCCAGTTGATCACGCCGGCCCGGACGTTCGCCCAGAACTTGTCGTACATTTCGGGGCTTCCGCCGACGAGGCTCGCGGCGAGCCCGAAGCGAGTGCTGTTGGCCTCGTCGATCGCGGCATCGAAATCCTTGACCCGGATGAGCTGGAGAACCGGACCGAAAATCTCCTCATCCGGCCGTTCCTTGGCGTCGGTCATGTCGATCAGGCCTGGCGTCAGGAACGGCGTGTCCTCGGAGCGGCGTTCGAGCCGGCGGACGGGCTTGCCGCCCTTCATCATGAGATTGAGCCACTGTTCCTGGACCAGGTCCGCGGACGCATTGTCGATGACCGGCCCCATGAACGGCTGCGGGTCGGCGAAGGGCTGATCGACGACCAGCCGGTCCATCAGCTTGCAGATGGCGTTGATGAGGTCGACTTCCTTGCCCTCCTCGATGATCAGCCGTCGCGCCGCCGTGCAGCGCTGGCCGGCGGTGAGGAACGCGGACTGCACCGCGACGGTCGCCGCCGCCTCGAGGTCCTTCGCGTTCCAGATGACCAGCGGGTTGTTGCCGCCAAGCTCGAGCGCGAGGATTTTCTGCGGCGATTTCGGCGAACTGCTTGTGAAGCGAGGAGCCGGCGCGCGCCGATCCGGTGAACAAAAGACCGTCGATCCCCGGCTGCGCCGCGAGCGCTCGGCCCTGGTCGGGCCCGCCGATCAGCAATCGCACCACGCCGTCCGGGATCCCCGCCTCGTGGAAGCAGCGCGACGAGGAACTCGCCCACCGCCGGCGTCTTCTCGGATGGCTTGAACACGACGGCGTTGCCGGCGATCAGCGCCGGGACGATGTGACCGTTGGGCAGGTGCGCCGGGAAATTGTACGGGCCCAGCACGGCGAGCACGCCATGCGGCTTGTGACGCACGGCAATGCGGTCGCCGAGCGCCGCTTCCATCTTCCGCTGCGGGGTCCGCTCGGCATAGGCCTGGATCGAGATCTGGACCTTGTTGACGACCGCGCCGACCTCGGTCTTCGCTTCCCACAGCGGCTTGCCGGTTTCGCGCGAGATCAGCTCGGCGAATTCCGTTTCCTTCGTGCGCACGACATTGGCGAAGCGGCGCAGCGATCTCGATGCGATAGGAGTTGGAATGCGCGGCCCAGCCCGGCCACGCGGCGCGCGCCGCGGCGACTTCGGCGGCGGCATCGCCAATCGTCCCGGACCAGACGAGCTCGCCGGTCGCCGGGTTGGTCGAAGTCAGCGTCCGCGCCGCAAGGCTGCGCTCGCTCGACCCTCGCGCCACTTCGTCAACCTGCCCGGTGCATCCTGCTCGATCGCCTTTCCCATCCGCCGAACCGCTGTAACCTTCTCCTCGAAGGGCCGCCAGTCGTCGCGCTCGGCGATCGCGGCCCAGATCGCCTCGACCTCGTCGATGTGCATTGAGCAGGGCGCAGGCGTCGGACCAGTAGGGATGCGATCGGCATCCGCTCCGCGGCCGACGAGCAGCCGCGCAAGGTCGCGGAACTCCTCGCCGGGATAGGCCTTCGAACCCGGGTCGCGCCCGCCGCGCCAGTCGAAGAAGACCCGGTCGATCGGCTGCGCACGGCTCGCCAGCGCCTTGACCAAGGCGGCGGCGACCGCCGCGTCGTTCGCGCCCGGCGCGATTCCAAGGCGGCGGATCAACGCGTCGACCAGCGCCTGCTCGAAGCGGTCGCTCCACCCGGCGAGGAGGTCCGAGAGCGGCGGTGCCTCGGCGATCAGCGACAGGCAACCGGCGAGCTGCGCGACGTCCCAGTGGATCGCCTCCGGCTGGCGCCCGAACGCGTAGAGCCCGTAATGATCGAAATAAGCGGCGGTGAAATCGGGGTCCCAATAGCGGCGTGAAGCGCCACGGCCCGTAGTCGAAGCTCTCGCCGGTGACGTTGATATTGTCGCTGTTGAGCACCCCGTGGACGAAGCCCGCGGCGAGATACGACGCGGCGAGCTCGGCCGTCGCATGCGCAAACCAGGTCGAACAGCCGCAGCGCATTCTCGCGATCGTCGTCCGCCGCCTGTTCGCGCATAGAGGCTGCCGAGGCAGTAGCGGGTCAGCTTCTTATATTTTCGACATCGCCGAAGAAGGCGAGGCGTTGGAACGTGCCGATGCGGATATGGCCGTGGCTGAGCCGGGTCAGCACCGACGACCGGGTGGGCGACGGCTCGTCGCCGCGCTCGAGCGCCTCGCCGGTCTCGAACAACGCGAAGCTCTTCGACGTGTTGACGCCCAGCGCCTCGAGCATCTCGGTCGCGAGCACCTCGCGAACGCCGCCTTTGAGCGTCAGGCGTCCGTCGGCGTGGCGGCTGTAGGGCGTCTGGCCCGACCCCTTGGTTCCCAGGTCGAGCAGTCGGTCCTGATCATCACGCAGCTGTGCGAAGGTGAAGCCGCGCCCGTCGCCGATCTCCGGGTTGTACACGCGAAACTGGTGGCCGTGATAGCGCAGCGCCAGCGGCTGCTCGAGATTGTCGGGCAGCGGGTCGAACCGGCAGAAATGGCCTGCCCATTGATCCGCGCTCAGGTCCAGCCCGACCCGTTCGGCCCATCGGTGATTGAGGAACCGGGGAGTGCAGCGCGGGAAGCTCGCGGGCTCGACCGCATCGTAGAAATCCTCGCCGAGCGTCAGGATTTGCGGGTCGGGCCGATAGGGTGCCATTCGCCGCAGAATTGAGCTCGCCGAGCGTCGGTTCCAAGCTCAGCCGAGCTGCTTGAGCTTGGCGAGCGCCTCGGAATCCGTGTCGGCGGCGCGAGATGGTCGCGACGAACTTTCCGTTGCGGTCGAACAGCAGGACCGCCGCGCTATGCTCCATCTCCTTGCCGGGCATCGGGTGCGGCGCGGGCTCCGCGAAGATCCCGTACTGCTTCTTCACGTGGTCGATCTGCGCTTGCGAGCCGGTGAGGCCGATGATCGGCGAATTGAACAGGCCGGCATATTGACCGACCTCTTTCGGACCGTCGTGCGCCGGGTCGATCGTGACGAAGACGATGTTGAACGCCTCCTCGCCGCCCGCCTGTTTCCTGCAGATTCACCAGCCGAGCGAGCGTCGTCGGACAGACGTCGCCGCAACGGGTGAAGCCGAAATAGATCGCATAGGGCTTGCCCGGAGCCTCGCGCTCGAGAAGGGCTGCCCATCGCCCCCGACCAGCGTGAACGGACCGCCGAGGCTCGATTGCGCGGCCGTGGGGCCGGCGGGTGCGCTTCGTAGGAGGAACATGGCGGCGGTCGCTGCGATCGCCACAGCGACGATCGCCCACAGCAGCAGGCGCAGCCGGCGCAGTCTCGATTGGGGCGCAATCTCCTGGTTCACGTTTTCCGGCTCATGTGGTTCATTCCGGGGCTCTGCCCGCCGCCGCCGACTTGGGCAACCGTCTGGCACAGCGCTTGCAGCGCTTCGGTCGATGGAAGGTGGAGGATTTCAGCAGTTGAGGACCCGCACAAGCGCGGCGCCGGCTGGGGGTGTCCGTACCCGAACAACGATTGTTCGAGATCGGACATTTCGAGGTGGTTGGAGGCCCGAGCCGGAATTGAACCGGCGTGCAAGGATTTGCAGTCCTCTGCGTAACCACTCCGCCATCGGGCCGGGGAGAGCGGGGTCTTTGCAGCGTCGCTCACCGTTCGGTCAACCCCGCGGGCGGGGCCGCTCGTCGTTCGATGAATGGCGGTTGGCGCGGCCGGAGGGTGCGGATAGAAGCTCAAGCTTGAACTCCAACTGTGTTATTGGCATATAACAGCTATGACCGTGCAGAGCCCGATCCCCGATTTCGCAGCCGCGCGTGGCGCGATGGTCGAAAGCCAGCTGCGTCCTCAGGGGGTGACGGACGCCGCGGTGCTGCGCGCGATGGCCACGGTCGCGCGCGAGAAATTCCTTCCCCCCGAGACGCGCCCGCTCGCCTATGCCGACCGCAGCGTTGCGATGGGCGACGGCCGTTTCCTGCCGGCGCCGGCCGTCCTCGGCGCCCTCCTGACGGAGATGCTGCCGTTGCCGGGACAGCGCGCGCTCGTCGTCGGGCCCGGCACCGGTTACTCGGCCGCCGTGCTTCAGGCGATCGGACTTTCGGTCGTTGCGCTGGAAAGCTCTCCCGTGCTGGCGGCAGCGGCACGCGAGAACGGACTCGAGGTCGGTGGAAGGGGCGCTCGAGGCGGGATCGAAGAAGAATTCGCCCTTCGACCTCATCCTGATCGATGGCGCCGTCGAATATATTCCCGATATGCTCGTCGCGCAGCTTTCCGACGGGGGCCGGCTCGGCGCCGCGCTCGTCGACCGCGGAATCACGCGCCTCATCGTCGGCCGCAAGGCGGGCGGCGCCTTCGGTTACTTGTCCCTGACCGACGCGGGCGTCCCGGTTCTCCCGGGATTTGCGCGCCCCAAGTCCTTCACATTCTAGCAAAAGGTTGTTCGAGTGGTTCGCAAGCTTCTCACCGGATCGCTGATCGCTGCCCTGACGGCCGGCACGGCGGACGCCGATACACTGCGCGAGGCGCTCGTTTCGGCCTATCAGAGCAACCCGACCCTTACCGCGCAGCGGCAGACGCTCGAAGCGACCGACGCCACGGTCGCGATCGCCAAGGCGGCCGGCCGACCGCAGATCAGCGGGACCGTCGGCCTCAACCGAGCGATCACTCAGAATGGTTTGCTGTCGACCGGAGGCAAGGGCCCCACGCTGTCGGGCGGAGTGACGCTCAGCTACCCTTTGTTCAACGGCGGCAGCGTCAGGAACAACGTTCGCGCCGCTCAGACCCGCGTCGAGGCCGGCCGCGCGACCCTTCGAGCGGTTGAGGGCGACGTCTTCACCAACGCCGTTTCGGCTTACATGGACGTCATCCGCGACCGCGCCATCGTCGAGCTCAACCAGAATAATGTGAAGGTCCTCCAGACGAACCTGGAAGCGACCCGCGACCGGTTCCAGATCGGCGACCTGACCCGCACCGACGTCGCTCAGTCGGAAGCCCGCCTTCAGCTCGGAGTCGCCCAGCTTGCGACCGCGCAGGGACAGGAGGCCGCGAGCGAAGCGACCTACCGGCAGGTGATCGGGAACCCGGCCGGCGTCCTCGCACCGCCTCCGCCGCTTCCGCCGCTTCCGTCGACCGCGGACGAGGCGGTGCGCATCGGCCTCGCCAACAACCCCGACCTGGTTGCGATCAGCCGGCAGGAGGTCGCGGCGGGTTATGACGTGAACGTCGCCCGAGCGAGCCGGCTGCCGACCCTCAACGCGCAGGCGGGCGCGGACTTCGCCGCCAACATCGCGGGCAATTCGCCGCCGGGGTTCTCGAGCACGGGGACGCAGACGAGCGTCGGGCTCGGCGCCAGCATCCCGATCTTCCAGGGCGGTCTCCCCGCCGCGCGCATCCGGCAGGCGCAAGCGCAGCAGGGCCAGCTTCGTGAGCAGGTCGTCGGAACCGAGCGCGCGGTCGTGCAAGCATCGCGCGCGGCCTTCGCCAATTACCAGGCCGCGCAGGAGGCCATTCAGGCACAGACCGTCGCGGTCCAGGCGAACGAGCTCGCGCTCGAGGGCAACCGGGCCGAGCAGACCGTCGGCACCCGCACCATCATCGAAGTGTTGAACGCCGAGCAGGAACTTCTGAACTCGCAGGTCGCGCTGGTGACCGCGAAGCGCGACGCCTATGTCGCCGGCTTCCAGCTGCTGAATGCGATGGGCCAGGCCGAGGCGCAGGACCTCGGACTGGACGGCGGGCCGCTCTACGATCCGCTCGGCAATTACCGCAGGGTGGCCGACAATTGGAGCGACTGGGCGACCGACCCGGCCCATGTGCCGACCGCGACGCGGACCGTCAGTCCGCAGGAAATGCCGGCAAATCCGATCGTCACCCCTAAGGTCGCTCCCGCCCGCAACAACCCGGCCCCGCCGACGGCGCCCGGAGTGACCACGCCCGCCACTACCGGCCCTGCCGCCCCGACGCCATCG
The DNA here is from genome assembly GCA_963831215.1 of uncultured Alphaproteobacteria bacterium. Lineage (GTDB taxonomy): Bacteria > Pseudomonadota > Alphaproteobacteria > Sphingomonadales > Sphingomonadaceae > Sphingomicrobium. Next base: position 77,395 of record CAWHPM010000002.1, on the reverse strand, counting down.
ACCGGAACCGAAAGGGGCTGAACTTTCGCGCCCGAGGGGTGAAGTCAGGGGTGACTTCGCCTCGGCATTGAAGCTATCGTCCTGACCATGCAGTCCGCCGGCCGTGAACCCTCGATGGAAGAGATTCTCGCGTCGATCAAAAAGGTGATCGCCGAAGAGAAAGAGCTGCGCACCTCTGCGCGCCCTGTCGATGCGGTCGAGGAGAATCGCTTCCCGGAGAGGCGATCGGCGACGAGGACGTGCTCGAGCTCGTCGAGCAATTGGCCCCGCCCGCCGACCTCGGCCCGCCGCTGGTCGCCGACGATGTCGCCGGCCAGAGCCGGCAGGCGCTCGAGCAGCTTCAGACCGTCGCCGCCACCATCCCGGCCCAGCCTCCGGTCAACCCGCTCGAAGAGATCGTGCGTGAAATGCTTCGCCCCATGCTGAAGCAGTGGCTCGACGAAAATCTGCCGCTGATGGTCGAGGAGCATGTGAAGCGCGAGATCACGCGAATCACGGGGCGGCCTCTCTAACGGCAACCGTCACCCCGAACCTGTTTCAGGGTCCATCCGCGAGACCCGCAGCGCCCCTCGCCGAAATGGATGCTGAAACAAGTTCAGCATGACGATTGGTTGATAGCGCCCTTGCCCGTCGCTACGCCTCAGTGATGATCAAGTTCTCCCTCCTCGTTGCCGCCGCAGCTTCAGCGCTCGCGGCTTCACCCGTCGCCGCCCGCCCGATGACCGCGGTCGACCTTCAGTCGATCCACCGCCTCGGCGCGCCGGCCATTTCGCCCGACGGCCGAACCGCCGTCTTCACCATCTCGGACACCGACTGGACGAAGAACAAGCGCGTGAACACGCTCTACCGCCTCGACCTTTCGAGGCCGGGCGCGCGGCCGCAGCCAATCGCAGGCGCGGCGAAAGGCCACGACGCGATGTTCTCCGGCGACGGCGCGCTGTGGTTCCTGATGCCCGTCGGCGATCAGGATCAGCTGTTCCGGATGCCGGCCGGCGGCGCGCCGCTGCAGGTCAGCAACTTCCACGGCGATATCGGCGGCTTCAAGGTGTCGGACGCCGGCAACAGGGTCGTCGTCTGGGCGGACCGGAACCTCCGCTGCGCGGATCTCGACTGCGCCGGCCTGCCGGAGGCCAACAAGATCGGCTCGGGGCGGACGTACGACCAGCTCTTCATCCGCCATTGGGACAGCTGGGCCGAACCGGGCGTCCGCTCGCGCCTGTTCGCCTTCCCGGTCGCCGGCGGGAAGCTCGGCGGCGCCGGCGTGCCGGTCGAAGGCAATCTCGTCGGCGACACGCCGTCTAAGCCCTTCGGCGGCGGCGAGGAGATCGCATTGTCGCCCGACGGCCGCACCGTCTATTTCGCGCTTCGCGAGGCGGGCCGGACCGAGGAGCTGTCGACCAACCTCGACATCTTCGCCGCCCCGGCCGACGGGAGCGCTCCGCCGGTCAACCTCACCGACGCGAACGATGCCACCGACACGCTGCCGACGCTGTCGCCGGACGGCCGCACGCTCGCTTATGCCGCCATGGCCCGGCCCGGCTACGAATCCGACCGGCAGGTGGTGATGCTGCGCGACCTCGCGTCCGGCCGGGTCCGCCCGTTGACGCAGGCCTGGGATCGCTCGGTCGGCTCGATCGAATGGGCGAGGGATGGCCGCAGCCTGCTGGTCACCGCCGAGGACACGCTCGAAACTCCGGTCTTCCGCGTCGACACGGCGAGCGGCAAAGTGACGCGCCTCACCGGCGACGGCAGCTACGGCAACGTCCATGGGCTCGCTGAGGGCGGCGCGATCGCGACGATGAACAGCATCATGGCGCCCGACGACCTCTATCGGCTCGACGCGCGCGGCCGGCCGGCGAAGCTCACCGACCTCAACCGCGAGCTGCTCGCCCAGCTCGATCCCGTCACCTTCAGCAAGTTCAGCTTCACCGGCGCGAACGGCGACACCGTCTGGGGCTTCACGCTGAAGCCGGTGATGAACAAGACCCTGCCGATCGCCTTCCTCGTTCACGGCGGGCCGCAGGGGAGCTTCAACGACAGCTGGTCCTACCGCTGGAACCCGCGCCTGTTCAGCGCGCCCGGCTATGCCGCGGTCAGCGTCGATTTTCACGGGAGCACCGGCTACGGCCAGGCCTTCACCGACGCCATTCACCAGAATTGGGGCGGCTGGCCGCTCGAGGACCTCAAGAAGGGCCTTGCCTACATTACCGCGCACGACCCGCAGCTCGAGGCCAACAACGCCTGTGCGCTCGGCGGCTCTTACGGCGGCTACATGATGAACTGGATCGAGGGGAACTGGCCCGACCGCTTCAAGTGCCTCGTCCAGCACGACGGGGTCTTCGACGCCCGCGCCATGGCCTACGAGACGGAGGAGCTGTGGTTCGACGAATGGGAGCACGGCGGCCATCCCTATTACGAAGCGCCACAGGAATTCGAACGGTGGAACCCCGTCAACTTCGTCCGGAACTGGAAGACTCCGCAGCTGGTGATCACCAGCGAGAACGACTTCCGGATTCCCTATACTCAGGGCATCGCCGCTTTCACCGCGCTCCAGCGCCGCAACATCCCGTCGCGGCTGCTGGTGTTCCCCGACGAGAACCATTGGGTGCTGAAGCCGAAGAATTCGGTGCAATGGTATCATGAGGTGTTCGGATGGATGCGGCAGTGGCTTGGCGAGGGCGCGGCAATTCCCGACGCGCCACCGGGCGCAGCGCCTGCGCCGAACCAGACGGAGCGGGGGGAATAGCCCACCGCGTCATGCTGAACTTGTTTCAGCATCCATTGCGGATATCCGCAGAGGGCGGAGAAATGGACCCCGAACAAATTCAGGGTGACGGAGTGGTGTTGATGCTGCACCGCGGCATCGCTAACGCCGCCTCCGCATGACCGACCTCCCGAAGACCTTCGACCCGGCCGCGATCGAGGATCGCTGGTACGCGCATTGGGAAGGCAAGGGGATGTTCCGGCCCGAGCGCGGCGACCGCGATCCGTGGACGATCGTCATGCCGCCGCCCAACGTCACCGGCTCGCTGCACATTGGCCACGCGCTCGACATCACGCTCCAGGACGTGCTCACCCGCCGCGAGCGGATGCTCGGCAAGGACGCTTTGTGGGTCGTCGGCACCGACCATGCCGGCATCGCCACCCAGATGGTCGTCGAGCGCAACCTCGACAGCCAGGGCGTCAAGCGCGCCGAGATCGGACGCGAGGCGTTCCTCGAGCATGTGTGGGAATGGAAGGCGCAATCGGGCGGCGCGATCACCCGCCAGCTCCGCCGCCTCGGCGCGAGCTGCGACTGGGCGCACGAGCGCTTCACCATGGACGAGCGCTACCAGCGCGCCGTCACCCACACCTTCGTCGAGCTGCACAAGCGCGGCCTCATCTACCGCGACAAGCGCCTGCGTGAACTGGGACCCGAAGTTCCAGACCGCGATCAGCGACCTCGAGGTCGAAACCCGCGACGTCAGCAGGGCAAGTTCTGGACGCTGAGCTATCCGCTCGCCGACAACAGCGGCGCAATCCAGGTCGCGACGACGCGGCCGGAGACGATGCTCGCCGACATGGCCGTCGCGGTCCATCCCGACGACGAGCGCTACAAGGCGCTGATCGGCAAGCAGATCAGGCACCCGATCACCGGCCGGCTGATCCCGATCGTCGCCGACGAGCATGCCGACCCCGAGCTCGGCTCGGGCGCGGTCAAGATCACGCCCGGCCACGACTTCAACGACTTCGAGGTCGGCAAGCGCGCCGGGTTCAAGCCCGCCGACATGCTCAACATGTTCGACGCGCAGGCGTTCGTCGTGCAGACGCAGGACGGCCTCATTCCGCAGAAGCTGCTCGGGCTTACGCGCGACGAAGCGCGCAAGGCCGTGGTCGCGAAGCTGCTCGAAGACGAGGGCGCGCTGGTCCGGGTCGAGGACCGCGTGATCCCGACGCCATACGGCGACCGCTCGGGCGTGGTGATTGAGCCGTGGCTCACCGACCAATGGTACGTCGACGCCGCCAAGCTCGCGCTGCCCGCGCTCCAGGCGGTGAAGAACGGCGACATCAGGATCGTGCCCGAGACCTGGGCCAAGACCTGGTTCAACTGGCTCGAAAACATCCAGCCCTGGTGCGTCTCGCGCCAGCTCTGGTGGGGCCACCGCATTCCGGCGTGGTACGCCGGGGACGGCCGCGTCTTCGTCGCCGAAACCGAGGACGATGCCCGCAAGCAGGCTGGCGACCAACCGCTCAGGCAGGATGACGACGTCCTCGACACCTGGTTCTCATCGGCCCTCTGGCCGTTCGCCACGCTCGGCTGGCCCGACGAAACCGACGATCTGAAGCGCCATTACCCCAACGACGTCCTCATCTCCGGCTTCGACATCCTGTTCTTCTGGGATGCGCGCATGGCGATGCAGGGGATCGAGTTGATGGGCGAGCCGCCGTGGAAGACGCTCTATCTCCACGGCCTCGTCCGCGACGCGCAGGGCGCCAAGATGTCCAAGTCGAAGGGCAACACGGTCGACCCGCTCGGCCTGATCGACAAGTACGGCGCCGACGCGCTGCGCTTCACGCTGGCGGCGATGGAAAGCCAGGGCCGCGACATCAAGCTCGATGAGAAGCGCGTCGAGGGCTACCGCAATTTCGCGACCAAGCTGTGGAACGCGGCGCGCTTCCTGCAGATGAACGGTGTCGGCGCGAGCGAAAGCATCGCCGCGCCCGCCGCCGAGCTTCCCGTCAACCGCTGGATCATCGGCGAGGTGGTCGAGACGCTGGCCCAGCTCGACCGCGCCTTCGACGAGCTGCGCTACGACGAGATGGCCGACGCCATCTATCACTTCGTCTGGGGCACCTTCTGCGACTGGTATGTCGAGTTGGTGAAGGGCGAACTATCTCCCCTCCCGCTGGCGGGAGGGGAAGAGGAGCGAAGCGACGAAGGGGTGGGCCGTCCTGGATCACGATCCCACCCCCAGCCCCTCCCGCGAGCGGGAGGGGAGGAAACCCGCCGCGTCGCCGCCTGGGCTTTCGACCAGATCCTGGTGATGCTCCACCCGCTGATGCCGTTCATCACCGAAGAGTTGTGGAACGCGATGGGCGAGCGGCCGTACGAATTGATCGTCGCCAGGTGGCCGAAGCCCGAGGCGCAACCCGATCCGCACGCCAAGCGCGAGCTCGACTGGCTCGTCCGGCTCGTCAGCGAAATCCGCTCGGCGCGAACCGAGCTGAATGTGCCGCCGGCCGCCAAGCTGAATTTCTTCGCGGCGGACGCATCGGAGGAAACCGCCGACCGCCTCGACCGAAACCATGCGAATCTTCTCCGGCTGGCGCGTCTGCAGTCCATCCAACTGTCGGGCTTCGCCGGGACGGGCGCCGCCCAATTGGTGGTCGATGAGACAACATTCGCGCTTCCTCTCGAAGGCGTGATCGATATCGCCGCCGAGCGCGAACGCCTGTCGAAAGCCGCCGCCGCCGCCGAAAAGGAGCGCGACACCCTCGCCCAAAGGCTGTCCAACCCGAACTTCACCGAGCGCGCGAAGCCCGAAGCGGTCGAAAAGGCGCGGTCGGACCATGAGTCGAAGTCGGCGGAAGCCGAACGGCTGCGTGCGGCGTTGGAGAGACTGGGCTAGGTCTGTTCCCCGGCGCAGGCCGGGGCCCAGGGCAGCGGAACCGCTGCTTCGCAGCGGCCTGGGCCCCGGCCTTCGCCGGGGTACGGCGAGGAGACGCATGGCAGACGCATCAGCAGAGCGAAAACCCGCGCGCGGCGACCTGACGTCAGGGCGGATCGGCAAGACCCTGCTGCCTTTGCGCTGCCGACGCTCGCTTCCCATCCTCCAGTCGCTGAACGGAACGATCAACGCCATCTGGGTCGGGCGCTTCCTCGGCGAAGGCGCGCTCGCGGCGACCTCCAACGCCAACATGGTGATGTTTCTCCTCACCGCCTTCGTGTTCGGCTTCGGAATGGCCTCGACCATCCTCATCGGGCAGGCGTGGGGCCGCAAGGACGTTGACCAGGCGCGTCGGGTGTTCGGAACCGCGGGCGGGTCGTTCCTGCTGGTGACGATCGTCATCGCCATCGCCGGTTACTATCTCTCGCCCGCGATCCTGAAGCTGCTCGGAACCCCTGGCGACGCCGCGCCGCTCGCGCTTGCCTATCTGCGCGTGATTTTCCTCGCCATGCCGGCGCTTCTCCTGCTCACCCTGGCGATGATGGCGCTTCGCGGCGCGGGCGACAGCCTGACGCCGCTCTTCTTCATGATCGTCGCGGTGATCCTCGACAGCGGCCTCAATCCCTTCTTCATCCGCGGCTGGGGCCCGTTCCCGGAAATGGGGATCGCCGGCTCGGCCATGTCGACGCTGGTCGGCAATTACGCGGCGCTGTTCGGCCTTGTCGGCTACATCTATCTCAAGGACCTGCCGCTGCGCCTCCGCGGCAAGGAGCTGCGCTATCTTTGGTGCGACCTCGCGATCATGAAGACGATCGTCGTCAAGGGCTTCCCGATGGGCCTGCAGATGGTCATCATCTCCTTGTCCGCGCTCGCGCTGGTCGGACTCGTCAACCGCGAGGGCGTCGCCACGACAGCCGCCTTCGAAGTCGCGATGCAGCTATGGACCTATGTCCAGATGCCGGCGATGGCGCTCGGCGCGGCGGTGAGCGCGATGGCGGCGCAGAATATCGGCGCCGGATTGTGGCACCGCGTCGGCCAAATCACGCGGGTCGGCATCGTCCAGGTGCTGGCGATCACCGCGGCGATGATCATCGCGCTGACGCTGGCCGACCGGGCCGTGCTCGCCTTGTTCATGGGCGGGGGCAGCCCCGCGCTTCCCATCGCCCGGCACATCCACCTCGTCGCGACCTGGAACTTCCTCTTGTTCGGGGTGATGATGGTGCTGTTCGGCACGGTCCGCGCGAACGGTGCCGTATGGATCCCGATGATCGTCCTCGCGATCGGCCTGATCCCGGTCCGCTTCGGCTACATTTACGCGACCTACGACTGGCTCGGCGCCGACGCGATCTGGACGAGCTTCCCCGTAACCTCGTTCATCAACCTGGCGCTGGCGATCGGCTTCTACGTGCACGGCGGCTGGAAGAAGGCGCGCATGACCGTCGATGAACGACCCGACCAGGACGAGTGCATCGAGGAAGCTCTCGCCACCCGCGAGCCCGGCGGAGCGCTCAAGCCCGCAGGCTAGTTTCGTGTGAACCAATAGAAAGCAGCTTCGCTGCGGAGCCGCTGACGCTATAGGCGCGCACATGTCCGCTTCCTTCCCTGCGCTGCGCATGCGCCGCGGCCGGTCGAGCGCGTGGATGCGCTCGATGCTCGCCGAGCACCGGCTTCACCCGTCCGATTTCATCTGGCCGCTGTTCATCTGTGACGGCCAAGATCGCGAGGAGCCAATCGCGGCTCTTCCAGGCGTCAGCCGCTGGAGCGTCGATCGCCTCGCCGACAAGGCGCGTGAGGCGGCCAGTCTCGGAATCCCGTGCATCGCGCTTTTTCCCAACACGCCCGAGCAATTGCGCACCGAGCGCGCCGAGGAAGCGCTCAACCGCGGCAATCTGATCTGCCGGGCGATCAAGTCGATCAAGGATTCGGTGCCCGAGATCGGCGTGCTGACCGATGTGGCGCTCGATCCGTACACGGCGCACGGCCACGACGGCATCGTCGATCCGGCTGGCAATGTGATCAACGACGAGACGGTCGAAATTCTCGTTCAGCAGGCGCTCGTCCAGGCCGAAGCCGGCGCCGACATCGTCGCCCCATCCGACATGATGGACGGCCGCGTCGCCGCGATCCGTGAGGCGCTCGAGCGCGAGGGGCACCACAATGTCGCGATCATGGCCTATGCCGCCAAATATGCGTCGGCCTTCTACGGCCCGTTCCGCGAGGCCGTCGGCTCCCTCGGCCGCCTCAAGGGCGACAAGCGTGGCTATCAGATGGACCCGGCCAACATCGAGGAGGCGCTGCGCGAGGTCGAGCTCGACCTCGCCGAGGGCGCCGACTTCGTCATGGTGAAGCCGGGCCTGCCTTACCTCGATGTCCTCACGCGCGTGAAGGAGGCGTTCGGGGTGCCAACCTTCGCTTATCAAGTGAGCGGCGAATATGCGATGATCGAACATGCCGCCGCGGCCGGAGCGGGCGATCGCGACGCGCTGATCCTCGAGACGCTGCTCGCGTTCAAGCGCGCCGGGGCGACCGGCGTGCTGACGTATCACGCCGTCGACGCCGCCCGCCTGATCAATGGCTGAGATCGTCGCGGAGACGAGCCGCCTGATTCTTCGCGACTGGGACGATGAGGACGAACGGCGCTTCTATGAGGTGATGAACCGCGAGGAGGTCATGCGCCACCTCGGCGGCGTGCAGCTCCCGGAGGAGTGGCGCGAGGCCTATCGGCGTGTCCGTGGCTACAGTCGCGATTTCGGGCATACCTTCTGGATCGTCGAGGACCGTACAGCGACGACATCCTCGGCTTCTGCGGGATCAAGCGCGTCAATTCGCCGGGCGCCGGGGAGCTGACCGATAGCCATGAGATCGGCTGGCGGCTCCGGCCCGAAGCCTGGGGACAGGGCATTGCCAAGGAAGCGGCGATTGCCAGCCTCGACCTCGCTTTCGGGCGGTTCGATGCGCCGCTCGTCATCGCGCTCACCGTTGCCGGAAACAGGGCGAGCTGGGGTCTCATGGAGCGACTCGGAATGACGCGGCGCGCCGATCTCGATTTCATCGACGAGAGGTTCGGGCCGGAACTCAATCCGTCCATCGTCTACCGGATCGACGCCGCCGGCTGGCCGGAGGCGCGCACCGCTGCGCTGAGCTAGATTCCAAGCCTCCGCTGAATCGCGTCGATGCGATCCGTCTGTCGGCGCGCGATCGCAGCGACCTCCGCCGCGGCGTTGTCGATCGCCTCGAGGTCGTTGGGCGCGATCCCGCCTTGCGCCTGGAGCCTGGCCGCGCCAAGCGCGTCGATGTCGCCTTGCGCAAGCGCGGTCGGTCTTCGTGCCGCAATCGCGGCGGAAAGCGCGGTCTGCGCAGCGATCCAGCTCTCGCTCTGCGCGGCTCCGGCCATCGCCGCGAGCCGCTCCGCGCTCGCCGCCGCCGGCTCGAACGCCGCCTCGCCGGTCCGCGCCTGCTCGACGAGCATGGCGAGCTGGGACGCCAGCGCCGGCGTCACCGGCCGGTCGTTCATCGCCCGCGCCGGCTGCAGCCGCGGATCGATCGCCTCGGCGGCGCGCGGCTGGAGCGACGGGTAGGGTCCGCCGGCGGACGAGCATGCCGTCAACGCCAGCACAATAAGCAGCAGCAGCGGTCGCATCGACGCGCCTGTAAGAGGAAAATGGCGCGCCCGAAAGGATTCGAACCTCTGACCCCCAGATTTCGTAGGCTCGGTGTCACGTTGTTTTCATTGGATTTTTTTGTAAACTTTTTCCCGCACCCTCCCTAACTCTCCTTAGCGCGCCCGTGCGGTGTAAACTGAAACGATCCAAAAATGCCCGTTTTTGGGAGCCCGATTCGGCCGTCGAACCGCAGCAACAACTCACATTCTAATGGCAGCTTTGGGTGGAAAGCTGCCGCTCCAAATCGCGGGGGCTTCACTCTCACTCGCCCACTCTCAGGAGTCGATGATTTCGCGTACTCTGCGTATCAGGGCCTCGATTTGAAACGGCTTCGTGATCACGTGCATACCAGGGTCCAGCCTTCGTTTCCCAATGACTGCATTCTCAGCGTAGCCAGTAATGAACAGAGTCTTCAACCCGGGCCGACCCCCGCGCGCCGCGTCTGCGACCTGTCTGCCGTTAATCCCCCCTGGGAGGCCCACGTCGGTGATCAACAAGTCGATCCGCGTATTGGAGTCGAGAATGCGCAGGCCCGCCGGCCCGTCCGCCGCCTCAATGACCGAGTAACCCGTGTCGTTCAGCGCTTCCGCAACCAGCGTCCGAATGGTGGGATCGTCGTCGATGATCAGCACGACTTCGCCCTCGCCTGTAGCACCCATTGGCGTGTTCTCGAAGGCGTCAATATTGTCTTCCGCGTCTTCACTGTGGCGGGGGAAATAGAGGCACATTGTGGTGCCTTGTCCCAGTTCGGTGTAAATCCGAACCTGCCCGCCTGATTGCCGAACGAAACCATAAATCATTGAGAGACCAAGGCCGGTTCCCTCACCGATGGGCTTAGTGGTGAAAAAAGGATCGAAAGCCTTATCGACCACGTCCGGGGTCATGCCTGTGCCGGTATCGGTGACGCAAAGCGAAACATATTGCCCGATCAGCAAATCATGCTTCCGGGCCGCACGGTCGTCGATCCACTTGTTACTGGTTTCTATGGTCAACTTGCCGCCATCCGGCATTGCATCGCGGGCGTTGATGCAAAGGTTTAGTACGGAATTTTCGAGCTGATTTTGATCGACAAAAATCGACCAGAGGCTGCTTGCGCCGACGACTTCGACTTCGACGCCGGGCCCGACGGTTCGTGTTATCAAGTCTTCTAAATTCGCCAGAAGGCGGTTGACGTTGGTCGCCTTTGGATCGAGCGTTTGTCTTCTCGAAAATGCCAGTAGGCGATGAGTTAGGGAGGCAGCCCTCTTCACCGCCCCCTGGGCGGCATTGACGTAACGGTCGAGTTCGCTCGTTCTCCCCTGCGCGACGCGCATCTGCATCATTTCAAGGCTGCCGCTGATACCCGCCAACAGGTTGTTAAAGTCGTGGGCGAGACCTCCTGTCAGCTGTCCGACTGCCTCCATCTTCTGCGATTGGCGAAGTTGCTCCTCGATCGCTCGTCGCTCGGTCATGTCGCGCGTTACCTTGGCGTAGCCGATGAGCTGCCCTTCATCGTTGCGGATCGGATCGATGATAACCATCGCCCAGAACCGGGAGCCGTCCTTCCGTACCCGCCAGCCTTCAGCCTCAAAGCGTCCCTCGTTTCTCGCCTGCTCTAGAGCGCGTTCGGGGACGCCCTCCGCGCGGTCCTCATCGGTATAGAAGCGCGAGAAATGCTCGCCGATGATCTCCTCAGCTGCATATCCCTTGAAGCGTTCAGCACCGGCGTTCCAGCTGCTCACGCGCCCGTTCTCGTCGAGCATATAGATTGCGTAATCAGTGACGCTTTGAACGAGCAGCTCGAATACGCCGTCCCTACTCATGCCCCGCTTATAGTTGGATCGGAGCGCAACGGTAACCACTTTAGTGTTGCAAGAGCGCCGCCTTGGCATGCCCGCCCAATGTCAGCTTTGGGTCGAAAGCTGCCATTAGCCTAAGGGCTTCCAAATGTCTCAATCGCGGCAGCGGGGGAAAGTCGGAAGCGGGCCGACGTGGCCCTCACATAGTTCAACGAATGTTCGTTACGGACACCCCGGATGGGATACGCGTACAGTCGATTCCGGTGGTAAAATGCGAGGTGCTCGACGAAGCCCGTAAGTTCGTCGCGGAGTTGAAGGAGAGGAAATCGGGGACGATCAACGGCATTCCAAAGTTTGAGCAGGTCGTGACCAAATCCTACACGAACATCTTCCGCCGTGAGACCTTGCCGCCGCAGACAGGCTTTTAGGTTCAGCTCCCACGCATGAGCGAACAGGGAACGGATCGGATCTTCAAATCTCAACTTAACTCGCGCTGCTACCAACTCCTCAGCTGCATCAGAAATTCGCGACCCCGACCAAATGCCAACCAAGTGGCGATAGCGTACGCGCGATGACGTCTGCCCGTATGTCCTTATCCATGCTTTCCCTCTTGGAGCCTACATACGGCTCAGCCTCCTCCCGCCCTGGCGGTTCGGGAGAATGGGCCTTCTCTTTTCGTAAACCCGAAAGTGCCTGACAAACGAGCTTCGCGGACTATGACGGCCGGGCTGGTTTTCGTTCGGGCCTAGAACCCGGGCCGAGAGCCTGAGGCCTAGCATCTGTCAATTTTTTTCTGGGTTCGAGACGCCGTTCAGCGGTCGTCGCCGCGCGCCCATTCCAAAACCCTCCAACATTGATGGGAGACCACAATGCCCAGCAATTTCAAATTCCCTCCCTCCGTGGAGATCAAACGAGCGATCTCTGCTGCGAGCCGAGCCGGCATCGAGATCGGCTCGATCGAGATCCACCCGCGCAAAATCATCATCCATCCGAGGGAAGGGAACGCACCCCAGCTTGACGCCTACGACCTCTGGAAAATCAGTGAAGGACGAGACACTTCGCGCGTCCGACACACAGATAAAGAGTTCTGGTGCTCTTCCAGATAAATCAGAGGGTTAGCGGCTCACAGCTGTAAACTGATGTGTAAACCGACGGATTTTTTGTAAACCGGAACTGGGAGGTGGGTCCAAAAAAACCGTTTAAAATCAAGGAGATATGGCGCGCCCGAAAGGATTCGAACCTCTGACCCCCAAATTCGTAGTCTGGTGCTCTATCCAGCTGAGCTACGGGCGCGCGGGTGCCGGGAACGGCAGGGGCGCGACATAGGGGCAAGGGCTGGCGGGCGCAACCCTGCGGGCGTACGACGATGGCCATGCTCGCGAGCCTCCTTGCTGCCCTCATTTCCGCCTCTTCTCCGGCGCCGGCGGCCGCGGGCTGCCGCCTCTCCGCGAGCGACCAGGCGTGGCTCGATCGCTCGATGCGCGCGTGGGACTATGCCTCGACCCATCTCAGCGGAATCGGCCATGTGAAGAGGATCGAGGCGGTGATCTTCGATCAGCGATTGCGTCGTCACCAGCACGACCGCGATGAACGGCGGCGCGAACCGCTGGACTGCTCGCCCTCATGGCGGCGAGGTCGAACTGCCGGACGGGAACAAGCTCCCGGTCGGCGTGATCTCCTTTTCGGGGTCGGATCCGAAGAAGGGCAATTTCTTCGTGATGTCGACACCCAGCGTCTGGCGCGCGGCGGGCAAGGACGGGAAGGGGACGAGCCTCGAAACCCTCATGACCGCGGTCATGCTGCACGAAGGCACGCACGTGGCCCAGATGCCGACCTACGGGGCCGAGATCGGCCGGCTTTCCGAGCGCTATCACCTCCCCGAAAATTTCAGCGACGACAGCATCCAGGAACAGTTTGGAAAGAACGCCGATTTCACGCGATCGATCGAACGAGAGTCCAAGCTGCTGTTTGCCGCGTCCAACGCCAGATCGCGCGCGCAGGCAGCGCGCCTCGTCCGCTCGGCGCTGGCGATGATGAAGGCGCGGCAGGCGCGCTGGTACCGGGGCAAGGACGCCTATCTCGCCCAGGCCGAGCCGGTGTGGCTGACGCTCGAGGGCTCGGGACAGTGGCTGGCGTATAGCTGGGAAGTCGATCCGCGCGGAGGGCGGTGTTCGCGCCGCCGACATTCTCCCCGGCTTCGTCAACGACCGCTGGTGGTCGCAGCGCGAAGGCTTTGCGGCGTTCATGGCGCTCCAACGACTTACCGGCACGGCATGGAAGCGGCAGGCGTTCCACGAAGGCCGAAAGACGATCGTGCAGATGCTCGCCGCCGCCACCGCCTAGGCAGGCGCTAGTCGGAAAATGCGAAATCCTATCCTCGGGTAACTTGTCGCGCATTGCCAATTCACGCGAAGAGGAATGCGGAACCGACATCCTTCCAGATCGCGGCTCGGCGTTGCACGGCTTCGCCGGGCCGCTTTCGTTTTCCCGACTCATGACAGCATGGCGAAGGCGACGATTGCGCCTGCAATCGCCAGCGCCACTGTGGCGCTGCCGATCAGCGTGCGGGTTCGCTTTCGCTTGCGCTCACGCTGCTCCTTGTCGAAGCGCCGGCGAGATTTTTCGAAGAAATGGCTGTTCCCAATCGTCCACGCGGTGCGTGGTCCGATGAATTGCTCAGGGATTCAAGATCAGCCGGCGACCGCGGCTTGCGGCAAGCAGGTGCCGGTGCAGGCGCTGGCGCGCTGGGCGTAGTCGGCGGCGAGCTTCGCGTGCCATGCGCGGGCCAATTCGCCGATTGCCCGCTGCGCCGCCATTCGTTCCTCGACTGCGCGCCGCCGATAATAACGCTCGTCCGATTCCACTGGGCCCCGCCTCCGGTAGAGAACCTCCGGACCATCCGCCCAAAATGCCTAATAAAAGGTAAACATTCCCGAGGGAAAACGGCGGTTTTCGCTCGAAAGCAAGGGTCATGGCGAAGGTGACCCAAGGCGAGACAATAGCGTTGCACGACGGTGACAGGTCGCCACGGAAGCGCGTCAACTCCGAAACCGAACAAGTCGCCGCTCGTTGGGGCTGAAACTGGTTTCGAAGGAAAGCCATGATGCTGAGTTCGATCAACTCCCGCCGCACCGCGTTCAATCCGAACGCCCGCGGGTATCACGCCGTCTATCACGACGGCGAGGTCAACCACTGCCCCGGATGCGGCCGAACGCATTGGTTGATCGGCCGGGTTTCGGCCGAATGCGCCTTCTGCTCCACCGCATTGCCGCTCAAGGAAGCGGCGACCCACGGACCGGCGTCCTCGCCGGTGTTCTGGAGCGGCCAACGGCCGACCTACGTCGAGCTCAACGCGGCCTGACGGCGCGCGCAATCTTCTGATTCCTAAAGCGGGCGCCAGCGATTATACTGGCGCCCGTGCTTAACAGAGTCGCATTCCTGCTTGCGTTGCTCGGGTCGGCCTCGGCCGCTGTCGCGGGCGCGTCCGGTTTCACCCTCGTCAATGGCACCAGCGGCGCGCTTGCCGACCTTTCGATCCGGCGCGCCGGCACCCAGGACTGGAAGCCGCTTGGCGGCGCTCCCCAGGCCGGAGCGCGCGCCCCGATCAGCTTCACGGATCCGGACTGCGCGTTCGATATTCGCGCCAGCGTCCCGGGGTCGGGCGCGGTCACCTGGGCCGGCGTCAATCTGTGTGACGTGAAATCGGTCGTTCTGAAGAAAGACCCGTCAGCAGGCGCGTGGGTCGACTACGACCAGTGATCGCACGCCGCCTTACCGGGGAGCGATAGGGTCCGGTTGCGAGCGTGGGTTCCGGCGGCCGTGTGGAATCGAGCAGCTTCGCACCGGCGATGAACACCACGCCTGTGCACGCGGCGGCGAGGAGCCATCCGCCCCAGCCCGGATAGGTCGCGAGGTAGAGGCGCCCGCGCTCGACCGAGCCGAGGGCGATCGCATAGATCACCAGCCACGCCTCCCAGCGCGTCTTGATCGTGAACAGCCGACCGATCTTCTTCAGCATTGCCATCGTTAACGCCTGAACGCCTCAACCGCGGTTTTGCGCCGGTGAGGTGCTAAAGAACAGGGTTAAAGTGGCGCTAACACTCGGGGCGAATGTCCCGTTGCGGGACTAAGCCGCAAGCTCGGAAAGGTCGAGCGCGTCGAGCAGCGCTGTCCGCGCGCCTTCGACGTCCGCGATGAGCGCCGGACGTTGCAGCTCTTCGTTCGCGATTTGCTCGGGCCAATGGTCTCGAACGACAGCGGCGATGCGGTCGAGCCTTGCCTCGTCGACCATGAAGCGGGGGTCGATCGCCGCCGCGTCCGCCACCACTCGAAGGCGGAGGCAAGCGGGCCCTCCGCCATTCGCCATCGACTGGCGGACGTCGACCACCTCGGCGCGGCGGATCGGGCCGTTGCCGGCGATGTGGCGCTCGATCCAGCGCCACACGGTCGGAGTCTCTCGCGCTTCGCTCGGCACGACCAGAATCATCTGCCCGTCGGGCGTCGTCACCAGCTGCGCGTTGAACAAATAAGAGGCAACCGCATCTTCGAGCGGCACGTCGGCGGCCGCGACCTCGACATATTCGAAGCCGGGCACCTTGGCCGAGCAGGCGTCGATCAGCTTTTGCTTGTCGGCGAAGGCCAGCTCGTGCGCGAACAGGACGCGCTCGTTCGCGACCGCGACCACGTCATTGTGGAACGCCCCGGCCGCGATCGCCGCCTCGGACTGCTCGGCGAACAGAGTCCGCGCGGGGTCAAGCCGGTGCAACCGCGCAATCGCCTTCGACGCCTCGATATGCTGCCGCGCCGGGAAAGCGCCGCCGGTCACGCCGTAAACGAAGATCTCCAGCCCCGGCACGCCGTGCCCGGCGGCAAGCCGCATGTGGTTGGCCGCGCCTTCATCGCCGAACGCCGGCGGAACCGGAGCGTGGACGGCAAAGGCCTCCCCGGCGAACGCGATCCTGAGCTGGGCGAGCGTCGCCGGCCATTCATGGCTTCGGTGCGGCATCGTCCTCAGGTTCGCGACCGTCAGGTGGCACTTGCCGTCGGCGGTGTCCGGCGCGGGCGATACCGTGGCGGCGTTCGCGGCCCACATCGCCGACGCCGACATGGCGGCCGCCGCAAGCTTCGGCTCGGCGCCTTCCGCCGTCGTCCCGAGCTCCGCCAGCCATGACCGGTCGGGGCGCGGCTGCGGCACGAAAATCCCCTGCGCGAGGCCGAGCGCGAGGTTCGCGCGCATCTTCTCGATACCCTCGAGCGCCGCCGCTCGCGGCTGCGACACCTGGCCGCCGTGACCCATCGACGCGACATTGCCGAAGCTGAGGCCGGCATAATTGTGGCTCGGCCCCACGATCCCGTCGAAATTGACCTCGGTGAGCGCCATCAGCGCGCGACCGCCACGACCTGATCGCCGGGGCCGACGCCGAGCAGCTTGCGAGCCTCGGGATCGAGGGCCGCGCCCTCCTCCTCGACTTCGACTTTGGCGTAGCAGGCGATGAAGTCCTGCGCCGCGCCGTGCGCGACCAGCATGGCCTGTCCGTCGACAGCATCCCGGTCGAGCACCCGCAGCGGCGTGGCCTCGCGGATCGTCCGGATATTGTCGGTGCGCGCCGTCACCGTCGGTCCGCCGTCGAAAATGTCGATGTAGCTGTCCCAGATGAAGCCTTCGTTCTCCAGCATCTTGAGCGCTGCCCGGCCCGTCGGGTGCGGCTGGCCGATGACGGCGCGAGCGCTCTCCGGAAGCATCGACATGTAGACCGGACTCCTCGGGAACAGGTCGGCGATGAACTGGGTGCCGTGGACGGCGTTGAACTCGTCCGCCTCGGGGAAGGTCATGCCGAAGAACCGCCCGCCGATCGCGTCCCAGAACGGCGAATGCCCGCCTTCGTCCATGACCCCGCGAAGCTCGGCCAGCACGGTGTCTCCGAAGCGCTCCCGGTGCATCTTGATGAACAGGTAGCGCGACCGCGCGAGCAGCAGGCCGAGGCCGCCGGCCCGTTCGTGCGGATGGAGGAACAGGCCGCCGACCTCGCTCGATCCTTCGAGGTCGGTCGTGAGGTTGAGCAACTGATTGCGGAATGTCTTGCCGAGTTCCTCGCTCTTCTGAGTCATGGTCGAGATGAGATAGGAATAGAACGGCCGCTCGGTTCCGACCGCGCCGAACACCTGGCATGTCCCGCGGATTTGCTTGGTTTCGACATTCTCGAGCATGAAGACGTAAAGGTCGTCGCCGGGCGCGTCTCCTTGCCGGGCGAATCCGGCCGCGCTCCTTTCGAGCTTCGCTTCCAGCGTCGCCTTTTCAGCCGGCAGATTGGTGAAGCCGCCGCCCGTCAGCTTGGAGAGGTTGTAGAAAGCGCGAAGGTCGCTCTGGCGGGCGGCGCGGATTCGAAAGCTCATGCGGCCTGCCCGATGAGGCGCAGGATGGCCAGCGCCGACAAGGCCGCGCGCTCGGCCAGGCTGTCGGTGATCAGATATTCGTCCATGCTGTGGATCTTGCCGCCACGGACCCCCATCGTATCGACGACGGGGACTCCGCACGCGGCGATGTTGTTGCCGTCGCACACGCCGCCCGATGGCTGCCACGCGATCGGCTGGCCAAGGTCGGCGCCGGCCTCCCTGACGAGCTCGAACAGCGCTTCGGCCGCGCTCGTGAGCGGCTTGGGCGGCCGGCCGAAGCCGCCGTTCAGTTCGACCTCGACCTCGCGCTCGGCAATGATGGCGGCGACGGCCTCATCGATCTCGCGCTTGGCCGCGGCCTCGATCTCGGGCGTTCGAGGCCGCAGGTTCACGCGCAGGATTGCCAGATCCGGCACGACATTGCTGGGGCTGCCGCCTTCGATGCGCGACGGGTTCACCGTGAGGCCGTCGCGCTTGAGCCGGTCGAGTCGAAGCGCGAGATCGGCCGCCGCGAGCAGCGCGTTGCGCCCATCCTCCGGATTGCGTCCGGCGTGGGCCGAGCGGCCGCGCACGACGATCCCGAAATTGCCGCTGCCTGGCCGAGCGCCGGCCAGCGTTCCGTCGGGCAAAGCCGCGGGCTCGTAGGTCAGCGCCGCGCGCTTGCCCTGCGCCGCATGCGCGAGCAGGGCCGCCGAGCCGAGCGAGCCGACTTCCTCGTCGCTGTTGATCACGACCTCGTAGCCGAGGCGATCGGCGCTCGGGCTTCGCTCGACGGCCTTGAGCGCGGCAAGCATGACGGCGAGCCCGCCCTTCATGTCGGCGACTCCGGGTCCGTTCAGCACCCCGTCCTCGAGCCAGCGCGTCTCCTGGAACGCGTGCTCCGGGCCGAACACCGTATCCATGTGGCCGGTGAAGAGCAGCTGGACCGGCGCGGTCGGCCGCACCGTCAAATGGAGGTGGCGTCCATGCCTCAGCTGAGATTTCTTGCCGGCGCTATCGACGGCCTCGACCGCCTGCGGCTGTTCCAGCCGAAGCACGCCCGGGAGCGCAGCAAACGCGTCCGCGAGCAGGTCCGCCATTCGCTCCAGCCCGGCAAGGTTGCGCGATCCGCTGTTGATCGCCGCCCAGCCGAGCACCTGGTCGAGCATCGGCTCGGCGCCCGCGCGCTCGACCGCGTCTCGTTCGCTTGACGACAATCCCCGCATCCCGGGCGCTCCTAGCCGCGCCGTTTGCGGAACGCCACACCGCTGCGCGGAGCTGCCGCTTTCTAAGTCGCCGTGGCTTGCGGCGCGCTTTGCTGCTCGGTGGCTTTCGCCAACCCAAGCCGCTGCTTGGCCGACTCCAGCATGTCCTTGAACCGTGAATCCTCGCGGATCGGATCCATGTCCGGATCGGCTCCGATGTGCTTGACGTGAATGGGACTTTTTACTTCGTCGAAGAACTGCTCGAGCACCTCGAGAGCGGCATCGTAATCGTGAAGCTCCATGATCAGCGCGCAAGCCAGATTGTAGCGCATCGACAGGTTGTTCGGATCGAGGAACAGGCCGCGCTGGATCCATTCCTTGGCGCGCTCCACTTCGCCGAGCCGCGCCAGCGCGGATGCACCCACGGCGATCGCCGTTCCGTTCGTCGGATCGCGAGCCAGCGCGGCCTGCGCGCGATCAAGCGTCATCCGCGCCACGCGCTGCAGGTTCTGTTCATCGTCCCGGCCATGGTAGCAGGTCATCAGCATCGAGGCATTGTGCCAGTCGCTGTCCATCAATGCGGCGGCCTTCTCGAAGAACGGCACGGCCTCCCGCACTCGGCCGGCGCGGAAATTCATGCGCGCGGCTTCGCGGTTCACTTCCCATGATTCGGGATTGAGCTTGAGCGCTTCTTCGATCTCGCGGTCGGCGTCCTCCTGGCGGCCTTCTTCCTCCAAGTAACGCGCCTTCACGCAGCGGACCTCCGCGAGGTTCGGATCGATCGAGAGCGCGCGTTCGGCCGCCGGCAAGGCATGCACGTCGCGGCCGTGCCAGAACCGAAGCTCGGATTGAGCAAAGGCCATGAGCGCCCAGGCCTCGGAGTAGTTCGGGTCGATGGTCGTCGCCTGCTCGCAGATGCGCACGATCGTCTCGTCGCGCCTCGGGTCACCGAAGGAACCCTCGACCAGCTGCTGGCGAGCCATCAGATAAAGGTTGTAGGCCTCGACGCTTTTCGTGCCCCGCGCCTCGATGGCCTTCTTTTCCTCAGGCAGGAGCTTGATCCTCAGGGCGCCGACGATCGCCTTGGATATCTCGTCCTGGATTTCGAAGATGTCCGTCAGGTCGCGGTCGTAGCGGTCGGCCCACACATGGTCGCCGGCGGCGCCGTCGATCAGCTGGGCGGTGATCCGAACCCGGTTGCCAGCTTTGCGGACGCTGCCTTCCAGGACGTACGTGACCCCGAGCGTCTTCGCGACTTCCTTCACGTCGACCGATTGGCCCTTGAACGTGAAGGCCGTGTTGCGGGCCACCACCGACAGCGCGGACACCTTGGACAGATCCGTGATGATGTCCTCGCTGATTCCGTCGCTGAAATACTCCTGCTCAGCCTCGCCGCTCATGTTGATGAACGGAAGCACGCATACCGAGGGGCGCTTCTTGGCGGTTTCCTTCTCCGACTTTTCCGCCTCTCGCGACCGCGCCTCCGTGCCCGAAGTCCTTGAGATCGCCTCGAGCAGATCCTCGAGCGCGTCGGGCTTTCGGCTTCCGTCCCACGCGCCTAGCTCGATCGTCTGGAACTGGCGGAAGCCCAGCGGCGGCTTGGCCGACGACAGCGAGACCGGGACCAGCCGCCCGGAATCGCGTCCCTCGGCGGCCTCGTCCTGGACCCATGCGGAATTGATCGAGGTCGGCGACCACAGGACGACCACCGCCTCGGCATCCTTCAGAGCCTTGTCGATCTCCGTGGCGAAGCGCGAGCCGCCGTGCAGGTGCCGGTCCCACCACACATCGTGCCCCGCATCGGAGAAGCAGCCCGCGAGCTGTTTCGCGGCCTCCACGTCGTCCCGAGCGTAGCTTAGGAATATTCGCGCCAATCGCTCTCCCCCGAAACGCGCTTACTCTGCTCCCAAGAGCGTTAACCTGCAAGGCGCGCGCAGCCGCTAAACGACGGAGTTAATGGAAAACTCGCTCCACAGCGCCCGCCGGACGGTTGAAGTCCACGTGTATTGCTATTATAATACACTGTGAAGGAGTGACGCCGATGTTCGAAAACCCAGTCGCAAAGCGGAGCGCGATCGGGGCCGCGATCGGCGCGGTCATCGCGATCCCGCTTCCGTTCATCGGACCGATCCTCGGCGCCATCGTCGGCGGCGGAATTGGTTACTTCACCGCTGACCAGCGTCAGCGCAGATAATCGCCGAACTCGGCGAGCAAGCGTCGGTACAAGTCGCGCTTGAACGGGACGATGAGGTCGGGCAGCCGCTCGGGCTCGACCCATTTCCACTCGCGAAACTCCGGGTGCGCGGTTGCGATGTTCACATCGCTATCCTGGCCCAGGAAGCGGCACAGGAACCAGTCCTGCTCCTGGCCGAGCCACTTGCCGCCCCACAGCCGCGGCCGCCAGTCTTCGGGCAGATCGTAGCGCAAGCGCTCTGGACAGCAGGCGATCCGCTCGACCAGTTCGGGCGAAATGCCGGTCTCCTCCTCGAGCTCGCGCAGCGCGGTCGCCCACGGGTCCTCGCCCTCGTCGATCCCGCCCTGCGGCATCTGCCAGGCGTCGGCGGGATTATCGAGCCGGGCGCCGACCCAGACCTTGCCGTCGGCGTTGAGCAGCATCACGCCGACGCCGCGCCGGTACAGATGGTCGTCGTCGCGCATCCTCACCCGTCATCCCGGCCTTGCGCCGGGACCCGCCTGTTGTTCGTCGCGCAAGGCAGAAAGGAAGGCAGGCCCCGGGTCAAGCCCCGGGTGACGAAGTAGTAGCGAAACCAGGCGCGGCGTCCTAAAATCGAGCGCATGGCCACAGCCACCCATCTTCTCACCGAAAAGGAAGCCACCGCGCATCCGCCGCGGGAGGCGGTCGTCGTCCGCTTCGCCGGCGACAGCGGCGATGGGATGCAGCTGACCGGCGGCCAGTTCACGCTTTCGACTGCGCTCGCCGGCAACGACCTCGCCACATTCCCCGACTTCCCGGCGGAAATTCGGGCGCCCCAAGGCACGACGTTCGGCGTCTCGGCCTTCCAGATCAATTTCGGCTCCTGCGCGATCGACACCGCCGGCGACCAGCCCGACGTGCTCGATCGCGATGAACCCGGCGGCGCTGAAGACGAACGCCAGGGAGGTTCGCGACGGCGGCCTGCATCATCGTCGACGAGGGCGAGTTCACGGCGCGCAACCTCGCCAAGGCCGGCTATGAGCAAAACCCGCTCGAGGACGGCAGCCTGTCGACGCTGGCAGGTCGTCCACTTCAACATCTCGCAGCTGACGCTCGACGCCGTGAAGCCGTTCGGCCTCGGCAACAAGGAGGCGCTGCGCTGCAAGAACATGTGGACGCTGGGGCTCGCGCTCTGGATGTTCGACCGTGATCGTGCGCCGATCGTCGACTGGCTCAAGACCAAGTTCGCCAAGGCGCCCGAGCTGGCCGAGGCCAATATCGCGGCGCTCAACGCCGGCCATGCCTATGGCGAGACGGTCGAGATGGGCGCGCCCTTCAAGCAGCACCACATCGCCGCGGCGCCCGCCGAGCCGGGCCTCTACCGCACCGTCACCGGCGCTGAATCGCTGGCGCTCGGCCTCGTCGCGGGATGCCAGCTCGCCGGCGTGAAGATGTTCTTCGGCTCCTACCCGATCACGCCCGCGAGCCCGCTGCTGCATCACCTCGCGCGCCTCAAGGAGTTCGGGATCACGACCTTCCAGGCGGAGGACGAGATCGCCGCCATCTGCGCCGCCATCGGCGCGAGCTATGCGGGCCAGCTCGGCATCACCTCGTCCTCAGGGCCGGGGATTGCGCTGAAGACGGAAGGCATCGGCCTTGCCGTCATGACCGAGCTTCCGCTCGTCATCGTCAACTCGCAGCGGGGCGGCCCCTCGACCGGCCTTCCGACCAAGACCGAGCAGTCCGACCTCTACCAGGCGGTCTACGGGCGCAACGCGCGATTCGCCGGTGCCGGTGCTCGCCGCCCGCTCGCCCGCCGACGCCTTCGACTGCGCGATCGAGGCGTGCCGGATCGCGACTCGCTACATGACGCCGGTCATCCTCCTCACCGACGGCTATATCGCCAACGCCGCCGAGCCATGGCGCATCCCGGACATGACCGCTTACGCGCCATTCCCGGTGAGCTTCTTCGAAGCGCCGCCGGCCGAAGGCGAGGGGGTCATGCCCTATGCGCGCAACAACGACCTCGCGCGCCCGTGGATCCGGCCCGGGACGCCCGGCCTCGAGCACCGCATCGGGGGCATCGAGAAACAGCCCGGAACCGGCAACATCGACTATCGCCCCGAAGTCCATCAGGAGATGACCGACACCCGCGTCGGCAAGGTGCTGGGAGTCGCCAACTCGATCCCGGATCAGGCGATCTGCCTCGGCCGCGAAGGCGCCGAGCTTGCGGTCGTCGGCTGGGGCTCGACCTTCGGTCCGATCCACCAGGCGGTCCGCCGCGCGCTGGCGAAAGGCCAGGACGTCGCCCACGTCCACGTCCGGCACATCTGGCCGATGCCGAAAAATATGTCTGTCCTATTGAAGGGCTTCAACCATATCCTCGTGCCCGAGATGAACATGGGCCAGTTCAAGACCGTGCTGCGCGACCAGTTCCTCGTTGACGCCAAATCTTTGACGAAGGTCTCCGGACACCCGTTCCGCATCGCCGAGATCGAGGCCGCCATCGATGCGGCCTTGGCCAAAGGTCACGACGACGGCGCTGCTCTCCGTGACCATAGTGACTTTAACAGCGCAACCACATGAAGCCGCTCAATGTCTTCCCGATGGTGATCCTGCTGATCGCCATCATTTTGTTGATCTATTGGCTGAGGCCGCACGGATGAACGACATAACCCCCGTCCAGACCACCACCGCCAAGGACTGGGCAAGCGACCAGGAAGTGCGCTGGTGCCCGGGCTGCGGCGACTATGCCGTGCTGAAGGCGGTCCAGCGGACCATGCCCGACCTTGGCGTCGCGCGCGAGAAGACGGTGTTCATCAGCGGCATCGGCTGCTCGAGCCGCTTTCCCTATTACATGTCGACTTACGGCTTCCACACGATCCACGGCCGCGCGCCCGCCATCGCGACCGGCGTCAAGCTCGCGAACCCCGAGCTCGATGTGTGGATCATCACCGGCGACGGCGACGCGCTGTCGATCGGCGGCAACCACACGATGCACGTGCTTCGCCGCAACCTCGACTGCCAGATCCTGCTGTTCAACAACGAAATCTACGGGCTGACCAAGGGCCAATATTCGCCGACCAGCCGCGTCGGCACGCGCTCGCCTTCGACGCCGTTCGGCTCGGTCGACCGGCCCGTCACCCCCTGCGCCTTCGCGCTCGGTTCGGGCGCGCGCTTCATCGCCCGCGGGATCGACGTCCACAAGAACCTGCCCGACGTCCTCAAGGCCGCGCACGCCCACCGCGGCGCGAGCTTCGTCGAGATCTTTCAGAACTGCATCGTCTACAACGACGAAGTGTTCGCCTCCTTCACCGAAAAGCAGGTCGCCCAGCAGAAGCAGCTTTGGCTTCAGGCCGGACGAGAAGATGCTGTTTGAGGGCGGAGCAAAAGGCATCGCGCTCGATGTCGAGCGGCTCGCGTTGAAGGTCGTTCCCGGAGATGATCCGTCGGTCATCACCCATGACCCGACCAACCGCCAGCTCGCCGCGATGCTGATCCTGATGGACCCGAACGCGTTCCCCATCGCGCTCGGAGTCATCTACGAAGACCCCCGCCCGACCTTCGAAAGCGCGGTCATCGAGCAGAACGCCGGCCGCCGCCTCCGGCAAGACGCCCGACCTCCAGGCCCTCGTCGCCAAGGGCCAGACCTGGATGGTCGAAAAGGAGCCGCACCAGATTTGATCCACGCACTCTAGGTGGACAACCTCACCCACAGCCTGGTCGCGGCGGTGATGGGGCGGATGGGCCTCAAGCGGCTCAGCCCGCGCGCGATGCCGGCGATGATCATCGCCGCGAACCTGCCGGACATCGACAGCTTCGTCGCCGGCGCCGTCGGTTGCGAGCCGATCGCCGAGCACCGGGGCTTCACGCACGGCCCGATCGGCATCGTGCTGATGGCAGTGCTTGGCAGTGGCAATCATGTGGGTCTGGGAAAGGTTGCGGCCAGGCAAGGAAGGGCCGATCAAGCTCGGTGGACTGTTCGTCGCCGCCTACCTCGCCGCGCTCAGCCACCCCTTGCTCGATCTGATGAACACGTACGGCACCCGAGTACTCGATCCCTTTTCGAGCCGCTGGTTCTACGGCGACACGCTGTTCATCATGGATCCGTGGATCTGGATCGCGCTGATCCTTGGCCTTGAGATGTCGTGGCGCGCCGAGCGGCTCGGCAAGGACTGGCGACGGCCGGCGGCCTGGGCCTTCACCGCGATGCTCCTCTACATCGGCCTCAACGCCGCCATTTCGGCGCGGGCGGTCGCGGTGACCCGCCCGCTCGTCGAGCGCGTCGCCCAGCCGCGGATGATCGTCGCGGGCGAGGTTCCGCTGGCGTTCTGGAAGCGCAAGATGATCTGGCGCGGCGATGAGGTCGGCGGCAGCGGCACCTATGGCCCGCTCGACGGTCTCAATTCTGCGTGGCTCGATCCGAGGATCGTTCCGCTCCGCCTCGACGATCGCCGCCTCGCCGAAGCGGCGAGACGCGACGAGCATGTGCGCGCCTTCCTCTATTGGTCGCGCATGCCGATGGTCTTTGTCGAGGATGGTCATGCCTACCTGACCGATCAGCGCTTCTTCGAATCCGGCCGCCCGTCGAGCGCCGCCTTCCTCCTGCGCCTCGACAAGCGTTGAACGAGTTCATAACTGCACCGGTCATGAGCACGCGCGGCGAGCACCTGGTTCGAGCGGACCGCGGTTTCGCGACCGGCGGGGGGCTTCTCGCGCGTCTCAGCGCTCCGGCGATCATTCGGGTCATCGACAGGATCGATCCGACGGCTCGACCATGGCGGGCTGGAGGCGACCCTTCCCGACGGAAGCCGGCGCCGACTCGGCTTTCGCTCCGAAGGCGTTCACGCCGTCGTCAACATCTCGAGCTGGATGGCGCTGGTCCGGCTTGCCGCCTCGGGATCGGTCGGCTGGTACAAGGCGTGGACGCTGGGGGAATGGTCGAGCCCCGATGCGGTGAAGCTGTTCGAGCTGTTTTCGGTCAACGCAACGTCGCTCGGCGACGTCGGCCGGGCCAAGGGGCCCTTCCGTTTGGTGAACGCGCTTGCCCACCGCCTTCGCGACAATGCGCCGCGCAAGGCCAGGCAGAACATCGCGGCGCATTACGACCTCGGCAACGACTTCTACGCGGCCTGGCTCGACCCGACGATGACCTACAGCTCGGCACGCTTCGCGAATGATGGCGACAGCCTTGAGAAGGTCAGCTCAACAAGATTCGGGCGCTGCTCGATCGTCTCGAGCTCAAGCCAGGTCAGCGCCTGCTCGAAATCGGCTGCGGTTGGGGGACGCTCGCGATCGAAGCCGCGAAACGTGGGGCATCCGTCGTCGGCCTGACTCTTTCGACCGAGCAAAAGGCATGGGCCGAGCGCAAGATCGCCGAGGCGGGGCTGGCCGATCGCGTCGAAATTCGACTCCAGGACTATCGCGACACGGACGAGCAGTTCGATGCCATTGCCTCGGTCGAGATGGTCGAGGCTGTCGGACAGCGATGGTGGGGCGCCTATCTCGACAGCATCGCCCGCAACTTGAGGTCCGGCGGCCGCGCCGCACTACAGTTCATCAGCATCCGCCACGAGCTGTTCGACCGCTACGTCCGCAACGCCGACTTCATCCAGGCTTACATCTTCCCGGGCGGCTGCCTGCTCGACGAGCCGCATTTCGCCGAGCTGGGGCGTGAGCGCGGTTTGTCGTGGGAGGGTCGGGAAGGCTTCCGCCTCGATTATTCGGAGACTCTCGCGCGCTGGCGGACGCGTTACGACGACGCCGTCGCGCGCGGCGCGCTGCCCGGCTTCGGCGAGGAGTTCCATGAGCTCTGGCGCTACTATCTCATGTATTGCGAGGGTGGGTTTCGAGGCGGCGCAATCGACGTCGCGCAGGTGACGATGGTCAGGACCTAGCCGCAGACCCTTTCGCGAACTCCGCAAGCACCTGTTCGGTAAGCCGCGCACAATCCGCGCCGGCGAACGGGAACGTGCCGGTCAGCGCCGCTCGTACCTCGGGCGCGAGCGCCTGCTGGAGCTTGCGCCGCGCACGCATCAGCCGGGTCTTGACGGTGCCGGTCGGGATTCCCAGCGCGGCGGAAGCATCCTCGACGGACGCGCCCTCGATTTCGTGAAGGACGAAGACCGTGCGGAAACCCTCCGGCAAGCCGGCGATCGCCTGCTCGAGGATCGTTCCGCAGCTGATCGCGCGCGGCTTCGGCTTCGGGGTTGGGGGCCTGCGATCCCCGGCGAGTTGCTTCACGATACTTGTCGAGCATCGGAACGCCTTCCGCTTCGAGGTGCTTGCGTCTGCGCTCCTGTACCCGCTTCCGCGCCAGCGCCTCGTTGATCGCAATGCGAGTCAGCCAGGTGGTGAGCGACGAACGCCCCTCGAAGCTGTTCATCGCCGCCAGTGCCTTGGCATAAGCGGACTGAAGCACGTCCTCGGCCTCTTCCCGGTTTCGGACAATGCTCCACGCTGCTCGAAACAGTCGCTGGTTGTTCGCGCTGACGAGATGACGCACGGCCTGCGCATCGCCCGCGGCGCAGCAGGCGGCGAGGTCGACGTCCGCCATCGCCGCATAGTCAAGTGCAAGGTTTCGAGCGGACGTCATTTCGCGACCATACTCCCGCGCATTCCCGGGTGATACTTGCAGGTGAAGACCGCGCGGCCAGCGGAGTTGATGCGAAGGCTGCCGTGCGCGCCCGGCGCCAGGTCGAGGTTGAAGCTGCCGTTCGATGCCGTGACCGTGTGCCGGAAGATATCCTTGTTCACGAACTCGACGGTGTCCCCTACCCTCAAAGGCGGCACCACTGCGTATTTCATCTGGTCGATGACGACCACGTGCGTGGCGGCTGCTGCCGGCGCGGGCGCCGCGACCGACAGCAGCGCGCCTGTTGCGGCGGCGCACAGGGTTATTCGCCGCGCAACTCCGCTCATTTCAGCTTCGCCGCCACTTGCTCGGCATGCGCCTGATGCTCCTTGAAAAGGCTGAGCCCGGTCTCGAGCAGCGCCTTGAGTTCGGCGTTGCGCGCGGAGGGGATCAGAGCGGACTGGAGAGCGCCGTTGACCGTCTTATGGTAGGCGACTTCGTTGTTGATGTACTCGCGGTCGAAGCCCGGGCCCTTCAGCTTCCCGAGCTTTGCGCGTTCCGCATCGGCCGCCTTGGTCAGCGACGCGCTCGTCGCATTGGCTTGGGGCGTCACATGCAGCTTCTTCACGAGCGCGAGCGCTTTCGCGTTCACCGCCTGATGGTCGCGAACCATCTGCTGCGCGAAGTCGCGGACCATCTTGTTGTGCGACATCCTCAACGCCTGCTTGGCCGCTGCAATGTCGATGCTGCCGGCGGTGTAGGCGATGTGCGCGATCTGAGGGTCGGTCGGCGCGGCTGCCTGGGTCGGCGCGGCGATTGCGAGCGCGGTCGCGGCGGCAATGAAAAGAGCGGTGCGGGTCATCAAGTCCTCCCTCGTGGTTGTCGAGGGCTTGGATGACAGCGATCACCGAACGGTTCCCGACGCTAAGCCTCGATGCGAACCTTTTCGCCGGTCGGCGCGTCGGCGGTCAGCCGGCCGACGATCGCTTCCGCGACTTGTTCGGGCGGCTTGACGCTGTCCGGTTCCTCGCCCGGGAAGGCGAGTGCCCGCATGCGCGTTCGAGTCGCTCCTGGGTCGACGATGTGGACGTGCAATCGCCCGGTATATTCGGTTTCGTCGGCATAGGCGCGCAGCAATGTTTCGAGCGCGGCCTTGGATGAGCCGTAAGCGCCCCAAAAAGCGCGCGGCTCCGCTCCGACGGAAGAGGTGAGGGCGACGACGTCCGCTCTGTCTGCTCGCTTCAGCAACGGATCAAAGGCGGCGATCAGGGCCTGGTTCGCGAGGAGGTTGAGGCTGAGAAGGCGCGAAAATTCCTTCGGGTCGATGTCCTGGACCGGAGTGAGGGAGCCCAGCATGGCGGCATTCAAGACGAGAATGTCGAGCTTATTCCAGCGCTCAGCGACCGCCACCGCCAGCTTGCCGATCCCTTCGGCTTCGGTGAGATCGAGCGGGGCGATGGTCGCGGAGCCGCCGGCCTCGTGAATTCGCTCCTCGACCTCCTCGAGCGCTTTGGCGGTCCGGGCGACGAGAACGACATGCGCCCCCGCCGCCGCCAGCGCCTCGGCCGTGGCCGCGCCGATCCCGCGCGAGGCGCCGGTGACAAGCGCGAGCTTGCCTGACAGTGTTTTCGAATCGGTCATCGCGCCGCCTCTAGCGGCTTAGCGGCTGGCCACCAACGCGAGGCCCGCCGCCCGCTCCTTTTCGGCGACATCGGTCAGCATTGTCGGATAATCGCCGGTGAAGCAGGCGTCGCAGCGTTGCGGCTGCGCCCCGTCGCGCTCCTGCCCAAGCGCCCGATAGAGGCCCTCGATCGAGATGAAGGCGAGGCTGTCGGCGTTGATATAATCGCGCATCTGCTCGACGCTCATTTGCGCCGCCAGAAGCTTCGCGCGCTCCGGAGTGTCGACACCGTAGAAGCAGCTGTGCTTGGTCGGCGGCGAGGCGATGCGCATGTGCACCTCGCGCGCGCCGGCGTCGCGCATCATCTGCACGAGCTTGACCGAAGTCGTGCCGCGAACGATCGAATCATCGACGAGCACGATGCTTTTTCCATCGACCAGTGCGGAATTGGCGTTGTGCTTCAGCTTGACGCCGAGGTGGCGAACTTCCTGGCTCGGCTGGATGAACGTGCGGCCGACATAGTGCGAGCGGATGATCCCAAGCTCGAAGGGAATCCCGCTTGCCTGGCTGAAGCCGATGGCCGCGGGCACGCCGCTGTCGGGCACCGGCACGACGTAATCGGCGCCGACCGGCGCCTCGCGCGCAAGCTGGCCGCCGATGTTCTTGCGCACTTCGTAGACCGACATGCCTTCGGCGATCGAGTCCGGCCGCGAGAAATAGATGTGCTCGAAAATACAGGGGCGGGGGCTCATTTTCTCGAACGGCCGGAAGGAGCGGATCCCGCTGTCGTTGACCAGGATCACTTCGCCGGGTTCGACGTCGCGAAGGAAGCTCGCGCCGATTACGTCGAGCGCCACGGTCTCGCTGGCGAAGATGGTCGCCTCGCCTAGCTTGCCCATGACCAGCGGACGGATACCGAGCGGGTCGCGGCAGGCGATCAGCCCCTCTTTGGTCAACACGACGAGCGAATAGGCTCCTTCGACCTGCTCCGAGCGCGTCCGTGAGCCGGTCGAGCGTGGTCGTGCAATTGGAGGTGGCGGCGAGGTGGATCAGCACTTCCGTGTCGCTGGTCGACTGGAAGATGGAGCCGCGGCGGTTGAGGGTTCTCCTCAGCTTCATCGCGTTCGAGAGATTGCCGTTGTGCGCGACCGCGAAGCCGCCTTCGGCCAGCTCGGCGAACAGCGGCTGGACGTTGCGAAGCGCGGTCTCGCCGGTCGTCGAATAGCGGACATGGCCGATCGCCGAGCGGCCGGGCAGGCGCGCGCATCACGTCGTCGCGGTCGAAGTTGCCCGCGACGTGGCCCATCGCCCGGTGCGAATGGAAATGCTTGCCGTCGAAGGCGGTGATGCCGGCGGCTTCCTGGCCTCGATGCTGGAGCGCGTGGAGACCCAGCGCGACGAAGCTCGCCGCATTGTCGGCACCCCAGATTCCGAAAACGCCGCACTCCTCGCGCAGCTTGTCGTCATCGAACGGATTGGTCGTCAGCATCAGTCGAGGGTTCCCGATTACCCGTGGCACGCTGGTGAACGCGCCATATAGGGCGCAAGTTGGGCCTTGTCGCCCCCAGCCTGAATAAATCGTGAAATCTTAACCGCTTAGCAGCCTTAGCCTTTGTAAAGCGCGGGGAATTTCTGCTTCAGCGCGGTGAGCTTCGGGCGATCGTTGACGACGATATAGGGGTAGCTCGGATGCTTCTCCGCGAAGCCCTGGTGATAGGCTTCGGCCGGATAAAAGCCGCCGTGCTCGATCTTGGTCGCGATCGGCCGCCGCCAGATGTGCGCGGCATTCAGTTTCTGGATGTAGCCGCGCGCGAAGCGTTCCTGCTCGGGCGATTGCGGGAAGATCGCGGAACGATAGCTCGGGCCCGCGTCCGGCCCCTGCCGGTTCACCTGCGTCGGGTCGTGGGCGGCGAGGAAATAGACTTCGAGCAGCTTGCCGTAGCTCACCTGGCGCGGATCGTAGGTGATCCTGACGGCTTCGGCGTGCCCGGTGTTTTCGGAGCTCACGGCGTCGTAGCTCGCGTCCTTCGCGGATCCGCCGGCATAGCCCGAGACAACATTCGTCACGCCTTTGACATGCTCGAACACCCATTCCATGCCCCAGAAGCAACCGCCGGCGAAAACCGCCGTTTCGCTCCTCGCGGGCGCCGCGCTCGCCTGGGCCAGAGGGAGGCTCAGCATCGCTCCGGCCAGCAGTCCGATCACAACCTTCATTCGCATGTCTCCTCGTCGCTCACGGATATACGAATGGCGCTGAACGACGGATGCACGCCGCTGGACGCACGCTGCGTTGCCCAATAGGACTGTACTGACACGGAGGTCAGCAGATGCCCACTTACAAAGCGCCCGTCCGCGAGACCCGCTTCATCCTCGACGAAGTGCTCGACGTCGGCCGCTATTCGAACCTCCCGGGGTTCGCCAACGCGTCGCCGGACGTGGTCGAGGCGATCCTCGAGGAGGCGGGGAAGTTCTGCGAGGAGGTGCTCCAGCCGCTCAACCGCGTCGGCGACGAGGTCGGGTGCAAGCGCGCCGACGACGGCTCGGTCACCGCGCCGCCGGGCTTCAAGGACGCCTACCGCCAGTGGTGCGAGGCCGGATGGCCGACGCTGACCGCGCCCGAGGAATATGGCGGGCAGGGCCTGCCGCAGGTGATCGGGACGGCGATCGGCGAATATGTGCTTTCCGCCAACCACAGCTTCGAGATGTACCAGGGCCTGACGTCCGGCGCGATCGCTTCGCTGCTGGTGAAGGGTTCGGACGAGCTCAAACAGCGCTTCGTTCCGAACATGGTCACCGGCAAGTGGACCGGGACGATGAACCTCACGGAGCCGCATTGCGGCACCGACCTCGGGCTCCTCAAGACGCGCGCCGAGCCCAATGACGACGGCAGCTATTCGATTACCGGCACGAAAATCTTCATCTCCTCGGGCGAGCACGACCTGTCCGAGAACATCATCCATCTCGTGCTCGCCAAGCGTTCGGGCGCGCCGGACAACGTCAAGGGGATCAGCCTGTTCGTCGTGCCGAAGTTCCTGGTGAACGAGGACGGCTCGCTCGGCGAGCGCAATGCCGTCTCGTGCGGCGCGCTCGAGAAGAAGATGGGCATTCACGGCAATGCGACCTGCGTCATGAACTATGACGGAGCCAAGGGCTGGCTCGTCGGGGAGGGCGAGAAGGGCCTGCAGGCGATGTTCATCATGATGAACGCGGCGCGGCTTGGCGTCGGGCTGCAGGGGCTCGCTCAGGGCGAGGTGGCGACCCAGAACGCCGCCAATTACGCGCGCGAGCGCCGGCAGGGCAAAGCGCTTCGCGAGGACGAGCGCGAGGCGAACGCGAAGGCCGATCCGATCATCGTCCACCCGGACGTGCGCCGGATGCTGATGGAATCGCGCTCGTGGAACGAAGCGGGGCGGGCGCTTTGCCTGTGGGGTTCGCTTCTGGTCGACCTGGTTCGCCGCTCTCCCGACGAGGCCGAGCGGCGTTCAGGCGGACGATCTGCTCGGGATCATCACGCCGGTCATCAAGGGCTATCTCACCGACAAGGGGTTCGAGGCCGCGGTCCACGCGCAGCAAGTGCTGGGCGGCCACGGATACATCCGCGAGCACGGCATGGAGCAGTTCGTCCGCGACGCTCGAATCACGCAGATCTACGAAGGCACCAACGGAATCCAGGCGATGGACCTCGTCGGCCGCAAGCTGCCGCGCGAGGGCGGCCGCGCCATCCGAAGCTTCTTCGAAATCGTCGGGAAGGACATCGCCGACGCCAAGGCCAGCGGCGATCCGGCCGGCGTTGCGGGAGCTCTCGAGCCGGCGTTGCAGGACCTCCAGGCCGCGACGATGTGGCTGGCCCGGAACGGCATGGCCAATCCCGACGATGCCGGCGCGGGCGCCTATGCCTACATGGACCTGATGGGCCTGGTGAGCCTCGGCTGGATGTGGCTCAAGATGGCAGCCGCCGCGAATTCGGCGCTCGAAGCCGGCGGCAAAGAGAGCCGGGAATTCTATGATGCGAAGCTGACGACCGCGCGCTTCTATGCCGAGCGCGAGTTGCCGGCATCGACCGGGCTTCGGCGCAAGATCGAAGCCGGCGCCGAAACCCTGATGAAGATCCCGGCCGAAGCGTTCTAGCAATCCGCTTCGTCGTTACCAGAGAAGCGAGCCGTTACAGGAAGGCGAGCGCCAATCCCGTGCCGACGACCACCGCGGTCAGCCCGAGGCCCAGCATCGCGCTACGCCAGTTTCCGAACGTGCTTTCCATCTAACCCTCCCGTTTGACCCCGAGGGGTTCATAGCATGGATCGCCCGCTAGCCCATGTGAAATCCTGACGAGTCAGCCGCTTAGCGGCCACGGGGCTCGGCAACGGTTCAATTGTCGTTAACGTTGCAGCGGCGGCTCGCCTCGGAAGCGCGACGAATGTCGCCGTGTTCGGACCCTCTACCAATCGTTTTACTCTCGAAGGCTCCAACCGTGTGGAAGGAGGAACGAGCCATGCGTAAGATGATCATGATGCTTGCCGGTGCAGCCGGCCTTGCGACCGTCGCGACACCCGCCGCGGCGCAATATTACCCTTATGGCTACAACGGCTACGGCGCCTATGGCGTGAACCCCAACGTTGCCGCCCAACAGTGCAGCGCCGCTGTCCAGAACCGTCTCTACAACCGCACCAGCCTCGCTGAAATCATCGGGTCGCTGGTCGGCATCCCCAGCGGAAACTATGGCCGCGTCCTGTCGATCACCTCGAGCCGGCCTACGCGCAACGGCCTCAGGGTGCGCGGCCTCGCGAGCAGCGGGCGCATGGCGTACAACGGCTACGGACCTTATGGCGTTGGGGCCTATGGCGCGCTGGGCTATGGTTATGCCAACGCGGCCGATCTCTCGTTCAGGTGTGACGTCGATTATCGCGGCTATGTTCGCGACGTCGACATCAACCGTCGCTACTAACCGCGAAAGCTCGAAGGGAAGCGCCGGCAATTCGCCGGCGCTTCTTTTATCGATTGCCCAACCCGCTAAAAACAAAAGATTATTGGGACATTGCACGTTCAGGTGCGATACGAATAAACCAATGCGGACAGGTGAGCGTTGGTGATGTCAGCGGGCGCTCCGGCGCGTTCTCGACGGGATCGAAGTGGATTATGGGCAAGCTTGCGCGCGGCGCTCGGCCGCTGAAGGGACTTTTCGTGATTGGGGCGGCGATTGCCGCGCTCGGCGCTCCGCTGGCCGTCGGCCGGGCTGGGACGTCGGCCGATGCTGCGGCGCCTGTCCACGATGGAGGCATTGCCGCATTCTACCGCGGTCGGGCGGGCGCTCCGCTCTGGCTGTCGCCGACCTCGGGAGCCGCGGCGCAACAGCTCGTGTCCATGCTCGCGACCGCCCGCGCCGACAACCTCAATCCCAAGCGGTACAATGTGAAGGCGCTCTCGCGGGCGCTTGAATCCGCGCGAAGCGGCGACCGTGGCGCGGTCCAGCGCGCCGACGCGATGCTCAGCGAAGCGTTCGTCGCTTACGTCCGCGACCAGAGACACGATCCGGGCGGAATCATCTATGTCGATTCCGATCTGAAGCCGAAACCGCCTTCAGCCGCCGAGTTGCTCGGAGCCGCCGCGCGAGCGCCGTCATTGTCCGATTATGTGCAAAGCATGGGTTGGATGAACCCGATCTATGCGAAGCTGCGCATGGCAATCGCCAGTCGCATGTACCGGAGCGATTCCGAACGGCGCCTGCTCGAGCTGAACCTCGAGCGCGCGCGCGCTCTGCCGGCGGGCAACGGGCGCTACGTCATCGTCAATCCGCCCGCGGCCCGGCTCTACATGTACGAGAACGGACAGGTCGTGGATTCCATGCGCGTCGTCGCGGGACGCCCGGACCCGATCGCGCAGACGCCGATGATGAACGCGTACATCCGCTATGTCGCGCTCAACCCCTATTGGAACTCGCCCCCGGACCTCACCTCCAAGTTGCTGGCCCCGCGAGTGATCAAAGGCGGCCGAAACTATCTGACGTCGCACGGCTACGAGGTCCTCTCCGACTGGTCGGACCAGGCTCATATCATCGACGCCATGTCCGTCGACTGGCACGCGGTTGCGGGCGGCAAATCGATCCGCATGCGGCAGAAGCCCGGGCCCGCGAACTCGATGGGCCGGATGAAGTTCATGTTCCCCAACCGGCAGGGCATCTGGCTCCACGACACTCCGGAGAAGGAGAAGATCGAAGATGCCGGGCGGCTTCAGAGCAATGGCTGCGTCCGTCTCGAGGATGCGCCCCGGCTCGAACGCTGGCTGTTCAACGGGCGCGCGCCGAGCTGGAAGGGAGCGAAGCCCGAGAAGAAGGTCGATCTGCCGAGCAAGGTGCCGCTCTACATCACCTATCTGACGGCGGTCCCGAGCGGGACGTCGATCGTCTACTTCGACGATTTCTACGCCAAGGACCGGGCAGAAAGCCGGCGCTTCGCGGCCCTGTTCTAAAGCGTCAGCTCGCGCTGCGCTTGCCGAGATAATGCGGCGTCAGCATGGTGACGTCGTTCTGCCGCTCCTTCTTCGGGGCGAGGCGGCCGAGATCGAATTCCTGTTCGAACTGCACGCCGAACTTGCCCGACTGCGCCCAGCGAACGATGCCGCGGACGGGCCCCACTCCGACCACGTCGATCGCGAGCATTGTTCCGGGGGAAACCGCGAGGTCGCACTCTACCATCGCTCCCATCGCGGAGATGTTGCGCAGCTTCACTTCGGTCTTGGTGCCGTCGATGACCGCCACCGCCCGCCGCATCAGCCGGTGGCGCGGCTCGCGCGTGCAGGCGAAACCGTCGGCCTCCACCGTGACATTGTTGGCAAGCTCGCGCGCGATGGCGGCCTCGCTCGGCTTCCCGAAGATGTAGCCCTGGACCATGCTGACGCCGAGCTCGCGGATCAACTGAAGGTCGTCGTGGGTCTCGACGCCCTCGGCGCAGGTATCCATGCCGAGCGTTTCGGCGAGCGTCACGATCGCCCGGATGATGGCCGCGTTACGGTTGATGGTGGTCGATGAAGCGGCGCCGCGAACGAAGCTCTGGTCGATCTTGATCTTGTCGAACGGCGCCTTCTTCAAATAGCCGAGTGAGCTGTAGCCGGTGCCGAAGTCGTCGAGCGAAAGCCGGACGCCGAGCGCCTTCAGGCGGGCGAAGGTTTCATCGGTCGAATCTCCCTCGGCAAGGAACACGCCTTCGGTAATCTCGAGCTCGAGCCGCTCTGCCTTTACCCCCGTCTCCTCGAGATGCGTTGCGACCATCGAGGTGACTTTCGGGTCATTGAATTGGAGCGGCGAGAGGTTGACGGCAACGCGCACGGGGTCCGGCCATTTGGCGGCCTCCTCGAGCGCCGTGCGAAGGACCCATTCGCCGATCTTGCCGATCAGGCCGGCTTCTTCGGCGAGCGGGATGAACTTCGAGGGAGGCACGGCGCCGCGCGTCGGATGGTTCCAGCGGACCAGCGCCTCGAAGCCCGAGACTTCCTCGCCAGCCGTGCGAACGATGGGCTGATAGTGGACCGCGAGCTCGCCGCGCTCGATCGCCTGGCGGAGGTCGTTTTCCATGAGCTGGCGGTCGGCCGCCTCGCTGTGCATCGCGGCTTCGTAGAAGCAATGCTTGCCTCGACCGGCGGCCTTGGCCGCGTAGAGCGCGAGGTCGGCATTGCGGACCAATGCGTCGGCGCTCGCACGCCCGACGTCGCCGATGGCGATTCCGACGGAAGCGCCGATGGTCACCTTGTGGCCTTCGATCAGATAGGGCCGCGATGCCTGCTCGATCAACGTCCGCGCGAGGGATTCGAGGAGGCCGATGCCGACCGTTCCCGGAAGCACAGCCTGGAATTCGTCACCGCCGAGGCGGCCGACCTGGCCGTGGTTGCCCATCACCGATTTGAGCCGGTCAGCGACCTGGCGCAGCAAGGCGTCGCCGATCGGGTGGCCCAGCGTATCGTTGACGTTCTTGAAGCGGTCGAGGTCGATCATGAACAGCGTGCAGCCCTTCTGCCGAATGGCGGCATTGCGCAGGGCCTCGTCGAGCGTCTGGCGCATCATCGCCCGGTTCGGCAGCCCGGTCAGGGAATCGAACTTGGCGAGGCGGGAAATCTCGCGCTCGGATTTGCGCTGCTCAGTGAGGTCGGTGCCGATCCCGCGAAATCCGAGGAAGCGACCGCGATCATCGAAGATCGGGTTGCCCGACAGCGACCAGTGGACGTCCTCCTCGCTCGCCGGCCGGACAACGACGTCGGAGAAGGGGAAGCGCGCGGAAAGGTGGAATCCGAGCGTCTTGCGCTCCTCGGCGGAGTCCGACGCGTGATCGACGGACAGGAGATCGGTGAACTGACGGCCGAGCAGGGCCTGCGGCTCGCACTGGAAGTCCTCGGCGAGTTGCTTGGAGACATAGGAGAGCGTGCCGATCGAGTTGGTTTCCCAGAACCAGCCCCGCCCCGTGTTCTCGAACTCGTCGACGAAGTTCAGCGCTTTTTGCGCCTGCCATTCGACGGCGAGCCTGCGGCGACCTCTCGACAGCGATTCGCGAGTGTTCGAGACGCTGTACGCAACCATCACGGCGGCGAGGATGTCGATGGCGAAGCTCGCCGCCGAGTTTCTCGCGAACAACAATGTCGCCGCGACCGCGACCATGGCGTTGATGAGAGCCAAGGGCGGCGAAGCGACCGCGACAATCGACCGGACGAAGAATCCGGTCGTCATTGCAAGGGTGGCGAACCCGGCGTCCCTCAGTGCGAGGTTGCCCGATGCTACGCTCGACATCGTCCACAGCGCGCCCATGCCCACGAAATAGCCGCACATCAGCCTTCCGACGGTGTGCGGCGCTATCTGCATGCGACGCCAGCAGGTTAGAACGATCCCGGCGACGAGATCGAGCGCGACGGCCGCGGTCAATGGCACGAACACCGAAGCGACTCCGCCGCCGGAGGCGCCGGAGCGGTCCTGGAGAAGGAGCGTCCCTCCGACGATCAAGTGGCCGGCCAGCAGCAGCCAAGGCGCAAAGGTCCAGCCATCGACGCGGCGCTCGGCCAGCGTCTGATCGGCGCTCGCCTGCTGGTCGCTGATGTCGAACAAAAGGGCATCGCCGAACGACGCCCGCGAAGGCGCAAGACGTTCCAGTTCCGGCGACTTGCCGAACAGCGTTCGACGCATGGATCCACCTTAAAATCGGGCATACGGCGCCCGCCCGCGCTGCCTTAACCTTGCGCGTATAAAGCTAAGCCGAAAATACGCGGTTACCGGTGGATTAAGCCTGTTGCTCGGGAAGGAAGTCCGGAACCGACAGGTAGCGCTCGCCGGTGTCGTAATTGAACCCGAGGATCCGCGGATGATCGCCGAGCTCGGGAAGTTTCTGGTCGATCGCCGCGAGCGTGGCGCCCGATGAGATGCCGACGAGCATGCCTTCTTCGCGGGCCGCGCGGCGAGCCATTTCCTTCGCCGCGTCGGCCTCGACGTCGATCACACCGTCGAGGATGGATGTGTCGAGGATGCTCGGGATGAAATTCGCGCCGAGACCCTGGATGGTATGGGGCCCGGGCTTTCCGCCGTTGAGGATCGGCGAGGCGGCCGGTTCGACCGCGAACACCTTCAGGTTCGGCCATTCCTTCTTCAGGACCTGTGCCGCGGCGGTGATGTGTCCCCCGGTCCCAACGCCGGTGATGATCGCATCGGGCGGCGAATCCGCGAAATCGCGAAGGATCTCCTGCGCGGTCGTGCGGCGGTGAACCTCGACGTTGGCCGGATTGTCGAACTGTTGAGGGACCCAGCTGTTCGGGGTCTGCGCGGCAAGCTCGCGCGCCCGGTCGACCGCGCCCGACATGCCCTTTTCCTTGGCCGTGAGATCGAACTGGGCGCCATAAGCGAGCATCAGGCGCCGCCGCTCGAGGCTCATGCTCTCGGGCATGACGAGGATCAGCTTGTAGCCCTTGACCGCCGCGACCATCGCGAGGCCGATGCCGGTGTTGCCGGAGGTCGGCTCGATGATCGTGCCGCCGGGTTTCAGCTTGCCGGAGCGCTCCGCGTCCTCGATCATCGACAGCGCGATGCGGTCCTTGATCGACCCGCCGGGATTGGCTCGTTCCTGCTTGATCCAGACCTCGGCCCGGTCGCCGAACAGGCGGTTGATCCGCACCGCGGGGGTGTTGCCGATCGTCTCGAGGATGTTGGCGGCCTTCATGAAGCGGGCTCCTCTTTATGTGCTGCGGGCAAATCGGGTTCGTCGAAGCTTTTTGCAAGCCGCAGCTCCGGGAACCACCACGCCCAGAGCAGGACGATGCCGATCGCGCCGACTCCCCCGGCGATGACCGCGGTGACGGGACCGATCAGCGCCCCGAGGAAGCCGGATTCGGCTTCCCCCAACTCGTTCGAGGCCGAGATGAAGAGAGACGAAACCGCGCCGACCCGGCCACGCATCGCGTCCGGCGTGTAAAGCTGGATCAACGATTGCCGCACGTAGACCGAGAACATGTCGGCCGCGCCGAGCAGGGCAAGGCACGCGAGCGACAGCGGCATGGAGCGGGAGAAGCCGAAGACGACAGTCGCCGACTCCGAAAATCGCCACGGCGGTCAGCATCTTCACGCCCACATTGTGCTTGAGCGGGCGCGCCGAGAAATAAGCGGCGGTCAAGGTCGCCCCGACCGCGGGCGCCGCGCGCAGATGCCCGAGACCCTCCGATCCGGCGTGAAGAACATCGCGCGCGAAGACCGGCAGCATCGCCGTTGCACCGCCCAGGAGGACCGCGAACAAGTCGAGGCTGATCGCGCCGAGGATGAGGCGGTTGTGGCGGACATATTTGAGGCCCTCGACCATCTGCGCCCACGGGTTTTTGTTGTGCGTCAGCTCCGCTCGGGGGATGGGCGGAATGGCGAGCAGGCCGAGGAAGGCGATTCCGAACAGCGCGCTGCTCGCCGCATAAGGGGCATAAGGCGCGTAAGCGTAAAGGTAGCCGCCCGCCGCCGGGCCGAGGATCGCGCCGGTCTGCCACGCCATCGACGACAAAGCGATGGCGCGCGGGAGGATCTCCCGGGGCACGAGGTTGGGCGCGAGCGCTCCCAGCGCGGGGCCGGCGAAGGCGCGCGCCACGCCGAGCAACGCCGCCACGACATAAAGGATCTCGAGGGTGGTGGTGCGGGTCCAGGCAAAATAAGCGAGGGTAAGCGCGCAGGCGAACTCCAGCGCCACCGACGCGCGCGCGATCCAGCGCCTGTCGATGCGGTCCGCGGTCCAGCCTGTCACCAGGGTCAACAGGAACAGCGGCACGAACTGCACGACGCCGATGATCCCGAGCCTCAAGGCGGCTTCCTTCAGCCCCATCGTGTGGCGGGCGATGTCATAGACCTGCCAGCCGATGACGATGACCATCGCCATCTGCGCGATCGTGGTCGCAAGCCGTGCGAGCCAGAAGTCGCGGAACGCGGGGATTCTGAGCGGTTCGGGAAAGAGGCTCACTCGAACGCGACTAGCCAGCGGTCGCGGAGGCGGCAACCGAGTCTTCCTCCAGCGCCTGTCCGTCGAGCCGCAGGCGCTTGACCAGCCACGGCATCGTGAGCCCCTGGATCAGGATCGAGAAGGCGACGACGACGAAGGATGCGAGGATGATGGCTCCCCGCTCCGGGACGGTCGCCGGCACCGCGAGCGCCAAAGCGAGCGCGAGCGCACCCCTGAGCCCGCCCCAGAACAGCATGTGCTGGAACGAAGCCGGCAAGGACCAGCGGGACCAGCGAAAGGCGGCGGCGAGCGGGTAGATCGAGACTGCGCGGCTCAGAAGGACGAGAAGCACCGCGGTGACGGCCGCCGCGTAGCCGAGCAGGTGGAGCGGCTGGGTCGCGACGTTGCTCCCGATCAGGATGAAGACGATGCTGTTGGCGAGGAAGGCGAAGAACTCCCACGCGGAGTGAACGCGCGCCCGCCCGGCATTCGACAGGAACCGAGTGCCGAAGCTGCCGATGAGCAGCCCGGCGCTCAATGCGCTGATGATTCCCGAGGCATGGAGACTTTCCGCCACGAGGAATGAGCCGTAGGCCGCGATGGCGGTGAGGGTTATTTCGACTAGCGGATCGTCGGTCCGCCCGACGATGATGAGGATTGCGCCGCTGAGCGCCAGTCCGATGATCACGCCCCCGCCGAGCGTCCACAGGAAAGCCGGCACGATGCTCGCGGCGGCGGGAGATGCCCCTGCCGCGATCGCCGAGAGAACCGCGAAGCCAACCGCGGCGACGCCGTCGTTGAGGAGGCTTTCGGCTTCGACCACCATGGAGACGCGCGGGAGGCAGCGCAGCTCGCGGAATGAGGCGATCACCGACACCGGGTCGGTCGCGGCGATCAGTACGCCGAAGAGTGCCGACGCCGATCCAGCTCCATCCGACGATCCAGTGCATCCCGGCGGCGACCGTCACCGCCGCGATCGCGACCCCGAGAAAGGCCAGGGTGAGCGTCAGCGGAAGCTCATGACGAAATCGGCGCCAGTCGAGCTGGAGCGCCGCTTCGAAGACGAGCGGGGGGAGGAGGATGTTGAAGATCAGGTCGCGCGACAGCGGAAGCTCCGGGCTGTTCGGAAGGAGCGCGATGAGGAACCCCGCGACGAGAAGCCCGACGATGTACGGCAGGCCAAGCCTGCGCGTGAGCATCGCGATCAGGCAGGCAACGAGGAGCAAGGCCCCGATCGGGGCAAGTGACAAGCCGTCCATCCCAGCGGCATATCAGGCGGTTTCGCGAAGGTCTGCCCTGCTGGTCCTGCCCAGCGAATATCCCGCTTCCGCGCAACTGATGTTCGTGTATTGTTCTGCGCATGGCGAAAGCGAAATCGCGTTACGTGTGTCAGTCGTGCGGTTCGGTCAGCAGCCGCTGGCAGGGGCAATGCGCCGACTGCGCCGAATGGAACACGCTGGTCCAGGAGGCGGCGGGGGTGTCGAGCATCTTCGCGGCCAAGCATAATCTTCAGGGCGGCGGACGGGTGATCCCGCTGATCGGGCTGGAGACGCCGGCGCCGCTCCCCCAGCGGCTGCCGAGCGGGCTCGCCGAGTTCGACCGGGCGATCGGCGGCGGGATCGTCGCCGGGTCGGCGATGCTCCTGGGCGGCGATCCCGGGATCGGCAAGTCGACCTTGTTGTTGCAGGTCGCGGCGCGGCTGGCCAGCGAAGGGCAGCAACGTCGTCTATGTCTCGGGCGAGGAATCGGCGGAGCAGGTGCGGTTGCGCGCAGTCCGTCTCGGCCTCGGCGCTGCGCCGGTCCGGCTCGCGGCGGCGACTTCGGTTCGCGACATTCTGACGACCATGGGGAGCGGGGAGCCGCCGGCGCTGCTCATCATCGATTCCATCCAGACGATGCACAGCGACCTGATCGAGGGCGCGCCGGGGACGGTCAGCCAGGTCCGCGCCAGCGCGCAGGAACTGGTCCGCTTCGCCAAGGAGCACGGCACGGCGGTCGTGCTCGTCGGCCACGTCACCAAGGACGGCACGATCGCCGGCCCGCGCGTGCTCGAGCATATGGTCGACACGGTGCTGAGCTTCGAGGGCGAGCGCAGCCATCAGTACCGCATCCTCCGAGCGATGAAGAACCGCTTCGGCGGCACCGACGAGATCGGCGTGTTCGCGATGGCGACGGAAGGGCTGACCGAGGTGCCGAACCCGTCGGCGCTTTTCCTCACCCACCGCGGCGAGCCGGTCAGCGGCACCAGCGTCTTCCCGGCGATCGAGGGCTCGCGGCCGGTGCTGGTCGAGATCCAGGCGCTGACCGTGCGACTGGCGACCGGCGCCACGCCGAGGCGCGCGGCGGTCGGCTGGGACAGCGGGCGCCTCGCCATGATCCTCGCCGTGCTGGAGGCGCGCTGCGGCATGAGCTTCGCGACGGCCGAGGTCTATCTCAACGTTGCCGGCGGCTACCGGCTCAGCGATCCGGCCGCCGACCTTGCGGTGGCGGCGGCGCTGGTCTCGGCGATGTCCGAACGCCCGGTGCCGCAGGAGTCGGTCGTCCTCGGCGAAATCGCTTTGTCTGGCGAAATCCGCCCCGTTGCCCACGCCGGGTTGAGGTTGAAGGAGGCGGCAAAGCTGGGCTTCGAAGCGGGCTGGGTGCCCAAAGGCATCAAGGGCGGTGACGGGCTTGCGCGTCGCGGAGTTCTCGAACCTGCGCCAGCTAGTCGACCATATCCTGGGCCGCTGAGGATATTCAGCAGCGCGGGTTGCGGTGGGTTGGACATCGGACCAATGGGCCGTCAGCAGTGAACGTACAGACCGCGACTGATCGCACTCACCACGAGGACGGGCTTCCGATCCCGCGCCGCTACTGGTCGGCGGCGGGAATCTGGCTCGCGCTCGCCATGGCGGTGCTCGACGGAGCGATCGCCAACGTCGCGCTGCCGGTGATCGCGCAGCAGCTCGGCGCTTCGCCGTCGGCGTCGGTGTGGGTAATCAACGCCTATCAGCTGACGATCACGATCCTGCTGCTGCCGCTCGCGGCGCTCGGCGACCGGATCGGCTACAAATGCATCTACATCCCCGGACTGGCGCTGTTCACGCTTGGGTCGGTCGCCTGCGCGCTCGGCGGAACGCTCGACGCTGCTCATCGCCGCTCGCGTGTTCCAGGGCGTCGGCGCGGCCTGCATCATGAGCATGAACGCAGCGCTGGTTCGCGCCACTTATCCGGCGAACATGCTGGGGCGCGGGATCGGCTATAATGCGATGGTCCTGTCGGTCTCGGCGGCGGTGGGCCCGACACTCGCGGCGCTGATCCTCAGCGTCGCCTCATGGCAGTGGCTGTTCCTGATCAA
This sequence comes from uncultured Alphaproteobacteria bacterium, assembly GCA_963831215.1. GTDB lineage: Bacteria > Pseudomonadota > Alphaproteobacteria > Sphingomonadales > Sphingomonadaceae > Sphingomicrobium. The sequence continues at coordinate 33,611 of CAWHPM010000002.1, read as the reverse complement.
CCTGCCGATCGGGATCGCCGCGCTCATCGTCGGAAGGAAGGCGCTCCCCGATCCGCACGGCCACGGCAAGCCGTTCGACTGGCCCTCGGCGCTGCTCAGCGCGGCGATGATGGGACTGATCGTGTTCGGGGCCGAGACATTCGCGCGTGAGGGCTCGGGCTTCGGGGCCGCGATGATCGCGGGTGGACTGATCGCGGGGGCGGCGCTCGTCTGGCGTGATTGGCGCAAGCCGGCCCCGCTGATGCCGCTCGACCTGCTGCGCATCCCGATCTTCAGCCTGTCGATCCTGACCTCGATCGTGTCGTTCGCGGCGCAGATGCTGGCCTATGTGGCGATCCCGTTCCTTTTTCAGTCGGTACTCGGGCGGAGCGTGTTCGCGACCGGCCTGCTGATGACCCCGTGGCCGCTGGCCGTCGGCGTCGCCGCGCCGTTCGCCGGGCGGCTCGCGGACCGCGTCAACGCCGGACTGCTCGGCGGGATCGGGCTCGCGATTTTCGCGGCGGGCCTATTTCTTCCTCTCGCGGCTCGGTGCCGATCCGAGCAATCTCGACATCGCCTGGAGGATGGCGGTGTGCGGCCTTGGCTTCGGCTTCTACCAGTCGCCCAACAACCGCACGATCGTCAGCTCGGCGCCCGAAGCCGCGCTCGGGCGCAGCCGGCGGCATGCTCGCGACGGCGCGGCTGCTCGGCCAGACGACGGGCGCCGTGGCGGTCGGCGTCGCCTTCCACCTTGCGCGGCGTCCATGTGACGCCGACGCTGCTGTTCGTCGCATCCATTGCAGCCCTGGCCGCGGCCGGCATCAGCCTGCTGCGCCTCAACGTCGCGCCGCCGGGGCGCGTCGCGGTCTACAAGCCGATCCTCGATTAGCTGTTGGCATCGCCGGTTTCGCTAAGCTAGCGCCGGGACGATGACCGCGCTCGACGTCTTCGTGTTTCTCCTGCTGATCGGCGGCGCCGCCGTCGGCTTCGTGCGCGGCTTCGTTCACGAGGTGATCTCGATCCTCGCCTGGATCGTGGCGATCGCGATGCTGAAGCTGTTCCACAGCCAGCTGTGGAGCGGCCTGGATGCGTCGTTTCACATGAGCCCGGCGGCCGGCGCGGTGCTCGCCTTCGCGCTCCTGTTCGTTCCGAGCTTCCTGCTCGTGAAGCTCCTCGCCCGCTCGATCGGCGGGAGGACGCGCCGCCATGCGGTGCTCGGGCCGTTCGACCGCATGCTCGGCGGCGGCTTCGGGATGCTGAAGGGCCTGCTCGGCGCAACGCTCTTCTTCCTTCTCGCCAACCTCGCGACCGACATGGTCTACGGCCCGCAGGCCGACCGGCCGCAGTGGATGACCAAGTCGCGCACCTATCCGCTGCTCAACGCCAGTGGTCGCGCGATCGTCGACTGGGTCGAGACGCGGCGCGGCAGGCCGCGGGTCGAGAACGAGCAGTGATCCGCCTCCACGACACGATGGCGCGCGAGAAGCGGCCGTTCGTGCCGATCAACCGCGAGCGCATCACCATGTATGTGTGCGGTCCGACGGTCTATGGCCGCGCCCACATCGGCAATGCGCGGCCGGCGGTCGTGTTCGACACGCTCGCGCGGCTGATCCGGCACGAGTTCGGCGCGAACAGCCTCGTCTATGCGCGCAACGTCACCGACGTCGACGACAAGATCATCGCCGTCCGCGGAAGCGGAGGGCGTCGACCCTTCGGTGATCACTGAGCGGTACGAGCGTTTCTATCTCGAGGACATGGGCGCGCTCGGAGTCGCGCCGCCGACCGTCGCGCCCCATGCGACGCGGGAAATCGCGCCGATGGTGGCGATGATCGAGCGGCTGATCGAGCGCGGCCACGCCTATGAAGCGCAGGGCCACGTGCTCTTCTCGGTGCCGAGCGACCCCGACTACGGCGTGCTTAGCCGTCGCGACCGCGAGCAGATGATCGCCGGCGCGCGGGTCGAGGTCGCGCCCTACAAGCGCGACCCCGCGGACTTCGTGCTGTGGAAGCCGAGCCGCGACGGCGTGATCGGCTGGGATTCGCCGTGGGGCAGGGGCCGGCCCGGCTGGCACATCGAATGCTCGGCGATGATCCGCGCCCATCTCGGCGAGACGATCGACATCCACGGCGGCGGGCTCGACCTCATCTTCCCGCACCACGAGAACGAGATCGCGCAGAGCCGCTGCGCGCATTCGGGCGCGCCGCTTGCGCGCTTCTGGGTCCACAACGGCTTCGTCGACATGGGCGCCGAGAAAATGTCGAAGTCGCTCGGCAACATCGTCACGCCGGCCGAGCTGCTCGCGCAGGGGCATCGGGGCGAGACGCTGCGGCTGGCGCTGCTGTCGGCCCATTATCGCCAGCCGCTGCCGTGGACCGAAGCGCTGGTCGAGCAATCGAAGACGATCCTCGATCGGCTTTATCGGGTCGGCGGGCGAGGCTGAGGGCGGGCAAGATCGACGCCCGATGTAGTCGAAGCGCTGTCGGATGATCTCAACACGCCTGCGGCGCTCGCTCGACTGCAGGCGATCGACGATCCGGCGGTGGTCAGGGCAAGCGCCTCGCTGCTCGGGCTGCTGCTCGAGAAGCGCGGACGATTGGTTTCGCGGCGGCGCTGGACGAAGCCGGCGGTCGAAGGCCGCATCGCCGAGCGCTCAGCTGCCAAGAAGAAGCGCGACTTCGCGGCCGCCGACCGCATCCGCGACGAGCTTAAAGCCGAGGGCATCATCTTGGAGGACGGGCCGGGCGGCACTACTTGGCGCCGTGAATGAGCACGCCGCTCTACACGACCGAGATACTTCGCCTTGCGGCGTCGTTGCAGGAGATGCGCGCGCTGGAGCGAGAAGACGGGCGCGCTGAGCTCAAGTCGCCGACCTGCGGCAGCCGGATCATTGTCTCGGTGGAGCTCGACGAGGAGCGCCGCGTCCGTACGATGTCGCAGCGGGTTCACGCCTGTGCATTCGGCCAGGCATCGGCCGCTTTGGTCCAGCAACACGCCATTGGCCTGGCCCACGATGATGTGTCGGAAGCCCTCGTGACGATCAGCCGCTGGCTGGCTCGCGAGCAGGAAGAGGCGGGCGACTGGCCGGGGCTGGAGGCGCTCGCGCCCGCGCGCCCGAGAAAGGGACGGCATGGGGCGATTTTGCTGCCGTTCCGAGCGCTCCTCGCCGCGATCGAGTTGGCGACGTGAACGCCGAAGCCGCCGCACAAACCACCACCGCCATCCTCGAGAGCGGCGCGATCATGCTCGGCGCGGCGCTGGTGTTCGTCACCTTGTTCCGCCGGCTGAAACTCGGCGCGACCCTCGGCTACATCGTCGCCGGCGCGCTGATCGGGCCGAACGTTCTGGCGCTCATCCGCGACCCCGAGCAGCTGACCAGCGTCGCCGAGATCGGGATGGCGCTGCTGCTGTTCATCGTCGGGCTCGAGCTTCAGCCAAGCCGGCTGTGGCGGCTGCGAAGGGACATCTTCGGCCTCGGGCTTGCGCAGGTCGTGTCGTGCGGCCTGGCGCTCAGCCTTCTACTCTATGTGGCGCTGGACTTCTCCCCGCAGGCAGCGCTGGCGATCGGCTTGCCGCTCGGACTGTCGTCGACCGCGCAGGTGCTGCCGATGCTTCGCTCCGACAATGAGCTGAACACGCCGCAGGGTGAACGCGCCTTCTCGATCCTGTTGTTCCAGGACCTCGCGATCGTGCCGATGATCACGATCATTGCCGCGATGGCTCGGACACCTCCGGACCCGACCGCGCCCGTCGGGTTCACGCTTGCGCTCTACACCGTCCTCGCGGTGGTCGGACTGGTGCTGGTCGGCCGCTTCATCCTCAATCCGCTGTTCCGCCTCGTCGGCCGCCTGGGCGAGCGCGAACTGTTCGTCGTGGCCGGCCTGTTCACGGTCGTCGGCGCGTCAGCGGTGATGCACGCGCTTCACCTGTCGGTGCCGCTCGGCGCGTTCGTCGCGGGCGTCATGCTTGCCGAGTCACCCTATCGGCATGAGCTCGAAAGCGACGTCGAGCCATTCCGCTCGATCCTCCTCGGCCTGTTCTTCCTCTCGGTCGGAATGCTGCTCGACCTGCGGCTTGTCGCGGCGCAGCCGTTCCTCGTGATCGCCTTGGCCGCGGGCGTTATCGCCACCAAGACCGTCCTGATCACGATTCTCAGCCGCGCATTCAGCTGCGGCTGGACCCGCAGCTTCCGCCTCGGACTGCTGCTGAGCCAGGCCGGCGAGTTCGGATTCGTCCTGTTCGCGCAGGCGACTGCCGCGCAGCTGGTCCTGCCGGCCGCCGCCTCGCTGTTCAGTGCCGTCGTCACCTTGTCGATGGCCACGACCCCGTTCCTGATGCGCCTCACCGATTGGCTCGAGCGGCGCGAGGAGCGCAGTGCGGCCGGTCTCGACGGGCCGGAGCGTTCGCCGGAGACCAGCGCGATCGTGGTTGGCTATGGCCGCTTCGGCCAGACCGTGGCGCAGATGCTCCAGGCGAAAGGGATCGGCGTGACGATCATCGACAAGAAACCGGCCCAGATCGAGCTTTCGGAGGAATTCGGCACCAAGGTCTATTATGGCGACGGCGTCCGCCTCGACCTGCTCCGCTCGGCCGGCGCGGAGACCGCGAAGGTCATCGCCTTTTGCAACGACAATGAAGGAGGGGAGCTGTCGCGCAGCGCTCTCCAGGCCGTGCTGGAGGCGTTTCCGCAGGCGTCGGTCATGGTCCGCGCATTCGACCGGCGCCACGTGATCGAGCTTCGCGGGCTCGATCTGGTGCTTGCCGAGCGCGAGCTGTTCGAAAGCGCGGTGGTGATGGGGAAAGCGGCGTTGCGCGCAAGCGGCGTCGAATTTCCCGAGATCGAGCGAGTCGAGCGCGAGTATCGGATGCGCGACTGCGAACGTCTCGAACGCCAGCAGGAAACGGGCGACATCCGGGCGGGCTGGGAGACGTCGTTCGGGGAAAACCGGCCGCTGCCGGACGAGCAGGCGACCCCCGCTTAATCCTTCTTCGCGAGAAACGCGTCGACGGCTCGGACGATCGCTTCGACCACTTCCTTGTGGGCGCCAGTGCCGCTTTTCACGTGGATATGCGCTTGCTCGTACAAGGCTCGCCGCTCGTTCGCGAGCCGCTCCAGGGTCTCCCTCCGGTCGCCGTTCCGCAGCTGCGCGCGTGTGTCGCGCCGCCCGGTTCGTTCGGTGAGGATGTCGATAGGCGCGTCGAGCCAGACCGTGATTGCGCGCGAGTTCAGCAACTCGCGCGTCCGCGCATCGACATAGGCGCCGCCGCCGGTGGAGATGACCCGCACCGCCCCTTCCTCGACGAGCCGGGCCACGAGGCGGCGCTCGCCATCGCGGAAATCCTCTTCGCCATAGCGCTCGAAAACCTCGGCGGTGGATAAGCCGGAGGCGTCCTCGATCGCCGCGTCGCTGTCGATGAATGCGAGGCCGAGGCGCGTGGCGAGGCGCCGACCGACGGTCGACTTTCCCACCCCCATCAAGCCGACCAGCACGACCGGCCGGTCGAGACGTTTCCCCAAATCCATAGCTTTAAGGGGCTATACAGCGCCTCGCGCGCTCGGCAAAAGCGCGGCCATGTCCCGCATCCTGGTGCTCATCATCCTGCTCGTCGTCATCATCGGCGGGCTCTATTATCTGTCGACGGTGCCGAAAACGCAGCCGACCCACACGATAGAGGTTGCGGTGCCTCAGGGGGGCAATGCGCACTAAGATTTTATTGATTGCCTCCGCCGCCGTCGTGATCGCTCTGCCGGCGGTCGCGCAGCAGGTGGCGCAGACGCAGCCGCCGGCCGCGGCCGCCGCCCCGACAGTGCAAGCGCCGTTGCGGCCTTCGACTTCGGCCCTCGATCCCGGTGGCGGAGCGGATGAGACCGCGGTTCAGACGGTCGTCCCGGTCAACCTCCATCCCCAGCAGCCGGTGCAGCCGCCAATCGAATATCCGGGTTGGGCGCGCCGCGACCCATGGACCGTCGGGAAGCTGGATCCGACCGCATACGAACTCGGCGAAAATCCGTGGGGCGACTCAAGCGGCGCGTTTCTTTCGACGCTGATGCGGCGGATGCACACGCCGATCGCCTCGCGCTGGGCGCATATCGCGTTGCGCAACGCGTTGCTCGCGAAGGCCCGCGCGCCGCGCGACGTGAACCCGATCGATTGGGTCGCGGAGCGTTCCTGGCTTCTCCTGCGCATGGGCGAAGCCGATGCGGCGCGCATGCTCGTCGATGGCGTGGACACCGACCGGTTCACGCCCAAGATGCTCCAAGTCGGCGTGCAAACCGCGCTTGCGACGGGAGACGCGGCGGCCCTCTGTCCGCTCGAAAACGGCATCCGCACGAACGACGCACGCATCCGGCAGTTCGTCCAGGCGATGTGCGCGTCGCTCGCTGGCGATCACGATAGCGCGTCAGCCCAGATCGACAACGCCCGGCGCTTCGGGCGGATCGGCGGAATCGACCTGGCGCTTGCGCAGAAGGTGGTGGGCGCTGCGGGAAGCGGCCGCGCTGCGACCATCGAATGGGATCCGGTCGACAGCCTCACCGCCTGGCGCTTCGGCCTGTCCGCGGCGACCGGCATGATGCCCCCGGACCGTCTGATGAATGGCGCATCGCCGCAGCTTCGCGCCTTCGCGGCGCGCGCCCCGCTCTACTCGCCTCAACAGCGGCTCGACTCCGCGCTCGTCGCTGCCGGGCTCGGGGTCTTCTCCTCGCAGAGCCTGGTCGATCTCTATTCGGCGATCTACGACGCGACCGATCCGAGCGACCTCGCGTCGACCGATTCGTGGACGCTGCGCCAGGCCTTCGTGGGCAAGGACGAGCAAACCCGCCTCGACGCCATTCGGCGCATGCTCGGATATCGGCAAGCAGGGGCTGCAGAAGGAAGCGGCGCGCGCGCTCGTTGCGAGAGCGGCGATACTGGTGACGCCGGACTCGAAGCTCGCGAAGGACGCGCCGGACCTCATCTCGGCGATGCTTGCGGCGGGTTACGACCAGGGTGCCGCGCGCTGGATTCCCGTCGTCGGCGGCATGGACGATGAGAACGGCGACCGCTGCTGGGCGATGCTGGCGCTTGCCGCGCCCAACATTGCCGAGGTGGGCAGCGGTCGGATCGGTGCGTTCATCCGCCGCGACAAGAGCCCGCACAAGATTCGTAGCGCGTTGCTCGTCGCAGGCCTCGCCGGCCTTGGCCGCATCAGCACCGATGACGCCAATTCCCTCAATCGCCGCTATGGGCTGGGCCTGGGCCGGAACACGAGCTGGACTCGGATGATCGATGCATCCGCCGGTCGCGGCCAGGCCGGAACGGTGCTGGTCCTCGCCGGCACGGGCTTTCAGACGCCCAATTGGGACAAGGTCCCCGCCGTCCACCTCTATCATGCAATCACGGCGCTGAAGCGCACCGGGCAGGATTTTACGGCGCGGATGATTGCCGCCGAGGCGCTGTCGCGGACGTGAGCCCCGACGACCGAGCATTGGTCGACCGGTTCCTCGACATGATGGCTGCCGAAGCGGGCGCGTCGAAGCACACCCTCGCCGCCTATCGGAACGATCTCGAACGTGCAGCGGAGGTCATCGGCGCCCTCGGCCTCGCGTCGACCGCCGACCTGTCGCGGCTCGGCGGTGGCTGGGCCGAACTCGCCCCGAGTACGGTGGCGAGACGGTCCGCAGCGCTCCGGAGGTTTTTCGGCTTTCTCCTGGATGAGGGGCTGCGTCGGGATGATCCTTCGTCGGCGCTGCCACGGCCTCGCCTTGAGCGTCCGCTGCCGCGGATCCTCGACGAGGAAGACGTGCGTCGAATGTTCGAGGCGGCCGAGGATCGCGCCTCGAGCGGCGAGGCGAACCCGCTTCGCAACCTCGCCTTGCTCGAGCTTCTCTACGGTTCGGGCCTAAGGGCGAGCGAGCTGGTCACTCTCCCTCGCGGCGCCGTGCGTCCGGGGCAGCCGTTTCTGATGGTCCGGGGCAAGGGTGAAAAGGAGCGGCTGGTGCCGATCTCGACCCGAGCCCACGCGGCCGTCAAGCAATGGCTGGAGCAGGTGGCTTCGGGGACGTTATGGCTATTCCCGAGCGGGAAGTCCCATCTCAGCCGGGTGCGCCTGTTCCAGATCGTTCGAATCATGGCTGCCGATGCCGGCATCTCACCGGAACGCGTAAGCCCGCACGTGCTTCGGCACGCGTTCGCCACGCACCTGCTGTCAGGCGGCGCCGACCTGCGCGTGCTCCAGTCGCTGCTTGGCCATGCGGACATCGCGACGACGCAAATCTACACCCACGTCGACAGCGCGCGCCTGGTCGAGCTGGTTAACAGCCGTCATCCGCTTGCCGCGCGCGGTCGTTGACCTCGGCCGCGGCTTCGGCCTAGTCGCCCGCGGGGATGTTGACGTACCTCGATTTTGAAAAGCCGATCGCCGAGCTCGAGACCAAGGTCGCGGAGCTCAGGGAGACAGCAAGCAGCACCGACATCGATATCGATGCGGAAGTGGGCCGCCTCGAAACCAAGGCGAACAAGTTGCTGCGCGATACCTATTCGAGGCTGACTCCGTGGCAAAAGGCGGCGGTGGCTCGCCATCCGGAGCGGCCGCACTTCAAGGATTATGTCGCCGGTCTCGCCGACGATTTCCTGCCGCTCGCCGGAGATCGGTCGTTTGCCGACGACCCGGCAATCGTCGGCGGCCTCGCGAGGATCGATGGCCGGCGCGTGATGCTGATCGGGCATGAGAAAGGCGACGACACCGCCTCGCGCCTGAAGCACAATTTCGGGATGGCCAAACCGGAAGGCTACAGGAAGGCGATCCGGCTGATGAAGCTAGCCGATCAGTTCGCAATCCCGGTCGTGACCCTGGTCGACACGCCTGGAGCATTCCCGGGGGTGCAGGCGGAAGAGCGCGGCCAGGCCGAAGCCATTGCTCGGTCGACCGAAGAATGCCTTGCCTTGCAGGTTCCGGTTATCGCCGCAGTGGTGGGTGAGGGTGGTTCGGGCGGCGCGGTCGCAATCGCGACAGCCAACCGCGTCCTGATGTTCGAGCATGCGGTCTACTCGGTCATTTCGCCGGAGGGCTGCGCGTCGATCCTGTGGCGTACGGCCGACAAGGCCGCGGAGGCCGCCGAGGCGATGAAAATCACCGCCGCCGACCTTCAGGCGCTCGGCGTGATCGACCGAATCGTCGAGGAGCCGCTCGGCGGCGCCCACCGCGATCCCGACGCGGCGGTCGGAGCGCTGAAGGGCGCGCTGATCGAGGAGCTCGACGGTTGCGGAGAGCTGGGGCCAAAAGAGCTTCGAGCGCAGCGCCGCGCCAAATATCTCGCGATCGGCTGAAGCCGGCGTTCCCGGGAATCGCATTCAGTCATTCTCCGTTCAAAATGCGCGCGCTCTTGTTTTCCAGACGAAATGGAGGCTGCGAGCTGATGCGTAAGGGCATCCTGTTGCTGTTTGCCGCCGCGCTGGCGCTTGCGCCGGCCGCGGCGGAGCAGGTCCGCTATCTCGACCCGCGCGATGTCGCCGAAGCTCAGCGCGAGAACGCGCAGCTTATCGAGGAGCTTGGCGGCGCCGAGACCGGGCCGACGGCAGCCTACGTCAATTCCGTCGGTCAGCGCGTCGCTGCGTTCTCGGGCATCGCGAGCCCGGGACAAGCACTTCATTTTACGACGCTCAACTCGGCCGTCGAGAACGCCTTTTCGGTCCCCGGCGGTTATGTCTACGTCACCCGGCAACTCATGACGCTGATGGGCGACGAGTCGGAGCTCGCTTTCGCGCTCGGCCATGAGGTCGGCCACGTCGCGGGCAACCACGCGCATCAGCGCGAGGTCGTGCAACGCGAGCTTAGCCGGGAGGTGCTGCCCTACGTGATCTTTGGCCAGATGATGGGCGGTTTCGGCAACGAGTTCGCGCTTCGGCCGCTAATCGAGGCCAAGCTGCAGTCGCTCAGGTTCTCGCGCGAGCAGGAATATGAGGCCGACACGCTCGGCCTGCGCTACATGATCGCGGCCGGCTACGATCCCGGCGGGGCCGCCGAGCTTCTGGGCGCCCTGGCGCGGTCGACCGCGCTCGAAGCGAGAGTACAGGGTCGCACGAACCGGCGTATTCCCGAATGGGCATTGACTCACCCACTTAGCGAAAATCGGATGCAGCGCGCGATAGAGGAGGCTCGCGCGACGGGTCGGCTCGGGAAAGGATTGCGCAACCGAAACGCGTTCCTCAGCCAGCTCGAAGGGGTCACCATCGACGATGATCCCGCCCAGGGCATCATCGATGGTCCCGTGTTCACGCATCCGGATCTTCGAATCCGGTTCCGGATCCCGACCGGCTATCTGATGTCGAACGGCACCCACGCGGTGACAATCGCGGGTTCAGCCGGAAAAGCCCAGTTCAGCGGCGGCCGGGCGAGCGGATCGCTCACCAATTATGTCGTTCGGGTCTTCCAGCAGCTGATCCGAGGGGAGGGGCAGATCGCCGTGCCGCTGCCGCGGCGAACCACGATCAACGGCATGCCCGCCGCGATGAGCATTGCCCACGTCAATACCAACTCGGGTACGGTCGACGTCAGCGTGGTCGCCTACCAGTGGGATCCGCAGCACATCTATCACTTCGTCATGCTGACCAAGGGCGGTGCCGGCCTTGGTCCATTCGCGTCGCTCGTCACCTCACTGCGAAAGATCACGCCGGCCGAGGCGGCGGCAATTCGGCCGAGAGTCATCCATGTCGTGACGGTCGCTCCGGGAGACACGGTTCAAACGCTTGCGAGCCGGATGGCCTATGGCAATTTCAAGGTCGATCGCTTCCTGACGTTGAACAATCTTCCTGCGAACGGCAAACTCGTTCCCGGGCAGAAAGTGAAGCTGGTTGTCTATGGAGCGCGCCGGTCCTGACGAGCCCGCTTACATCACAGCCGACACGTTCGTCTGAACCTTGCCCCACATGCTGCTTGAACCGCCGGCCAGCGTCTGCAGGCCGGCGATCATCGCAATGACGATGAGCGCGCAAATGAGCCCATATTCGATGGCAGTTGCGCCACGCTCGTTCTTCCTGAGCATGAGCAAGCGTTTCCGGATAGCGATCACGCCACCCTCCTCTGATCCACGTCCACGCGGAGGGTGTAAGACAGGCAGAGTTAACAACTCTTACCGGTGATAGAGTTAACGGGCCGTCATCCGCTCCGAAGGCGTCCAGGCGGCGAAGTGCAGGAGCTCGAAAGTTTCGGTCGTACGGCCGTCCTCGCCGGCCTCGGCGAAGGCCAGAGCCGCGGCGTCGCGCTGGAGTCGCGTGAGCGGCGTCCCTCGCCCGGTCAGGATATTCGTCGCGCCCATTGCCCGCAGGTCGCCGACCAACTTGCCGAGCGAAGGATAGGAGACATCGACCCGATCGACGTCCACGACAGGACGGATGAACCCGGCGGCGGTGAGGAGCGGCGACAAAGCGGCGGGTTCGATGCGCGGATGAGCATGCGGCACAGCCGCGCCTGACACTCGGTCGGCCGCGCGCATGGCAGCCCTGAGCTCGGGCAGTGTTTCACCTCCCGAGATGGCGCCCATGAACAACCCATCTGCGCGCATCGCGACGCGAACGAGGCCCAGGGCCAGAGGCAAATCGTTGACGGTGTCCAGCGTGCCGATCGCCAGCACGAGCTGGTAGGCTTGCGGCGGACCCTTCCATGAATCCTCGACAACCGCATCTCCGCCCGCTGCCGCGGCAAACAGATGACCGGGATCGAGGCAAACCACATCATCCGCGAACGCGACGAGCCGACGCCTCCAGCTCGCGACGGGACAGCCGATGAGGAGCGCGCGCTCGAACCGGCGATTCAGCAACGCGAGCCGTTCGAGGCAATCCTCGAACACGCGCTCGAAGAGAAACAGCTCGGTGCCGTTTCGGGCAGCGCGGTCGCGACGAAGCGCGCGCAGTTCCATGTCGAACAGGTCGGCCACGTCGCTGCTTGTGCGATGCGCCGGCGCGGGCGACAAGACGCGATGGACCGGCTTCGCGGCATGATCGGAGTCTGCGCGCGCGCCGTGCTCGATTTCGCGCTGCCGCCGCGCTGCGCCGGCTGCGGGACGATCATCGCGGACGTCCACAGTTTCTGCGGCGATTGCTGGAAGCGGGTCGAATTCCTGGGTGACGGCGGCTGCCAGTGCTGCGGGCTACCGCTGGAGGCGACCGAGCAAACAAGTTGCGCGCGCTGCCTCGCGAGTCCGCCGCGGATCGCTCGTACCCGGGCGGCGGTCGCCTATGACGACTTGTCGCGGACCCTCGCCATCCATCTCAAGTACGGCCGGAAGGTCGCGGTCGCGAGAACCATGGCGCATTACATGGCGCCTCTCGTGCGGCCTGATTCCGAATCCATTCTGATCCCGGTCCCGCTTCACCGCACCCGATTGTGGACGCGCGGCTTCAACCAGTCGGCGCTGGTCGCGGCGGAACTCTCGCGGCGGCTCAAGCTGCCGACCAATCCGCTGCTCCTTCGCCGCACGCGCCGGACGCCGCCGCTCAAGGGGATGAGCCCCGTACAACGGCGCAAGACGGTCGCCGGGGCATTCCGTATCACCGACAAGGTGGCGGTCGCCGGCAAGACCATCATCCTCGTCGACGACGTGCTCACTACCGGAAGCACCGCCGAGGCCTGCGCCGGAGTGCTGAAGCGGGCGGGCGCGGCGCGCGTCGAGCTCGTCACCTGGGCGCGCGTGGTGAAACCTTCCCAATTGATGCGTTGATACGCATGCCTAAATATGAGGCTCGAGGAGCCGTCCGTGTCGATTGAGATCTATACCAAGACCTTCTGCCCTTATTGCTGGCGGGCCAAGGCGTTGCTGGAGGCGAAGGGCGTCGAGTATCGGGAGATTGCGGTCGATTACGGCGGAGAGCTGCGCGAACAGATGATCCAGCGCGCCAACGGCCGCACGACCGTGCCCCAGATTTTCATTCGCGAGCATCATGTGGGCGGGTGCGACGACCTCGTGGCGCTCGATCGCGACGGCCGACTCGACGACCTGATTTCGCCGTGACCCGCATCGCTCTCCTACAGTCCACGACCGGCATTGACCCGGCGGAGAATGCACGGTCTCTCGAGCAGGCGATCGGCGAGGCAGCCGCCGGGGGCGCCGAAATGCTGTTCACGCCGGAGATGTCGGGGCTCCTCGACCGCAACTCGTCGCGCGCCGCGAAAAGCCTTCGCGGCGAGGACCAGGATGCGGTGCTCGCCGCCTGTCGCGAAGCGGCGCGCCGCCAGCGCATCTGGCTTCACATCGGCTCACTCGCGGTGATGGGGGACAAGGGCAAGGTCGCGAACCGGAGCTTCATCATCGATCGCGAAGGCGAGATCAGGGCGCGCTATGACAAGCTGCATCTGTTCGACGTGGACCTGCCGACGGGCGAGAGCTGGCGCGAATCCAGCGTTTATGCCGCGGGAAGCGGCGTGGTGCTGGTGGACGGTACTCCAGTTGGGAAGCTCGGCCTCACCATCTGCTACGACCTTCGCTTCCCTGGCCTGTTCGCGCGCCTCGCCGAAGCGGATGCGGATTTGATTGCAGTCCCCGCCGCCTTCACTGTCCCGACGGGCAAGGCGCACTGGCACATTCTCCTTCGCGCGCGAGCGATCGAGGCTGGGCTGTTCGTCGTCGCGGCGGCGCAGGTCGGGCGCCACGCCGACGGTCGCCAGACCTTCGGCCATTCGCTCGTCGTCGATCCGTGGGGCGAGGTTCTGCTCGACATGGGCGACACGCCCGGCATCGGCTTTGCCGACGTCGACCTTAAGCGCATCGCGGACGTGCGTTCGCGCATCCCGGCGCTTCGCCACCGCCGCCCCATTCCGGATGCGATGACCTTATGATCGTCTTCGACCTGCATTGCCGCGACGGCGGCGAGACCTTCGAGGCATGGTTCCGATCCAGCGACGATTATGAAGAGCAGCGCCGGGCGGGCATGGTCGAATGCCCGTTCTGCCGGTCCGCGAACATCGGGAAAGCTCCGATGGCCCCGCAGGTACCGCGGAAGGGGTCGAGCAGTCCGCTCGCTCGACTGGCGGCAATGCAGACGGAGATGCTGCAAGAACTCCCGTTGGGTCGGCGACAAGTTCACCGAAACGGCGCGCGCGATCCACAGCGGCGAGATGGAGCCGCAGCAGGTGCACGGAAGCGCGACGGTCGAACAAGCGAAGTCGCTCGTGGACGACGGGATTCCCGTAGCGCCGCTCCCTCTGCCCGTGATCCCGCCTAACCAGGTGAATTGATATCCGTGATGCCCGGCGAGCCTCGCGCCGGGAGTGGGGCATTTGGCTGCCGGGCATCACGGTCGTCGACGACGGTCCTGTTTAATGTCTAGTCTAAGACTAGAGAATACGGCGGCTGATCCATTCAGCCCGGAATCGCGGCATTTCGGCGTCGCAACGGCGGTCAAGCGCAGCTGGGCTTGATGCCGCCTCGAATTGATTGCCGCGGCGTCAGCCCTTATTCGGACGGAGGCGCGACCCCGTAGCTCAGCAGGATAGAGCATCAGATTCCTAATCTGAGGGCCACTGGTTCGAATCCAGTCGGGGTCGCCAATTTGCAGAAGGCAGGGGACATGGCCACGACGCAGCAGCGGACGCAGAGCGGGCAGGGCTTGATGCACCGATTGTTCCTCGATCATCCGCGCTCGCTCGGGATGAGCTGGATACGGCACGGCGCCGGCGCGGCGGTGATCGGCGCGACGCTCGTGGGAGCGGGTGCGGCCTGCCTCGTCCATGCGCTGGTGCCCGGCTGGTTCACCGAGACGGCGGGGAGGACGGTGGCTCGATTGCACGACCATATGATCCGGCGCAGAGCCGACGCCGCAAATCCGGAGAATTGGCCTGACTACGAAATCTGACCGGACAGTCCCGGTCGCGATTGTCGGAGGCGGTGCTTCGGGCACGATCCTCGCAGCGCAGCTTGCGCGCCGAGGGATCGAATTGGCGCTCATCGACGGCAGCGGGCGCGTCGGGCGCGGCGTCGCATATTCCACGACAGAACCCGCTCACCTCCTCAATGTCCGCGCCGAAGGCATGAGCGCGTGGGCTGGCGAACCGGACCATTTCGCGCGGCGCTTCGAGGCCGAGGGCGGCGACCCGCGCGGCTTCGCGCAGCGGCGCCTGTTTGGCCGTTATCTCGGCGAGGTCCTCGACGAAGCCGTCGCGACAGGACGGACCCACATCGTGCCTGCTCTAGCCGTCGGACGCGGCGCGCCGACGGGCATTGGCGCATCGGACTTGCCGATGGCTCGACGATCGAATCCGACGCCATCGCACTGGCGATCGGGAACCAGGAGCCGGAAGGGCTCCGCGCATTTCATCAGGCGGGCCGGCGCTACATCGCCAATCCGTGGGGCGAGGATGCCCGCACAGCCGTCCGCGAGCTTGCAGCGACCGGAGATGATGCACTGATCGTGGGCACGGGTCTCACCATGATCGATGTGGTCCTGTCGCTGGATTCGGCGGGGCACCGCGGGAAGATCCTGGCGCTGTCGCGGCGCGGCCTGATCCCGAGAGCGCACGCGGATTTTGAGCCGTCAGCGGTAGATCGAGACCAGGTCCCGGACGGCCGAGTTCGAGCGACGTGGCGCTGGCTTCGGCGGCGAAGCGGCGAAGTGGGCTGGCGGGCCGCAGTCGATAGTTTGAGACCACATAGCCAATCGCTGTGGCAGAGCCTCGACAGCGACGAGCAGCGGCGCTTCCTGCGGCACGGGCGGCCGTGGTGGGACGTCCACCGCCACCGCATCGCGCCGGAAGTGGCGGCGACGGTTGCGCGGATGGTCGCCGACGGACGACTAGAGGTCATGGCCGGGCGTATTCTTTCCGCTTCCGAACAGGCAAACGGGCTCCTCGTCGAGCTGCGCCGCCGCGGTGCCGACGCCAGCCAGCGCATGACGTTTGCTTATGCCATCAACTGCACCGGGCCGCTCCACTCGATCGAGCGGACACGCGACCCGATGCTTCGCAGCCTGCTCGATTCCGGCGCGGTCAGCCCGGACCATCTCGGCATCGGGCTTGCCGTCGACGAGAATTCGCGCGCGGGGGAACGCATCTGGGCGCTGGGACCTCTAACCAAGGGCCGCTACTGGGAGATCATTGCGGTCCCGGACATTCGCGAACAGGCGACCGCGGTCGCCGACGATATTGCTGCGGAGCTGAGCGCATGAATCCACCCTTTGAACATGGCGAGCCCGAAGACGGCGATCTCGTCGATTCTGACGAGACCAACGAAATCCCGCAGGACGTCAAGGAAGCGATCCGGACGCTCATCCGCTGGGCCGGCGACGACCCCGACCGCGAGGGGCTGCTCGATACGCCGCGGCGCGTCGCCTGCGCCTGGCGCGAGTATGCGCGCGGCTACCAGGAAGATCCCGCCCGTCATCTCAGCCGCACGTTCGAAGAGGTTGGCGGATATGACGAGATCGTGCTGTTGAAGGACATCCCGTTTCAGTCGCACTGCGAGCACCACATGGCGCCGATCATCGGCAAGGCGGCCATCGCCTATTTGCCGCGCGACAAGGTGGTCGGGATCAGCAAGCTCGCGCGTGTGCTGCACGGCTTTGCGCGCCGGCTTCAGGTTCAGGAGAGGCTGACGGCCCAGGTTGCGGACACGATCTGGCAGCATCTGCAACCCAAGGCCGTCGCGGTCGTGATCGAGGCAAGTCACGCGTGCATGACCGCGCGTGGCGTCTCCACGCCGGGCGTGATGATGACGACGAGCCGCATGATGGGCACCTTCCGCGAGGACGAACGAAGCCGCCGCGAAGTGCTCGCGCTGATGGGCTATTGATCGAAGGAGATGAGGGACAGTCCCTCGTGGAGGGACTGTCCCTTTTCGCTCGATGCTAGGCCTGCGTTTCCATGCCGTGCTTGAGCTGGCTCATCTGGTCATGACCTGAGCGCACCGACTGGTAGCAGCTCTCCACCACCGACCGGCTCTCGCCGCTCAGCGTGTCGGAATTCAGTGCGGTCTCGAACTTCTCCTTGAGGTAATCCTCGCCGCGCTCGACTTCGTTGATGATCGATTTCTCGTCCTTCCCAGTAATCGCGGCCTTGAGATCCTCGAACCGCTGGTGGGTCTTTCCGAGAAATGAGCCGTCGTCTTCGGCATTGCCGCCGAGCCGGCGCACTTCGCTGCGCAGCTGCTCGACGACCTGCTGGCGCTCGTTCGCGCGCTCGCGGAAAATCTCGGCGAAGCGCGGGTTGTCGACGTCCTTGGCGGAATTCTCATAGCCGGTGACGCTATCGATCGTGGTCGCAATCAGCGTGTTGAGCGTGCTGATTTCGTCCGAATGTACATTATCGTTCATTGGGTTCTCCATCTTCAGGGGGTTCGACCAAGAGAACGCCTGAAGTGCGCAGCCGATGCGTGCCCTGGAAATATTGCAGGCATCCGCCGCGAATTGCTGTCAGTTTGCCGCCCGCAGGCGACTCGGGGGCAAGTCGTCGTCAGCGGAAGGGGGGCTGCGATGACGCTCACTCGTCGTGCGTTGCTCGAACGGATTGGAAGTGCCGGCGGTCTCGGCGCCGCCTACATGGCGATGGAGACGCTGGGGCTCGCGATCCCGACTCCCGCGGGCGCCGAGAAGTTCAGCCTGCCGCGCGCGAGCGGCGCCGGACGTTCGGTGGTGATCCTCGGCGCGGGCATCGCCGGCCTGGTTTCCGCTTATGAGCTCCAGCAGGCCGGATACCGAGTCACCGTGCTGGAAGCGCGCGACCGCATCGGCGGGCGCTCGTGGACCATCCGCGGCGGCGACCGAATCGTCCAGACCGGGCGTCCCGACCAGCTCGCGACGTTCGATCCGGGCCTCTATTTCAACGCCGGTCCGGCGCGAATCCCGAGCACGCACCGGCTGATCCTCGGCTACGCCCGGCGGTTCGGAGTCCAGCTCGAGCCGTTCATCAACGTCAATCGCAACGCCGGCTGGGATTTCGGCGGGAAGGTGCAGCCCGAGCGGCGGATGGTCGAGGACATGCGCGGCCACCTCGCCGAGCTCCTCGCCAAGGCGATCGACCGCAAGGCGCTCGACGGAGTCGTGTCGAAAGACGAACTCGCCGCGGTCCGTCAGTTCCTCGCGCCCTATGCGGGCGTCGGAGCGGACGGCGTCTATCGGCCATCCGGGCGTTCAGGGTTCTCGGTGGAAGGCGGGGGATACGACCAGGCGCCGGTGCCGCTGTCCGCGCTCGCGGTGAAAGAGCTCGCGCCGTCACCGGCGGTGACCTTGCCCTATTTGTTCGAGCACATCTGGGACATGCAGGCGACGATGCTTCAGCCGGTCGGCGGCATGGATCGCATCGCTCACGCCATTTATGACCAGGTAAGGCCGGCGGTGCGGCTGGGGACACCGGTTTCCGCAATTCGCCGCAACGGCCATCGCGTGCGGATCGAACATGGCGGCCACGCGACCGAAGCCGATTATTGCGTCTGCACGATCCCGCTGCCGGTACTCGCGCGGATCCCGAGCGACTTTTCCGCCGCGAAGAAGGCGGCGATGGCAGCAGCTCCGCCCTATCTTCACAGCGTCAAGCTTGCATTCCAGGCGCCGCGCTTCTGGGAAACCGACGACAATATCTTCGGCGGGCTCGCCTGGACGGATCGGCTGAACGAGAATGTGATGTATCCATCAGGCGGGATCGGCAGCGCGAAAGGCGTGATCGTGGGCGCCTATTGCGCCGGCTGGACCCACGACGACACACCCGATTCCTTCGCGGCCCTGTCGCACGAGGAGCGCTTCCGAATCAGCCGGGAATCGATCGAGGCTTTGCATCCGGGCCGTTCGAGGTTGCTGGGCAAGGGTGCGACGGTGGCGTGGGGCCTGACGCCTTATTCGGAAGGGGTAGGGCCGCTGTGGGGCGATCCCGACTTTGGCGGAAACACGGGGCGCGGCGACGTCTACAAGGAACTTCTCAGGCCCGAAGGCCCGATCCTCTTCGCCGGCGAGCATTTGAGCTACCAGCAGACATGGCAGGAAGGTGCGGCGGCGTCGGCACACGAGGCCCTGAAGCTGCTGCACAGCATGGCGGCAGCCACGGGTAGAAAGTCAGTCGCCGCCTAACTACCGTGTTATTATCGTTCGGGGGAGTGCGCGTAAATGAGGACCCGGTTGATTGCGTTCTGTGCCGTGGCGGCGGTTGCATCTCGAGCCTTCGCGGCGCCGGAGCCGTTGGAGCCGAAAGGGTCCTGGGTCGTCGATTTCGCGGACGCCCAGTGCATCGCCTCGCGCAACTATGCGACGCCGGAAAACCCGCTCTACCTCTTCATCAAGGCGCCGCCGCTCGGCGACGTCCTGCAAATTGGAATAGCGAAGGCGGGATACATCACGGCCGCAAACCAGATGGACGGCGAGATTGGTTTCGACGAGCAGCAGCCGCTTCGAAGCAGTGTTCTGGAGTTTGGAGTGAAGAGCAAGGATCAGACCGTCCTGCTCATCAACCTGCCGCGCGCGCAGCTCGCGCCGATGCACTCCGCGTCATCAATCCGGATTCACGCGACGCTACAAGGATCGCCCGGAGATCGTGAGAGGGAGCAGGATGCTCCAGACCACGGCGAGGGAGCTGGACTATCGTTTCAAGGTCACTCAAATTCCCGCGCTGCTCGACATGCTCGACAAGTGCGCCGCCGATTTGCGCAAGGTCTGGAACGTTGAAGACGGTGACGGTCCGCCCGCGCTGGTCCGCGAAAGGCCCAAGGGTGATTTGCGAAGCGTCTTCAGCGACGACGATTACCCGGGGAATCGCCCTGCGCAAGGACCAGACCGGATCAATAAGGGTCGCGGTCCTCGTGAATGAACATGGGAAGGTCGCGGACTGTACGGTCGTGGAGACAAGTGGGGTGGCTTCGCTCGATGCACAAAGTTGCGCGCTGATCATGCAGCGTGCGCAGCTCCGACCGGCAACAGGGCTCGACGGCAAGCCCGCCAAGGGAGCCCTGCTGCAAAAGATCGGCTGGCAAATCGACGACTAGGCGGCGACTCCGGGCAGGTGTGCCGCCACTTTCGCCCATGGCAGGTGCAACCAGAAGGCTGCGAGGGGGATCGCGACGGTTAGCGCGCCCATTGCGAAGCCGAGCTTCGTGGCCGGATGGGCATGCCCGATTGTCCTCCGATCCCACACGAACAATGGAATGAACAGCGCAAGCCCGAGCAAGAGCTGAAGTGTGAAAACCGGGAGGATTGGCGGGCCGATCGGAAGCCGGCCGATCGACGGGCCCATCACGACCAGGATCGCCGCGCTCAGCATCATTCTTTTGTGGAATTGGACGTCGCGGCGGTGGGTCCAGCCGTTCCAGACGAGAACGGCGAAGGGGACGATCACGGACAGCGGAACCAGCGTCCAGCTCAGCGGATCCGTGAAAGGCGGCTGGTTCTGACGGGCGACTTGCCAGACCGCGGTGAGGTACATGACGGGGATCATCAGTACGGCGAGGAGCATGCCGAGCTTGCCGAGCTGCATGTGGATCGCGTGCTTGCGCGCGCCGATGAGCTGCGTCTGGGCGACGAGCAGCGCCATCCACAAGGTGAACACGGCCCCGTGAAGGATGACCGCGGGCGGCAGGGTGGGGTTCGGACGCGGGTAAGAGGGAACGATTCCCCTGAGGTAGAAACTCGGCGCAAAACCGAGCAGCACGACAAGAACCAGGAACAGCGCCATGCGCGAATAGAATTTGCGCTCGGACGATTTGCGGTCCGCGCCGGACATTACGACGGTCGCCATCACTCACCCCCATGCCAATGGCTAAGCTCCCACCTTATCGAAAAGCGGGCGCCGATCAACGAGCATTGGCTGGCGCTGGCGCAAGTTGTCACGCATCAATAAGAGAATGCGATTCTGGCCGAGGGGATAAAAAATGCGCCGCCTGAACATCATTATTGTCGCGCTTGCGCTTTCGATCGGCAGCGCGCCGTCCGTCGCGGCCTCGCAATCGACGATCGCAGCGGCCGTTTCCGCGCCGGACCGTTCGCCAGACAACGTCAAGCTCGACGTCGGTCGCAAGCCGTCGCAGGTGCTTCGCTATCTCGGGCTCCGGCCCGGGATGAACGTCCTCGACCTGTTCGGCGCGAATGCCTATTGGGCGGAAATCGAAGCCCCCGTCGTCGGCCCCAAAGGGCATGTGACCGTCTGGCAGCCGAACCAATTCTACCGCGAGAAGACCAAAGCATCGTTCGGGGCATTCGCGGCGAAGCATCCGAACGTGAACATCGTGACCTCCCCGTTCGAGGCTGTGGCGCTGCCGAAGAACTACGCCGACTTCGTGATCCTCAACGACAATTATCACGACACCTACTGGCAGAACGAGAAGTTCGGGATTCCGAAGATGGACCCGAATGCTTTCTTGAAAGCGGTTTATGCATCGATGAAGCCCGGCGCGGTGATCGGCGTTATCGACCATGTCGCAAGCCCCAACGACGATACGCGCGCAACCGTCGACCAATATCACCGGATCGATCCCAACGTCGTGAAGGCGGACTTCCGGCGCGCCGGCTTCCTGCTGATCGGGAGCAGCAACCTGCTCCGTAACCGCGCCGATCGGCACAATGTCGAGGTCCATGACCCAAGCATTGCCGGCAAGACCGACCGGTTCGTGTTCAAGTTCCGGAAGCCGCGTTGAGCGACACGACCGCCGCCGCCTCTACTGACAAAGCGGCGAGAAGCTTTAGCGCATATTGGGCGCTGGCGGCGCTCATCGCCGGACTGCTGCTCGGTCTGTTGGCCGAGGCCTGGCCCGCCGGCAGCCATGCGGCGGCGCTCGGGGTCGCGTCGTTCATCGGCTCCTTGTGGTTGAACGGCCTCAAGATGACGGTGATCCCGCTTGTCGTCACCTTGCTTGTGACCGGCGTCGCGAAGAGTGCCGAGGCGGCGCGCGCCGGGAAGATCGCCGCGCGCTCGGTGGTGTGGATCGTGATCGTGTGCACCATCTCGGCGATCTTCGGTGCCATCGTCATGTTGCTGCTGACGCACGCTTTCCCCCTGCCGCAGGCAACGGCGGAGGGATTGCGCGGCGCGCTTGCCGGCATCGAGCAAAAGCCGACCGGCCCGCTGCCGGGTGTCGCCGACTTCTTCAGGGGCGTGATCCCCTCGAACGTCATCGCTGCGGCTGCGAATGGAGACGTGCTTCCGCTGGTGGTGTTCGCGCTGCTGTTTTCGCTCGCCCTGACCCGCATCGGCGAGGCGGCGCGCCGCACCGTCGTCACCTTGTTCGAAGCGATCGCCGAGGCGCTGCTGGTGATCATCCGCTGGGTGCTTTGGCTCGCGCCGCTCGGCGTATTCGCGCTCGCGTTCGCCGTCGGATCGGAAGCGGGCGGCGCCGCCTTCGCCGGACTCGGCCATTATATAGCGCTGGTGTCGGCGGTCGGCATCCTGTGGACAATCGCGGCGGCATACCCGTTGGGCATCCTCGGCGGCGCCAGGCGGCCGCAAGCTTTCGCGAAGGCGATGATCGGTCCGCAGACGGTTGCGGTCTCGACCCGTTCGTCGCTGGCTTCGCTCCCGGCGATGCTCACCGCAGCCCAGACGCTCGGCATCCGCCCGCGTGTCGCCGACGTGTCGCTCCCGCTAGCCGTCGCGTTGTTCCGCTCGACGGGACCGGCGATGAACGTCGCGGTCGCTTTCTACGTCGCGCACTGGCTCGGAGCTGCATCCGACACTCGCGCAGATGCTCGCGGCCGTCGCGGTCGGCGCGGTGATGAGTTACGGCGCCGTCAGCCTGCCCGGCGAGATCACCTACATCAGCTCGATCGCGCCGATCGCGATGGCGCTGGGCGTCCCGATCGCGCCCCTGGCGCTGCTCGTCGCGGTCGAAATGGTGCCCGACATCTTCCGCACGCTGGGCAACGTCACCTTCGACGTCGCGCTCGCCGCCGTCGTCGACCGCGACCGTCGAGGAGCCGGAAAGCTGAACGCCGACTGACCGCCGTTCGTCGATTCGCCGCCGCGCGAAGCGCATTTGTCGAGCCGCCGACAAATCCCCCTCTTACCGTCGACCCGCGGATGAACGCGCCCCGCCAATGAGTCACTGATGGGCTGCGACGCGGGGCGAGTCATCTTCGCTCTTTCCCCAGGTCCCGCGTCGCAAAAAAGGGAGACGCGACATGTTGAAGGTCAATCCAGCATTTGCAGCTGCTGCGGCTGTTGCCGTCGCGACAGCGCTTGTGATCCCCACGGTCAGCCAGGCGGCCGAGCTCGAACTCGGCAATCGTCTCCTACGCTGATCTCAATCTTGCGTCCGCCACGGGGGCCGATGCGCTTCAGCGGCGTATCTCGGTCGCCGCCCGGGTCGTGTGCGGGTATGAGGAATCGCGGCAGTATGACATCGTCGTCGCCACGAAATCGTGCCGCACTGGTGCCATCCGGAGCGCACAGCCGGCATTCGAAGCCGCGCTTGCTGCCGCGAGGCACCCGAGCGTGATCGTCGGCGAGGCCGCCTCGACTTTGGTCGTCAGGGCCGGGTGAACCGCCTGGCTTGAACCGCCGCGCGGAGTTCCAGGACGCGCGGCGGTTCTTCTACCTTCCCGCGATTGCCCGGACGCGGTCCGAATAGAGGCGCCCGACGGGCTGCTCCGTCCCGTCGGCGAGGCGGGCGCTCCATCGACCCGACTGATTGCGCGTGAAACCGGTGATGAAATCCCGGCGAACGATCGCCGAACGGTGCAAGCGGACGAACAACTCGGGATTGAGCCCTTCCTCGAGCGCCGCCATCGAATGATGGATGAGCCAGCTTCGCCTGCCGACGTGCAGTCGCATGTAGTCGCGCTCCGCCGACACCCGGTCGACATCCTGCGCGGCGATACGCACGAGACCCGAGAGGTCCGACGCCCAGAACTCTTCCAGCCATTGCGAGCTCTTGGACGGCTGAGGCTGTCCGGTCCGCTGGGCGAGATAGGCGCGCGCACGATCGAGCGCACGCTGCAGCCGGGCGGGGTCCACCGGCTTCATCAGATAGTCGACCGCCTCGACTTCGAAGGCGGCGACCGCGAACTGATCGAACGCCGTGACGAAGACGACCGCCGGCGACGGGTTTTGAGCCGCAAGCGCCCGGGCCACGCCGATGCCGTCTAAGCCCGGCATGGCGATGTCGAGCAATAACAGGTCCGGGTGAAGCGCATCCGTGAGGTTGATCGCCAAATCGCCGTCGCTTGCAGTCCCGACCAGCTGCGCCCCTTCCGCGCGAGCAAGGAGCAACTGCAGCCGCTCCGCCGCAAGCGGCTCGTCGTCGGCGATCAGGATGCGAAGCGGCTTGCCGTCATCCATTGAAATCGACCGGCATTGTCAGCGAGACCTTGAAGCCGCCGGTCGTCATCGGCCCATAGCGGCAGCTTGCGCGACCTCCGAACCTCGCGTCGAGCCGCTGACACACATTGGCGAGTCCAACGCCGGTGCCCTCGTGGGTTGCCGCAGGAAGCCCGTCGTGGCCGCCGTTTTTCAGCCGGTTGCTGACTTCCACCACCATTCGGTGGTCGTCGAGGTGGCGGGCTTCGATCCGGAGCAGGACGGCCTTGCGGCTTTTCGAGACTCCATATTTGATCGCGTTCTCGACGATCGGCTGCAGGAGCAATGCGGGGAGGCGTGCCTGCTCGAGCTCGCTCGGAACATCGATTTCGACGTGCAGCCGGTCGGGGAACCGCGCTTTCTCGATATCGAGATAGAGCCGCTGCAGGTCGATCTCTTCGGCGAGCGTGACGTTGGCGCTCGGGTCGAGCGACAGGCTGGTTCGGAAGAAAGTCGATAGCGCGAGCAGCATCGCTTCGGCGCGGTCGGTCCGGCCTGTCATCACCAGGCTGGACAGCGAGTTCAACGTGTTGAACAGGAAGTGCGGATTGACCTGATAGCGAAGCGCCCGGACCTGTGCGGCTTGGGCGGCGCTCTCCGCATCGGCGAGCCGCCGCTGTGCCCCGAGGGCTTCGGCCTGCGCCTGATTGGCAAGATAAAAGGCGCTCCAGGCGAGAAAGAAGAACAGCCAGACGACCGAGGCATCGAGGCCATACCGGATTCTCTTCATCGGATCGAGCTCGTGGACCTCGGGCATGGTGAGCACCAAGGGCTCCTGGGCGGTGCGCTCGATCCGGACCTGGTTGCCTTGCTCGACCACCGTAAATCCTTCGCGCGCCTGGAACCGGAACTGCTCCTTGTTCTGGGGAAGCATGTCCTCGGTCACGACCAGCGCCGCACCCATCGCGAGCGAGGCGATTGTCGAACCGACCGCCGCGATCGCTGCCCTCCGGCGAATATTGGCGAGCTGCCCGAAGGAGGAGATCGCAAGGTAGACGAGGCCCGTCAGAATGACGCCGATGCCGATGATGACGAGCTTGTTCTGCAGCGTCGTCCACGGGTCGGTGCCGAGGAACGCACGAACCACCACGGTCAGTGCGTAGAAACACCAGAAACCGACGATTGACTGCACCGCGAATTTCCAGTCGGCGAAGCGCGTCCGGATCGCGGGGTGAGGCATCATCAGCATTTGGTCGGTCATCGCTCAAAAACCCGCTTGCGCAAACCGCCGCTTGCCCGTTGGCAGAACCGCCGGGCCACCCCGTCGAAACGACGAATGCCCGGAACGCCGCAGGCGGCCTCTCGTTACAGACGAGCAATGGTACGCGACGGAGATGTTCGTGTGAATGACAGCAAAAACGCCAAGCCGCCGCCGGCGGTCCATTCCGCCCCGCCGGAGCGGGATCTCGAGCGCGAGCTCAAGCGTAATCCAGACGATCCCAATCTGAAGGCGGACGTCGGCAGCGACGAGTCGATGGACGCGTCGGATCCGCCGTCCTCGGCCCAACCCGGCGGCTCCGACGAGCCCGCGCCGTCGTCGAGTTTTCCCGAGTAGATACGCAACCGTCACAAAAACGCCGCGGCGTTGCAAGAAATCAACAATCCACAGTTTTGAGCGCGGCCGTCAATTTCTAGCCTAGACGCGGTGACTCCCCTCTGATTCAATCTGAATGGGGAGTGGGACTGTGGTTAAGTATCTCGAAACCATCTCGGTCGCATGATCCCGCCTGGACTAAAGGAGTCGGGTTCATGATTACGCGGACCAGCCAGCCGGCCAGCGGCGCGATGCTGATCTCGGAGATGAAGGAGTTTGCGAGCTTCCCGAAAGCGACGCAGCGCTACATCCGCCGATCGCTCGATGTGGCTTATGGACGCCGCGACGCCATCGAATGCTGGGCACGCGACGAAGGCGAAGCGGCCTCGATCCGCGCCCAGGCCCGTCTCTACAAGCAGCTCGATCATCTGCGGCTGCAGGTGCCGGATGACAGCGGGCTCGACATGATCGAGCCGTTCGTCGGAATGCTGATCACGGTATCGGCCTTCGATCTCGGCCAGGACCGGCTGCCCAACTTCGCCGCCTATCGTTTCCTGTACGAGCGTCTCGTCGGCGCCGCGTCGCGTCCGTGGCTGCCTTCGGCCTTCTGCGCGGCCGCGGCCCTGCCGCACCTTCATCCCGGACCGCCGTCGGATCTTGCTCCAGTCGATCAGCGAGAGCGCCGCGACCGCGCCGGGCTGGTCGAGCCGCGAGCCGGTATTCTGGCCGGAGTGGGTCGAAAAGGTCGACCTCAAGGCCGCGGCCTGACTTCAGGCGTCCTCGGGCGCCTTCACTGAAGGAAAAATCTTCGCCAGGCGCCTCAGGCTGTCCTCGGCATTCTTGTGATGCACGAAGACCACGCCCGCATCTTCATAGGCGGCGCGGTGCTTCTCGCGGTCATCGACCAGCACGTCGCCCGGATGCATGTGCTTGTGCTTGTCCGCCGCCATGCAGGTGACGATGGGGACCCCGGGGAAATGCTCGGCAGCCCATTCGACCTTCTGCGGCGCGGCCCACCTACCGAGGGGGAGCCCGGTGAGGATAGTGGGTTTCAAATGGCTGACCGCCTCGAACAGGCGGTTCGCATCGGGCATCTTCGGCAGCGTTCCGTAAAAGTTGTTCGCCTTGGCTAGCCGCTTCCAGAATTCGGCGCGGCCATGCCTCGCGATGAAATCCTTCGCGCTCATCCCGATCAGGCGGCGTGCACCGTGATCGAAGTCGGCGAGCACGCCGTCGGCGTCGAGGAACAGCCGCGGGCTCAAAAACGCGCCGGCTCCAGTTCGACGGGGATCGGTGCCTCGAGATACTCCCACCCCTGGTCGCGCAGCACGTCGTTGCTTTCGCGCGCCCGCCGGCCGGGCCCGAGCGACCAGGTGATGTGGTAGGTCGAGCCGTCTGGCCGATCGGTCGTGCCGTCGACCTCAACCACGAGGCATTCAAGGCTCTGTCCGTCGTCCGCGCGGCCGACCACCTTGGAGTTCTCCGGCTTGTTCGGCAGTGGCGTCTGCGGCGTTGCGCCGACCCGCAGAGTCACGTGATCGGCGTCGACATTTTCATATTTGGGCGGGAAGCGGCCGAGTAAAAGCTCGCGCTCAACCTCGGAAAGCTTCCAGCCCGTGACGGTTCCTGGTTCGGCCATAGACTCCCAAACCTCCGTCATGCCAAACTTGTTTCAGTATCCACTGGGGAAACGACGGAGCCGCTCGAAGACGGATGCTGAAACGAACTCAGGATGAACTCGCCGCAAGTCGCTCCACCAGGCCTTGCGCGAAGTCGATCAGCGTATCGTCGCGAGCGCCCATGATGAGGATTCGGTCTCCAGCGTTCGCTTCGGCGACCAGCGCGTCCCCGATCGAGGCACGCTCGGCGATGTGCTCAGCCTGACGTCCCCGCTCTTCGATTTGCTCGGCCAGCCAGTCCGATCCGCGAGTCCGTTCGACCGTGCCGCCCTGATAGACGGGGTCGGGAAGGTACAGCCGATCGTCAGCCGCCATGCCGCCCGCGATCGCTTCCGCGAGCTCCTCGCCCATCTTGGTGAGCGGGCCGTAGCCGTGAGGCTGGAACATGATCAGAAGCCGGCCGGGATGCGCCCGCAGTGTCGCGAGCGTCGCCGCGATCTTGTCGGGGTTGTGCGCGAAATCGTCGATCACGGTAACGCCGCCCGCCTCGCCGACCGTCTCGAGCCTTCGCCGCAACCCTTCGAAGCGGCCGAGCGCCGCCGCCGCGTCCTGGACCGGCACGCCGAGTGCGCGGGTCGCGGCGATCGCGGCAAGCGCGTTCGACGCATTGTGCCGGCCGGGCACCTGCAGCCGGACCTCGACGCGCGCACCTTCCGCTTCGAGCGCGAAGGTTGCGCCTTCGGACCTCAATTGCAGATCCTTGCCCATGAAGTCCGCTCCCGGGCTGTCGAAACCATAGCCCAGCCGGTTGGCGGCCGGGACGACGTCCGCGATTGCCCGGGTCTCGGGATCGTCCAAATTCACGACCGCTTTGCGCGCCCGCAACAGGAAGGCCGCGAACAGGCTGCGGAGTTCGTCCATTTCCTTGTGATCGAGGCTGATGTTGGTCAGCACCGCAATCTCCGGCTGGTAGAGCGCGATCGAGCCGTCGCTCTCGTCGACCTCGCTGACGAACAGTTCGGGATCGCCGACCAGGGCACTGGCAAACGGCGCAGACGGCGTCACGAAATTCTTCATCACCGCGCCGTTCATGACCGTCGGCTGGCGATGGCAGGCGTGAAGGATCCAGCCGATCATCCCGGTCACGGTCGACTTGCCGCTAGTGCCCCCGACGGCGACGCTGCGTTGGGCGGAATTGAGCAGCTTGGCGAGAAACTCCGGCCGTGTGAGGTGGCTTAACTCGAGCTCCTTTGCTCGCATCACGTCGGGCACCGTCGCCTCGACGGCCGCGGAGGTCACGAGCATCATCCCGGCCTGCAGTCCCGAGCCGTCCTGTGGAAACAATTGGATTCCGAGAGACCGAAGATAGTCGAACTTGTGCGGCGTCCGCCCCGCGTCGAGCGAGCGGTCCGACCCCGCGACCTTCGCCCCCGACGCGCGCACGATCGAGGCGAGAGGCAGCATCCCGCTGCCCCCGATCCCACTGAAGAAAACTGGAGAATCGATCATCGCCGCGCCCTATTGGAGGGCGCAGCGAATGGCTAGGCCACAGGTGCCTCGCCCGCTCTCGCTAATGGCAGCTTTCGACCCAAAGGAGACATTAGGTCCGATCGCACAAAGGCCAGGGAACAGCCGGCTACGGGGCTCGTTAGGTGGTGCACGTCCACCGAGGGCAGTGGGAAACAATGGCCGAGTCAGAGCACCCGTCGAGTACGGCCAGCAAATTTGAACTGCTGGTCCAGAGCGTCACCGATTACGCCATTTATATGCTCGACCCTGAAGGCCGAGTGACGAGCTGGAACGCCGGTGCTCGACGTTTCAAGGGCTACGAGGCCGATGAGATCATCGGCGAGCATTTTTCGCGCTTCTACACACCGGAGGAGCAGGAGCAACAGATCCCGCGGATTGCGCTGGAAACAGCTGAGCGCGAGGGCCGCTTCGAGATCGAAGGCTGGCGCGTTCGGAAAGACGGCAGTCGATTTTGGGCGAACGTGGTCATCGATCCCATCCGTGACCCTACAGGTGCCCTCGTCGGTTTCGCCAAGGTCACCCGCGATCTGACGGATCGGAGAGCTGCAGAAGCAGAACTGCGCGCGAGCGAGGAGCGGTTTCGGCTGCTCGTTCAGAGCGTGACCGATTACGCCATCTACATGCTCGACCCAGAAGGCCGGGTGATCAGCTGGAACGCAGGTGCCGAGCGCCTCAAGGGTTATTCCGCCGACGAGATCATGGGGCAACATTTCTCGCGGTTTTATACCGAGGAGGATTTGGAAGCTGGCATTCCTCGGATTGCTCTGGAGACCGCCGCCCGTGAAGGGCGTTTTGAAGCCGAAGGGTGGCGCAAGAAGAAGGATGGCACCAAGTTCTGGGCCAGCGTGATCATCGATCCCATCCGGAACGAAGCGGGCGAATTGCTTGGATTTGCCAAGGTCACTCGGGACCTCAGCGAGAAACGTGCGATTGAGGAGCAGCTGCGGCAGTCACAGAAGATGGAGGCCGTGGGTCAGCTGACTGGCGGGCTCGCGCACGACTTCAACAACCTGCTCACTGGCATCAGCGGCAGCCTGGAAATGATGCGGGTTCGAATGGCCCAAGGGCGCGCAGCTGAATTGGACCGCTACCTGTTGGCCGCTCAGGGGGCAGTCAAACGTGCCGCATCGCTCACGCATCGCTTGCTGGCGTTTTCTCGACGTCAGACGCTCGACCCGAAGCCCACCAACGCCAACCGGCTGCTGAGTGGCATCGAAGAACTTGTACGGCGCACAGTTGGCCCTGACGTGCATGTGGAAGTCGTCCAAGCCAGCGGCCTCTGGCCTACCTTGGTGGATCCAAACCAACTCGAAAATGCCGTTCTGAACCTCTGCATTAATGCGCGTGACGCCATGCCGGATGGGGGCAGGCTGACAATCGAGACGGCCAACAAATGGTTAGACGAGCGAGCGGCGCGAAAGCACGATTTGCCGGTAGGTCAGTACGTTTCCGTGTGCGTCACGGACACCGGCACTGGAATGACGCCCGAGGTCATCGCGAAAGCGTTCGACCCATTCTTCACTACCAAGCCGATAGGCCAGGGCACCGGTCTCGGACTTTCGATGATCTATGGTTTTGCGCGACAGTCAGGCGGCCAAGTGAGGATTTATTCCGAACTAGGTCAAGGCACCACTATGTGCCTCTACCTCCCCCGCCACGCGGAAGATGCTCCTCAGGATTCCGACATCGCGGACTCGATCAAGCTGAATGCGCGAGGCGAGGGAGAGGTTGTACTCGTCATCGATGACGATCCGACGATCCGGATGCTGGTTGCGGAGGTGCTGGCGGAATCCGGTTATTCGGTCATAGAAGCCCCCGACGGCCCAGCGGGTCTAAAGGTGCTCGACTCAAACGCCAGAATAGATTTGCTGATCACTGATGTAGGACTGCCGGGAGGATTAACGGCAAGCAGGTGGCCGATGCTGCTCGGGTAAGTAGGCCGAATTTGAAGGTGCTGTTCATTACCGGGTACGCCGAGAACGCGGTCATTGGTCAGAGCAGGCTGGAGAGCGGCACGTTTGTGATGACCAAACCGTTCCAAATGGAAAACCTCGCCCATCGAATAAGAGAGATCGTCCAGGGTTAGTCAATGCGATGCGCGGCCTCTCGGCTGACGCAAACACAGCCTCGGCTTTCGACCCATTCCTGCCATTCCTAGCAAGGCGTCTCAGTCGATGAAGATGCCCAAGTAATTCAGGCCGGCCTTCTCGATGCACATAGCCAGGCGCCACAGGCCCGCTGCCCCATCCCGACTAGGTCCATCCGGACATCTTCATATCGCCCAGTTTAGAAACCCGCGCGTTCGTTAGTGAGCAGCGGAACCCCGCCGGATCTCTTCGATCATCTTGCGAGCGGCGATCTCCGCTCGCAATCGCGGATGGCGACCTGCCCGGGCTGGGCGAACGGTAAGCGGAACATTGGATCATCTCTGCTAAATCGCTCTCCGCGAGGCGTGGCGTCAATGGCAGCTTTCCACCCATTGCAGACATAAGGCGGACCAACCTAAGCATTGGCGATGCGCATCGCGATTGTCGCTCCGAGCTGTCCGCTGAAGCCCGAGGCCGCCGAGCGTGTACAGGCGATCGTCGCGGAGCGGGGCGACTGCGAGCTTTTCATCCACCCGCAATGCTTTTTGTCCGAAGGGCATTTCGCGGGTCCCGACGAAGCGCGGCTGGCGGCGCTTCGGGAAGTCATGCGTGACCCCTCGTTCGACGCGATTTGGTTTGCGCGCGGCGGCTACGGGTCCAACCGGATCGCCGAGGCCGCGCTCGCGGATTTGCCGGACGCTGCGCGGTCGAAGAGCTACATGGGATATAGCGACGCGGGTTTCCTGCATGCTGGCCTGCACAAGGCGGGGATCGGCGTCTCCTGGGGGCCAATGCCTCAGGATGTGATGCGCAGGGGCGGAGAGGCCGCGGTGACGAGGGCGCTCGACTGGCTCGTGCGCGGCGAGCCCTCGGCGCTCGAACCGGCGCTCGAGCCGCCGGCAATGGCGTTCAATCTTACGGTGTTGTCCAACCTGCTGGGAACTCCGCTCGAGCCTGACTTAACCGGCGTTGATTTGTTGATCGAGGATGTCGGCGAACAGCTCTATCGCATCGACCGCACGATGTTCCATGTGACCGCGAGCGCAAACGTCCGCCGAGTGCGCAGAATCCGCCTCGGCCGAGTCTCCGATGTGCTTGAAAACGACCCCGCTTTTGCCATCGACGAGGCGGCGATCGTGGAAGAGTGGTGCGGGCGTTCGGGCATCTTCTTCGGCGGGCGCGCGGACATCGGTCACGACGCCCGAAATCGCGTGGTTCCGTTCGGCCCGCAAAATCGCTGATTTCCCCTCTGCAACAGCATTGCAAAGCAGCGAGCTTTGCGCTCTACCCATCTAGGAACAACAGGAGGGCCTGATGGCACAAGGAACTGGTCGTAAAGCAGGGGGCGGACTGGCCCGCCCGGTTCAACCTTCAGCCGATCTCGCGAAGATTACCGGAAGCTCGCCGCTTCCGCGCAGCCAGGTCGTTTCGAAGGTGTGGGATCACATCCGCAAGAACAACCTGCAAAACCCGCAAAACAAACGGGAAATCGTGGCCGATTCGACGCTGAAGCCGATCTTCGGGGGCAAGGATCGGGTCAGCATGTTCGAAATGAACAAGCACCTCTCGAACCACCTGAAGTAAGCTTCGGAAAGGTTTGGGGGCGAGGAGGGGTCCGCTTCGGCGGGCCCCTTTTTCACGTCCGTGCCGTGCGACTCGGCGCCGCATTTAGCCTCGCCAGAGGCCGTCGAGCCTCTCCTGCGTCACCGGGAAGCCCAGATGCGACGGGATGGTGATGAATTTTTCGCCGTCCCGATCCTCGACCCACGGCGTCACCGGCTCGACCGGATAGGCGAGCGCGTCGGCGCGGATCGCCTCGAAATCCGCATGTTGTGCCAGCCGCTCGAGGGTGCGCCGGGTCGGGAAGATCAGCCGTGCCTCGCCGAGCCGGTCGCGCTCCAGCACCTCGATAGCGCTCAGCCAGGCGGCGCCGGCGCACTCTCCTTCGACGACGCGCGGTTGCCAATCGCCGGCAGGGCATCGCGCGACGAAGAACAGAGTGTCGAACCGGCGCACGGCGTGAAACTTCGGCACCCATCGGGCGAAGGGCGTCAATGCGTCGGACACGATGCGGACTCCGGCCGCGCGCAAAAGCTGCGCGGCCGGCTCGTCGGCAATCAGCGCGCGTTGGAGGTCGAGCGCGGTTTCCGGGCTGGAACAGGCGCAATTCCAACGGGATTGCGGTCTCTTCAATCGTCTCGCGCACCGCCGCGACGACCTCGGCCTCGAGGCCGAACTCGTTCGGCAAGCTGGCGGTCGGCGCATCGACTCGGCCACCCGGGAAGACGAGCGCGCCTGCGGCGAACGCCATGCCCTCCGCCCGCTCGACCATCAGCAATTCGGGCGGAGCACCGGCGCGGTCCCGAACGACGATGAGCGTGGCGGCGGGGATCGGCGTGTCCGGCATCGCCTCGACCTAGGACCTGCGCGGGCAAAGAAAAAGCCGCCCGAGTTACCCTCGGACGGCTCGCTCATTCAGCAAAGTTCTCGCGCCTACATCGCGTCGACGTTCTGCTCCTCGGCCTCGCTCGGGTTCGTGCCGTTGTCCGGCGCTGCCGCATTCTGGTCAATGGGTTGCAGCGGAGCGCCGAGCGCCTGGTTCTCGGCGTTCGCGGCAGCGTCGTTGGCGA
>CAWHPM010000001.1:0-90583 GCA_963831215.1 uncultured Alphaproteobacteria bacterium | reverse complement strand
CCCTGCGCCTCGGCGACGCCGCGGCCATGCTCGCCGATGAAGCCCATCGAATGGGCCTCGTCGACCAGCACCATCGCGCCGTTCTCCCTGCAGACGCGGACCATCTCCTTGAGCGGCGCGACGTCGCCGAGCATCGAATAGACGCCTTCGAGGACGACCAGCTTTCCGGCCTCGGGGGGAAGGCGCTTGAGCCGCTTTTCAAGCGCGTCGATGTCATTGTGACGGAAGGGCACGATCTGCGCGTTGCCGAGCGCGCAGCCGTCGTAGATCGACGCGTGACTATCGATGTCGAGGATGATGTAATCGTCCTTGCCGGCGATCGTGGAGATGATTCCGAGGTTCGCTTGATATCCCGTCGAGAAGACCATGGCGTGATCCATGGCGTAGAAGTCCTTGAGCGCCTGCTCGACCGCCTTGTGGCCGGCATAGGTGCCGTTGAGGACGCGGCTGCCGGTGGTCCCCGATCCGAAGTCGTCGAGCGCCTGGTGTCCAGCCGCGATTACGTCGGGATCGAAGGTCATCCCCATGTAATTGTAGGTGCCGAGAAGGATCGTGCGCTTGCCGTTGCAGATGGCGACCGTCGGGCTTTCGACCTTCTCCATGACGAGGTTGAAAGGGTCGGTGACGCCGCCTTCGAGCAGGGCCTCGCGCTGCTCGATCAGCGGGTCGAACTTGGAGAAGAGGTCGGTCATCGCCTCACCCGTCATCCCGGCGCTTTCGCGGGAATGACGAAAAGGAGCCGCTCAGCTCATGCCGTCAGCCTCCAGCGCATCAACCAGCTGGCCGACCGTCTCGATCTCGGCCTGCATGTTCATGGTGATGATGACGTCAAACTCGTCCTCGACGTTGGCGACGAAGTCGAGCACGGTGAGGCTGTCCCACTCAAGGTCCTGCGCGAAGCGGGTCGCCTCGGTCACCCCGACGCCCTTCTTGTTGAAAGGTTCGATCAGCTCGAGGGTCTTGGCGGTGATTTCGGCGCGGTCGGACATGCGGGGTTCCGTTAGTGGTGAGCGCCAGCCTTCGCAACGTAATCGGGCGCGAATGCGGCAGCGCGGCGTTGCAATCTAGTTCGGCCAGTAGACATATTCCTGGCCCGGCTTCCACGGAGCATCGGCGGGGACGTCGATGCGGATCGGCTCCTCGAGGAGCGCTGGCCAAAGGGGCTTTGCCATCTGCCGGTCGTGCGCGGCGAGCTCGGCTCGAAGGCGCGTCACGACATCGGTGCGGCTCGCGGACAGGTCGCGACGCTCGGTCGGGTCGGCGGCCAGATCGAAGAGCCAAATGCGAGGCGGATTGTCGGAGACCTGGAGCTTCCAGTCGCCGTCGCGGATCGCCTCGTAGGTGCCCGAGCGCCAGAACAGGGTGCGCTTCACCGGCGCCGTATGGCCGATCGCGAACGGCAGGACGCTCATGCCGTCGATGGTGCGTCCAGGCGGGAGCGGGGCCCCGGCGGCGGCGGCGAGCGTCGGAAGGACGTCGATGAACTGCACCGGCATCGAAATGCGCTCTCCCGGGGCGATCCTCGCCGGCCAGCGCAAGAAGAAGGGCGTCCGGATCCCGCCTTCGAAGAAGGTGCCTTTCCACCCGCGGTAAGGCTTGTTGATGTCGGACAGGCCCGCGTACCAGGCGCCGCCGTTGTCGTTGGTGAAGATGACGATGGTGTTGCGGTCGAGGCCTTGCGCCTTCAGGGCCGCGGTGACCTTGCCGACGCCGCGATCGAGCGCACGGATCATCGCGCCGTAGACGCGGAGGCGCGGGTCCTTGATCGCGCTTAGCGCGGCATAGTCGGCCTTGGTCGCCTGGAACGGCGTGTGGGGCGCGTTGTACGCGAGATAGAGGAAGAAAAGGCGGTTGCGGTTGGCCCGGATGACGGCGGCAGCTTCGTCGCTCAGATAGTCGGTCATATATTCGCCGGCGTGGAAGGGCGGGCCGCCGTTGAACTGGACGCCATCGGAGAGGCCCATCCAGAGCAGGCGGTCGAGCGGATCGCCCGGCAGCCTCGCGTCCGGGCCGGCGGTGTCGGCCTCATATTTGCTGGCTCCGGCCATGAAGCCGAGGCTTTCGTCGAAACCCTGGTCCTCGGGGCGCATGCCGCGCGCCTCGCCGAGGTGCCATTTGCCGAGGTGGACGGTGTGATAGCCGCGGGCTTTCAAAATCTCGGCGATGGTCACTTCGCTTGCGGGCATGCCCATGTCGGCCATTGAAGGCGTCTGCCACTGAAGATCCGCGTGATAGAGGGTCGGATGCGGCCGGTTCTGCGGCGAGTAGCGCGGGACATATTTCGCGAGCTGGTCGGGGACGGCGGTGAATTCGAAGCCGAAGCGCTGAGGATAGCGCCCGGTCATCAGCGCCGCGCGCGACGGCGAGCAAGTGGCGTTTCCCGCGTAGGCGACGGTGAAGTCCGCGCCCTGCCGCGCGATCGCGTCGATGTCCGGCGTCGGCACGAGGCCGCCGGCAATTCCGGCCCCAGGCCCTTCGGCCGTAATGTCGTTGATGCCGAGATCGTCGGCGACGATGAGGACGATGTTCGGCGGGCGCTGTCCGGAGGGTGCGACGCGAGGGCCCTCGGACCAGTGCACGGGGTGGTTCGCCGCGACCCGGTGCGTGAGGCGGTAGGCCGTCACCATGATCTGGACCGGCCACAGCCGCCACGCGACCACGCCCGCGACGAGTGCGAGAAGGAGCAGGACGGCAAGGATCTTCGGCCACTTCATCGCTTGGTCCCGTTAAAGCCAGCCTTCCATGCGGTACCACTCCGCCGTCTCTTTAAGTCCGAGGTGGGTCTCGATCGCGGGCTTCCACAAGCTCCGGCGGTGCGGCACGCTTGGGCTCGACCACCCAGTTGCGGTGGGAGAAATAAGCAGCGCGGTCGACCGTGAGCTTGGCGCGCTCGCGGCGGAGCAGCTGGTCGGCCCGAGCGGCGAGGCGGAGGAGGATCCCGGGCGAGGAGACGATCGCCGGCCTGTTGCCCACCGCTTGCCCGAGCGCTCGCGCGAACTCGCGGTGGGTCCAGCCGCCGGGCCTGCCGTCGTCCGGCTCGACGAGGAGGTTTGACGGCGCGTCGGGAGCGGCGAGGGCGAGCAGGAGCCGGGCGAGGTCGTCGGCATGGATCACCGAGACGCGGCCCTTGGGCGGCATCACCATCACGCCGAGCCGCGCCATTCGAAACAGCTCGAGCGTCTCCTTGTCGCCAGGGCCGTAGACCGCTGGCGGGCGGACGATCGCCCAGTCGAGGCCGGAGCTCATCACCAGTTCCTCCGCGCGGCGCTTCGACGCGCCATAGAGCGACAGTTTCGGCTCGCGCGCGGCGAGCGAGGAGACATGGACGAAGCGGCGGACCCCGCCGGCGGTCGCGGCCGCAAGCATGGTCAACGTGCCTTCGACATTGCCCTTGTCGAACGCCGCAGCGGTCTGCCCGCTGATCACGCCTGCCACGTGAATTACCGCCTGGGCATCGTCGACGAGCCGCTCGAGCGCGGCGCGATCGTGGAGGTCGCCATCGACCCAGGCCACGCCTTGGCGAGGCGGCTGTTCGCGCCGAGCCAGCGCGACCACCTGGTGCCCGCCGGCCAGCGCGGCATCGACAAGGTGCGACCCGACGAAGCCGGTGGCGCCGGTGAGCGCCAGTTTCATCGCCGCGGAATCCTCAAGAGGAGTTCCATCGGGACCCTTCGATGGCAGCTTCCTCTTCCTTCTCGGCGGCGCTGCCGAGCGATTGAATCACCGCGTCCAGCAGCGGCTCCAAGCCTTCCTCGAGCGGCGCCGAAATGGGGAAAACCTTCGCTCCGGATTCCTCTTCAAGCGCTTTGGCGATCTTCGCCCGCTCCTCGCCGTCGAGGAGATCGGCCTTGGTGAGCGCGATGATCTCGGGCTTGTCCTCCAGCCCCGCGCCATAGCCTTCGAGCTCGCCGCGGACGATGCGCCAGGCGCCGAGCGGGTCTTCAGTCGAGCCGTCGACGAGATGGAGCAGCAGCCGCGTGCGTTCCACGTGGCCGAGGAAGCGGTCGCCGATGCCCGCGCCCTCCGCGGCGCCCTCGATCAGGCCGGGGATGTCGGCGAGCACGAACTCTACGCCCTTGTGGCGGACGACCCCCAGCTGCGGCCTCAGCGTCGTGAAGGGGTAATCGCCGACCTTGGCCGAAGCGTTGGTGACGGAATTCAAGAAGGTCGACTTGCCCGCGTTGGGAAGGCCGAGGAGGCCGACGTCGGCGAGGAGCTTGAGCCGCAGCCACACCCACATCTCCTCGCCCGCCACGCCGGTCTGGTGCTGGCGGGGCGCGCGATTGGTCGAAGTCTTGTAGCTGGCGTTGCCGCGCCCGCCCATGCCGCCCTCGAGGAGGGCAATGCGCTGGCCTTCGAGCGTCAGGTCTGCGACCAGAGTGCGGTCCTCGTCGTCGGCGAGGATTTGGGTACCGACGGGCACCTTGATGACGAGGTCCTCGCCGCCGGCGCCGGTGCGGTTCGAGCCCGCGCCGCCCTTGCCGCGCGGAGCACGGAAGTGCTGCGTGTAGCGAAAGTCGATCAGCGTGTTGAGGCCCGCGACGGCCTCGAACACGATGTCGCCGCCCTTGCCGCCGTCCCCCCCGTCGGGGCCGCCGAACTCGACGAACTTCTCGCGCCGGAAGCTGACCGCGCCGGGACCGCCCGCGCCCGAGCGGATGAAGATCTTGGCCTGGTCGAGGAAATGCATCGGCGCGGGTTACGCGAAGCCGCGCGGCAGGGGAACCTTCGCCGCCGTTGCCGGAACCTCGGAATATTCCGTTAACCATCTTAAGTTAATGCAGGCTACCTGACAAACTGAGGGATGCGCGGTGTTGATCGGAGTTGATGCGCACGCTGTCGTTTACCAGGTGCTGGACGAAATCCTCGCGGGTCCGGGCGTGCCCGCCGGTGCGCGCGGAGCGATGTTTGCGGTCGTCGACGACCTTCGCGCTGGAATTGGCGAGGGAGAAGGGCTCCGCCGCGCCGAGCGGATCTCCATCGAAATCCACAAGCTCGAATGGGCGCTTCGCCGCCGCGATTCTTCGGCGGCGCACGTCGCGCGCGAGCAGCTGAAGGCGCTGTCCGCGGAATGGATCAACATGCGAATTTGCAGCCGCCATTGACCCTGTCCTCGCCCAGGGAACGATTCACGAGCGAAACTTAAGGCACGACAAGGGCTCCGCGGCGTTTCTAACCCAAATCAGTGTCAGGAAAATGTGTTGGACATGCAGGAACGGATAGTCGCGGTGGGACTTCTCACGCGCCGGGACCTGGACGTGCTCGGCCCGGCGTTCGACCGGGTCTGGCCGGTCGAGGAAGCGCCGCATTTCACGGAATTGCTGCGCGCCATCGACGAGGCCGATCGCAAGCTGAGTGAGCCCGACGGCCCGGACGGGGTGGTCAGAAGCGCTTGAGCAGCCGGTCGACCGTGTCGTCGACGGTTTCGTCCTTGTTGTCGGTGTCCTTCGAGTAGCGCTCGAGCGCGCTTCGAACCAACTCGATCTGCTGGTCGGTCAGATGCTCGATGCCGATGAACTTGTCGCGCGCCTTGTCGACCGAGCGCAGGAGCTCGTCGAGCTTTGCCTGCATCGCCGCGCTGTCGCGGTTCTGGCTGTTCTGAATCAGGAAGACCATGAGAAAGGTGACGATGGTCGTGCCGGTGTTGATGATCAGCTGCCAGGTGTCGGAGTAATGGAACAGCGGACCGGTGACGGCCCAGACGACGATGATTCCGGCGGCGGTGATGAAGGTCAGCGGCTGGCCCGCCGCGGTGGAGATTCTCGTCGCCAGCAGATTGAAAAATCGTCTCATGCGCCGCGTAACGCGCATGGCCGCGGGTTGGTGCCTTAGCCGGCCATTCCCACCAGCATTGCGGCGGAAGCCGCGGTCATGACGATCGTGGCGGCCCACCCTAGCACGAGGACGGGCGGGGCGGCAGTGAACCGGCCCATCACCTGACGGCGCGACACCACGATCATCATCGCAATCATCAGCGGGACCGCGGCAATTCCGTTGAGGACGGCGCTCCAGAACAAGGCGCGCATCGGATCGATCGGGGACCAGTCGATCAGCATTCCGATCAAGCTCGCCGCGACAATGATCGAATAGAAGCCCGCGGCCTGCCGTGGCTGGTATTCGAGCCCTTCCTTCCAGCCGAAAAGCTCGGCGACGGCGAAGGCGGCGGAGCCGGCGAGGACGGGGACGGCGAGAAGCCCGGTGCCGATAATCCCGATTGCGAACAGGGCGAAGGCAAACTGCCCCGCGACCGGGCGCAAGGCCGCGGCGGCGTCGGCCGCCGAACCGATCTGGGTGACGCCCTGCCGGTGCAAGGTCGCCGCCGCCGCCATGATGATTGCGAGCGAGATGAGGTTGGAAAATGCCATGCCGGTCAGCGTGTCGAACCGCATTCGCCGGAATTGCCTGCGCGCGCTGCGCGGGTCTTGCTTGATCGGCCGCTGCCTCGACGTCGCAATCTCCTCGGCTTCCTGCGCGCTCTGCCAGAAGAAAAGATAGGGGCTGATCGTCGTGCCGAAGAGCGCAACGATGGTGAGCAGCGCATCCTTGCCGAGGTCGCCGGGCCAGACCAGGCCGCGGAGGGCGGCGGGCCAGTCGGTGCGGACCACGAGCAGCACCGCGACATAGGCAAACAGGCTAAGCGTCAGCCATTTGAGGATGCTCGCGTAGCGCCGGTAGGGGACGAACAGCTGGAGCGCGGTGCTGACGGCGGCGATGGCGATGACGAACCCATGCTCGCTACCGCCGACGACGAGACGGGCGGCTTCGCCCATCGCCGACAGGTCGGCACCGATGTTGATAATGTTGGCGATGAGCAGGATGCCGATCAGCAGCCCGACGAATTGCTTCGGAAAGGTGCCGGCGAGATTGCGGGCCAGCCCGACGCCGGTGACCCGGCCGATGTGCGCGCTCACCAGCTGCACCGCCGACATCAGCGGATAGCAGAGCAGCATCGTCCACATGAGGCCGTAGCCGAACTGCGCGCCCGCCTGCGAGTAAGTGGCGATGCCGCTCGGATCGTCGTCGGCGGCGCCGGTGACGAGCCCCGGACCGAGCTCCTCCAGCGAGCCGATGATGCCGCTTCCGAAACCGCTCGACCCTGGTTTTCCTGTGGGCCGTCACGTTCAGCTCAGGCCTTCGGGTGATCCAGCTCGAGCCGGTGACGGAGGCGGGCCGCGGCGAGATCGCGCGCCGTGTCGCGAGGCAGGCCAAGCGATTGGGCGATGGGTGCTCCGAGCAGGGAATTGCCGAGCGCGTTCAGGACGAGGCTGAGTGTGCTTTCGGCGACGTGACGTTCCTCATGTCCCACGCTCAG
This sequence comes from uncultured Alphaproteobacteria bacterium, assembly GCA_963831215.1. Taxonomy (GTDB): domain Bacteria; phylum Pseudomonadota; class Alphaproteobacteria; order Sphingomonadales; family Sphingomonadaceae; genus Sphingomicrobium. Next base: position 83,271 of record CAWHPM010000001.1, on the reverse strand, counting down.
CTGGGAAACGAGCGACCGGATGGAATTGAGGATCGGATTGAGCGCGTCGCGGTTGCCGGTGAGAATCATCCAGGCGGCAAGGGCGCCGGCGCCTTCCCGGTCGAATACGTCGAAGGTGCCGTCGACGATGTCGCGGGCATCGGCTTCGCCCACGCGCGCCCGTTCCACCGCTTCGGCGATGGTCGAGGTCACCGAATTGGCGATCGACCGCGCAAGCGCGCCCTGAAGCCCCGCGGCCGAGCCGAAATGGTGGAGCAGATTGGCGTGGGTGCGACCGACCTCGGCGGCGACGGCCTTGAGCGTCACCGCCTGGGGCCCGTCGGCGAGAAGCAGCCGGCGCGCCGCGTCGATGGCGGCCGAGCGGCTCTCCTCCGGGCTCAGTCGTCTGCGAGTTGTTGACACTAGTGTAAGTTAGCCTATCTTGCTTCCGAAATCATGCAAAGAACGACCACCCTTCCGACCCCTGCCGACCTCAGCATCACGCCGCGCGACCGTCGCTTCGGCCGCCACGCCGCGGAGCCTCGACTGTGGCACGGCGGCCGCGTCGAAGCGACCGCTATTTACAATGCATTATCGACCACCTTTCCACGCGGAGAAGCTTTCTTCGTCGAGAGCGTCCGCGCCTTCCGCGAGGGCGCCCCGGCCAGGCTCGCCGAGGAGATCAAGGCGTTCACCACGCAGGAGGCGATCCACAGCCGCGAGCACGACGCCTTCAACAAGCGCGCGAGCGAGGCCGGATACGACCTTTCCAAGCTCGAGGCGCAGGTCGAGAAGAAACTTGCCGTCACCAACGGGAAGCCTCCGATCGTGAGCCTTGCCGCGACCATGGCGCTCGAGCATTTCACGGCGATCCTCGCGCATCAGTTGCTCGCGAACCCGCGGCATCTGGAGCGCGCGGATCCGCAGGCGGCAGACCTGTGGCGCTGGCATGCCGTCGAGGAGATCGAGCACAAGGGGGTCGCTTACGACACCTGGCTGCATGCGACGCGAGGCTGGCCTCGGTGGAAGCGCTGGAAGCTCAAGGCGCGGGTGATGCTTTACGTGACACGCAACTTCGTGGTCGACCGGACGGCGGGCGCGCTCGAGCTGATGCGGCAGGACGGGGTGACCGGGTTGCGGGCGTGGTGGATGCTGCTCTGGCACCTGTGGGTGAGTCCCGGCATGTTCCGCAAGATCGCGGGAGCGTGGTTCCGGTACTTTTTGCCCGGCTTCCATCCGTGGGACGAGGACGATCGGGCGCTGCTGGGGGCATATGGTGCGGGCGCCGCAGTGGATGAGGAGCCGTTGCGGAAGGTGCGGCGGGCGGTCTAGTTTCGCCCCTCCCCACGAGCTGCGCTCGCAGGGAGGAGCAATTACGCCGCCAGCGCCTCGTCTTCCTCGACCGCGCCCCGCACCGCAGCTGCATCAGCCGTGCCGGCACTTCCTCGCCGCGCGCGCAGCTCATGCGCGGGGCGATGAGGCCGCGAGGCTCGAAGCCGAGCTTTTCGAGCACCCGCGCCGAAGCCGGGTTGTCGATGAAGTGCGAGCCCTCGAGGCTGGCGAGGCCGAGCGTTCGGGCGATCTCGATCAGCGCTCGGCACGCTTCGGTGGCGAGACCCCGGCCCCAATAGAGACGCGCGATCCAATAGCCCATCTCGACCGCTCCCGACGGCCGGCGCCCGAGGCCGCACGAGCCGACCAGCCGCGGCGCGGCCTCCGTCCGCTCGAAAATGAGGAACGAGGGGAGGACCGGATCGCGCGGCGAGGCGAGATAGGCCTCCGCATCACGCAGCGTGTAGGGCCACGGGATGACCGCGAGATTGCGCGCGATCATCTGGTCGCCGATCGCTCCGGCAAGGGCGGGCGCGTCCTCCGGGAAACCCGGTCTCAGCAGCAGTCGTGGCGTCCTTGCGAACATGTCGTCTTCTCCTCGGTCGGGCGCGTGGCGGACGCCCGTGACAGTTTCGGGAGAAGACAATGAAAAAGGGGAGACCCCTTCCGGGGCTCCCCTTCTCCCTTTGGTCTTGATCCTTGGTGGATCCAGTCCGGGCCGCCCCTTCGAGGGAACGGTCCCGTTCTGACCGTTCCTATTTCGCGCTTTCCGTAAAAATCGGCATGACGTGGACGTACTTGCGACCGAGCTTGCCGTCTCGGAAACAGACCGAGCCGTCGGTGAGCGCAAAAAGCGTATGGTCCTTGCCCAGGCCGACGTTGTCGCCCGGGTGCCACTTGGTGCCGCGCTGACGCACGATGATGTTGCCTGCGCGCGCCTGCTGCCCGCCGAACAGCTTCACGCCGAGGCGCTTGCTCTCACTGTCGCGGCCGTTGCGGGACGAGCCGCCTGCTTTCTTATGTGCCATGTCGAATTACTTCGCTTTCGGAGTCTTCTTGGCCGCGGCCTTAGCAGGTGCAGCATTTTTTGTCGACGGGGTTTTGGCCGTCGGCTTGTCCTTCGCGACCCTTGCGGCCTTTGGCGGCGCGTCGGTGCTTTGCGCCGGAGGGTTGGCCGTGGCCTCGTTGCTCGGCGCGGGATTCTCGGTCGGGAGCGCGTCGACCTCGGCTGGCGCGGAGGCCGGCTTGCCCTTGCCCGCCTTCGCAGGCGCAGCATCGGTCTTCGGCGCGGCATCCGTCTTCGGAGCCACCTTCTTCGGCTCCTTATGGTCGCCGATCGCGACGATCTTCAGGATCGTGTGCTGCTGGCGATGGCCCTTCTTGCGACGGTAATTGTGCCGGCGGCGCTTCTTGAAGACGGTGACCTTCTCGCCCTTGGCCTGGGCGACGATCTCCGCCGCGACGGTAAGGCCGTCGGTGGACTTCAGGTCGCCGCCATTGCCGGCGAGCAGGACGTCGCCGAGCGTGACCCGGTCGCCGGCGGCGCCGTCGAGCTTCTCGACGACAATCTTGTCTCCGGGGTGCACGCGGTACTGCTTCCCACCCGTGCGGACGACTGCGAACATGGCTTCTTCTTCCTCGCGAATTCATGATCCCGAGCGCTGTCGCTCACTTGAACCACTGCCGCGTTCGGGAAGTGAGCGCGCCTATGGCAGGGGGCGGCGGGTGTCAACCGTTCGGCTAGTGTCGGAGCTGGTCCCGCAAGCGATAGCGCCCGCCGTCCGTCTGCTCGAACATCGCGGCGACGTCGGGATGGTCGATCGGCTCCTCGCTCTCGTCAGTGACCAGGTTCTGCTGGCTGACATAGGCGACGTAGCTGGTCTCGGCATTCTCGGCGAGCAGGTGGTAGAAAGGCTGGTCCTTCGACGGGCGCAGCGCCTCGGGAATGGATTCGTACCATTCCTCGCTGTTGGCGAAGACCGGGTCGACGTCGAAGATCACGCCGCGAAAGTCGAAGATCCTGTGACGCACGACTTCGCCGATCGCGAAGCGGGCAAGGGGCATGTCGATCTTCTGGCCCATGGGGCCTGAACGTCCGAAAGGTTCAAAAGGGGTCATCCATCCTATCTAGGCAACCTCGGTGCCCGCTGCTAGAGCGCCGCGTCCGACCGAAGCCGGCACCCGCCGGCCAGCGCGCACCCCTTGAGCGGAGAGGTGGCTGAGTGGTCGAAAGCACCGCACTCGAAATGCGGCGTACGGGCAACCGTACCGTGGGTTCGAATCCCCACCCTCTCCGCCAGCGCACATCGTAAACGCTTCGTCAGCCATATCCGTTGAACACATCTTATCGCGCCTGAGGCATCAATCGCGCTTCGAGGGGCCAGGGATCGGGATCGTTCCGTCGCGCAGCTTTTTTCCGCACCGCGTTCCTCTCGCCGCTTCCAAGGGAGATCGTTCGATGCCGTCGTCAGTCATGAACCAGCGTATCCGTGAAATCCTCGGCTCTCACGCTCGGCTGCCGGTCGACATCGCGACTCTGTCGGACAGCGACGACCTCTATGATGCGGGGATGACCTCGCATGCCTCGGTCGAGGTCATGCTGGCGCTCGAGGAAGGGTTCGACGTCGAATTCCCGGACGCCATGCTGAAGCGCAGCGTGTTCGCGTCGGTGATCAACATCGCGAACGCGATCTCGCAGATCGACCAGGCGGCGGCGGCATGACGGCGCCGGTTGCTCGCCAAGCCTTCGCGGCCGGGGTCCAGCAGGAGGCCGACGCGCGCTTCCTCGACGAGATTTGCCGGATCGCCGACGAAGTTGCGGCGGCGCATGCCGGGGACGTCGACGTCCACGCGCGCTTTCCCAGGGAGAGCCTGGATGCATTGAAGGAGGCGGGCGCGCTATCGGCATTCCTGTCGCCGGCCCTTGGCGGCCTCGGCGTGTCGTTCGCGGCGGTCGCGGAGGCATGCTTCATCCTCGGCAAGCGTTGCGGGGCAAGCGCGATGGTGTTCGCCATGCACCAGATCCAGGTGGTGACGCTCGCCCGCCATGCGGCCGCGCAACCCTTCTTCGACGTTTATCTGCGCCGTCTCGCCGCGGAGCAGCGGCTGATCGCATCGGTGACGTCCGAGGTCGGAACCGGCGGCGACATGGGCAGCTCGATCGCCGCGCTGAATCCGGCGGAGGACGGTCTTTGCTTCTCCAAGCAGGCGCCGACCGTCTCTTATGGCGCCTATGCCGACGACCTGCCTGACGACGGTTCGCCGAAACCCCGAGGCGCAGGGCGGCGACCAGGTCATCGTCCTGACCAGCGCCGGCCAGCATGGTCTAGAGCCGCAGGGACGTGGGATCCCTTCGGAATGCGCGGGACCTGCTCGCCCGGCTATGTGGTGTCGGCGAAGCTCGGCGCGGACCAGGTCGTCGAACAGCCGTTCTCGGAGATCGCCGCGCAATCGATGGTCCCGATCTCGCATGTGCTGTGGTCTCACTTGTGGCTCGGCATCGCGACCGACGCATTCGACCGGTCGCGCGCGTTCGTTCGCGCCGCCGCCAAGCGGACGCCGGGAGTGACTGCCGCCGGCCGCGACCAAGCTTTCGCACGTCATGGGCGACCTGCAGCTGCTGCGCGGCGAGGTGAAGGCCGGGCTTGCCGATTATGTCGAACATTTCGACGACGCCGAATGGCTGATGACCATGGCCGCGGCGCTGCGCTTCAACAATCTGAAGATCGCGGCGTCCGAGCAGGTCTCGCGCATCTGCCAGGGCGCGATGTCGGTGTCCGGGATCGTCGGCTTCAAGAACGACACGCCGTTCGCCGTCGGCAGGCACTTGCGCGACTCGATGTCGGCCTGCCTGATGATCGCCAACGACCGCATTCATTCGACGAACGCCGGCCTGCTCCTCATCGCCAAGGAGGTTTAAGGCCGTGGCCGAGTTCCGCGAAGGTACGCCCGAGGAGTTCGGCCTTCCTCGCCGAGCTTGTCGGCGCGGGTCTGGTGATCGAGAGCGGAGTAGCTGGCGTCTACGGGTTCAACGGCGTCTTCGTCGACATCCGCGACCGGATGGCCGAGCTCGTCACCCGCCATTCGGCTGACGATCGCCCCGAGATCCTGCGCTTCCCGCCCGTGCTTCCGAAGGCGACTCTCGAAGACACCGGCTACATGAACAGCTTCCCTCACCTCGGGGCGTCGGTGTTCGGGTTCGAAGGCTCGGAGAAGGACGCCGCGGAGCTCGGCTGCTGCGCGGCAGCGCACGAGCCCTGGCCGCACCTTGCGCAGACCGACCTCGTGCTGACCCCCGCCGCTTGCTACCCGGTCTATCCGGCGATCGCGAAGCGAGGGCCGCTTCCCGCCGGCGGCGTTTGCGTGGACGCGGGAGCGGGACTTGTCTTTCGCAACGAGCCGTCCGGCGACCCCGCGCGCCTGCAGATGTTCCACCAGCGTGAGCTCGTCCGGATCGGCGAGCCGGCGACGGTTGCCACCTGGCGCGACAAGTGGCGCGACCGGGCCATCGCCATCCTCACCTCGATCGGCCTTGATGCGCGCTTCGACGTCGCCTCGGATCCATTCTTTGGCCGGACCGGGCGTTTCCTTGGGAAATCCCAGCGCGAGCAGGCGCTGAAGTTCGAGGTTCTCGTTCCGATTGCCTCACCCGAACCGACCGCGGTCGCGAGCTTCAACTACCATCGCGAGCATTTCACGCAGCTCCATCGAATCACGATGGAAGGCGGCGGCGAGGCGCATACCGCATGCCTCGGGTTCGGGATGGAACGCTGCGCCCTGGCGCTGTTTCGCAAACATGGGCTCGAACCAGGATCCTGGCCGAGCGACGTTCGCAAGGTGCTGTGGGGATGAACGCGATCACGCCGACCCACGCCGCGCGGGCCCTTCACCATCCGGCCAGCTATTCCGCGCATTGGCTGCACGGCCCGGATCGCGCCTATCGCGAGACCAATTGCTATACCGACGTGATCATCGAGCTGCTGCACTCGCGCGGCCTCGATCCGCTCGCGGGGCTCGGCCACCTCGTCCGAACCGACTTCGAGGGCGACCAGTTCACGTTCTTCAAGATGCCGCCGTCGGACATGGAAACGCTGTACGGCCTCGACGTGCACGAGATGCAGCCGGTCGGCGCGCTTCCGGACCAGATCGCGCTGCAGCTCGAGCACGGCCGGACCATGCTGGTCGAGCTCGACTCCTTCTACCTGCCCGATACCGCGTCGACGGACTACCGGCGCAACCATGTGAAATCGACGGTCGCGATCGAGGCGATCGACCGGGCTGGCGAGCGGCTGCACTATTTCCACAATGTCGGCCTCCACGAGCTTTCGGGGGGCGATTACCGCGGGATTTTCGGGCTCGATGGCCGTCCGCCGCAGATGCTTCCGCCCTATCTCGAGGTCGCCCGGTTCGATGCAGGCCCACCGCTGCGGGGCGAAGCGCTCAAGCGCGCGGCGCGCGAATGCCTCGCGTTCCACCTCGCGCGGCGGCCGAGCGACAATCCGTTCGAGCGGTTCGGCAGGCAACTCGCCGCCGACCTGCCGACGCTGCTCGAACGCGATTCCGACGCCTTCCATGCTTATGCCTTTGCAACGGTGCGGATGGCCGGGTCGGCTTTCGATCTTTTGCGCGCGCATGTGACCTGGCTGATGGGCGAGGACCGGGCGCGCTCGCTCGATCCCATCGCCGAAGGCTGCCAGATCCTGTCGTTCCGCCTGGCGCGCCGTCGCCCGTTCGATCCGGTCCCCGCGATCTCCGCAATGGCGGAGGCGTGGGATGCGGCGATGTTGGGTCTCGAACGCGCGGCCCGCTGATGCGGATCGCCGTCGGAGGATGGACGCCGGGTGCGGTCGCGTTCGGTGACGACGTGGACGCGAGCTTCGCGACGACGTTAGAGGCGTCCGTCGACGGAATTTTGCGGTTCGACGGAATCGCCACGCTCGCGACCGTTCTGATCGATGGCGAAACCGTAGCGGAATCCTCCTCGATGTGGGTACCGGTCGAGGTTCCGCTCGCCGCGGGCTCGCATGCGATCGAGGTCCGCTGCCGGGCGCTCGCGCCCGAGCTGGCCGTGTCGCGCAGGCCTCGGGCGCGCTGGCGGCAGAAGGTCGCTTATGATGGCAACCTCCGCTGGTTTCGCACGACCTTGAACGGGCGAGCCCCCGGCTTCGCGCCTGGACCTCCGGTAGTCGGCCTGTGGCGGCCGGTATGGTTCATCGCCGACGAGCCGGTGCTGCGCGTCCGCACTCGAGTGGAAGGCGATGTGGGAGTCGTGACCGTCTTGACCGACCTGCCGGAGGGCACGCGCGTTCGCGTCGCCGGCGTCAGCGCGGTCGTCGCCGGCGGGAAGGCGGAGTTGCGCGTCCCTTCGCCGACGCTTTGGTGGCCGCATACCCATGGAAAGCCGCACCTTTATGAGTTGACCGTCGACCGCCACGACATCGTGCGGCGCGTCGGTTTCCGGACGCTCGGTTCGCGCGGCGACATCCTCCGCGACGGCATGCAGCCGCAGGTCAACGGAATCGACCTGTTCGTTCGAGGTGCCGTTTGGACCCCGGTCCCGGACGGCGAGGTCCGATCGACGCTGGAAGCGGCGCGCGACCACGGGCTCAATGCGGTGCGGATTCCGGGCACCATGGCCTATGAGACGCCTCACTTCCACGACCTCTGCGACGAGCTTGGGATCCTCGTGTGGCAGGACCTGATGTTCGCCAATTTCGACTATCCCTTTTCGGATCCCGGCTTTCGAGATCTCGTCGGCCAAGAGCTCGAGGCCCTGATCGACGTCATCGGCGGGCGTCCGAGCACATTTTGCGTCTGCGGCGGGTCGGAAATCGAGCAGCAGGCGGCGATGCTTGGCCTCGATCCGGCGACCGCGCGCGTTCCCTTCTTCGCCGAGGAGCTGCCCGCCGCGCTCGAACAGTCCGGTGTCGACGCGCTTTATGTCCCTTCCGCCCCATGCGGGGCCGATCGGCCGCTGCTGCCTAGCCAAGGCGTGTCCAACTGGTTCGGGGTCGGCGGCTATCGGCGGCCGTTCAGCGAAATCCGCTCGGCCGACGTGCGCTTCGCCTCCGAGTGTCTCGCGATCGGTAATGTCGGCGACGATATCGTGTCGCCGAACGACCCTGCCTGGAAAGTCGGTGTTCCGGGAGATGTCGGCGCGGACTGGGATTTCGACGATGTCCGCGACCACTATCTGAAGTCCTTGTACGGCGTGGAGCCCGAGCATCTTCGCCGGACCGATCCTCAGCGATACCTGGAACTCTCGCGGCAAGTCTCTGGCGACGTGATGACGGAGGTGTTCGGCGAGTGGCGCCGTCCCGCTTCCGAATGCGGGGGCGGGTTCATCCTTTGGCTGCGGGACCTCGCGCCCGGCGCCGGTTGGGGCTTGATCGATAGCGCGGGATCACCCAAGCCCGTGCTGCGCGCGCTTCGGAGCGTGCTCGCGCCCGTGGCGATCTGGATGACCGACGAGGGGATGGGCGGCTACGCGGTCCATGTCGCCAACGACGGCGGTGAGCCGCTGAGCGCGACGATCGGCGTCACGCTGAGCCGCGAGGGCCGTGAAATCGCCAGCGCGAATTGCGTCGTCGTCTTGCCGCCGCATGGGGCGTGGACCGGGGATGTCGAAACGATCCTCGGGCGCTGGATGGACGTGGCTTATACCTATCGTTTCGGACCGCCTGCTCATGACCTGGTCACGGCCGAGCTGCGGGCCGCTGATGGCGGCATTTTGGGAAGCGCCCGGCGCTTTCCGCTCGGGCGGGCGGCGCTGACATGAAGCCGCTCTATCTCGAGTGCGAGGGCGGACATGCGGTCGCTGCCATCTACCAGCCTGCCACGGGCGGATCGACGGGAACCGGGGTGCTTCTCGTTCCGCCATTCGGATGGGACGAGCAGACGTCGTACCGGCCGCGCCGCGACTGGAGCCTCGCGCTCGCCGAAGCCGGCTTCGCCAACCTGCGCATTGACCTGCCGGGCACCGGCAATTCGTCCGGCACCGCGCGTGATCGCGGGCTCGTCGAGGGGTGGACGGCCGCCGTCGACTGCGGCGTGGCGCAGCTCCGCGGCGCGGGTGCCCGGCGTGTCGCCGTCATCGCGCTCGGCGCCGGCGGGCTGATCACGCTTCAGGCGATGGCGGGAGGCACGAGGGTCGACGATCTCATCCTCTGGGGTGTGCCGGCAAGCGGTCGCGCGCTCCTTCGCGAAATCAAGGCGTTCGGCCGCCTCGAACAGTCACAGACCGGCGAACCGCCGGACGATACGCCGGCGGGCGAGTTGCGCGCCGGTGGTCACGTGCTCGATCCCGGGACCGCGGCCGCGCTTGGGGAGCTGGACGGCGCCGAGCTGGCGCGCATTGGCAGCCCGGCGCGCGCCTTGCTCCTTGGGCGCGATGGCATGGGGCAGGACGGTGCGCTGGTGGGGGCCTTGCGAGCGGCAGGCGCGGATGTCCGCGCCGACCCGGGACGCGGATGGGGCGCCGCGCTCGCCCGTCCGCAGTCGGCGTCGCCCGTAGCCATTTTCGAGACCGTCAACCTGTGGCTCGCCGAGGCCTCCGAAGCAGGAGCCGGGCTTGCTGAGCCTCGCGGCCGTGGCGCAGCCGAGTTCGGCGAGCCCGGCGCCCGCGTTCGTGAGAACTCCGATCCTGTTCGACGGCGGCGGTCAGCAGCTCTATGCCGTCCTCGCCGAACCCGTGGATGCGCCCCTCGCCGGGCGGACCATGATCCTCTTCAACGCCGGAGCGATCCGGCGGATCGGACCGAACCGGATGTGGACGGAAGCGGCACGACGTTGGGCGGCTGCGGGCGTTCCGGTCCTTCGCGTGGACGTCGAGGGGATCGGCGATGCGAGCGGCGACAGTGGCCAGTATCTCGACACCGACGACACTTTTTACACTGAGGCGCTGGTGTCCCAATCGCGCGCGGCGCTGGACCTCGCGGTCGAGCGCGGCATGCCCGACCGGTTCCTGCTCGGCGGCCTGTGCTCGGGCGCGTTCTGGGCATTCCAGCTCGCCGTCGCCGACCCGCGCGTGTCGGACGTCATTGCCCTCAATCCCCGAATGCTGATGTTCGAGCGGAACGTGGAGGGCGGCCGGGACCTGCGCAAATTGCGGCGCATGGTTACGCCGCGCGGCGTTCGAAACCTGCTGCTCGAGAAGCAAAAGGTGAAGCGCTTGTCACGGCTCGCCGCGTTCGTCGTCCAGATGCCGCTGCATCGTGGTTCCAGCCGAACGGCAAAGGACGAGCTCGATCAGGCGTTGCGCACGATGCGGGCGCGCGGACAGCGCCTGCATATGGCCTTCTCAGGTGACGAGCCCTTGTCCCGTGAACTGTGCCAGCTGGCCGACCAGTCGAAGGTCGCGGACATCGGCATCGAGTTCCACGATCTTCCGTACACGAGCCACACGCTCAAGCCGTTGAGCGCCCAGGTCGCGGCCCATGCCGTGATCGACGAGGTCGTCGAGCGCGCGCTCGGCGCGCCTGTTCGTCGGAGCTGTGCCGTCTAGGCACATCGTCCCCGTCGGCGTTGCGCCTCCGGACGCCTTTTGTTCGAACGGCTTCCAGGTGTCGGACATGTATTTGGATCCCAACCATCAATTCTACGAGAGGCGGTTTCTCGGCGCGCATTATGCGCGCCGATCGCGGCTGCATCCGGACGAGGCGGCGGTCCTCGCGCGCTATAGCGGGGACATCCGCGGCGCTCGTATTCTCGACCTGGGAGTCGGCGGCGGACGAACGACGCCATTCCTTTACGAGCTTGGCTCCGATTATGTGGGTGTCGATTATTCCCGTGAAATGATCGAGCGCTGCCGCCGGCGCTACCCCGCGGTCAATTTCGAGGTGCTCGATGCGCGCGACCTTTCGAGTTTTTCCGCGGCTCGCTTCGACTTCGTGCTGTTCAGCAACAACGAAATCGACGCGGTGGACCATCAAGGCCGGCTCGATGTGCTGAAGGAAGTGCGCCGAGTCCTGAGCGACGCGGGGCTATTCGTCTTTTCGAGCCACAACCGGAACTTCCCTATCCCGAAGCCATGGGAAATGAGTCATCTCGCAGTCAATCCGCTCCGGAGCCCACTCGGTTTCGGGAAACGGGTCGCGTCCTACCCCGTCGGGATTTTCAACTATTTGCGGCATGCGGGCCGGCACGAGGCGCGGGACGAATACTGCATCTCGATCGATTCGGCGTACCTCTACTCGCTGATCCATTACCGGATCGCCGTCGCCGCCCAGAAGCGACAGCTCGAGCGCGCCGGCTTTGAAGGGGTTGAAGCGGCCGGCGCCGACGGCCGCCGGTTGTCACCCGGCGAGTCCGAGACGGTCGGGGATCCGTGGATCCAATATATCTGTCGCCCGAAAGCCATCCGGGCGGAATAATGCCCGCAAGCGGATTTCGCGGGCGGCCAATGCCTTCAGGAAGGTTTCAGCCGCGTTCGCCCGACCGGCCGGTCGGCGGCGGCGCCATCGGCGGCGGCGGGGGCGGCATCGGGCACGTTGCGCCGGCGGGAACCGTGGTGCCGTCGGGGCAAACCATCGGTGGCGGCGGCGGAGGTGGCGGAGGCATTGGGCACGGCTGCGTTGCCAGCGCCTGGGAGCCGTCGGGGCAGGTTTGCATCGGCGGCGGCGGGCGGCGTCGTCGCGCAAGCCGAAATCGCCACGGACGTCACCATGAGAAGCGCGATCCGTCTCATCATTGCTCTCCTTCTTCCGATCCGGAGCCGACAACGAAACCCTTGCGCCTGCCGTTCCGCCCGCGGACGGATCAATTCGTCTTGGTGAGGCTGGAAACGAGTTCAGGAGAGTTTTCGAGGCCGAGCCGCTTCTTCGCGTCGGCGAGCAGTTTCTGGAACCTGGGATCGTCGCGAAGCGAGTCGAGATCGGTATCCGTTTCAGCGATCTTGACCTGGAAGCAGCCGACGGCCGACAGCGTGCTTTGCAGCATGCGTATCGCGCCGTCCTTGTCGCCAAGATGCCCGGCGAGAACGCAGGCGAAATTGTAGCGCATATTGAGGTTGTCGGGGTCGATGAGCATCGCGCGCGCGATCCACTCGCGCGTACGCTCCTCGTCGCCGAGCAAGGCATAGCCGCCGGCAAGGATCCCGAGGGCCGCTCCGTTGCTCGGATCCTGCTGAATCGCCTTTTCGGCCTCGGACACCATCCGGCTTGCCGCATCGCGAAGTTTTTCGAGCTCGCCGAGCGCCCGGTAGCAACTGGCGAGCATCGCCCACGCATGGAAATCACTTTCCATGACCTCGGCGGCCTTCTCATAATGGCAAGTCGCCACCGCGAGGTCGCGACGCAGCAGATAGTAGCGGCCGGCCTCCTTGTTCACCTCCCAGGATTCCGGTCCGAGCCGGATCGCGGCCTCCATCTCGGCCTCGGCCGCCTGATGCTGCTGTTTTTCCTCCAATCGCTTCACCATCGGCAGATGAGCCTCGGCGATGGACGGGTCGATCGCCAGCGCCGCGTGGGCGGCTGCGAACCCGTCGTCCACATCGCGTCCGAAGGCGTAGCGGAGGTTGGACTGGGCAATCGCGAGAAGCGCCCAGGCCTGCGCATAATAAGGGTCGATCTCCACCGCGCGGCTGCAGATGCGCATCACCCGCTCCTCGCGGCGCGGATCGCCGTGGTTGCCGGTCACCCAATATTGCCGCGCGAGGAGGTAGAGATTGTACGCCTCCGCGCTCGTCGTCCCGCGATGCTCGATCGCCTTCTTCTCCTCGGGAAGCAGCTTCACCTTGAGCGCGCTGACGATCGCCTTCGAAATTTCATCCTGGATCGCAAAGATGTCCTCGAGGTCGCGATCGTAGCGATCGGCCCAGAGATGCTCACCGGTTGCGCCGTCGATGAGCTGGGCGTTGATGCGAACTCGGCCGCCCGCCTTGCGGACGCTTCCTTCCAACACATGGCTGACGCTCAGCTTGCGCGCGACCTCGGCGACGTCGACCGATTGCCCCTTGAAGGTGAAAGCGGTGTTGCGCGCGACCACTCCCAGGCGCCGACACCTTCGAGAGATCCGTCGTGATGTCCTCGCTGATGCCATCGCTGAAATATTCCTGCTCGGGATCGCCGCTCATGTTCTGGAACGGGAGGACGCAGATGCAGAGGGGCCGCGCTTTGCGCCGGTCTTCGCGCTGTCGGACGCGGCGGCCCCGGCGAGCGCGGTTACGCTGGCCCTGAGCTTGCGCCAGCCGGGCGCGTCCGGGTCTCCCGTCCCAGCCGCTCAGGTCGGCGCACTGGATCTGGTTGAAAGGCAGGGGCGGGATGATCCCGTCGAGGATCGCCTGGACCATCGTTCCGGACGCTCGTGCGCAGTATCGGCCTCGGCGCGGACCCATTGCGACTTGGCGGCTTCGGCGGACCACAGCACGATGACGGCCTTGGCCGACCTCAGCCGCTCCTCGATGACGTCGGCATAGGATCGATGGGCGGGGAGCTCGTCGTCGCGCCACACCTCATAGCCCTCGCCGCGAAGCGCAGTCGGCCACGCGCTCGGCGACCGGCTCATCGCTGCGTGCATAGGAAACGAAGATATCCGCCATCAGGGTTTGGCCCTTCAACCCTATTGCAGCACTGAAATATCAGGACTGCGGCGGAGAGTCTGGATTACTCGGCGGTCGTCGGGTCGATCGTCTGATGCACCTGCGAGACCTTGTTGCATGGAAAACCGCCGCGGCGCGCATGTTCGCGGATCATGTCCTCATTCGGGGCGCGATAGATGCAATAAAGCTTGTTGTCGGTGACATAGCTGTGGACCCACTGGATCTGCGGGCCGAGCTCGCCAAGAACGTTGCAGGACGTCTGGGATGCCATCTTGATGTCGTCCGGGCCGAGCTGGCCGACGCCGGGCATTTCCCGTTCGATCACATACTGAGGCATGTGTTGATCTCCATCGTCCCTTCCCGCGGCGGTTCCATACCGTATCGGGTAGTGCCGCGATAGCGAGACGAGGTTTGTTTATTCGCCGCTCAGGCGATCGATGGCGCGGTCCAGCCGTTCCGCAAACCGTTCGACGTCCGCGTTGAGTGCGCGAAGCTCCTCGAGCGGGTTCGGCGGGGGCTGAGAGGCTGCGTTACCCGCGACGGGTTCGCTCTGCAGGCGCGCCGCGCTGACCGCGGCGGGAGAGATCGGATATTCGAACTCGCAGCCGTAGAATTCGCCGCTGTTCCATACCACCGCGACGGCGACCTTGCCGGCATGAGGAAGCTCGACTTCGAAACCCGCCCCGACAAGCATCGGCGTTGGGGTTTCCAACAGCATGCCTGTCAGCGAGATGTCGCGGATGGTGACGGACGCGCCGCCGGCGCCGGCGCCGAGGCTGAGTGCGCGCCTGGCGGACCGGCGACGTTCGCCCTCCTGCGGCAAATCGTGAAAATGTGCGAAGACCGGCATGAGCGCGCCTCCTGATCGGGACGCACTGGGGGGCCAATGGTTAACAAGTGGTAAGCGGCGAGGTCAGGATCGGCCAAGCCGCTGCTTCAGCTCGGCGAGCTCCCAATAATCGTTGCGGCTGAAGGGCAGCAGCGCAGCGAGGGCGGTGAAGCTGCTTCGGCCGAGCGCGCGCTTGAGGCCGTCCAGTTCGGCGAGGGCGGCGCGGATTTCGGTCGAATCGAAAGCGGCATCGCCGGCGGCTTCCTCCAACATCGTCGCCTCGGCTTCGGCGACGAGCCAGGCCTGCAGCTCCCAATAGCGGCGGATGCGCGTGGCCGATTGAGGGCCGAGGCGGTCGGCCAAGGCGGCGATCTTGCTGCCCGCGGTCCCGTCGGGCCATTGTCCCGCGCGCAGCATGTCCAGCTGCGCCCGATGGGTTGCGGAATCGGTGGCGAGCCAGCGCTGCGCCTCGGCTGTCCCGAAAGCGAAGATGCCGAGGATCGCAAGCGGTGCGAAGAGCGCCGCCCCCACCATCGCCAGCAGGGGCCGATCGGGGAACTGGTTGAAGGCGGTGTGGATCGCGACCGCAGCGAGATAACCGGGGACGAACCACCACAAGCGGAAGTCGAAGGTGCTTACCGCTTCGCGGTTCTCGCGCTCGCCGAGCTGGTGCGCGATCGCGGCAAGGACCGCGAGCGTCGTCCCGTGCATCACGGCGGTGCCGAGGCCGCGGACGAGCCAGGTTCCCGCGTTGTAGAAGGGGAAGAAGGTCAGATAGAGGATGTTCTCGACGACCGAAAAGCCGGCGCCGACCGCGAAGCCCGAGATGACGGCGTCGAGCTTGTAGCCGATGCGGTTGAAGCGGAAGAGGCCGATCATCACGATCGCCTTGAGCGCCTCTTCGATCCAGGGCGCGACGAAGCGGCTGTAATCGGAAAAGCCGATCGGCAGCGTGTCGAGAAAGCGGCCGCTGATCGGATAGGCGACCAGTGCGGCAATCCCGCCGAGGAGCAGCAGAACGAGGATTTCGCCGAAGCTCATCAGCTTGAACGCATCGAGCCAGACGAAGAGGCCGAGCATCACGAGGACCGGGACCAGCGCGAGGCCCCAATGCGCGCTCTCGGCGACCAGCTCGGTCATCACAGGATCTTCAGCGAGGCGAGCCACTCGGTTTTGCGGTAGTCGCCGTCCGCCCAGCCGGCAGCTGCGCCGATCGAGAAGACCATCGGCAGCCGGACCGCGATGGTGAAATTGAGGTCGAGCTGGGCGCCGAGGTCGTAATAGCGGTGGCCGCTGCCGTCGGGCGCCGCTGTCGCCATTGCGCCGGTGAAAACCGCCGGACGGATGTAGCTGAGGTAGAACAGCGGCGTTCCGACTTCGGCGAATCGGATCGGCGGCAGGTTAACCTCGCCCGTCAGCTTGGCAAAGCGGCGCGCGGCGATCTCGTCGATCTCGAAACCGGGGAAGCTTTCCATCTCCCGGTACCGCTTCTCCGGACGGTTATCGACATAGTTGTTGCGAAACGCGCCGAAGTAGAAGGACGCGAGCGGGTGAAGCGCCTTGCCTCCGGCGAGGCCGCCGCTGGCGTAGAACCACAAGGACGAGTTCGGCAGCGGCAGCGGGACGCCATAATCGACCCCTCCGAAAATCTTCGGGAAAGCGAGCGACTTGCTCGGCGAATAATCGAGGTCGGCGAGCGCGCGCCATTGGATGCCCTTCTCGTGATCGACTCCCCCCAGCGCGCGGGTCGTGTTGGTATATCTGGCGCCGGCCTCGAACGAGACGACGCTCGACGGGCTCGAGATGTTCTGCGCGTTGGGCAGCCGATCGAGGCCGGTGAAGACTCCGGCCGATCCGAACCAGTCGAGCTGGCGCGGCGGGTCGTAGACGCCGATCTTGTCGTAGCGAATGACCAGATTGTTGCCCTTGAGGCTCCGCTCGACCGGGCCGAACAGGTCGTAGAAATCGCCGCCATTGTGACGATACTGGATGTCCCAGTTCAGCGTCTTGTATTGAAGGCTCGCGTGAAGGCGTTCCCTGGTCGCGAGATGGTTGAACGGTGATACGCTGAGGCTGGCGTTGATCTGCCGGAACTGGAGCGGATCCTCGAAATGGAAGAAATAGCCGGGCGCGGCGGTCTTCTTGTAGCCTTCGACCACCGGGTACATGCCGGCGAGCTTCATGCGTCGCGAGCTGTTGTACTTGCTCCGGGCGGTGATCAGCGGGTCGAGGTCGATCTGCGACGGCGAGCCCACCCCCCAGGTCTTGAGCTCGGGATGCTCGTTGACGACGCGCGTGCCGAGAAATTCGACGGTGCCGAGGTCGTTCTGGACCTGCGGCGTGAACCGGACCGGCTGAAGACCTTCGCCGCTATATTCGTAGGCGACGAGCGAGCCGTCGGGCTGCGGAATGGGGCGGAAGAATCCGGTCGACGCATTGCTGACGGCGTCCCATTTTTGCGTCGCGATGTCGAACCGGTACACGTTCGAGACGCCGGTGTAGTAGGCGGTGCCGTACATCGTTCGTGCCGTCAGGCGCGAAGACGAAGCCCTCCGGGGTCGACGGGGCGAGCTCCAGGCGCGCCGCCTCTTCGGGCTCGCCGTCGGGGCTCAGGCTCGCGGCCTTCCAAACGCGCACTGTCTGCTTGCCGTTGACCTCGCCGAACGAAGCGGAGACCAGATCGCCGTCGGGCGAGACATCGAGGTCGAACGGGACCTGGCCATATTTGAAGCTGTGGACCTGGTTGAACCCCGCATAAGGTGTCGGGATTCGAACGATCGTCGCCAGGCCGTTCTCGTGGCGGATTCCCCAGATCGACTTGTCGGCGCGATCGAAGGCGAGGTCGCCGATGCGCGCGTCCTTCAGGAGCATCCGCTTGCGGCCGTTGTCGACGTTCACGGCGATCAAGTCGCGAAACGCGCCATTGTCCTCGGTGTAGTAAGCGGTTCGGGCCTCGGGATCGAAGGCGACGCTCGTCACCTTGTACAGCATCATGCCCTTGATTTCCTGGAGCTTGGTCAGCTTGCCGGTCGCAAGGTCCATGCGCCCGATGAAGCCGATCGTCCCGGGATAGCGGAACGCGGCGATGAGGCTGTTGGTCTTCGTGTCGATGAAGCCGCGCGACATCGAGCCGAGCCCGCGCGGGCTGAGCTTTTGCGTCGCGGTGAGCGGATATTGCGCGAGCCGGGCGAGGTTCGCCTTCTGATACTCATGCTCGAACGCGATCCAGTCGTTCCATACGTCGTCGAGCCGGCGGCCGAAGACGTGGCGGAACTGGGCGGCATAGAACGCCTTGCTGTCCTCGCTTCGGCTCTGCCACTGGACGAATTTCTCCGGCCCGTATTTCAGCGCCAGATAGGACATGAAGCGCGCGCCGTAGAGATAATCGTTGACGCCGACCTGGAAGTCGACGGCGATACCTTCGGACTCGAGACCAAGGGGGGAGAAGAAGCGGTCATCGTCCCGCACCCTCGCGCGCCAGACCATCTCGTCGTAGCCGCCCTGTGCACGTCCCAGGCCGCCCGACATCCACGTTTCGAAGAACACCGCGCCGCCCTCGAGATACCAGCGCGGCGCATCGACGCGCGGAGTCGCCAGGTAGCTCCAGAGGATGGACTCGGGATGCTCCTGGATCGGCATCGGCTTGCCGTGGAGGAAGTGGCGCCACGACGCGTCCTGCCGATTCCACACGTCCATCTGGGCGACGTGGGCAAGCTCGTGGTTGACGATGGTGAAGAAGCGTTCGCCGGGCGAGAAGGTCTCCATCGTCGTCGACAAAGGCGCAATGTCGATCAGTACCGTGTTGTTGGGCGACGCCCGCGCGCCGGCGTTCGCATAGTCGCTGAAGTCCTTCAAAAGGACGGTCGTCGGCTCCCATGGGGTCCAGCCGAATTTCTTCTCGTGGAAGCGAAGCGCATTTTCATAGGCGCGGGCGATGTACGGCGTCAGATAGGTCTGCACCGGATCGAAATAGAGAAGGTCGAGATCCTTCGTTTCGAGCGTCGTCAGGTCGATTCCCGACGCGTCGGGCGGGACGTGCGCAGGGCCCGCCTCCTTCGCGGCGGCTTGGGCGGGAGGCGGCTCCGGCTTTGGCTCGACCATCGTCGTCGTGTCCGGCTGCGGCGGAGGCGGCGGCGGCGCCTGTTGCGCGACGGCCGCTGAAGCGGTGCCGAGCATCAAGGACGCAACTATGCCCGACGCCGCCTTCCGCGGTCGCTTTGTCCCCCGCATAAGCCCCCAGCGCCGCGCAATGGCGGCTGAAACGTCAGTTCGCCTGGTTTATCGCGTTCGCCATATTGCCGGACTGTAACGCAGCCCCGAAAGCAGGATTGCCCATCAACTGCCTGAAGTTCGCGTTGTTCGACAGGGCCGCAAAAGCGCTACCGTTCTTCGCCAGCACCTGCAGTGCAGCGCTATTGTTCGCGAGCGCGGAAAAGGCGCTCGGGTTCGCCGAAATCGCCGAGAGCGCGGCGCCGTTCGACTGCAGTGCCGACAGCATCGACGCGTTGAGCTTGCCTTGCGACTGGAGCGACGACAGGCTGGCCGCCGAGTTGAACTTCGACGCCGCGAGCGCGGCATCGGCAAGAGCCGAGCCACTCCTTCCGAAATTTGCGAAGGCCGACGGGTTCTTCGCCATCAGCCCGGCCGCGACCTGGAGGTTGTGGAACGACGAGGCGTTGGCGCTAAGCGCCTTGAAGGCGCTCGCATTCTGCGCGAGTGCGGAGAAGGCGGCGGGATTGGCGCCGAGCGCCGACATCGCCTTCGAATCCGCGGCGAGATTGGCAAACGCCGACGCATTGCCCGCCATCGCCGGAACTCGCCCGGCGTTCGCCGCATCCATTTTGAAGGCCGAGAAATTGTTCGCATACTTGCTGAATGCAGAAGCATTCTGCGCCATCGCCGCGAAGGCCGCCTGATGGCTTGACAACGCCGAGAAGGCCGACGCGTTGCCGGCCAGCGCGGCCAGCGCGCCGGGGCTCCCCGACAGGCTTGCAAGCGGCTTTGCGTTGAGCGCGACAGCCGAGATCGCCGAGCTGTTCAGAGCCCCGGCTGCACTCAGGCGCGAGCCGAGCTGAAACGCCGACTGGGCGGCGGCCTGAAGCGCGCTGGCATTGCCTGCGAGCGAGGCGAACGCCGACTGGTTCTTCGCCATCAGGCCGGCCGCGACCTGTAGGTTGTGGAACGATGAAGCGTCGGCGGTGAGCGCTTTGAAGGCGCTGGCGTTCTGGGCGAGCGCGGAGAACGCCGCAGGATTGGCGCCGAGCGCCGACATCGCGCTGGAATCGGCCGCAAGGTTGGCGAAGGCCGACGCGCTTCCGGCCATCGCCGGGACCCGGGCGGCGTTCGCCGCATCCAGTTTGAACGCCGCGAAATTGTTCGCATATTTGCTGAACGCCGAGGCGTTCCGGGCCATCGCCGCGAGCGCGGCCTGATGGGTGGAAAGCGCGGAGAAGGCCGACGCGTTGGCCCCGAGCGCCGAGAACGCGCCGGGAAACTGCGCGAGCTTCGAGAAGGCGCTCGAGTTTTGCGCCATCACGCCGAGCGCCGAGGTGTGCGCGGAGTTCGCCGCCGAGGCCGCGGACAGCGCCGACGCCTGCTGAACCAGCGAATGGAAGGCGGACGGATTCTGCGCGAGGCTCGCGAATTGCGCGGGATTTGCAGCGATGGCCGACATCACCGCCGAGTTGGACGCGAGCGATGCGAAGCCCGGATCATTGGCAAGCTGGCGGAAGTTCGGATCCTTGACCAGCACCTGGAAGGCGTCGGTCTGCATCAGCTCCGGAACCGAGGTGTCACCGAGGGTGACGTCGCCTTCGCCGACCTGGCTCGCGACATAGCGCTGGGCCGGCGCGACCGTGCCCTGGCTCGGACCCAGCGGCGGATAAACGCGCCCGAGGCCGTACGCGCCCACACCCACCACCAGAACGCCGGCGGCGGTCAGAATCAGCTTGCGATTGTTGTTCGTGGAAACGACGTTGGTCATGGTTGCCCCCTTGACTAAGTCAAGGCGCTCTCCGTGCATCGCGATTAACGGAAAGTCAATAAAGGTCGAGCTCCCGACAGGCGCCCTAAGTCGCTGCCGTCGCTTGAGAAAATGGGATGTTGTCACATTTCCGAAGGTGGCCTCCGAAACCCAATCATCCAACAGTCTTAATCATTTATCGAAAGGATTTGGAAACCGTGTCGGAGGTATTTTCCGGCATCCTGATGGAGGAGCCGGTCATGAATAGCCGCCTCATTATGATTGTCGCCGCAACGCTGACGAGTGCGACCGTCTTCGCGGCCGAGCCGTCGAAGCCCGCGCCGCAATCGCCCGCGCGGCCCGAGTTGGCGCCGCCGAAGGTCGTGCTTGCGTCCGCCGATGTCGCGCCCGCCTCCGCGCCGGCCAGTCAGCAGGCGCCCGCGACACCGAAACGCCGGATCGGGCGGGTCACCACCTGCCGCTGCGGCGACCAGCAGGCTCAGCCGGACCAGTAGTCGGACTATTTGGCGGCGACCCGCTGCCGGGCTTGGATCACCGGGATTTCACCATCGCCGACTGCGGCGAACGCCGACCAGTAAAACGGGTGCGACGTCTTCTCGTCGTCCATCAGCCGAAGCTGCGACATTCGAAGCGCCGTGACCGTCGGGGTGCCCGGCGGCGCGGAGAAGAGGCCCGTCATCAGTCGCTGAGTCGCATCATATTCGTCGGAGATGGGCCAGTGGCTCGCCAGCACCAGCCTGCCCCCGGCGCCGACGAAAGCCCGGACGAGGCCGTCGAGCGCCACATCGCCGCCGGTCGCAAGGCCCGCCTGCTGGGTCGCCGCGAGGCTCGCCTGGCTGGCGGTGTCGCACGCCGAAAGGATGATGAGATCGGCGTCGAGATGGAGGTCAAACACCTCTTTGAAGGTGAGTAGTCCGTCCGAACCCTTGCCGCCGAAGCTGGTCAAGAGCGCAGGCTGGGTCGCGCACTTCGCCGCGCGCGAGGTGACCACGCCGTGAGTTGCGAAATGGATGATCCGGTACTGATCGAGATCGGACCTCCCCGCCAGGCTCGTATCGGTGAAGGCGTCGCCGGTCACGACCTGGACGCCTGACGGATCATAGGGCTGCAGGATCGAACTCGCGATCTGCAGCTCTTTTGCGGAAATCGGGTGGCCCCAATTGCCGATCGGAAGCGTGCAGTCGCGGTCCACGAGCGCGGGCATCAGCGCCTCCGCGGCGGCGGAAGGCGGCGTGTTCTGCCCTAGCCCGAGATATTCCCGCTTGGCCGCGGACGGCGGCGCATTGCGCAGCTGCGTGAAGGAGCGCGGGCTGACCGAGGTGCTGATGTCGCGGTCGCGGCCGAGCCACGCGATCCCGCGAAAGTCGAAGGCCGCCTCGTCGCTCGTCTTCGCCCGTTGATCGTAGGAATCGACCGAGGCCTGGTCCATCACGAGCAGGTTGGGCGGCAGTCGGAGCATGGCGCCGTCGGGCTCGAAGATCAGATGTTTCGATGCCGCGATGTCTGGGAGGAACGGGGCGAACATCTCACCATAGACTTGGTGCGACAAAGCGACGTCGAACGGGTAGGTCG
The DNA here is from genome assembly GCA_963831215.1 of uncultured Alphaproteobacteria bacterium. Lineage (GTDB taxonomy): Bacteria > Pseudomonadota > Alphaproteobacteria > Sphingomonadales > Sphingomonadaceae > Sphingomicrobium. The sequence goes on along the minus strand of CAWHPM010000001.1, from coordinate 61,041 downwards.
TGCGCTCGCCGTTCTCGACCGTGGAAATGGTCTCGCGCAGGGCCTTGACCTGATCGGCGAGCTGACTTGCCGTGACGTTGAGGCGGGCCGCCCGCGCGGACGCCGGAGTGACGAGGAACGCATAGACCTGATCGCCGACAATCGTCATTCGGTAATAGGTTTCGCCCGTGCGCAGGCTTTTCTGCAAGTCGGCGAGGGGGATGACCTGGTCGGACACGGCGCGATAGCGGGGGAAGCTGGCCAGCGCGGACTGTGTCGCGACCTGCTCCTTTTGCGAATTGTCGAGCGCCGCCCGGATCATTCGAACGCGAGCCTGATCCTCCGGCGTCGGCGTCGCGATCTCCGACAGGCGCGCAAGCTCGATGCGAGCGCGCTCCACCTGGCGGGTGAGGGTGACCGACTGGCGGAAGAGCCGCGAGGCGTCGTCGGTCCCCCCGCTGAGCTCGCGCGCAAGCACGGCCTGCGTCTGCGCAAGCCCCGGACGAACCATCAGCTGGCTCGCCGCGAAAATCTCCGCGGTCGCGGCCGGGTCGCCGCGCTTGTCGAGGAGAAGGTCCACATAGGGACGAAGCACGCTGGCGAACGACGGCGGCAGGTTGCTCGTGTCGGGCTGCGAGTGGACAATTTCGCGGAACATGGTTTCGGCGGTGGCCCGCTGGCCGGTCCGCGCGAGATAGCCGGCGAGGCGGCCCTTGGCGTTGAGCAAGGCGGCCGAGCCTGGGTAATTGGCTTCGACCAGCGTCACGCCCTGGCGATAGAGCGCGTCGGCTTGCGCCATGTTTTTCTGCTCTTCGGCGATGGCCGCGAGATCGCCGAGAATCTGCGCGCGCATCCATGTCACCGAGGCGACGCGGCCGTTGCGGACCGCCTGGAGCTTCGAATCGGCCTGCTGGAGCGCGGCGGCGGCCTTGGTGAGATCGCCGCTCAGCCGGAGCGAGGTTCCGCGCAGCTGAAGCGCCTGGCCGTCGAGGATCGCCGCTTTCTCGGCCGGCAGCAATTCGTCGGACTGCGCATTGAGTTGCTGGCCAAGCTTGGTTTCGGAGTTGAGGCGGTTCGCGGCGACGGCGCCGATGACTGGTCCTTGCGCGGCGCCTTCAGCCTCGCCGCCCGCCGTTGGCACCGGCTTGTCGAGCTCCTGCAGCGCCGCGTCAGGGCGACCCTGGTTGAGTTCGTGGATCGCGCGATAGTTGCGCAGCCGGCGCGCGACGAGCGGATCGTTGCCGAGCTGCTCGGCCGCGCGGATGAAGAGCGAGTTGGCTTCGGCGTAGCGGCCGAGGTTCGACTTCTGAAGAGCTTCATTGGCGAGCGCCTCCGATCGGCTGAGCGGGCCTTCGCCAACACCGCTCACCGCGGCGAAGAATTCGGCCGCCTCCGCGTAGCTGCCGGCATTGTTCCGCCGATAGGCCTCCGCGAGCGCACGCGCGGAATTGAGCGTCCCGGCCTGAACCCGGGCGAACGCCGCGGGGTCGCCGGCGCCGGTGGTCGCGATCGAGACTTCGCCCTTTGCCGGCCGGTCGCCGACGAGGCTGCGAAGGCCAAGCTGAAGCGCGCTGTCATAGCCGGTTAGCCCCTCGGCGACGTAGAGCAGATTGCCCTTGGCCAGCTGGTAGGCGCGATAGCCGACGTTCGCGTCCTTGAGGCGGCAGTCGAGCACGTCGACCGCACCGATATCGGGCACGTTCGCCTGATGCGGGGCGCCGCAGTCAGCGTTGCCGCCGCGGATGGCGGCGAGCCGCTGCCGCGCCTGACCGGGGTCGCGCAGTTTGTAGAGCTTGCCGACGGGAAGCGCGGCATCGCGGCAGGTGACCGAATAGCCGCTGTCGAACATGCCGCCGAGCGCCTGGTCGGTCGCGACGTTCTGGGCCGAGCAATAGACCGTCCCCGAATTGCCGATGCGGAAGCTGTCGAGCACGCTGAGCGGCGCCGCGGGCGCCGATGCCGGCGCTCCGAGGGAGGTCAGCGCCGCGAGTGCGGCGAACAACGTCTTTCGCATCTCACTCTCCGATCATTTGGTCTCGCCCGGGCCGTTGCCGGTGACGCCGTCGCTGCCGCTCGTCACCGGATCGTCGATCGGCTGGCCGAACGAGACCGGCCCGGTGTTGATCGGACCCTGCCAGGAGTTGGGCGGGAAGTCCGCGTCGGCGTTCTCATCCTCCTCGCTGTCGGTGTCCGAACCGAACAGCAAATCGGTGAGCCAGTCGACGTAGGCATCCGCGTCGTCCTCGAAGGCGATCGTGGCGGGCTCATCCATCAAGCCCACCGGGCCGAGAATCGACTCCGGCCCGCCGACAGTCCCTGGAATCACGGGCGGCGGTGGAGGCGGCGGGGGGCGGCGGTGGTGGCGGCGGCGGCGGCGGAGGCGGAGGTGGCGGAGGCGGCGGCGGCGGCGGCGGAGGTGGCGGCGGCGGCGGCGGCGGCGGCGGCGGCGGCGGCGGCGGAGGCGGAGGTGGCGGCGGCGGAGGCGGAGGCGGAGGCGGAGGCGGAGGCGGAGGCGGAGGCGGAGGAGGCGAGTTGCATCCTCCGATCGCGCATCCGTTGATGGTCGAGTCGTCCGTGAATGTGCCCGACGTCTGCACGAGATCGACGAAGTCACTTCCGCCGATCACCACACCGTCGGAAATCGCGCGGCCGCTGACAATGACAGTTGCCGGATCGCTTCCTTCATTGACGATGCTGAGCCCGCCGTCGCCGACGGTCACGCCAGCGGGCTGATCGGCCGTCCCGCTATTCTGGACGAGGAAGCTGCTGCCGAGCAGGTCGACGGCGACGGCGCCGGCCTGGATGAAGCCCGCCTGATTGTCGGGCCCGCCATTGGCCGCGAGATCATCATCGCGGCCGGCGTAGTTCGGATCCTGCTCGAGCTGGTCGATGATCGCCTGATCGGCGACCCACACGTCGTGCGCGGTGAGGTTGAGCGTCCCCGAAAGATCGCCCGCGCTGTCGGTCATGACGATGCTGCCGCCGGCGTCGGTGATCACCTCGATCCTCTCGCCGGCGTTGAGCGACAGCGAGTCCGTCGCGGCCGCGTCCGCATAGTCGATCGTGCCGAGCACCAGGATCGATCCATCGGTGTTGACGATGACACTGCTGGTCCCGCCGCCGTCGGTCTCGCTGCCGTCGATCAGGACATCGTAGATGTCGATATCGGGCGCTGGGCCGCCGTCGATTCCGAGAGCATTCACGATCACGCTGGCGGCTTCGATGTCGCCGTCCTCGTCGAGCACGTACTGCCCTTCGGCGGGGATCAGGCCCGAATTGCCGATGATGATCGCCTGGTCGCTGACGGCATTCAGGGTCAGCGTATCGGTGATGCCATAGACGCCCAATGACGCGCCGGCGGCGACATTGATGTCGCTGGACGTGACCGTGATCGTCGGTGCGGCGACAGTGCCTTCGAAGTCGGCGAGTCCGCCCGCGTAGAGGTCGACGGACTGGCTTGCATCGACGGCGCCGAGAGTCAGGTCGCCGCCGGCCGCGGCCTGCATGGTTCCGGTCGTGACCGGGCCGGTGATCGTGATCGACCCGCCCGTCGCGACAGGGTCCAGCGCCAGCACGACGTTGGGATCGAAATTGTCGGTGAGGCCGCCATTGTCGATGAACATCGACGCGTCGGCGAGGTAAACTCGACCGTCGGTCGGTGTCGTGACCGAGCCGAGCGTGATGTTGCCTCCGACCAACGCCATCAGCACATCGCCCGAAGTGATGTCGCCGGCCACCAGGTCGCCAAGCGTCGCGAAACCGACGCTTCCGGCGCCGCTGACATTGCCGACGGTGATCGAGGTTCCCGATTGAAGGACGACGGAGAATCCTTCCTCGGTCGACGGAAGCGCGGGTCCCGCCGTGATGTTGCCGAACGTGATCGCACCATCCGCTTGGCCATCGACGTGGTCGGCGACAGTGACGTTGCCGCCGCTGACGGCGCCGCCCGCGGAAAATTCGAGGCTTCCGGCGGTGACGTCGGCGAAGGTGATGTCGGCGTCGGATTCGACGTCGAGCAGCCCGCTGACGGTGATGTCGGTCCCGATCGTCTGCAAGGTGATATCGCTGCTTGCGAGAAGCGCGAGATCGCCCGCGGCGATCGTTCCCGGTCCGCAGTCGCAGCCGGTCCCGGTGTTGAGCAAGACGGAGCCGGTGCCGAGATCCCCGAGCGCCGACAAGGTCAGGTCGGCCATGTTGGCGGTGCCGCCGTCATGGACAAAGACGAGGGCGTCGCCGGCGTCCGCGGTTCCCGCCGGCCCAGCCGTCGCGGTGCCGCCGGTCGCGTCGTCCTGCATCAGGAAGGCGCCGGACGCGGTCATGCTGCCGGCGACGTCGATCGTTCCAGCCCCGCCGATTCCATTCCCGCCCGCGGTCACTCCGTTGCCCCCGTACCCACCGTTGCCCATGAAGCCGGTGTCCGTGTCGAGCGTCCCGGTGACGTTGAGCAATGACGTGCCGCCGGTCCCCGATCCGCCTGCGCCGGTCAGACCCTCGCCTCCGAAGCCCTGCGCGGTCGCCTCGATATTCGCCGCAGTAACCGTGCCGCCGATGTTGATCTCCGAATGCCCGCCGACCGCATTGCCGCCCGAAGAGCCGGCGCCGGCAAAGGCGGTTGCATTGGCCACAATCCCTTCCGTGACGGTCGCGCTCGCGCCCTCGGGGATGTCGATCGTGCTGGTGCCTGCAGTGGCGTCTCCGCCCGTTCCGGAACCGGAGGTCCCGGTTCCGCCCGCGCCGCCAAATGCCCGCGCCCAGCCGACGTAGGAATTGACGCTCATGCTGGTCGTGACGATGAGGCTGGCAGTGCCGCCTTGAGCGGCGCCGGCGTCTCCGCCGGTGCCGTCGGAGCCGATTCCGCCGTCGCCGCCAAAACCGATCGCGCGCGCGTCGATGTCGCCGGCCGTGAACGAGCCGAGCTCGATGTCGATGCCGACCGACCCGCCGAAGCCGTTGCCGCCGCTGCCGCCGTTTGTCGAATCTCCGCCCGAGCCACCGACGCCCACGGCGTTCACGAACAGATTCTGGACCGCGATGTTGGTGACCGTGGGTTCGAGGGCGGTGACGCCCGCGGTGCAGGCGGAGCTGCTGCACCCGCTCGTGAACGTCGCATAGGCGAACAGGCCGGCGACTCCGCCGCTGCCGTCGCCGCCGCTGCCGCCCGATCCGTCGCCGTCCGGGCCGCCGTCGCCGCCGAGCCCGGCAGCGATGATCGTCGCCTCGCCACCGACGGTCAGCGACCCTCCGTTCGGGGTGATGACCACCGAAGCGGAACCGCCGTCCGAATCGCCCCCGTTCGCGGAGCCGGCGCCGCCGTCGCCGATGCCGTCGTGATTGTCGTCGACGTTGCCGTTCGCGCCGACGTACAGGTTCCCGCTTATATCGGCCGAACCGCCATCGATGAACAGGATCGCGGTACCGCCACTGGAATAGCCGCCATCGCCGCTGGTGCCGTTTCCGCCGGTCCCGCTCGCATCGATCGTGAGCGAAGACGCTTCGATCGAAGCCGCGACATAGGCTTCGGCGAAACCCCCATCCGCTTCCCCGCCATAGCCGCCGTCGCCGCCGAACGCTCCGGCGCCGAGCTCGAGGCTGCCAGCGGTCAGCGTGCCGGCGAACGAGTTGAGCAGCGCGAAGCCGCCGCTGGCGTTGCCGCCGGTGCCGGCCGCGCCCGTATCGCTCGCCCCGCCGTCGCCGCCGAACCCCCTCGCTCCGACATAGAGCGAGCCGAATTCCATGGTCCCGTCGCCGGTTCCCTGCGCAGAATTGTCCGTATATGCGACGGACGCGAAGCCGCCGCTGCCGGTGCCTCCCGCGCCGCCGGTCTGACTACCGACGCCGGCGCCGCCAACGCCGCCGGTACCGTCAGCAATGACCGCGACCGAGCCAAGCGAAAGCGTCGCCGTCCCATCGACGATGATGGAAGCGGCGGAGGTCCCGCATTCTCCGCAGCCGAGCCCACCGTCGGCGTTTCCACCCGCGCCCGGCGCGATATTGGCGCCGTCGCCGGCGCCGCCGGCGCCGCCGGAGGCGGTCGCGGCGACGGTCAGGTCGCCTCCGGTTAGGGTTCCCGAGGTGGGAACTTCGCCGGTGGACGAAAGGACCTCGATGAAGGCGCCGCCGCCGAAAGCGTCGCCGCCCGCGCCGCCAAGCCCGAACGAGGCATCGCCACCCCAACCGCTGCCGGAGACATAGGTCGACGGGCCAAGCGCGATCTTCCCGTCATAGACCGTGATCCCGGCCGTCCCGCCATGCCCCGCGCCGCCGGTCTGGCCATCGCCCCCGGTTCCGTCGGCCACGAGGTTGGTGTTGCCGCCCAGGGTAATCGTACCAGGGCCGTAATTGTAGAGCGTCACGTTGCCGCCGAAACCTTCGCCGCCCTGGGCGGCGGTCGGCGTGCTCTCGCCGTCCCAGCTCCCGCCAAAGCCGCTGGCGGACAGGTTCACGTCGCCGCCGACATCGATCGAACCATCGCCGACCCACATCGAGATGCTGCCGCCATAGCCCGTGCCGCCGAGCGTGTTGCCGTCGAGCATGTTGCCGCCGTAGCCGTCGGCGCTCGCGGTCAGGCCGTTGTCGACGGTGATCGCGCCGCCGGCATCGGCCGAAATGTTGATGGTGCCGCCATGGCCGTTGACTGCGGCCGAGTCCGTGTTTCCGTCAGCCCCTTGCCCGACTGCGTTGAGACTGAGGCTGCCGGCCGAGATCGTTCCCCCGTTCGCGGACACGTTTACCGTCCCCGCATAAGCATCGCTGCTGTCGCCCTGGGCGGCCCCGGAATAGCCTGCATCGAGATAGCCTTGGCCCGCAATGTCGATGGTCCCGCCGCCATACGCGTCGAGGGTCGCTTCACCGCCATTCCCGCCCCGCGCGATCAGGGAAGCGCTTCCGCCGACGGACAATGTGTTGTCGCCATAGGCGGACATGATCACCGACCCGTTCTCGGATTCGAGAAGAACGCTGTCGTCGAAGGTCAGAGGACCGTTGAGCGTCTCCGCGTTGACGTTGCTGTTCGCGAGAGCCCAGACGAAGGAAGTGAAATGCCCGCCGGTGATGTCGATTGCGGCACTGCTTTGCGTATCGAAGCTCTGCAGCCCGGTGCCTGTCTCATCGTTCCACGGGGTCCACCCGGCTCCCAGCCAAATCTCGCCGTTTTCGACATTGGCGGTCGCGGCGTCGTAGCCGATGTTTCCGCCGAGCAGCATCGTCAGCGCCTGGTTTTTCGGCACCGCGGCCATGTAGATGTGATGATTGTCGCTCGCGGTCTGGTTTGGCGGTCCGCCAGTCGTGCCGGTGTGGACAATTCCGTTCGGATCGTCGGTGCCGACGTCGACCTGGACGTTGAACAGCCCCTGATCGAACGTCATCGTCATCTGATCACCGGCGATGTACGCGGCCGATCCGTTGACCTTCACCGTGCCGCCCTGCTCGATTCGCGGCGCGATCAACGCGATGTAGCTGTTCTGCTGGAGCGCCTTCAGTTGCGCACCCGCGTCGATCACGATTTTGGAATTGGGCAAGGTCGAGGTCTGGCCGTCGCCCTCGCCGAGCGTGGCGGAAAAGCCGTTGGCGGTCGTGCTCCAGTTCGAAGGCTGGGCAGTCGTCAGGAGGAGGCTGCCGACATCGATGACCGCGGTCGAACCGATAAGGATCCCGCCCGGGCTGTAGAACCAGATCCTGCCGCCCGTCGTGCTTCCCCCTTCGAGCGTCGAAAGGATCGTGCCGTTGAGCGCGATCGCGCGGTTGGGATCGGTGGGAACGATGCGGTTGAGGACGGTATAGTCGGTCAGCCCCGCCGTGCTGGTGAAGGTTGCGACATTCCCGGACGGCAGGAAATCGATCGGGTCCGTTGTCTCGGTCGCGGTGTCGTACGGCGACCAGTCGATCGTCGCCGTGGAGCTGCCGACGGTGACCGTCTCCGTGCCGCTGCCGCGGTTGTAACCGACGGTCCCGGAAGACGTCGTCGGAGTGCCCTGGAACGCCCCCGGCGCCGCCTGCGCTCGGGCCTGTTGAGGAGCGATCGCGGCGGCGGCGATCGCGAGGCTTGCGCTGGAGATCAACAGCTTGCTGCGAAGGGCCCGCGATGCGGGCTGCGCGGTGCGGATCATCGGATGCTCCAAGGCCAGAGGCGGGTGGTCAGCGAGACGAGAAGGCGGGGATCGGGCCGTCGGTTGTCGATCCCGATGCGGGTCAGCGGAACGGCGAGCGCGGCATCGAGCGCAAAGCGGTCAAAGCTGATCCGCGCGCCGGCCCCGACCGAGTTGAGGTGCTTCGAGCCCGCGACGATGAACAGCTTGTCGAGATTCTTGACCGAGGCGTGATCCCAGAAGGCATAGGCTTCGACCGCGGCGCTTCGCGCGGTTCGCGGAACCCGGCTTCCGAAGCGAAGCTCGGCCTGCGTCCCGAAGCCGCGGTCGCCGAGCAGCGCGCCGGGATCGTAGCCGCGCCCGACCGTGTAGTTGCCCGCCGAGAATTCCTCGAAGCTGAGCAATGGGCGCCACGCATATTGGACTCGCGCGCCGAGCGCGAAGGTCAGCTTCGGGATCGGACGAAATTCGCCATAGCCGGTGTAGCGCAGAACGGTCGCGTCGGACTGGCCTTCGATCCGGCTCGGCGGGACGTCGTTCGGGTCCGAGGCAATTGGCGCCGAGCGGTCCGCAGTCATGGGTCGCGCCGAACACATGAAGGCCCTGGCGGAGCTCGAGCACATTCGCGACGCGCCACGGCGGCTCGGTCGGCGTGAAGCCGGTGAATTCGGTCGCGGCCGCATCGAAGCCGAGCCGCAGGAACCCGACGCGCAAGCGATCCCTTGTGAGCCTGATCCCGTCGAGCCTGACGTCCTGATTGACGTAATCAAGACCGGCCGAAGCGCGGAGCGTCTGCGCCTGGCGCCGAACCAGCGGGTAGCCGACCTCGATCGTGTTCAGCAGAGTCCGGGCAAGGACCTTTGAATTGGGGATTTCGGGCCGCGCCCAGGCGTAAGTGAAGGTGTCGCCGATGCTCAGTCCTTGCGGGCCGAGGCGGAAGTCGTGGCCGACCTGGACGGTCTGCTGCTCGTGGAAGTCCGGAGTGCTGAAGAACGAAAGCTGGGTCCGGTCGCCGAGGCCGGTGAGGCCGAAGAATTCGGCGCGAAGGAGCCCGCCCCACGGTCCGAGTGCGTCGGAGCCGCCATTCTGCACGTTGAAGTCGACATAGGCCGGCGTGCGCTGGACCGTGACGTCCCCGACGACTTCGCCGGGCGCGGTGCCGGCCGGGCGCAGCGTCAGCCGCACGGTGTAGCCGGGAAGGTCGCTGGCGAGGAGCAGGTAGCGCTCGGCATCGTAGCGGTTGAAGACCGGTTCCTTCGTCAGCTGGTTCAGGTAGCCGGCGATGATCGCTTCGGCGCCTGTCGCATCGCCGCGCACCCGCACCTGGGTGAGATGCGCCATCAGCACGTTGAAGCGGACGGTGCCTTCGGTGATCTTCTGCTCCGGCACCTGGACCGCCGCGATGTAACCGGCGTTGCGGAGGATCGTCCCGGCGCGGTCGCGGATCTCGCACACGATGGAAATCGGCACGTCGCGGCCGACATATTCGGAATAAGCGCTGGCAAGCTCGGCGGTCGACAGGCCCTGGAGGCCGTCGAACTCCGCACCGCGCAGGACGAAGTGGATCTGCTGATATTCCGGGCCCGCGAGCGCGCATGGCGCGCGTTCGACGCCGCCCTCGACCTCGAGCTTGGGACCACGCAGCGCGACCGGCGGCGTGACCGGTCGGGTGACTTCCTCGCGCGTCGGCGGAAGCGGCGCTGGCGGGGGCGTCGTTTGTCCGAAGGCCGCGCCGGTTGGAGCGAGAAGGATCGCGGAGAGCAGGTGCGCCGATCTGCGGCGTGCGCCACGCGCGAATGACTGCCCTGGAAACCGACCGACCTTCACCGGGGCGCCCCCTCCCCGTTCAGATGACTGCCGAGTCGCAAGCGACCGGAAAGACCAGTTTAGAGCAAGTTACCGCGTTGGCAGCAACATAAATTTAACCTTTGTTTACTTTCACGGTTGTCGGAGGGCTCTGCGCGGGATTTCGTTGGAGCCGTCGGCTAATTCGCGCATTGGTCCGCAATGGCGCAGCGTGACAAAAGCAATTGGGCGCTGTTCGCGGTTGCCGTCACCGCATTGCTGACGATCGCCGCGACGCCGCGCGAGGTCCGATAGCGCGGTGCAGCCGACGTTTCCGCCGCCGCAGCCCCAATCGGCGATCGTCATCACCGGCAAGGCGCTTCCGGAAGCGAAGGCCGAGCGGGTCTATGACGTGCAGCGAATTTCGCGGCGCGAAATCGAACAATCGCCGAGCCACGCGCTCGACCAGTTGCTGAAGGACGTGCCGGGGCTGCAGCTATTCCGCCGCTCTGACTCGCGGAGCAGCCACCCGACCAGCCAGGGCATCACCCTGCGCGCGCTCGGCGGCAATGCGTCGAGCCGCGCACTTCTGGTCCTCGACGGGGTTCCTCAAACTGATCCGTTCGGAGGCTGGGTGAATTGGCCCGCCTACGACCCGCTCGACCTGGCGGAGGTGCGCGTCGTGAGAGGCGGCGGGAGCGTTGCGAATGGGCCGGGGGCGCTCGCGGGCACGATCGAAATGACGAGCCGGGCCGATGGCGGGCTTTCCGGCGAGCTGGACGGGGGCAGCCGTGCGTCGCTCGAGGCGCGCGGGCGTGCCTCTCTCGATGTCGCGGGCGGCGCGCTCAGTCTCTCGGGTCGCGGAGCGCGAAGCGACGGATTCGTACCGGTGACCGAAGCAATGCGAGGACCGGCTGACGAGCGGGCGCCCTATCGCGAGTGGAGCGGGCGCGCGCGCTGGGTCGCTCCGATCGGCGAGGCTGACGAGATTCAGGCGAGCCTCGACGGCTTCCACGACTGGCGAACGCGCGGCACCGAGTTCACGGTGAACCGGACCAACGGCGCCGATGCATCGGTGCGGCTGGTCGGCCGCGGCGCGTGGCAATGGAGCGCGCTCGGCTATTGGCAATGGCGCAACCTCATGAGCAGCTTCGCAAGCGTCAGCCCTGGGCGCGGGCAGGCGAAACGCGTGTCGCTGCAATATTCGGTGCCGTCGCACGGGCTGGGCGGCAGCGTCGAGGTGCGGCCACCGCTGCCTGGCGGGATCGAGCTTCGGCTTGGCGCCGATACGCGGCGGACGACGGGCGAGTCGCGCGAGCTTGCCTCCTATGTCGCCGGCGAGCCGACGCGGCGCCGCACCGCGGGCGGCGACAGCTGGACGGCGGGCGCGTTCGCAGAGGCGAGCGTCGATCTCGCGCGGGCGACGCTTTACTGCCGGCGCTCGGCTCGATCAGGTGGAGCATCGACGACGGCCATTTGTTCGAACAGGCGATCGCGACGGGCGAAGTGCTCATTGACGCCCAGGATCCGGCTCGAAGCGGCTGGCTGCCGACCGCGCGAGGCGGAGTTGTCGTGCCGCTCGGCGGCGGAGTCCAGCTCCGTTCCGCAGCCTATCTCGGCTGGCGGATGCCGACTCTCAACGAGCTGTTCCGGCCGTTCCGCGTAGGCGCCGATGCGACCGCCGCGAACCCCGACCTCGATCCGGAGCGGCTTGCGGGGGCCGAAGCGGGCATCGACTATGCGAAAGGGTCGTTCAGCCTCTCGCTGACCGGGTTCGTGAACCGGCTGAAGGACGCAATCGCAAACGTGAGCCTGGGGCGTGGGCCTGGAACCTTCCCCGGCGTCGGCTTCGTCGGTGCAGGCGGGACTTACAGCCAGCGACAGAACGTCGATGCCGTGAAGGTGCGCGGGGTCGAGGCAAGGATCACGTGGGCCGACGGTCCCTGGATCGTGAGCGCGGGCGCAAGTGTCACTCGCGCCAGGATTGACGCGAGCGGGGCGGCTCGGTTCCTCGATGGGTTGCGCCCGGCACAGACGCCGAAGTTTTCGGGCACGCTGGCGGCGGGATGGCAGCAAGGCGGGAAAGGGGCGCAGGTGATATTGCGCCGCGTCGGCGGTCAGTTCGACAACGACCTCAACACTGATCTGCTCAAAGCTGCGACCACGATCGACGCGTTCGCGTCATGGCCGCTGACGCAACGCGTGCAGCTAGTGGCGAGGGCCGAGAACCTCACCGATGCGCTCGTGATGGCCGGAATCAACGGAGACGGTTCGACCGAGCGCGCGACCCCGCGCACCCTGTGGCTCGGGCTGCGGCTGCGCTGACTTAGCTTGGCGCGGCTGTGAACCGGATCGCGAAGAAGTCCTCACCGGCGATCACGGACTCATTTTAACGCCGTTTCTAACCTGCATTAACGCCGGCTACGGCAGTTTCTAATCTCCATCAGGTTCGTGAACCGCGACGTGCCAGCCGCGTTACATCCGCGCCCATCCGGCATTCGGGAGATCATGATTATGGCAACGACCAGGAGCGGCGGCTCGAAGCGCGGATTTCGCGGCGATGGATCCCGCCAAGCAGCGCGAAATCGCGAGCAAGGGCGGCAAGGCCAGCCACGGCGGCGGCCGCAAGGCGAGCTCGAGCCGCTAAACAAGTCTCAGCGTTCAGGGCGCCGGACCGATCCCGCTCCGTCCGGCGCTCGTCCTTTGCATTCGCAACGTCGGTGTGGTGTTCGCGTTGACGAGCCGTGGCCTATCGCACCGACATCAGCCGACGCGACCGGACCGGAGTGATCGCCGTGGTGATCGCAATCCATGCGCTGCTGCTTTTCGCCGTGATCCATCGCTGGGGGCCGAGCGGCATCGCGCAACTCAACGATTATCCCCCGCCGGTCAGCATCCTCGATTTGAAGCAGCCACCGCCACCCCCGCCGCCGCCCCCGCAGCCGCGCCAGCAAGCGAAGCCCAGGGACGAGGAAGGCGGCTCCGCCCCGAACATCAAGAGCGAGGCGACGCCGATCAAGGCGCCCGAGCCCAAGGTGGTCGTTCCGCCGCTTCCGCAAATCGCAGCCAGCAAGACCCCGCGCGAGGGCACGGCTCCAACGCAGGGCGCGGCGCCGGTCGCCGGACCCGGAACGGGCACCGGGGGCAGCGGCAACGGGACCGGCACCGGCACCGGGAGCGGCTCTGGCGGTGGCGGGGAGGGCGGCGTCGCCGATCCGCCGCACCTCGTCAGTCCGGTGCTCACCGGCCGCGACTTCTCGCGCGAGCTGCTCGACCAGTGGCCGCGCGGCGCCACTATCTTCATGCGGCTACGAGTTCGATGCGCGGGGCTATGTCAGCGAATGCACGGTGGACCGCGGCACGGGCGTCGCGGCGATCGACTCCCAGGTCTGCAACCTCGCGCACGACCGGCTCCGTTTCCGGCCCGCGCTCAACCGCAGCGGACAAGCGGTTGCAGGATGGTTCGGATACGCGCAACGAGCGCCGCGGTAAGCCAGAGGGAATCACATGATCGAAGCGGAATGGTGGGAGTATGACTCCCTGGACGAGCTCGCCGACGCGGTCGCGGGCGACGTCGGGTTCATCATCGAAAGCGCGGTCGACGCGCGCGACGCATCGCTGATCGCGGTGCCCGGCGGGAAGACAGGGCCCGCGATCTTCCGCAAGCTCGCCAGGCAGAAGCTGCCATGGAAGAAGGTGACGGTGATTCCCACCGACGACCGTCTGGTCGCGGTCGACAGCGAGCATTCCAACGTTCGCGAGCTGGCGCGAGCCTTCCTGCCGCTTGGAGCAAGGGTCGTGCCCCTCACGAGCGAGGCCGCAGGCGACTACAAGCTCGCCGGCAATGCCGCCGACGCGCGGCTTCAGGACCTGCCGTGGCCGCCCGATCTCGTCTGGCTCGGCATGGGCGCCGACGGGCATGTCGCGTCGATCTTCGCCGGACCCGATCTGCAGCCGGCGCTCGATGCGCCCAAGGCGCGCCGGGCGATCGGGACGATGCCCGAGCCGCTGCCCGAGGAGGTGCCGGTCGCCCGGGTAACCCTCACCCGCCCCGCGATCCTGTCGGCGCGCACGGTTCTGATCACCATCAAAGGTCAGGAAAAGCGGGACGTGCTCGAGCAAGCGATCGCCGACGGCCACAGCTCGAGACTTCCGATCGGCCGCGTCCTCGCCGAGGCGGAGCAGCCGATCGACATCCACTGGTGCCCGTAAGCGGACCGCGTTTCGATCATATCTCCTCCAGCCGCCGGCCCGCCGTCTCCTTGAGAAAGAGTAGCGAGACGACCACCGAAATGCCGGTGAAGATGACCGAGTACCAAAGTCCGGCATAAATATTGCCGGTGATCGCGACGATGGCGAAGCTGGTGACGGGGAGGAAGCCGCCGACCCACCCGGTGCCGACGTGGTACGGGAAGGACATCGCCGTGTAGCGGATGCGCGTCGGGAACATCTCGACCAGCGCGGCGGCCTGCGGGCCGTAGAGCGCGGTCGCCGCGACGACGAAGAGCAGCAGGACGATGATCAGCAGAGTCATGTTCGCCTGGGCGGGATCGGCGCTTTTGGGATAGCCGGCGGCGTGCAGCTCGGCGCTGAGCGCCTCGGCTGTTTTCGCCTTCAATGCCTTGAGCTCTGGCCCGGCTAAGCCCTCGCCGCTGGCGATCGGTATCTGTTCAGTGCCGATGACGACGCGTGTCGCTGCGTCCGTCGAGGGACGCGTGATGAACGAAATGCCTTTCGTGACGAGGGTGCTTTTGGCGATGTCGCAGGCGCTGACGAACTTCGCCGTGCCGACGGGATCGAACTGGACCGCGCAGGTCGAGGGATTGGTGACGACGAATACAGGCGTCGCCGTCTGCGCCTCCACCAGCGCCGGGTTTGCGGCGTCGGCGATCCAGTGAGAGCCGGGGAAATATAGGACCAGCGCAAGCACCATTCCGCCGACCATCACGAACTTGCGGCCGACGCGGTCGCTCAGCCAGCCGAAGAAGACGTAGAGCGGTGCGCTGACGACCGTCATCACGATCAGCAGCAGATCCTTGGTCTCGGCCGGGACGCCGAGCGACTTTTCGAGGAAGACCTGCAGATAGAAGAAAGCGAAGTACCAGACTGCGCCCTGCGCGCACATGATCCCGAAAAAGGCGATGAGGACCTTCCTGACGTTCGCGCCATTGGCCGAACGCTTCGCGAAGCGGCGCCTTGGTGATTTCGCCTTCTTCCCGAAGCTTCGCGAAATGCGGGCTTTCGGCGAGCCTGGCGCGCATCCATACCGATACAGCCAGCAGCACCGCCGAAACGAGGAACGGCACTCGCCAGCCCCATGCGGCGAACGCGTCTTCACCAACCAAGTTGCGCGTCGACGACGATGACGAGCAGCGCGGCGAGCAGGCCGAACGAGGCGGAAGACTGAATCCATCCCGTCGCGGCGCCGCGCCTGTCGTTCGGCGCATGCTCCGCGACGTAGATCGCCGCCCCGCCATATTCGCCGCCGAGCGCAATTCCCTGGAGGATGCGCAGGACGATCAGCAAGGTCGGGCCGAGCGTCCCGGCCTGGGCGTAGGTGGGCAGGAAGCCGATCAGGAAGGTAGCGGCGCCCATCAGGCTGACCGTGATGAGGAAAGCGCCCTTGCGGCCGAGGCGGTCGCCGACAACTCCGAAGATGAGCGCACCGAGCGGCCGGAATGCGAACCCGGCGGCGAACAGGGCGAGTGCCGCGATCAACGCCGGAGTGGGATCGAGCCCCGCGAAAAACACCCTCGAGATGACCGGCGCGAGGCTTCCGAAGATGAAGAAGTCGTACCATTCGAACGCGGTGCCCGCCGACGAGGCGATGACGACGCGGGCCATCGACCAGGGCTTGTGCTCATACTCGGCCGTCGTTGCCATGGCTCCCCCTTGGGATAGCGATAGCGGCCGCCTGGCAACCTGCAAAGACTCGGCGGACGGACGCGTCGCCAAGCTTCGACCGGGATGATATCGAATGACCAATGACCGGGGGTGCAGGGTCTGAGAGACAGTCCAATGGCGGGCGCGCCCGCGCGATCGCGTCATTCGTCACCTGGCTCATCGTCGCGGTTTTCATCTGGAGAATCTGGCGGATCAGCTGGGGGCATTGGCAATCCGGCGGAACGAGCGATTTCTATTATTTCTGGGACGCGGGCGCGAATGTGCTGAGCGGTCATGCGGAGCGGGCCTACACCACGCACGCCAGCCCTGCGGGCAGCCTCTGGCCCCTGGCCTATCCGCCACCACTCCTCCTGCTGGTACCGCCGTTGGCGCTTCTGCCGGCCAGAATCAGCCTCATCGTGTGGCTCGGATTGACGGGGATCGCCTATGTCCTCACCAGCCGGCAACCGGCGCGGGTGGCGCTCGCCAGCCCCGCCGTGCCCTATAATGTGCGGTGGGGACAGACAGGGTTTCTGACCAGCTCGATCCTGTTGGGCGGACTGAACTGGATCGGGAGGCGGCCGTTGCTGAGCGGCGCCGTGCTTGGATGCATGGTGATCAAGCCGACCCTTGCCGTCCTGATCCCGGTAGCGCTCGTCGCTGGCCGCCGATGGAAGGCGATGTGCGCCGCGGCGGCGTCGGCCGGCGCCCAGATCACGCTGGCTGCCATCGTCTTCGGCCCGAATATCTACGTCGCATGGTGGAAGTCTGCGTCGCATTTCACGCACTGGCTGGTGAGCGGATTTGGGGCTGGAGCGAACTATCCAGCACCTACGCATTTGCGCGCTGGTGGGGCGCCGCCAGCTCGGTTGCGTTCGCGGCCCAAGCGCTCACCGCGATAATCGCCGCGCTGGTGGTGATTCAAAGTTGGCGGAAGGATTGGGATTCCAAGACTGCGGTGCTGGCCGCGGCCACGCTGCTCGTCCCGCCATACATCTGCGCGCACGATGCGGTGATGATGGTCGGCCCATTGGGCTGGTTCGCCGCACGCTCCCATTGGCGGGCCGCGACCCTATGGCTGCTGTTGCTCCTCCCGTGGTTCAATCTCATCGATCCCGGGCGCTTTCCGATCGACGTGTCCGGCCTGCCCGACACCACCCCGATCGCTGCCGCGCTCTCGCTCGTGTTCCTGTGGCAGGATGGGAGTCAGTCGGGTGCGCGGAGTCCATCGTCCTGATGCGTCGGCGGCTTGGGCGGACGATCGGGGAGGCGGCGCGGCTGGCCGTTTGGGCGACGGCTGCGTTCTTCTTTCTCAAGGTCGCGCACGTGACCTGGGCGCATGCGAGATCGGTCTCCGGCATTGATTTCTACGTCTTCTGGGACGCGGCGAGCAATGTGTTGAACGGCAAGGCGTGGGTCGCCTACGCTCAGCATATCACCCCGGTCGGAACGCTGGCGCCGCTCGCATATCCGCCTGCCTTCCTGTTGCTCGTGATCCCGTTCGGCCTCTTCGCTTATGGCCCGGCGCTCGTGCTCTGGGTGGCGGTCACGGGCGCGGCTTATGTCCTATCTTCCAGGCAGCCCGTCCGACTGGCGCTGGCCAACCCGGCGGCCGCTCACAACGCCTTCTCCGGCCAGACCGGCTTCGTTACCAGCGCGGTCCTGCTCGGCGGCCTGCTGTGGGTGGAGACAAGCCCGGTCGTCGGCGGCGCTATCCTCGGTCTGATGCTGCTCAAGCCGCAATTCGCTTTGCTCATCCCGGTAGCGCTCGTCGCCGGGGCCAAGTGGCGGGCGCTAGCGGCCGCGGCCTTCAGCGCGGTGCTGCTGCTGGCGATTGGCGAGCTTGCCTTCGGGTTGCGAATTTACGGCGCATGGTGGGCTTCCCTCGTTCAATATTCGCACGCGGTCGCGGATGGCTTCAGCCCATGGAACGCGCTCTCGAGTCCTTATGGGCTGTTACGCTTCCTCGCCGTGCCAAAAGCCGTTGCTCTCGCCGGCCAGTTGGTGATCACGATCGCCGCCGCGGCTATCGTCGCGGTGAGTTGGCGCAAGGAGTGGAGGTCGAAAGTCGCGGTATTCGCGGCGGCTGCCATGCTCGCCTCGCCCTATTCGGCGACCTACGAGGCCGTCGTGCTGATTGCTCCGCTCGGCTTTCTGGCGAGCCGCTCGCCATGGAAAGCGGTACTGCTTTGGGTGTTGATGTTCATCCCGCTCCTGGGCACCACCTTCTTCGGCCATGTCCCCCTGCCGGTGAATCTCATTCCCAACACGATCCCGATCGCCGCGGCGCTGGCGCTGTTCTTCCTGTGGCAGGACGAGCAGCAGGATCAGTCGAGCTTGCGGATGGTCTCGTCGTAATTGGCGACCGTGATCCCGAAACGTTTCACGCGCATCTTGTTGTGCACTTCGTTCGGACCGACCGGGGTCAGCATCTGATCGAAATTGAGGTGGTCCTTGCCGGTGTAGCGGATGCGGATGCCGTTCTTCGTCACGTCGACGCGGACCGGGCTCGCGGCGTCCGTCAGCGTGCCTTCGTAGCGGTTCGGCGCCGTCTGCCGCATTCGCCAGTAACGCGTGCGCGGCGGCTTGCCGGGTTCATGGATGACCTGCTTCAAGACCAGAGAACCATCCTTTTCCGCGACTCCCTCGCTGTCGACGGTCATGTGCTTGGGCGACTGGAAGATGATCTTGAGGATGCCTTCGCCGTGGGTCCGGCCGCGGAAGAAGTCGACCGGGTTGAACGCCGTCGCCCAGGCGGGAGTTGCGATGGCGAGCAGGAATGCCGCCGCTATTGCCGCCCTCATTGGCGCCCCGCGAGCAGCGCATCGACGATCGTCGGGTCGGCGAGGGTCGAGGTGTCGCCGAAGCCGCCGTCCGCGCCTTCCGCGATCTTGCGCAGGATCCGGCGCATGATCTTGCCCGATCGCGTCTTGGGAAGCGCGGGCGTGAACTGGATTTTCTCGGGCGCCGAGAAGGCGCCGATGTCGTGGCGCACCTCCTGGACCAGCTCTTTACGCAACTCGTCGGTCCCTTCTTCACCGGCATTCAGGGTTACGTAGGCGTAGATGGCCTGTCCCTTAATATCGTGCGGAAAGCCGACCACGGCCGCTTCGGCGACCTTGGAATGGGAGACGAGCGAGCTTTCGACTTCGGCGGTGCCGATGCGGTGGCCGGAAACGTTGATGACGTCATCCACCCGGCCGGTGATCCAGTAATAGCCGTCCTCGTCTCGGCGGCAGCCGTCGCCGGTGAAGTAGAGACCGGGATAGGCTTTGAAGTAGGTTTCGAAGAAGCGATCGTGATCGCCCCACACGGTGCGCATCTGGCCCGGCCAGGAGGAAGCGAGGCAGAGGTTCCCGCTGGTCGCGCCCTTGAGCACATTGTGGTTGGGGTCGAGCAGAAGCGGCTCGATTCCGGGCAGCGGCTTGGTTGCGGAGCCCGGCTTCAGCTCGGTCGCGCCGGGGAAAGGTGAGATCAGGATTCCGCCGGTCTCGGTCTGCCACCACGTATCGACGACCGGGCAGCGGCCATCGCCGACGACGCGCCAGTACCATTCCCACGCTTCGGGGTTGATCGGCTCGCCGACCGTTCCGAGCAGGCGGATCGATTCGCGGCTGTAGCGCGTCACCGGTTCGTCCCCCTCGCGCATCAGCGCGCGGATCGCGGTCGGGGCGGTATAGAAGATGGTGACGCCCAGGCGGTCGACGGTTTCCCAGAAGCGGCCGAAGTCGGGATAGTTGGGAACGCCGTCGAACATCACGCTGGTCGCGCCCATCGCAAGCGGTCCGTAGACGACATAGGAATGACCGGTGATCCAGCCGATGTCGGCGGTGCACCAGAAAATGTCGTCGGGCCGATAATCGAAGATCCACTCGAAGGTCGTCACCGCCCAGACCGCATAGCCCCCGGTCGTGTGGACGACGCCTTTCGGCTTCCCGGTCGAGCCCGACGTATAGAGAATGAACAAGGGGTCTTCCGCGTTCATGATCGCGGGCTCGCAGTCGGTCGCGAGGCTGTCGCGGACATCCGAATAACGGATGTCGCGGCCTTCCTTCATCGGCACGTCGGTGCCGGTTCGAGTGACGACGATGACGGTGTCGACGTCGCGGCTCGCAAGCGCGGTGTCGACGTTGCGCTTCAGCGGAATTTTCTTGCCGCCGCGAACACCCTCGTCGGCGGTGATGACGGCGCAGGCGTCGCAATCGGCGATCCGGCCGGCGACGCTTTCGGGCGAAAAGCCCCCGAAGATCACCGAATGGATCGCGCCGATGCGGGCGCAGGCGAGCATTGCCGCCGCGGCCTCCGGGATCATCGGCATGTAGATCATCACCCGGTCGCCGCGCCTGACGCCGCGCTGCTTCAACAGGTTGGCGAAGCGGCACGTCTCTTCGTAAAGCTCGCGATAGGTCCAGCGATCGCCCTGGCCGGGCTCGTCCGCCTCGAAGATCAGAGCCGTGCGGTCGCCGTGCTCGGCGAGGTGCCGGTCGAGGCAATTGACCGACAGGTTGAGTTCGCCGTCCGCGTACCAGGGGATGTGGAAGTCATCCTCGCTGAACGACCAGTCGCCGGCCTTCGTCGGCGACTTGTTCCACGTCAGCCGCCGCGCCTGGTCGAGCCAGAAGCGGTCGGGGTCGGCGGCGGCGAGGTCGTTCAGTTCGGCGAGCTCGCGCGGGCCGATGCGCGCGTCGAACCCGTCGGGGACAGGATGGACGCTTCGCTCACAGGCCTCGGCTCATGTCGATCACGAAGCGGTAGCGGACGTCGTTCTTGAGCAGCCGCTCATAGGCCTCGTTGACCTGATCCATCGCGGATGAACTCGACGTCCGGATAGATGCCCTTCTCGGCGCAGAAATCGAGCATCTCCTGGGTCTCGGGAATTCCGCCGATCGCCGATCCGCCGACCGCGCGATTCCACCAGATGAGGTTCGACGCCGACGAAGCCCGGCATCTGCATCAGCGCGCCGACGATGACCATCCGGCCGGAGCGGCCGAGCAGGTTCAGATAGCCATCGATCTCGTGGCTGACGGGGATGGTGTTGAGGATGAAGTCGAAGCGCGTCGCCGCGGCTTCCATCTGCGCCGGGTCGGTCGAGATGATGACGTCGTGCGCGCCGAGCTCGCGCGCATCCTCGCCCTTGCTCGGCGTGGTCGTGATCATCGTCACGTGCGCGCCCATCGCGGCGGCCAGCTTCACGCCCATGTGGCCGAGACCGCCGAGGCCGACGACCGCCACCTTGCTGGTCCGGGCCGACATTGTACTGGCGCAGCGGCGAGTAGGTCGTGATGCCGGCGCAGAGCAACGGCGCGACGCGGCTGACGTCCATGCCTTCGGGCACCTTCAGGACGAAATGGTCGCGGACGACGATATGGTCGGTGTAGCCGCCCTTGCTCATCGTGCCGTCGTGATAGTCGGCGCTGTTGTAGGTCTGGACGCAGCCCTTGCGGCAGAACACTTCCCAGCCGGCGAGGCACTGGTCGCATTCCATGCAGCTGTCGACCATGCAGCCGACCGCGACGGTATCGCCGACGCGATGGCGGGTGACCTCGTCGCCGACCGCGGTGACGGTGCCGACGATCTCATGGCCCGGGATCACGGGGTAGTTCGTACCTTCCCAGTCGTTGCGGCAGGTATGGAGATCGCTGTGGCAGATGCCGGCATGGGTGATCTTGATCGCGACGTCGTTGGGACGAAGGGCGCGGCGCTCGAACTCCATCGGCCGAAGCGGCTGATCGGGCGCGTCGGTGCCCCAGCCCTTGGCGGGGGTCGGTTTGTTGATGGCCTCGAGGGTGTTCGCGGGTTCTGCGGTCGTGGCCATCGCCAAATCTCCTATCGTGCTCGTTCCAGAACGCGCCGGGCCTGAACAAGGTGCGGGCGGTCGACCATCTTTCCGCCGACCGAAAGCACGCCTGCGTCGGGATGTGCCTCGAACGCGGCGACGATTTCCTCGGCGTGCGATACGTCCTCCGCCGAGGGCGTAAAGGCGGCATTGATCACCGGCACCTGCGCCGGGTGGATGGCGAGCTTGCCGGTGAACCCTTCGCGGCGCGCGGCTTCGGCTTCACCCCGCAGGCCGTCCTCGTCCTTGAAGTCGGCGAAGACGCCGTCGACCGGCTGCACGCCGGCGGCGACCGCGCCCGCTAGGCACAGCGTTCGGGCAAGCCTGTAAGTGAAGCTGAGTTCGCCGTTCGAGTCATATTTCGAAGATGCGCCGAGCGCGGCGGACAGGTCCTCCGCGCCCCAGCTCATCGCCACCAGTGGGGATTTGGGATCGCGGTAGGAGAGGAGGCCGAACAGGCTCGCCGCGGTCTCGGTGACGATCGCGTGGACGGGGATGCTTCCCGTGCGGTGCGCGAGCTGCGTCGACGTCCGCCCCGCCCTCCGCCTTGGGCAGGACCATGCCGTGGATGTCGCCGATGCCCATCAGCTCGAGGTCGTCCTTGATGAACTCGCTGCCGAGCGGGTTCACGCGCACCCACCATTGCGGGCCGCCGGAACGCTTGAGCATGTTCCTGAGGAGGTCGCGGGCGACCGGCTTCATCGCCGGCGCGACGCTGTCCTCGAGATCGAAGATGATCGCGTCGGCCTCGCTGTCGAGCGCCTTGGCGATCTTGCGCTCGCTGTCGGCGGGGACGAACAGCCAGCTACGCGGCTGCATCAGACGGGCTTCTTCAGGAGAAGCGCGGTGCGCGTGCATTCGCAGACAAGTTCGTCGCGCTGGTTGAAGCTGCGGTGAGCCCAGGTAACGAGCCCGGCGTTCGGGCGCGACTTGCTTTCGCGGACCGCGGTGCACTCGCTTTCGGAGCGAAGCGTGTCGCCGACGAACACTGGGTTGGGGAACTTCAGCTTGTCATAGCCGAGATTGGCGACGAGGGTGCCGAGCGTGGTGTCGTGGACGCTGACTCCGACCAGCAGGCTGAAGGTGAAACAGCTGTTGACGAGCGGCTTCCCGAACTCGGTCTTGGCGGCGGCTTCGTAATCGAGGTGGAGCGGCTGCGGATTGTGGGTCAGCGTCGTGATCAGGATGTTGTCGGTCTCGGTGACGGTTCGCGTGATCGCGTGCGCGACATGATCGCCGACCCGCCATTCGTCGAAGAAACGCCCGGCCATGTGCTGCTCCTAGGCAGGCAGAAGAAGCTCGGCAACGGCCTCGGTGATCGCGGCGCCGTCGAGGCGATAGGCGGCGTAGAGATCGGCGAGGGTGCCGGTCTGGCCGAATTTCTCGACGCCGAGCGGCGCCACGCGCTGGCCGAGGACGCCACCGAGCCAGGAGAGCGAGGCGGGAGCGGCGTCGGCGATGGTGACGAGGCCGGCGTTCGGGGCGAGGCGCGACAGCAGTTGCTCGACATGGCTTGGTGTGCGCTCGCCCCGCCAGCGCGCAGCCTGCGCAGCAGTCCACCCGCGGTGCAGAAGGTCGGGCGAGGTGATGGCGAGCAGGCCGAGACCGGGCACGTCTTCGCTGAAGTTCCTCCCAGGCGGCGAGCGCTTCGGGCATGACCGCGCCCATGGCGACGATCGCGGCTTCGGCATCGGTGCCGGGTTCGCGCAGCCAGTAACCACCCTGAAGTGCGCCCTCGCGCCAGGAGTCGTCGGTCCGCTCGACCTGAGCGATGCTTCGGGTGGAGAGGCGGAGGTAGGTACTCTCGCCGGCGGGATCGTCGATCAGGCGGAACGCTTCCTCCATCATCGCGGCGAGTTCATCCGCGTAGGCCGGCTCATAGTGACGGAGGCCCGGTTGGCCGAGCGCGATCAGCGGCGGGTTGATCGACTGGTGCGCGCCGCCTTCGGGTCCCAGCGTGATCCCGCTAGGTGTTGCGACCAGCAGGAAGCGCGCGTCCTGGTAGCAGGCGTAGTTGAGGCTATCGAGGCCACGGGCGATGAACGGGTCGTAGAGTGTCCCGATCGGAAAGAGCCGTTGCCCGAACAGGTCGCCCGACAGGCCGGCCGCCCCCAGCATCAGGAAGAGGTTGCTCTCCGCGATACCCAGCTCGATATGCTGGCCATTGTTGCTGGCACCCCATTTTTGCGCCGACGCAATCTTTGCTTGTGCGAAGACGTCGGGAGCCTCGCTGCGGCGGAACAGGCCGCGCTGGTTCACCCATGCGCCGAGGTTTGTCGAGACGGTGACGTCAGGCGATGTGGTGACGATGCGGTCGGCGAGTTCGCCGCCGGCCTTCGACAGGTCGAGCAGGATACGGCCAAACGCGGCCTGCGTCGATTGCTCCTCGCCGGCGGGCGCTGGAAGGTGCGGCATGGTGACGGTGCCGAAGCTGCGGCGACGCTTTTCACGGACGATGCGGGTGCGGTCGATGAGCGCCTCGACGCCGGGCCGTGCATTGTCGCCGACGCCCTCAAGGTCTTCCCACTCCTGACCTTCGCGGACACCCATCGCGTCTCGAAGCGCGGCGAGCTGAGTAGGATTCATCAGACCCGCGTGATTGTCCTTGTGGCCGGCGAAGGGCAGGCCGTGGCCCTTGATCGTCCAGGCGATGAAGAGGGTCGGAACATCGTCCTGTGCGGCGTCGAACGCCTCGACCAGGCTCTCCATGCAATGGCCGCCGAGGTCGGTGAACAGCAGGCCGAGCGCGGCGTCATCATGCTCCTTCAGGAAGGCGGCGGCCTTCTTGCCCAGGTCCGTCCCAATGCGCTTCCGCCACGCCGCGCCGCCTTGGTAATGAAGCGCCGAAAGCTCCGCGTTCGACAGCTGCTCAAACCAGCTTTTGATCGCCGCATTGCCGTCGAGCGCGCGGCGGAGTCGCTTGCCGTAGCGCAACTCGACCACGCGCCAGCCGCAACTTCGGAAAATCTCGTCGAAGCGCTCGAACATGCGGTCGGTGCTGGTCGCATCGAGGCTCTGGCGATTGTAGTCGATGATCCACCACAGGTTGCGGACATCGTGCTTCGCGCCCTCGATGATCGCTTCATAGATATTGCCTTCGTCGAGCTCGGCATCACCGATCAACGCGACGAAGCGGCCGCGGTCGGCCTCGTCGAGCCAGCCGTGCGCGCTGAGATAATCCTGCACGAGGCTGGCGAAGAGGGTGATCGCGACTCCGAGGCCGACCGAACCGGTCGAGAAGTCGACGGGAATCTGGTCCTTGGTCCGGCTCGGATAGCTTTGCGCGCCGCCGAAGCCGCGGAAATTCTCGAGGGCGGCGCGGCTCTGCGTGCCGAGCAGATAGTGGATCGCGTGCAGCACCGGCCCGGCGTGAGGCTTCACCGCGACCCGGTCGTTCGGGCCCAGAGCGTGGAAATAGAGCGCCGACATGATCGCCGTCATCGAGGCGCAGCTCGCCTGGTGCCCGCCGACCTTCAGCCCGTCGGCATGGTGCCGAACGTGATTGGCGTGGTGGATGGTCCACGCCGACAGCCAGCGCAGCCGCTCGTCGAGGATCTTCAGCGCTTCAATGTCGGTGGTGACGGGCTTGAGCATGGTCTCGCCCTAGCCGGATTCTTTCGTCCGGCAACCATCGACTAGGTGGCCGCGACCGCGCGCCTGACATGATTGGCAAGCTCGGCGGTCAGCAGCAGCGCGACGGCGGTGGCCGCGGTCAGTGCGATGGCGCCGGCGTGAAAGCTTCCGGTCGCGTCGGCAAGACGGCCCCACAGGATCGGCATCAGGAAGGCGCCGATCTGCGACAAGGTGTTAATCCCGGCGCAGCCTAAAGCCAGCACGCGGCCATGGAGGCAGTCGGGCCAGGCGCTGACCTGCGACAGGGTTACCGACCCCCATGACGCGGCGTACAGCAGATAGGCGGCTGCGAAGGCCGCGGGCGATGTGGCCATTGCGGTCATGGCGAAGGCGAGCCCCATCAGCGTCGTGCTGATCCACATCGTCGTGAACCGCTCGCCGCGGCGATCGGAAATCCAGCCGGTTGCAAGCATGCCGAGCGCGCCGAGTATACCGCCGGCCGCGACCAGGGATCCGATCTCGCCGCTGCTGTAGCCCGCCTGCTTGAGGATGAGCGGACCCGAAAGCGCGTAAGTGACCATCGCGCCGATCGTCAGCATGCCGAGCAAGCCGAACCGCCGCGTGGCCGGATGGGACAGCGCTGCGCCGAGACTGGTCGGCCCGGTGGCCGGCATGCGTGCCGCGTCGGCGCCGAGCTCCCGTTCGATCCAGTCGCTTTGCCGCGGAGTCAGCCAGCGGACCTGAGAGGGCGAATCCGGCAACAGGAAGAAGATCGTGATTCCGACGAGGGCGGCCGGAAGTCCTTCGACCAGGAACAGCCACTGCCACCCGCTCAGTCCAAGGACCCCATGCAGGTTGAGCAGGGGCGGCGACGCCGCGCCCATGATCGTCGAGGCGAGCGGCCCGAAGAAATAGAAGCGGCTGATCGCGCGGCCGCGCTGCGCGCGCGGAAACCAGTGCGCGAGATAATAAACGACGCCCGGGAAGAAGCCGGCCTCGGCGACGCCGAGCATGAAGCGCAGGACGTAGAATTGGATCGGCGAGCGCACGAACATCATCGCGGCCGCGATCAGCCCCCAGCTGACCATGATCCGCGCCAGCCAGCGACGCGCCCCGAAGCGGGTCAGAAGCATGTTCGAGGGCACTTCGAACAGCGCATAGGCAAGATAGAAAGCGCCGGCGCCCACGCCGTAAATGGTGGCGCTGAACCGCAGCTCGTCATTCATCTGCAGGGCCGCGAAGCTCACGTTGATTCGGTCCATCAACGAAAACAGGTAGCCAAGCCCGATCAGCGGCAGGATTCGCCACGAGATGATGGCGATCGTCGATCGCTCGGTGGCATCCCGACCTTGAAGTTTGGTGAGTCCCAGCGCCTGCCCCCGCACGGCAAGCGCGGCGCTTACGCCTGTTGTGCTGTGAAAGCTAGGCGACCGCGGCTTTTCCTGATCGGCCTTGCGGACGGCGAGCGTAAGCATGCGCTGCGCTCGAAGCCATGGCCGTGGAACGAAGCGACCCTACGGGTTTGGCAAGCCCTGGAACTCGTCGATCGCGAGAAACATCGCGGAAATCGCTTGTCGTTCGGCGGCGCTCAGCTCGGGACGCCAGATGTCGAAAATCAAAACGATGCGTTTCTCCGGAGTGGGGTTCCTTGCTTCATGTTCGATGCTGTCATCGAAGATCAGCAGCTTGCCGTCCTCCCAGCTGCGCGTCTCGTTGCCGACTCGTAACCAGCAGCCCTCCGGGACGATCAGCGGGAGGTGGCAAATCAAGCGGCTGTTGAGCATGCCCGAATGAGGTGGGATATGGGCCCCGGGCTCGAGCCGCGAGAAGAACACGGACGGCGTCCGCGCGCCAATCCGGGACAATGGCACGTCCTTCAATGCGGCCATCGTCGCGGGACACCGGCTGGCGACCTCCTCGACGAAAACGCCGTGCTTCCAAAGGTACAGCGCGGTCCAGCTCGGATTGTTGTTGAGGCCGTGGAAGTCGCGCGCCGGTCTGTCCGGACTGTCCTCGACATAGGGGCTGAACTCGGCGTCGCCCTTCAGGAGCGCCAATAATTCCAAACGAATTGCGGAGGCCGAGCGCTCAAGCTGCGCGGCCCACGGGAACTCCTCCAATTCAAAGAACTGCCGTTGCGGGAGATACGGATAGTAAAGCATCGACGGCTGCTGCGGGTAGATGGTCCGCCGGCCCTTCAGCAGGTCGAGTGCGTGCCGGAGCCGAAGGCTTCCGACGGCATCTCCCGTATCGGCGCCCTCCAGCGCGCCATCGAGGGCATGCTCGAAATCCTGGACGCGAGCCTGGATGAATGCCTGTGCGGTTCGGAGGCGCGCGACAATAGCAGGATCGAGCGAACGGCCCTGTCGGGCATGTGCCAGCGCCATTTGATAGAAGGAAACCGCCGCCCGCGCGTCGCCGCGAGCGGCGAATTCGTCGCCGCGCACCAGCAGCCCCGCGACGTCTCCGTGACCGGCGGCCGTGCTCACGCAGCTTCGCGCTTGTCCAGCCCGACATCGAACCGGGCCTGCGCGGCGTGGATTTCTCCAACATGGTCCAGCGCCCAGGTGGCGAGGCCGCAGATCGGCTTCTGCAATGAGTGGCCGAGTTCAGTGAGCTCATAATCGACCCGCGGCGGGATGCTCGGCGTCACCGTGCGGTTGACGAGTCCGTCGCGCTCGAGGTTGCGTAAGGTGAGGGTCAGCATGCGCTGCGACACGCTCGGGATTTCGCGGCGAAGCTCGTTGAAGCGCTTCGACCCGTCGCTGAGCGTCTGGACGACGAGCACCGTCCACTTGTCGCCGATCCTCGAAAGGAGCGTGCTGATCGTCCTACAAACCGGATTACTCGGGTCCTTCATTGCCTGGTCACCTCCATGTTCCCGCCGCACAAATTTGTTCGCCTGCCACAAAGAAGTGCGTTCTTGCGGGTGATTGGCTGGTGGTTATCTAAGGTGCCTCGGTAACAAAGCAATACCTAGGAGGCAATAGTGACCATCCTGCATATCGACGCCAGCATCAACGGCGAAAACAGCGCGAGCCGGGCGATCAGCCGCTCGATCGTCGACCAGCTGACGGTGGAGCGCGGGGGCGGCGATCTCGTTTATCGCGACCTCGCCGCCGACCCGCTGCCGCACCTGACTTTGGAGGCATTCGCCGACACCCGCGTGCTCGAGGAGTTTATCGCGGCGGACACTGTGGTGATCGGAGCGCCGATGTACAATTTCACGTTGCCGACCCAGCTCAAGGCCTGGATCGACCGCATCCTCGTCGCCGGGAAGACCTTCCGTTACGCCGCCAAGGGTCCGGAAGGCCTCGCCGGCGGCAAGCGGGTGATCGTCGCGCTGGCGCGCGGTGGATTCTACGACCAGGGCTCGCCAGCATCCGCGCTCGAGCATCTCGAAACCTATTTGCGAGGCATCTTCAACTTCATCGGCATCGAGCCTGAGTTCGTCGCCGCAGACGGGCTCAGCATCAGCCCCGAGCAGCGCGAGGATTCGATCGGCCAGGCGCTCGGCGAGACGGTGCGCCTGGCGGCCTGACGAGCCTCAATTCATGGACCGGCAGCGGGAGCGAAACGTTGTTCCCGCTTGAAGGAGATGAAAGATGAGCGAACTCGACGCCAAGGACCGTGAAGACCTGAAAGACAGCGACTACGCTTTCCCCAAGGAGCGCAAGGAGCCGATTTGCGACGCAGACCACGTGCGCAACGCGATCGCGCGCTTCGACCAGGTGAAGGGCGTGTCGGACGACGAGCGCGACGAGGCGTGGAAGCGGATCAAGAAAGCGGCCGACAAGCACGGGGTCGAGGTCCACGAGAAGAGCTGGCGGGAATTGGGGAAGAAGTGATCGCCGAGCCGCCGCGATCGGCAACATCCTGACTCAACGGCGGCGGCATTGCACAGGAGCTGATCCTGTCGCGTTGCACGCGCGGGGCGGATATCGCCCGCTCGCTGCGTTTTCCGGAAAGAGGTCTGCGCGGGCATCTATCATCTCGACGAACATTGGGACGGCTCCGGCCGGCCGGGACGGCTCCGTGGTCAGCACATCCCGCTTTACGCGCGTATAGCGCTCCTCGCGCAGGTCGCCGACGTCTTCCACCGACATGCCGGAAGGTCGGCCAGCATCCAGGAGGTTCGACGGCGCGCGGGCGCTTCGCTCGACCCCGAAGCGGTGTCCGCCTTCGAGCGCGTCGCGGCGCGCGACGACTTCTGGGAAACGCTGACCTCGCCTGTCCTTCCTGCAAGGGTCGTGGCGCTGGCCCCGGCGCAGGACGAAATTGCGGTGGACGAGGACTATCTGAGACTCGATCGCCGCCGCATTCCGCGAGGTCATCGACGCCAAAAGCCCGTTCACTGCCGCGGCGAAGGCCGGGGTCCATCAGCCTCGGAAGCGCTATCACGTGCCGGCTTCGCCATCCTCGGCCACGGCCTTCCCGGGGAGCTAGGCGCTGAGCAGCCGCAGCGGGTTCTCGATATAGGACTTGAGCGTCTGCATGAAGCTCGCCGCGTCCCAGCCGTCGACGACCCGGTGGTCGCAGCTCAGCGACAGGTTCATCCGCTTGCGCACCTCGATCTCGCCGTCGATTGGAACGAGCTTCTCCTCGACCTTGTTGACGGCGATGATCGCGACCTCCGGGCGGTTGATGACCGGGGTCGAGGTGACGCCGCCCATCGGGCCCAGCGATGACAAGGTGATGCTCGAGCCGCTGAGCTCATCACGCGTCGCCTTGCCGGAGCGCGCGGCGTCGGCGAGACGGACGATTTCGCGAGCAAGATCCCACACGCTCTTCGCCTGAGCGTCGCGGATGACCGCGACCATCAGGCCGTTCGGGGTCTGGGTCGCCATGCCGAGGTTGAGCGCGCCGTGACGGGTGATGACATTGGCGTCATCGTCGTAGGTGGCGTTGAGCATCGGCCATTCGGGCAGCGCCTTCGCCATCGCCGTGATCAGGAACGGAAGCAGCGTCAGCTTGGGGTTGGCCCCGCGGTCGCGGTTCATCATCGCGCGCGTTTCCTCGAGCGCGGTGACGTCGAACTCCTCGACCAGCGTGAAATGCGGGATCCGGCGTTTCGCCTCCTGCATATTCTCGGCGATCTTGCGGCGCAGGCCGACGACCTTGATCGTCTCGTCCTTGCGCGGTGCGGCGGAGCGCTGTCCGACGCTTCCGCCGTTGTAGAGGAGATAGGCGTCGAGGTCGGAATGGCGGAGGCGGTCCGACGTCGTCTTCACCTGTGAAAGATCGATGCCGAGGTCGCGCGCTCGGGCACGCACGGCAGGGGAGGCGAGGACGTGTTCTCCCCTCCCGCTCGCGGGAGGGGTCGAGGGAGGGACTGTTTCCTTTTCGGGAATGGGCTTCGACAGGCCGACCCCTTCGGCGCTGCGCGCCTCTTCCCCTCCCGCTTGCGGTAGGGCAGCAGACGACGTGACCGGAATCTCCTGCGCCATCTCCGGCGTCGCCTCCACGGCGCCGTCGGCGAGCGGACGCTCGTCCTTGCTGTCCTCGGCCGGCTCGGCGGCGCGGTCTGCGCCTTCGGTTTCGATCACCGCCAGCACCGACCCGATCGGAATTTGGTCGCCGACTTCGCCCGCCAGCTCGATGACCTTGCCCGCGACGGGCGACTCCATCTCGACCGTTGCCTTGTCGGTCATCATGTCGGCGATCTGCTGGTCCTCGCCGATCGTGTCGCCGATCTTGACGTGCCAAGCAACGATCTCCGCTTCGGCAATGCCTTCGCCGATGTCGGGCAGCTTGAATTCGTAGCGAGCCATCAGTCCGCCATCACTTTCTCAAGAGCTTTTTTCATGCGCTTCGGGCCGGGGAAATAGGACCATTCGTAGGAATGCGGATAGGGCGTGTCCCAGCCCGTCACCCGCTCGACCGGGGCTTCGAGGTGGTAGAAACAGCGCTCCTGGACCAGCGCTACGAGTTCGCCGCCGAAGCCGCTGGTGCGCGGCGCTTCGTGCACGACGAGGCAGCGGCCGGTCTTCTTGACCAATTCCTCGATCGTCTCGAGGTCGAGCGGAACGAGCGTTCGAAGGTCGATGACCTCGGCGTCGAGGCCCTGCTCCTCGACCGAAGCAAGCGCGACATGGACCATTGTGCCGTAAGCGAGGATGGTGACGTCGCCGCCTTCGCGAACGACCGCGGCCTTGCCGATCGGTACGGTGTAATGGCCTTCGGGCACCTCGCTCGCCGGATGCTTCGACCACGGCTTCACCGGCCGGTCGTGGTGCCCGTCGAACGGGCCGTTGTAGATTCGCTTGGGCTCGAAGAAGATCACCGGATCGGGGTCCTCGATCGCGGCGATCAGAAGGCCCTTCGCATCATAGGGTGTCGAGGGGATCAGGACCTTGAGGCCGGCGATGTGCGTGAACAAGGATTCCGGCGACTGGCTGTGCGTCTGGCCGCCGAAGATGCCGCCGCCGTAGGGGGTGCGGATGACCATCGGCATCGTCCATTCGCCGGCGGTGCGGTAGCGCATCTTGGCGACTTCGCTGACGATCTGGTCGTAGCCGGGATAAATGTAATCGGCGAACTGGATCTCGATGACCGGCTTGATGCCATAAGCCGCCATCCCGACCGCGGTCGCGACAATCCCGCCCTCGCTGATCGGAGCGTCGAAGGTGCGGGTCTTGCCGAACTCGTTCTGCAGTCCCTCGGTCACCCGGAAAACTCCGCCGAAATAACCGATGTCCTCGCCGAACACGACGATGTCCTCGTCGCGGCGCATCATGACCTTGTGGGCGTCATTCAATGCCTGGATCATGTTCATCGTCGGCATCAGCGATTCTCGTCCAATGCCTGTTCGCGCTGCTCGGCGAGATGCCAGGGAACGTCGGCGTAGACGTCGTCGAACATGCTTTCGACATTGTCCTTGCCCTGCTGGGGCAGGATACCGAGCTTCTCGGACTCCTTTTGCGCGGCGCGGACCTCGACATCGCATTCGGCCGTCATCGCCGAGTGGCGCTCCTCGTCCCATTCGCCGATCGCAATCAGATGCGCCTTGAGACGCTCGACAGGGTCGCCAAGCGGCCAGAGCTTCGCTTCGTTGGTTGGTCGGTAGCCTGAGGGGTCGTCCGAGGTCGAATGGCCCTCCGCGCGATAGGTGAAGAACTCGATCAGCGTCGGTCCCGAGTTCGAGCGCGCGCGTTCCGCCGCCCATTTTACCGCCGCATAGACGGCCAGCGCATCGTTGCCGTCGACGCGCAGGCCGGCGATCCCGTAGCCGACGGCGCGCTGCGCGAACGTCGCGCGCTCGGCGCCGGCGATCCCCGAGAAGCTCGAGATCGCCCACTGATTGTTCACCACGGCGAGGATGACGGGCACGTTGTAGACCGCGGCGAAGGTCATCGCCGAATGGAAGTCGCCCTCGGCCGTGGCGCCGTCGCCGATCCAGCCCATCGCGATCCGGCTGTCGCCCTTGATCGCCGCGCCCATCGCCCAGCCCACCGCCTGCGGGAATTGCGTGCCGAGGTTGCCGGAGATCGAGAAGAACCCGTGCGCCTTGTCCGAATACATGATGGGCAGCTGGCGCCCGCGCAGCTTGTCGCCCTTGTTGGAATAGATCTGGTTCATCATCTCCGTCAGCGGATAGCCGCGCGCGATGAGCAACCCCTGCTGGCGGTAGGTCGGGAAGTGCATGTCGTCGCGGTCGAGGGCGGCGGCGGCCGCGACGGCGATCGCCTCCTCGCCGGTGCACTTCATGTAGAAGCTGGTCTTCCCCTGCCGCTGCGCGCGATACATGCGGTCGTCGAAGATCCGCACCGTGACCATGTCGCGCAGCATCTTGCGGAGGGTGTCGGGATCGAGCTTCGGGTCCCACGGACCGACCGCCTTGTTGGCGTCATCCGCAATTTGGCCGTCGCCGAGGACTCGGATCAGCGTGGTTGTCAGGGGATGCGTCGCGTTCGGGTGCGCCGCCGTGTCGGGCCGCTCCGCGAAGCCCGCGGCCGGAATCTTGAGCTTGGAAAAATCGGGCGTGTCGCCGGGCCGGAACGGCGGTTCCGGCACGTGCAGCGCGAGCTTGGGCGCGTTTCGGCGCAGGCTGGGATCCTTGTCGCTCATGATCGGAGCGAGCGCTTAATCCGGAGTTGCGCAAGCGGCAACTCTCGGTGACAAGCGACCTTTACACCGCTGTTTCCGAGCGCCGCGTTGACGCTGGCGCGAGCCGCGATGTAGGGCGCGCCCATGGCCGACACCTCCGCCGCCGACAGCCCGCCCGACCGCCTCTCGCTCGACCCGCGCAGCCCACATTATGACGAAGCGCTCCTCTCGCGTGGCGTCGGGATCAAGTTCAACGGCCAGGAAAAGACCAACGTCATCGAATATTCGATCTCCGAAGGCTGGATCCGGGTCGCGGCCGGGCGCAGTCGCGATCGGTTCGGGCAACCAATGACGATCAGGCTCAACGGCACGGTCGAGCCCTATTTCGAAAACCCGCCCGAAGGCGAGGGTCAGGACGAAGGCGTGGCCTCGGACGGATAGGACGGGTCCGACCGGCGACGGTTGCGCCATTTCTTGAACGCCCAGCCGCCGAGCGCCAGCGCGGCCAGCGTCGGGACGCTGCGCTTCGCCAGCGCAGCGGCGCCGTAGCCGAGGATGGCTCCCTTCGCGCCGTCATTCTTGCCCGCGACCTTCTCGCCGAGCCACGCCCCGAACAATTTGCCGATCATCGTCAACTCCTCTGATGTGCGGGGGATTCGACGCGCCGGGGGCGGCGAATGTTCCCGACCATCGCTTGGGATTCGGCACCAACTCTTGGTTGGCGAAATCTCCCAACCGACCATCCTCCGGTACGTTTTTCGCGGTTTTTCGGGATTGGCACGCTCCTTGATTGGGAAGTGACATCGGCCCGCGGGCAAAAGCGGGTCAGAAAAGGGAGAATTCAAATGTCGTCGCAGTCGTCCTTCAGCCGCACTCTCGTTGCCATCGCCGGCGCGCTCGTGATGAGCACGCTCGCCATCGGCGCGGCGGTCGGCCCGGCGCAAGCCAATGCCAACCCTATCGAGGTTTCCGTCAATGCCTGAACTCGAAGTCCTTGAAGCGAAGGTCCCCGTCCGCATGCCTCGACTGATCGAGGTTGATAGCGAGCCGAAAGCCACGCGCTTCGCGCCGGTCGCCGGCTGGCTAAGCGGTCCGGTGTTCAGCCGTGCCCGCGACATCTTCGCGGCCAACGTGACCGAGCTTCTCGACCGGGCGGAAGACCCGGCGCGGATGATCCGGATGATCATCCTCGAGATGGAGGAGACCCTGGTCGAGGTCCGAGCGACCGCCGCCCGCTCGATCGCCGACATCAAGGAGATGCGGCGCGCGGTCAGCCGGCTCGACGCGCTGCAGTCCGACTGGACCGGCAAGGCCGAGCTCGCGCTGTCTAAGGGCCGCGACGACCTCGCCAAGGCGGCGCTGGTCGAACGCCAGAAGGCCGCCGAGATGGCGACGAGCATTCACGACGAGCTTACGCAGATGGAGCAGGTGCTGCGCGGCTACGAGGCCGACATCGCCAGGCTCCAGGGCAAGCTCCGCGAAGCGCGCGCCCGCCAGAATGCGATCGCGGCGCGGTTCGAGAGCGCGGTCACGAGGGCCAAGGCGCGCGAGATCATGCACGGCAGCCGGACGCAGGACGCCTTCGCCAAGTTCGAGCTGCTCGAGCGCCGCGCCGACTTCGCGGAAGGGCGCTGCGATGCGCTCGGCATCACCAGCCTCGAAGACGAGATCGACCAGCTGCGCGCCGACGAGAAAATCGACGCCGAGCTGGAAGCCATGAAAGCCGCGCTGAAATCGCGGGCGAACTGAAGAAGAGCAAAGGGGAACAATGACGATGACCCGCAAAATTTATCCGTACTCGCTGGACCGCAAGGACGCGAAGATCGCCGGCGTCTGCTCGACGCTGGGAGCGAAGTACGGGATCGACCCGACCTTCATCAGGATCGCGTGGATCGCGCTGCCGCTGCTGACGCACATCCCGATCAGCCTGGCGCTGGTCGCCTATGCGGTCGTCGGGATCATCC
The DNA here is from genome assembly GCA_963831215.1 of uncultured Alphaproteobacteria bacterium. Lineage (GTDB taxonomy): Bacteria > Pseudomonadota > Alphaproteobacteria > Sphingomonadales > Sphingomonadaceae > Sphingomicrobium. The sequence goes on along the minus strand of CAWHPM010000001.1, from coordinate 25,890 downwards.
TCGCGGTTCAAAAGAAGCGTGCGGTGACCGGCGATCGCCACTTGAGCGACTTCGACCGCATGGATTTCGCATCGACTCGAAAGCCGAGTGTGCACGCGATGCGGACCCAGCTCGACGAGACCGACCGCCGGCTGATGGCGATCGATCATCACATCAACAGCCAGAATGATGAGCTGGCGCGCGAGATCGAAGCGCTCCGGCAGGAGGAGAAGTGATGGACCCGCTGTCGATTGGCGTATTGTCGGCGAGCGTGATCGCCGGACTGGGCGGCGCAAGCGTCGCCGGACTCAAGGCGTGGAACGGCTGGCTCGAGCTCAAGAAAATGGAGCTCGCCCACGTCGCCGGCGAGCGCGGCCTTCCGCCGGCGACGGGGCGGATCGAGATCGCGGACCTGCGCGAACGGGTTCGCAAGCTCGAGGCGATCGCCGCCGGAATCGACCTTTAAGCCACCAGCCAAACGCGCCCCGCTCCCCGGGCGCGCCACGAGAGGCGGTTCGGATCCCCTTCCCGAGCCGCCTTTTCGTTGCGCCACTGCGTTCGGCCTGATCGGTCGCCGCCAATGGTCTTGACTCCGTACCATAGTACGGACCCCATAAAGGAACCGACTAGTTCTCATGGGAGCGCAAGAATGTCGGACCTTTCAAATCATCCCAGAGCCGCGAAGAAGGCGGTGCTCTACCGAATGGTCATGCCCGGGCATGTCTGCCCGTGGGGCCTCAAGGCAAAGGATCTGCTCGAACGATCGGGCTACGTGGTCGAAGATCATCATCTCGCCACCCGCGAGCAAACCGACGCGTTCAAGGCGAAGCACGAGGTCGCGACCACGCCGCAGACCTTCATCGGCGGAGAGCGCGTCGGCGGCTATGACGAGCTCCGCCGCTTCCTCGGCAAGCGCGTCCCCGATCCGAAGGCGGCCAGCTACCGGCCCGTCATCGTCCTGTTCGCGATGACGGCGCTCTCCGCCCTCGCCGGCAGCTATGCGGTCACGGGCCAGTTGCTTACCGCTTTGGCGGTGCAATGGTTCATCGCTTTCTCGATGGTCGTGCTGTCGCTGCTCAAGCTTCAGAACGTCGAGGCCTTCTCGGCCATGTTCCTGAACTACGACCTGCTGGCGCGCCGCTGGGTGCCCTACAGCTACGTCTATCCCTACGCCGAGGGGCTGGCGGGCGTGCTGATGATCTCCGGCGCATTGAAATGGATATCCGTGCCGGTCGCGCTGTTCATCGGGACGATCGGCGCAGTCTCCGTGTTCAAGGCCGTCTATATCGAGAGGCGCGAGCTGAAGTGCGCGTGCGTCGGCGGATCGAGCAATGTGCCGCTCGGTTTCATCAGCCTGACCGAGAATCTGATGATGATCGGGATGGCGCTCTGGATGATAGGGATGTGAACGTCTATGCTCCGGCGGTGCGGACGATGCTTGCAAAGCTCCTGCTTCTGATCGCCGTGCTGGTGATGCCGCTGGGCATGACGCCGGCGGCGGGCGCCGGTCATCAGCTCCACGACATGGCGAGCATGCCGATGGGCCATTGCGACCCGAAGGCGCCGAACCACGGCGCCGACCGCGGGATCACGCAATGCACCATGGCCTGCTCCGCGGCGCTTCCCGCGGCCGATCTGGCGGACGATGCGCCGCTGCCGATCGACTGCGCGCCGGCGCTTTCCAGCGCCGCCACGACACTCGATGGCCTCCATCCCCACCCGGCCACCCCGCCTCCGAAGGTCTCCTGAGCGCTCGAGCTTTTTACATTCGAACTCAGGAGAATTAAATCATGATGACATTGATCGCCGCGGCAGCCGTTGCCGCCGCACAGCCCAACCCCGCGCCGATGCCGCAGGGCCAGGCGATGCCGATGAACCACGAGCAGCACGAAGCCATGAAGGAAAAGTGCTGCTGTGAAGACATGGGTAAGGATGGGCATGACATGCATGCGCCCAAGAGCCAGCCGCACGACCAGCACGGCGAGTGAATGAAGGCGAGGCGCCGCCCAAGCGCGGCGCCTCGCGTCCACCGGAGACAATTTGTGAAGACCAGGATTCTCGCGTCCGCGAGCGCGTTTGCGCTTGCGAGCCTGTCCGCGCCCGCCTCGGCGCAGCACCACCACATGCCCGGCATGCAGATGCCACCTGAAACGCCAAAGCCGGAACAGCCGGCCCGGAAGCCGAAACTTCCCGCGCAAAAGCATTCCGAGATGGATCATTCGCGGATCGACCATCCGCAAGCGGGGATGGCCATGCCCGAAGCAGAACATGCCGGGCACGAGATGACCGGCGCGCTTGGCCCGTACCCGATGGCGCGCGAATCGTCGGGAACCGCGTGGCAGCCGGATTCCTCCGAGCACACCGGCCTGCACGTGATGAGCGGCGACTGGATGCTGATGGCGCATGGCACGCTCAATCTCGTCTACGACCACCAGTCGGGCGCGCGCGGCGACGACAAGGCGTTCGCAAGCGGCATGCTGATGGGCATGGCGCGGCGTCCGCTCGGCAATGGCGCGCTTCAATTCAAAGCGATGCTCAGTCCCGACCCGCTCATGGGAAAGCGCGGTTATCCGCTGCTGCTGGCGAGCGGCGAGACCGCGAACGGCCGCGACCGGCTGATCGACCGCCAGCATCCGCACGATTTCTTCATGGAGCTTTCGGGCTCGGTCTCGCAGAGCATCGCGCCGAAAAGCAGCTTGTTCATCTATGCCGGCCTTCCCGGCGAACCGGCGTTCGGGCCACCTGCTTTCATGCACCGCGAGGCGATCATGGATTCGCCCGAAGCGCCGATCACGCATCACTGGCTCGACTCCACCCACATCAGCTTCGGCGTCGTCACCGCCGGCCTGGTGCTCGATCGCGTCAAGGTCGAAGCGAGCCGGTTCAACGGCCGTGAGCCCGACCAGCACCGCTGGAACATCGAGACCGGACCGCTCGAACTCGACCGCCATTCGAGTCTCGTGGAACCCAAGGCGCACGCTCTCGCTGCAGGGCAGCTGGGGCCATTTCACCGATCCCGAGCAGCTCGAACCGGGGGTTGATCAGAAGCGCTGGTCGGCTAGCGCGCTCTGGGCCGATGAGATTGCGCCGGGCTGGAAGGGGGCGGCGACGCTGGCCTGGGGCCGCAAGACGGCGCACGGCCACAAGGACGACGCCATCGCCGCCGAAGCTTCACTCAAACAGGGTCCGTGGACGCTGTTCGGACGCGGCGAGACGACCGAGAATCGCGAGCTCACCGATGTCGAGGACGGGCCGGCATTTCGCGTCGGAAAGTTATCGGTGGGAGGCGTTCGGGATTTCCGGATCGCCGACCACGCGTCGTTCGGCGCCGGCGGACTATTCTCGCTCAACTTCGTCCCTGATGGCTTGGCGCCTCTCTACGGTGGGCACAATCCGCGCGGGGCGATGGCCTTCGTCCGACTGAAGCTCGAATGACCCGTTTGAGTTCCTCGGCCAGCCTCGGCTAGGGCCCGCCCGTGCACTCGCATTCTCACGATCATCGTCATTCGCACGCACCGGCGAGCTTCGGCCGGGCGTTCGCGATCGGGATCGTGCTCAATGTCGGCTTCGTCCTCGCCGAGGTCGTCTTCGGTTTCCTCGCCAATTCCATGTCGCTGCTGGCGGATGCGGGACACAATCTCTCGGATGTGCTGGGGCTGGTGCTCGCCTGGGCGGCGGCGACGATGGCGCGGCGCTCGCCTTCGCGACGCTTCACCTACGGGCTGAAGAAGGCGCCGATCCTCGCGGCGCTCGCCAACTCGCTGCTGCTCCTGATCGCCGTCGGCGCGATCGGGGCCGAGGCGGTGCGCAGGCTGCTTCACCCCGCGGTGACGGAAGGCGCGATGGTGGCGATCGTCGCCGCCGCAGGGATCGTCGTCAACGGGCTGACGGCGATGCTGTTCGCGCGAGGACGCGAGCAGGACATCAACATCCGGGGCGCCTATCTGCACATGGCGGCGGATGCGTTGGTCTCGCTTGCCGTCGTCATCGCCGGGCTCGTGATCCTGTGGACCGGGCAGGAGTGGGTCGATCCGGCGATGAGCCTAGCGGTCGCCGTCGTCATCCTGTGGAGCAGCATCGGCCTCTTGAAGGAGTCGGTATGGATGTCGCTGGCGGGGGTGCCGAGCGGCATCGACGTCGACGAGGTCGCGATGAGGCTTGCCGCGCTCGAGGGAGTCGAAGCGGTGCACGACCTCCACGTTTGGCCGCTGAGCACGACGGAAACCGCCTTGACCGCGCACATCGTGATGGCTGACGCGGACTATCCGGACTCGCTCCTGGAAAGCGCGCGAACCTTGCTTCACGACCGGTTCCGCATCCAGCATTGCACCATCCAGGTCGAACGCCATCATCCGGCGCACCACAGCGACTGCTAGCGACATGAATGTCTCTCATCTCGAATGCTCGCTGACCGGCGAGCGCTATGAAGCGGGAATACCGCACAACCTCAGCCGCGCGGGGAAGCCGCTTCTGGTCCGCTACGATCTCGAGGCAGCGAAGCGGACGCTGTCGCGCGCCAGTGTTGCGAGCCGCGAGCCGGGCATGTGGAAGTGGCGCGAACTGCTGCCGAACGACGGCGAACCGGTTAGCCTCGGAGAGATCGAAACGCCGATCGTCCCGCTACCAGGTTGCGGGCCAAATCTTTTCGTCAAGGACGAGGGGCGGCTGCCGACGGGCTCGTTCAAGGCGCGCGGCCTGGCAATGGCGGTGACGATGGCGAAGCAATTCGGGATCGAGCGGATCGCGATGCCGACCAACGGTAACGCGGGGGCGGCGCTCGCGGCCTATGGCGCTCGGGCGGGGATCGACACGATCGTCATCTGCCCGGCGGAGACGCCGCCGATCAACGTTGCAGAAACGGCGGCTTATGGAGCCCGCGTCTATGTCGCCGACGGGCAGATCGACGAATGCGGCGCGCTCGTCGGCAAGGGCGCGGCGGACGGGTTGTGGTTCGACTTCTCGACGCTGAAGGAACCGTACCGCCTCGAAGGCAAGAAGGTGATGGGATTCGAGCTCGCCGAGCAGCTCGGCTGGGAACTGCCCGACGCGATCTTCTATCCGACCGGCGGTGGCACCGGCCTCATCGGTATGTGGAAAGCGTTCGACGAGCTCGAGGCGGTCGGGCTGATCGGCCCGAAGCGCCCGCGGATGTACGCAGTCCAGGCGGAGGGCTGCGCACCGATGGTCCGCGCGTTCGAGCAGGGACAGGAGTTCGCGGAGCGCTGGGACAAACCCGCCACCGTCGCGACCGGGATCCGGGTGCCCAAAGCGGTGGGCGATTTTCTCATCCTGCGCGCGGTGCGCGAGAGCGGCGGAGCGGCGATCGCCGTTTCGGAGGAGGCGATCCTTCGGTCCGTCGAAGACGCGGCTCGCGATGACGGTTTCCTGTTCTGCCCCGAGGGCGGCGCGGTGCTCGCGGCGTGGCGCAAGGCCGCAGCGCAAGGTCTCGTTGGAAGCGACGAGCGCGTGCTCTTGTTCAACTGCGCGAACGGCAACAAATATCCGCTGTCCGATCGATCGAAGCGGGTGGTGCTGGAGAGGCGAGGCCCGAGACGCTTTGAGCGTCATGCTGAACTTCGTTTCAGCATCCATTCCGGAGATGTAGCGGGAATGATCGGCACCTGAACAAGTTCAGGGCGACAATTCGGTAGCCCACATAGCAGTAGCCCCGGCAAGTTTGACCTTGCCGGGGCACCATGCTTCGTTTGTCTTTCGACTCCGGAAGCACAAAGAGAGAATACACGACGCTTACGGTTGTTCCAGCGGATTCTGCAGCGGGCGCAACAAACTTGTGGGTGAATTGGTGGGCAATCCGGTGGACAACCGCGGCGACTTGGCTGAAACCCTAAGAAAAGAGCCCCGACAGGCTCTCGCCTGACGGGGCTCCCATGCTTCCGATCCATTGATCCGCGTCATCGAACGAAGCCGATCCCATTGGCCTTTCAGCCCGGGTTCCGCTGCGGAGACACGAATTGGTGGTCCCGAAGCACGGCGATAGAACGGAAACGCGAGAACTTGGTTCCTAACGCCGATGATGAAACAACGACGGCTCAAGATCGCGAGCTACAACATCAACGGGATCAACTCGCGGCTCGGCATCCTCACGCGCTGGCTCGAGGAGTTCGCACCCGACGTGGTGGGCTTGCAGGAGCTCAAATGCACCGACGACGCCTTCCCCCGGGAGGCCATCGAGTCGCTCGGCTATTCGGCGATCTGGCACGGCCAGAAGAGCTGGAACGGTGTCGCCTTGCTGAGCCGGGTCGGTGAGCCGGTCGAGACGCGCCGCGCGCTTCCGGCCGATCCGAACCTCGAGCAGAGCCGCTACATCGAGGCGGCGATCCGAGGCATCCTTGTCGGCAACATGTATGCGCCGAACGGCAACCCAAGACCGGGGCCCAAGTTCGACTACAAACTCGCCTGGCTCGACGCTCTGTCGGCGCATGCCCGCGATCTTCTCGACAGCGGCGCACCGGTGTTGCTGATGGGCGACTTCAACGTGATTCCAACGGACCTGGACGTGTACAAACCCGAACGATGGTTGAAGGACGCGTTGTTCGCCCTGGAAGCGCGGGAGAAATACCGCGAGCTGGTCGGGCAGGGATGGACCGACGCAATCCGGCGTCTCTATCCCGACCAGCGGATCTACACTTTCTGGCATTATTGGCGAAACTCGTTCCAGCGGGACGCCGGAATCCGGATCGACCATCTTCTTCTCAGTCCCGCTCTGGGCAAGAAGCTCAAAGGCGCCGGAGTCGACCGCGCGCCGCGCGCGTGGGAGAAATCGAGCGATCACGCACCAGTCTGGGTGGAGATTGAGGTTTAGCTCATAGCTCCACGAGTGGGCAGGGGACGCCCGCGCACGTCGGTCCTGAACTCGAACAAGTCCCCGATCAGCGGCTGCTTCGCGATGTCGTCGGGCTTGAGGCCCTGCCGCGCGGTGGTCGCGAAAGCAGTTCGGAGGTCGCCGCCGCCGAACGCGATCTTGGTGATGTTCGCGACCGGGAAACGCACCTTCTCGACGACCTCGCCGCCGGGCGCCAGGCGCCAGGCTTCCCAGCCCGCATAGAGGCAGATCCAAAGGTACCCCTCGCAATCGACACTCGGTCCGTCGGGATGACCATGCCTGGGATCGATCCGGGCGAACGGGCGGCGGTCCTCAAGCGATCCGTCAGCGCCGACAGCTGCCGTTTCAATCGTGCCGCGAAGCGTATCGACGAAATAGAGCAGGCGGCCGTCGGGCGACACCGCGGGCCCGTTCGTGATCGCGATTCCGTCGATCATTCGTGTGAGCTCGCCGCGATCGAAGCAGTAAAAGGCGCCGGATTTGGCTTTCTCGCCATCGTCCATCGTTCCGAACCACAGCCGGCCGGACGGATCGACGACGCCGTCGTTCAAGCGATTGCCGGGCCTGTCGGGCTCGACCTCGACGATCAGCTCAAAGTTGCCGGTGCGCTCGTCGAAACGATGGAGCCCGGATTTGAGGCCCGCGACGAATCCGCCGCCTTGCGCGGGGAAGACGAAGCCGACGGGCTCGGGCGCGGACCAGCTATCCCTCTTCCCGTTCGTCGGATCGTAGCGGTGGATCGCATGCTTCTTGATGTCGACGAACCACAGCGCCTCGTCGCGCTCGACCCAGACCGGCCCTTCGCCGAGCTCCGCCGCGAGACCCCATGCGACCTTGGGTGTGACTGACATTCAACGCCATCCTGCGATGGTGCCGGCTGAGGGATTTGAACCCCCGACCTTCGGTTTACAAAACCGCTGCACTACCACTGTGCTAAGCCGGCCCAGCGACGCCTCTGCGTCATAGCACGCCGAAGGTCCAGCCTTCGGCCCTGGCGATGCGGGGAGTCAGGCCGTGGGGATCGAATGCCCGGGGTTCGGTCATCGCCAGCTGCCGCATTCCCGCCGCGGTGACGAGCGCATCGGTCTGGTGGTCATTGGGTTCGAAACGAAGGCTTGCGGGCGGGCTGCCGAGGCCCTTCAACGCCAATTTCAGGTCGGCGCGGCTCCGCAGCTTGACGCCGCTGAGGCCGGCGCGCCGGAGGTAGATTCGGGTGTAGATTTCAACCACCGCGCTGTCGTGGTCGGGCAGCGGGTCCATCGGCCAGATCGCGACCCTGCCGTCGAGATGGTGGAGAAAACGCATGCCGGAAAAGCTCGCCTTGGCGACCTGTGCGGCGCCGATGGCGTCATAGGCGCTCGCGGTCTTGCGGCCGCCTTGCGCGTTGAGACGCGCATCGCATTGGCGAAAGTGCATGAAGCCGGCTTTCACGCCGTCGGAGATTCCGAAATAGAAATGGGATCGATGCACCTTTTCGAGGAAGCTCGCAGCGCCGAGGTCCTCGTCGTTGCTCTTCGCGTCGACATAGGCCCAGAACTCGCGCGCGCTCGTCGGCACGCCCGCCTCGCCGGGCAGATATTCGCCGCGCTCGATCAGCGGCGGGGCGAAGCTGAAGTCGAAGCCGAACAGCGTCGGCTCTCTCGCCGCCCGCCGGAGCAACCATGCGAGCACTTCCTCGCGCGACCAGATATGCCCCGGGCGGACCAGCCGCGGCGCAGCCTCGCCGCGCGCTTCGGCGATCGCGATGCCCTTGTGTCGCTTCCCCTTCGCGCCGGACCAGTCGATTGCGACGTAGGAGGCGAACCGTGTCACTTTCGTTTTCGTGGCCGCGCGATCGGCTTTGCCGCGACGAAGGCCCGCGACCTCTCGATCACGTCCCTGACGCGCTCTGCCTCCGGACTGTCATAGCGGACGAGCACGCCTTCCCACCCCATGTAGTGCGGCGTCTGCCAGAACGTGGCCGGGTCGGTTTCCTTGAGGATTTCGATCGTATCGAGATCCATCGCGACCGCGAATGATGTGTCCGCTTCATGGCTGGCGAACAGAAAGGCGCGGCCGTTTGCTGCGACTTTGACCGCGGGCTTGCCGTAGCTCGTGCCGAGCTCCGTTCCGGACAGAGTCAGAGCAAAGGCGACCGCCTCATCCCAGGTCATCAGACCAGCGGCGGTTGCCCGTCCTCGGCCGGCGCCTGGCGCAGGCGCTTCGGCCGGGGCGGCGGCATGGATGCGCCGCCGTTTTCCTCCGCCCATCGATCGAGGATGCGCGCCGCGGCGTCGCGTCCGCCAAGGCCGAATGCGATTGCGCAAGCCACCGCGGCGGAGCCGAGGATCAGGCCGAACGCCATCATCACGATCTGGTCGGCAAGGCCCATGAAGGTAAGGCCGATCGCGGTGAAGAGCGCGATGATCGCATAGCGGACGAGGGTCTGGGCATAGCCTCCCTCGCCGGTCCCGCTGCCGACGAGGTTGGCGACGATCCGGGCGAGGAAAATGCCGACGACGATGATCAGCGTTCCGAAGATCACCTTGCCGCCAAGAGCGGTCACCTGGGCAAGGAAGATCGCGATTTCGTCGCCGCCGAGCTGACGCGCGGCCTCGATCGACGCGGCGAGGATGATCGCGATCATCGCGATGTTCGCGACGATCCGCGATGGAAAGGCGCTCGCGGGAAGAACGCCGGTCGAGCGGATCGCATCGTCGAACCCGGTCGGGGGAAGGATCGCCTCGATGATCGTCTTGAGGAACTTGGCGGCGATGAAGGCGATGCCGATCCACAGCGCCGCCGCGAGAATCCGCGGAATCGCCGCGAGAATCTGATTGAGCATTGCGGTCGCCGGCCCGGAAATGGCCTCGATCCCGAGGACCTGCAACGCGGCGATCGAAAAGGGGATGATGATCAGCGCAAAGACGAGGACGCCGGCGGCGCGGGCGATGCTTGCACGGGTCGATCCCGGCGCTGCCCCGGGCGGCACGGCGGCCGGGTCGGCTCGAACCGTACCTTCGGAGGAGCCGATACCGACCCGAGCGAGCAGGCCGTCGATATTGGCCGCGGTCAGCACGGTCTCGACCAGCCGCTTGACGATCCGCGAGAGAACGAGGCCGACGAAGAAGATCAAGCCCGCCCCGATCAGCCGGGGCAGGAAGATGAATATCTCGGTCACCAGCTCGTTGATCGGCGCCAGGATCCGCGCGAAGCCGAGGAACTGCAGCGCGGCCATGATTCCGACCAGCCAGATGATGAGCTTGGCGATCGTCCCGAGCTGGTGGCCGACCGTCTCGTCCGGCGTGCCGGTCACATGTTTCTTGAGCGCGGGGCTGCGGTCGATCGCCTTTTTCAGCACCCAGCCTACCGCCCGCGCGACGATCCACGTCGCGACGAGGATCAGGATGGCGATGAGGATCTTCGGGCCCCAGTACATCGTCTGCGCCTGCCAATAGGCTCCCTGGTCGACCTGGTACATTTCGCGCTCGCTCCCTGTTTGGCTCGCTTGGGGTTAACCCGCGTCACCGTCCGATTGTTGCAGCTCTTTTCGCCGCGGCGTTCCAATAGTCCAGGCGTTCCTTCACGCGCGCCTCGAAGCCGCGGTCGGTCGGCTCGTAGAAGGTCTCGGCATCCATCTCCTCGGGCCAGTAATCCTGTCCGGAGAAGCCCTCCTCGGCGCTATGGTCATAGGCATAGCCCTTGCCGTAGCCGACATTCTTCATGAGCTTGGTCGGCGCATTGAGGATGTGCATCGGCGGCATCAGCGATCCCGTCTCCTTCGCGCTCCGCCACGCGCCCTTTTGCGCCAGGTACGCCGCGTTCGATTTGGGCGCGGTCGCCAGATAGAGGCAGGCCTGGACGATCCCGATCTCGCCCTCGGGTGAACCGAGAAAATCGTACATTTCCTTTGCGGCCAGGCACTGCAGAAGAGCGTTCGGATCGGCCATGCCGATGTCCTCGACGGCGGCCCGGGTGAGCCGGCGAAGCACGTAAAGCGGTTCCTCGCCGGCGACGAGCATGCGCGCGAGATAATAGAGCGCCGCCTGCGGGTCGGACCCGCGGATCGTCTTATGCAGCGCGGAGATGAGGTTGTAATGCCCCTCGCGATCCTTGTCGTAGACCGGGACCCGGCGATGGAGCAGGTCGCTGAGCTCGGCCGGTCCGAGCGGCTCCTCGATCTCGACCGAAAACAGGGTCTCGGCCTGGTTGAGAAGGAAGCGGCCGTCGCCGTCGGCGCTTGCGATCAGTGCCTCGCGCGCCTCGGGCGTGACCGGGAGCGGCCGCTCCTCGATCGCTTCGGCGCGCCGCACAAGCTCCTCGAGCGCGTCATGGTCGAGGCGCCGTAAGATCAGCACCTGGCAACGTGACAATAACGCAGCGTTGATCTCGAAGCTCGGGTTCTCGGTCGTTGCGCCGACCAGCGTGACGGTGCCGTCCTCGACATAGGGCAGGAAGCCGTCCTGCTGCGCGCGGTTGAAGCGGTGGATCTCGTCCACGAACAGTAAGGTCTTCTGGCCCACCCGCGCCGCCGTCCGCGCTTCGGCGAAGATTTTCTTGAGGTCGGCGACGCCCGAGAAGACCGCCGACACAGCCACGAAGCGAAGACCGACCGCATCGGCAAGGAGGCGCGCGATGCTGGTCTTCCCGGTCCCCGGCGGGCCCCACAGGATCATCGAGGCAAGCCGGCCCGCCGCGACCATCCGCCCGATCGCGCCCTCGGGGCCGGTCAGATGCTCCTGGCCCACCACCTCGTCGAGGGACTTCGGCCGCAACCGGTCGGCCAGCGGAGCATCCTGGACGGGTCCTTCCCCGGTGCTGCTCGGCAACTCCTGATCTGCAAACAGGTCGACCATCGTGGGACGACCATAAGGATGACGCGGAAAATTGCACGATCCCGCTTGTTCAAGATGCAACTAAGATATATCTAAGACCCATCTGGCAAGGAGGCTTCTTATGCGACATCGGCATCACGGTTGCGGACCGCGCGGTCATTTCGAAATCAATCTCCCGGAAGGATTGATGGCGATGCGCGGCGGGCGCGGCTGGCAGGGGAGCTGGGGACCCTTCCACTTCGACTTCGGCGACGAGGGGTGGAGCGGGGGTCGTCGCGGCGGCCGTCGCGCGCGGCGGATGTTCGAAAGCGGCGAGCTCAGGCTCGTGCTGTTGAAGCTGATCGCCGACGAGCCGCGCCACGGCTACGACCTCATCCGTGCGATCGAGGAGCTGACCGGCGGCGAATATGCGCCGAGTTCCGGAGTGGTCTATCCGACGCTTACGCTGCTCCAGGACATGGGATTGATCGAGGAGGCCGCGGTCGAAGGCCCGCGCAAGCCATTCCAGGTCACCGACGAAGGCCGCGGCCATCTCGAAGAGCGGGCCGACGAGGTGGACGCCCTGATCGAACGTCTGGCGGATCTCAAGCCCCGGCATTCCGAGATGGCCGGGCCGGCGATCGGCCGAGCCGTCAGGAACCTCATGACCGCGCTCAGCCACCGCGTCGGCCGCGACGGGATCGACGAGGAACTGCTGCACGAGATTTCGGCGATCCTCGACGAAGCCGCGCAGCGGATCGAGCGGGTGAAATGACGAGCGCAAGTCCCGAACTTGCTTCTGGGTGACGGCTGGGGAGATTATCCTCCCGTCATCCGCGTGAGGCGCCCGCGCTTGTGAATTGCGTGCTTGTAGGCGCGGATGACCGTGGCGTTGATCGAATCCCAATCCATCGTCCTGGCCATTGCGAGGCCCGCCTCGCCATGGCGCCGCCGGAGGTCCGGCATCGCGCCCGTAAGCTTCCAGCGCATCGGCGAACTCGAGCGCGTCCGCCCCGTCGACGAGCGTGCCGGTGACCTTGTCGCGGACGAGATTGGTCGCTCCGCTCAACTCCGCCGCGATGACCGGCAGCGCGCACGCCATCGCCTCCAGCGTAACATTGCCGAACGCCTCCGTGATCGACGGATTGAGGAACAGGTCGGCGCTTGCGAGCGCCCGCGCCAAATTATTGCCGGTAAGCTGGCCGGTGAAGATCGCGTCCGGCAGTTGCTGCTCGAACCAGGGCCGCGCCGGCCCTTCGCCGATGACGAGCACGCGATGCTTGGTCTCGAGTTCGGCGAAGGCATGAATCGCGTCCGCAAAGACGTCGAGGCCTTTCTCCATCACGATACGACCAAGGAAGGCGATCACCATCTCGTCGTCGCCGATGCCCATCGAGCGCCGCCACGCCATGTCGCGGCGCTCGGGGTTGAACTGATCACGGTCGACGCCTCGCGCCCACAAGACGATATTGCAATTCATCCGCTGCGCCCGCAGGACCGCCGCCGTCGACTCGGCCGGCGCCAACACCACTTCGCAGCGATGATAGAAGCGGCGCATGATGTCGCGCGCGAGCGGCTCGAGCGCTTGGAGATGGTAATAAGCGAGGTAAGTGTCGAACCGCGTATGCACCGACGCGACCGCGGCGATTTTCCTGCGCCTCGCCCAGGTGACCGCCCGGTGCCCGACGATGTCGGGACTCGAAACATGGACGACGTTCGGATTGAAATCCGCAAGATCGCGGCGCACGCGTGCGGGGAGCGCGATTGGAATCCGATATTCCGAGCGCCCGGGAATCGGGACAGAAGGGATGCTGACAACGTCGCCCGTGGCGGGAAAGGCCGGCTCCTTCACCGTCGGCGAATAAACCCGAACCTTGACGCCCTGACGAAGCAGGTAGCCGACAAGCCGGTTGAGCGCCTGGTTGGCCCCGTCGCGGACATAATTGTAATTGCCCGAGAAGAGGGCGACGCGGAGATCGCTCGATTTCACCGGCGGGGCTGTAGGGGTTTCTGAGTGACCGTCAAAGTCGGTTTGCCACCGATCGCGCGCCGCGACGCCCGGCTGTTCATCCTCGGCAGCCTGCCCGGCGACGCCTCGCTTGTGGCCCGCCAATATTACGCACATCCGACCAACCAGTTCTGGCGCCTGCTCGGAGCCTCGCTCGGCGAAGAGCTCCAAGCGCTATCATACGAAGGCCGCCTCGACCGTCTCGCGCAGCGTCGCACCGGACTGTGGGACGTGATCGCGTCGGCCAGCCGGCCGGGTAGCCTCGACCAGTCGATCCGCGAGGCGGCCCATAACCGGGTCGAGCATCTGCTTCGCGATTTCCCCGAGCTTCGCGCGATCGCCTTCAATGGGGCGACCGCGTCAGCGGCCGGTCGCCGACTGATCGGCGAACCGCCGAGCGGGATCACGCTGGTCGACCTTCCGTCGTCGAGCGCCGCGAATACCAGGCCGTTCGACGACAAGGCGCGCGCATGGGCGATCCTCGGCGATTTCCTCGGGCCCTAGGCGGCTTTCGCTTGCGCCGCGCGGAGAGCAAGGCATGGTGCGTGCGATGGACTCGATCGACGAAGAAGAAGCCGATAGCGACAAGCGCCTGTCGATGGTCGACGAGGCGCTCGTCGCCGGCACGATCGCCAACACCAACGGCCTCCTCGTCATCCTCGCCAAGCTCGTCGCCAGGGGCGTGTTCGACCGCGCCGACCTTCAATCCTTCTCGGACAGCTATTCCAAGCCGCTCGACCATGTCGGAATGCGCGAGAACGAGCTTGTCACCCAGATGCAGGACCAGATGGAATCGACGCTTGCCGAGCTGATGCGCTACCTCAGCGAGCGCGAGCGCGACGACTGAGCGCGCGGCCGTTGACTAGCGCGCGAGCAGCCCACATATGGCCGCCCTCGCGCAAGCGATGGCCCCTTCGTCTAGCGGTCCAGGACGTCGCCCTCTCACGGCGAAAACACGGGTTCGAGTCCCGTAGGGGTCACCAGCCGCGGCAACCTATCCCTCGAACAAGTCGCCGATCGGAAGCAACTCGATCGGGTCCCCGCTGGCGGCTGCGGGTTGCCGCGCGACGCGACGGATCAGCGCGTTGGCGGCGGCAAGCGGGGTCAGAAGGCTGCTGTCCTGGCGCGTGTCGGCGCGAGCGATCAGGCGTCCATCACCGCCGACCCGGGCGACCGCTCGCAAATAGGTCTCGCGCGGACCGTTTGCGCTCAGCTCCCCATCGAGCACCGCGGTGCACAAACCCACCGCCCGCTCGGGATCGCGGGCGGTGAGCGCGAACAGCAAGGGCTTCAGGAACAGATGCGCGCAAACGAAGGCCGAGGCCGGATTCCCGGGCAGGCCGAGCAGGAGCCGGCCGTCAGGAAAGCGCGCGTGCCAGCAAGGCTTGCCGGGCTGAACCGCGACCTTGTCGAACAGGATCCGAGCGCCCAATTTCGCGGCGGCGGGCCGAAACAGGTCGCGGTCACCAACCGATGCGCCCCCGATCGTGACGAGGACGTCGGCGGCCTCGCTATCTCTGCTCAGTGCCGTTTCACAGGCCGCCGCATCGTCAGGAAGAATCGGCAGGCGCCGCGGCTCGCCGCCCCAGCGTTCGACCAGCGCCTCGACGGCGTAGGCCGCGGAATTGACGATCGAACCCCGAGCGAGCTGTCCTCCTGGCTCGCGAAGCTCGTCGCCGTTGGGCAGGATGGCGATACGCGGGCGGACGACGAGGTTGAGCACCCCAAAATTCGCGGCCGCGGCAAGGCCAAGCAGCGCCGGAGTCAGCTCCGCGCCTTTCGAAGCGAGCCGTTGGCCGTTCGCGAAATCGCAGCCGCGGGCGCGGACGAATTCTCCACGGCGTCACGGGCTCGGCGACGCGCACATTGTTGCCGTCGCAATTCGCATTCTCCTGGATCAGGATCGAGTCGGCGCCGTCGGGCACGACACCGCCCGTTCCGATCCGGACCGCCTGGCCGCGTTCCAGCCTCCCGCCGAACGGGGCGCCCGCGGGCAATTCGCCGACGAGACGCAGCTCGGCGCCGGCGGCGGTGTCGGCCGCGCGCACGGCATAGCCGTCCATTGCCGAGACCGGATCGGGCGGCTGGTCGCGCGAGGCGAAGAGCGGCTCGGCCAGCGTCCGACCGGCGCATCGCTCGAGCGGCAGGCGTTCGGTTGCCACCGGCGGCAAATCGGCGAGCAGCAGCGCACGCGCCTCGGCAAGGCTCAGCATCATTCCCGGCGCCAGTCTCCCGACGCCCCGCCGGTCTTCTCGAGAAGCTCGATGCGCTCGATCGTAATCCCGCGCGCCTTGGCCTTGAGCATGTCGTAAATCGTCAGGCAGGCGATCGAAACGGCGCACAGGGATTCCATCTCCACACCGGTGCGCGCGGTCGTGCGCGCTTGCGCGACCACTCGCAGCCCCTCGGCCTCGACCTCGACCGAAACCGAAATGCCCGACAAGGGGAGCTGGTGGCAGAGCGGGATCAACTCGTGCGTCCGCTTTGCCGCCATGATTCCGGCGATCTCGGCGACCTGGCGCACGCTGCCCTTCGCGGTCGTGCCGCTTCGCACCCGATCGAGCGTGTCCGCGTCGACTCGAACGAAGCCCGTCGCGACGGCACGGCGATCGCTTTCCGGCTTGGCCGAAACATCGACCATCCGCGGCCGGCCGTCCGGTCCGACATGCGTGAATTCGCTCATTATGCCTTCTCGCCGAGCCGAGACATGATCTCGACGAGGTTGCATGGCCGATAGCGACTGTCGAGCTGATCGCGGATCACCTCATCCCAGCCGTCTTTCACGGCGCCGTTCGATCCCGGAAGGCAGAAGACGAAGGTTCCTCCCGCGATCCCGGCGAACGCGCGCGACTGAAGCGTCGACAGGCCCACGGTGCGATGACTGACCTGATGGAAGATCGCGGAAAAGCCGATCGATCACCTTGTCGAAGAGCGGCTCGACGGCCTCGGGCGTCACGTCGCGCCCGGTAAGCCCCGTCCCGCCGGTCGTGATGACTGCATCGCAATCGACGTCGCCCAACCATGCGCGCATCGCTGCGCCGGATCGCCTCGATCTGATCGGGCACGATCCGGCGCGCATGAAGGCGATGCCCCGCGGCGACGATGCGCTCGGCGAGGATCGAGCCCGAACTGTCGGTCTCCAACGTTCGCGTGTCGGAAATGGTCAGCACGGCGATTCGGATCGGGACGAAGGGCAGGGACTCATCGATCCCGGGCGGCATCGGCGTCCTCCCATCGCTTGCGGTCGCCACGGTCCGCGGGCGTCGGTTCGATCCATCGCTCACCGGCGGCTCCAACTTCCTTCTTCCACAACGGCGCATCGGTCTTCAGCCGGTCCATCAGATAATCGGTCGCTTCGAACGCCGCGCGGCGATGCGCCGAAGCGGCGGCGGCGAAGACGATCGGCTCGCCCGGGGCAAGCGACCCAATGCGGTGGACGATGGTCACGTCGGTGATATCGAATCGCTTCAACGCCTCGGCCGCGATCGCTTCGACCGCCGCCTCGGTGAAGCCGGCGAAATGGCTCAGTTCGAGTCTCTCGGTGTCTCCGCCGCGAACAATGCCGACGAACGAGACGATCGCGCCGGAGCTGCCGGCTTCGGCGGCGAAGGCCGCAAGCTCGGATGCCGCCTCGAACGGCTCGCTCTGGACCCGGATCATCCGCCGCTCACCGGGGGGAGGAACGCGATCTCGTCATCGTCGCAGATTGGGGCATCGTCGCGGACCAGCACCTTGTTGACGACCAGCTTCACTTGCGGGTCGTCGAGCGAGGGGTGCAGGCGGCGCAGGTTGCCCGCCGTGCGATTGGCGTCGTCGATGGAAATGTCTTCGCCCGCTTTTCCGAGCGCGTCGGCCAAGCGGCCGAAATAGAGCAGCCGGGCCAAATTCAGCCGCCTGTCACCGCCATGTGGCGTTCGACCGAAGGGTGCGCATTGCGCGCGTTGATCTGGAAGTCGTGTCGTTCCGGCTTGCGCGTAATCGCCGCGTCGATGGCGTCTCCGATGAGCGCGTCATCAGTGGAAGCGCGAAGCGGCGCGCGCAGATCCGCCGAAACGTCATGGCCGAGGCACAGGTACAATTGTCCGGTGCACGTGACGCGCACGCGGTTGCAACCGCCGCAGAAATTGTGGCTGAGCGGCGTGATGAAGCCGATCGTCCCGCCATCTTCGGTCGAGGCATAGCGCGCCGGGCCGCCGGTGCTGAAGGCGCGATCGGTCAGCTTCCAGCGGTGTTCGAGCGCTCGGCGGACTTCCGTCAGCGGGACGAACTGATCGAGCCGGTCGGCCTCGACCGCGCCCATCGGCATCACCTCGATGAAGCTGATCGCGGCGCCTCGCGAATGCGCCCATTCGGCAAGGTTCACCCATTCGCGGCGATTGTCGTTCGCCAGCGCCACCGTGTTGATCTTGATCGCGATTCCGGCCGCCTGCGCCGCATCAATTCCGGCGAGCACCGCGGACAATCGGCCGCCGCGGGTGATCCGCGCATAGGTCGCGTCGTCGAGGCTATCGAGCGAGACATTGATCCGCTTCACGCCGAGTGCCGCCAGCGGCCGAGCGAATTCGGCAAGCCTCGAACCGTTGGTCGTGAGCGTCAGCTCGTCGAGCCCGCCGTTGTCGAGATGGGCCGCGAGCTTCTTCGCCAGCTCGAGGATGCCCCGCCGCACCAATGGCTCACCGCCGGTCAGGCGGATCTTGCGGATACCCTTGCCGACGAACACGGTGCACAACCGTTCCAGCTCGTCGAGGGTCAGCAAATCCGCGCGCGGCAGGAAGCGCATCCGCTCGGGCATGCAATAAGTGCAGCGCAGGTCGCAGCGGTCGGTGACCGACAACCGCAAATAGGTGATTCGTCTGCCGAATGGATCGATCATCATCCAGACCCTGAAGCGAGCCCGAAAAAACGCAAGGCGAGCCGAGCGGCGACATACAACACCAGGATCGCGGTCGCATAGCGCAGATGGTGCGCGCGCAGCGGGCCGCTGCCGATGCTCGCGCCAATCGTCCCGCCAATGACGACCGCGGGGAACAGCAGCCAATGCGATTCCAACGCTCCGAGCCGGTTGAAGCCGTCGGTCTTGAGCAATTGTCCGAACAGTCCGGCAATCGAGTTCACCAGAATGAAGACTGCGCAGGTGCCGGCGATCTCCTTGGCGCGGCCCCACCGCATCAGGTGCAGGATCGGCGCAAGGAAAATCCCGCCGCCGATGCCGACGATCCCGGCAAGGAACCCAAGCCCGCCGCCGATGATCGGCTCGGGCCAGCTCGGTTGCTCGCGAGGGCTGCCCTCCTCGCCGCGTTGCCGCTGGAAGATCATCGCCAGCCCGGCGACGAACAGGCTGACCGCGAGCAGGCCGATGAACGTCCGCTCGGCAACCGGAATCCGTCCTCCGAGCCAGGCCAGCGGAATCGAAAGCGTGAACAGCGGCCAGATCCGGCGCAACGGAACATGCCCCGCCGCGGCGAACCGCCAGCTTCCCGCGCTGACCACGAGGATGTTGCAGACCAGCGCGATCGTGGGGATCGCGCGATAATCGGTGCCCGCGAGAACCAGCAGCGCGTTGTAGGTCGATCCGCCGCCGAACCCGACGCTCGCATAGAGCAGCGCCGTTACGAAAAAAGCGAGCGCGAGGCCGATCATCAGGACGGACGGCGCAGGCGGATGCTCAGATCCCTGCGTACCATTGATAGCCGGTGACGTCTTCCCAATAGCCGCCTTTGCCGCGGCCCATGTGCGCGAAGCTCTCGACCGCCTCCACGGCCATGACGAACTTCGCGTTCTTGTAGCCAAGCTGCCGCTCGAGCCTGAGGCGGAGCGGTGCTCCGTGGCCGACGGGCAGCGGCTGTCCGTTCATCGCCCAGGCGAGGATGGTTTGCGGATGGAATGCATCGATGAGGTCGATGCTTTCGTAATAAGGCGTTCCCCCGAAATCGTCGGCGCAGTGGAACACGATGTAGCGCGCTTGCGGCGCGAGCCCGGCGGCGTTCAGCAATTGCGACAGCTGAACGCCCGTCCACTGGCCGATCGCGCTCCAACCCTCGACGCAATCGTGGCGCGTGATCTGGGTGCGCGTCGGCAGCGTCTTGATCTGCCGGAGCGACAGAGCCAGCGGCCGCTGGACGAGCCCGCCGACCTTCAGCCGCCAGTCCACGAAGCCCGAGGCAAGGTGGGCCTGATATTCGGGCGAACTCGGCATGATGTTGCCGTTGGTTCGGAACACTGGCGAGAGGTCGCTCCGCGCATATTCCGGGGCGAGCGCGTCGCGCGACAGAATGATCCGCTGGGCTTTCATCGTGAACGTTTCGCCGCCGCGCAGGAATTGTCCGAACGTCGGCGAGCGATTGACCCTGTCGCAGCCGCCCAGCAACAGGCCGCCCGCGCCATAGCCGAGCGAAGACAGCATCCGCCGGCGCGAAAGGGGACCGATCATCGCACTCGCTCGCTGGGAAGGCGGTAGCGGCCGGTGATCATCGAACGGATTTCGTTGAAGGGGCCGGCGAGCACGACCATGATCAGATGGACGATGATGAATGCGACGATCAGCATCGCAGCGATGAAATGGATCGACCGCGCCGACTGACGGCCGCCGAACAGGTCGAGCAGCCACGGCCAGGCAGCGTCCATTCCGGGCGACATGGTGAGACCTGTCAAAACCATCAGCGGCAGAAGCAGGAACAGGACCGCGAGGTAGCTGAGCTTCTGGAGAATATTATAGTGCTGCGCCGCCTCGCCGGTCGGGAAATGGAGCAGCGCGTGCTCCTTGACCGAATGCCAGATGCTTCGCGGTTTCAGCTGCTCGGCGCTCGGCGCCAGGTCGCGCTGGACATGACGGTCGGCAAAGCTCCAAATCCAGTAGACGAGCCCGGGAATGACCAGAAGCCAGGCGAACGCGAAATGCCATTGCCGCGCGCCCGCGAGATCATAGACGCCCGGCAAGGTCGCCCAACCCGGCATCGCGTAGCTCATCACATGCCCCGACTCGGTCCAGCGGCCAAGGAAGCCGGTGGTGTCGAGCGTCAGATTGCCGATCCTAAGGTATCCGCGATCGTGGGCGCTTCCGATCTGCAGCCAGGAATAATCGAAATTCGCGCCATACTTGCCCCAATAGAGCCGAGGATGCGCGTTGAAGATCATCAGCCCGCTCATCAGCATCATGAACACGGTGAGCGCGTTGAGCCAGTGCCACAGGCGCGTCGACCAACGATGCCGGTAGACGAGATCGCTTCCACGAGGTTTCCGCTCAACCAAGCCGACCTCCCCTCGGACCCGTTAGCCGCGACGCGCACGTGCAGGCATGGGCCGAGGCGGGACCGTAGAGTAGGCTTCGGTGTCGCACCAGCGGCTTGTACGATCGGACTGCGGCCCGCCGGCTCGGGAGAGCCGACGGACCGCGAACCGTCCGGAAGATACCGCAACGAACCTTAGTAACTCGGTTCGCGCTCGAGCGCATCGGAGCGCTCTTCCGCTTCGGAATCGATCCGGCTCATGTCGCCACCGAGGAACGCCACGAGATCGTCGCAGAAACGATCCTTGTCGGTCTCGAAAATGCCGTGCGGACTGCCGTCATATTCGATGAGTGTCGCGCTCGGCACCTGCTTGGCGACGACGCGGCCGGTGGCGTCGATCGGCACCGTCTTGTCGGCCGTCCCGTGGATGCACAGCGTCGGCACGCCGTCGAAGCTTTTGAGGTCCGGACGGAAGTCGGTGTAGGAAAACGCCTTCGCTGCCGCGAGCGTCGGCCTCAGGCCCGCCATCATCGCCTGCCGCCAGGCGTTCATCAGCACCTGGTCGCTGACCGGCGAGGAAACGAACCCGACCCCGAAGAAAGTGTCGAAGAACGTGTTCATGAAGGCCGCCCGATCGGTCTTCATCTGCTGCGTCATCTGCTGCAGCGTGTCCTCGGGAACGCCGTCGGGATTGTCCTCGCGCTGAACGAGGAGCGGGACGACCGAACTCGCCAGCACGGCCTTGCTCACGCGCTGCCTGCCCTGCCGGGTGAGGAAACGAGCGACCTCGCCGCCGCCCATCGAGAAGCCGACCAGCGACACCTTCTCCTCGACTCCGGCATCCTCCAGCACCGCCGCGACATCGTCGGCGTAGGTATCGTAATCATGGCCGTCCCATGGCTGGTCCGAACGGCCGAAACCGCGCCGGTCGTGGAAGATGCAGCGGTGGCCGGCCTCGACCAGCTTCATCGCTACGGCGTCCCAGGTGTCCGCGGTCAGCGGCCAGCCGTGCAACAGGACGACGGGATCTCCTTTGCCCCAGTCCTTGTAATAGAGCATGCAACCGTCGCGAGCCTTGGCATAAGGCATTGAGATTCTCCTGCTTGTCCCGCTTCCCGAATGAAACGCCTCGGCGCCAGGGCCGTTGCGCGCGTTCGCCGCAGCGATTTCCTCGTTCGGAGCCCGCTTGCCCCGAACACGTCGGAGCCTCCAGGCCGGCAAGCACTCGCACGCGCATCAGCCGGCAGATCGACGTGCGCGCGTGCTGGTCTGCTCTTCGGACCCGGTAACCTCCTCGGCAAACGCGGTCAGGTCCTCGAGAACCGAAGCCCGATTGCGCAATGGACGCGAAATCGCCGTCAGCAGGCCGACGTGACCGACGTTCGCGTAGCGCCGCCGAACGACAAGGGTCCCGACGGCCCGCAGGCGCGCCGCGAGCGCGTCACTGTTGCGTGGGCGCACGACCGTGTCTTCAGCTCCGGTGGCAAGGAATGCGGGCGGCGCGCCGGCGGTGACCAGGTTGACCGGCTGGGTTGACCTGAGGTCGGTGGTGCCGAGGAAGGCGGCGCGCGTCGCGGGGTCGGTGAGCGGCAGGAAATCGTACGGACCGGCAAGGCCGATGAAGCCTTGCACCCGCCGCCGCTCGGGCCCGAGCCAGCGCGGGTCGTAGGCGAGCATCGCGCCATTATAGGCACCCGCGGAATGGCCGGCGATCACCAGCTGGTCGGGATCGCCGCCGAACTGTCCGGCATGGCCGATCACCCAGCGCACGGCCTCGGCGCTGTCTTCGACGAAAGCCGGATAACGGACGTTCGGGACGAGACGATAATCGGGAATGACGACGACGAATCCGCGCGAGGCGAGCGCCCGTCCGACGAACGAATAACCCTTTCTCGTGCCGGAGCTCCACGAGCCGCCGTAGAAGAAGACGATCACCGGCAGCGGTTTCGTCCCGCCGCTTCGAGGGCGATAGACGTCGACGCGCTGGCGAGGGTCGGACCCGTATGGCGCGCCATCAACCGCAAGCATGACGCCCGAGTCCTTCGGGACGAGGGCGTCGAAAGCCGTCAGCGGCGTGCAGCCGAAGGTCGCGATCACGGCCAGCGCGGCGGCGAGCTTGCGATTTGCAATTCGGTTCATGATCCCTGTCGGCGCCTGTCGCTCGTGTTTGCCGCCCGTTCGATCCTTGTCAGCCACAGAAGTAACGCGGGGACCACGACCAGCTCCATCAAGAAGGGGAAAAGGTGCAGCGCGTCCGGAAATCCCGTCAGTGCGGCGCCGAGCAAGCGCGCGAGCCCGCCCATGACGACGATGAACCCTAAAGCACGGAGCAAGCCCGCGCGACGTCCGACATCGGCAACCCCGACGACGAAGGCGATTCCGATCCCCAGCAGCAAGCCGGAAAGATAGCGATAGTGGCTTTCAAGGTCGGCGCTGTGAGTGACGGCGTTCGAGATCATCGCCGGACCGCGCCACACGCCCGCCGCGCCGGCGGTGATCGGCACCAGCGCGGCGACGATGACGACCAATTGGAACAACCGCAGCTCGGCGCGCGGCGCGACTTGTGACATCCTCGACGAACTCATTGCTGCTATTACGCTTTGCCAGTCGTTGCGGATGCACGGTCAGGCTTGTGGCATCCCCCGGGCCCGATTTGGCCAAGTCCGTTCCGCGCGATATGGTCGCTCCCAAACGAAACCGTCGGGGGCAAAGATGAGCAGGTTCGTCCGCGTTGTCGGGGCCGCGGCGCTTCTTGCGGCCTACCCTTCCTCAAACCTTGCCGAAGCGCTCTGGGCGCAGGGCGCGGTCAAGTCCGCGGCGCTGCAGCTCGCCAAGCAGGCGGACAAGCTCAAGGCCGGCGAATGGGTGTGGAAGCCGGAGATCGCGAAGACGGGACCGGTGCTCGTCTATGTCGACCTCGGCCGCCAGCGGGCGACCGTCTACCGCAACGGGATCCGCATCGGGGTCTCGACCATTTCCTCC
Source organism: uncultured Alphaproteobacteria bacterium (assembly GCA_963831215.1). GTDB lineage: Bacteria > Pseudomonadota > Alphaproteobacteria > Sphingomonadales > Sphingomonadaceae > Sphingomicrobium. The sequence goes on along the minus strand of CAWHPM010000001.1, from coordinate 2,058 downwards.
GGAAAGGACGGGCACGAGACGCCCACGGGAGTCTTCACCATCCTCGAGAAGAACGTCGATCCATCATTCGAAGACCTACGACGACGCCTCCATGCCTTTTCAGCAGCGGCTGACGTGGAAGGGCATTGCGATGCACGCCGGCAACCTCCCCGGCTTCCCCGCGAGCCACGGCTGCGTCCGGCTGCCGATGGAATTCGCAAAGCGGCTGTTCACCGTCACCCCGATGGGCGGGACGGTGGTCATAGCGGGGGGCCACGAGGATCCGGTCAAGCGCCCAGCCGCGGGCGTGCTGGCGCCGGCGATGGCCGGTGTCGGCCCGCCGCCGGCGACGGTTCTGACGCCCGAGGGCGCCTACACCTGGACTCCGGCGATGAGCCCGAGCGGCCCGGTGTCGATCATCGTCTCAACCGGCGATCAGCAGGTCGTGGTGCTGAGGAACGGGGTCGAGATCGGCCGCGCCCACGCCGACGTCCAGCAGCAGACGACCGAGACTCAGGTGATGACGCTCGCGCCCGGCAAGGAAAAGCAATGGATCCAGGTCGGCGTCAGCGACCTCGCCGGCGAGCCCGCGGAAATCATCTCGACCGAACGGGTCGAGCAGATGCACCTTCCCGCCGAATTCGTGAAGAACATGCGCTCGGTCATCGTGCCGGGCACCACCGTGCTGGTGACGCAGGCGAGCGTCAGCCAGGGCTCGACGGGCGCAGAGGCAACGGTTCTCGACGCAGGCGACGACAAGCAATGACGCCTTGGGCGACCAGCGCGTGGGTCTGAGAACTCGCCCCGGCTGCCTCAACCATAAAGACGCTGAGGCGCGAGCTTGGCGACGAGCCGCGTGCCGCGCCAAATCTCGCACCTTGCATCGGGGTGCTTGGCCTCGATCTTCCTGATCGCGACCTCGTCGCTCTCGGCGTAAAACCACGCCGCGTCGTGAAGGTGGCCCGCGCCGTCCAGGCAGTAATAGCGGTAGTTCTCTGACGGCATCTCGAACCTCCCCAAACCAGCGGGCCTTTCTTCTCCGGCTCCGCCGCGCGGTCCTGGGAAGCTTGCTTTACGCGCACGAGGAAGGTCGCACATTCACGCCGGTTAGGGGAGCGGCTTAACCCAGATCAGGAGACCTCGAGACCGCACCACTCCCGCCCATCGCCGCCAAATTGTTCAATTCAGATTAGGAGTTCAGCGCCATCTGGGTTAGAGCAATCTATCACCGGCGCTCTACCGTGGCACTCTGGTGGCTGAGAGACAAAAAGGCAGCGCTCCCGCCCGAGGAGCCGCTCATGTCCAACCCTTCTCCACCCCACCGACTCGCATCCATGGTCGCGAAACTGGAGCAATGGCGCCCCTTCGATGCTGCTGACCGGCAAGCGGCGCTCGACCTCCCCTATCGCGTGATCAAGCTCAGGCCGCAGGAATATATCGTCAGGGAGGGTGATGCCGCGCAGAACTCCTGCCTGATGCTTTCGGGCTACTCGTTCCGCAACAAGGTTGCCGGGAATGGCGGGCGACAGGTCTTCTCGATTCACATGAGAGGCGACCTTGCCGACTTGCAAAACTCGCTGCTGGGCGTTGCGGACCATAATTTGCAGGCGCTCAATCATGTCGAGGCGGCGATGATTCCGGTAACCGCGATTCAGGAATTGGCCTTCGCGCGGCCGGCGATCGGCCGAGCCATGTGGTTTCAGACGCTCGTCGACGCGTCGATCTTCCGCGAATGGACGCTGAACGTCGGCCGGCGCGACGCCAAAACCCGCGCGGCCCATATGCTATGCGAGTTCGCTGTCCGGCTCGAATCCGCGGGACTGGGTCAAAAGGACGGGTACGAACTCCCGATGACCCAGGAGCAGCTGGCGGACGCGCTCGGGCTGACTTCGGTTCACACCAACCGAACCCTGATGGCGCTCGGAGCCGAGGGTTTGATAACCCGCACGAAACGAGCGGTCCGCATCGATGACTGGCCGCGTCTCGCCAGGGTCGGCGATTTCAACCCCGCCTATCTGCACCTCGCGGGCGATATTCGAGGAGCCGGCCCGCAGTAACGCGGGCGGCTGGTGGAGCTGG